>SAKE01000009.1 GCA_004017275.1 Mesorhizobium sp. | reverse complement strand
GTCGCCGGGCGTAGAGCTCGGCATGAACCGACCCCACCCGGCCCTTCGGGCCACCCTCCCCTCGAGAGGGAGGGGTATCTCAGACACGAGGGAGAAAAACATGGTCGGCGCATCGAAGTCGGAAACGGGAGGCGGCCCGATCCGCTACGGCATGGTCGGTGGCGGGCAAGGCGCCTTCATCGGCGCGGTGCACCGGATCGCGGCGCGCCTGGACAATGATTTCGTGCTGGTCGCCGGCGCTTTGTCATCCGACCCGGCCCGTGCAAAGGCCTCGGCCGCCGAGCTCGGGCTCGACCCGGATCGCAGCTATGCTTCCTATGCCGAGATGGCCAAGGCCGAAGCCAAGCGGGCCGATGGCATCGAGGCGGTGGCCATCGTCACGCCCAACAATGTGCATGTGCCGGCGGCGAAGGCTTTCCTCGAGGCCGGCATCCACGTCATCTGCGACAAGCCGCTGGCGACGACACTCGCCGAAGCAAAAAAGCTGGCCGCCGTGGTCGAGAAGACCGGCAAGGTGTTCGTGCTGACGCACAACTACACTGCCTATCCGATGGTGCGGCAGGCGCGCGAGATGGTGGCCAAGGGCGTGCTCGGCGACATCCGCATCGTGCAGTCCGAATATCCGCAGGACTGGCTGACCGAGGATCTAGCCGCCACCGGCCAGAAGCAAGCTGCGTGGCGCTCTGACCCCAAGCAGGCAGGCGCCGGCGGTGCGCTGGGCGATATCGGCACGCATGCCTACAACCTCGCCCGCTTCGTCTCCGGGCTGGAGCTCGATTCCCTGTCGGCCGATCTCGACGCCTTCGTGCCGGGACGGCTTCTCGATGACAATGTCAACGTCATGCTGCGCTTCAAGCCTGCCAGCAAGACGCATCCGGCCAAGGGCATGATCTGGGCAAGCCAGGTGGCGCCGGGCCACGAGAACGGGCTGAAGCTGCGCATCTATGGCTCGAAGGGCGGGCTGGAATGGGTGCAGGCCGACCCGAACTATCTCTGGTACACGCCGTTCGGCCAGCCGAAGCAGTTGATCACCCGCAATGGCGCCGGCGCGCTGCCGGTGGCAGGGCGTGTCAGCCGCGTGCCGTCAGGCCATCCCGAGGGCTATCTCGAAGGTTTCGCCAACATCTACCAGGAGGCCGCGCGCGCCATCCGCGCTGCGCGCCGCAAGGGCGGCAAGCCGGCCAAGGACGTCGTCTTCCCGACCATTCAAGACGGCGTCGAAGGCATGGCCTTCATCGAGGCTTGCGTGAAATCGTCGAAGAAGAATGGGGCGTGGACGAAGCTCTAGTCGCGCGGCGGGTAACGAAGGCCCCCTCACCCGGATTGCCAGCCGAATTGCGAAGGGCAATTCGGGGCAATCCGCCCTCTCCCCGAGGGGAGAGGAGGTGCCGGCGCCGACGCTAAGTCTCTTCTCCCCTCGGGGAGAAGGTGGCCGCGAAGCGGCCGGTTGAGGGGACTTTGCGCGAAGCTGGCGGGAACAGCCAACACGTGCCATCAAATGGGGAGGGAGCGTCGATGAAAATCGGCATGTGCATGTTCTTGTGGACGACGGCGGTGTCGAAGAAACACGAGCCGTTGCTGCGCGATATCAAGGCGACCGGCTTCGATGGCGTCGAGATACCGATCTTCGCCGGCACGCCGGACGACTATAAAAAGCTCGGCGAGCTGCTCGACCGCATCGGGCTGGAGCGGACTGCCGTTTCAGCGATGGGCGATCCGGCGATGAATTTGATTTCGGCCGACGCTGCGACGCGCAAGGCCGGTGTCGACTACATGAAATGGGCTATCGACTGCGCGCAGGCACTTGGCGCCAACACGCTGAGCGGGCCACTGCATTCGACGCTCGGCGCCTTTTCCGGCTCCGGGCCGACGGCCGCCGAGAAAAAGCGCTCGGTCGCCTCGCAACGCGCCATCGGCGACCATGCCGGCAAGAAAGGCGTCACCATCGGGCTCGAGGCACTGAACCGCTTCGAATGCTATCTCTTCAACACGATGGCTGACCTGTCGGAGCATATCGACGTCATCGACCGGCCGCACATCAAGGCGATGTACGATACCTTCCATGCCAATATCGAGGAGGCCGACCCGATCGGCGCCTACACAAAACACCGTCGGAATGTCGTGCACATCCACATCTCGGAGAACGATCGCGGTGTGCCGGGGCGCGGCAACATTCCCTGGGAGGAAACTTTTTCCGCCATCCGCAAGAGCGGCTATGACGACTGGCTGACGATCGAGGCGTTCGGCCGCTCGCTCAAAGACTTGGCGGCGGCAACCAAGGTGTGGCGCGACTTTTCCGAGAGCCCGGAAGCGGTTTATCGCGAGGGGTATAAGCATATCAGGAACGGGTGGAAGAGGGCGGCTTAGGCGCCTTCGTCATGGTGGGACGGAGCAAAGCCGTCCAACACCTGCCGCCGCGTTCCTTCACACCCCCCTCTGTCCTGCCGGACATCTCCCCCGCAAGGGGGGAGATCGGATGCCGCGCTGGCCTTCGCTAATCTCAAGTGTTGGAAGGAAGCGCCATCGCGGGAACCGTCAATCTCCCCCCTTGCGGGGGAGATGGCCGGCAGGCCAGAGGGGGGTGCTGTCCCGCCGACTTTTCGCCCCAATTGTGCACGACAGGCCGATCATCCCTGCTCGGCCTGGATCCTGTTGTAATCGTGGATGGTCTGGCTCAACCGGCGGCGCAGGAAATTGGAAATGTTGTCGAAGATGAACACGACGAGCAGGATCAGCAGCACCATGTAGAAGACGTTGGCCCAGTTGGAGTTGGTGCGCATCGCCTCCCACAGTTTCAGGCCGATGCCGCCGGCGCCGACGGCGCCGATGATGGTCGCGCCGCGGGTGTTGGATTCCCACTGATAGAGCGTCTGGCTGATGAACACCGGCACCACTTCCGGCAGCACGCCGTAGCGCTGCACCAGAAGGCCGTTGGCGCCGGTCGAGACGACGCCCTCGCGCGGTTTGTCGTCGATGTTCTCCAGCGCCTCGGAATAGGTTTTGCCAAGCGTGCCAACCTCGGTGAAGAAGATCGCGGCGCTGCCCGCCAGCGGACCGGGTCCGAAAGCGCGGGTGAAGAACAGCGCCCAGATCAGCATGTCGATGGAGCGCATGAAGTCGAAGAAGCGCTTCAGCACCTGGTTGACCAGTCGGCTGGGCGTTATGTTGCGGGCGGCGAAGAAAGCGAGCGGGAAGGCGACGATGCCGCCCAGCATGGTGCCGAGAAAAGCCATGACGATGGTCTGCAACAACTTGCTCCAGACGTCGCCATGCTGCCACTGGGCGTTGTTCCAGATGTTGTCGCCGGCCAACGCCAGATTGGACGTGCCCGGTTTGAGTTCAGGCCCGGAGACGATCAGCGAGGCAACTTCGCTTGCCGACTTGCCGAAGAAAGGCGAGCGCGTGTCGAATACGAAGTTCGCCCAGCCGAGAAAACGCTTGCGAATCCTGACCCGGTCAACGGTGACGCGGGCCTCGCCAGCAAAGCCCATATCGGCGACGACCTCATCTTCATGCGCGGTGATCCAGCCGGGAACCGGTCCGGAGATCAGCGGCTTGCCGGTGCCTAGCCCGACGGCAACGGTCTCACTGTTGGCAGTTATCGTTGCTTGCGTCTTGTTGAAAGTGATCGACTTGGCGGTGCCGTCGATCAGGATCGTCACCGAACCATCGGCATTGGTCTTGACCCAGTCCGGATTTGGATTCGGGCCGAGCACCGAGAAGCGTGGATATTTGGCGGTGATCTGCGGTTCATCGAGGCGGAATATCGGCTGCACGTCGTAGCTGATCCACTGGGTCAGAAACAGTGGCAGGCGCTCCCAGTGCGATTCCCGCATGACCTGCGGCAGGTTGAAGAACCACAGTGCGTAGAGCAGGTAGAGAAAGATACCGCCAACCAGCAGCAGCGGTCCGAAGCGCTTGTGGAACGGCCGGTGGAAGACCTGCGGGAAGCGCTCTTCGATCGACTGGATTTGATCGGCGGTCATCGTCGTCATTTCACGGACTCATCGCAAATGCTTGCTCGCCGACCAGCTTGCGGCGCAGCCAGGCGGAGAATTGGTCGACGATGAAGATCGTCGTGAACAGGAGCAGCACCAAGGCTATGGTCTTGGCGCCGAAGCCGCGCGAGATCGACAACTTCAGCTCCTCGCCGATGCCGCCACCGCCGACCGCGCCCATGATGGTGGAGATGCGCACGTTTATCTCCACGCGCAGCAGCGTGTAGGACATGAAGTTGGGCAGCACCTGCGGCAGGCCGGCAAAGCGCACCCGCTCGAACCAGTTGGCGCCGACCGCCCTCAGGCCTTCCTCGGCGCGCATGTCGATGTTCTCGTTGATCTCGTAAAACAGCTTGCCCAGCGCGCCGATCGAATGCAGGCCGATGGCGATGATGGCGGCAATCGGGCCGATCGAGACGATGGCCGCAAACAGGCCGGCGATGACGATCTCGGGGAAAGCGCGCAGCAGTTCCATGAAGCGCTTGACCACCAGCCGCAGCACCGGATGCGGCGTCAGGTTGCGCGCCGCGATAAAAGAAAACGGCACAGCGAAGACGAAGCCAATGAAGGTCGAGACCAGCGCCACGTTGAGCGTGGTCAGCATCAGCTCGAAATATTCGGGAATGTAGAAGCTACCCCAGACATAGGCGCGGCCAAGCGGAAAATTGAATTCCTGGGTGCCGGTGTCATGCGGGGAGGCGATGTCGAACATCGCCCGCCAGATATCGTTCCAGTCCTTGGGGACGAGCCAGCTCAGGAAATCCAGCAAATGCGGCAGCCGGTCGAAGAAATGCCCGGCATTGGCCTCGTCGGCGAACCACATGGTGCTGCCGAGCGCGAGAATGAGCAGGCCGACACCGATAGCAGTGTAGAGCCGGCGCAAGGACGTCTGGCGACGCCAGGCGTCGGCCATCTGGTGAGTGGCGCCGGGAGGGGCTGTCACGGAAAGGGTCATGATCGGACATGCAAGAAGGGCGGCGTTTTCTGGACGCCGCCCTTCCTGGTTTTTGCCGTTAGCCGCCGATGGCTGCCTTACGGGCTTCGACGATGACGTTGTAGAAGTCCGCCTTCACCGGAACGTAGCCGGTAAAATCGCCGCCTTCGACGCCTTCGAAGCAAGCCTTGTCCTTCTTGGGCAGCTGCGTGAAGAAGTCGGCGAGCTTGGCGGTCATTTCGTCGCCGAGCGCGGTGCGCACAACCAGCGGGCCATTCGGGATCAGACCCGAGCGCCAGACTTCGACGAAGTCGTTGGGGTCGACGGCGCCCTTGGCGACTTCCTTGTGGAAGGTGCCGGAGGTGTAGCCGTCCTTGAAATCGCCAATGCCGGAGGAATCGTCCACCGCCACGTCGACCTTGCCGTCACGCACGGCCAGAACGTTGTTCTCGTGGCCGCCGTTGAACTGGGTCGAGGCGAAGAAGGTTTCGTTCGAAGCGCCGGTGTCCTTCGGGATCTGGGTCAGCGGGATCAGATAGCCGGAGGTTGAATCCGGATCGGCGTAGCCGAGCTTCTTGCCCTTGGCCGACTTGATGTCGGTGATGCCTGAGGATTTCAGCGCCAGACCGATCGAATAGTAGCCGGTGGCGCCGTCGGTCTGCTGGGTGGTGAGGATCGGGGTGACCGCCTTCGGGTCCTTGAGAGCGACGCTGGCGTAGCCGGAAGCGCCCAGTTCGGCGAAGTCGAGCGTACCGCCAAGCAGGCCCTGGATGACGCCGTCATAGTCGGCGGCGGGGAACAGCGAGACCTTTTCGAAGCCGAATTCGGCCTTCAAATGGTCGGCGAGGCACTGGTAGTTGCGCAGCCGGTCGGTTTCGTTTTCGCCGCCGAGAATGCCGACGCGAAATTCCTTCATGTCGGCGGCGTGGGCCATGCTGGTCGCCATGGCGAGCACCGAAACGGCGCTGAAAACCATCTTCCTGAACATTGGATATTTCTCCTGTGGGTTCCGGCCCGCGCCGGCAGCGTTATCGATTTTGACTGATGCCCTTGACGTGGGCTGGCGATCCAGGCCGCTCTCAGTACCCCGGAAATGCGGGCTCAAGCGGTCCGGCGGATGCGGCGATCTTTCGGCTGAAGGCAACGCTGGTCGAGGTGATGGCCTCGGAGATTTCCTGGCCATTGCTGTCGGCGCCGTAGACGAGACGCACGGCCTCGCGGTTGAGCTCTTCCGGCGGGCCGTCGAAGACGACCTTGCCGGCAGCCATGCCGATGATGCGGTTGCAATAGGTACGTGCGGTATCCAGCGTGTGCAGATTGGTGACGACGGTGATGCCTTCGCGCAAATTGATGTCCTGCAGCGAATCCATCACCACCTTGGCGTTGAGCGGGTCGAGCGACGCGATCGGCTCGTCGGCGAGGATCACCTTGGGCTGCTGCATCATGGCGCGGGCAATGGCGACGCGCTGCTGCTGGCCGCCCGACAAGGTGCCTGCGGGCTGCAGCGCGGTGCGGGCAATGTCGAGCCGCTCAAGCGCCGCGACGGCCTCGGCGCATTCGGCGCGGGAGAACATGCCGAACAGGTTGGTGATGGTCGAACGGTGGTTCAGCTTGCCGAGCAGCACATTGGTCAGCACGTCGAGGCGCGGCACCAGGTTGAACTGCTGGAAAATCATGGCGCAGTCGCGCTGCCAGCGCCGCAGCGGCGAACCGCGCAATTGCGAGACCTCGGCGCCGTCAAAAAAGATCGACCCCTGGCTGGGATCGATCAGACGGTTGATCATGCGCAGAAGGGTCGATTTGCCGGCGCCCGAACGGCCGATAATGCCAACCATCTGACCCTGCGGGATCGCAATGTTGATGTCGCTGACGGCAGTGTTCTTGCCAAATCGTCGGGTGACACCGCGGATTTCGAGCGTGGCAGAGGTTGCTGGCATGGGGCAGGTTCCAGTCCGGACCATTGATCGTCAGGCTCTCGCCTAACGCAGCCATATGAACCTGCCGTGTCGCGGTGATGTCAGTTTTGTTACGGTCCACAGGTATGGAGTTACGGCCGGCCCAGGACCAGCAGTTCCTCGAAATGCTCCATGTCCCTGAAGCTGCAGAAGGCCGGAGCCTTGATTTCGATCACCGGCGCCTGCCGCTCGAAAAGCGTCAGACAATCATCGAACAGGTCCTGCCATGCGGTAGCCCGATCATCCGCAAGACGCTGGATCTGGTAGGCGAAGGTGATGTGGAAGACATAGGCATCGTGATCGGGGTGCCGGTAGCCGAACGGCACAGCCAGCGCGTCGCGCCAGGCGCGCATGATGCGCAAATCGTCGTCGGTCGCACCTGCAACGGTGAGGCCGGTCGGCAGGACTTCCACCACCTTGATGTTGAACGGGCCGAAGCCCTCGAAGCCCTTCAGGCGCTCCAGATAGAGGCGGGTCATGGCGTCGATGCCGGTGTCGAGCGGGACGTCCTGGGGCCAGTAGGGCAGTCGCCGGCGATATTCGATGATGCCCTGGAACAGCGTCATGTGCAGGCTGGAGACGGGCGTGAAGGCGAGCCGGTCGGCATCAGGCATCGCCAGCAAACGGTCGCGCACCGCAAGCGCCACAGCCTCCGACGGTGAACCGCTGACGAGGTGGCTGACGACCGTGTTGCCGGGCTCGATCAGGAAATTGCCTGATGTGTCGTAGCGCGTGCCGAGATGAACCGGGGTGGTCGGATTGGAGCCGGCAAAGAATGCGGCGAGCGATGGTTTGACAGGCATTGCGATCTCCTTGGAGGAGACCGCTTCCTGTCCGAGTCCTGTGTCAAAGGTGTGAATGGTGAATGGTGAATGGTGAATGGTGAATGGTGAATGGTGAATGGTGAATGGCAACAAGAAAGGCCTCATTGTCCTACGGCCATTCACTATTCACCATTCACACCCCTAGCAGCCGTATTTCTCCAGAAAAGCCTCGGCCTCAAGCGAACGAAAATCATCAAGCGAGGCCCGCAGCCTTGCATGGTCCCAGTCCCACCAGGCGAGCGCCTGGTAGCGTTCGGCCGTGCGGCGGTCGAAGCGCTCGCGGATCGGCTTTGCCGGTACGCCGGCAACGATGGTGTAGGGGGCGACATCCTTCGAAACGACCGCGCCGGCGCCGACCGCGGCGCCATCGCCGACGGTGACGCCGGGCAGGATGGTCGAGCCGTGGCCGAGCCAGGTGTCGTGGCCAATGGTGACGCGTTTGGCGCGGCGCTGGGCGAAGAATTCTGTCTCGTGCTCGGCGTCGTCCCAGTAGTCCGAGGCGCGATAGGTGAAGTGATGCAGCGTCGGCCGCCAGGTCGGGTGGTTGGTGGCGTTGATCCGCACAGCGGCGGCGATGTTGGCGAATTTGCCGATCGTGGCGCACCAGACGGCGCAATCCTGCATCATGTAGGAATAGTCGCCGAGCTCGCTTTCCGACACCCGGCTGCGGTCGGCGACCTCGGTCCAGCGGCCGAGCGTCGAGTTCTGCACCTCCGCCGTCGGGTGGATCAGCGGCGTTTCCGAAAGCTTCCTGGTCACGCGGCGATTTTTCCGGGAGCGAAAGCGGTGACGTCGATGATGCGGTCGGCAACCGCCTCGCGCACGTCATGGTCGTGGAAGATACCGAGCAGGGCGACGCCAGCCGCTTTCTTGGCGGCGATGAGTTCGATCACCACGTCGCGGTTCCTGGCGTCGAGCGAGGCGGTCGGCTCGTCGAGCAGCAGGATCGGGTGCTCGGTGATGAAGCCGCGCGCGATGTTGACGCGCTGCTGCTCGCCGCCGGAGAAGGTCGCAGGCGGTAAAGCCCAGAGTCTCTCCGGCAGGTTGAGCTGCGCCAGCAAGGCGCGTGCCTTGCCGCGGGCAATCTCGCGATCCTCGCCGCGCTCGACCAGCGGTTCGGCGACTACATCGAGCGCCGAGACGCGCGGCACGGTGCGCAGGAACTGACTGACATAGCCGATCGTTTGCCGGCGTATGGCAAGCACGGTGCGCGGGCTGGCGGTAGCGAGGTCGATCAGCCCGTCGTCATGCGTGACGATGATCTGGCCTTCGTCGACGGCGTAGTTGCCGTAGAGCATCTTCAGGATCGAGCTCTTGCCGGCGCCGGACGGGCCGCCGAGCACGGTGCATTCGCCGGCCCTGATCGAGAACGAGACACCTGAGATAACAGGCAGTTTGATGCCGTCGCGCAGATGCATGGTGAAGCTCTTGGCAACGTCTGAGACAACGAGGGGCGTCGGCATCAGAAAGTTCTCCAATCGTCATTCGCCTGCGGGCCGGCACCCCCCTCTGCCTTGCCAGGCATCTCCCCCTCAAGGGGGGAGATTGGCTGTCGCCTTCGGTTTCGCCAATCTCCTGGGTTGCAGAATGGGCGGGACATAAAAGCTGCCAATCTCCCCCCTTGAGGGGGAGATGGCCGGCAGGCCAGAGGGGGGTGTACAAGCGCCATCGTCAAACCTGCAAAATCGAGGAAACAAGCAATTGCGTGTAGGGCGCGCGGGGATCGTCGAGCACGCGGTCGGTGAGACCGCTTTCGACGACGCGGCCGTCCTTCATCACCATCATGCGCTGCGACAGGAGTCGCGCCACCGCAAGGTCGTGGGTGACGACGATAGCCGCCAGACCGAGATCGGTGACGAGGCCACGCAGCAGGTCGAGCAAGCGCGCCTGGACCGAGACGTCGAGGCCGCCGGTTGGCTCGTCCATGAACACCAGCCGCGGGCCGGTGACGAGATTGCGGGCGATCTGCAGGCGCTGGCGCATGCCGCCGGAAAAGGCGCGGGGCTCGTCGTCGATGCGGTCCTCGTCGATCTCGACGCGCGACAGCCAGTCGACGGCGGTGGCGCGGATCTTGCCGTAGTGGCGGTCACCGACCGCCATCAGCCGCTCGCCGACATTGGCCCCGGCCGATACCGTCATGCGCAAGCCATCGGCTGGGTTCTGGTGGACAAAACCCCAGTCGGTGCGCATCAGGAAGCGGCGCTCGGCCTCGCTCATGCGGTAGAGCTCGCGGAACTGGCCGTCGCGCATGCGATAGCTGGCGGTGCCGGAGCTAGGCAGCAACCGCGTCGACAGGCAATTGAGCAATGTCGTCTTGCCGGAACCGGATTCGCCGACGACGGCCAGGACTTCGCCCGGCCACAGGTCGAAGGAGACATTGTCGCAGCCGACACGCGAGCCGTAGAATTTGGACAGCGCCGAGACGCGCAGCAACGGTTCGTCGGTCATTGCTTCTCCTTACCCTCCCCCTTGTGGGGAGGGTCGGCGCGCAGCGCCGGGGTGGGGGTTGAGTGGGGTGTAGATTGGTCAAGACCCCCACCCGCGCCTTCGGCGCGACCTCCCCACAAGGGGGAGGTAGGGGCGTTGCGCCGCTTCTCGCAGTGGTCGGTGTCGGAACAAACGAACATGTGGCCGCCGTGGTCGTCGAGAATGACCTCGTCGAGATAGACGTTCTCGGCTGCGCACAGCGCGCAGGGCTGGTCGAATGTCTGCACTTCGAACGGATGATCCTCGAAATCGAGGCTGACCACCTCGGTGAAGGGCGGCACCGCATAGATGCGCTTCTCGCGGCCGGCGCCGAACAGCTGCAGGGCCGGCGAGCGATGCATCTTGGGATTGTCGAATTTCGGCGTCGGGGACGGGTCCATCACATAGCGGCCCTCGACCTTGACCGGATAGGCATAGGTGGTGGCGATGCGGCCGTGCTTGGCGATGTCCTCGTAGAGCTTCACATGCATCAGGCCGTATTCCTCCAGCGCATGCATTTTCCGCGTTTCGGTCTCGCGTGGCTCGAGGAAGCGCAAGGGTTCCGGGATCGGCACCTGGTAGACGAGCACCTGGCCTGCCGTCAGCGGATGCTCGGGGATGCGGTGGCGAGTCTGGATGATGGTGGCGCTGGCGGTGTCGGTCGTCACCGCGACGTTGGCGACCTTCTTGAAGAAGGCGCGGATCGAGACCGCATTGGTGGTGTCGTCGGCGCCCTGGTCGATGACCTTGAGCACGTCGCCGGGGCCGATGATCGAAGCGGTGACCTGGACGCCGCCGGTGCCCCAGCCATAGGGCATCGGCATTTCGCGCGAGGCGAACGGCACCTGATAGCCGGGAATGGCGATGCCCTTGAGGATCGCCCGGCGGATCATCCGCTTGGTCTGTTCGTCGAGATAGGCGAAGTTGTAGGTGGCGATGTCTTTCGGTTGAGCGGTCATTCCGCTGCCTCCCTCTTCTCTTCCGCCTTCACTGGGTTTTCGCGGGCGTCGTATTCGGCGCGCATGCGGCGCACCAGGTCGAGTTCGGCCTGGAAGTCGACATAGTGAGGCAACTTCAGATGCTCGACGAAGCCGGTCGCCTGGACATTGTCGGAATGCGAGATGACGAACTCCTCGTCCTGGGCGGCGGCGGTGACATCCTCGCCGAGTTCGGTTGCACGAAGAGCGCGGTCGCAGAGCGCCATCGCCATCGCCTTGCGCTCGCTCTGGCCGAAGACGAGGCCGTAGCCGCGAGTGAACTGCGGCGGTGCCTTGGCTGACCCTTTGAACTGGTTGACCATCTGGCATTCGGTGACGCGGACGGTACCGAGCGGAACGGCAAAGGGCAGTTCTGGCACGTCGAGTTCCAGCTCGACCTCACCGATGCGGATCTCGCCGACGAAGGGATGGTTGCGGGCATAGCCGCGCTGCGTGGAATAGCCGAGCGCGAGCAGAAAACCCTCGTCGCCGCGCGACAGCGCCTGCAGGCGGATGTCGCGTGCCATCGGGAATTCCAGCGGCTCGCGGGTGATGTCGCCGGGGATATGGTCCTGCGGCATCTCGCCATCGGGCTCGATCAGGCCTTCACGGGCAAGGATCGCCGAGACGCGCGGCATGGCTTGCGCTTCTGTTTCGCGCTGCAGCGGTTCGGCGACATCGCCGCCGGCGGCAAGCTCGGGATCGAGCAGCCGGTGGGTATAGTCGAAGGTAGGCCCAAGCAACTGGCCGCCGGGCAGGTCCTTGTAGGTCGCCGAGACGCGCCGCTCGACCAGCATGTTGTCGGTGTCGATGGGCTTGGTGTAGCCGAAGCGCGGCAGCGTCGTGCGATAGGCGCGCACCAGGAAGATCGCCTCGATCAGGTCGCCGCGTGCCTGGGCGATTGCCAGTGCCGCCAGTTCACGGTCGTAGAGCGAGCCTTCGCTCATCACCCGGTCGACGCCGAGCGCCAGTTGCTCGACGATCTGGTCGAGGCGCAACGCCGGTACCGAACGGTCGCCGCGCCGGCGGTCGGCAAGCAGGCTGTGGGCGTTGGCAATGGCCGCTTCGCCACCTTTTACCGCGACATACATCTTACGCCTCCATCGTCTTGATACGCGTCGTGCGCGGCAGGCAGGCAATGCCGTCAGCGGTGGCGAGGATGATGTCGACGCCACGCGGAAAACGCTTGATATTCTGCTTCCACTGTTCGACGAAGTGACGCGGCATCTGTGCCGGCGCGATCGTGGCGCTGGTTTCGATGCCGGGACCTTCGAGCAATAGCGGCGAGCCGGAGACGAGATCGCCGACCTGCAGGATCAGCGTGGTCGAGCGGTCGGGATAGTCCTGCGTGCCTTGCGAAAAACCGTCCAGCGCCATCATCTCGGCTGGGGTTGCGATCAACGCGAAATGCGCATCGGCCGGCGTGTTGGCCAATGGCACGCCGGTGTGGAAACCAAGCCAGGATTTGATTGCGGTGGAAGCTTGCAGAGCAGGGTCGAGCCAGAGCGGCGTGTCATTGTCGCAAAGTGCCAGCGCGATGGCACCGGCGGTCGCCGAGAGCGGCGCCGGTGGACGGGCGAAGGCCGGCAGCGGCTGTACACTGCCTGGCCGCGCCATCGCGTCCATAACGGTGCGAAACACGGTCTGGGCGTCGAAGACCGGATCGACGAAACCGCCTTCGATCGATTGCGCTGCGATGTCCATCAGTCTTCTCCGCGAACCATGGTGAAGAAATCCACCTTCGTTGCCGCCGTCTCGGCGCGGCGTTTTTCCTGCGCCGTGGTCAGAGCCGACCGCAGAGGTACTATCAGCCCGGTCTCGACCTCGGCGCGGCGGCCAGGGTCCTGCCACAGTGCGTCGGCGATAGCCGCCAGCATTGCCTTCTGCTTGTCGCGGCCAAGCGCATAGGAATGGCCGACCTGTCCGGACGGCAGCCGGACCGTGGCGCGGGTGACGGTCGCCTCACCGACATTGAAAGGAGCGCCGCCGCCGCCAATGCGGCCGCGCAGGGTGACCAGTCCGGTTTCGGGGCCACGCAGCAGCTCGGCGTCCGAAGGCAGTCCGGCCTCGTTCCAGAGCCGCACGATGTCATCGCCGCTGGATTGTGCCAGGGTTGACATGGCGGCCTTGCGCTCGGCCTGGTCGCGGGCTTCCTGTCCTCGCATCAGCAGCATTCCTCTTTGCCAAATTTGTCTATTGATATAGATAACTATACAAATTATACCTATTATCTAACGCGTGTCCATGACGGGTGAATGACAGCGATAGAATACTGGGGGCAATGATGGTCGGGCGGCTGGCAGCGGACAGCATCGAGCGGCGTAGTGGCGTTTCGTTGTGGCGGCAGATTGCCGACAAGATCCTGCATGCGATCGCCATCGGCGATTTCGTCGAGAATACTGCGCTGCCGCCGGAAGTCGTGCTGGCCGAGCGCTATGGCGTCAACCGCCATACCGTGCGCAGCGCCATATCAGCCCTTGTGCAGGAAGGCGTGCTGCGGGCCGAGCAGGGACGCGGCACTTTCGTGCTGTCGCGCAAGCGGCTGTCCTATCCGATTGGAGCGCGCACACGCTTTTCAACGGGCCTACAAGGGCAGACGACGGAAAGGCACATCGTCCTGCTCGCCTCGTCGATCGAGCCGGCCAGCCAGCGCGTCGCCGAGGGCCTTGGCCTTGCCAGGGGGGCCGAGGTGATCCGCCTGGAAACGCGCGGCGAAGCCGATGGACGGCCGGTGTCGCGCGCTGCCGGTTGGTTCGAGGCCAGGCGCTTTGCCGGCATCGATGCCGCGATGGCCGAGACCGGCTCGATCACCGCCTCGCTGGCGCGGTTCGGTATCGACGACTATCTCAGGCAATCGACCGTGCTGTCGGCGCGCCATGCCGATGCGGCGGACCTTGCGGACCTCGATCTGCAGCCGGGCGCGATCGTGCTGGTCACGGTCGCCATCAACGTCACGCCGGACGGCCAGCCGATCCAGTTTTCCGAGTCCAGGTTTCCGGCCGAACGGGTGGAGCTGAGGCTGTCGGCGCTGTAGGGAGTGACGGCTTGGCGTTTGAGGACCGCCTTCGACCTGCGCGGGGCGTCGTCAATTCGGGCCGGGTTCACCGCCTGCCATGTTATGATCCCACCTCGATCACGGCCTTGATCAGGCCTGATTTCTCGTGCGCCCAGCGAGCGAGATCGGACGGCGTCTCGGCCAGCGTGGTGCGATGGGTGACGAGTTTCGCCAGCGGCACGGCGCCGTTGCGGATCGAGGCGGCGACATGATCGAAGTCGTCGCGCAATGCGTTGCGGCTGCCGATCAGCGTCATCTCCCGCTTGTGGAACTCAGGATCGGAAAAGCTGATGTCGTCCTTGACGACGCTGACCAGCACCAACGTGCCGCCATGCGCGACATGGGCAAAGGCTGACTGCACCGACTGGGTGTTGCCGGTGGCGTCGAAGACCACATCGAAGCCTTCGCCTGATGTCGCTTCCTTGACCAGACCGGGCACCGCGCCGCGCGAGCCGTCGAGGATTGCGAAGCCGAGTTCTTTCGCAGCAAAGTCCAGTCTTTCCGTGCTCATGTCGAGCAGCGTCACGTCAAGTCCGGCGATGCGGGCGAAGATGGCGGTACCGAGCCCGATCGGACCGGCGCCGATGACTAGCGTACGGGCGCCGGGATCGGCTCGGGCGCGCCGCACGGCATGCGCGCCGATGGCCAGGAACTCGACGGCGGCGGCATCCGCCAGCGGCAGGCCGTTTGCCGGGTAAAGATTTTGCACCGGCACCAGGATACGTTCGCACATGGCGCCGTCGCGATGCACGCCGAGCACCTCGATCCTGACGCAGCAATTCGGCTTGCCGTGCCGGCAGGCAACGCACTTGCCGCAGGAAAGATAGGGGTTGATGACGACCGGCTCGCCAACGGCAAGCTCCACGCCTTCGCCGGTCTCGATTACGGTACCCGACACTTCATGGCCCATGATGCGGGGATAGGCGAGGAACGGGTGCTTGCCCTCGAAGATATGGTAGTCGGTGCCGCAGATGCCGACATGACTGACCGCCACCAGCGCCCAGCCGGGCGGCGGTGCACCCGGTGCGGTGCGGTCTTCCAGGACAAGATCGCCGGGCGAACGGCAGACGACGGCTTTCATGCGCTAATCCAGTCGTGAAATCGCCGGTCCGTTGGTGTGGCGGACCGGCGGTTGATTGCGGGTCGCTACTTGCCGCGGCGGCGCAGGCCGTCGAAGTAGACGATGATGATGATCAGCGCGCCGGTGATGATGCGCTGCCAGAACGAGTTGACGTTAAGCAGGTTGGCGCCGTTGTTGATCGTAGCCAGGATGAAGGCGCCAAGCAGCGGCCCATGCACCGAGCCGACGGCGCCGAACAGCGAGGTGCCGCCGATCACCGACGAAGCGATCGCCTGTAACTCCCAGCCCTCGGCCTGGGTGGGGTTGCCAATGCCGATGCGGGCGGCCAGCAGCACGCCGACGAAGGCCGCGCACAGACCGGACAGCGTGTAGGCCATGTAGATGGTGCGCTGGACATTGACGCCGGACAGACGCGAGGCCTCGGCGTTGGAGCCGACCGAGAACAGATACCGGCCCCAGCGGCTGTGATGGAGGAAGATATAGGCCGGAACGCCGACCAGGATGACCATCCAGAACAGATTGGGAATGCCGACGAAGGAACTGCGCGAGAACGCGGTGAAGGTATCGCTTTTGATGTTGATCGAATTGCCGTTGGTCATCAAAAGGCCAATGCCGCGCAGCGAAGTCAGCGTTGCCAGCGTGATGATGAATGGCGGCAAGCCCATCTTGACGATGCCGAAGCCGTGGAACATGCCGATGGCAACACCGACCAGCAGCGTCGCCAGGATGGCGAGCCAGATGGGGAAGCCGGCATTGATCATCATGGCGACGACGACGGTGGCAAAACCGACCACGGCGCCGACCGACAGGTCAATGCCGCCTGTGATGATGACGAAGGTCTGGCCGACCGCCATGATGGCGATCATCGAACCCTGGCGCAAAAGATTGGCGATGTTGTTGCCCGAAGCGAAGCTTGGCGTTGCCACGGAAAGCACGATCCACAGCAGAACCAGCAGCGCCAAAAGCGTCAGCCCAAACAGGACGTTATAGTTGCGCTTCGGTTTTTCGACAGCAATCGCCTCGGTGCTCATATCTGTCCTCCCAGCTTTTCTTGTTTCTCGGCGAGCGCCTGCGTGAGAATATCCTCGTGGCTGGCGGCGTGAAAACCATGCGTCGCCACCAGTTTGCCGCGCCGGAACACATGCAGCGTGTCGGCGAGTTCATAGACTTCCGGCAGATAGGACGAGATCAGGATGATGCCGGCGCCTTTCGACAGCAGCGCGCCGAACAGGCGGTAGATCTCGGCCTTGGTGCCGACATCGACGCCGACCGTCGGCTCGTCGAAGATGAACAACTTGGCGCCGTGCGCCAGCCATTTGCCGATGACGATCTTCTGCTGGTTTCCGCCCGACAGGCTGGACACCAGCGCGCCGCGTGTAGGTGTCTTGATGCGCAGATCGGCGATCTGGCGATCGGCCTGGGTCTTCTCCTGCGTGTTCGAAATCAGCAGATTGTTCGAGATGCGCTTGTAGATCGGCAGGTTGAGGTTGAAGCCGACCGGCAGGTTGAGGCAGAGGCCTTGGTCGCGGCGGCTCTCCGGCGCCAGCGCCATGCCGAGCCTGATCGCGTCATGTTCGGAGTTGACCTGAACCTCCTTGCCTTCCCACAGGATCTGGCCGGCGGATTTGCGGTGGCGGCCGTAGACCGTGGTGACGAACTCGCTGCGCCCGGCGCCGATCAGGCCATAGAGACCGACGATCTCGCCGGCGCGAACCGTCATCGAGACATTTTCGAAGCCCTTGCCGGACAGGCTCCTCGCCTCGAGGATCGCGGCGCCCGGGGTGAAATGCTCCTTATGGTAGACCTGCTCGATCGAGCGGTTGATCATCATCTTGACCAGCTCGGCATCGTTGGTCTCGGCGATGTTGCGGGTGCCGACCAGCGTGCCGTCGCGCAGCACGGAAACACGGTCGGCGAGCTCGAACACTTCCTCCATGCGGTGGCTGATGTAGATGATCGTCACGCCTTCGCCCTTCAGCCGGCGGATCAGGGTGAAGAGCTGGTCGGCCTCCTTGCGGGTGAGGTAGGCGGTCGGCTCGTCGAAGATCAGGAATTTGGTGCCGCGCACGGTGGCGCGGGCGGCAGCTATCAGCTGCTGCTGGCCGATTGTCAGGTCGCCCAGCGTGACATGCGCCGGCAGGTCGAAACCGAGGTCGTCGATGATGGTCTGCGCTTGCCTGACCATTGCGCGCTGCTGCAGGATGCCGAAGCGCGAATTCTCCTCGCCGAGGAACATGTTGGCGGCGACCGTCAGGTGACGGCACAGCACGACTTCCTGATGCACGGCATTGATGCCGAGCGCCATCGCCTCATGCGGCGTCGCCAGGGCAGCCGGCTGGCCTTCCCAGATGATCTCGCCGGAGGTGCGCGGCATGACGCCGGTCAAAAGCTTGATGAGCGTGGATTTGCCAGCGCCGTTCTCACCGACGATGGCGTGGATTTCGCCGGATTTGAAAGCAAGGTTGACCGGCTTCAGTGCATGCGTGCCGGGATAGCGCTTCTCCAGCCCGCGCAATTCGAGGATGGTCCGACCCGGTTCCAGCACGGGTGCCGGATGCAGTTCCTGCGCTGTCGAAATCATGACAATCCTCCCAGATTGGCCGCACGACTAGCACGCGGCGAGGCAAGGATACGCCTCGAAAAACAGCCTAGCTTAAGCTTGTGGATTGCCAAGCCGTTTGTGCCGGCAGCGGATGTCTCCGGGGCGCGAGGCCCCGGAAACGATTGCACGTGCGAATGCTTAGAGCTTCGGGTTGAGCAGCGCGTCGATCTTAGGGTCCTTCATGTTGGCCTTGGTCACCAGATTGGCGCCGGTGTCGACATTGGCCTCGACCTTCTCGCCCTTCGAGGCGGCAAGCGCGGTCTTGATGCCGTCATAGCCCATCCGGTAAGGATCCTGGACGACGAGTGCGGAAATAACGCCGTCGTTGAGGAACTTGATCAGGTTCTCGTCGCTGTCGAAACCGACAAGCGCCAGCTTGCCGCCAAGGTTGTTTTCGGCGACAGCCTGACCGACGCCCTGCGCCATGATCAGGTTGGAGGCGAAGATGCCCTTGAGGTTCGGGTTGGCGGTGATCAGGTCGGTGGCGATGTTGAGGCCGGTGGTGGCCTGGCCGTCGGCATATTTGTCGGCAACCAGCTTGAGGCCCGGATATTTGGCGGCCAGCTGTTCGGTGAAGCCCTGCTTGCGCTGTTCGAGCGAGCCGGCGCCCGGTGCGTTGGTGATCAGGGCGACGTCGCCCTCGATCTTGCCTCCGTTGGCGGCGCCGATGGCGGCCGCGAGGCCGTCGGCGGCGACGCGGCCTCCCTGCACGTTGTCGGTGGTCAGGAACGAGGTGAAGGCCTTGGAGTCGGCGCCGGAGTCGATGCCGATAACCTTGACCTTGCCAGCGGCTTCATCGATCGGCTTTCCAAGCGCCTTGAACTCGGTCGGTGCAATGACGATGGCTGCGGGGTTGCTGGCGACGGCGTTCTCGAGGATCGAGACCTGGCCGTTGACGTCGGTTTCAGCTTGGGCACCGAGTTCCGGCACGTTGACGCCGAGGTCCTTGCCTGCCTTGCGGGCGCCGGCCAGAACGATCTGCCAGTAGAAGGACGTGGTGTCCTTGACGATGATCGGAATGGTCACATCCGCCGCCGAAACCGGCGCCGAATGCATGACGCCGGCGAGCATCGACGCTGCTGCCAGCGCCATGACGGCGCGGCGGTTGAGAATGCTGGTCACGAATTTCATGAGGTTCCTCCCTAAGTCGCCCTGTGAACGTTACGGAAGCTCCGTCCGGATAGGCGTGGCCCAAACAGAACTTTATCAATAAAAAACAGTTGCCATGTTTTGATAGTGCATCGACCCAGCCGATGCAAGCGGTGTTTGATCTGTCCTTGCGAGGCCTGGCAGAGGCACATCCACCGCGCTGCTCCTCCCCTGGCGCCGTCACGCTTCCATTCCGTTCGAGTGCATGGAATATTAATTCCATTAATTCGTCAATATGGAATGTCCATTCTTCTATTGAGTCGCAAGGATGTGAAGTTTCACGCCAGCTCCTGCACCAGCGTATAGGGGCGATATCTGGCGTATTCCGTCTCCGGCACGTCGATGTCGAGCAGTTCGAGGTTGCGCGTCAGGTTTGCGAGCTTGGCGGTGCCGGTCAGCACGGTGGCGACCGCGGGTTCATGCAAGGGGAATTGGAACGCGGCGGCGGCCAGCGGATAACCGCCCTCGGCGGCGATCCTTTCCATAGCGCCGACACGGTCCAGCACATCATGGCTGGCAGGCAGGTAATCGAAATGCGCGCCTTGCACCGGCCCGGTCGCCAATATGCCGGAGTTGAAGACGCCGCCGATGACCAACGACGTCTGTTGCTCCCGGCATAGCGGCAGCAACTCCGCTTCGGCGCTGCGGTCGAGCAAGGAATAGCGGCTGGCAAGCAGGATGCAGTCGAGCGGCGCCCGGCGCATCACGTCGAGACAGATCTGCACTTCGTTGACGCCAAGCCCATAGGCGGAAATGACACCGGACCGCTTCAACTCTTCGAGTGCCTTAAGGCCGCCATCCATCAGCTGGCGAAAGTGCAGCTTGGTCTTCTCGACACCATGGGTGTAGACGCCGATGTCGTGGACAAACAGGATGTCTATCCTGTTTAGGCCAAGCCGCGCATAGCTGAACTCGACCGACCGCATGATGCCGTCATAGGAGTAGTCGTAGTCGAGCGCGAAGGGCAGCGGATCGACATAGGAATGATCGGGAACCTGGTCTTCCGGTACCGGACGCAACAGGCGGCCGACCTTGGTGGACAGCACATAGGACTCGCGCGGCTTGTAGCGCAAAAAATCCCCAAAGCGGCGTTCCGACAGGCCGAAACCGTAGAAGGGTGCGGTGTCGAAATAGCGCAAGCCGGCCTCCCAGGCGCCCTGCAGCGTCTCCATCGCCGCTTCGCGCGAACAAGCGCGGTAAAGGCCGCCGAGTGCCGCGCCGCCAAAGCTGACCTCGGTGACCTCCAGAGCGGTCCGACCGATGCGGCGTTTTTTCATGCAAACCTCCCCGGTGCCGGCCGTTGCTCGGTTCGGCAGTCCACTCGATATCGGTACAATCTAATCTAAAGCGTTGCGCCAAGATGCCAGGGCACGAACTCGTTGTCGCCGTAGCCGAAATCCTCGCTCTTGGTCTTGCGGCCGGAAGCCGTCTCAACGATCAGTTCGAAGATCTCGCGGCCCATGCCGGCGATGGTTTTTTCACCGGAGGCGATGACGCCGCAATTGACGTCCATGTCCTCTTCCATCTGGTGATACATGGTCGAATTGGTGGCGACCTTGATCGACGGCGTCGGGCGGCAGCCGAAGCAGGAGCCGCGGCCGGTGGTGAAGACGATGACGTTGGCGCCACCCGCCACCTGGCCGGTCGCCGAAACCGGGTCGTAGCCGGGCGTGTCCATGAACACCAATCCACTGCCGGTGACCTTCTCGGCATAGCCGAAGACGCCGTTGAGGGGCGTCTGGCCGCCCTTGGCGACCGCGCCGAGCGACTTCTCCAGGATGGTCGTGAGGCCGCCGCGCTTGTTGCCGGGCGAGGGGTTGTTGTCGATCGATGCGCCATGCTTGGCGACGTGATCCTCCCACCATTTCACGAAGCCGTCGAGCTTCTGCGCAATCTCCGGCGTTGCCGCGCGATAGGCGAGCAGATGTTCGGCGCCGTAGATCTCGGTCGTCTCGGAGAGGATGCCGATGCCGCCGACGCCGGCCAGGATGTCGACGGCGGCGCCCAGCGCCGGGTTGGCGGTAATGCCCGACATGCCGTCGGAGCCACCGCATTGCAGGCCGACGACGATCTCGCTGACCGGGATCGGTTCACGCTTCAACTTGCCGACCTCTTCGGCGATCTCGGCCAGCACCCCCATCGCCTTTTCGACCGATTTGCGCGAACCGCCCGCGTCCTGGATGTTGAAATGGCGTTTGCCGGCAGCGACGCCCTTCTGGCCGTAGAGCGTGAGCTGGTTGACCTCGCAGCCGAGCCCGACCATCAGCACGCCGCCGAAATTCGGATGGCGGGCGTAGCCGGCGAGCGTGCGGTGCAACACCATCATGCCGTCGCCGGTGCCGCTCATGCCGCAGCCCTGGCCGTGGACGATCGGCACGAAGCCGTCGATGCCTGGATATTTCGGCAAAAGCGTGCGGTTGGCGGTGTCGGCGATAGAATGGCAGACGGTGGCCGAGCAATTGACGCTGGCGACGATGCCGATGAAGTTGCGTGTGCCGGCGCGGCCATCAGCGCGGCGATAGCCCATGAAGGTGCGGGCGCGGTCGGCCTCGGTTGCATGCTCGGCCTCGCTCGGCGGCACGACCGGCAAGCGGCCGGATTCGAAAACCAGATTGTGCGAATGCACATGCTCGCCCGGCGCGATGTCCTGTGTCGCGCGGCCGATCGCCTGGGCGTATTTCACCACGGCCTCGCCGGTGGCGATCGGCTTGATTGCCACCTTGTGGCCTGGTTCGATCAGCGCACTGGCGACGGCACCTCCCGGCAGCACGGTGCCGATCTCGATGCGGCCGTTGGCGACGGCGACATTGTCGGCGGGGGACAGGAGAATGCAGTTGGAGGCGTTCACGGGCGGTTTCCTGGGTGATCCTGGGTTGCGCGGACGGATTGACACGCGTCTGTTTAGAGATAATGTCTTTTATCGTGAAAAAACAGTTTTGCGTCAATTGTTTTTTCGTGGGGGGTCCGCATGTCCCTGGGTTGTTTCGGGAAGCGATTTCGCTTCTCAGGGCCATGGGAACGTCATATTGCGCTTCAAACCGGCCGCCGCAAGCGACGGCGTGCAACGGGTTAGGGATGTCGAAGAGTAACAACGTCTACAAGGATGCCTACAACCGCTGCCTGCGGCTGCTCGATGAAACGCGCAGCCTGCCTTCGGAGCCGGAACTGGGCACCTTGCTTGGCGTCAGCCGTACGACTGTCCGCACCATTCTTTCGCGCATGGAAGAGACCGGGCTGATCGCCTGGAACAAGCGCGCCAAAACCGTGCTGCGCGAACCGCGTCCGGATGATTTCTTCCCTGAGGAAGAGACCGACACGCTGGCCGAGATCATCGAGCGGTCGTTCATGCGCAGGCTGCTCGCCGGCGGCGCCGAGGCCGGCATGCAGATCAACGAACTCGAACTGGCGCGCGAGATCGGCGTCGGCACCACCAGCGTGCGCGAGTTCCTGATCCGCTTCTCGCGCTTCGGCCTGATCGAGAAGCGCCGCAACAGCCATTGGGTGCTGAAGGGTTTTACCCGCGCCTTCGCGCTGGAGCTGACAGAGATCCGCGAAATGTTCGAACTGCGCTCGGCGGCCGCCTTCACCGCTCTACCCCAGGACAGCGCGGTGTGGTCCGATCTCGACCGCCTGGAAGACGAACATCGCCGGCTGGCAAGCGACATCGCCACCCGCTTCAACGAATTCTCTGAGCTGGACGAGCGTTTCCACCGGCTCATCCACCGGGCGTCGCGCAACCGCTTCATCGTCGATTTCTACGATGTCATCGCCATGATCTTCCACTACCACTACCAGTGGAACAAGGCGCAGGAACGCGAGCGCAACGAAGTCGCGATCGGCGAGCATCTGGTCTATATCGAGGCGCTGAAATCGCACGACCTCGGCAAGGTCGATGCCGCTTGCCGCAAGCACTTGAAGTCGGCGCGCCAGACATTGCTGACTTCGATCCCAGAAAGTCGGTCGCTACAAAAATCCTGAGCCGCGCCGCGGCTCAGAGTCTTGCTTCATGCATGTCGTTGTCCCAAAACCGCCGCACACTTTTGGGCGACATCCATTGATATGCCGCGTTGCCGCAGCGGTGATTTGGCGATTTTCCACCCGCCGGCCTCGTGCTAGGAATGTCGCGTTGCTGCGAAGAGGCAAGGCTTTGAGCGTATCGAGGAGACGGTGGAGCATGCCGGTCGCGCTGGTCGCGGCCTATCTGCTGTTGCTCCAGTCGACGCTTGGCGCATTCGCCTTCGGTGCCGCTCCCAACGCATCGCAGCTCGATGCGTTCGGCAACGTCATCTGTACCCATGAGGGCGCGACCCAGCTTCCCGACGGCAACCAGCTACCGTCCCATCTTCCGGCATGCTGCGTGCTGGGCTGCAGCATGGTTTCGGCGGCCTTTGCGCCGCCGCCCGATGCCGGGCTTGCATTGCACAGCCTGTCCTTTGAAGCCGTCGCCTTTGTCTTCCCGGTGGCCATTCATCTCGACTTTGCGCGTGAGCGCTCGCCGTCGAACCCGCGCGCGCCGCCGCTAACGGCCTGAGCCTGTTTGCCCGGCGGAACCTTTCGTGGGCGTACCCATCCAAAGATCAAACTGCTCGCGACCGGCAACGGCGCGACCATCACTTCATGGAGCAACCATGTCCTATTTTTTCCCTGGCGCCGGGCGTCCGACGCTCGGCAGCATTCTACGCAGCATCGAAGAGCGTGTCGGCATTGCCCTGCTGGCTCTTGCGCTGTCGTTCACAGGCGCCCAGTCCGTCCTGGCGCATGAGTTCAAGGTTGGCGATCTTGAGATCGGTCACCCGTGGTCGCGCGCCACGCCGGCCGGCGCCAAAGTGGCCGGCGGCTATTTCACCATCACCAACAACGGCAGTGCGCCGGACCGGCTGGTGTCGATTTCGTCCGATGTTTCTGAAAAGGCCGAGCTGCATGAGATGGGCGTCAAGGACGGCGTCATGACCATGCGGCCGGTCGCAGGCGGCCTGGAAATCCCGGCTGGCGGCAAGGTCGCCCTTGCGCCTGGCGGCTATCATCTGATGTTCATCGGCCTGAAGCGGCAACCCAAGCAGGGCGAAAAGTTTTCCGCCACGCTGACTTTCGAAAAGGCCGGCGCCGTCAGCGTCGATTTCGCAGTCGAAGGCATGGGTGGCGGCGCCATGGACGATCACGCCAATTGATCCGGCCAGTTTGAAAATTTGAGGGACCATCATGAACAAGTATCTTTTGTCGGCCGCAGCACTTCTCGTGCTCAGAACCAGTGCCGCCTTCGCGCATGTCACGTTCGAAACGCAGGAAGCGGCCGTCGGCTCGACCTACAAGGCCGTTTTGCGCGTGCCGCATGGTTGCGAGGGCAAGGCGACGACCGCCGTGCGAGTGCAGATCCCGGAAGGCGTGATCGCGGTGAAGCCGATGCCGAAGCCGGGCTGGACGCTGCAGACCAAGAAGGGCAAGTACGAGAAATCATACCAGCTCTATGGTCAGGCGGTGACCGATGGGGTCAAGGAAGTCGACTGGAGCGCCGGCAGCCTGCCGGATGAATTCTATGACGAGTTCGTCTTTCGCGCGACGTTGACGGCGGATCTCCCGGTCGGCCAAAAACTCTACTTCCCGGTGGTGCAGGAATGCGACGGTGCGGCCGATCGCTGGATCGAGATCCCAGCGGCGGGACAGGATGAAGACGCGCTGGAAAACCCGGCTCCCGGCATCAAGTTGCTGCCGAAGAAATGATCTCTCGGGCGGCGCGCTCTTCTGAGCGCGCCGCTGTCCTTCGTGGCGGTGACATGAGCACGATTTCCTACCTGCAAACGGCTTCCATGGCCGGCCAACGCGCCGGGCGGCTTGTCGTCGGCCTGTTGGCCGTGATCGTGTTTCTTGCCAGCCTTGCCTTGCCCAATCAGGCCTTTGCCCATGCGGCGTTGATCAAGACCGACCCGGCCGACGGCGCGGTGCTGGAACAGGGGCCGACACAGTTCTCGCTGACTTTCAGCGAACCGGTCTCGCCGCTGGTGCTGACCCTGGAGCGGCCCGACGGCACGCCGGTTCCGTTGACCGCCTTCCGTCTCAGCGACCAGACGGTCGAGATCGACAATCCGCAGCCGCTCAAGTCGGGCACGCATGTGCTGAGCTGGCGCGTCATTTCCGCCGACGGTCATCCGGTCGGCGGGTCCCTGCTGTTTTCCATCGGCGCGCCGAGTGCGCCGCCGGCCGTGTCCGAAGCCGTCGACTGGCCGTTGCGATCGGCGATCTGGCTCGGCAAGGTCCTTCTCTACATCGGCCTTTTCCTCGGCGTCGGCGGTGCCTTCGCCCTTGCCTGGCTGAGCGGGGGCGGACAGGCTGGCCGACGTTTCGTCATTGTTGCAATCCTTGGCGGGCTGGTCGCGACACCCTTGTCCCTCGGTTTCCAGGGGCTTGATGCGCTCGGCGCGCCGCTCTCGCATCTGGTGCAGCCGGTCATCTGGCGGACCGGGCTCGGCACCAGTTTTGGCTGGACGGTGCTGGTCGCCCTCATCGCGCTGGGACTCGGCCTGCTGTCGCTTGCCGGCCCTGGCGTCATCGCCAAACCATTGGCGCTGGCCAGCCTGGTCGGGGTGGGTGTCGCGCTTGCCGCCAGCGGCCATGCCAGTGCGGCCGAACCGCAATGGCTGACGCGGCCAATGGTGTTCCTGCACGGCGTGGGTATTGCCTTCTGGGTCGGTGCGCTGGTGCCGCTCGGGCTGGCGCTGAAGAGGCAATCGGCGGAAGCCGCGCCATTGTTGCGGCAGTTCTCACGCCTGATCCTGCCGGTGGCGGCCGTGCTTGTCGCTGCCGGCATCGTTCTCGCCGTCATCCAGGTGCAAACGCCCCTCGCGCTGGTCAACACCGCCTATGGAAGGCTGCTGTTGATCAAGCTGGGGCTGCTGGTCTTTCTGTTCACGCTCGCCGCCGTCAACCGCTGGAAACTCACCGCATCGGCCGAGGCAGGATCGACGGAGGTGCAGCGTAGGCTCTCCCGTTCGATCGGCGTCGAGATGTTGATCGTGCTGGCCATCTTCGGCGTTGCCTCTGGCTGGCGCTTCACACCGCCGCCACGGGCTCTGGCGATCGCGGCGGCGCAACCGGTCTCGGTCCATATCCACGCGCTGCAAGCGATGGCCGATCTCAGCATCACGCCTGGCCATGCCGGGCCGGTCGTTGCCTCGATGGTCATCATGAGCGGCGATTTCGGCCCGCTCGACGCCAAGCAGGTGACGCTGGTGCTGTCAAAACCGGATTCCGGGATCGAGCCGCTGAAGCGTGGGGCGACCAAGCCCGGCGACGGCAGCTGGCGTGTCGACAATCTCGTCATCCCGGTGCCCGGCCGGTGGACGGTGCGTATCGACATACTGGTCTCGGACTTCGAGATGGTGAAGATCGAGGCGCCCATCGACATCAGGCCGTAAAGCCGGACTGGCACGAGCTTGGTTGGCCATCCGGGCAACACAATTCGGCGAGGCGGTTGACGCGGCGCGAAAGGCCCGTCAATCATCCGGCAAAATTGCGGGCTGCGATCAACAAAACCCGAAGGTAGGAAACAACGATGGAAAAAGCCGAAATCGGCCTGATAGGCCTTGGCACTATGGGCTCCAACCTGGCGCTGAACATCGCCGAGCATGGACATCGCATCGCCGTCTTCAACCGCACCAAGGCGCGCACCGACGCTTTCGTGGAGAATGCCGGAGCGCTCAGGGATATGGTTGTGCCTTGCTACAGCCTGGAAGAGCTTGCCGCCGCGATCCGACCGCCGCGCCCGATCATCATCATGGTGCTGGCTGGCAAGCCCGTCGACGAACAGATCGCGGCGCTGCGTGGTGTGCTGTCGGCCAACGACATCGTTATCGATGCCGGCAACGCCAATTTCCGTGACACGATGCGGCGCTTCTCCGAGCTTTCCGGCTCGGGTCTCACCTTCATCGGCATGGGCGTGTCCGGTGGCGAGGAGGGCGCGCGGCACGGTCCGTCGATCATGGTTGGCGGCACGGAGGACAGTTGGAAGCGTGTCGAGAAGGTGCTGACCGCGATCTCGGCCAAGTTCAAGGACGAACCCTGTGCGGCATGGCTCGGTACCGACGGGGCCGGGCATTTCGTCAAGACCATCCACAACGGTATCGAATATGCCGACATGCAGATGATCGCCGAGATCTACGGCATCCTGCGCGACGGGCTGGGCATGGGGCCGAAGGAGATCGGCACGGTGTTTTCCAACTGGAACAAAGGCCGGCTCAATTCCTACCTGATCGAGATCACCGCCAAGGTGCTGGCCGCGGACGATCCGAAGACCGGCAAGCCGGTGGTCGACATCATCCTCGACCGTGCCGGCCAGAAGGGCACCGGCAAATGGTCTGTCATCGAGGCGCAGCAGCTCGGAATTCCGGCAACGGCGATCGAGGCAGCGGTGGCGGCGCGCGTGCTGTCGTCGATCAAGGACGAGCGGCTGGCGGCGGAAAAAGCCTATGGCAACATCGGTGTGACCAGGATTTCAGGCGACAAGGACGCGTTGCTGCATGATCTCGAGCTGGCGCTGTTCGCCGGTAAGATATCAGCCTATGCGCAAGGTTTCGCGGTGATGAGCGGCGCCTCGAAGGAGTTCAACTGGAACCTGCCGATGCCGACCATCGCCAGGATATGGCGCGCCGGCTGCATCATCCGCTCGCAGATGCTCGACACGATGGCGGAAGCCTTCAGCACGGGCGGCGCCTCGACCAACCTGCTGATGGCGCCGGCCTTCATCTCGCTGATGCAGGAAGCGCATCCGTCGCTGCGGCGCATCGTGGCAAGGGCATCGGAGGCCGGCTCGCCGGTTCCGGCGCTGTCTTCCGCACTTGCCTATTTCGACAGCTACCGCCAGGGCCGCGGCACCTCGAACTTGATCCAGGCGCAGCGTGACTTCTTCGGCGCGCACGGTTTCGAGCGTATCGACGACAAAGGCGCGTTCCACGGGCCGTGGGGCAGTGGTGCCGCTGGCTAGACAAGGCTGCCTTGGGAGCATGTTCTAAACGAGTACAGGCTGGCTGAACGCCTGAACGTCGCTGGCGGCTACCAGACGCTGCAACGATCCGGGTGCGGCGCCGCCGATCCAGCCGAGTACCGAGCGGGCAAGATCGGAGCCGGCCAGGCGGAAGTTCTCGTTGACGACAAGCAATTCCCTGCGGAACAGATGCAAGAGGTCCGACGACTGCTTGGACACGACATCGACGTCACGGCCGAGCTTGAGGCCGGCATCCTCGATGCCGGCGACGATGGCCAGTGTCGCGGCGGCGGCGCTGCTGACGAAGCCGTCCGGCCTGTTTTCGCGGCGCATCACCTGCGCGGTCCGGCTCCTGATCTGCTCGATCGAATGGTCGATCGAAACAGCGTTGAACGGGATTTCGCTGGCGCCAACCTCGCTCAGCGCATCGGCAAAGCCGTTCAGCGTGTGGCCATAATAGGTCAGCCCGGGCGGCGGCGACAAAAGCGCCAGCTTGCGTCTGCCCATGCTCGCCAGGCGGCGCACGGCTTCCATTGCGAAAACATGGTTGTCGAAGTCATGATAGGGGTGGACAAGGCCCATATCGGTGCGGCCATGCGTGGCAAAGGGCATGCCGTGCTCCAGCATGTAGCGGGCACGCGGATCGTTCGGTTGGGTGCGCGAGATGATGACGCCATCGGCCGAGCCGGTCTCGACGAGATAGCGGATCGGCTCCATCGGATCCTGGGAGCGGGAATAGGGCGTGACGATCAGGTGATAGGGCGTTTCGGCGAGAACTTCCGAAACGCCGTAGATGATGTCCGAGACGAAGCTCATGATCTCGCGATCGGTGTTGAGCACGAGGCTGATGACATTGGTCCTGCCGGTGCGCAGGCGTACGCCGGCGCGGTTGGGCCGGTAGCCGATCTGCTTGGCGACGAGCTGGACGCGGCGCCTGGTTTCGGCACCGATTTCCGGGGCGTCCTTCAAGGCGCGTGACACAGTGGTGACGCCGAGCCCGGTCATGAAGGCAAGCGTCTTCAACGTCGGCCGCCCCTGCGCCGCCGTCTCCTCGTTCTTGTCCGTACGCTGTCTGTCCATTCGTCCCGCCCGTCAGGCGCATAGCAGCCTCAGGCCGGGTCGGCAATCGCCGCCGCTGCAATACGATATGCGTGCCAACCCCAGCGAAGCCTCAATACACTGAAACGTTACAGATTGCCAATATCGCCACGCCTCTTAATCCCGCGGCCTGGCAATGGTTTCGAGGCCGACAGAGTGGTCGGGTCAAACACGGCCCTGGCGAATTTCTTGCGCTGCAGCATGATTTTTCGGCGCCGCAACGAGATCCGTGCCGTTGCTGGCCGGCTTTCGCGCAAGGAATTTGTTCGCGCCTCGAAAAAACATCGGGCCGCCTTTGCCCGAGGGGTTGCGCAGCTTACGCAATTGCCGTATCGAAAATCTGTAACGTTTCAGATTCTGGGAGGAGCCGAAATGCGATACAGACTTTTGACCGCTGCGCTGGCAGCAACGGCCGCACTGCAGTTTGCCGGCCCGGCGGCCGCGACCGACCTTGAAGTCACCCATTGGTGGACGTCGGGCGGCGAGGCTGCGGCGGTTGCGGAACTTGCCAAGGCATTCGACGCAACGGGCAATCATTGGGTCGACGGCGCCATTGCCGGCTCCGGCGGCACGGCGCGGCCGATCATGATCAGCCGCATCACCGGTGGCGATCCGATGGGCGCCACGCAGTTCAACCACGGCCGGCAGGCGGAGGAACTGGTGCAGGCCGGCCTGATGCGCGACCTCACCGACGTCGCCACCAAGGGCAAGTGGACGGAAGTTGTGCGGCCGAAGAGCCTGCTCGACAGCTGCACCATCGACGGCAAGATCTATTGCGTGCCCGTCAACATCCATTCGTGGCAGTGGCTGTGGCTCTCCAACGAGGCTTTCGAAAAGGCCGGCGTGCCGTTGCCGAAGGACTGGAATGAATTCGTTGCGGCAGCGCCCGCGCTGGAAAAGGCCGGCATCATCCCGCTCGCCGTCGGCGGACAGGCCTGGCAGTCCTCCGGCGCCTTCGACGTGCTTCTGGCAGCGGTCGGTGGCACGGATGCGTTCCTCAAGGTCTACAAGGACAAGGATGCGACATTTGCCGCCGGGCCTGAAGTCGCCAAGGTCTTCAAGGCCGCGGACGATGCCCGCAAGATGGCGAAGAACACCAATGTGCAGGACTGGAACCAGGCGACCAACCTGGTCATCACCGGCAAGGCCGGCGGCCAGATCATGGGCGACTGGGCGCAGGGCGAGTTCCAGGTTGCCGGCAAGACCGCCGGCAAGGATTATACCTGCCTTCCGGGCCTTGGGCTGAACGAGGTCATCGCCACCGGCGGCGACGCCTTCTACTTCCCGGTGCTCAAGGATGCCGACAAGAGCAAGGCGCAGGAGGTGCTAGCCGAGACGCTGCTCGATCCCAAGACGCAGGTCGCTTTCAATCTAAAGAAGGGTTCTCTGCCGGTGCGCGGCGACGTCGATCTCAATGCCGCGAACGACTGCATGAAGAAGGGCTTGGCGATCCTCGCCAAGGGCGCCGTCATACCGTGGACGGACCAGCTGCTTTCGCAGGACACCCAGAAGCAGAAGGAAGATCTTTTCGCCGAATTCTTCGCCAAGCCGGAACTGACCGTCGAAGCCGCGCAGAAGCGCTTCGCCGACCTCATCGGTTCGGCTGACTGACGTTGGAGGCAACCCACCTCGCTCCCGGCCTTGCGAACGCAGGGCCGGGACCGCACCGCCCTTACCCAGCCGGCTGACGAGATGAGCAAGAGCGAACGCCCCAACCCGCTGTTCCGCAACCTCAATGCGAAGGTCGCCTCGATCCCGATGATCCTCACCGCGATGGTGGTTTTCGTCGGTGGCACCCTCTGGACGGTGCTCTATTCCTTCACCAATTCGAAGCTCTTGCCGCGGCTGAATTTCGTCGGGCTCGACCAGTATTACCGGCTGTGGGCGACACCGCGCTGGCTGATCTCGATCGAGAACCTGTTGATCTACGGCGCCATCTCGCTGGTGTTCTCACTGGTCATCGGCTTCCTTCTTGCCGCGCTGCTCGACCAGAAGATCCGCTTCGAGGACACGTTCCGCACCATCTTCCTCTATCCCTTCGCGCTCTCCTTCATCGTCACCGGCCTGGTCTGGCAGTGGCTGCTCAATCCGGATTTCGGCATCCAGCATGTGGTGCGGGACCTAGGCTGGACGAGCTTCAGCTTCGACCCGCTCTACAATTCCAGCATCGTCATCTACGGCATATCGATCGCGGCGCTGTGGCAGGGCACCGGGCTGATCATGTGCCTGATGCTGGCCGGCCTGCGCGGCATCGACGAGGATATCTGGAAGGCGGCGCGGGTGGATGGGATTCCGATGTGGAAGACCTATCTGTTCATCGTCATCCCGATGATGCGGCCGGTCTTCATCACCACGCTCGTCATCATCGCCTCCGGTATCGTCAAGGTCTATGACCTCGTCGTGGCGCAGACCAGCGGCGGCCCTGGCATCGCTTCCGAAGTGCCGGCCAAATACGTCTACGATTATATGTTCTTCGCCCAGAACCTCGGCCAAGGTTTTGCCGCCTCGACCATGATGCTGCTTTCAGTGGCGATCGTCATCGTTCCTTGGGCCTATCTCGAATTCGGGCGGCGCAAATGAACATGGCAAACACCACCGCTCAAACGAGCACTGCCGCCGGCGCGCGCCAGGACATCATCGACCCCTGCGGCCCGAAGCCGCGCCGCATGATTTCGCGCCGCAACATCTTCCTCTACGGCACTTTGTTTGTCATGGCGGCCTACTATCTCTTGCCGCTCTACGTGATGGTCGTCACGTCGCTCAAGGGCATGCCCGAGATACGGCTCGGCAACATCTTCTCGCCGCCGCTCGAAATCACTTTCGAGCCGTGGGTCAAGGCGTGGTCAACGGCCTGCACCGGCCTCAATTGCGACGGGCTTTCGCGCGGCTTCTGGAATTCGGTGCGCATCACCGTGCCGTCGGTGCTGCTGTCGATCGCCATCGCCTCGGTGAACGGTTATGCGTTGGCTAATTGGCGCTTCAAGGGCGCCGATACGTTTTTCATCATCCTGATCGTCGGCGCCTTCATCCCCTACCAGGTGATGATCTATCCGATCGTCATCATCCTGCGCGAGATCGGCCTCTATGGCAGCCTCAGCGGCCTGGTGATCGTCCATTCCATTTTCGGCATGCCGATCTTGACGCTGCTGTTCCGCAATTATTTCTCCTCGATGCCGGAAGAGCTGTTCCGGGCGGCGCGCGTCGACGGCGCCGGCTTCTGGGGTATCTTCCTGCGCATCATGCTGCCGATGTCGCTGCCGATCTTCGTCGTCGCCATCATCCTGCAGGTGACCGGCATCTGGAACGACTTCCTGTTCGGCGTCGTCTACACCCGCCCCGACACCTATCCGATGACGGTGCAGCTCAACAACATCGTCAATTCGGTGCAAGGCGTGAAGGAGTACAATGTCAACATGGCCGCAACCATCCTGACTGGGCTCGTGCCGCTCATCGTCTACTTCATTTCCGGCAAGCTTTTCGTGCGCGGCATCGCCGCCGGTGCGGTGAAGGGGTGATGGCGATGACGGCGGCCAACGGCACCAGTGTTTCAATCCAGGACCTGTCGCTCAATTTCGGCGCGATTTCGGTGCTGCAGACCCTCAATCTCGATGTGGCCGAGGGCGAGTTTATCGTTCTGCTCGGTCCCTCCGGCTGCGGCAAGTCAACCTTGCTCAACTGCATTGCCGGCCTGCTCGACATCTCCGAAGGCCGCATCTTCATCAAAGGCAAGAACGTCACCTGGGAAGAGCCCAAGGACCGTGGCATCGGCATGGTATTCCAGTCCTATGCGCTCTATCCGCAAATGACGGTGGAGAAGAACCTGTCCTTCGGCCTGCGCGTTGCCGGCATACCCAAGGACGACATCGCCAAGCGCATCGCGCGCGCGGCAGAAATCCTGCAGATCGAGCCGCTGCTGCAACGCAAGCCGGCGGCACTTTCCGGCGGCCAGCGCCAGCGCGTGGCGATCGGACGGGCGCTGGTGCGCGATGTCGACGTCTTCCTGTTCGACGAGCCGCTGTCCAACCTCGATGCCAAACTGCGCGCCGAGCTGCGCGTCGAAATCAAGCTGCTGCATCGCAATCTGCAGAACACCATGATCTACGTCACCCACGACCAGATCGAGGCTATGACGCTGGCCGATCGCATCGCGGTGATGAAAGGCGGCGTCATCCAGCAGCTCGATGCGCCGCAGACGATCTACAACCGTCCGGTCAACCGGTTTGTTGCCGGCTTCCTCGGCTCACCGGCGATGAATTTCATCGATGGCGAGTTGCAGGCTGGCGCCGGCCCGATGTTCAAGACCGATGGTGTTGCGGTGCCGCTCGACCGCTATGCCTTCGACGGTACCGACCGTCCCACCGGCGCTTGCGTGCTGGGCATCCGGCCAGAACATATTGCCTTCGGCGAAGCGGCGAGGTCGATGCCCTTTGCCGCTGACGGGGCTGTCGAGATCGTCGAGCCGATGGGCTCGGACACGCTGGTGTGGACGAAACTTGGCGGCCACAATCTTTCCTTCCGCGTCGAGGCGGAAAGGACGCTTCACAACGGCGACCCGATCCGGATCGGCTTCGATCCGGCGCGCGCGTCGCTGTTCGATGCAGCTACCGGCAACCGCATATAACTCCCAAGCCCAAAGAAACGGACAGAGACGATGAATTGGTCATTCCAACTTTACAGCGCCCGCAATTTCCAACCCTGGGACGGTGTGCTCGCCATGCTCGGCAAGCTCGGCTACACACAGGTCGAAGGTTTTGGCGGCGTCTATGATGATCCCAAGGCCTTCCGCGCCGAGCTCGACAAGAACGGGCTCGCCATGCCGACCGGGCATTTCTCGATCGACGCGCTTGAGAACGACCTTGATGGCGTGCGCAGAACCGCCGATGCGCTCGGCATCACGCTGCTCATCTGCCCTTTCCTGATGCCCGACCAGCGGCCATCCGACGCGGCGGGCTGGCGCGGCTTCGGCGAACGCCTGGCCAAGGTCGGCGAGGCCGCAAAGAAGGCCGGCTACGGCTTTGCCTGGCACAATCATGATTTCGAGTTCAAGAAACTTGCCGACGGATCGGTGCCGCAGGACCACATCCTGTCGTCCGCGCCCGACATCAGCTGGGAGATGGACGTCGCCTGGGTGATGCGCGGCGGCGACGATCCGCTGCCATGGATCGAGAAACACGGCAAGCGGATCAGCGCCGTCCACGTCAAGGACATGGCCAAGCCCGGTGAAGGGCTGGATGAGGATGGCTGGTCGGATGTCGGCCATGGCACCATCGACTGGGCCGGCCTGATCAAGGTGCTGCGCGCCAAGACTGCCGCCCAATACTACGTGATGGAACAGGACAACCCGAACGATATCGAGCGCTTCGCCCGCCGCTCGATCGCAGCCGCCAAGACCTACTAGGAGCAATCAGTATGGCAAAGAAACTTGGGATCGGCGTCATCGGCTGCGGCAACATCTCGAAGGCGTATTTTTCGCTGGCGCCGCTGTTCCGCGGCATCGAGATGCGTGCCTGCGCCGACATCAACATGGACGTGGCTAGGGCGCGGGCGAAGGAGTTCAGTTTGCGCGCCGAAACCGTCGACGGGCTGCTGAAGGCCGACGACATCGACATCATCGTCAACCTGACCATCCCGGCGGTGCACTACGAGGTATCGAAGCAGGTGCTCGACGCCGGCAAGCATGTCTATTCGGAAAAGCCGTTCGTGCTGTCGGTCAAGGAGGGCCAGGACCTGAAGGCGCGAGCGGAGAAGAAGGGGCTGCGCATAGGTTCTGCGCCCGACACCTTCCTGGGCGGAGCGCACCAGCTGGTGCGTGAGTTGATCGACGAGGGAAAACTCGGCAAGATCACCAGCGGCACCTGCCACGTGATGGGCCACGGCATGGAGCACTGGCACCCCAATCCGGATTTCTTCTTCCAGCCAGGCGCGGGACCGGTGCTCGACATCGGGCCGTATTACATCACCAATCTGATCCAGCTGATCGGGCCGGTGAAGCAGGTGGCGGCTTTTGCGACGACCCCGGCCAAGGAGCGCACGATCAGTTCAAAACCGCGTGCAGGCGAAAAAATCCCGGTCAACACGCCTACGACCATCCACGGCCTGCTGGAGTTCGAGAATGGTGCCGTAATTACGCTCAACACCAGCTGGGACGTCTGGGCTCACGGCCACGCGCCGATGGAACTTTATGGCGAGACGGGCACGGTGTTCGTGCCGGATCCGAATTTCTTCGGCGGCGACGTGCGCTTCACGCAAGACAGCAAGCCGGTCAAGAAGCTGCCGAAATGGAAGCACCCGTTCGGCGTTCCCAACGAAATGCACTCGCAGGGCATGATGGCCAACTACCGCACATCGGGCCTCGCCGACATGGCGGTGGCGATCGCCGAAGGCCGGCCGCATCGCTGCTCGATGGAACTGGCCCTGCATGCCGTCGACGTAATGACCGGGCTGTTGCGCTCCGGCGAAACCGGCAAGTTCGTCGCCATGCAAACGACCTGCGAACGGCCGGCCGCCTTGGGCGTCAAGCAAGCCAAAGAGCTTTTGGCAAAGAAGAAGTAGGCAGCACACCTCTGCCCTCTCCCCGTTCCGGCGGCGAGAGGGTAAGGGTGAGGGGCAAAGCCGGTTCGCTGCGTTGTCGTGAGGGCAACCGACCCGGCTCGCTTCCATTTGAGGATTTTCCCATGCCCTACACGCCCGCCGAAAACCGTTATGAAAAAATGGTCTACAACCGCTGTGGCCGCTCCGGCCTGAAGCTGCCGGCGATCTCGCTGGGGTTGTGGCATAATTTCGGCAACGACACGCCGCACAAGACCAAGCAGGCGATCGCGCGCAAGGCCTTCGACCTCGGCATCACCCATTTCGACCTCGCCAACAATTACGGTCCGCCTCCCGGCTCGGCCGAGACCGCTTTCGGCGAGATACTGCGCACCGACTTCGCCGGCTATCGCGACGAGCTGATCATCTCGACCAAGGCCGGCTACGAGATGTGGGCCGGTCCCTACGGCGAATGGGGCGGGCGCAAATATATGCTGGCCAGCCTCGACCAGAGCCTCAAGCGGATGGGGCTCGACTATGTCGACATCTTCTATTCGCACCGTTTCGACCCCGACACGCCGCTGGAAGAAACAATGGGTGCGCTCGACCATGCCGTGCGCTCGGGCAAGGCGCTCTATGCCGGCATCTCGTCCTATAATTCGCAGCGCACGCGCGAGGCCGCCGATATCTTGAAGCAGCTTGGCACGCCTTGCGTCATCCACCAACCCAGCTATTCGATGCTGAACCGCTGGGTGGAGGAAGACGGCCTGCTCGACACGCTCGAAGGGCTCGGCGTCGGCTCCATCGTGTTTTCGCCGCTGGCGCAAGGCATGCTGACCGACAAGTATCTCGGCGGCATTCCCGACGGCAGCCGCGCCTCGCAGGGCAAGTCGCTGCGACCGGCCTTCATCAACGACAAGGCCATTGCAAACATCCAGGCGCTCAACGCCATCGCCGGCAAGCGCGGGCAGACGCTGGCGCAGATGGCGCTGGCCTGGGTGCTGCGCAAGGGCAGGGTAACCTCGGCACTGATCGGCGCCAGCCGACCGGAGCAAGTCGAGGACTGCGTTGGCGCGCTCAAGGTGCTCGACTTCAGCGATGCCGAACTCGCCGAGATCGACACTTACGCGCGCGAGTCCGACATCAATCTGTGGGCGGCTTCGGCCGAGCGCAAAGGCCCGCCGCGGAAATAAAGCCCACTCGATAAGCCGGCAAAACAAAAACGGCGGGCACTCCCGCCGTTTTTCATGTGAAGGCGAAATGGCCGTGGTTCAGGGCGTCTTCGGCTTCTGCGCGGTGCCCAGTCCCGGCTTGGGTTTGGCAGGCGCCGGAGCAGAGGTTTTCATCTTCGCCTCCATCCAGTCGGTGTAGTTGGCCAGCCGCGTGTAGATGCCGTAGGCGTCCTTGTGGCCGCAGGCCGCACTGCCGTCCGCCGGGCCTTCGCCCCAGCTGACGACGCCGACCTGAACCGGCCCGTCGGCGCCGGTCATGAACAATGGGCCGCCGCTGTCGCCGTTGCAGGCATCGCGCACGCCGCTGGTGGTGCCGGCGCAGATCATGTTGCCGGTCAGCGGGTCGGTCATGTCGGCGGCGATCGCACTGGCGGCCGCGTCGATGCCCTTTTCCGAATAGCGCATGCGGCGGGACAGATCGCCAAGTGCGGCCTTGAGATCATGCGCATAGATGGCCTTGATACCGCTGTTGCAGGCCTGGTTCGGCTGCAGATCGAGGTCGGCAACCATCAGCGTGGTCGGAAAAGTGCCGTCCTGCATCTTGCCCCAGCCGGTGACCGTCGTCTTGCCGGTCTCGGGCGTTGCGTCATGGGTGACCTTGATGGTCGGCGCATCGGCCGGTTCGGCAAGCCGGAGCAGGCCGAGATCATTGTCGAGCGTCTGCTCGCTGTAGCCTTCGTTGACGATGACCTCCACCACCTTGTGGCGCCTGCCCTCGCTAAGCTCGGTGGCGCCGGTCAACACGGTGACGCTCTCCGGCGAAATCGGCTGGCCATCGTCGTTGAGGCAGTGTGCTGCCGTCAGCACCCATTGCGGGGCGATCAGGCTGCCGCCGCAGAATTGGGCATTGGCCTGCGAAGCCGGGTTCTCGTCCAGCCTGTCAGTGGTGAGCAGCGCCACCTGGAACGGATAGGCACCTTTTTCGGCCTGGTTACCGCCATAGACACGGTCGGCGCCGTCGGGGTTCTCCGCCGCGGCCTTCGCCCTGGCTTCGGTCACGCGCTTCATTGGCGGGACCGCTGCCTCCGGTCGGGCGGCGCCTTCGTCCGCCTGGGTAGTGTGGGCGGCCGCGAGGGCCACAGCGATGCCGAGCAGCGACGCGGCGGCGATCGGCCTGAACCGATGGATGATATGCACCTGAAATCCTCCTGAGACACGTTCCCGAACGAGCCAGCCCCGGCGCATGATCAACGAAACAATCGCCGGCAAGCAGGCGTTGCTTCGCGGACTGCGTTCCCGTGCGGAACCCACTCAAAACCCTATAGCCCCCCACGGGCTACGTGAAAGCGATTTGTCATTCCAATGTTGTATTAATTTAGGCAATATATCCGCGCGGATGTCTTTGGCGGGGGCCTTCGACAGACCGCATGGGGTAATGATCAGGTTCAGGCGCCGGTAACCAAACTCATTTTTTGGCTCCACCACGATCTCGACAATATTTCTGTATTTTGATCCAGTCCTTGCTGACTTTTGGGAGAGTCTCACCATGACAAAACTGACAAACGCACTCATTGCGTCCGCATTGCTTTCCACCGCGATGTGGGCGGTTCCGGTTTTCGCTGCCGATCCTGGCTCCGCCAGTGCCGGCAATGGCGAAAGCATGCGGGACGTGACTTCAGGCGACTACAAGCCCGGGCGGGCAAAGCCAATCGCGCCGCCGAAGCTGACTGACGAAGACAGTCGCGCCGCGCCGCTTGCCGACGAGGCAACGGCTGTCAAATCCTACGGCATCGTCGGACGGTCCGCCGATGGCAAGGAGATCAAGATCGAGCCGAGCGAGGCGCTGCGGGACCTTATCATCAAGGAACTGAATGCTCCGGCCACTGGAAAGGATGGAGCTGAGCGCAAGACCGAGGATCCGGATCTTGGCGAAGGCGAAGCCGGGCGTCAGGTTTTCGGCACCGACGATCGCGAGCAGGTCAAGAACACCAAGACCTATCCGTTCTCGGCGATCGGCTATCTCGAAGCCAAGTCGCCGAAGACAGGCAGCTTCGGCAGTTGTTCGGCAACGCTGATCGGCCCCCGCACGGTGCTCACCGCCGCGCACTGTCTCTACAGCCATGAGGACAAGGACTGGCTCTCAGAGTATCTGTTCGTGCCGGGCCTCAACGGCAGCACGGCCGACGACGCACCGTTCGGCGCCTTCACCTTCGAAAGCGCCTATGTGCTGCAAGGCTTCATCGACAACTACCAGGGTTATTATGGTTCGGTCCTGCTGTGGGATCTCGGCATCGTCACGCTGAAGCAGGATGTCGGCACCAACCTCGGCTGGCTGGGCTATGCCAATTATGACGATCTTGGCGACTTCACCGCTAACCTTGTCGGCTATCCCGGCGACAAGCCGATGGGCACGATGTGGAAGGCGAACTGCGAAGTGCACGCCGAAAACATCGCCCCGGAATATTTCCAGTATGACTGCGATACGTTCCCGGGGTCGAGTGGCAGCTCGGTCTATGCCTACGACAACAAGGCCAAGCAGCGCATCATCACCGGTATCAACGTGGCGGAAAGCTCCGACGCGAACACCGCTGTGCGCCTGAACGCTGCCAACGTCCAGTGGATCAACAGCCTGTACAAGTAACCGCTGCGTATTCGCAGTGGAGACAAGGGCGGCGGAGCACTCCGCCGCCTTTTTCTTGGCGGGCACTTCCGTTGCAGTTCTCTTGCGCCTCGCCGGTTCGCCGACTACGCTTGAACGGCCAAGGGGTTGGGCATCCAAAGGGGTTTTGGGATGGCGCGGGCAGGGGCAATGTTCGGGATCGCGGCCGCATCGATGCTGGTCGCATTGATGGTATCGCCGGCCGTCGGGGATCCGGCCGCCGTCCCTGCCAGCGGCGCCTGGGCGGAACGGGTGCAGATCCTCTATCAGGTAGACACGCGCTCGGTGCTGCGCAGGACGGTCCGGGTATGGGACTTCCACCCGGAGAAGAATCTCGACTTCGTCTGGGAGGCAGCTGCCGGCCAGTCGCCTGACCGGACGATTGCCGAAGACGGCACCATCAACGGCAAGGGCAGGCTGGTGTGGCGGGTGCGCGGTTCGGCGAGCTATGATCCCAAAACCATCTATTCCAGCTATTTCGGCGACATCAGGAATGGCCGGCCCGATGGGCAAGGCCGGCTCGAGCTGCGCTCAGGCGAGGTTTTCGACGGGCATTGGCTCGCCGGCGAACTCAACGGGAAAGGCATCCATGTCGATGCCGACGGCAACCGCTATGAGGGGCAGTTCGTCGCCGGCGTGCCGAACGGCGAGGGGCGGCTGCTGTCAAGGACCGGGGAGATTTTTGCCGGCTCATTTGTCGACGGGTTGAAGAATGGCAAGGGCCGCACGCGGCTAGCCGGCGGCACTGTCTACACATCGCAATGGGCAATGGGCAGGGAGGTCGGCGGCTCGCGCCCCGATGTGCTGGCCGATGCTAGGGTCGGCGGGCTCCTCAAGGCGCAGACCGGCGGTGGCGACGCCGACAAGGTCGAGATCGGCGTCGCGGTCGACCAGCGCATGACCCAGCAGTCCGACATGCAGTACCAGCATCTGGTTCGTGACGAAGACATCGCCATTTATCCGCAGTCCGATCAGTACAATGACAGCTGGAACGGCACCGGCCAGATCGCCACCGGCAATGTCTATGAAGGCATGGACTGGGAGGCCGCTCCGGCCTTTGCCGAAGTCGGTCTCAGGACGTCAGACCGGTCCAAGGTCAAGCTCGACAGCCTGGAGATGAAGGTCGCCGCCAGCGATGCCTATCGCAAGCCGATGCTGTCGATATCGGAGCATTTCGGCTGCGTCGGCTTCCGGCCGGATTTCTCGATCGTCAACAATGGCTGGGGCGACGCCAAGGACATGAAGATGTCGATCCAGTTCACTGCGGTCGATGACGAAGGCAACCCGACCGGCGATCCCAGCCGCATGTTCACAAAGGACGTCGGCAGTTTCGGCGACGGTGTCGACGTGTCGGTCAAGAGCGTGCTCACCGAAGCTGGCGTCGACACCGCCGGCCTGGAAACGGGGCGTTTTCCCTGTCCTTCGGTGGACAGTCTCAATGTCTGTCGCAGCCAGCTGACCAACAAGATCAAGTTCGGCGAAGTCGCCGACTATCTTGCCGACATGCAACAGGCGATGACGCTGAATGCGATCGGCAAGTTCGACTATTCGTGGTCGGATGATGAAGGTCGCGTCTACCAGCAGAGCGAGCCGTTCCGCACCTCCATCACCCTGGCGGTCCTTGAGACGCCGGAAGAGATGGCCGAATGCGGCGACGGCGGCGGCGGCACGCCGGAAGCCATGCGCTACCAGAACATCGAGTTCCCGATCGGCAAGCATGACTACACCATTGCCATGCCGGTGCGCGGCAACAAGAAGATCAGCGCCTACACGGCGCGGCTGAAAATGTGGTCGTCGATGTCGTCGATCCACAGCTTCAGCATCGCCGCGCATTTTGCGGACGGCAGCGTGCGCGAGAGCAAGCCGGTCACCTTCTTCTATTTCCGGCCGAAGCAGTCACTGTTCGAAACCAAGACAGAGCCGGCGGCCTGCTATCTGCCGCGCGATATGGTCGGCTGCGGATAGGGTGCATTGATATTCAGGTGATGCCGGCCTGCAAATGGCAGCTTCCTACGCTTCCGGCCTTTGCCGGCCGAAGCAATCGAGAGTGGTCGTGGCAGTTAAGGCTATGGCCGGCGTAGGCCGGTGCTCGCGTACGAAAAGTACGCTCCGCTCCGGTTCTCGGAACCGCTTTCGACTCGGCCTGACCTGAATCTCAACACACCCTGGGAGCGCTCATTTCCTGCCCATTTCGAAATAATTGGGTAACGGGACAAGCCGGGCAAAGATCGTGCCCTGGGCGAAGACGCGCAGTTCCAGCATCGATCCGGAGGACCGTTCGGCGCTCTGGTCGAACAGGAAATTGCCCAGCGAATAGACCTCCGCCACGTCGCCGCCGGCCAGCGGGACGATCGCCTCGCTCGAGACATGCGGGTGGCCGCCGACGATGACTGAAGCGCCGCGCAGCCGCATCTGGTCGGCAAGCATGTCTTCACGCTCCGACGGTCCGGTCTTGTATTCGCGGCCCCAATGGACGAAGGCAACCACCGGCCTCTCGGCGTTCTCGTGCAGCAGCCTGTCGAGCAAAGCAGGGCTGAGCAGGTCGGTATTCTTCGAGCCGTTGGTGTCGATGTCGGTCAGGCCGACAAGGTCGAGATCGGCAAGCGCCAGCGTCTCGCCCTGGCCGAAATGCGGAATACCGGCCTCGTCCAGCGCGCGCAGCGTCTCGGCATAGCCTGACGGGCCGAGATCATAGGCGTGGTTGTTGGCAAGCCCGACACCGGCGACATGCAGCCGCTTCAGCATGTCGATGGCCAGGCCTTGCGGCATCGCCAGCGTCATGTCGTCGATCGCTTCCGGCACGTTGGGCAGGATGACGCCTTCGAGGTTGACGATCAGCGGCCGCGATCCGGTCAGGGCCAGAACGCTGTCGACGATCCGGTCGGCAACACCGTCGCGAACCAGGATCTTCCTCATGGCGCGGCCGAAATTCACATCGCCGGTGAGATAGTAGATCCTGTCCTTTGGCCGTGCCGGGTTGTTGAAGCCGGGGCCGAAGGCGCCGAACAGCACCACGACATAGCTGGTGGTCCGCTCGACATAGTCCGACGTATGTTCCTGCGAGTTCTCATTGGCGACGACCAGGGGCTGGGCGCCGAACAGCTCGCGCTGCAGCCGGGTCTGGATGTAGAGCGCACCGACGGAATCGGCATGATCCGGCTGGCGCAGCGCTGCGATGCCGTCGAGCGAACCGGCGGCCAGCAGGTTCAGCGACTGCTGGTCGAAACGCCTGGAGTCATGCTGGGGCAGATAGTGCGAGAAATCGGTGGATTCGACGATCAGCGTGTCCTGGTCGACAATCGGCTTGAGAGCCTCGGCCAGCCTGTCCCAATCGCCGCGCCGTGCCTTGACCGACATTGCCACGGGCACGATTTTCGCCTCGGGGAAATAGTGATGCAGGAAAGGCAGCATGGCGCGCACGCCATGCTCCTTGTCGAACAGGCAGGACTCCTCGACCATGTCGCTGTTCATCTCCAGACGTCGCACGGCGTCGGTGTCGGCGGCGACCGGGCCAAGCACGGTGTCGAAGCCGCGCTGCGAGGTGGCGTAGAGCTTGTGCGTCTTGTGGAAATGGTCCGGCGACAGGATCACGATGCGCTTGTAGCCGAAGCCTGACGCTGCCCGGAATCCCAGCGCCACCAGGTCGGCGGCCAGCAGATGGTGCGGAACGGTGATGCCGGTCAGCCGCTGGTTGGAGGGCTCGACATGGGCGGCGCCGGCGATGGCATCATTGAACAGCGTGGCGTCTTCGTAGAAGGGCGGGAAGTTGTCGGCGCCCGACGGGCAGACGACAGGGGCGGCGAAGGCATGGAGGGGGAGCAAGGTGAGGAGCGTGACTACGAAGATCTGCAGAATGCTGGTCTGCGCCCAGGCACCCCCCTCTATCCTGCCGGACATCTCCCCCGCAGGGGGGGAGATTGGATTTCGTGTCGGCCTTCGCCAATCGCCAACCTCGAAAGCAAATCGCCGTCGGTAACGAGACTGATCTCCCCCCTTGCGGGGGAGATGTCCGGCAGGACAGAGGGGGGTGCCTGGGTGAAGGCCTTCAAAGGTCACGGCTCGGCCAACACAATGTTCTCCACGCCGCCGACATAGTAGAACGGCTTCTGCTTCGACGATGTCAGTCGCACCACTTCGCGCGAAATATAGTCGGCAAGGCCGAACAGCGTGACGCCGCCATCTGACGTCCTGGCCTTGCCGCGCAGGCCTTCGAGGATCGAATAGGTGAAGACGCCGTGGCCGAGCTCCGGCAGTTCGGCGGCGGTGTTGTTGGCGGCAGTCGCCGAAAACACCACGATGCGCGCATCCTGCGCGTCCTTTTCCAGGCGTGGATTGAAGGCGTTGGCGGCATGGCAGGTGTCGAGCAGCATGAAGCGCATGCCTTTTGCCCGCTCGACCGATTTCTGTATGTCCGACCAGTCGACAAGCGAAGAGCGCTTCCAGCGCTCGGCATCCTGTTTGCGGCCGTCGGTCGGGATGAAATAATAGTCCTCGTCGATGTTGATGCCGTGGCCGGCGACGAAGATGATGGTGGTGTCGTGCTCGCCCGGCCTGTCGAGGAAATCGGCGAGCTGGTCGCCGATCGTGTCGGAGTCGGGCTCCATGACGGTGTCGGCGCTAGCGACGGCGTAGGTTTGCTTGGCCTTGTCGGGGCTCTCGTCCAGCGCCTCGCGGTTGACCAGAACCAGCGTCTCCATCGAAGAGAACAGCGGCGACGATTTCTGCGAGATCACCTTGAGGAATTCGGTGGCATCATCGACGGGGTAGCGCAGGTCGCAGGCGCGGCCCGAACAGGCATCGGTCAGGAACGGATATTTGTCGACACCGATGACCGCGACATAAAGCTTGCCCTTGGCCTCGGCCTTCTCGGTCTTTCTCGCCAGCGCCGTCACGCTGCGTTCGGTCAGATAGCCGAATTCGTTGGTGCCGGTGATGCGGATGGTGTTCTCGCCGTTCTCGACCGGTATCTCGACGATGGTGCTGTTGCCGTCCACCGAGCGGGCGATGACATCGCCGACATTGCGGCTGTTCGACAATATCGAGAAGCCGGCGACATCGGTGCCGGCTTCCTTGGCGCCTGATATCTCGACGGCGACATAACCGTCGCGGACCTTGCTCTGGTCGTCCGCCACGCGGATGGCGAACTCCGGCGGCTTGCGCTGCAAAAGCTTCTGCAACTCGTTGTCGACGCCCGGCCGCATCTCCTCGACCGCCTGTTTGGCGCTGCGCAGGATGATTGCGCGCCGCACCATTTCCGGGCTCCAGAGGTATTTCTTCAACTGGCCGGCGCGGATGAAGCGGCCTTCACGGTTGCGGCCCTGGTTGACCTGCCAGCCGATGAGCTTGTCGCCCTCGTCGGAGGAATAGTAGTAGCCCTGCGGCATCCAGATGATCCATTGCGGGCCGGCAAAGAACATAGAGACGATCAGCTCGTGCGTCTTAAGGTTCCACAACCTGAGCGTCTGGTCGGCGCTGCCGGTGACCAGCAGGCCGGCTTTCTCCGAGGCGACCATGGCGTTGATCTCACCGGTGTGGCCGGTGAACTCCCCGGACACTTTCGCGGTCGCGGTCCGGTATTCGAGCAGCGTGCCGTCATTGCCGCCGGTCATCAGGCCAAGGCCATTGTCGATCAGCGTGTAGGCCGAATGGACAAAACCGTTGGTGGCGTCGTTCTCGATGCCGCGCACCAGCTTGCCGCCATTGGCGATCTCCAGCACGGCATTTTCCAGCGCGTCCTTGCCGCCGGGCGCAGCGCGCAGCGACCACTGGCCGTCGGTCAGCGCGGCGCGTGCAAACGAGCCCGGATCGGTCTGCGGTTGCGGCTCCTCGAAGAAACGCTCCGTGGTCGGCAACGCCAGCGTTTTGTCCAGCGCGCCCTGCTGTTCGGGGCAGGCGACGCGATCGGGGCAAGGGTTGGCGTTGCCCCAGGCGATGACGTCGTTTGCCGCATCGATACCGACCGCGGTCACCGGTTCGCCCACGCCTTGCAGCAGCGCCTTGCGCTCGCCGGTTGCGGGGTCCCAGACCTGGATGGCGTTGCGCGTGCCGCCGGCCGTCGCCACCAACGCGCCATCGGGATTGGCGGCGCTGGCGTAAACCGTGCCGTCATGGCCGGTGTAGTCGAGCACTTGCTCACCCGTGTCGGTGTTCCAGACGATGGAGCGGTGTTTGTCTGCACAGCGATAGCCGCAGGAGGCGATCAGCCGTGCACCCTTGGCAAAGGTCAGCGAGCCGATGAGGAAATCCTGCGTCGGCATGGCGCGTGCCAGCGTGCCGTCGGCAACGCGCCAGAGCTGCACCTGCCCGTCCTTGCTGCCGGTGGCAAACAGGCTGCCGTCCGGCGAAACGGCCAGCGCCATGACGCTGATGTCCCGTAGCGGCTCTGCTTCGTCAGGCATGGCAATCTCCTCGCCCTTCACGATGTCCCAGAGCCGGATACCATTGTCGGTGGTGGTCGCGGCCAGCCTTGTTCCCGCGGCGGCGAAAGCGAGCTTGTCGATATGCCAGGAATCGGCGTCGAGCTTCTTGTCCAGCGTCCAGCCGGTCGCGGCTTTGTCGTCCCGTTTCCACAAATAGACGACGCCGTCGGCGCCACCGGCAGCCAGTGTCTTGCCGTCGGGAGAGAAGGCCAAATCGTAGGTCGCGTAGTCGGCGGCCTCGAGCACGCCCTTCATCTTGCCGGTGGCAAAGTCGAACAGCCTGATGTCACCATAGGGTGGCTTGTCGCCAAGGCTGGCGCCGAAATAGCCGCCGGCGGCGATCGTCTTGCCGTCGGTCGAGACCGCAACGGCGAAGATCTTGCCGTCGCTGCCATTGCCGAGATAGCCGCGGATGGTGCGCAGCGTCACCCCGCTCTGCCAGTCCCAGATGCGGATGGTCTTGTCATCAGATGCCGAGACGATGTGCTCGCCATCGGGTGTGAAGGCGAGGTCGGTGACTTGTGCAGTATGGCCCCCGGTGTCGAGATCGAGGTGGAAGTCGGGTGCCTCTTCGGCGTATGCAGCCGACGCGAAAATGAACATACCGGCCATTGCCAGCCAGCGGTAAGCGCGCATGAGGCGGAGACGGGATTTCCGCATCGCTATTTGGCTTCAGGTGCAGGCGGGCCGTTGCGCACGTAGCTCTCGATTGCCGAAGCGAAAGTCGGTGAACCCGCCTTGCGCTGCTTGTCTATGTAGCCGGCAAAATAACTCCAGAACGACATGGCGTAGTCACGGAAATAAGCGTCGGTCACTTTGCGCGAACACAAATCACCGTCGACGCAGAAGGACAGGCGGTTGAGGAAATAGACGATGCGGTCGAAATTCTCGCTGAAATCGGCAAGTGGCATGTCGCCACCACTGGCGGTCATCGCCTCGATGCCGATCCTTTGCCGGAACACCTGCTCCTCCGTCGGCGAGGGGTTGGCGCTTAGCAGATTGTCATATTTGGCGTTGAGTGCCGTCAGCCGATCTTTCAGGGCGCGCTGCGCCTGCTGGTAGTCCTTGTTTTCCCAGAGCTCGACCAGCGACATGGTCTGCTCGACACGCTTCTGCTCCTGGTTGGCCAGGAATTGGTAGACCGAGAACATCAAGGTGAAGATGATGGCGAGACGCACTGCCAGGCCTGACCAGGCATAGACCAGCATGCGCCAGTCGCGGTCGGTGAAGGGATTGCTCTCCTTCTTGATCTCGTGGCTGCTCGGCCACGGAAAGCCTTCGGTGGTTTCCGGCAGCGCCGGTTTGCCGGCCGGCGCCTCTGCGGGGGCGGCGGCTGCCGTTTGCCTGGTGTTGCCCGCCGGCTTCTTCATTCGCAGCTGTCCAGTTCGATGGTGGCGGAGGGATCCAGCACGATACCCGGCGCCTCCAGCTTCTTTTTCAGGCATTCCAGCTGCAGGCGCGAAATCATGAACTGGACGTCGGGCTCCGCCGCCCCCTTGTTCGGTGACGGCAACGCTTCGACGACGCCGCGCGAGGCGCAGTTGCTGAGATCGACGACAACGGCTCCGCTGCCGCTTTTGGCGAACTGGTCGTACTGATCGAGAAAACAGGTCGCCAGTTCCGAGTTGGTGACGATCTGCTTGGCGCACAGGCCACAGGCCTCGTCCGCCGAAGCATTGGCGATAAGCAACAGGCCGCCGGCAAGGCCGGCCCCCGTTCCACGCCAGGAAAACAAAGAGTTCTTCACAATCGATCCCATCCGTTTCAACCGGCCGCCATGCTGCGGCCTGGAATGTTCTCATATCGCGCCGATCGCGCAAGAGCCGGCGGTTTGCTCCGGCATCTGCTCAGGCGCGGGGCACCGTTTCCATGGGGAAGATCATCACCGCGCCTTTGGGTCCGCTCTTGTCGGCAAGCCGCATCACCGAGCGTGTCGCCGGCGCCATGCCGAGATCGGTCAGCATGTCGGAGAAGCTGGCGGATCCCATTCCGCGTGTCGCCGAGGCGACGCCGTCCTGCGCCAGGAAGCTCAGATCCTGCTTCTCGCTCTCCGGCGGCGCCTCGGTCAAAACCGCGATCATCCGTTCCATGCCGAAGCTGGTGTCGGTGAAGGCCAGCAGTCCCTCCTCGAGCGTGGCTTGCGGGGCGAGACGCTCGGCAACGATGTGAGTGATCGAGTAGTCGCTGCCGACATAAAGCACGTTGATGTCGACCAGCAGATCCGAGCTATTCTTGGCCAGCACGTGCACTTCGTCGCCCGGTGAGACGCGCGGCACCACCGAAGCCTGCAAGGGTTCGAGGCCGTCCCTGTCGCGACGTTTGACCTGGAACTGGACGTCGACGTCCTCGGGCTTGTAGTCGGACGCCGCCGCCAGCCGCGAAAGCCCCGTGGCCCGGAAGATGGTGCGCAGGTTCCTGGCCGTTGCATCGACCAGCTTTTGCCGATCATCGCTGTGGATGATGATCAGCGGCGGTTTGCTGCCGTCCTTCAGGGTCACGTCGCCCGACGCCGGCAGGAACCACAGCGCCGGCTTGTCGGTCGCATCCTTGGCGGCTCCGGGAACAGCATTCTCGCGCATCACCGCAAAGCGGAGCTCGGCACTTTTGCCGGGCTCGACCAGCTCGATGTTGAAACCCGTTTCCTTGGCCGTGGCCAGTTCGTCGAGAACCGAATTGACCAGAGCGGCTTCCTTCTCAAGTCCCTTGGTGGCAGCCGGGCGCGCGACGACCAGCTTGTAGTCGACGGCGATCTCCGCCACCCGCGCATAGGCATTGGCGGGGATATCGGCCAGCTTGAGCGCCGGCTTCTTGTCGAACTCGACCGGCTTGACGCGGCTTTCCAGGTTCTTGGCCGACTGCACCTCGAGATAGCCGACCGCCTCGGAAAGCGGCGACAGCGCCGAAGGCAGGATGGCGAGCTTGCTGCCCGGAGTGAGGCCGTGCAGCAGCCCGGCTCCGATCGTCGCTTCGCCGTCCTTGATGACGACAGGCCACTGCATGACGGCGTCGGTCTTGTCGGTGCCGAAGACCCGTGCGTCCAACTCACCCTCGAACAGCGGCGTCGGCCGGGTGCGGCTGTCGGCCGAATATTGCTGCAGCACGGCCTGGCCAAGCTGGCGATAGGTGACGTTGGGATTCTCGGCCAGTTTCGACAGGATGGTGAAGGTGAACAGGCCGAACCGCGGCGCATCCGCGGTGCCCTTCGGCAGCGGCATTTCCGGCGTCGTCTCCACCGTCTGCGCGGCATAGAAGGCGACCAGCTTGCCCTTGGTGATCGGTTCGCCGCCGGTCGGGGTCAGGGTGAAGGCCGGCTTGCGCGTGCCGTTGTCGTCGACGCCGCGTGAGCCGGCGGCCGAAATCGCCTCGTCATAGGCCTTGATCGCGGTGGCCCGCTCGGCTTCGCTGCCGCCGACCAGGTCGGCGAACGCCACCTTGCGTTCCAGTTCGTCGTCGACCTCGACGGCGCGTGTCGCTGTGCCGGAATGGCAGCAGTCGAACACGACCCAGACGAAGGCGCCCTTGTCGCGGATGGCATCGAGTGCCGCGCCGATCTCGTTGTCGACCAGCGCATTCGGTACGCCGGCATCGCGGTTGATCCATTTTTCGATATCGACGGGAAGGAATATTTCGTCGAGCCCGTCGGTCTCGTCGCCCTTCGTCATCTGCGGCTGCTGGGCGCCGTGACCGGACAGATGGAGATAGACGAAGTCGTCGCGTTGCACCTTGGCGGCAAGGTTGGCCAATGCAGCCTTGATCGCTGCATGGGTCGGCAGGCCACTGGCGCCGGGGACATCCTTGGCGAGCAGCGTAACGTTTTCCGGTGCGAACCGCACCGGATCGGGCACGTTCTTCAACAGATATTCGTGGACGAGGCCGGCATCGTTCTTCGGTCCGATCAGCCAGTTCCTCTGCGGCAGGTTGGGATATTCGGTGCAGGCGACCAGCAGCGCATGGTAGGTGCGCGATGCGGCCATGGTCCGGAACGACACCATGCCGGCCATGGTCAGCGCGGACGTGCCGACCAGCAGCGTCCGCCGCGTCAATTTGATCATGATTGCTTCCCCAAGCCCGATCGAATTTCCAAGCGCGGCAATTCTTGCCGAAGATTTTGTCAGTATTTTGAATGTTACATCGCAGAGCAAGCTGCCTGTTGCCCCGCTCCGGTCGATGTTGTCGACGGCCTTCCGGGTAGAGATGCTGGAAACAGTAGCAAAAATGCCTGTTCGTCGCTATCTGGGTGGGAAAGGGATCGTTTGCGTGCGGACATGATGCGCAAGCGACGTAAGACGAGTTGGATGAGGACCATGGCGGCAAGGGATGTGCTGACGAAGAACCAGCTGTGCGTGCTCGAGAAGCTCGAGGCCGCCAGCGGGCCGCTCAGCGCCTACACCTTGCTCGACCAGCTGCGCGATCGCGGCTTTCGCGCGCCGCTGCAGGTCTATCGCGCGCTCGACACGCTGGTGAAGTCCGGTTTCGTGCATCGGCTGGAAAGCATCAATTCCTTCGTCGCCTGCGTCGAGCCGCACGACCACAGCCACTCGATGACCGCCTTCGCCATATGCGACACGTGCGGGCAGGTGAGCGAAATGTCCGACCACGATGTCGGCCACCAGCTTGACGAATGGGTGCGCTCGACCGGCTTCGCCGCCAAGAAGGCGGTGATCGAATTTCGCGGGACGTGTGCCAAGTGTCTGGCGGAAGCCGCTTAAGATCAGGCCAGCCAACCTATTGATGTTGGAGGGACAGCACCCCCCTCTGTCCTGCCGGACATCTCCCCCGCAAGGGGGGAGATTGGCAGCTTCGGCGCTCCGCTCATTCCTGCACCGTTAGAGATTAGCGAAACCAGAAACGGCATCTGATCTCCCCCCTTGCGGGGGAGATGTCCGGCAGGACAGAGGGGGGTGTGAAGGATCGCGGCGCGTCCAGCCCTTCGGGGCCGCTAGTGCGCCTCATCCCAGTTGTTGGCGGCCCGTGCGTCGACATGCAGCGGCACCGACATCGATACGGCCGGCATCGCAGCGTTCTCCATGACGTGACGCACGACCGGGATCGTCGCCTCGACTTCCGCCTCGACGGTCTCGAAGATCAGTTCGTCATGCACCTGCAACAGCATGCGTGCGGAAAGGCCTGCTTTCTCCAGCGCCTCCTCCATGCGGATCATGGCACGGCGGATGATGTCTGCGGCGGTGCCTTGCAGGCGGGCGTTGATCGAGGCGCGCTCGTTGAACGCGCGGACCGAGGGGTTGGACGATCTTATATCCGGGTAGTGGATGCGGCGGCCGAAGATCGTTTCGACAAAGCCGTGCTCGCGGGCATAGGCCTTGGTCTCTTCGATGTAGTCACGGATACCGGGGAAGCGCTCGAAATATTTCTTGATGTAGTTGCCGGCTTCCTCGCGCGGGATCGACAGCTGGTTGGCGAGGCCGAATGCCGAAATGCCGTAGATAATGCCGAAATTGATCGCCTTGGCGCGGCGGCGGACTTCCGAAGGCATACCTTCGACCGGCACGTTGAACATCTCCGACGCGGTGATGGCGTGGATGTCGGCTCCGTCGGCGAAAGCCTGCCGCAGTTGCGGGATCTCGGCGACATGGGCGAGCACCCGCAATTCGATCTGGCTGTAGTCGGCCGAGACCAGCCGATGGCTCTTGTCGGTAATGAAGGCGGTCCTGATCTTGCGGCCTTCGGCGGTGCGCACCGGGATGTTCTGTAGGTTCGGATCGGAGGAGGACAGGCGTCCCGTCGTCGTCGCGGCCAGCGCATAGGAAGTGTGGACGCGTTTGGTGTCCGGGTGGATGAAACCAGGCAGTGCGTCGGTGTAGGTCGATTTCAGCTTGGTCAGCTGGCGCCAATCGACGATCTTGCGCGGCAACTCGTGGCCTTCGGCGGCGAGGTCTTCGAGAAGCTGCGCCGAGGTCGACCACTGACCGGTCTTGGTCTTGGAACCGCCGGGCAGGCCCATGCGCCCGAACAGGATGTCGCCAAGCTGTTTCGGCGAGCCGATGTTGATGCGCTCGCCGACGAGCTGGTAGATTTCTTCTTCGAGGCGAGCGGCGCCCTGCGCCAGTTCGCCGGACAGTCGCGACAGGATCTGCCGGTCAACCGAGATGCCACGCTGTTCCATGCGCGCCAGCACCGGCACCAGCGGTCGTTCCAGCCGCTCATAGACCGACACCAGGCCCTTGGCGGCAAGCCGCGGTTTCAGCACCAGCCAAAGCCGCAGCGTCACGTCGGCGTCCTCGGCGGCATGAGCGGTCGCCTTGTCGAGGTCGACCTGATCGAACCCAACGGAGCTTTTGCCGGAGCCGGTCACATCCTTGAGCTGGAGAGGGGTATGACCGAGCCATTTGTCGGCAAGCGCATCCATGCCGTGACCATGAGGCGTGCCGGCATCGAGCACGTAGGAGATCAGCATCGTGTCGTCGAACGGTGCGACATCGACGCCGTAGCGGCTCATGATGACAAGATCGTATTTCAGGTTCTGCGCGATTTTGAGAACCGATCTGTCTTCGAGCAGTGGTTTCAGCACCGCCAGGGCCTCGCGCAAAGGAATCTGGTTTTCGAGCGCGCCGCCGCCGAGTAGGTCACCATTGCCGCTCTTGTGGGCAAAGGGAATATAGGCGGCGCGGCCGGGCGCCGTGGCGATGGCCATGCCGATCAATTCGGCCTGCATCGGATCGGCGGACGTTGCCCTGACGTCGAAGGCGGCTATGCCAGCCTCTCGCGCCTCGGCTACCCAGGCTTTTAGGGTCGAGATATCGCGAATGCAGTGATAGGCCGAAATATCGATCTTGACGGTGGCCGCGCGCTCCAGCCGTAGTGCCGCGAGCAGAGAAGGGGTATCGCCTTGTTTTGACGTCTCCGCGGTCCCACCCACTTTGCCAGATTCAGCACCGGGTGCGTTTCCGCCAACCAGTGGCACGCCTGCCCCGACATCGGGGCCGTGGGCGTGATCGGCGCGTTCGACGGTGACCGCGACAGCCTGGACGTCACCGGCCTCGGTGCCGGTCGCTTCCGCCACGCGACGGGTCAGCGAGGTGAATTCCATGGTCTTGAGGAAGCCGATCAGCTTCGGCCCGTCCGGCGCGTGCAGGACGAAATCCTCCAGACCCTCGGTCACCGGTACGTCGTTCATCAGCGTCACCAACTGGCGCGAAATGCGTGCCTTGTCGGCATTGGCGATGATCGATTCGCGCCTTTTGTCCTGCTTGATCTCGCCGGCGCGGGCGAGCAGCCCGTCGAGATCGCCGAACTGTTCGAGCAGTTGCGCCGCGGTCTTCGGTCCGATGCCGGGCACTCCAGGCACATTGTCGACGGAGTCGCCGGTCAGCGCCTGCAAGTCGACCATCTTCTCCGGCGGCACGCCCCATTTCTCGATGACCTCGGGAATGCCGATCTGGCGGTCCTTCATCGGGTCGTACATGCCGACCGTATCGCCGACCAGTTGCATCAGGTCCTTGTCGGAGGAGATGATGGTGGTGTCGCCGCCGGCTTCGCAGGCAAGCCTGGCATAGGTGGCGATCAGATCGTCGGCTTCGTAGCCTTCGATCTCGATGCAGGGCAGGTTGAACGCCCTGGTCGCCTGGCGGATCAGGCCGAATTGCGGGATCAAATCTTCCGGCGGCGCCGAGCGGTTGGCCTTGTATTCCGGGTAGAGATCGTTGCGGAAGGTTTTCGACGAATAATCGAAGATGACGGCGAAATGCGTCGGCACAATGCCTACATCGGTGTTGCGGGCGTCGAGCATCAGCTTCCACAGCATGTTGCAGAAGCCGGAAACGGCGCCGACGGGCAGCCCGTCGGATTTGCGGGTCAGCGGCGGCAGCGCATGATAGGCACGGAAGATGTAGCCGGAGCCGTCGACAAGGAAAAGATGATCGCCTTTTTTCATGTCGGCAGGGATACCGCGGCGCGGCGGCTTGGTCCATGCCAAAGGCACCGGCACCCACCGGTTCCGGCAACACCCTGACAGAACGGCTGCCGGCCGGCCCGCTCACGCTCATGTTACAAAAGTGTAATCTTCGTGCCCTTGAATCGCCACGTTCAAAGACACAGATACAGGGCATCGGCAGTTTTCGCCGAGTCCGGAGCAAGGCCCGTCCCCCGCCTATCCCGGACACCTGCGGCAGCCTATCCCCCCTCTCCGGGCTGCCGCATCGTTTCGAGTAGAAGGCCGCCGTGGTTCCCCCTCCACCACGGCGGTCTTTTTTTGGCCTCGGACAGGCGTTTGCAGCCCGTGGTCCAACGATCGCGGGCTTTTCGTTTTCCCATCCTGCCTTTACGGTTCCGGGTCTGAATCGAAAGGCTTCACACATGTCCGCAGTTTCCCCCGTCCTCGACCGCCTCGACAAGAATCTCGACCAGAGCCTCGAGCGCCTTTTCGGCCTGCTCAGGATCAAGTCGATCTCCACCGATCCGGCCTATGCCGCCGACTGCCGCCGAGCGGCGGAATGGCTGGTGGGCGAACTCAAGCTGATAGGCTTCGAAGCCAGCGTTCGCGACACGCCCGGGCATCCGATGGTGGTCGCGCATCACGACGGGCCGGCCGGTGCGCCGCATGTGCTGTTTTACGGCCACTACGATGTGCAGCCAGTCGATCCGATCGAATTGTGGGAAAGCGATCCGTTCGCGCCCGGGATCAAGGAGGTCGGACCCGACCACAAGGTGATCACCGGCCGCGGCTCGGCCGACGACAAGGGCCAGTTGATGACCTTCGTCGAGGCTTGCCGCGCCTGGAAGCAGGTGCATGGCAATCTGCCGTGTCGCATCACCATCCTGTTCGAGGGGGAGGAGGAATCCGGTTCCCCCTCGCTGAAGCCGTTCCTCGAGGCCAATGCCGACGAACTCAAGGCCGATTTCGCGCTGGTCTGCGATACCGGCATGTGGGACCGCGACACGCCGTCGATCTGCGTCGGATTGCGCGGGCTGGTCGGCGAGGAGATCACGGTCAGGGCGGCCGATCGCGACCTGCATTCCGGCCTCTATGGCGGTGCTGCCGCCAATCCGATCCGCATCCTGACCAGGGTTTTGGCCGATATCCACGACAAGGATGGCCACATCACCATTCCCGGCTTCTATGACGGGGTCGAGGAAACGCCGTCGCAGATCCTGAAATCATGGGAGACGCTGGGCGAAACGGCCGAGACCTTCCTTGGCCCTGTCGGCCTGTCGATCCCGTCGGGTGAAAAGGGCCGCTCGGTGCTGGAATTGACCTGGGCGCGGCCGACGGCCGAGTTCAACGGCATCATCGGTGGCTACACCGGCAAGGGCTTCAAGACCGTGATCGCGGCGGAAGCCTCGGCAAAGGTGTCGTTCCGGCTCGTCCACAAACAGGATCCCAAGAAAATCCGCGCCGCGTTCCAGAAATTCGTCCAGGAGCGCATCCCGGCCGACTGCTCGGTCGAATTCCATCCGCATGGCGGCTCGCCGGCAATCCAGCTCTCCTATGACTCACCCTTCCTGGCCAAAGCCAAGAATGCGCTGTCCGACGAATGGCCGAAGCCGGCGGTGACGACGGGCAGCGGCGGCTCTATTCCCGTGGTCGGCGATTTCCAGACCTATCTTGGCATGGAATCGCTGCTGGTCGGGTTCGGCCTCGACGACGACCGCATCCACTCGCCCAACGAGAAATACGAGCTTAGTTCCTTCCACAAAGGCCAGCGCTCCTGGGCGCGGATTCTCGATGCGTTGACGCGCTGAGCGGCAGGAAAAATCACGGCAATAGCGTGAAATTCAACTTTCTGTTGATTTTTCAGCGGATCGCGGCGAGGACGGGCCAGAAGACAAAGCGCTACAGCGTCCCTTGCGGGTCAAGGGGCGCGCAGGGCTCGACCGGAGAAGACAATGGCCGACATTCGTTTCCACAAAAATGATCTGCCCGATCTGTCGCACTACAATGTCGGGGCGGTGGCCATCGATACCGAGACGCTGGGTCTGAACCCGCATCGCGACCGCCTGTGCGTGGTGCAGATTTCGCCTGGCGATGGTTCCGCCGATGTCATTCAGATCGCGCCCGGCCAGAAGAAGGCGCCGAACCTCGTCAGCCTGCTGAGGAACCGCAGCATAACCAAGCTGTTCCATTACGGCCGTTTCGATCTCGCTGTTCTCTACAACGCGTTCGGGGTGATGCCTGAGCCGGTGTTCTGCACCAAGATCGCCTCGCGGCTGACCAGAACCTATACCGACCGGCACGGGCTGAAGGACATCTGCTTCGAACTTCTCGGCGTGGGCCTGTCCAAGGCGCAGCAATCGTCGGACTGGGCGGCCGAGACGCTGTCGCCCGAACAGCTCGAATATGCGGCTTCCGATGTGCTCTATCTGCACCGGTTGCGCGATGTGCTGGCGGGGCGACTGGCGCGGGATGGCCGGACCAAGGAGGCCGATGCCTGCTTCCGCTTCCTGCCGACGCGTGCCAAACTCGATCTGATGGGCTGGGACGAAGAGGATATCTTCGCCCATAGCTGACGGCGTCGCGGCGATCTGCTGTCGATGGCCGGTTGGAACCAGATCCAGGCCGCCGCGTTCTGCGGCTCAAATGGGGATGACATGACGGACAGAAAGCCCATAGCGACCGCCCCGACCGACGGCTCCAAGGTCTCCGTCACGTGGAAGGACAGCGACGGCGTGATCAACGAATCCATCGCGCAATATCGCGACGACGGCTGGTGGGTCTACACCGACAGTCATACGCAAAAGAAAGTCGAGCCGACCAGTTGGCGGCCTGCCGCAAGCGACGATGACGATCAATGAGGCGTCGCTGGTGAGGCCGGCCGCTTTCGAATAGCCTGAAGCCGTTGATATCGAGGCCGATTCGGAGCTTTCCGTTCCGCCGTCGCCCTCTTGCTCGGAGGAAATAGCTATGGGTGTCGAAAGCCTGCTCGTCTTCATCATCATCGGTGCCATTGCCGGCTGGCTCGCCGGTCTCATCGTTTCCGGCTTCGGTTTTGGCCTGATCGGCAACATCATTGTCGGCATCGTCGGCGCATTCATCGCCGGCTGGCTGTTCCCGCGGATCGGCTTCTCCATCGGCGGCGGCGTTCTCGCTGCAATCATCCACGCGACGATAGGCGCCATCATCCTGCTGGTGCTGGTCAGGGTCCTGAAACGAGCCTGAGGCTCGACAACGCAAAGAGCGCGCCATGAAACAGAATACGCTCTATCTCATCATTGGCGCGCTCGTCGTCGTGGTCATTGCGCTCGGCATCTATGTCTATCGCGAGCAGACCAAACCGAAGGGCGTCGAACTCAAGATCGACGACAAGGGCATATCGATCCAGCAGAACTGACGGCATCGATCGGCGTCGCCGTGGCATGCGAGCGGCGTTGATGCGCCGTTCGAGCCGATCCGCAAGCAATTGAATCCACATTGCTTCGATTTTTCCCGACTTAACCCGCCTTTAAACCGCCGCATCTACTCTTCAACCCGAACGCCATAGGCATCGGGGATATCAAGCACAGCGCATGGCGAACCGCAGAGACAGCCGCATCGAACCCAGTTTCGAGGGACCGCCGCAGGCACGATCCTCGCCGGGTCTTTCGGTGAACGAGGAGGATCGCGTCGTGCCGAGCAACCGCAAAGCCTCTGCCAAACGCAAGCCGGCCAAAGGGAAATCGACGCGGGCCAAACGCGGCAGAAGCCGGCGCGGCCTGTTCGGCGTGCTCGGCCGGCTGTTTTACTGGTGCTTTGTGCTTGCCATCTGGGGCGGCATCGCGGTGGCCGGCATCGTCGTCTACTACGGCGCCAAGATGCCGGCGGCGACGACCTGGTCGATTCCTGACCGCGCGCCCAACATCAAGATCGTCTCGGCCGACGGCCAATTGCTCGCTAATCGCGGCATGAGCGGCGGCGAGGCGGTCGGCCTGCACGAAATGTCGCCCTATATACCGGAGGCCGTCATCGCCATCGAGGACCGCCGCTTCTACTCGCATTTCGGCATCGACCCGATCGGGCTTTCCCGCGCCATGGTGACCAATGTGCTTGGCGGACATTTCTCGCAGGGTGGCTCGACGCTGACCCAGCAACTGGCCAAAAATCTGTTCCTGACACCAGACCGCACGCTGGAGCGCAAGGTGCAGGAGGTGCTGCTGGCGCTGTGGCTGGAGCACAAGCACACCAAGGACCAGATCCTCGAAATGTATCTCAACCGGGTCTATTTCGGTTCCGGCGCCTATGGCGTCGAAGCGGCTTCGCGCCGCTATTTCGGCAAGAGCGCGCGCGACGTCACTTTGTCGGAAGCCGCCCTGCTTGCCGGCTTGCTGAAAGCGCCGTCGCGGCTGTCACCGGCACGCGACCCGAAGGCCGCCGAGGAACGCTCGCAATTGGTGCTTGCCGCCATGCGCGATGAAGGCAAGATCAGCGCCAAGGAGCAGACCTCGGCGATGAGCGCGCCGGCAACGCGCGCGCCGTCCTACTGGACCGGCTCGGAGAACTACGTCGCCGACACCATCATGGAAGAATTGCCCGACCTGATCGGCGACGTGCGCGGCGACATCGTCATCGACAGCACCGTCGACCTGAACCTGCAGAAGCTGGCCGAACAGTCGATCCGCAGGCTGATCGACGACAGCGGCAAGAAGCTCAACGTCACCCAGGGCGCCCTGGTGTCGATCGACGATTCCGGTGCGGTGCGCGCCATGGTCGGCGGCTACGACTATTCGACCAGCCAGTTCGACCGCGCCTCTGAAGCACGCCGCCAGCCGGGCTCGGCGTTCAAGCCATTCGTCTACATGGCCGCGCTTGAGGCCGGCCGCACGCCTGACAGCGTGCGCAACGATGCGCCGATCAAGATCGGCAATTGGACGCCGGACAATTACCATGGCAAGTATTTCGGCAAAGTAACGCTAGCCACCGCGCTGGCGAAATCGCTGAATTCGGTCGCCGCCCAATTGACCATGGAGGTCGGGCCGAGCGCGGTTGTCGACGCGGCGCACCGCATGGGCATCCAGTCCGACCTGCAGTCCAACACCTCGATTGCGCTCGGCACTTCGGAAGTGACGCCGCTGGAACTGACCTCGGCCTATGTCCCCTTTGCCAACGGCGGTTACAAGCCTGACATCCATTTCATCTGCCGCGTGACGACGACCGAGGGCAAGGTGCTCTACGACAGCGGCGGCGGCAGTGCGCCGCGGGTCGTCAAGCCCGAGATCGTCGGCATGATGAACTCGATGATGACGGGTACGGTCGAGATCGGCACGGCTAAAAAGGCGGCCTTTGCCTGGCCATCGGCCGGCAAGACCGGCACCAGCCAGAATTCGCGCGACGCCTGGTTCGTCGGATACACCGCCAACCTCACCACCGGTGTCTGGTTCGGCAATGATGATGGCAGCGCGATGAAGAAGGTCACCGGCGGCGCGCTGCCGGCGCAGGCCTGGCACGAATTCATGGTGGCCGCGCACGAGGGCGTGCCGGTGCGGCCGCTGCCCGGCACCTGGAAATCGACGCCAGCCGACACAATCGTGCCTGACGAGATACCGTCGGCAAACAACACGGCGCCGGCGCCGGTTCCATCCACGCCCGTTGGCCAGCAGGCGGCGCGGCCAGCCGCGCCGGTCGCCCAGGCGCCGGTCCGCGCGGCCCGTCCCGCTCAAACCGTCGATGCCGATGGCCTTTCCATGCCGGAGGACGATGGCGCCACCGCGTCGATCAAGCACCCGGTCCCGCCAGGCGACGTCGGCGGTCCACGCAAGAAGCGGCAGACCTCGATCCTCGATCTCCTTGGCGGCTGAGTTGACGCGCTAGTTGGCAAGAAGCTTGGCGCTGCCCAGCTTCTTGCGGCGAGCCGGCTTGCCGGTTCCTCCTTTGAGGCGAATGGTGACATTTCGGCCTCTCGCCACCTCGGCGTCGTTCGGCTACATCTGCCGGCTGGAGACCTTGAAATGACTGAGCTCGACACCAGAAAAACCATCGTTCTGACCGGCGCCAGCCGCGGCATCGGCCACGCCACGGTCAAGCGTTTTTCGCGCGAGGGCTGGCGCGTCATCACCTGCTCGCGCCAGGCCTTTGCCGAGGATTGCCCGTGGCCGGCCGGACCGGAGGACCACATCAAGGTCGATCTCGCCGATCAGGAGGATGTCGGCATTGCCGTCTCCGAAATCCGCCACCGGCTGGAGGCGCATGGCGGCCGGTTGCACGCGCTGGTCAACAATGCCGGCATTTCGCCGAAGCTCAAGGACGGCAACAGCCGGATGGATTCGATCGACACGCCGATGCATGTCTGGCGCGACGTCTTCCAGGTCAATTTCTTCGCGCCGATCATGCTGGCGCGCGGCCTGTTCAAGGAATTGGCGACGGCAAAGGGCTCGATCGTCAACGTCACCTCGATCGCCGGCACCCGCGTGCATCCCTTCGCCGGCACGGCCTATGCGACATCGAAGGCGGCGCTCGGCTCGCTGACGCGCGAGATGGCGCATGATTTCGGCCCGCACGGCATTCGCGTCAACGCCATCGCGCCGGGCGAGATCGACACCGCGATCCTGTCGCCGGGCACGGACAAGATCGTCGAGACCATCCCGTTGAGAAGGCTCGGCACCACGGCCGAGGTCGCCGACATCATCTTCTTCCTGTGTTCGCAGCAGGCATCCTACGTGACGGGCTCCGAAATCCACATCAATGGCGGCCAGCACGTGTGACAAAACAGGGTGCTCATCCGGTTATGGTGATAACGGCCTTGCCGCTGAGGCTGCGCTGTCGCAGTACGTCCAGGGCGTGGGCAATGTCTGTCCACGGGATGCTAAGGGCCACGCGTGTTTCGAGCCGGCCGGCCGCGACCAGAGCGAGCAGCGAGGCGATGTCCTCGCCAATGCCTGAACCAGACGTGTAGTACGCGAAATTCTGAAGCCTCGCCCCTTCGTGACCGGGAACGAACTGGCGGAATCCGATGGGCGTGAGTTCGCCGCTGCTCGAACCGAACATGACGATGGTTCCGCCGGGCGCGACGCGCTCGATCGCGTGGGCGAGGCTTACGCCGCCGACCGACTCGGTGATCAATGAAAACGGTCCCTCAGCCAGCTCGATCGACTCGACCACCTGCTCGGCTCCAAGGTCGCGGAGATCCCTGGCATGCCGGGCGGCGGCGATCGCCGTCACCGAGGCTCCTTGCTCACGGGCGAGTTGGATCTGGAAACGACCGACCGCACCGCTTGCGCCGGTAATCAGAACCTGCTGGCCGGCCAGGTCGCCGCCATGGCGCAAAGTTCTCAGCGCGGTCGTGCCGGCGACCGGAAGCGTGGCGGCGGAGGCGAAGCTGACGCCATCGGGCAGGACGGCGAGACGGTCGGTTGGAACGGCGACACGTTCGGCCCAGCCGGCCTGGTCGACCAGAGCCGCAACCCGGGCGCCCACGGCTGGCCCGGAACCTTCAGCTGCTGCCCGCTCGACGACCCCAACGATGTCCTGGCCGGGTATCCAGCCGTTTGGGCGTATGCTGAGCAGGCGCAGTTCGCCGCGGTTCAATGAGGTTGCTTGGACCGAGACAAGCGCCTCGTTCGAGGCCGCTTGAGGCTCGGCAAGTTCCGCGATGCTCAATCCGGTCGCGCTGTCGGAAGAGATGACGAGGGCAAGCATGGTTCATACCTCACTGCTGCGCGGTGGCGCACGGCTCATTCGCAAGTGGAACCTATCGATTTTTGCCGCTGAATAATTTAGACATCAAAGCAGGTGATCGCTAAAAACAGTCAAACATGAGGCAACCCCTCCGCTACCCCTGGCTCGACCTTGATGTGGATGACCCCTCCGCGCCGGCAATTGCCGTGCGCGTTGACATCCCCGACACAAGGGCGGAAGTGCCCACCCATCGGCACCGCAAAGGCCAACTCGTTTTCGCGCTGGGAGGCGGCGTCACCTGCCGCGTTCCCAGCGGCCTGTGGATGGTGCCGCCTCATTGCGGCGTATGGATTCCCGGCGACATGGAACACAGCAATGTCGCGACGGCCAACGCCCGAATTTTTTTCGTGTATGTCGAGCCGGGAGCCGCCGATCTGCCGGACCGGTGCTGCACACTTTCGATCTCGCCGCTGCTGCGCGAACTGATCATCGAGTTGTCCGATCGCGTGGAGGATGATGAGGCGAGGGATGAGCTTTTGATCAGGATACTGCTCACCGAATTGCCGCGTATGCCTGTCCAGCAGCTGCATCTGCCGATTTCATCCGAGCCGCGCTTGAGGCGGATCGCCGAAGCGTTGGCGCAAGACCCCGCCGACCGCAGCACGCTGGCACAATGGGCTAACCGCGTTGCGCTCAGCGAAAGCAGTCTCGCCCGCCTCGTGGTGAAGGAGACAGGGTTGAGCTTCGGGCGTTGGCGTCAGCAATTGCACTTGATCGTCGCAATACGGGAACTGGCCTCCGGTGCCAGCGTGCAGCAGGTTTCGGGCGATCTCGGCTACGGTTCCGTCACCGCCTTCATCACCATGTTCAAGAAGGCGCTCGGGAAGCCCCCGGCAAAATACCTCAGCAGTGTCGTACAGCAGGGCGGCGCGGCTTAGGCAGCGGACGGTTCAGCCGCCTCCGGCTTGTGACCCAACACCTCTTCGACAATGCCGCGCGCGATTTCGCGTTCGCCCATGATCACCGTGTCGGCGCCGAGCCCCTTGAGGTGCTCGACCTCGGCATCGGAATGGGCGCGGGCGATGACGTTGATGCCGGGATTGGCGGCACGTGCCCTGAGCACGATCTGGCCGGCCTCGAAGGCATTGGGGATGGCCAGGATCAGCCGCATGGCCCCTTCGGGATTGGCGGCGGCGAACACTTCGGCGTTGGCCGCGTTGCCGGAGACGGTCTCGATGCCGTCCGCTTTCAGCCTGGCCAGCGTCTTGTCGGCATCCTCGACGACGAGGAAGGGCAGGGAGGCCTGCTTTAGTGCCGTACCAACAAGGCTGCCGACGCGGCCGTAGCCGATCAGGATGGCGTGGTTGGCGAGGGTTGTCCTGGGCGGCGGCCCGTCTTCCGCTTTCGTCGTGGCTGCAACAGAGGCCACCTGGCCCGGTTCCGTCGCCGGACCAACCGGCTTTGCCTCGACGGGCGATGCTGTCCTGGCGGCGCGGGCCTCCAGCCACGGCTTCATCCAGTCGATGGCCAGGAACATCAGCGGGTTCAGCACGATCGACAGGATGGCGCCGGCCAGGATCAGGTCACGGCCCTGTTCGGGCAACAGCTTCAGCCCGACGCCGAGCTCGGCCAGGATGAAGGAGAATTCGCCGATCTGGGCAAGGCTTGCCGAGATCATCAGGGCCGTGGCCAAGGGATAGCCGAAGGCAATGACGATGACGAACGCCGCCAACGATTTGCCGATGACGATGATGGCCAGCGTCGCCAGGATCGGCCAGCCATTGCTGATCAGGCTGAACGGATCGAACAGCATGCCGACCGAGACGAAGAACAGCACGGAAAACGCATCGCGCAGCGGCAGCGATTCTTCCGCCGCGCGATGGCTGAGCTCGGATTCGCTCATGATCATGCCGGCGAAGAAAGCTCCCAGCGCCAGCGAGACGCCGAACAGCTTTGCCGCACCGAAGGCGACGCCGAGCGCGATGGCGAGCACCGCCAGCCGGAACAATTCGCGCGAGCCGGTGTGGGCGACATAGTGCAGGATCCAGGGAATGACGCGGCGGCCGACCACCAGCATGACGACGACGAAAGCAGCGACCTTGGCCAGCGTGATGCCGACGACGCCCCAGATTCCGTAGCTGGCCGGCAGAGACAGCAAGCCGCTTGCATGGATGTCTGCCTGCTCCTGGCCGCCCAGCACGCCGGCGAGCGCCGGCAGCAGCACCAGCGCCAGCACCATGGCCAGGTCCTCGACGATCAGCCAGCCGACGGCGATGCGGCCGCGCTCGGTCTCGATCAGCCGGCGTTCCTGCAAAGCGCGCAGCAGCACCACGGTCGAAGCGACCGATAGCGCGAGGCCGAACACCAGGCCCGCGCCCATCGACCAGCCGAGCATCCAGGCAAGGCCGGCGCCGAGCGCGGTGGCAAAGCCGATCTGGACGATGGCGCCGGGTACGGCGATGGCGCGGACAGATAGCAAATCCTTCAGCGAGAAGTGCAGGCCGACGCCGAACATCAGCAGGATAACGCCGATTTCGGCCAGTTCGTTGGCAAGGCCGGCATCGGCGACGAAGCCGGGCGTGTTCGGTCCGACCAGCACACCGGCTACGAGATAGCCGACCAGTGGCGGGATGCGGAAGCGGTTGGCAAGAGCCCCGAAGACGAAAGCCAGCCCCAGACCGGCGACGATGGTGGCGATAAGGGGCGTGTCATGCGGCATTGTCTATGGAGCGCCTTTCAAGTCGGTGATGTCGGATGTGCGCCGCCCGAAGCCGCCGCCTCGCTGCAATATGGTGGGAGGGGTGTCGGCGATGCAACCCGCAAGGCCATGAAATCGACGGTGCAGCCTAAAAACCTGACCGGCAGCCGAAGCCGCCGGTCGGATCTGAATTCGCGTGACGACGTTCCGTTTCGATGCGCGCGATCGATCGACAACGATCAGGCTGCCTGCAGCAACGCCTCGATCTCGAATATGGCATGGTTGGTGAGTGTTTTGGGAATTTCGGCGATCACCTTGTCCTCGACTTCCTTGTGAAGTTTCTTGCGCATGGTTCCGAGCACCATAGGCGGTGCGACGAGTACGATCTCCTTGAACTCGCCTCTATGCGCGAGTTTGTAGAGCCGGGCGGCAATCTCATCGGCGAAACGCTCCTTGCCAACACGGTGCCAGTCGGTGTCCTCGACCGCGCTGCGATGCACGGAGGGACCATCATTATATCGGCCTGGGCTGTCACTGCCTTGCTCGCGGGTCGGCGGGTTGTCCTGCTCAATTTCCTGCACGACTTCGAGATTCGGATATTTGGTGTCGCCGGCATTCCTGAGGAAAAGCGCCTTTTCGCCATCCGCCACCATGATCCAGATGCCATGCTTCAGGTTAATTGTGCTCATGATGACAGGCTCCTCTTTGCGCCGCGACGGCCTCTTGTGACGAGCCGCGGCCGTGACGTGATAGGGCTTTTGGAGGAACGCGCCCCGAACTGGTAATGTTCCAACCGGACCCTCGCGGACATTGGACATCGGTTATTCAACGCCTGCGGCTTTAATCTACTAAATTGGTAGAATTTAGAAAAAACTGTTTTGCGGCATTTCTCGCCGGGCGCTAAAAGAGCCACAAATCAAGGCCTGCGACAGCAGCTTGAATCCGCTCCATCCGCCAAGGAGGAATATTTTTCTCATGGCCGGGATGCTTTCAGAAAAGCGATTGCATCCCGATGAGGGATGCGCGAGTGCGTTCCTTCTGGTTTCTCGCGCCTGCGCGTAGAACTGCAAGCCCGTTCAGGATTCCGCTCGCGCCCATGTCGCACACTGCTCCCAAACTCAATGCCTTCCCCGTCTTCATGCGGGTCGACGGGCAAGCCGTGGCCGTCGTCGGCGGCGGCGAAGAGGCGCTGGCCAAGGCGCGGCTGATCGGACAATCGAGTGCGGTCCTGCGCATCATCGCGGAGCACGCCGAGCCCGACCTGCTCGCCTTCATCGCCCAGACCGGCGCGACCCATTTTGCCGCCGCCTACGACGCGTCGCAGCTCGAAGGCGCGGTCATGGTGTTTGCCGCCAGCGGCAACGAGGAGCTCGACCGCCGCGTGGCCGCGGATGCGCGCCGCTTAAGCATTCCGGTCAATGCCGTCGACCGGCCTGAGCTATGCGATTTCTTCACTCCGGCGCTGGTCAATCGCGCGCCGGTCGCCATAGCCATCGGCACCGAGGGCGCCGGCCCGGTGCTTGCCCAGATGCTGCGCGGCCGCATCGACCGTATGCTGTCGCCGTCGCTCGGACCGCTGGCAACGCTTGCCGCTTCGTTTCGCGGAGCTGCCGAGAAACTGCTGCCGAAAGGCAATGCGCGCCGCCGCTTCTGGAGCGATTTTTTCCGGGGCGCCCCGGCGCGGGCTGTCGAAGCTGGTGAGCTTTCACAGGCACATGATGCCGCCGTCGACCTTCTGCTGTCGAATGCGCCGGCTTTCGGCCACATCGCGCTGGTTGGCGCCGGTCCAGGCGCCGAGGATCTTTTGACCTTGCGCGCGCACCGCTTGCTGATGGAAGCCGATGTCATCGTCCATGACGCGCTGGTGCCGGAGGCGATCGTTGCCATGGGCCGCCGCGATGCCGAGCGCCTGCCGGTCGGAAAACGCAAGGGCTGCCACACCAAGAGCCAGGCTGAGATCAATGCGTTGCTGGTCGAGCTTGGCCGCGAAGGCAAGCGTGTCGTGCGGCTGAAGTCGGGCGATCCGCTGGTGTTCGGCCGGGCCGGCGAAGAGATGGCGGCACTGCGCGATGCCGGCATCGCCTATGAGGTGGTTCCGGGCGTCACCGCGGCGTTCGCCGCCGCCGCCGACTTCGAACTGCCACTGACCTTGCGCGGTGTTTCCTCGTCGATGGTGTTCACCACCGGCCACGACCTCAAGGGCAATTCGCTGCCCGACTGGGCCAAGCTCGCTATTTCCGGCGCTACCGTTGCCGTCTATATGGGCCGCTCGGTGGCGGCCGAGGTTGCCGGCCGGCTGATCGAGGCAGGTCTGTCGCCGGACACGGCGGTGGCTGTCGTCGAGAATGCCAGCCTCGCCAACCGTCGCCGTTTCCACGGCACGCTTGCCGACCTGCCGTCGCTGGAAGCGCGCGCTGATCTTTCCGGTCCGGTGATGACCATCATTGGCGATGCGGTCGCCGGCGCCAACTTTGAACGGTCCGAGCCGCTGGCGGCACACAGGCGTGAAGGCGCGTCCGTCGCTGCCACTGAGGGAGTTCAGCAATGAAGATACTGACCGCCAACCGCCTCAGCGACGGCATTGCCGTCTGGTACGCCGATGGCGGCTGGGCCGAGACGGTGAACCATGCCGACCTCGCCCATGACAAGGCGGCCGAGGATCGTCTCGAGGCGATCGGCGCCAAGGCCTATGCCGCCAACGAAGTGGTCGACGTCAATTTGATCGACGCTGAAGTCGTCAACGGCGTCGTCGAGCCGGTACGGCTGCGCGAGAGGATCCGCGCTGCCGGCCCGACCATCCGCAGCGATCTCGGCAAACAGGCCGCCAAGGCAGCATAAGCAAGACACCAAGCATGGGCGGACGCGCCCTGAAAGACGAAGCATGTACCGTTACGATGAGTTCGACCACGATTTTGTCCAGGCCCGCGTCGCCGAGTTCAGCGACCAGGTTCAGCGCCGGCTGTCTGGCGAGATCACCGAGGACCAATTCCGGCCGCTCAGGTTGATGAACGGCGTTTATCTTCAGTTGCACGCCTACATGCTGCGCATCGCGGTGCCTTATGGCACGCTGAACGGCAAGCAGTTGCGCATGCTTGGCCACATCGCCCGCAAATACGACAAGGGCTACGGCCATTTCACCACGCGCCAGAACATCCAATTCAACTGGCCGGCGCTGTCGGACATTCCGGCTATCCTGGCCGATCTGGCAAGCGTCGAGATGCATGCCATCCAAACCAGCGGCAATTGCATCCGCAACGTCACCGCCGACCATTTCGCCGGCGCTGCCGCCGACGAGGTTGCCGATCCGCGCCCCTACGCGGAAATCCTGCGCCAGTGGTCGTCGGTGCATCCGGAATTCTCGTTCCTGCCGCGCAAGTTCAAGATCGCGGTGACCGGGGCCGCGCGCGACCGCGCCGCCATCCAGACCCACGATATCGGCCTGCACCTGAAGAAGAACGCCGCCGGCGAACTCGGTTTCGCCGTCTATATCGGCGGCGGCCAGGGCCGCACGCCGATGGTTGCCCGCAAGATCCGCGACTTCCTGCCGGAAGCCGACCTTCTGTCCTACTGCACGGCGATCCTGCGCGTTTACAACCTCTATGGCCGCCGCGACAACAAGTACAAGGCGCGCATCAAGATCCTGGTGCACGAGACCGGCGTCGAGGAAATCACGCGCCAGGTCGAGGCCGAGTGGCAGGAGTTGAAGGACGCGGAGCTGAAGCTGCCGGAAGCCGACATTCGCGCCATCGAGGCGTATTTCGCGCCACCGGCACTCGCCGAGCGGCCGGAGGGCGACCAGGCGGTCAAGCTGGCGCGTCTGGATTCCAAGGGTTTCTCGGAGTGGCTCGACCAGAATGTCGTGACGCACCGCCATCCCGACTATGCGGCGGTGACGATCTCGCTCAAGGGCATCGGCGAGGTGCCCGGCGACGCCTCGGACAGCCAGATGGAAGCGATCGCCGACATCGCCGAGACATATGCCTTTGACGAGCTGCGTGTCAGCCATGAGCAGAACCTCATCCTGCCGCATGTGGCGCGCGCCGACCTCAAGGCGGTCTATGATGCGCTGGTCGGCATCGGTCTGGCGACGGCCAATTCCAACCTGATATCGGACATCATCGCTTGCCCCGGCCTCGACTACTGCGCGCTGGCCACGGCGCGCTCGATCCCGATCGCCCAGGAAATCTCGCGCCGCTTCGCCTCGCTGGAGCGACAGCGCGAGATCGGCGAACTGAAGCTGAAGATTTCCGGCTGCATCAACGCCTGCGGCCACCACCATGTCGGCCATATTGGCATCCTCGGCGTCGAGAAGAAGGGCTCCGAGCTTTATCAGGTGACGCTGGGGGGCTCGGCCGACGAGAACACATCAGTCGGCGAGATTATCGGCCGCGGCTTCTCGTCGGAAGAGATCACCGATGCCATCGAGCAGATCGTCGAGACCTATCTCGGCCTCCGGCTCGACCCACAAGAGAAATTCATCGACGCCTACCGCCGAGTCGGTCCCGCGCCGTTCAAGGAGGCGCTCTATGCTGGCGAAGCCAAGGCCGCTTGACCGTATTGCCGACGTCGATGACGGCATCGCCGCCAAGGCGGCGGGTCTCGATGCGCTTTACGGTCATCTGAATCCGATCGAGATCATCCAACGTTCGGCCCGCGAACTGTTCCACGACGAGATCGCGGCGGTGTCGTCGTTTGGCGCGGATTCGGCTGTGCTGCTGCACATGATCTCCGAGATCGACCGCACGCTGCCAGTGATCTTCCTGGACACCGGCAAGCATTTCGAAGAGACGCTCGGCTATCGCGACGCGCTGGTCGCCGATTTCGGGCTGACCAATATCCGCGTGATCAAGCCCGAAGAAGCGGCGCTCGAACGGATCGATCCGACAGGCAATCTGCATCAGAGCGATACCGATGCCTGCTGCGACGTGCGCAAGGTCGAGCCATTGGCGCGCGGTGTCGCGCCGTTTCGTGCCTGGCTCACCGGCCGCAAGCGTTTTCAGGCCGCGACGCGGGCAGCGCTGCCGGTGTTCGAGGCGGTCGGTCCGCGCATCCGCATCAATCCGCTGGCGCACTGGACGACATCGGACCAGGCCAACTATATGCGCGCGCATGCGCTGCGCGAAAATCCGCTGGTGGCCTACGGCTATCTGTCGATCGGCTGTTTCCCGTGCACGCAGCCGGTCGAGCCGGGCGAGGATGCGCGCAGCGGCCGCTGGGCCGGTCATGCCAAGACCGAGTGCGGCATTCACCTGTCGGGGCTGGAGAAGTCGCTGACCGACGCATCCCTTTAGGGTATGTTGATATTCAGGTGAGGCCGGCCTGCAAATGGCAGCTTCCGGTGCTCACGTACTTCAAGTACGCTCCGCCCCGGTTCCTGGAAGCCACCATTTTCGGCGCGGCCTGACCTGAATCTCAACACCCCTGAGCTTCTTTGAATTTTTAGGAATTTTTGATGACTGAACCGACGACACCGGTCACCCGGCTCTGGACTCCGGAGGGTTTTCGCGAGGACGAGTGGACACACGCCGAGAGCGCCGACGCGCTGTCCGGCAATGGCCGCTTCATCCTGCCGCTGCAAGCATTCCTCGATCTTGAACCGGAGGTGCGCCGGTCGGCCAAGGAACGGCTCGGTGTCGTGCTGCAGCCGGGCGATCAGCTCGAGAAGATCGCCGACCTGCTCGACCAGCTGTCGCTGGTGGCATTGGCCTTCCCGGCCTTCAGCGACGGCCGCTCCTTCTCCAAGGGAGAACTGCTGCGCGGGCGCTATCATTTTGAGGGTGCCGTTCGCGCCACAGGCCAGGTGCTGGTCGACCAGCTGCCGCATATGCTGCGCCTCGGCTTCGACGAATTCGAGATATCGAACCCTGTGCTGTTGGAGCGCCTGGAGGAGGGTCGCACCGGCGGATTGGGGCTCTACTACCAGCCGGCCGCCGTGCCGGAACCCAAGGGGTCGAAATATTCCTGGCGGCGCCTTCGCAACAGCTGACGCTGCGGTAATTCCCGACGTCTTTACATCGGCTCTGATCAGGCCTTCTCTGGGCTATCCGGACGGAAATATCCGCCGGGTGCGAGGAGGGAGATCATGGATTTCGACTATGTCATCGCTGGCGGCGGATCCGCCGGCTGTACGCTCGCCGCGCGGCTCTCCGAGGACCCATCGAAGACGGTCTGCCTGATAGAAGCCGGCGGCGAGGGCAGGAACCTGCTCGTCCGCGCCCCGGCCGGCGTCATCGCGCTGTTGCCAGGCCGGCCGAAAGTCAACAATTGGGCCTTCGAAACGGTGCCGCAGCAAGGCCTTGGCGGTCGCAAGGGCTACCAGCCGCGCGGCAAGGCGCTGGGCGGTTCGAGTGCCATCAACGCCATGCTCTATGTCAGGGGCCATCGCAGCGACTATGACGAATGGGCCGATCTTGGCTGCCACGGCTGGTCGTGGGACGAGGTTTGCCCTATTTTCGGCGTTCGGAAGGCAACCAGCGCGGGGGTGATGCCCTGCATGGCGGCGAAGGGCCGCTGCGGGTTGCCGAGCAGCAGGAGCCGCGTGCGCTCTCGCGGGCCTTTGTCGAGGCCTGCGGCGAAAACCAGATCCGCCGCAACGATGATTTCAACGGCACCGAACAGGAAGGCGCGGGGCTCTATCAGGTCACGCAATTCTGGGGCGAGCGCCGCAATGGCGAGCGCTGCTCGGCAGCCGCCGGCTATCTGCATCCGGCTATGGACCGGCCAAACCTTACCGTCATCACTGGAGCGCACGCCACGGGCATTGTCCTTGCCGGCAAGCGGGCCACCGGCGTGCGCTACCGCGCGGGCAAGGGTGAAGCCATCGTCAAAGCCAGACGCGAGGTCATCGTCTGCGGCGGTGCCTTCGGTTCGCCGCAGTTGCTGTTGCTGTCGGGGATCGGGCCGGCTGTCGAGCTTGCAGCGCACGGAATTCCGGTCGTTCATGAACTGCCCGGCGTCGGCAAGAACCTGCAGGATCATCTCGATTTTATCATGGGCTGGACATCGAAGGATGCCGACATGATGGGCATCGGCCTGCGCGGCCTGCCGGGCCTGCTTCGGCACCTGCGGCGCTGGCGCAAGGATGGCGGCGGCATGATCGCCACACCCTATGCCGAGGGCGGCGCCTTTCTCAAATCCAACCCGGCCATCGACCGGCCTGACCTGCAACTGCACTTCTGCATCGCCATCGTCGATGATCATGGCCGCAAGCTGCATATGGGTTATGGCTTTTCCTGTCACGTCTGCGTGCTGCGGCCGCATTCGCGCGGTGAGGTCGGACTGTCGGCGCCGGATCCGTTGGCGCCACCGCGCATCGATCCGCGCTTCCTGTCCGACGAACGCGACGCCGACTTGTTGCTCAAGGGTGTCAGAATGATGCGCGGCATCCTGGAGGCGCCGGCGCTGGCCAAATACCGCGACAAGGAGATCTACACCGCCGGCGTTTCGAGCGATGCAGACTTGATGGCCCATATCCGCGCCCGCGCCGATACCGTCTACCATCCGGTGGGCACCTGCAGGATGGGCGTCGATGATATGGCGGTGGTCGATCCGCAACTGCGTGTGCGCGGGATGCAGGGTTTGCGTGTCGTCGATGCCTCGGTTATGCCGACGCTGATCGGCGGCAATACCAATGCGCCGACCATCATGATCGCCGAAAAGGCAGCCGACATGATCAAGGCTGCCTGATCGGAATTCTGGTCAAACCAGTAGCGCTGATTTTGCCTGGTGTAGAATGCCCTGCGGTGATTCCGGCGCCAATCGGCATCAATTGGTCTTACCAATTATGCGATTTACGCTTTTCCTTTTGCGGTGCTGCCCTTAGGATAGGTTCATTATTTCGCGATCCGAAATAAATATCGCCACAAAGGGAGGAACCGGAATGGCTGGCAAGAAGATACTGATGCTCGTTGGCGAGTTCAGCGAGGAATATGAGATTTTTGTCTTTGAGCAGGCGATGCATGCGGTCGGCCATACCGTCCATGTCGTCTGCCCGGACAAGAAGGCGGGCGATATATTGAAGACGTCGCTGCACGACTTCGAAGGCCACCAGACCTACACGGAAAAGCTCGGCCACGACTACATCCTCAACAAGACGTTTTCCGAGGTGGACCCAGCCGGATACGATGCCGTCTACGCGGCGGGCGGGCGCGGCCCGGAATACATCCGCATCGACAAGCGGGTACAGGCGCTGGTGCGGCATTTCCACGAGGCCGGTAAGCCGATCTTCACCATCTGCCATGGCGTGCAGATACTGATCGCCGTCGACGGTGTGGTGCGGGGTAGGGAAGTCGCCGCGCTGCACTACTGCGAGCCGGAGGTCACGCTTGCCGGTGGCATCTATATCGACGTTGCGCCAACCGGCGCCCATGTCGACGGCAATCTCGTATCGGCCAAGGGCTGGCCGGGCCTGTCCAATTTCATCCGCGAATGCCTGAAGGTGCTGGGCACCGAAATCCGCCATGGCGAGATCCTGATGCGCGATGAGCGCCAGGCAGCCTGATCCGGGATTTTTAAGGCCGCCGCGCCCATAGCGCGGCGGTCTTTTTATACAGCCGCCCGTGCCTCGCGGAACGACACCAGCTTCCTGCGGTTTTCGTCCCACAACGCCAGTTTGACGCAGCGCAGGCTTTCGAGCAGCGTGACGCGTCCGATGGCGCGCAGTTCGGGATAATCGCGCAGCACTTCCTGCAACCGGTAGCACGGCACCTTGGCCGAGAGGTGGTGAACGTGATGGACACCGATATTGCCGGTAAGCCAGTTCAGCACCGGCGGCAGGTCGTAATAGGACGATCCGTGCAGGGCGGCGTGCTGAAATTCCCAATCGGCATCCTTCGCCCATTCCGTTTCCTCGAACTGGTGCTGGACGTAGAACAGCCAGATGCCGGCCGAACCGGCAAGGATGACGATCGGCAGATGGACCACCAGGAACGCGCCTGGACCGACGAACCAGATGAGGATGGCTGCTGCGACCGCGATGCCAAGATTGGTGGTCATCGACGACACCCAGGGCGTCAGGCCGCCGCGCATCATGCCGACGGGCAATCTTTGCTCGAAGATGAACAGCCAGATCGGCCCGAGACCGAACATCACCAGCGGGTGGCGATAGAGCCGATAGGCAAGGCGACCGCGCCACGATAGCTGCCGGTATTCGGTAACGGTCAGTGTCCTGATGTCGCCCATGCCGCGTTCGTCAAGATTGCCGGCGCTGGCATGATGCGTCGCGTGGGCGCGCCGCCAGCAGTCGTAGGGCGTCAGTGTCAGGATGCCGAGCGCGCGGCCGATCCAGTCGTCCGCATAGCGATTGGCGAAGAAGGAGCCGTGGCCGCAATCGTGCTGGATCATGAAGATGCGCACCAGAAACCCGGCCGCGGGAAGGATCAGGATCAGTCCCCACCAATGGCCATAGGCATAGGCCGCCGAGGATAGTCCCCAGAGTATGGCGAACGGAATGAGGGTGATGGCGAGTTCCACGGCGCTGCGCCGCCTGTCAGGCTTCTTGTAGCGGGCCAGAATTTTCAGCCAGGCGCGCTTGCTGTTGGCAACCGCCTCAGGGGAAATCATGTTCATCAGGAAGCATAGGCGGGGTGCTCCGCGACCGCAAGACAGCAATCACGCAAAATTACTGTGCGTAATTGTCGCGTGGCTTGGCGGTCGAGCCAGCCAACCGCCAGTTCAACCTTCTGATGATACACCCGCCGAGGCAGCGGGCTTTATGCCCTATCGTTCGGAAATCCGAAGCTTTCTTGGCGTCTGAGCATCGGGTTTCCACTCTTGGGGCCGATCTCTATTCGCGATCGAGGATAGGACAGCCGCGCTCGGTGCCAAAAGTCACGCGCACGCGGTCGCCGCCCTGTCTGCCGCGAACAGTGATCTCCCGGCGACCCACGGACTCTATCCTTGCCCGGCGGATGCCCATCCGGTCCGCCTTGTCGAGAGCCCGGTCTTCGGTGCAGCCTCGCGATTGACGGCGGTCGCGCCGGTCGTCGCGACGGGGGCCTTCGCAATCGTCATAGGCGGGATCGCAATCTTCCATGAGCTTCAGCCGTGGGCCATGTTTGCCCAGTTCCAGCTGCAGATTGTCTGCCTGCGCCGGAAAGGCCAGCAAAGAGAGGGCACCGAGGCCGACAAGCGCCGTCAACAATGAGGTAATCGAAATCTTGCGCATTACGTCCTCCATTTGAGCCACAACGGCCCATCATTAGATGGTTCGGCTCTCACAGGCTATTGCTGATAGAGGTTTGCTGCCAAGATTGGCGGTTGCTTACTGCCGGCGCCAACTGACGTCACGGCCCTCCGCCCTGTCGAGGCGATCGAGCAGTTCTCTGAAGCGCTCGGGAATCTCGGCCTCGGTGCGGAAGGCTGGCAAGGTGCGCAGAAAGCGCGTCACCGTTTCGGCGGTGAACTGGCGCCTGACCTCGATCGCCAGCCCTTCTGCCTTTTTGCCCTTGTTGCGGGTCATCATCTCAAAATCCTGTGTCGGTTTCGAAACTCCTCCAGCAAGGGAATGGTTCCTCCATCACGCCTTTGTGGCAAGCAAAGCCGACGGTTAGGGTAAAATTTGAATTAAAACCGAGATGTCTTGCCTGCTGTTGTCCTGCCTTGGCTGACCGTCTCCACAATCGCTTACCCCTTGATTTTTGGCTGCCAAACCTCGATATCGGGCACAAATCCATATCATTCGAGATTGACGGGAAACGGCGATGAGCGACCAGGCAAAAGACGAACGCGCGCCCGATGAAGTCGAGGCGACCGAGGCCTCTGCCGAGCGCACGGAAGGCAGCATCGATGGCGACTATGAGGCCCTTGTGCGGCTGCTGAAAGAAAATGAAGAGCTGAAGGACCGCGCGCTGCGCGTGGCGGCCGAGATGGAAAACCTGCGTCGCCGCACGGCGCGCGACGTGCATGACGCGCGCACCTACGCGGTTGCGAATTTCGCTCGCGATATGCTGTCGGTGTCGGACAATCTGCGCCGCGCGCTGGACGCGATTCCCGCCGAGGCCAAGGCGTCGGGCGACGCCGGTTTCAAGGCGCTGATCGAAGGCGTCGACTTGACCGAGCGCGCCATGCTGTCGGCGCTGGAACGGCACGGGGTCAAGAAGCTCGCGCCGGAAGGCGAGAAGTTCGATCCCAATTTCCACCAGGCGATGTTCGAAGTGTCCAATCCCGATGTCCCGGCCAACACTGTGGTCCAGGTCGTGCAGCCGGGCTATTCGATCGGCGATCGGGTGCTGCGCCCGGCCATGGTCGGCGTCGCCAAGGGCGGGCCGAAGCTTGCCGCCGCTGAAGCACCGGTCGAGCCGGGGCCTGTCAATGAACAGGCTGAGAAGGACGCATGAACGGACGAGCGAATAGGGAATAGCGAGTAGCCAATAGGGAAATAGCATAGTTGCTGCGGTTGTTGCGCGGCTTCGTGCTATTCGCTACTCGCTACTCGCTACTCGCTACTCGCTACTCGCTATTCGCTATTCGCTATTCACTCTTTCATTGTTCGCTTCATGAACCCCATCGCGCTTCTCGACTATGCCGGTGTCGCCGTTTTCGCCGCGACCGGGGCGCTTGCCGCTTCGCGTAAGCAGCTCGACATTATCGGCTTCCTGTTCCTGGCCAGCGTCACCGGGATAGGCGGCGGCACGCTTCGCGACGTCATCCTCAACCTGCCGGTTTTCTGGGTCGCCAACTCCGGCTATGTGCTGATCTGCGTGGTGGTTGCGGTGCTGGTCTTCTTCAGCGCCCATCGTGTCGAATCGCGCTGGAAATGGCTGCTCTGGCTCGACGCCATCGGGCTCGCCGCCTTTTCGGTGATGGGCGCGGCCAAGGGACTGGCGATTACCGGTTCGCCGGTCGTCTCCGTCATCACCGGCGTGCTGACCGCGACTTTCGGCGGCATTCTGCGCGACCTCCTTGCCGGCGAGCCATCGGTGCTTCTGAGGCCTGAAATCTATGTCACCGCAGCCCTTGCGGGTGCCGGTCTCTACACACTTGGCGATCTTGCAGGACTGCCGCCGCTCGCCTCGGACCTCGCCGGCTTCGCGGCGGCGTTCCTTGTGCGGGGCGGCGCGCTCAAATTCGGCTGGTCGTTTCCGTCCTACAAGAGCCGACCTGGTCGGCGGCCGGAAGATATTTTGTGAAAGGAAGCGAATAGAGAATAGGGAATAGCGAATAGGGATAGCAGTCCGCAGGATTGCGGCGTAATTCCTCGCTATTCGCTATTCGCTATTCGCTATTCGCTATTCGCTATTCGCTAGCTTCACGCCGCGAAGCGCTGGGCTTCCCCGCCATAATAGTTGACGTAGCGGGCGCCGATTTCCTTGACCGGCATCACGACGAAGACGTCGACCGTCGAGAATTCGCGATCGATGACGCAGCCGTCGCCGATGCGGGCACCGACGCGCAAATAGCCCTTGACCAAGGGCGGCATTGCGGCGATGGCGGCCTTGGTGTTGACGGCCTCGATCGGCATCAGATCCATCGAGCAGTAGCGCCCGGACACCGCGCGCACGTCCCAGGCCGAATTCGTCCGGCAGTGATGGGCGAGGTAGGTGAGCGCCTCGGCATGCGCCGCCGGCACGGTGCCGTGGAAGGAAGCGCAGCCGGTCATCACACCGATTTCGTAATGGTTGATGTAAGCCCAGATGCCTTGCCATAGCGCCTCGATGGTGCGCTTAGAGCGGTATTCCGGCAAAACGCAGGAGCGGCCGAGTTCGAGAAAACGCTGGCCGGGGTGACGGGCGATGAGCTTGGTCAGCTCGAATTCACCTTCCGAATAGAACCCTCCGGCCGTGGCCGCGATTTCTTGCCGCAGCAGCCGGTAGGTGCCGACGATGCGGCGATGTTCGGGGCCGGAAAGGGTGGTATCCAAAACCAGCAGATGATCGCACAGCGGATCGAAGCGGTCGGCGTCACGGCGGTCGTGGGCCTGGAAGAGGCCCTTCCTGGCGCCAAGTTCGTCGTAGAACACCCGGTAGCGCACTTCCTGCGCGGCCGCGATCTCGGCCTCGTTGCGAGCGAGCCGCACTTCAAGATTGCCTATGCGGCCCAGTGCCGCGCCCTTTATGACGGAATCGACGTTACGTCCGGCAAGCAAGGCGCTGCTGGCGTTCGGCCGAGTGTCACATTCCGGCATAACTGTATGCACGAGTGATTCTCCTTCGAGCCATCCCTCTTGGCACGGGGATACGGTGTAGGTGCAACAGGATTGTGACAGTACCGTGATACGACGTCGTGGGCAATACTTCGTCGGCTGGCGAATACGATCAACCGGCTAGCTTACGTGAGCGCGCGGCGTGGAATGGGGGTGGAAAGCTCAAGCCGCTACGACCTGTCCCTCGACGGCATTGACCAGCGCTTCAGGGTCGAGCGGCTTGGTGACAAAGCCGCTGGCGCCATGGGCCAGCACCGCATGGCGCGTCTTTTCCTGGCTGTCGGCCGACAGGACCATGATCGGCACCGGCGGCACGGCGGTCTCCTCCTCATGGCGGCGAATGGCGGCAATCGCGTCCAGCCCATCCATGACCGGCATATGCAGATCCATCAAAACCACGTCGAAGCGGTGCTTGTACCCGACGCTGGTGACAGCCTCGACAGCGGCCTTGCCGTTGCCGACCACCTTGACGCGATGCCCGGCCTTCAGCAGCGTGGCGCGAGCCAGCATGGCGTTGATGTCATTGTCCTCGGCGATCAGCACAGACAGGCCTCGCTGGCGGTTACCGACAGCACGAAGCGCGGGTGCGCCCCGATTTTGCGGCTGCGGCTGGGTGAGGCCGGGAGCATGGCTGCTTAACAGCACACGCAAAAGTGTTCCACCACGCACCGGCCTGGCCAGAAAGGTCGCGTAGCCGCTGGCACGGAACTCGCCAAGCATGCCGCGGTCGGTCGGCGCGATCAGCGTGATCGCCTCGCAATCGGCGAAACCGTTCTGGCGCAGGCGCTTGAGCAGCCTTCCGTCGCTTTCTTCCATGGCCGCATCGACGAGAATCACATCGCAGCCGGCGGCGAAGAGCGCGGCCTGTGCGACGGTGGTGGCGACATCGACCGCGCCGCCATTGGCGCGGATGGTGCGGGCGATGGCTTCGGCCTCGACGGCGTTTTTCGACAGGATCACCGCGCGCCTGCCGAAGAGCGCGTTCTGCCGGCCGTGCGGCGCTTCGGTGGCCGCTATCGCCGGGATCTCGAAGACGAACTCGGATCCTTGGCCGAGCCGGCTGGACACCGAGATCGTGCCACCCATGGCGGCCACAAGGCGCCTGGAAATGGCAAGACCGAGGCCGGCCCCGCCATGTGTGCGCGTCGACGTGCCGTCGGCCTGCTCAAACTCCTCGAAAATGCGCTCCAGGTCCTCATCATGCAGGCCCGGACCGGTATCGGCGATGATGAAGCATATGCGGTCGCTGGTTTCAGTGCGCGCGCGTGCGATGCTCACCAACACGCCGCCGCTGTCGGTGAACTTGATGGCGTTGCCGATGAGGTTGAGCAGCACCTGCCTGACCTTGCCCGGATCGGCAGTGATCAATTGCGGCACGTCGGGTTCGACATGGCAACCCAGCCCGATATCCTTGGCGAAGGCGCGCGCGGCCAGCAGTTCGATGATGTTGTCGGCGATCTCGCGCAACGACATCGGCTGCGGCTCCGGGTCGAAGCGCCCGGCTTCGATCTTGGAGTAGTCGAGAAGATCCTCGATGAGAGCTAGCAGTGCACTGGCCGAGGTCGAGACGGCGCCGACATAGGTCTGCTGTTCCGGCGACAGACTGGTGTCGGCGAGCAACCTGGCCATGCCCATGATGCCGTTCATCGGCGTGCGGATTTCATGGCTGACGGTGGCGAGGAAGCGCGATTTGGCCTGGCTGGCATATTCGGCCCGCTCGCGTGCGGTGATCAGCGAGGATTCAGCGCGTTTGCGGGCGGTGATGTCGCGGGCGATGGCGCGATGTGAAACGGCGTCGCTGTCCTTGTCGCGTACCGACAGTTCGATCCACGAAAACCAGCGCTGCCCGCTCGGCGTGCTGATAGAGACATCGGTGGAACTCAGGCACTCATGGTCGGAAAAGGCGGCATCGGGAACGATGCCGACCTCGATGCCGAGTTCTGCCAGGGTCTTGCCGGCAAGGTCGCGCTGATCGATCTCAACGAGGTCGGCGAAGACCTTGTTGGCATAGACGATGTAGCCGTCGCGATTGCGGTGAATGACGAGATCGCCGAGCGCATCGATCAGGCCGCGAAAGCGCTCATCGCTCTCCTGCATTTCCCACATGCGATCGGCCAGCGTCTCGATCTCGGCACGGCTTCGGGCAGTGGTTTCGTCAAGCAGGGCAGCGGTGCGGTGTTCGCTGCGCTTGGCGCGAAGATGCATGGCAAGGCCGGCAAAGCCGGTTGCCAGCAATGCGACGCTGATGAAGACCGGCGCCCCGGTCAGGTGCGCCAGACCGGACAGCATGACGATGGCGACGAATGTCAGAAAAGGCAGGCCTTCGCGCCTGGAGAATTCCGGCTCGGGCACCAGCGGCGGCGCGACGACGAAGCGCCGCGCCGACGTCGGCGCCGCATCGACGCCGTCGCCAGTGTCCGCCTGTTGGCTGCCGGATTCCGCGATCATGCGAAACCTCTGCCAGACAGAGATTATGGAAGATTGCGGCGGATCGTTCGAATTTTAGCGGTTGGGCGGTTTTCGCCCGATGGCGGCGAATTTGCCATCCTTTTCCGGCAGTCGAGCGCGGTTACATATCCACGACGACGCGGCCGCGGATCTTGCCGTCGACGATGTCGCGGGCGGTATCGATGATGCCGTCGAAACCGATGGTCCTCGACAGGCTGGCGAGCTTCTGCAGATCGAGGTCGGTTCCGATGCGTCGCCATGCTTCGAGGCGAACTGCCTTCGGCGCCATCACCGAATCGATGCCGAGTAGCGAGACGCCGCGCAGGATGAAGGGGGCGACGCTGGTCGGCAGGTCCATGCCGCCGGCCAGACCGCAAGCGGCGACCGCGCCGCCATAGGAGGTCATCGAGAGCACATTGGCCAATGTGTGGCTGCCGACGGCGTCGACGCCGCCGGCCCAGCGCTCCTTGGCCAGCGGCTTCGCCGGCTGGGCAAGCTCGTCGCGCGATATCACCTCGGCGGCGCCGAGGTTGATCAAATAGGGGCTTTCCGCATTGCGGCCGGTGGAGGCAATGACATGGTAGCCGAGGCTGGACAGGATCGAGACCGCGACTGAGCCGACGCCGCCGGCCGCCCCCGTCACCACCACCGGCCCGCGATCGGGCAGGATGCCGTGCCGCTCCAGGGCCATGACGCAAAGCATGGCGGAGTAGCCTGCGGTGCCGACGGCCATGGCGTCATGCGGACTGATGCCTTGCGGCAGCGGCACCAGCCAGTCGCCCTTGACGCGGGCGCGGCCGGCATAGGCGCCGAAATGGGTTTCACCGACGCCCCAGCCGTTCAGGATGGCCTTGTCTCCGGCGCGCCAATCGGGATGGGAAGACGAGATCACGGTGCCGGCGAAATCGATGCCCGGCACCAGCGGCCAGCGGCGGATCACCGGCGCCTTGCCTGTGATTGCCAGGCCATCCTTGTAGTTCACCGTCGTCGCCTCGACCGCAATTGTGACATCACCTTCCATCAGATCGGCGTCGGTGAGATCGGTGACGGCTACCGACTGCTTTTTCTCGGCGTCACGCGAAACGAGGATGGCTTTGAAGGTTTCGGACATCTCTTTCTCCGCGATCTTGTTTGCCGACAGGAACTGTGCGGCGATGGCCGCACGGCGTCAATCTTTGGAGGGTTTGGCTTTGGAAGATTTGGTGTCTGAAGGCCTGGGTTCGCGCCGCCAGCCGATCAGCTCGTCGAAGACGACCAGTGCCGCGCCCACCGAGATGAAAGCGTCGGCAAGGTTGAAGACGGCGAAGGACCAGACCGGCGTATGAAACAAGATGTAGTCGATGACGTGGCCGTAGACGGCGCGGTCGATCAGATTGCCGAGCGCGCCGCCGACGATCAGCGCAAAGCCGGTGCGTGCAAGGATCTGGGACGGCGCGATCCGTGTTGCCAGGATCAGCACGAAGGCGACGACCGCGAGCGAAATGATGATCAGCCCGGTGTCGCCGAAGGACGAGAACATCGAGAAGGCGATGCCGGTGTTGTAGGTGCGAAACAGCGCCAGGAAAGGCACCAGATCGAGCTTCTCCTGAAAGGGCAGGCCAATCTCGACCAGGTGCTTTATCCACTGGTCGAGCGCGATGGCCGCGACGACGAGCAGCGCGTAGGGAGACCATGATCTCACGGGCAGGCAACCTTCATTGCTGGTCCAGGATAGGTTCGAGCTTCAGCGCGCCGCGCCGGATCTCGAACAGCATGATGCCGGTGGCGACCGCAAGATTGAGCGAATCGGCGCGGCCGGCTTGCGGAATCCTGAGCAGCCTGTCGCAGCTCGCCGCCAGGCTTTCGGGCAGTCCCTGCTGCTCGTTGCCCATCATCAGCAGCACCGGGCCGCGGGAAAAATCGACCGAACGGTAGTCGACGGCGCCTTTCAGGTGGGTGCCGGCGACAAGGCCGGAAAACCCGCCTCGCCAGGCAAGGAAAGCCTCGGTCGTCGCCCTGGCCACCGGCACGGCAAAGATGGACCCCATGGTGGCGCGCACCGTCTCCACGGAAAAAGGGTCGGTGGTGTCACCGACCAGGATGACGCCCTTGGCGCCGACGGCATCGACCGTGCGGATGACGGTGCCGAGATTGCCGGGATCGCGCACCCGGTCGAGCGCCACCCAGACGTCGCCATTGTCGGCGCGGACATCCTTCAGGGCCAGGAATTTTTGCGAAAAGACGCCGACCACCATTTGCGGATTGTCGCGGCGGGTGATGGCGACGAGCACTTTTTCGGACACTTCGAGCACCGTGCCACCGGCGGCAACTGTGCGCGCAGCGACCTTCTCCACTGCTGCGTTACCGCGTCCGGCCTTGGCGAAAACCAATGTCTTGATCTGCCAGCCGAGATCGAGCGCATCGATGACCAGCTTCAGTCCCTCGGCCATGAAGGCGTTCTGCTGGTCGCGGAATTTCTTCTGGGCAAGCGCCTTGATGTCCTTGACCAGCGGATTGGCGAGGCTGGTGACTTCCTTCACCTGCCCAGGTGCGCCTGCATGCCGCTCGTTCATTCAGGCCACCCAACGCGAAAACAACGAGGTCGAAAGCGCCCGGCCGGCGGACTTTTCGCGGATGATCAGCTCACCCGATTCGATCTTGCCGCCCATGCCGGCAAAGGTGTCGCGCATCAAGGCATGGATAGCGAAGAAGGAGGCGCGGATCGAATAGGCGGTGAGCACCACGGCGAGCGGCTTCGGCGTCAGGATCGCCCGGCAGAGATCGGTCAAATCAGGCAGGTCCTCGAACAATTGCCAGACCTCGCCCTTGGGACCACGGCCATAGGCCGGTGGGTCGAACAGGATGATGTCGTAGCGGTTGCCGCGGCGCTCCTCGCGTTCGGCGAATTTGACCGCGTCGTCGACGATCCAGCGGATCGGCTTGCTGCCAAGGCCGGCCATCTCCTGGTTTTCGCGAGCCCAGCCGATGGCTTTCTTCGAGGCATCGACATGGGTGACCTCGGCGCCGGCGCGGGCCGCCACCAGCGAGGCAAGCCCGGTATAGCCGAACAGGTTCAGTACCTTGACCGGCCGCTTCGCCGCCGCGATGAGCCCAGCCATGTGGTCCCAGTGGGAAGCCTGCTCGGGAAAGACGCCAACATGGCGAAACGAGGTGAAACGGCCGAGATAGTCGATGCCATCATGTTTCATCGGCCAGGTCTCGCCGAGCGGCAGCTTAGGGAAACGCCAGCGACCGATGCCCTCCTCGTCGGTGTCGCCGGTAAAGATGGCGTCGGCGCGCTCCCAATCTTTAGCCGGCAAGGCCTTTTGCCAGATCGCCTGGCCCTCGGGCCGCACGATCCGGTAGGGGCCGTACTGTTCGAGCTTTTGGCCCGTGCCGCTGTCGAGCAGCGCATAATCGGCATTGGGTGCCACTTCGAGGATCACCGGAAGCTGCTCGCTAGGCAGGGCACCGTCGCGGCGGGACAGGACGCGAGGCGCTGCTTTCGGCTCGGAACGATTGTCCGCCTTCACGTCATGCTGCTCACTCGGCCTGACATCTGCCTTGATCGCTCCGCGATCCACTGAGGTGCGCGATTGTGCGGCTCCACCCTTCGCCGGCTGGTGCGGGCGGCCGTCGCGGCGTTTGTCGCGAAAAGACTTCAAGAAGCAGCATCTCCGAGCGCGGTGGTCGCTTTTGGCATAGGGCAACCGGCTTCGCAACCAAGTCCGTCGCGCCGACCTATTCGGTTTATGTCGGCCGGCAATGGACCAATGTCAAAGAAACAGGCAAATCTGCAGAATGTCCCGCTCCGAACGCCTGCTCGACCTGATCCAGTCCCTGCGCCGGCACCGCCGGCCGGTCAGCGGACAGGCTCTGGCCGATGAACTCGGGATCTCGATCCGTACGCTCTACCGCGACATCGCGACGCTGCAGGGCCAGGGTGCCCCGATCGAGGGTGAGGCGGGGCTGGGCTATGTGCTCAAGCCCGGCTTCATGCTGCCGCCGCTGATGTTCAGCGACGAGGAGATTGAAGCCATCGTGCTTGGCTCACGCTGGGTCGCCAAACAGCCGGACCAACGTCTCTCGGCCGCTGCCACCAGCGCGTTGGCCAAGATCGCCGCGGTACTGCCGGACGATCTGCGCGAGGATCTCGATGCGAGCGCACTGCTGGTCGGCCCTCCCGTCGGGGCTGCCGAGAGCATCGACCTTGGCCTGGTGCGGCAGGCCATCCGCAAGGAGTGCAAGCTCGGCTTTTTGTACAGTGACGCGGGCGGCGCTGCATCCGAACGCGTGGTCTGGCCGTTTGCGCTGGGTTTCTTCGACAAGGTGCGGGTGGTGGTGGCGTGGTGCGAGATGCGGCAGGACTTCCGGCATTTTCGCTCCGATCGCATCGTGGAGCTCCAAGCAACGGACACGCGCTATCCGCGTCGTCGCCAGGCATTGCTCAAGGAATGGCGGGCGACGCTCGACAAGCCGCGGGGTTCATGATGGCTACTGCCAGAATCTGACAGTAGCTTGTCCTATCTTCGCCAAGTCGAGACGCTGAAACACTTGGAGAACAGACATGGCCACCCCGAATTTCGTCATCCTCTATGTCGACCAACCGCAGCAGAGCGGCGCCTTCTACAGTGCGCTGCTCGGTCGCGAGCCGGTCGAAAGCTCGCCGACCTTCGTGCTGTTCGTGCTTGATGCCGGCTTCAAACTCGGCCTCTGGTCGCGCCATACGGTGGAGCCGGCTGCGGCTGCCGCGGGTGGCGGCGCCGAAATCGTCTTTGCGTTGGATACACCCGACGCGGTCGATACCACCCATGCCGACTGGTCCGGGCGCGGGTTGAAGATTCTGCAGACGCCGACCGACATGGATTTCGGCCGCACCTTCGTTGCGCTCGATCCCGACAACCATCGCCTGCGCGTCTACTGGCTATCCGATGGGGAACAAGCCAACGGAGAGCAGAAATGAGCACGTACTGGATCGCAGTGGCGTCGGCCGAGCACGTCCGGCGCGGCCGTTCCGGCGGCTTCATGCAAGTCAACCACGGCAAGGCTGCACCGCTGCGTCGCGTCAAGCCGGGCGACGGCATCAGCTATTATTCGCCGACAACCATTTTGGGCGCAAAAGACGGGCTGCAGGCTTTCACCGCGATCGGCACGGTGCGGGATGGCGAACCTTATCAGGGTGAAATGGGCGGCGGTTTCATGCCGTCCCGCCGGGATGTCGAGTGGGCGAAGGCCGAGGAAACGCCGATCAAGCCGCTGATCGACAGGCTGGACTTCACCGCCGGCAAATCGAACTGGGGTTATCAGCTTCGTTTTGGCCTCTTCCCGATCAGCGCGCATGATTTTTCGCTGATTGCCGAGGCGATGGGCGCCAAAATAGCCTTGGCGGTTAGCTAGGCCTTGAGCGCCTTGTAGACGGCAATGCCGGCGGCAAGGTCCTCGAGTGCCGCGCCGACCGACTTGAACAGCGTGATCTCGCCGGCGCTCTCGCGGCCGTTCTTCTGGCCACGCGCCAATTCGTGCAGATCGGCGACGATGGCTTCCGGCTTCAGCACGCCGGAGGCCAGCGGCTGGACGATGTCGCCGGCCTCCTTGGTGGCGCCGGCGCGGGTGTCGACATAGACGCGGGCAAGCGCGATCGCGTCATCGTCGCTTTCGCGCATCGTCGGGGTAAAGCCACCGACCAGATCGACATGGGTTCCAGGTCGCAACAATGCGCCCTTGATCAGTGGCGTGGTGGTGATCGTCGCCGAAGAGACGATGTCGGCCTGCCCAAGCTCGGCATCGAGATCGGTTGCGGCGCTGGCCGCGAAGCCCTCGGCGCGCAGATTGGTCGCGACCTTCTCGGCATTGGCCGGGGTGCGGTTCCAGATGCGGATGGTCTCGATCGGCCGCACGGCGCAATGCGCCTTGGCGAGGAAGGGCGACAGCGCGCCGGCGCCGACCACGAGCAGCCGCGAAGCATCGCTGCGGGCAAGATAGGAGGCCGCGAGCGCCGAAGCGCAGGCCGTGCGCCACTGTGTCAGCCGCTGGCCGTCGATCAAGGCCTCGGGCTCGCCGGTGGCCCCATTGAGCAGGAGATAGAGCCCCATCACGGCGGGCTTGCCGATGGCGTTGTTGTCGGGCGAGACGGTGACGATCTTGACGCCGACGTGACCACTGGCCGATGTGCCGGCTGCGTTGAGGTCGGTCCAGGCCGGCATCAAAAGCAGGGTGGAGGCCGCACCGTCGGGCCGCTCGATCGTATGGTGATGCCTGACCGGCTGCACAGCACCGTCGCGAAACGCCGTGCGCAGCGTTTCGACCAGTCCGGGAAAGGTCAGCGCATGGTCGACCTCTGCGGCCGAAATGGTCAGCATGAAAAACTCCGTGGGGACAAAATCGCCGGCGGGCGGCTCAAGCGGTCGGCTTCGGCAATGCGGATCCCTGGGCGGCCCCTTGTGCCGACCCTTGGGCCGATCCGTGGACCGGGCTTTGCGATGCCGCCGGCGCACGGCTGGCTGCCTGGCGCAGGTTCTCGGCCTCGACGCCGCGCTGGCGCGCCAGCTTGCGGTAGCGGCCCTGCTTGACCCAAGTTGCCAGGCTGCCGACGATCATGCCGACGGCGAGAGCCAGGAACAGGAAGATGAACAGCGGCAAAGTCAGCGTCAGCTTCGGATTGCCGGGGTTGAACGGATCCAGCGTGAAGGCGACCAGTTCGCGGTTGGCAACGGCGAGTGCGATCAGGATGATCGCCAGCGGCACGAAGATGACGATGAGTATGAAGCGATTGAACATGATATTTTCCGTCGGAAGCTGGCTTGTCCGCGCCTACTTGCCGCCGTTCAGCCTTTCACGCAGCTCCTTGCCGGTCTTGAAGAACGGCACCCATTTTTCCTCGACTTCGACGGATTCGCCAGTGCGCGGATTGCGGCCGGTGCGAGCAGGGCGGTTTTTCACCGAAAAAGCGCCGAAGCCACGCAATTCGACCCGGTTACCTTCGGCAAGAGCGTCGGTGATTTCATCGAAGATCGCGCCGACGATGTTTTCGACGTCGCGCAGGAAAAGATGCGGATTGCGCGTGGCAATAATCTGCACAAGTTCGGACTTGATCATGAGACGTGTCCCCGTGAAAGCAGTGCGGTCAAAATTATGAGGATGATTTTATTTGCTTTTTTCACTTGCCCCAAACAGCTTCTCAAGGGTGCCAGACGGAAACGAGACCGTCAAGAAACAAGCGGTCGGCACCGAGTTCATGGATGACGTCGCCGCTGTAGGCGGGCAGGCCGAGCGCGCTGCCGATCGTTTGCGCCATCGCTTTTGAGAACAGGAAGCCGCCGCGCCGTTCGGTGTCCTTCCATTCGACGACCTTGAGTTTGGCGTCGACGCCCTTGGTCGCCAGCCAGTCGACCGCCATGGTCTCGCCGCCGACGGCGTCGATCAGTCCGTTGGCGACACCCTGGCGACCAGTGAAGATCGAACCGTCGGCAAGCGCCAGTGCTTGCTCGCGGGTCATCTTGCGGCGCTCGGCAACGATGCCAACGAACCAGTCGTAGCTGTCGAGGATGAGCTTGCGGACCATGGCGCGTTCGTCGTCATTGGTCGGCTTGAAGGGAGAGGGCGCGGCCTTCAGCGGCGAGGATTTCACTTCCTCCAGCTTGACGCCGAGCTTGTCCATCAGCCCACTGACATCGGGGTACTGGATCAGCACCCCGATCGAACCGACGATGGAGGTCTTGCGGGCAACGATATGGTCGGCGGCACTGGCGATCATATAGCCAGCCGATGCGGCGAGCGTGCCGACTTCCGCCACCACAGGCTTGTCGGCGGCCAGCTTGCGCACCTCTTCATAGATCGATTCACCGCCGACGGTGGTGCCGCCTGGCGAATCGATCGACAGGATCACGCCCTTTACCTTCGACGACAGACGGATGGTTTCCAGCCGCTCGATCAGTTCCTCGTCCTCGGTGATCGTGCCTTCGATCTTGACCTTGGCGATATGGTCGACTGTCGAGCCGCCGAAATCGTCGCCATAGAACCAGGCCGAAAGCGCAATCACCCCAAGGGCTACGATGCCGATGGCGATGACGCGCCAGAATGTCAGCTTGCGCCGCAAGCGGCGGCGGTCGATCAGGTCGTCGGCTCTCAGTGCCATGGTCAGCCTTTCAGTCGGCGGGAGGAGACGCTTTTAGACCATGATCCTCGCATCTGGAAGCAATTCTCTTTTCCGCACGGCGACACGACCGTCCGGGTCGACAGTCGGCCCAGCCAGCTCTGCCCTCTCCAGGCATTGGTCCGCTCACGTATTTGTGCGATCGCCGCGAGGTCGGGCGGCGGGACCGACCGTCGATAAATTTTACGCCGCGTGTCTGTTTCTGCTATGAAGAACGTGTAGTTGTGCGGACCTCATTTTCATCTGTACAAAGGCAGTTGTCACATTTTTGCAGTTTTCGTGGGCTTGTGCTTGCTTGAGGGCGCCGGCGTCCCACCTATAGGCGGTGCTCCAGGGTGGGCAGGGGTTTAGAAGAAAGCAGTGAATGTTAGCGCGACCAGTTGAATCGACCAACGCCGAGACGGAGTTGGCTACCCCGGCGGACGGCCGGACGCGGGGCGACGCTTTCGACCGCGCGCAGCGTCATTCGCGCCGTGTGCGCGTTCTCAAGTTTGCCGTGCCGGTGGCTGCGGCACTGATCGCCATCGCTTTCCCGGTCTACTCCTATCTCGCCGCACCTGTCTCCGTCACGGTCCAGGCGGAAGGCACGGCCTTTTCCAATGGCAAGCTGGTGATGGCCAATCCCAAGCTCAACGGTTTTACCAAGCAGAAGCAGCCCTATTCGATGACGGCGCTGCGGGCCATCCAGGATGTCGGTACGCAAGGCATCATCGAACTGGAAGGCATCGACGCAAAGATCCCGGTCGGACCCGACAACGTCGCGGCGATCAAGGCCTCGCACGGCACCTACGATCGCGACGGCAATACGATGAACCTGACCAGCGACGTGACGATCACCACAACCGACGGCATGCAGGCCAACTTCAAATCGGTCTTCCTCGACATGGGCAAAGGCACTATGAAGACGGGAGATCCCGTCGACGTCAGCCGTGAGGGGTCACGGATCACGGCGGATTCGATGTCGGTCCAGGACAATGGCAAGGTTCTGGTTTTCGAGAACAAAGTGCGCGTCAACATCGATTCCGCCGCCTTGAAAACGGCAGAGGGAAACAGCGGAGAAACCAATGCGGCTCAGTAGTTCGACGCGGCTCGCGGCTGCAACTTCAGCGTTGCTGCTGCTCGGACTTGTGCCGTCATTGGCGCAGACCACCAGCCAATCAGGCCTCAAACTGTCCGGCGACAAGCCGATCCAGATCGAAAGCGACAAGCTGGAAGTCCGCCAGGCCGACAGTATCGCCATCTTCACGGGCAATGTCAGCGTCGTCCAGGGGCCGACATTGATGAAGGCCGGCAAGATGACGGTCTATTACGTCAAGGGTCCCAACGCCGGCGCCAAGGGCGCGGAAGCGGCTGGCGCGGCAGCCATGACCGGCTCGGCCAACATCGATCACCTGGAGATTTCGGACAAGGTGTACATCAAGTCGGATGCACAGGTCGCGACTGGCGATCAAGGCAGCTTCGATATGAAGAGCCAGGTTCTGGTGCTTTCGGGCAAAAAGGTCGTTCTGTCGCAAAACGACAACGTCCTGGTCGGCTGCAAGCTCACCGTGCAGATGAAAAGCGGATTGGCCCAGGTGGATCCATGCGCTGGACAACGCGTCCAGATGTCGATTACACCGCCGCCGAAATCGGGAGCGACGAACCCCTGATGGCCAGCCTGTCGTCGCTGACGGCGCGTCTTCCGGGACGGGCCGCTGGCAAGCTTTCGGCGCCGGCCGCGGTGACCGTCGATAAGGGAAAGTTCAAGGGGACCCTGATCGCCAAGGGGCTCACCAAGAGCTATAAGGGCCGCAAGGTCGTCAGCGGCGTCACCATCGGCGTGCGCGCCGGCGAGGCCGTCGGATTGCTTGGCCCCAATGGCGCCGGCAAGACGACCTGTTTCTACATGGTCACCGGCCTGGTGCCGGTGGACGAAGGCACGATCGAGATCGACGGCTTCGATGTCACCTCGATGCCGATGTACCGTCGCGCGCGCCTCGGCATCGGCTACCTGCCGCAGGAGGCGTCGATTTTCCGTGGCCTCAATGTCGAGCAGAATATCCGTGCGGTGCTGGAGGTGGTCGAAAAGGACCGCAAGGTGCGCGAGCGCAATCTCGACGAGCTGCTCGAGGAATTCCACATCAGCCATCTGCGCAAGGCACCGTCCATGTCGCTCTCGGGCGGCGAGCGGCGACGCCTGGAAATCGCGCGCGCCCTGGCGACGCGCCCGGCCTACATGCTGCTCGACGAGCCTTTTGCCGGCATCGATCCGATCGCCGTCGCCGATATTCAGCAATTGGTGCGCCACCTGACGGCGCGCGGCATCGGCGTTCTCATCACCGATCACAATGTGCGCGAAACGCTCGGCCTGATCGACCGCGCCTACATCATCCATGCCGGCCAGGTGCTGACCCATGGAAGGGCCGATGAAGTGGTGGCAAACCCGGATGTGCGGCGGCTTTACCTCGGCGAGGGCTTTACGCTCTGAGCGTGAAATTTGTTTCCTGACACGATTTTTGCGGCTCGCCCGGCTCTTTTTCCTCGATTTTGCTCCGAGATAACGCTCCGGTAAGTGCGTTTTGCTAGCAATTGCCTTGACAAGCAAAAGCTGGGCCAGTTTCTATGACCGGCTGCAAAAATTCCTTTCCGGAAGTCCGGATGCGTAGACGAGGCGTTTGAAACCGAACCATGGCGTTGGCGGCCAAACTACAGCTACGACAGTCGCAGTCGCTGGTGATGACGCCGCAGCTGATGCAATCGATTCGGCTGCTGCAGTTCACCCATGTCGAGCTTGAGCATTTCATCGACGAGGAAATCGAGCGCAACCCGCTGCTGGAGCGCGCCGAACCGCAGGATGATGCGGTCAGCGATCAGGCGCAGAAGATCGAGACGGAGCCGCAAGCCGCCGCCGACGGCGACTGGTTCGAAAAAGAGACGCAGTGGAGCGCCGAGGCGATCTCGGACAAGCTCGACACGTCGCTGGAAAACCTGTTTCCCGACGACCCGGGCACCAGCGAGCGGCTTGGCCCGGACCTGACGGCGCAATGGAAATCGGCTTCCGGCAATGGCGCAAGTTCCTCATCCGAGGGTTTCGACGCCGGCGACATGGCGGCGGCTGCGATCACGCTGCGCGACCATGTCGGCGAACAGGTGGCGCTCGCCTTCGCCGATCCGGCGGCAAGGCTGATCGCCGCCGACCTTGCCGACGGCCTTGACGAAACCGGCTATCTACGCGCCGATCTGGCCGAGATCGCCGCCCGTCTCGGCGCGGACATTGCCGTGGTGCGAAAGGTGCTGGCGGTGTGCCAGACCTTCGAGCCGGCCGGCCTGTTTGCCCGCGACCTTGCCGAATGCCTGTCGCTGCAACTTGCCGTGCGGGACCGGCTCGATCCGGCGATGAAGGCGCTGATCGCCAATCTTGAACTCCTGGCGCGGCGTGATTTCCACACGCTGAAACGGATCTGCGGCGTCGACGAGGAGGATCTGCTCGACATGCTGGCCGAGATCAGGGCACTCGATCCCCGACCGGGCATGGCGTTTTCGTGGGGCGCCAGCGACGCGATCGTCGCCGATGTCGAAGTGCGTGCCGCCAATGATGGCAGCTGGACGGTCGAGCTCAATGCCGAAACGCTGCCGCGCGTTCTGGTCGACCATATCTATTTCGCCCAGGTCTCGCCGCAGGCGAAGAACCAGGCGGAAAAGGACTTTCTGGCCGAATGCTTGCAAAACGCCAACTGGCTGACGCGCAGCCTTGACCAGCGGGCAAAGACCATTCTCAAGGTCGCCTCGGAGATCGTTCGCCAACAGGATGCCTTCCTCGTCCATGGCGTGCGCCAGCTGAAGCCGCTCAACCTGCGCACGGTGGCCGATGCCATCGGCATGCACGAATCGACGGTCAGCCGGGTCACCGCGAACAAATACATGCTGACGCCGCGTGGCGTGTTCGAACTGCGTTACTTCTTCACCGCCTCGATCGCCGCGTCGTGCGGCGGTGATGCGCATTCCTCGGAAGCCGTGCGTGACCGCATCAAGCAATTGATCGATGAGGAAAAACCCGTCGACGTGCTTTCCGACGATGCGATCGTCGATATGTTGCGCGAGAGCGGAGTCGATATTGCCCGGCGTACGGTCGCCAAGTACAGGGAAGGCATGAATATTCCCTCCTCCGTGCAGCGCCGGCGCGAGAAACGGGCGATGGCCAGCGCCGGGCGCTGACGCGGTTCGATGTTCCACAGGCCAGCACTTCATTGACAAGCCGCGGTGAAGTGGCTAGAAGCCCGCCCGCATGAGAAGGCTAGATGCCTGCATGCGGATGGTCCGTCACGACGTTGGCCTCGGGACGGTCAAAAGGCGGCTTGTGATCAACCGGAAAGTTTGGATTTAAAATCGGCGCGAGTGACGCCGCAAAGCTTGTGCGCACGGATCACGAGTATAAACTCAGGCCAGTTTGAAGCCTGAGCAAGGAAGGTCAGTTTTCAGATGAATCTGCGCATATCGGGAAAACACATGGATATCGGCGATGCGTTCCGGACACGCATCAACGATCGTGTCGGCGAAGCAATCGGCAAATATTTCGATCGCGGCTTTGCCGGACATGTCACGGTCATCAAATCGGGGTCGCGCTATTCGGCGGACTGCATGATCCGGCTGGATTCCGGCGCTTCGCTGCAGGCTACCGGCGATGCCCAGGACCCGACATTGGCCTTCGAGGCCGCGGCGGATCGTCTGGAAACCCGCCTCAGGCGCTACAAGCGGCGGCTGAAGTCGCACAATTCGGGCGCCGCTAATGGCGAGCCGACCGACATTGCCTACACGGTGATGGCGCCGCTTGCCGACGACGACGAGGACATTCCGGAGAATTTCGCGCCGGCCATCGTCGCCGAATCAACCATGACGCTGAAGACCATGTCGGTGGCGTCGGCGGTCATCGAGCTCGATACCAAGGACAGCCCGGTCTTCGTCTTCCGCAACGCCGGAAACGATCATCTCAACATCGTCTATCGCCGGCCCGATGGAAACATCGGCTGGATCGACCCGTCCATGACCAAGGTCGCACAAGCGTGACGACCAAGGTCGCACAGGGATAAAAGCCGGCCGCACGAGGGGTGGGGACTGGCGACGGCAGGCGAACAAGGGATTTTCAAGCATGGATCTGAGCGATCTTATCAACGTTCCGGCGATACTGCCGGCGTTGAAGGCGAACTCGAAGAAGCAGCTGTTGCAACTGCTGTCCGAACGGGCGGCGGCGATTTCCGGCATTCCGGAGCGGGAGGTGTTCGACACCATCCTGCAGCGTGAACGGCTGGGCTCGACGGGCGTCGGCAACGGCATCGCCATTCCGCACGGCAAGTTGGCCGGCGTGAAGCGCATCGCCGGGGTTTTCGCACGGCTGGAGACGCCTGTCGATTTCGAATCGCTGGACGATCAGCCGGTCGATCTGGTGTTTCTGCTGCTGGCGCCGGAAGGGGCGGGTGCCGACCATCTCAAGGCCTTGTCGCGCATCGCGCGGGTGCTGCGCGACGCCGACACGGTGGCCAAGATCAGGGGTACGCGCGACGCCGCGGCGATCCATGCACTGTTGTCGGACACGCAGGCGTCGCACGCGGCCTGATATTTCTGCATTAGACGACCTCAGGGGCCGCCATGGGCGGCCCTTTCCGTTTGGCTGTCAGCGCGCCTGCGGACCGGCGCGCACCGGCTCAGTGGATGGCGACTGTGGTCAGGTCGTTTTCCATGGCGCCGGCCAGAGCGCGGTCGCGCGCGTCGGAAAGCAGGATCGGCTGGCCATTGGCGGCAAACAGCGCCCACAGTTCCATGCCGGGAGCGATTTCGCCGAGATTCGGGAAACGGCCGAGCAATTCGTCGCTCGAGACCTTTCTCAGATAAGCGACCGAGCCCTCGCCGAGATGGGCGAACTCGCCATTGGTCATGGTGATGTTTTCAGTTCTGGTCATTTCAAAGCCTCCTTGGCGCGAGGACGCCGCTCAAGGCCATCCCGCATGAGAGCCATTCAATTTGCTGCATCGTGCTTTCGGAAAGTCGGTGCCGATTTCCGGCCGATGCAGTGGTAAAGATCAGTCTTTCACCGATATGTTTATTTTCCGTACCAGCCGTTCGGACTCCGGCCGATCGAGGTCGATCGACAAAAGGCCGTTCTTCAGTTCCGCCGCGATCACCCGCATGCCGTCGGCCAGCACGAAACAGCGCTGGAACTGGCGTGCGGCGATGCCGCGATGAAGAAATTCGCGCTCGGTGTCGTCGGTCTGACGGCCGCGCACGACCAGCTGGTTTTCCTCCGTTGTGACATCGAGATCGCTTTCGGCGAAACCGGCGACCGCCAATGTGATGCGCAACCTTTCGGTCTTGCCGTCGGCGCCGCTGAGGCGTTCGATGTTGTAGGGAGGGTAGCTGTCACCGGACTTCGCCAGGCGTTCCAGGGTCTTTTCCATGGCATCGAAACCAAGGAGAAGCGGGCTGGAAAAGGGCGTCATTCGGCTCATGTTACATTGTCCTCTCAAGAGCGACATAAAGTGGAAAAACCCAGATGGCATTTTTCCCGATGGTCTTGATATGGTCCGCCCCGCGACCAAGTTCAAGCCGTCAAAAGACCCGCCCAAAAAAGACCAGGTCGTGGACTCACAGGAATGATCGACATGGCGCTTGAACTGGCGAGCAGATGCAAGGAGAAGCGCGCAGGTCGGGATTGTTCTTCCCCGGTCGAGCGGTTCGACACGGCAGCTCGCAGCCGCTTCGGCGTCATTTGGATGTCTCGATCGGATTCATTCAGGTCCACGGCCTCGCCAAACAAGGAATTGAAATGCCCCTATCACGCAAGATCATCATCGACACGGATCCCGGCCAGGACGATGCCGTCGCCATTTTGCTGGCCCTCGGCAGCTCCGAACTGGAGATCGTTGGCATCACAGCTGTTGCCGGCAACGTGCCGCTGAAACTTACCGAAAAGAATGCCCTCAAGGTCTGTGAGCTGGCTGGCCGCCCGGACATCGAGGTCTATGCCGGCGCCATCCGGCCTCTGATGCGCGAACTGGTCACCGCCGAGGAAGTGCATGGCAAGACCGGCCTCAACGGACCGCAATTGCCCGAACCGACGATGAAGCTGCAGGACCAGTATGCTGTCGATTTCATCGTCGAGACCCTGATGGAGGAGGAGAGTGGCACGATCACGCTTTGCGCACTCGGACCGCTGACCAACGTTGCGCTGGCGCTGATCCGCGAACCACGCATTGCACCGCGCATCAAGGAAATCGTGCTGATGGGCGGCGGTTTCTTCGAGGGCGGCAATGTCACCCCGACCGCAGAATTCAACATCTATGTCGATCCGCAGGCTGCCGACGTCGTGTTCAAATCCGGCGTTCCGATCGTGATGATGCCGCTCGATGTCACTCACAAGGCGCTGACCACCGCCAAGCGCACGCAGGCCTTCCGCGCGCTCGACACCAAGGTCGGCACCGCGACCGCGGAGATGCTGGAGTTCTTCGAGCGCTTCGACGAGGAGAAATACGGCACCGACGGCGGCCCGCTGCACGACCCCTGCGTCATCGCCTATCTGTTGAAGCCGGAATTGTTCAAGGGCCGCAACTGCAATGTCAGCGTGGAAACCGCCTCCGAACTGACCATGGGCATGACCGTCATCGACTGGTGGGGCGTCACCAAGCGGCCGAAGAACGCCATGGTGATGCGCGACATCGACCATGATGCGTTTTTCGCGCTGCTGGTGGAGAGGTTGGGGCGGCTCTAATTTCTGCTTCTGATGCGTGTCGTCCCGCTACGCGGCTTGGACGACACGCATAGTGCTGTTCACTCGCGAAGCAAACGGAACGTATCCGTGCCGTTCTCGCGATGCTGTCGTTCGATCGAAACGTTGGATCCGGCAACTCGGGGCGCTGCGTCGTAGACAAATACCAACGGGCCATTTTCGTCGAGGCGGATTCCGTAGAGGTAGCGGAAACCGCCGGTGATCCCGGTATTGGGCGACGGAGAGGCGTCGAGGACAGTGGCGACTGTGCCTGTCAAGCGCTCCAGAATGACGATCGGGCTGCTCCGCTTTGCAATGGGGAAGCCGATGGCCAGAATGCACGCGCCAACGAGCAGGCCGGTGATAAGGATCCCCCTGAGATTTTCCCGCAGGATCATGACGGTGAGGGCGAACCGCGCTTTTGCCATAGCTCACACAGCAAACCGGTAGAAGACGAAGCCGTTGTCGCGCGTAACGCGCTCAAGTCTGACTGCTGAGCCGATCAAGCGTGGGTTATCGTCAGAAACGAGAACCGCCGAACCGTTCTCAAGGAACAGTAGATGTTGCATAGTGCGACCCTTGCCCTGGCCACTTTTGATCGTTGCATCGATCGCGTCGACTGAGCGAATCGGGCTGGCGTCATTGGTCCACTTGTGCGGATCGAGGGCGAACAGCACCGCAAATATAGCAATAATCAAGATCACGCCGGGCGCGTTTTTTTTTGCATCCGCAAACGTCCACGACACCGGTGAATCGTCCACACTCCTTTATTCATATGGTGGCAAGAAGGCTAACTTTCAATCGGCCTCGTTATTGGCGTCCTCGCTCCTCGGCGCGCTGTTACTTCGCCTTTGAAAACGCCAGCCACAGGCCGCCACCGACCATGAAGCTGCCGCTGATCCTCGACAAAAGCTTGATGCGGCTGGCCGACAGCAGGCGCCCGGCGCGGCCGGCGGCCAGTGCATAGGTCGAATCCGACATGGCGGCGAAGATCATGGCGGTGAGGCCCATGACGGCGATCTGCAGCGAATAGTTGCTTTGCGGTGAAATGAACTGCGGAAAGAAGGCGCCGAAGAAGATCAGCGTCTTGGGATTGCTGAGCGCCACCAGCAGGCCCTGCAGGAAGAAGCCGCCACGCGGCTTTCTCGCCGTTCCATCGGCATTCAACGTGCCCTTGGAACGGAACATCTGCACGCCCATCCAGATCAGATAGGCGGCGCCGATGAGCCTGACCCATTCGAACCAATGGCCCATGCCCGAAATCAGCGTGTTGAGGCCGATGCCGACGATGGCGATCATCACGGCAAGCCCGGCTTGCGTGCCGGCGACATTGGCGAGACCGGCGCGTGAGCCATGGCGGATGCTGTTGGCGATGATCAGCGTGACCGTCGGACCCGGCACCAGGATGATGACGATGCAAGCCAGGACATAGGCGGCATAGAGTTCGAGCGACATGATTTTTCCCTCAGAATGCCGCCGATGCGGCGCAGCTGAGAACAATCAATGCATGGCGACGATAGCGATGCAAGCCGGTGCGTGAAGCGCCGCGACACGCCGGTACATGCGGTTCAGGCGCCGGCCTGCCAGGGCAGCGTTGCTTCATAAGCAGCCGCCGCCTTCAGCACGGCGAGATCGTCGCGCGGCCTGCCGATCAGCTGCATGCCCATGGGCCGGCTCCTGTCGTCGAAGCCGATCGGCACGTTGACCGCCGGGCAGCCGCCCAAGGTCGCGAAGGCGGAAACCTGCATCCAGCGGTGGTAGCTGTCCATTGCGCGTCCGGCGACCTCGTGCGGCCAGTGGGTGCCGACTTCGAAAGGAAAAACCTGCGCGGTCGGCAGCGCAATGAGATCATAGCGGTCGAAGACCGACAGCAGCGCGCGGTGCCACGAGGTGCGGATGACCGAGGCGGCGCGGATCTGCGGCGCCGTCAACCGCATCGCGTTCTCCACTTCCCAGATGGCTTCCGGCTTGAGCAGGCGGCGTTTGGCGGGGTCGTCATAGTGGGTTTTGAGCGCACAGCCGCTGCTGGCCTGACGCAGCATCACGAAAGCCTGCCACAGCGCTTCGAAATCGAAATCCGGCAGCAGCGCTTCGGTCACGAAGGACGCTTCCGCAAAGCGGCCAAGTGCTGCCTCGCACAAGCCGAGAATGCCGGGTTCGACCGGCAGATGACCGCCGAGGTCACCAAACCAGGCGATGCGACCACCGGCCGCTGCCATGCCGAGTCCGTCGAGGAACGAGCCCGGTTTCTCATAGGACAATGGCGCGTGCGGGTGGTAACCCGCCTGCACGTCGAGCAGCAGCGCCATGTCATGGACGTTGCGGCCCATCGGCCCGTCGACGCCCATCTGCGCATGAAAGACTTCCACATCGGGTCCGCCGGGAACAAGTCCTTGCGACGGGCGCAAGCCAAAAACATTGTTCCAGGCCGCCGGGTTGCGTAGCGAGCCGCCAAAATCGCTGCCATCGGCGACCGGTACCATGTCGAGAGCCAGCGCCACTGCTGCGCCGCCGCTCGAGCCGCCGGCGGTCAGCGCCGGATCGAAGGCGTTCAGCGTCGGCCCGAACACGCTGTTGTAGGTGTTGGAGCCCAGCCCGAATTCGGGGACGTTGGTCTTGCCGATGATGATGGCGCCGGCCTTGCGGATGCGCTCGACGAAGAAATCGTCTTCCTGCGGTATGAAATCGGCGAAGATCGGCGATCCGAAAGAAGTCCTCAGGCCCGTGGTCGAGGCGAGATCCTTGATGGCGATCGGCAGGCCGAAGAGCGGACCGGTTTCGACGCCTGCTTGCCGCCGGGCATCGGCCGCATCGGCTTCGCGCAGGATATCGCCGCGATCGCGCAAGGAGACGATGGCATTGACCAGCGGGTTGACCGCCTCGATGCGGTCGAAGAATGCCGCCACCACCTCGCGCACGGAAAGTCTCTTCCGGCGGATCGCGTCGGCGATCTCGACCGCGGACAGACGGCAGATATCGCCGGCCGGCGGTACGGCATGTTTTGTTTGAGGGCGCAGCATCTCAATGGGTTTCCTGCAACGCCTGATCGACATCCTTTGCCAGCGGAATGGCCGGTTGGGCGCCAGGCTTGAGGCAAGCCAGTGAACCGGCCGCGCCGGCGCGCGCTAGCGCCTGTTCGAGCGTGAGGCCAGCGGACAGGCCGGCGGCAAAGTAACCGCAGAACGTGTCCCCGGCGCCGACCGTGTCGACAGGCGTGATCTTGCGTGCCGGAACGGTGAGGAAATCGCCTGGCGCCGCCGCCATCACGCCGTCGCCGCCGAGCGTGACGACGAGGGAGCGGCCGGTTTTCCCGGCAAAGTCGCGCATCCGCGCAGGCCGGTCGCGGCCTTGCAACGACAGCGCCTCGCCATAAAGGTCGAACTCGGTTTCGTTGGCGACGACATAGTCTGCCTTGCCGAGAAAGCCGGCCGCTTGCCCCTGGAAAGGCGCGGTGTTGAGCACCGTGATGGCACCGGCCGTTCTTGCCTGGTCGAGGGCGGCATCGACGGTGGCCAGCGGGATCTCATTTTGCAGCAGCACGACATCGCCTTTTTTGAAGAAGGCTTTGGAGAGGTCGCCGGGCACCACTGAGGCGTTGGCGCCCGGCACCACGGCGATGATGTTCTCGCCGTCATCGGCGACCATGATCAGTGCCGTGCCGGTCGAGGCGTGGGTCTCGGCAACGCCGGACAGGTCGACCTTGCCGTCGCGCAGCAATGCCAGCGCCTCGGCGGCGAAGCTGTCCTTGCCGACGGCGCCGACCATGCGCACCGAGGCGCCGGCGCGCGCGGCAGCCAGCGCCTGGTTGGCACCTTTGCCGCCGGGGGCGGTGGTGAAGGCCGAGCCTGCGACTGTCTCGCCAGGGCTCGGCAAGCGGTCGACATTGGCGATAAGGTCGAGGTTGATCGAGCCGATGACGATAATCAAAGAATGCCTCCTGGCAGCGCAAATCCAAAGTGCCGGAGCGTCTTTTGTGCGTCAGGGCGAACGCAGGTCGTTCCGATTGCGCGGAGGCTAACCTGTAAGGCCGCGTCTTGCCAGACCACGCGAATGGTCCAGCCCGGTATGAGGTATCGTGGCCCTATTCACAGCGCACGGTGACCGTGCCCTGGTAGCTGCCGGCAGGAAAGATACCGCTCGACTTGGTGGCGGTGAGGTCGACCTGCATGGGGTGGGTGCCGTTGACGACCCGCTGCGGCACACTTCCGTTGATGTCGACCCCCGAACCATCGAGGCGGAAGACCGAGGCAAAGGTCACGTTGGTGCCGCCGCCGCTCGGCGCGGACGAGAACGCGGCTGGTGCCGGCGCCGAAACCGAATAGCAGTCCAGGAGATTGAGCAAGGAACAAAGCAGCGAGCTTGCCACTATGGTGGCGCTCGCGCTCGATCCTCCCGCCTGTTTCGAGCCCAGTACGCTGATAGCGGGATTCGGCTTCATCGTTCCCGACGCCCCGACCATGATGGTGCAGGTGCCGATGATCGCCGCCTGCGCCGGAAGGCAGAAGCCGGCAAGTGCTGCCATCGCAAATAGCGCGCGGTTATTTCTTCTTCTTTTTCTTGCCATCGCCATTTCCGGTCCTGATGCTCCAGCCCTCGTTGGCCCATCCGGGCGATGCGGCCGTGGGAGCGATGGCGGCCACGCTCGCCGTCTGGCCGTCGGCGCCGAGGCCCATTTTGAGGAGTTTCAGCTCCAGCTGCAGGCGCTCGACCTCAAGCTCGTAGAGGCGGCTGCAATCGACGCGCTTCGGCGTGCGCCCGATCGGGATCACCACGCGGCCGTAAGTGGCGACGTCATTGTCCGACTGGTTGTTGCCTCTGATGACGCCGAGATCGACATAGGCGCCGGAGCCGGAGACGGCGGAACGGCAAGTGGTGCCGTCGGCGGCATGGACCTCGTCCTGGCCCTGGGGCAAGGTGACACCCGGCAGGTTGAAGCCGCTCTCGTTCTGGTTGAGATTGTAGACATCCTCGGCCACAGCCGGCGAGGCACCCGCCCAAGCAGCCGCGAGCGCTAGTGTCAGGACTTGCGGTGCCCAAAAAACTTTCCGCATATCTGTGCCCTTATCTGCGTCTGTTGATTGGGAAAGGGGATGCTTTCGGTACAGATACGCACTTTACGCTCGGCGGCGCCGTCAAAGGGCACGACCACAAGGACAGAACGGGAAGCCTGGGAAGCCAGCTGGAAGACATTTGGAGAGATTCTGGCCTCTACCGGCTGAAAATCCTGATCGTAGACATGGATTTCGACCCGGATCTTCCGGTCGTAGGGATTGGCGGGAAAAACGCGGACCGCGAAGACGTCGGTGAAGCTGTTGATCTCGCCACGCATCGGCGACATGGACTGCGCCTTGGCGGCAATGGGCGCCAATCCGACGGCCAGTGCCGTCGCCAGGATTCGAGCATGTTTCAACGAGCCCTCCTTCGCTACGGCGTCATTCGCAGCGCAGCGTCACCGTTGCCTGATAGTTGCCGTTGGCGAAGCGGTTGCTGCCGCCCTTGGTGCCGGCGAGGTGGACCGAGACGAGGTCTGCACCGGGTGTGCCGATGCTGGTTGCCGAGCCGGTCTCAACGATAGAATGCGCTCCCGCGGCGGAGTAGGTCGGTGTCCAGGTCGTCGACGTGACGTCGGCCGAAGGCACCGTCACGGTGGTGACCGGATCGACGCTCAGCGACACACCTCCGGTCGTCGTCAACGTCACGGTTCCAGCAGAACCGCCGCTGTTGTGGGAACTGAGGGACTGAAGATCGGGACTGGCCGTCATTGTGCCGTTGGTGGCAACGACAAGCGTACAGGTCGGCGCGATCGTGCCGTTGAAAATGACATTCTGCGTCGTGGCCACTGCGGTCTGGTCAAGACAGGCAACCAGCAGAGCTGCGCCGAATGCGGCGCGAAACAACGTCATCGAGACCTCCTATTAAGCCGGATCGCCCGAATTAATATGGGTCATCATCACTTTATCGTAGTTAATTTAGGGTTAACTAAGATAATTCGTCGAAGTAACAATTGCTTAAACCGGAGATTGTCACCGGTTGTATTAAGAAAAGAAAAAAGTAAAATCGCACTTGTAGTTTCCGAATCCCCACATTCACATATTTCTGCGCAACAACCGGAAAAAATCGATATTATGAAACCTGCCCCGCCTCCCAGCCCAGAATGGCTCGCTTGCGGGTCAGGCCCCAGTGATAGCCGGTGAGGTCGCCTGATTTGCCGATGGCGCGGTGGCAGGGCACCACGAACGAGAGCGGGTTGGCGCCATTGGCCGCACCGACGGCACGGTTGGCGGACGGCGCGCCGATGCTGGCGGCGATCGAGGAATAGGTGCGGGCCTTGCCCATCGGAATCTTGAGCAGCGCCTCCCAAACACGAACCTGGAAATCGGTGCCGATCATGACGACATGCAGCGGCTGCTCGGGGCGCCACAGCGTGGGGTCAAAGATGCGCGCGGCATAGGGTCCAGTGGCCGTCATATCCTCGACATAGATGGCGTTCGGCCAGCGGCTGGACATGTCGGCGAAGGCGGCGCGCTCCTCGCCGGGGTCGCTGAAGGCGAGGCCGGCAAGCCCGCGGTCGGTGGCCATGATCAGGGCGGTGCCGAACGGCGAGGGATGATAGCCGTAGCGGATGGTGAGCCCGGCGCCGCGCGTCTTGTAGTCGCCCGGCGACATCGCTTCGTGGGTGACGAAGAGATCATGCAGTCGGCCCGGGCCGGACATGCCGAGTTCGAACGAGGTCTCGAGCAGCGGCATGCCGGAATCGAGCAGCCTGCGCGCATGGTCCAGTGTCACCGCCTGCAGGAAGGCCTTGGGCGACAGGCCGGCCCAGCGGGTGAAGAGTTTTTGCAGGCCGGTCGGCGTCTCGCCGACTTCCTCGGCCAGTTCTTCGAGGGAAGGCTGGTCACGATAGTCGAGGCTGATCTTCTCGATGGCGCGGCGCACGATTTCGTAGTCGCTGCCTTCAGGCGTGATGTCCTTTTTGAGGACTGCTGTGTGTGTGCTCATGGAACTGTCTCCTTGAGCCGGAATATCGCCCCTTGGGGCGTCGATCGCCACCCGAAACTTGCCTTCTTGCGGCAGGCTGTTGCGCTATCGCCTCTGAAGCGCTGGCTCAGCGCGCCTTGGCGGTCGCCAGTGCTCGCGAAAAGGCGGTGGCAAAGCTCTCGCGGGAATCGGGGTCCAGGAACGATCCGATCGGCACGTTCTGGCCTTGCCCTTCAACCGTCATCCTCGTGATGCCGATCTCGGCGTGACGGGCGACCAAAAACCGCGCCCAAAACGGATTGAAGCGATGCGCTTCCGATTTACCGGAAGGTGCTGTCTTGCGGATGTCGAGGCTGGTGCGCGAGACCGAGACTTCCTCCCGGGCGCGGGCGGCCCGATAGTTGGCGCGAAAGGCGATGTAGACGGCGGCCACGTCGAGGCCGAAGAAGCCGAACACCGGCCAGGCACCGCGCGACAGGAAAAAAGCGCCCGTCACCAGCCAGCCGAACAGCAACGCGCCCATCAGGATGAAGAAGCCTGTCCGGCCCAGCGACCGGTGCGGAGTCAATAGCGCCTGAAAGAATGGCTCGTCGGCCTGAAACGAGGCGTTTGTGTCGCTCATGAGGGGATATTATAGGAGGGAAATGGCGAGCCCCAAGTCCAAAGATTCTGTCACATCCGAAAAAGAGCTGCCTGGCCGGCGCGACGGGTCGAACGCCAAACCGCGGCCCCGGCCGGCGCGCAGCTCGTCGCGCTACAGCCCGGCCGAAGTGCACGAGATCTTTCGGCGGTTTTCCGTGCAGCGGCCGGAGCCGAAGGGCGAGCTCGAACATATCAACGCCTTCACGCTGCTGGTCGCGGTGGTGCTGTCGGCCCAAGCGACGGATGTCGGCGTCAACAAGGCGACGCGGGCGCTGTTCAAGGCCGCCGACACGCCGCAGAAGATGCTGGCTCTGGGTGAGGCCAAGGTCGGCGAGTATATCCGTACCATCGGGCTGTGGCGCAACAAGGCGAAGAATGTGATTGCGCTGTCGCAGGCGCTGATCCGCGACCATGGCGGCGAGGTGCCCGATGATCGCGACGAGTTGGTCAAGCTGCCGGGGGTCGGGCGCAAGACCGCCAATGTCGTGCTCAACATGGCTTTCGGCCAGCACACGATGGCCGTCGACACGCACATTTTCCGCATCGGCAACCGCCTCGGGCTGGCGCCCGGCAAGACGCCGGAACAGGTCGAGCAGGGGCTGCTCAAGATCATTCCGAACGAATATATGCGCCACGCGCATCACTGGCTGATCCTGCACGGCCGCTATGTCTGCAAGGCGCGCAAGCCGGATTGCCCGGCCTGCGTCATCGCCGACATCTGCAAGGCCGAGGTGAAGACGACCGACGTGCCGGCACCGCTGGTGCCGATCGCATCGCTCGACTCGGTCGAAGAGGCTCAGGACCGAAGCGGAACGGCGGCGTAATTCAACTCTCCTCGACAAACACCTCTTCGCGCTTTTTCCTGACCGCGGGCAGGAAGACGATGACGAGCACGGCGAGCGCGATGAGCAGCAGGCTGGCGCTGATCGGCCTCGTCACGAAAGTGCTCGGGTCGCCGCGCGCGAGGATCATGGCGCGGCGCAGGTTTTCCTCGAGCAGCGGGCCGAGCACGAAGCCGAGCAGCAGCGGCGCCGGTTCGCAGCGTAGCTTGGTCAGGAGATAGCCGAGGAAGCCGAAGAAGGCGACGGCGTAGAGGTCGTAGACGTTGCTGTTGACGCTGTAGACGCCGATCGAGCAGAACGCCATGATGATCGGGAAGAGCACGTAATAGGGGATCGTCAACAGCTTCACCCAAAGCCCGATCAGCGGCAGGTTCAGGACGATCAGCATCAGATTGCCGATCCACATCGAAGCGATGATGCCCCAAAACAGCGCCGGCTGTTCGGTCGCGACATTGGGGCCGGGCACGATGCCCTGGATGATCATTGCGCCGATCATCAGCGCCATGACCGGATTTGCCGGAATGCCGAGCGTCAGCATCGGGATGAAGGAGGTCTGCGCGCCGGCATTGTTGGCCGATTCCGGTCCGGCGACGCCTGCGATGGCGCCCTTGCCGAATTCACCCGGGTTTTTCGATACGCGTTTTTCGACCGTGTAGGAGGCAAAGGCTGCCAGGATTGCACCGCCACCCGGCAGGATGCCGAGCGCCGATCCGATGATCGTTCCGCGCACGATGGGCGCCGCCATGCGCCGACAATCCTCGCGGGTCGGCATAAGGCCGGTGACTTTTCGGATCATCACGGAGCGCTCATCCTCGTTTTCGAGGTTGCGCAGGATCTCGGCGACGCCGAAGACCCCGACCGCCACCGCGACGAAATTCAGCCCGTCCGCATATTCGCGGATGCCGAGCGTGAAGCGCGGCGTGCCCGTATAGATGTCGGTGCCGACAATGCCGAGCAGCAGGCCGAGCACGACCATGGCCAGCGCCTTGACGATCGAACCATGGGCGAGCGCGACGGACGAGACGAGGCCGACGATCATCAGCGAAAAATACTCGGCCGCGCCGAATTTCAGCGCGATCGCCGTCAGCGGCGGGGCAAAGATGGCAACGAGGAAGGTCGACACCGTGCCGGCAAAGAACGAGCCTATGGCCGCGATCGCGAGTGCCGCCCCGGCGCGGCCGTTCCTGGCCATCTGGTAGCCGTCGATCGCGGTGACGGCCGACGAGGATTCGCCGGGCATGTTGATGAGAATGGCTGTGGTCGAGCCGCCATATTGCGCGCCGTAATAGATTCCGGCGAGCATGATGAGGGAGGAAACCGGGTCGCCGATCTGGAAGGTGATCGGCAAAAGCATGGCAATGGTCGCGGTGGCGCCGATGCCGGGCAGGACGCCGATCAGCGTGCCGAGAAGGACGCCGATCAGGCAGAAACCGAGGTTGGTCAGCGAAGTCGCCGTCGAAAAGCCCAGCACGAGGTTGTCGAGGAGCTCCATTTCGTCTCCTCAGAATGCCAGCCATGGGCCGAAACGCCGGAACGGCAAGCCGAGCGCGTAGCTGAAGACCAGGAATGCAAACAGCGTCAGGCAGGCCGACAGCACGAGCGCGGTCACAGGCTTCATGCGGCGGCTGGCAAACGACGCGATCAGCGCCGTGAGGAAGATCGACGGGATGAAGCCGAGGCCGCGCACCGTCAGGCCGAAGAAGATCGGAGCAGGCAGGATGAGCAGCATGCCGCGCCACGCAATGTGCCCGATCGATTCGCCCTCGAAGCGCACGGCCTGGACGAGGATGACGGCGCCAAGCAGGATCAGCACGATCGCCAGGATCAGGGGAAAATAGCCCGGTCCCATGCGGAAGGCGGTGCCGATTTCGAGGCCGAACGATTGCAGTGCGAAACACGCGCCGAAAGCGATGAACAGCGCGGCGCAGATGCCGTTGGCCCTGTCGATTGCGAAAGGCTTCATGATGGTCCTCCCACGCCCGCGCCGTGGGCGCGCTGATGCCGAAGCGAAACGAGGCGCCGGCGGCGCCCCGTTCAAGAGATCTCAGTCGGCGTACTGGCCGGCACCTTCGATGATAGGCTTCCAGCGCGCGATCTCGCTTTCCAGCTTGGCCTTCAGCGCGGCCGGCGTGGCGTCGGCCTCGGGCGACGGCTTGGTGCCGAGTTCGGCGAAGCGGGCCGCGACGTTCTGGTCTTTCAGCGCGACCTGAAGCGATTTCGACAGGCGCTGGGTGATCTCGGCCGGCGTGCCCTTGGGTGCGTAGATGCCGTGCCAGATGCCGACCTGCACCTCTGGAAGGCCGCCTTCGATCGTCGTCGGGACGTCCTTCAGCACATCGAGGCGTTCCGGCGAGGTGACGGCATAGGCCTTGATCGTGCCGCCCTGGATCTGCTTGGTGGTGTTGGTCGTCTGGTCGCACATGATGTCGACCTGGCCGCCAAGCAGGTCGGTCATCGCCGGGCCGGTGCCCTTGTAGGGTACGGTGACCAGCGGCGTCTTGATGGCGCTCATGAACAGCATGCCGCACAGATGCGAGGCCGCACCAATGCCGGCATTGGCGACGGTGATGGAATCCTTGTTGGCCTTGGCATAGTCGACAAGCCCCTTGAGATCGGTCGGCTCCAGATCCTTGCGGCCGACGATGGTCATCGGCACCTCCGTGACGAGGCCGACATATTCGAAGGCGTTCAGCGTGTCGTAGGCGAGCTTTCTGTACAGCGTAGCACTGGTCGCCATGCCGATGTGATGGAGGAGCAGCGTGTAGCCATCCGGCTCGGCGTTGGCGACGCGGCCCGCACCCAGCGTGCCGCCGGCACCGCCGACATTCTCGACGATGACTTGCTGGCCGAGATCCTTCGACATGGCTTCCGCGACGAGACGCGTGACGGTGTCGGTCGGGCCGCCGGCCGCAAATGGCACCACAACGGTGATGGTGCGTTCAGGATAGGTCTGTGCGCCGGCAGTGAACGGATAAAGCGCGACGGCTGCAGCGGCAGCCAGAGCGGCGACAAATCTTCTCATCGTGATCTCCTCCCAGGACATGAACTCCATCCGCTGCGGTGCTCCTCTCAACACAGGCCGCGGATCAAGCAACAACTAGCGCAAGCTAGCAAATAGCAACCGGACTCAAACGGCAAACTGCCGATATCCGCACTCGAAGTATGAAAGGTGATAGGCGGTCTCTCCTAATAGCCGTAACCGCGCGCCATCGCCGCCGCGAAGACCGGGATAAGCAGGAAGATGAATGCCTCGGCGCGGATGTAGGTCTTCACCGACGCAAGCTCGGTCGCCGGCACCAGGAACGAGGGATTGGCGCTCGCCTGCCTGTTCCAGGACAGGAAGCGGACGGTCGGGATGATCGACAGCAGGCCGACGACGCCAAACGCCGCGATCTTGGCCCAGAATACCCAATTGTAGACGTAGAATTCCCAGCCCTTGAGGCCATAGAAAACGCGGCCGATGCCGACGATGATGATCAGCGCGGCGATGATGCCATAGTGGCGGTCGATGCCGGCGAGTCGCTTGAGCGTGGCTGCGGCCAGATCGCCGCGGATCAGGACGAATTCGGCGCCGATGATCCCCGCCAGCGAAAACACCAGCACATGATGGACAATGGCAAGCACAAGATCGGTGGTGTCCATGCTCGTTCCCCCGGGTTTGACGGCACCGGCCCGCACCTGAAAAAGGGGGTGCGTGCTGAATCAGCCTATCGTGAAAATAACACCGTCGCGCAAAATTCCCATAGCGGAGCCTGGATGATTAGGTCTCCGAACTCAGGTTAACAAAAGACCTTACGACAGCCAGCTCGGCGGTGTTGGCAGCTTTTGTGCCGGCTTTTCACGATAGGAATTTTTTCTTGATTGCGTGCCCTCAGTTATGGTACATATTCGTCCATGGTGCTGATTTGCGCCAGTGACCCGCCGCACAGGCGGGTTTTTCGTTTGATGCTCCATCAGCCGATGCGCAGGCGAAGGCTCCGAAGGAACCCGCAAACCCGAGTTTGTTGCCTTGCTTGGATGATGGGCCGTGTCGCCCTGGCCCTTGCATCGCACCGGTGATTTGCTAAGTGCTGACGATCCGTGCGAGGCAGATCCCATGAACAATCCTCTAGCGACCACTGCCCCAGTCATCGAGACGAAGCGAACCATCCTGCGGGCACACCGGCGGGGAGATTTCGACGCCTATACCGCGATGTGGACCGATCCCGTCGTCACCCGTTTCATCGGCGGCAAGCCGCGCACGCGCGAAGAGAGCTGGATGCGCTTCCTGCGTCACGCCGGCCTGTGGTCGCTGCTCGGTTATGGTTACTGGGCGATCGAGGAGAAGGCGACCGGCCGTTTTATCGGCGAGGCTGGTTTTCACGATCTGAAGCGCGATATGGAGCCGTCGATCGAAGGCATTCCCGAGGCCGGCTGGGCGCTGGTTCCGGCCGTGCACGGGGCGGGCTTCGCCACCGAGGTGGTTGGCCGCGTGCTCGCATGGGGCGAAGAGACGTTCGGGCGGGAGAAGACCGTCTGCATCATCGATCCGGAAAACGCCGCTTCGCTGAGAGTAGCGGCGAAGTGCGGTTACCGGGAAGTGGTGCAGACCACCTATCACGACGCCCCCTTCATCCTGCTGGCGCGGTGAATCCGAACGGCGCCGAGTGGTTCTGGTCAAATTGAACTGAGCGAGCGTTCCCAACCGGAACGCATTCTACGGCATGGCGTCCGCCGCGAGGCTTGCCTGCTCGAGCATGGAGGCGTCCTCGCCGAAGGCGCGGGTGGCGCGAGCGGCCGCCTCGAGCAGCGGACGCTTCATGCGCTGGAGAAACGCCGCGTCGACGCGCGTGCTTGGTCCGGCCAGGGTCAAGGCGCCGAGCAAGACGCCGCCCGGCCCGAACACTGGCGCCGACACGCCTCCCGTCTCGGGGTCTCGGTCGCCGATGGTGAGACAATTGCAGGTCTTGCGGATGGTCTCGTAGGGCTCGCCCTGCTGGCCGGAAAACGCCGCAAGCACGCGGCCGCCCGAGCCGACCAGCAAAGGCAACACATCGCCTTCACGGATCGTGTAGCGGATCGGGTGCTTGGATTCGACACGGTAGAGACAGGTGCGGACGTCGCCCGAGCGAACATAGAAGGCAACGCTTTCCCAGCTTCGCTCGGAAAGGTCGCGCATGATCGGCAACAGGATATCGACCGCCACGACCGAACGCTGATAGAGCGCGCCGAGCCGGAAGGTCGCCGGTCCGACGCGGTAGCGCCCATCGTCGAGGCGCTCGATCAACCGCCCGCGCAATAGGGAATTCGCCAGCCGCAGGATCGTGCTCTTGTAAAGGCCGGTGCGCGCGGCGATTTCGGCCAGGCTGAGCGACCGGTCGGCCGTGGTGAAAACATCGAGGATGGCAATCGCTCGATCGACCGCTGCAACACCTTCAGCCGACGCGCGTCGGATTTCCGCATCTGCCGATTTGCTTGGTGAGTCCATGGCGGTTCCAGTTCGAAGAAGCCGAGCGGAGCGACTGTGTCGCTCCGTCGTCCTGTTCTGTCCAGCAGAATATCGTTTCCGTTGACAGAACTCCGTAACATCTGCTTGAAATCGACTACGGGTCTGGAATGCAGGCGCGTTTTGGCGGGCACCGGAGGAGGTGTCGCGATTTGGAGGAATCCCATGCTGAACAGACGCAGATTTTTGATGAGCACCGCAGCCGCGGGCGCCGCAGGCCTGGTGGCGTCGCATCTTTCTCCAGCTTTCGCGGAAGGTGCACCCCAGATACAGCTCTTCGTGCCTGCCGCGCCGGGTGGCGGCTGGGACCAGACGGCGCGCACTATGGACCAGGTGCTGCGCAGTGAAAAGCTCATCTCCGGTTCGCAGATCACCAATGTCGGCGGCGCCGGCGGCACTGTCGGGCTGCCGCAATTTATCAGCCAGTGGAATGGCAAGGGCAATTCGCTCATGGTTGCCGGCATGGTCATGGTTGGCGCCATCATCGCCAACAAGGCTGCCAACAATCTGACGCAAGTCACACCGATCGCCCGCCTCACCGGCGAGTTCGAGGCACTGGTCGTGCCGGCGGAGTCACCGTTCAAGACGGCCGCCGATTTCGTCGCCGCGCTCAAGGCCGATCCGACAAAGGTTCCTGTCGCCGGCGGCTCCGCTGGCGGTTCGGATCACATCCTGTTTGGCTTGATTGCCAAGACCGTCGGCGTGCCGGCGACAAACCTGTCTTACGTGCCGTTCGCTGGCGGCGGCGAGGCGTTGTCGGCGCTGCTCGGCAATCAGGTCGCGGCCGGCATCTCCGGCTTTGGCGAATTCTCCGAGCAGGTCAAGGCGGGCGCGCTCAGGCTGCTCGCCATCTCGGCAGACAAGCGCCAGGAAGGCATCGACGCGCCGACGCTGAAGGAGGCCGGCATCGATGTCGAACTGTTCAACTGGCGCGGTGTCTTCGCACCGCCCGGCATTTCCGATGCCGACAAGGCGGCGATGGTCACGCTGGTCGAGACCATGGCCAAGAGCGATGCCTGGGCGACCGAGTGCAAGAACCGCAACTGGACGCAGATCCTGCTCGCCGGCGACGACTATGCGAAATTCGTCACCGAGGATTCTGCCCGTATCGAAGCGATCCTGAAGGACCTCGGGCTTGCCTGATCTTCCCCATTAGGGCGGCGCAAGTCGCCCCTTCTTCGCCAATCATATTGGGTCCGCTATCCTGGGGAGGACAATCATGAGCAGCAGCGACCAGCAGGCGGCGCCGCCGCGCCTTGCCGTGCCGGAATTGTTGATCGGCATCGGGCTGCTGGTCTGCGCCGGCGCTGTCGCCTGGCAGACGCTGGCGATCCCGGTATCACCGCTCTACTCAAAGGTCGGCCCGACCGTCTTTCCCTACCTCACCATGATTGGTCTGGTGGTGCTTTCGCTGTTGCTTATCCTCGCCGCACTTCGTGGCGGCTGGCAGCCTGAAGAGGAAAAGGAAACGCCGACCGACTGGAAGGCGATGGGCTTCGTCGTCATCGGCCTGATCGCCAATCTGCTGCTCATCCAGCCGCTCGGCTTCACGGCGGCGTCCGTCATCATGTTCGTTCTGGTCTGCTATGGCTTCGGCAGCAAGCGTACGCTGCGCGACGCGGTTCTCGGCCTGATCCTGGCGCTGGCCGCCTATTTTGGCTTCGCCAGGGCGCTCGGCGTCAACATCGGTGCCGGTTTCATCGAGACCCAGCTGAACACGGTCATCGACGCGTTCATCACCATGTTGAGGGGCTGACGCCATGGAAACGCTGGGGCATCTCGCACATGGCTTCTCGGTCGCCTTCACCCCGGTCAACCTTCTGTGGTGCCTGCTCGGCACCACGCTCGGCACCGCCATCGGTGTGCTACCCGGTCTCGGGCCGGCACTGACCATCGCGCTGCTTTTGCCGATCACCTATCAGGTGGCGCCGGAAGCATCCTTCATCCTGTTCGCCGGCATCTACTACGGCGCCATGTATGGCGGCTCGACGACGTCGATCCTGCTCAACACGCCCGGCGAAAGCGCCACCATCGTCACCGCGCTGGAAGGCAATAGGATGGCGCGGTCAGGCCGTGGCGGTGCAGCCCTCGCCACCTCGGCGATCGGCTCATTCGTCGCCGGCACCCTCGGCACGATGGGCGTCGCCTTCCTGGCGCCGGTGGTGGTCAAATTCGCGCTGGCCTTCGGCCCGGCCGAATATTTCTCGCTGATGGTGCTGGCCTTCATCACCGTTTCGGCGGTGCTCGGCTCGTCTTCCGTGCGCGGCCTGACCAGCCTGTTCGCCGGCTTCGTCATCGGCATGATCGGCGTCGACCTGCAGACCGGCCAGCCGCGCTTCACCTTCGGCACGACCGAACTGCTCGACGGCGTCGACGTCATCATTGCCGCCGTGGGCCTGTTTGCCGTCGGCGAGACGCTCTACATGGCTTCGCGCCGCTATGCCGGCAAGGACGAGATCGTGCCGCTGAAGGGCTCGCTCTACATGACGGCGGCCGAGTGGGGGCGTTCGTGGAGACCTTGGCTGCGCGGCGCCGCGATCGGCTTCCCGATCGGCGCCATGCCGGCAGGCGGCGCCGAAATCCCGACCTTCCTGTCCTATGCCATCGAAAAGAAGCTGTCGAAGCACAAGGGGGAGTTCGGCACCGTCGGCGCCATCGAGGGCGTCGCCGGCCCAGAAGCCGCCAACAATGCCTCGGCCGCCGGCGTACTGGTGCCGATGCTGACGCTCGGCCTGCCGACCTCGGCGACGGCGGCGATCATGCTGTCGGCATTCCAGAGCTATGGCATCAATCCCGGGCCGCTGCTTCTGACGACCCAGGGCGACCTCGTCTGGGGGTTGATCGCCAGCCTGTTCATCGCCAACGTCATCCTCGTCATCCTCAATTTGCCGCTGATCGGGCTGTGGGTGCGGCTTTTGAAAATCCCGGCGCCGCAGCTCTATGCCGGCATCCTGGTGTTCGCCACAGTCGGCACCTATGGCATTTCGCAATCGCCCATCGACCTCGTTATCCTCTATCTCCTGGGGGCGGCGGGCTTCCTGATGCGGCGTTTCGATTTCCCGACCGCGCCTGTCATCATCGGCATGATCCTGGGGCCGCTCGCCGAAACCCAGTTCCGGCGGGCGATGACCATCTCGAACGGCGACTGGTCGGTGTTTTACACCCACAAGCTGTCGCTGACGCTGCTGACGCTGGCCTTTATCGGCCTCGCCGGACCGCATATCTGGGCCTTCATCGAGCATCGGCGTCGGCGCGGACCGGAGCATGTGCCTGGCGATGCCTGATCGATCCCTGATGCCATGACAGAACTGCTTTCCGGTATCCGCGTCCTCGACCTGACAAACGTTCTGGCCGGCCCCTATTGCGCCTATCAGCTGGCGCTGCTTGGGGCCGACGTGATCAAGGTCGAGGCGCCGCAAGGCGGCGACCTGGCGCGCCAGCTCGGCGGCTCGCCAAGGCTCAACAGCGCCGGCATGGGCGCCTCGTTCCTGGCGCAGAACGCCGGAAAACGATCTGTTGTGCTCGACCTCAAGAAGCAGGCTGATCGTGAGCGCTTCCTCGATCTGGTCGCCAGCACCGATGCGCTGGTCGAGAACTTCCGCCCCGGCGTGATGGATCGGCTCGGGCTTGGCTACGAGACGCTGAAAGCGGTCCGTCCTAGCCTCGTCTATTGCGCGATATCGGGTTTCGGCCAGACCGGGCCGATGCGCGACAATCCCGCCTATGACCAGATCATCCAGGGCCTGTCGGGAATCATGAGCATCACCGGCACGCCGGAAACCGCGCCGTTGCGGGTCGGCTATCCCGTCGCCGACACGCTTGGCGGACTGGTCGGCGCGTTCGCCATCGCCTCGGCGCTGGTGCGGCAGAAGACGAGCGGCGAGGGGGCTTTCCTCGACGTCTCGATGCTCGAATGCACGCTTTCCGCACTTGGCTGGCCGGTTTCCAACTATCTTACGGCCGGTGTAGATCCGCAGCCGATGGGCAATGAGAATATGACCGCGGCACCCTCCGGCGCGTTTCGCACCGGCGATGGGCTCATCAACATCGCTGCCAACAAGCAGGAGCAGTTCGTGACGCTGTGCCGGCTGATCGGCCGGCCAGAGCTGGCCGGGGATGCCCGCTTTGCCGAGCGCGAGACGCGCAAGCGCAACCGTGCGGCGCTTAAAGTCGAGATCGAGGACGCCCTGGGAAACGCCTCGGCGGCAGACTGGGAAGAGACGCTCAATCGTGCCGGTGTGCCCGCCGGCAGGGTGCTGACGATCCCGCAAGTGCTGGCCGAGCCGCAAGTGCTGGAACGCCAGGTGACCACGGAATTTGACGATGTGGCTGGCATGGACAAGTCGCTGACCGTCCTGCGCGGTGGCTTCATGGTCGATGGCACGGCACCCTTGCCGACGAAGCCGCCACCGGCGCTGGGTGAGCATATGGATGAGGTGTTCGCGGACCTGCCACCCCGCGCCAAGGCAAAGGCACGAGCATGAGCGGCACGGAGGAGAAGAGCGGCCGTGAGCGCGGCGAAGAATGGTGGCAGACCGATATCATCGAGATGCGGCCGGGTGTCATCCGGCTGCGCGGCTACAAGATCCAGGATCTGATCGGCCGCGTCAGCTTCCCGGCGATGATCTGGCTGATGCTGCGTGGCGAACTGCCCAGTGAGGACCAGGCCGCGCTGCTCGGCATTGCCTTGGGTGCTGCGGTCGACCACGGACCGCAGGCGCCATCGATCGCCATCGCGCGCATGGCTGCGACCTGCGGCGTCGGCATCAACAGCGCCATGGCCTCAGCCATCAACGTTCTCGGCGATGTGCATGGCGGCGCCGGCGAACAGGCGCTTTCCTTCTACAGTGACATTGCTGTGGCGATCGATGCCGGGATGACGCTGAATGAAGTGGTCTCGGCACGGCTCGACAGGTTCTTCGCCGAGGAGAAAGGCTATGTGCCGGGGCTCGGACACCGCTTCCATCCCGTCGACCCGCGCGCGCCGCGGCTGCTGGAACTGACCCGCGAATTTGCCGCGCGTGGCGTCGTCAACGGACGCTTCGCCGACATTGCCGAGGCGATCGAGGCGGACGTCGCGCGGCGCAAGGGGAAAAAAATCCCGCTCAACATCGATGGCGCCACCGCCGTCATCTATGGCGAACTCGGCTTCCCACCGCCGCTGACGCGAGGGCTTTTCGTGCTGTCACGCTCGGTCGGCATCCTGGCGCATGCCTGGGAGCAGTCGCAGCAGGCCGAGCGAAACAAGGGGCCGCTGCCGCGCGAGTGGTTGTGGACTTATACCGGCACGCCGGTGCGGCCGTTCCCCGAAGGGGACGACACCGGCGAGTGACCCCTGGTCTCAGGCTGTGGCAACCGGCACGGGCTGGGCAATCGTCAGCGTTTTCACCAGCGTCGAAAGGTCGGGCTCATCGATGAGCACGGCCGCGTCGGCCGGCGCCAGCCAGGCCCGCTGGCGTCGTTTGGCTTCCTGCCAGTCGGCCAGTTCCTCCGTCACCTCGAGCAGATAGACGATGACGTCGACGCGGACGAAACGGTTGGCCAGTCGCTTCCAGTAGGAATAGGTGCCCGCCGGCTGGCTCAGCGTCTTGCCGAGCACGCCGGCTTCCTCCTGCGCCTCGATGGTGGCTGCCTTGCGTCCGCTCTTGCCCTTCATCGGCCAGCCCTTGGGGACGATGAAGCGTCTGGTGGTTCGCGACGTGACCAGCATCACCTCGATATCGCCGTGCGCGTTCAGCCGAAAGGGAATAGCCGCCACCTGGCGGATCGTCTCGCCCTTCTTTGCCTTGCGTACGGCCTTTTTCTTGGTCGCTGCCATTTGTCAATCCGGTCGATGCAATGCCGCATAGCGCGACAAGGCATCGTTGCAAAACCAAAACTTTCGCTGGTGCCGAAAGACACTCGCAATACCTAAGTCGGCTAAATAAATGAAAAAGACCTGAATGTCAGCGACAATTGCTCACGGCGGTGGTGCCGATTATCTGCGTCTGACAGCTTGGCCTGAACTGCTGCACGACCGGCGGCGGTTGCCGGACGGGCTGGCGGTCCTGGGCACGATACTGCTGCTGTTGCTGCTGATATTGCTGCCGCTGCACCCTGTTCTCCAGGATTTGCAGGTCGTTCTGCCGGATCAGCACGTCGTTGCCGGTGGAATTGAGGGCTTGCGCGGAAGCGGGCAGGCAAGCGCCCGCCAGCATTGCCGAGGCCAGCATCGCCGATATGAAGATCGTTGATTGTCGAAGCGCCGACATCCGCTCATTCCCGCGCAAAAGAAATCCTGGCCTTAATATAGGGGCGTCTGTTCAGCTGTGCCATGTCCGGGTGCTATCGAAACGAAATCGGCTTGTCGACCACTGGATGAGCCTTCCCGGCGACACAGAATCTGCCTGGCAAACCCCGCATTGCACTTGACGGAGACGGTCGATTCGCCGCTCTATCGGGTCGCCGCTGGCCTTGAGCTGAATCGCGTCAATGGCGTCGGCATGTCCGTCAGGTAAAATGGCGCCTTCGGTGGCGGGAGGGTCTTGATGAGGAAGTACGTGTATTGGCTGGCGATGCTGGGTGTTGCCTGCGCCGTCGGGGTGCCGGCCGTGGCGGCGCAAACCAAGAGCGACAAGGCGGTCGCTGCACCTGCTGCCGCCGATGCACCGCAACTGCCTGGTGGCGCGTCGGCACTGTCCGAAACTCACGGGGACTGGACGGTCAATTGCCAGATATCGGGCACGACCAAGGTCTGCAGCCTTTCGCATCAGCAGTTCAACAAGCAAAACAACCAGCGCCTGCTGGCGATAGAGCTGTCGAGCAAGACCGGCGAGGATGCCACGGGAACGCTCGCGCTGCCGTTCGGCCTGGCGCTGGCCAAGGGGGTCAGCCTGACCATCGATGACCAGAAGCTGGATGGCAGCCTGGCATTCAACACCTGCCAGGTCGTCGGCTGTCTGGTGCCGGTGGCGTTCGACGCGACGGTTACGCCGCTGCTGAAATCAGGCACCACACTGAAGATCGACGCCTTCGCCGCAGATACCGGACAAGCGGTGAGCTTTTCCATTCCGCTCAACGGCTTCGCCGGCGCGCTCGCCCGAACCGCGGAGCTTTTGACCAATTGATGTAGAGCCGCTGGACCGGAAGCGCGCCGCCTGAATGCCGCTCGGGGCAGGGGCGGTGCGTCACGGCAGCAGAACGTGGCGGCAGGACGTCTTTGCGCCGGCTCAAACGACGGTCGTTTTAAACCTTTCGGCGATCAGGGCCGCGAGCCGAGCCGCAACTTCGTCCTTGCTCATCTCTGGCCATTCCTCGACGCCAGCCTTGGAAACGATCCGAACCCGATTGCGATCACCGCCCATCACGCCGGAAGGACCGACGCCGCTTCCCTGCGACACGTCGTTGGCGACAATGAGATCGGCGCCCTTCTTTCTGAGTTTGGCCTCGGCGTTGCGCAGGAGATCCTGTGTCTCGGCGGCGAAGCCGACAACCAGGCCGGGTCGCTGCTTGTGATGGCCGATGCCGGCGAGAATGTCGGGATTCTCGACCATGCGCAGCACCGGCGGGCCTTCGCCAGCGACCTTCTTGATCTTTTCACTGGTTGAATTCTCGGTTCGCCAGTCGGCCACGGCGGCAACGAACACGGCTGCGTCAGCGGGCAGCAACTGTTCCACAGCGTCTCGCATCTCTTGCGCACGTTCGACATGAATGGTCTTCACCCCGGCCGGGTCGGTAATGCCGACCGGACCGGAGACGAGACGCACATCGGCGCCGAGCCTGGCCAGTGCCGCGGCGATGGCATGGCCCTGCTTGCCGGAAGAACGGTTGGCGATGTAGCGCACCGGGTCGATCGGCTCATGCGTCGGACCCGAGGTGACGATGATCTTGCGTCCCGACAGCGGCTTGGGGCCGACATCGAGCAGCGCTTCAATGGCGGCGACGATCTCCAGCGGCTCGGCCATGCGGCCTTCACCCGCCTCGTTGCTTTCGGCCATCTCGCCCTTGGTCGGACCGACGAAGGTGACGCCGTCCTTCTGCAACGTCGCGCGGTTGCGGCGGGTGGCCGGATGCACCCACATTCTGGGGTTCATGGCCGGCGCCATCAGCACCGGCTTGTCGGTGGCGATGAGCACGGTGGAGGCCAGATCGTTGGCATGGCCGTTGGCCAGCTTGGCCATCAGGTCGGCGGTGGCGGGCGCCACCACCAGAAGGTCGGTCTCGCGCGACAGTCTGATGTGGCCGATATCATGTTCGTCCTGGCGGTCGAACAACTCGGTGAAGACGTGGTCGGCGGAGAGCGCGCCGACCGACAGCGGGGTGACGAACTCCTGCGCCGCCGATGTCATCACCACGCGCACCGCGGCCCCGCGCTCGCGCAGTCGACGGATGAGATCGAGTGCTTTGTAGGCGGCGATGCCGCCGCCGATGATGAGCAGGATGCGCTTGCCGGAGAGGCTCATGCACCCTCCCAAGGATTGACTATGTTGATACCGCAATCGGAAAAGTCAGCAACATTTCTAGTCACTACCGCAAAGCCCCGCGAGCGAGCAACCGAGGCGATCTGCGCGTCAAATTCGCGGATAGGACGTCCCAGAAATCGTCTGTTCGAAACAATCTCCGCGTATGCTTCGGCTTCACGGTCTCCGAACGCGAGCACTGGGGTCTTGAGCCATGTGGTGAAAAAGGCCCCGATGACACTACCCAGTGCAGCCTTACGCTTTCCATCCGGCATCTTCGCAAGTCCAACGAGCAGCTCTGCCTTGGTCATCGCCGTGACGTATGAGCGGGTCGCGAGCGAGCTATCCATCCAGGTAGCCACCCCTGCATCCGGCCGTGGTTTGAAGGTTTCCGAGATAACATTCGTATCCAGCACGAACATGGTTAGTCAAATTTCAGTGGCTCGCGCGTGGGGCCGCGCTCCGGCAACTCGATATCGAAACCGCCATGGGGCTCAACCAGCCTACGAATCGCGGCATAAAGGGACTCTCCCCGAGGGTCTTGGTCCACACCGTCCGAAAGAACACTCTTGGCAAGAACGCTACGCGCTTCCTCTTCCATTGAGACTCCCCTCACGGCAGCTCGCTCACGCAGTTTCTGCTTCACGTTGGTGTCGAGATTGCGGATGGTAAGTGTGCTCATGTTTTTGCTCCTTACCTCAACGTAGTCCATGAAAGCGTTGCTTTCAATGACAGCAATGCCTGCACTGCTGTCACCGAGAGCTCAGATCAACTTCCAGGCGATATAGACCAGCGTCAGCGCGATCACCCACAGCGCCAGGCGGCCGGAACGGCTGTAGCGCGCCTCGGCCTTGCCGATGGCGTGTGCGGTGGTTTGGTCGAAGCGCAGGCCGTGTTCAGCCATCAGGTCAATCTCGCGCGACAGCCGGTCGGTGCGCGCCGCGAGCTCGGGCGCTTGGCGGGCCAGCGTCAGCAGCGCCCTGACGCCATCGCGCGCATCGAGCATCATGCTGCGCGGGCCAAGGTTGCCGGCGATCCAGCCGCTGACCACCGGTTCGGCCGTCTTCCACATGTTGAAAGCCGGGTCGAGCGTGCGTGCCACGCCCTCGACCACCACCATGGTTTTCTGCAGCAAGATCAGTTCCGGCCGCGTCGCCATGTCGAAGAGTTCGGTCACTTCGAACAGCAGCGTCAAGAGCTTGGCCATCGAAATGGTCTCGGCCGGCTGGCCATGGATCGGCTCGCCGATCGCCCGGATCGCTTGCGCGAAGGCCGCGACATTGTGCTGGCGCGGCACATAACCGGCTTCGAAATGCACCTCGGCGACGCGCAAATAGTCGCGCGTGATGAAGCCATAGAGGATTTCGGCGAGAAAGCGGCGCTCCTTCTTGCCGAGCCTGCCGGCAATGCCGAGATCGACGGCGACGATGGTTCCGTTTGCCTCGACGAACAAATTGCCCGGATGCATGTCGGCATGGAAGAACCCGTCGCGCAACGTGTGACGCAGGAACGACTGGACGAGGTTTGCCGCGATGGTCTTCAGATCGTGGCCGGCCGCCGCCAGACCGGCAATATCGTTCATCTTGACGCCGTCGACCCACTCCATGGTCAGCACGTCACGGCCGGTGCGCTCCCAGTCGACGGATGGCACACGAAAGCCGGGATCGTCCTTGGTGTTTTCGCCGAGTTCCGAAAGGGCAGCCGCCTCGAGACGCAGATCCATCTCGATCTTGGTAGTCTGCGCCAGCGTCTCGGTAACCTCGACCGGCCGCAGCCGGCGCGACGACGGGATGTATTTCTCCTGCAGGCGGGCGGCGAGGAAATAGCTTTCGAGATCCTGGAAGAAATGGCGGCGCACGCCGGGCCGGATCACCTTGACCGCCACCTTGGTGGCCACGCCGTCATGGATTGTGTCGGCTGCATGAACCTGGGCGATGGAGGCGGCTGCGACCGGATCGCCGAACTGCGCATAGAGGTCGCCGACCTTGCGCCCGAGCGAAGCCTCGATCGCCGCGATCGCCTCTGTCCTGGGGAAGGTGTGCATCTTGTCCTGCAACATGGCGAGATCGAGCGCCATGTCGTTGCCGACGACGTCGGGCCGTGTCGCCAGGAACTGGCCGAGCTTGACGTAGGATGGACCGAGCCGGACCACCGCCTTGGCGAGCCGGTCGCTGCGCTCGTAGGCCAGCGCGCGGCGGCGAGTGAACAGCCGCGCGAGCTGCCAGCCGAATTTCGGCAGCCCAGACAGTTCCTCGCCAGGCAACGCCGCGACGACGCCCTCGCGCACCAGCACCCAGCCGGCCCGTACGAGCCGAAATCCCGCGCTGACGGTGCTCATGGTTGTGCCCGTCCTGCCGGCTCTTCGAACCAGCACAGATCACACTGCATGCGAGAAATGCGAGCCAGCCTCAAAGCTTCCAGCCCGAATGAAGCGCGGCAATACCGCCGGAATAGTTGCGGAAGGAAACGCGATCGAAGCCGGCGCGGGAAATCATCGTCGCGAAATTCTGCTGGTTGGGAAACCTGGCGATCGATTCGACCAGATAGGAATAGGGCTCGCCGTCGCCGGTGACCATCTTGCCGATCTTCGGGATGGCGTTGAACGACCAGGCTTCGTAGGCCTTGTCGAGCAGCGGCATCTCGACCTCGGAAAATTCCAGGCACAGGAAGCGTCCGCCTGGCTTCAGCACGCGAAAGGCTTCCCTGAGCGCGACATCGATGCGCGGCACGTTGCGGATGCCGAAAGCGATGGTGTAGGCGTCGAATGTGGCGTCAGCGAAGGGCAGTTCCTCGGCGTTGGCCTCGACGAAATCGGTGTTGCCGGACAGGCCTTTCTTCTCGGCCCGATCACGGCCGACGGCCAGCATCGAGCCATTGATGTCGAGCACGGTGGCATGGGCGTTGCCGTGGCTGGCATCGACGATGCGGAAGGCGATGTCACCGGTGCCGCCGGCAACGTCCAGCACATGCCAGCCGAGCCTTTTGGGAGGATTGAGCCAGGTGACCATGGCATCCTTCCACAGCCGGTGCAGGCCGGCCGACATCAGATCGTTCATCAGGTCGTAGCGGTTGGCGACCTTGTGGAAAACATCGTTGACCAGGGACTGCTTGTCGCCAGCCCCTACACGCTTGAAACCATAGGAGGTTTCCATGCCACCCGCGGCCGTGGTTCTCTCAACTGACATTTTTTTGATCCGTCATAAAACCGGCGGGACCATAGCCGATCGATGGTGCGGGCGCTATTGTTTAAGGCGCGGTGTTCAGCCGCGCTTCCAGGTGGCGGGTTTCAAGACCTGGACAGACCGACGGGATGATTGAATGCCTTTGAAAGCGGAACTGCACTGCCACATTGAAGGGGCAGCGGCGCCAGAACTCGTCATCCGCCAGGCGCAGAAATACGGCAAGGATACCTCGCCCTATATCCAGAACGGTTCATTCGTCTGGCACGATTTCACGTCCTTCCTCGCGGCCTACGACTTTTCCTCCGATCTGTTCCGGACCGAGGAAGATTATGCGCGGCTGGCCGACCATTATCTGACCAGCCTTGCCCGCGACGGGGCCATCTATTCCGAGGTCTTCACCTCGCCGGACCACGCGACGAAGGCCGGCCTGTCGCCCAAGGCCTATACCGACGCGCTCGGTGAAGGCATGGCCCGCGCCAAGGCCAAGACCGGCATCGAGGGCCGCATGATCGTCACCGGCGTGCGCCATGTCGGCGTCGAGTCGATCGAGCGGGCGGCGCGCTTCGCGGCGCGCTGCGGGCATCCGCTGGTCACCGGTTTCGGCGTTGCCGGCGATGAGCGGATCGGCGAGATGGAAGACTATGTCAGGGCTTTCGAGATCGCGCGCGAGGCCGGGCTCGGCATCACCATCCATGCCGGCGAACTGACAGGCTGGGAAACGGTCCAGGCGGCGCTCGATCATATCCGTCCGTCCCGCATCGGCCATGGCGTACGTGCCATCGAGAATCCGGACCTTGTGCGGCGCATCGCCGACGAGGGCGTCGTGCTGGAATGCTGCCCCGGCTCCAACATCGCGCTCAAGGTGTTCGGCGGTTTTGCCGACCATCCGTTTCCGGCCCTGCAGGCGGCCGGCTGCAAGGTGACGCTCAATTCCGACGATCCGCCCTATTTCTGGACCTCGCTGAAGCGCGAATACGACATCGCCGCCGAGCATTTCTCGATGAACGAAAAGGCGCTGACCGCCGTCACCAAAACGGCCATCGAGGCCGCTTTCGTGGATAGAAAGACCAAATTGGCGCTTCTTGCCCGGCTCGATGCGAAGAGGTGAATGGTGAATGGTGAATGGTGAATGGCCCTGTCTGCCTGTCAAGCGTCACCTCTCCGCATCTCGCAAAAGACTCGCAAACCCATTCACTATTCACTATTCACCACTTACCACTTACCATCGCGGCTCGGAGCACATCATGCAGGGCGTCACCGTCGTCGACCACCCGCTTGTCCAGCACAAGCTGACCATCATGCGCAAGAAGGAAACCTCGACGGCCGGCTTTCGCCGGCTGCTGCGCGAAATATCGCTGCTGCTCGGCTATGAGGTCACCCGCAACCTCGAACTGACGACGACGACGATCGAAACGCCGATGGAAACCATGGAGGCGCCGACGCTGGAGGGCAAGAAGCTGGTCTTCGCCTCGGTGCTGCGCGCCGGCAACGGCTTGCTTGAAGGCCTGCTCGACCTGGTACCGGCGGCCCGCGTTGCCCATGTCGGCCTCTACCGCGACCACGAAACGCTGGAAGCGGTCGAATATTTCTTCAAGGCGCCGAGCGACCTCGGCGACCGGCTGGTCATTGTCGTCGATCCGATGCTGGCGACCGCCAATTCGGCGATCGCGGCGATCGACAAGCTGAAGGAGCGCGGCGCCACCAACATCCGTTTCCTTTGCCTCTTGGCGGCGCCTGAAGGCATCGAGCGCTTCACCAAGGCGCATCCGGACGTTCCCGTCTTCACCGCTTCGATCGACCGCCAGCTCAACGAGAAGGGCTACATCATGCCCGGTCTCGGCGATGCCGGCGACCGCATGTACGGGACCAAGTAGTACCAGGCAAAGTTGCCTGGTACGATTTACCAAAAGTTTACGCAAAGGCGCGGTTTTGGCGCGCGTTAAAGCGGCAAACACCATCCGGGCCTATGGATCGGTTATCACAAAGGCCGATCCATGCTGCGCAAACTTCTCATCCTCGGCGTTTTCGCCGGTACATCGGCATCGATACCGATCGTGTATCAGTCGAATCCGCAATTCGTCGAAAACCTGCTGAAATCGGCGGCGCCGGGCAAACAAGCGGTCGAAGCCCAGCCGAACGTCAATCTGGCATCGGTCCCCGACAAGCCGGCGGCGCCGCTGCCGATAGGCCGCAAGGTCGTCGTTGCGGCAGACGAGCGCGGACATTTCTCGTCGGCCTTCAAGTTCAACGGACGTCAGATCGACGGCATGATCGACACCGGCGCCACATTGGTCGCCATCAACATTTCGACGGCGCGCAGAATCGGCCTGTCGCTGAACCCTTCCGACTTCAGCCACGAGGTCAGCACCGCCAACGGAACCATCAAGGCGGCCGTGGCCATGATCGACCGCCTGCAGATCGGCAGCATCACGGTCAACGACGTCCAGACCATCGTGCTCGACGACAGGGCGCTGCGCACCAATCTGATCGGCATGAGCTTCCTCAACCGGCTCGACAAATACCAGGTCGAGAACGGCACGCTGCTGCTCGTTCAGTAATCGGAGCAATTCCAGGAAAAGTGTGAAGCGGTTTTCCGTCCGGAATTGCGTCAAAACAAAGCTCTAGCCGCGCGGAAGAATCCGCCGGATGACCGACTTGTCGGCGGCCGGCTTCGAAGCGCCGATCGTATAGGCCGAAAGCACGGTGGCGGCAGCGGCTTCGGCATCGGCCAATGAGCGGGCATGGACCAGCGCCAGCGGCTCGCCGAACCTTACCTCCGCACCAACCGGCAAAAGCCTTGTGATGCCGACCGCAGGGTCGACCTTGTCGTCCGGGCGCGTGCGTCCACCTCCCAAGCCAACCACTGCTAGCCCGATGTCGCGGGTGGCGATGCCGGTGACAAAGCCGTTTGCGGTCGCCTTGACGGCAAATTCGGTCGCTGCCGCCGGCAGATATTTTTCCGGTTTCTCGATGAAATCGGCGGGGCCGCCAAGCGCGGCCACCATACGTGCGAAAGTGGCGGCGGCGCGGCCGCTGGCAAGCGTCTCGGTGGCGCGCCGCATGCCATCCTGGTTGGACGACACCAGTCCCGCCAATTGCAGCATTTCGGCGGCCAGCGCCAGCGTCACGTCCTCGAGCCTCCGGTCACGAAACCGACCGGTGAGGAAATCGACGGCATTGCGCACCTCGACGGCGTTGCCGGCGGCCGACGCCAGCGGCTCGTTCATGCCGGTGATCAACGCCGAGGCCTTCAGCCCGGCGCCATTGGCGATTTCGACCAGGCTGTTGGCGAGTGCGGTGGCGTCGCGCGATTTTTCCATGAAGGCGCCATTGCCGACCTTGACGTCGAGGACCAGCGACTGCAGCCCGGCCGCCAGCTTCTTCGACAGGATCGAAGCGGTGATCAGCGGCACCGATTCGACCGTGCCGGTGACGTCACGGATCGCATAGAGCCGCCGGTCGGCGGGCGCGAGGTCGGCGGTCTGGCCGATGATGGCGCAGCCGGTTTCAAGCACCGCCTTGCGAAACAGCGCGATATCGGGCTGGCTGGCATAGCCGGGGATGGCATCCATCTTGTCCAGCGTGCCGCCGGTATGGCCAAGGCCACGGCCCGATATCATCGGCACATAAGCGCCGCATGCGGCGACGATCGGCGCCAGCATGAGCGAGACATTGTCGCCGACGCCGCCGGTCGAATGCTTGTCGGTGACCGGACCGGGCAGGTCCGACCAGTCGAGCACGTCACCGGAATCGCGCATCGCCAGCGTCAGCGCCACCGCCTCGTCGCGGTTCATGCCGTTGAAGAACACCGCCATGGCGAAGGCGCCGACCTGGCCGTCCGAAACCGCCCCTGACGTCACGCCCGCGACGAAGCCGGCGATCTCCTCTTCCGACAGCCTCAGGCCGTCACGCTTGCGGCGGATGATTTCCTGCGGAAGCATCAGCTTTCCAGCAATCCGTCGCGGAACACGCGCTGCAGGATGGTTGCCAGCCGCGCGCCGCCGACCGGCGCCATGTCCTTGGTCTCCTGGTGCGAAAGCTCGGCCCCGGTCATGCCGGCCGCCAGATTGGTGATGACCGAGCAAGCGGCGACGCGCAGTCCGAGGAAACGGGCGAGAATGACCTCCGGTACGGTCGACATGCCGACCGCATTGGCGCCCATGATGCGCGCCATGCGGATTTCGGCCGGTGTTTCGAAGCATGGGCCGGAGAACCACATGTAGACGCCCTTGTGCAGTGTGGTGCCGGTGGCTTTTGCCGCCCGTTCGATCGCCTTGCGGATGCCGGCATCGTAGGCTTCGGTCAGGCCGACGAAGCGGCGGTCGCTGGGCTCGCCGATCAGCGGATTGGTGCCCGAGAAATTGATGTGGTCCGATATCAGCATCACCGAACCCGGCGGCATGTCCGGATCGACCGAGCCAGCGGCATTGGTGAGGATCAGTTTCGTGATGCCGATGCCGGCAAGCACTTCCAGCACCGGGCGCATCGCCGCCGCATTGCCGTGCTCGTAATAATGGGCGCGGCCGGACAGCATCAGCACCGGCACCCCGGCAAACAGCCCCGCCACCACTTCGCCGGCATGGCCGCTGACGCCGCTTCTGGGAAAGCCTGGCAGGTCGGCATAGGAGATGCGGATCGCGTCCTCGATCTGGTCGACCAATCCGCCCAGGCCCGACCCCAGCACCAGTGCTGTCAACGGCGCCAGGCCGTCCAGCCGTTCGATGAGATGATCCAGCGCTTTTTCCGTCATCGCAGCTCGCTCTTCATTTCAAGATATCGCCGCGGAAGCCGTAGGGCAGCATGTCACCCATGGTCACGGTCTCGGCCACGCCCGTATTGTCGCAGAGATAGAGCTTGGTTTCGGGTCGGCAGAATTCGGCCAGCCGCTGCCGGCAGCCGCCGCAAGGCGAGCATTTGGCCATGCGCTCGGCAAGAACGGCGATTTCCACGATCTTGCCGCCGCCGCCCATGATGTAGTGGCCGAGCGCCGTGGTTTCGGCGCACCAGCCTTCCGGATAGGAGGCGACCTCGATGTTGGCGCCGGTAAAGACGCGTCCGTCCTCGGTGCGCAAGGCAGCACCCACCGGAAACTTCGAATAGGGCGCATAGGCCTTGGCCATGGCGGCCTTGGCTGCTTCGAACAGATCATGCGACATTCAAATGTTCTCTCCGATGATCGTGTTCAAAACCCGGCGCTTGCGCCAGGCAGCGCTTCGACCTCAGCGTTCCTTGACGTAGGGCACGCCGCCGGCGCGGGGCGGGATGGCCTTGCCGATGAAGCCGGCAAGCAGGATGACGGTGAGGATGTAGGGCAGCGCCTGCATGAACTGTACCGGCACCTTGCCGATGATGGGCAGCGGCGAGCCTTGCAGGCGGATCGACAGCGCGTCGAGGAAGCCGAACAGCAGACAGGCGAACATGGCGTTGACCGGCTTCCACTTGGCGAAGATCAGGGCTGCCAGCGCGATGTAGCCCTTGCCGGCGGTCATGTCCTTCACGAAACCGCCATTTTGGACCATCGACAGGTAGGCGCCGGCAATACCGGTGAGCATGCCGGTGCAGATCAGCGCCCGGTAGCGCAGCCAGGCGACGGAAATGCCGGCGGTGTCGACGGCAGCCGGGTTCTCGCCGACGGCGCGCAGGCGCAGGCCAAAGCGGGTGCGAAACAGCACCCACCAGGTGAACGGCACCATCAGGAAGGCGAGATAGACCAGGATCGAGTGGCCCGACAGGAGCTCGGCATAGATCGGTCCGAGGATAGGCACCTCGCGGATGGCGTCGGCGCCCGGCAGGGTGATGGCCTCGAAGCGCTCGCCCGGTTGCAGTGCCGGCGTGCGCCCGCCCTGCTGGAACCACGCCTGGCCGAGAATGATGGTTGAGCCGGCGGCGATGAAATTGATCGCCACGCCGGAGACGATCTGGTTGCCGCGATGGGTGATCGAGGCAAAGCCGTGGATCATGGCAAACGCGACCGAGATCAGGATCGCCATGCCGAGGCCGAGAAAGGCCGAATGGAACACGGAAGCGGCAGCCGCACCGGCAAAGGCGCCGACCAGCATCTTGCCTTCGAGGCCGATGTCGAAGATGCCGGCGCGTTCCGAATAGAGGCCGGCGAGGCAGGCGAGCAGCAGCGGCACCGAGAGGCGGATGGTGGAGTCCAGTGTCTGGACGATTGCGTTGAACACATCCATCTCAGGCACCCTTCCCCTTGACCGCTTCCATGCCGACCGATCGCGGACTGAGAGAGGCGAACAGCGCCTGGATGTAGGGCCGGAACATGTGCTCGAGCGCACCGGCAAACAGGATCACCAGGCCCTGGATGATAACGATCATATCGCGGCTGATCGCCGGCATCTCGAAGGCGAGTTCGGCGCCGCCCTGGTAGAGCATGCCGAACAGGATCGCCGCCAGCACGATGCCGACCGGGTGGAGGCGGCCCATCAGCGCCACCGCGATGCCGACGAAACCGGCGCCGGAAACGAAGTCGATGGCGACATTGTGCTGGTCGCCCATCACCGGGTTGAGCGCCATCATACCGGCCAGCGCGCCCGAGATCATCATGGCGGTGATGATGATGCGGGTCTCGGAAATGCCGGCATAGCGTGCCGCCTTCGGGCTGTGACCGTAGGTACGCATCTCGTAGCCGAGCTTGGTGCGCCAGATCAGCAGCCAGACCAGGAAAGCCATGGCCAGCGCCAGCAGGAAGGTGACGTTGAGCGGCGCCGAGCGGATCTTGGCGCCGAACAGCTCGATGATCCAGTTGAGCTTCGGCAATTCCGCGCCGGCGAGAAAGTTGCGCGTCTGCGGCGCTTGCGAGGCCGCCGGCTTCAACGGGCCGACCAGCAGGTAAACCATGATCGAGGCGGCGATGAAGTTGAACATGATGGTGGTGATGACGATGTGCGAGCCGCGCTTGGCCTGCAGATAGGCGGGGATCAGCGCCCACAAGGCGCCCACGACCGCCGCAGCGACAATCGCCAGCGGGAAGGTCAGCCACCATGGCAGTGTACTGTCGAAGCTCAGGCAGACGACGGCGATGCCAAGGCCGGCGATGTAGGCCTGTCCCTCGGTGCCGATGTTGAACAGGCCGCAATGCGCCGCCACGGCCACCGAAAGTCCGGTGAATATGAACGTGGTGGCATAGAACAGGGTGAAGGCAATGCCTGTGCCCTTGCCGAAGGCGCCTTCGACCAGGATGATTGCGGCGCGGAACGGGTTCTCGCCGACCAGAACGACGACGAAGCCGGCAACGACGAAGGCGACGAACAGGTTGATCAGCGGGATCAAGCCATAGTCGGCCCAGGCCGGCAGTTTGGCGTAAGGCGTGCTCAAAGTGCGGCCTCCTGATGGTCGACGCCGGCCATCAGCAGGCCAAGTTCGCCTTCGGTCGCTTCCGGACCGCGCTCGCCGACGATGCGGCCGGAAAACATCACCAGGATGCGGTCGGACAGCGAGCGGATCTCGTCGAGCTCGACAGAAACCACCAGCACCGCTTTGCCCTGGTCGCGCATGGCAATCAGGCGCTTGTGGATGAATTCGATGGCGCCGACATCAACGCCGCGCGTCGGCTGGCCGACGATGAGAACACCCGGGTCTTGTTCCATTTCCCGCGCGAGCACGATCTTCTGCTGGTTGCCGCCGGAGAAATTGGCGGTCTTCAACCGGCAGTCGGCCGGGCGGATATCGTATTTCGCGATCTTGTCCTTGGCATCATTGCGGATGGCATCGATGTTAAGGAATGGCCCCTTCAAATAGCGGGGGTCGTCGTGATAGCCGAGGATGGAATTCTCGTTCTCCTCGAAGGCCAGCACGAGCCCGACGTGATGGCGGTCCTCCGGCACATGCGCCAGGCCGCGGTCGCGCAATTCGCCGGGATCGGCCGCACCGGTCAGGTCGATCGGCTTGCCGTCGAGCATGACCGAGCCGGAGACGGCGCGTCGGATGCCGGAAATTGCCTCGAGCAGTTCGGATTGTCCGTTGCCGGCGACACCGGCGATGCCAACGATCTCGCCGGCCCTGATGTCGAAGGAAATGTCGTCGACCATGGTGACGCCGCGCGTGTCCTTCACCGTCAGGTTCTTGACCGCGAGCTTGACGTTGCCGGCCTCCGCCTCGCCCTTCTCGACCCGCAAGAGCACGCGCCGACCGACCATCAGCTCGGCCAATTCCTCGACCGTGGTCTTCCTGGTCTCGCGGGTTGCCACCATCGTGCCCTGGCGCATGACCGACACCGTGTCGGTGATTGCCATGATCTCACGCAGTTTGTGGGTGATCAGCACCACCGTCTTGCCCTGGTCCTTCAACTGCTTGAGGATGCGGAACAGATGGTCGGCCTCGGCCGGCGTCAAAACGCCCGTCGGCTCGTCGAGGATCAGGATCTCGGCGCCGCGATAGAGCGCCTTCAGGATTTCGACACGCTGCTGCAGGCCGACCGGCAGTTCCTCGATGATCGCATCGGGGTCGACTTCCAGCCCGTATTCGCGCTCAAGCCGCTCCAGCTCGGAGCGCGCCTTGGCGATGCTCTTCTTCAGCAGCGCATCGCTTTCGGCGCCGAGGATGACGTTCTCCAGCACCGTGAAATTGTCGACCAGCATGAAGTGCTGATGCACCATGCCGATGCCGAGCGCGATCGCGTCATTGGGCGTCTTGATCGAGGCCTGCTGGCCGCCGACGCGGATCTCGCCGCTGTCGGCCTGGTAGAAGCCGTAGAGGATCGACATCAGCGTCGACTTGCCGGCGCCGTTCTCGCCGACGATGCCGTGGATGGTGCCGCGCGCGATCTCAAGATTGATGTCGCGGTTGGCGCGCACCGCACCAAAACTCTTGTTGATGCCGATCAGCTCGATTGCGGCTTGCGCCATGCAGCCTGTCCCACTCTTATTTTTTATCGCTTGGTCAAAACGCCTAGCATGACGCTCCGCCCATGCCAATTGCCGGAGCCGGGCTCACTCTCGACAAATCCCGGTGCGCTTGTCAATTTGCAACGTGGCCGGGGCGTTCACATTCGCTAATATGGCGAAGCTCAAATTCGCTGGACGCGAGACTAGGGATTCGAATGATCATGCCCGCCGACCGGCTGACGACGTTGGAGATCCGCGCCGCCGAACAGGAGAAAACCATCGAGGAACTGTCCGGCCAGATCGCCGAGCAGTGGAAGGTGATCGAGCGCATGCAGCGCAAGCTCGACGCGCTGACGGATCGCTTCCTGGCGCTGGAGGAGCAGGCGGCGCCGGACGTACCGGTAACCAAGCCGCCGCACTGGTGAGGAAAAGGGGAGGGGAGCCATGGCCAGCGAAAGCGATCGCATCGCGCGGGCCGGCGACTATGTGCTCGGCCTGATGAACGACATGGAACGCGAACGGGCCGAGCGCGACCTGGAGATCGACCCGGCGTTCCGTGACGCCGTCGTGCGGCTTGCCGAGCGGATGCATATCTTCGACCGTGCCGAACCGGCTGATGGCGAAGAGCGGTGGAAGCAGATCACGCAGCGCATTGGCGAACTGCCGCAGATGCGCACTTCTGACCTCGGCGATGCCGGATCGCCAACGGTGATCCGAAGCTTGTCGCAGCGGCCGCATGGCATCGGCCTGCACACGCTTGGCGGCCGGCGTGGATTTGTGGTTGCCGCCGGTTTGATGGTGGCCTTTGCGCTGGGTTATCTGGCGGGCAAGTTATAAGTTCTTTGTTTGCCTGGTCTTTTCCGAAAACCAGGACTCCACCTTTTGGGATCATGTTCCAAGTCGGCGCGACATAAGCGCCATTCGCTCGCCGTCCAAGCCAAAGATCTCAACCGTGTTCCAGCCAAGCGCTGCGTAGAAATCACGCGCATCCCACGTGTAGAGATAGAGCGTCTCGACGCCCTGTGACGCGGCGTGGGCTTCCGTTGCCTTGACCAGTGCGGTAGCGATGCCTCGGCGTCGGTACCCGGCATCGACAACCAACCCGGCCAGCCACGGCGTCAGATCATGCGCGGGCTCCAGTTCGTGGCGGACCAGCAGGCATGTCCCGACCGGCGTGTCGCCGATCCGGGCCACGAATGCCGCCTCGAAGCCGTCACCGCCGAGCAAGCCGCGAAGCCCTGCCGCGTCTTCCCTGAGGGTCCTTCCGGTTCCTTCGAAAAAGGTGGCCAGGCGCAGTTGCGCGACTGCTGCTACATCGGGCTCACCCAAGGGTTCGACTGTCGGCTGGTGCATCTGTTTCGCCCGTCGGAAAGACAAAACCGCCGGGCTTGCGCCCGGCGGTTTGAAGATCATGGCTTACGTCGCTGCCGCTCAATACGGGCAGGCGTTGTCAGCGGTGTAGTCGTGCACTTCGAGCTTGCCGGCGATGATGTCGGCCTTGGCCTTTTCGACCGCCGCCTTCATCTCGTCGGTCACCAGCGCCTTGTTGTTGTCGTCCATGGCGTAGTCGACGCCGCCTTCCTTGAGGCCGAGATTTTGCAGGCCGCCCTTGAAGGTGCCATTCTTGCCGTCCATGAAAGCGCTGTAGACGGCAACGTCGACGCGCTTCAGCATCGAGGTCAGCACCTTGCCGGGCTGCAGGCCGTTCTGGTTGGAATCGACGCCGATGCCGAGCTTGCCGGCATCAGCCGCCGCCTGCAGCACGCCGACGCCGGTGCCGCCGGCCGCGGCATAGACCACGTCGGAGCCCTGGTCGATCTGCGTCTTGGCGATCTCGCCGCCCTTGGCCGGATCGTTCCACGCCGCCGGCGTGTCACCGGTCATGTTCTGGATGACGTCAGTCGCACCGGCTGCCTTGGCGCCACCGACATAGCCGCATTCGAACTTGCGGATCAGCGGAATGTCCATGCCGCCGATGAAGGAGACCTTCTTCGACTTCGAGGCCATCGCTGCCATGATGCCGACGAGATAGGAGCCTTCGTTCTCCTTGAACACCAGCGAGCGGACATTAGGCAGGTCGACGGCATCGTCGATGATGGCGAAGTTGAGATCGGGATATTCGGCCGCGACCTTCTTCAGCGCATCCTCCCAAGCGAAGCCGGCCATGACGATCGGATTGTGACCGTCCTCCGCGAAGCGGCGCAGCGCCTGCTCGCGCTGCGAGGCATTGGACACCTCGAACTCGACATAAGCGACGCCGGTCTCGGTCTTGAATTTCTCGGCGCCATGGTAGGCTGCCTCGTTGAAGGACTTGTCGAACTTGCCGCCCAGATCATAGAGGACGGCCGGCTGGACATCCGCGGCGAAAGCCGGAAGAACCATTGCGGTTGCGGCCAGAAGGCCGAGAACGATACGTTTCATGTGATCCACACCCTGTCGGTTATTTTTTCCGTTACGCACCGCATGCCCGCCCGGTTCACCGGCAGGCAAGCGACGTCAGCCAGGAGTGTATTCCCCTCCCGCTCGGCGGCAATCTGGCACGGCCCGAAACAAAATTCACGCGGAATTTTGACCTTTTGGAAAAGCATGGCGCGGTGAGGCCGCGCGGCAGCCTGATCGTTGCGTGCAAGGCTTCAGACGGGGGCGGCAGCCGGCATGGCGCAGGCGACGCCGGTGCCCCTGAGGTTGCAAGTGCCATAAGGGTTCTTCGCCAGATATTGCTGGTGATCGCCCTCGGCGAAGTAGAATTCAGGCGCCGGCGCGATCTCGGTGGTGATCCTGCCGTGGCCGGCTCCGCGCAGCGAGGTCTCATAGGCATCGCGCGAGGCGCTTGCCGCCCGCAATTGCGCATCACCTGATGTGTAGATCGCGGAGCGGTAGGTGGTGCCGACATCATTGCCCTGGCGCATGCCTTGCGTCGGGTCGTGGCTCTCCCAGAACAGCGTCAGAAGCGCGGCATAGGAGACGATCTTGGGGTCGTGGACGACCAGCACCACTTCCGCATGGCCGGTGAGCCCGGTGCAGGTCTCCTGATAGGTCGGATTGGGCGTGAAGCCGCCGGCATAGCCGACCGCCGTGACCCAGACGCCTTCGATCTGCCAGAACAGCCGCTCTGCGCCCCAGAAGCAGCCGAGCCCGAACATCGCTGTCTCCAGCCCATCGGGATAGGGACCCTTGAGCGGTCTTTTCAAGACCTTGTGCCTGGATGCGGTCGGGATCGCCTTGGCGCGGCCCGGCAGGGCCTCGGATGGCTTCGGCAGATTGAGTTTCTTGTTCAGCATGTCGCTGAGAAAGAACATGCCTGGTTTTCCCTCTCTCTGGAAAGCAGATCAGTTCGCGGCGAACTGTCCGGAGCGGCGTTGCCGCCTGTAGCCGATCGCATAGAGCAGGAGGGCGAGCACCGCGAACACGGCGAAGCCCGGCTGGTTAAGCACCCAGGCGATGACACCGTCCCACAGCATCGGCCCGGCCTTGGTTCGGACGAAGGTCTCGAAGGCGGCCCGCGTGTCCGGCGAGACGGCCAGCCAGCTGGCGTTGAGCGGGGTCAGCACCAGTGCCGAAGCCGCTACGGTGCGCGTCGCATCGAGCACCGCCATGATGACGGAAACCGACAGGGCGACCATCGCGGCGAGACGGAAGATGAAGCGAAACATGCGGGACCTCCTCCGGGCCAGTCCCCCTCCCGAGGGCCTTCCGGTTTCAGAGATAGAATGCGCACGCCTGGACCGCAATCGCCATACGCGAATTTGCAGGCTCAGAGCCCCGGGTCGGCAAAACCACGGCCAGTCCGGCGTTGTCGGGTGCTTTGTGCCGGTAGCCTTTCATATCGATAGGAATTTTTTCTTGACCCGGTGACGGCAGCTATGCTACATATTCGCCCATGGTGCTGATTTGTGCCAACGACCCGCCGCACAGGTGGGTTTTTGCGTTTGGTGCCTTGCCAACCAACGCGTTGGCGCCGGAAGAAGCCCGTTGCCCTGCGCGAATTGGAAGCTCAGTCTATCCCGCCAGCTTGCGTCTGGGCCGATGGACGCGCCAGACGGCGAAAAGGCCGCCGCCGATGGCGCCGACGACCAGCCCGGCCAGGCCGATGAACAGCGCAAAATAGCCGCAGGCGCCCTCGAAGCAACTCATCCCGGTGACCTCCGAGATCACCGAGCCGATGGCGAATCCGCCCACGGCACCGATGGCCGCGCCGAGGACAATGCCGAGCAGGGCGGCGATGACCGAGACGAAGACAGGCGAGCTTGCGGTTTCCGGATTGGCATAGACGGCATCGGCTTCGGATCCCCGGCGCAGCAGGTAGATGCAGAGAACTCCGATGGCGATTTGAGCGGCCGTGATGGCAAGCGCCTTGCCCGAAAAGACGAAATCGGAAATCGTCAATACACAGGCCTGCCAGGCCAGCAGCCAGATGATTGTGGCGACCTGCCAGATGGTGAACTGGCGCGGGAAGCGGGCCGAGCGGCCGAAGGCGAGGCCGAGCAGGTAGAGTCCCCACAGGATGGTAACGATGTCGACGGCGAGCCCGCCAAGGAGGAGATAGAAAACCCCGTCCGGCAGGCCGCCATGGCCGCCGACCAGCCACCAGGCTGACACCACACCGTAGACCGACCACGCCATGACGAAAATGAGCCAACCCGGCGGCACGAAGGACAGTCCGCTGTCCGGCCGCCTCGATGGCGTCTGTTCATTGCTCGATGTCATGTCCAGCCCCCAAGGCCTTTGGATCACTCGACAGAGGGCCGGCGGCGAAGTCAAGCACGGCAGACCTTGCGGCCTTGCCTGTGCACATCATTCGGGTGGCGGCGCTTCAAAATCGGGGGCGCCGACGATGTCGCGAAACACTGTATGGCCGGCAAAGCGAATAGACGGCTGATATGGCTTGGCATTCGGCGTCGGATCGACTAGATGAGCCCCGCGCCTGTTGCTTCGACGGCTTCAGGCGCAGGGGCAGGGCGTGTGCTGGTTGGCTGCGCCGAGTGTGCGGAAATTCCGCATCCAAGCCCCGAGGGAGGTGCATCTCCCCAACCCGCGCGGCAAAACCGGCCGGCGCGACATGCATGGACGGAGAGGTGGCCGAGTGGTTGAAGGCGCACGCCTGGAAAGTGTGTTTACGGGAGACCGTAACGCGGGTTCGAATCCCGCTCTCTCCGCCAGAATTTTTCTAATAAGTCAATTATTTCAAATAGTTAGCAAACTCATAGAAGCGCCTCAAGGTCGAAGCGTCGTTAGTCTGTGTAACAAACGGTCAGGAACCCGCATAGTCCGCCTTGGCGTCGCTCAACATCGAGGAGGTCAGCGTCCTGTTTGGGGCCGACTGCGGACTGTCAGTTTTCGGCCATCGAAGTGCAGAAGCGGACGTAGGCAGCGCTCAAAGGGTGGCCTGGATGTGACCCACAGCGGACGCTCGCTTTCTTCTGAAGCAGAGTCAGACTACGCAGCCATCTGTGCCCGCCGTATGTCGCGGGCCGGTGGTTTGCCGAACAGACGGCCATATTCGCGGGTGAACTGAGGCACGCTCTCATAGCCCACCGCATATGCCGCCGAACTCGCGCTCGTGCCATCGGCCAGCATCTGGCGCCGAGCCTCGATCAGGCGCAACTGCTTCTGGAATTGCAAGGGAGACAGCGTGGTGGTCTGGCGGAAATGCTGGTGGAAGGACGAGGTGCTCATCCCCGCGGCCTCGGCCAGTTCCTCGATGCGGATCGGCCGCGCATAGCTTTCGCGGATCAGGGCGACCGCACGGGCGATGCGTTGTGCATGGCCATCGGCCCCGCCGAGGCTGCGGAGGGCCGATCCGTGCCGTCCCGCCAGAAGCCAGAAATGAATCTCGCGCAGCAACGGCCCTTGCAGGACCGGGAGGGCAAAGGGACGGTCCAGAAGCCGCATCAGACGCAGCGCCACATCAGCGACATCTGCGTCGGTCGGCTCCACTCGGACAGGCTTGCGCGGATCGCCCGGGACCGCCGCTATCTCGACCGCGAGTTCCCGCATAAGGACGGGGTCGAGTTCCAGCACCAGCGAATAATAGGGCGCGCCGAGGGTTGCCTGCGTGATCTGGCTGACCGTGGGCACATCGGCCGAGATCAGCAGCGACTCGCCCGGACCGAATTCCAATGTCTCGGCCCCTATCGTGACCCGCTTGGCACCTTGTAACAGCATGGCCACCAGCGGCCGATTGACAGCCACCTGCAATTCGCCGGGCTGCGTGGCGCGGATCGCGGTCAGGCCGGGAATAGGCGTCGACGCCGCCCCGAAACGGTCGGCATGAGTGTCGGCAAAGCTGCGCACAAGGTCGAGAAGCGTTCGGCTCATATGAGCAAGATGAAGGGTGGTGGCGCTTCAGGCAAGACCTGAAGAAGGATCAGGCAAGAAATCCGAACATTCTGGCAAATCCTGTGTGGCAAGGCCGATCCAGATTTGCAGGAACAGGCAAGGCTACGCGAGGAATCGGCAACAACTGGAGACGCTCTTGCCGCATGTTGTCCCCATCACTTCGGATGAAAGGACTTCCCGCATGACCAAGATCGCACTCGTCACCGGCGCCAACCGCGGCCTCGGCCGCAATACCGCTGTCAGCATCGCGCGGCATGGACGCGACGTGATCGTCACCTATCGCGGCAACGCATCTCAGGCCCGCGAGGTTGTGGCCGAGATCGAAGCCCTGGGCCGTAAGGCGGTTGCTCTGCAGCTCGATCTCGGCGTGGTCGCCAGCTTCGCGGCCTTTGCCGAGACCCTGCGCGCGGCGCTGCAAGCGACCTGGGGCCGCGACAGCTTCGATTACCTGATCAACAATGCCGGCCACGGCGAATTCGCCATGATCGGCGATACGACCGAGGCGCAGTTCGACGGTCTGTTCGACGTCCATGTGAAGGGCGTCTTCTTCCTCGTGCAGGCGCTTCTGCCGCTCATCGCAGATGGCGGGCGGACCGTGAACTTTTCTTCGGGCCTGACCCGCGTGTCCTATCCAGGCTTCTCGGCCTATGCGGCCGCCAAGGGGGCGGTCGAAATCTTGACCGTCTATATGGCGAAAGAGTTGGGTGCACGCGGGATCACAGTGAACACGGTTGCGCCCGGAGCGATCGAGACCGATTTCGGTGGCGGGCTGGTGCGCGACAATGCCGAAGTCAACGCGCAGTTCGCAGGGATGACCGCGCTTGGCCGCGTAGGGCTGCCTGACGACATCGGGCCAATGGTAGCAAGCCTTCTGGGCGAGGATAACCGTTGGATTACGGCACAGCGGATCGAGGTGTCGGGTGGTCAGGCGATCTGATCAGTCGGACCCCCGACAACTGAAGCGCGCGGCCGTATGGCCGCGCGCATTGTCATTCTGCCGTCGGGAAAAGCCTCCTTTGGCCGTCGACTGAAGCAGAACGGCCGGAATGTCCGCAAGCACGATTTCCAGGATAGTCTCCGGCAACGTCTGCTATTGGGCAACAGTAGAGATCACCTCAACGTCCGAAATTGAGGCGCATTGCTGCCATTCGCAATGTGGACAATGCGGTCACCGTTAGGGCCGCACTCCGTCTTCGGAGCGATTTGGGTTTTGGGGGCGAGAGCCGCAGGCCCTGTGCTGAACTGTGAGCATGGGCGTCGGCCGGTGCACCCCTGACAGAGGCCCCAGAAGCCACCCCCGCCCCGCCACCGACAAACCTCGGCGGGCCGGTGCCCGAGGCAACCTACGATGGCGCATTGATTGTGAGTACCTACGGGCTCGTGGGGGCCATCTAGTAAAAGCGTTTGCCCTCCGTAAGAACTAGCGCCCGCCCTCTCCGTGCTATAAATTGACTATCGACGCCGACCTCGACGCCGTCCTAAGGCCGACCGCCATTTCAGCATGCCCAAGGACGTATGTGCCGCACATGGGCTCAAACCACCCGCCCGCACATCCGTTGTGGATTGACCCGCGAGGAGGGATCAGCATGTCAGAACGTCTCAACATAGGCCCGCTGCAACTTGGCGAAACGGCGCCCAATGTCGTGCTCGACGCGATTACCCGCGAGGGCAAGATCGCCATCGACGATTTCCGAGGCGAGAAACCAGTGCTGGTTGGGCTGTATCGAGGTCTCCATTGTCCTTTTTGCAGGCGCCAAATCGCCATGCTTTCGCAACTCGCCCCAGCCCTCAACGAGAAGGGCATCGAAAGCCTGACAGTGGTCAACACGCCCATCGAGCGGGCGCGCCTCTATCTGCGGTACCACCCGATGCTCGGCCTGCTCGCTGCATCCGATCCGGAGCGGACTTCACACCGCGCCTTTGGATTGCCGAATATGCAGATCACCGAAGACGAGAGCGCATGGCCGCAAAAAGTTTCGATGAGCGATGTGAAGTCGATGCGGGTCGATTTGCCGGGCGAGATGCCGGAGCCGATGGACCCGTTTGCAGCGCTCGAATATCTGAACAAGAAGGACAGCTACGATATCACGGAAGCGGATCAACAGATGATGGCCACCGGCGTTGGGCAGCTCGTCGGCCAGTTCTTGCTGGACCGCGATGGCGTCGTTCGCTGGACTTCCAACGAGGTACTCGATGGCGGCCTATTCGGCGCCCCGAACACTCAGGAGCTGATGTCGGCAGCGTCACGAATCGGAAGGTAAGGCGCAGCTTCGGTAGTGGGCTAGGCGCAGGATTACGCGAAGTTGCCGGCCGTCGCCTGATCGAGGAGAAACGAACGGCCCACACCTGACGTGGCATCAACGCTCGTTTGGCAGGCGCCGCCGGTACTTCCATGGGTTCTGCTTCCGGCGCCCTTGAAGGGTCTGCTTTGGGCAGCGCTAACGCACCAGGGAACGGCCGAAATGAGGCGCGAAGCGGCCATACGTAGCCAGCCAACAAAAGTCAATATTGCGTTTCGTAAGGGTGCCAAATGTCTGGTGCTGCAAATTCATAGTGACCTTGATGGTTTGCAGGCCATCGGTTTTGGGATTTTTACGTGATCTGGTAGTGGTGATCCAAATCACAGGAGATGGCATGCCAAACGATGAAATCGTGCGCGACAGCAATGGCGCTCAATTGAATGACGGCGATTCCGTCACGCTGATCAAAGACCTCAAAGTCAAAGGCACCTCGGAGACGATCAAGCGGGGCACGCTGGTGAAGAACATCCGCCTCAACGGCAATCCCGGCGAGATCGAATGCAACACCAAGCAAGTGAAAGGCCTGGTGCTCAAGACCGAGTTCGTGAAGAAGGCGTGACCCTCAAGGCGGGCAAGCTATCTCAACGCGACAGTTGCGTTGTGCGAAATTGATAATCTCGCTGACCTGCTCGCCCACTTACGCGTCCGTTCGTCCAGAACGCTTCTGAAAGCACGGAAAGCCACAGCAGCCTTGCGAGCGCTTGTGCCGGCGCTGGGCCAAGCTGCATAGTCAACGAGACGGACTCAGCGTGCTGCTGTGCGCAAGAACTTGGTGGGGGCAATCGCGGACATGATTGGACTTTATGACCTCTGGCCCGCGTTTGTGGTGGTGGCGCTGGTTTGGTCGCTTGCAGGCATACCGCTATTCCAGCGAGTAGGTTTCGAATCGAACTCCGCCAGAATCCGGACAATAGACGGGATGCGAGGATATCTGGCGCTTGCGGTCGCGCTTCACCACTCTGTCATCTACCATGAATTCTTGACGACAGGCGTGTGGGAGTACCCGCCTTCCGCTTTCTACGGCCTGCTGGGACAGTTAGGAGTGTCCTTTTTCTTTGTCATTTCCGCCTATCTGTTCTGGGGGAAATTGCTGTCGGCAAAGTCCTCGGTAAATTTTCCGGCCTTGTTGCTCAAGCGGGCTTTTAGGATCGGACCGCTCTACATTGCCGCCATCGGTGCAGTGATGGTCCTCGAAGTCGTCAACGGACCGATCGATTACTCAGCCTTCGCGACCTATGAGCGGGCGTTTTTCAATCTGCTGTTTGGCGTCTTCGGCTATGCTCCGCTTTCGAGCTTTGGCGTCTATACCCTGGCTGGCGTAACCTGGACCTTGCCGTATGAATGGCTGTTCTATTTCAGCTTGCCGATCGTGGCGATATTCAGCCGGCACCCTGTTGCACGCTTAGGTATGCCGGTGGCCCTCCTGGGTTTTTCCATTCTCATGTCTGCGGGTGGAGGCAGTCTCGCTTACTGCTATCTGGGACTTTTCGCAGGAGGCATGATGTGCGCGACGCTTGAAGCAAACGCCCTGCTGGCGAAAGTGCATCGACACGCCCTGTCCGCCATCGCCCTGGCGCTGCTCGCGTATATATTTGCCACCTACGAGATTGCCTACGCACCGGTGCCGATGCTGCTGTGCATCGGCAGTTTCTTCCTGATCGTCTCTGGCGCGGATTTCTTCGGTCTTTTGACCGCCAGCCGTTCCGTGCGGCTGGGCGAGATCAGCTATGGCATCTATCTGCTGCAAGGGCTCGCCTTCGTCGCGGTTTTTTCCATCTCGCCCGTGCGAGATTTTGCTCTGGCCAACACCAGCCAGTATTGGCTCGTGATATTGATGACGATGGTGCTTCTGGTCTTCATGGCACTGGTCGCTCACGTCGTTGTTGAAAAGCCCGGCGTCTCGCTGGGAAACAGTCTTGCGGCAGGCCTTCTGCTGCCAACAGGCGAGACAGGCGAGACCATAGGCACGAGTGAAGCACGGCCCTGGCGGATGCCGAGAAACCTCACAATACAATCTGCCGATCGCTCATAGCGCCCGCAAGCGACGAAAGCAGCCGGGCACACCTGAAAAGCGCCCAGGCCCAAGCTTGGAACCTCCTGCCTGGTTGCGCGTTTGTTGGCGTCCCGTTCGCGGACCCGCCCGGATATCTCTCCAAGCGCGAAGAAATCAGGAGCCCCGCTTCATGCACGACAAGCTGTTTCATTCACCGGTCGCACTGTCCGTCGGCCTCGGTTTCAAGCGCGAGATTGCCTCGCTGGCCGAAATGCACGATTTCCTGACCAACTGGACGACCTCCCGCCGCGGCCCGCTTTACCGCAACGCGGCGAAGGCATGTGATCTGGCCGTTCCAGGTTATGTGAGCGTCGAGCAGGCGCGCCGGGCGTTGTTCGAATTCGCGCAAGCCGCCGGCATTCTTTGGCCGGACCTCGAGCCGGTCGCGGGCGTGCATGCCGTTGCGCGCGGTTATGGTGGTTACGCCGCCTGAGGATTGCTCCCACCTTGGCTGCCAAAGCCATACCAGCCATCACAGAAAGCCCGGCTTGGCCTCCCCAGCCGGGCGTTCTTTATCCGGTAGCGTAAACCGCAGCCCGGTGTTGGACTGATGAAGCCGGGCATTGCACGACCATCAGTCTGTTGAACGTTCGCGATGAGCCGACCCGAAATCTTTATAAAATTCCTATTTCTTTCCATCCCGCCCCGTCTCGAACCTTTATGGCGATCGGGTCCATATTCTCCTTCAAGAAAAGCATCCGGTACCACCGCCAAAAGCGGCGGGCCGTTTCCAGGATATTGCGCGCTTTTCAATCAATGGCGCGAAGTACAAGCGGCACAAGGAACCAGCGTTATGGACGTAATTGTTCTCGGGATCGGGGTTTTGTTTTTTACCCTGTTCTTCGCCTATGTCAAAGCCTGCGACAGAATTTGAGCTCAAGGATCGAACCATGCTTGTCGATTACATCCTTGGTGGTGGCGTGACGCTGTTCCTGCTTGCCTACCTGACCTACGCGCTCGTTCGTCCAGAACGCTTCTGAGGCACGGAAAGCCATGACACTGAACGGTTGGATACAGATCCTGGTTTATTGCGGGATCATCATTTTGCTGGTGAAGCCGCTCGGCGGCTACATGCACCGCGTCTTCAACGGCGACCGCACGCTGCTTTCGCCAGTCTTCGGCCCGCTGGAACGCGGGCTTTACCGCATTTGCGGAACCAGCGAACGTGAGGAACAGCACTGGGCGACCTATGCGGTCGCTCTGCTGCTCTTCAACCTTGCCGGCTTCCTCCTGCTTTATGCCCTGCAGCGCCTGCAAGGCAGCCTGCCCTACAACCCGGCCGGCATGACAGCGGTCGAACCAGGTCTCGCCTTCAATACCGCCGCCAGCTTCATGACCAACACCAACTGGCAGAATTACGGCGGCGAAAGCACGATGTCCTATCTCGTGCAGATGGCCGGCCTGACGGTACAGAATTTCGTTTCGGCGGCCACCGGCATCGCCATCGCCATCGCGCTGATCCGCGGCTTTGCGCGGGCATCGGGCAAGTCGATCGGCAATTTCTGGGTCGATATGACCCGTGCTACACTCTATCTGCTTTTGCCGTTCTGCATCGTGCTGACGCTGGTCTATGTCTGGCTCGGCATGCCGCAGACGCTTGGCGCCCACATCAATGCCACGACGCTCGAAGGCGCGCAGCAGACCATCGCTGTCGGTCCGGTCGCTTCGCAGGTTGCCATCAAGATGCTCGGCACCAATGGCGGCGGCTTCTTCAATGCCAATGCCGCGCACCCGTTCGAGAACCCCGACGCGATCTCCAATTTGATCCAGATGGTGTCGATCTTCGCCATCGGCGCTGCCTTGACCAATGTATTCGGCCGCATGGTCGGCAACCAGCGCCAGGGCTGGGCGATCCTGGCGGCCATGGGCGTGATGTTCATCGCCGGCGTCGTCGTCTGCTACTGGGCGGAAGCCGCCGGCAACCCGCTGGTGCATGCGCTCGGCATCGATGGCGGCAATATGGAAGGCAAGGAGAGCCGCTTCGGCATCGCTTTGTCGGCGCTGTTTGCCGTCATCACCACGGCCGCTTCGTGCGGCGCCGTCAACGCCATGCATGGTTCCTTCACCGCGCTCGGCGGCATGATCCCGATCATCAACATGCAGCTTGGCGAGGTCATCGTTGGCGGCGTCGGTGCCGGCCTTTACGGCATCCTGATGTACATCGTGGTCGCCGTCTTCGTCGCCGGCCTGATGGTCGGCCGCACGCCCGAATATCTGGGCAAGAAGATCGAGGCCAAGGAGGTCAAGATGGCGATGCTGGCCATACTGTGCCTGCCGCTGGCGATGCTGATCTTCACGGCCATCGCCGTCGTGCTGCCGACCGCCGTTGCGTCGATGGGCAATGCCGGCCCGCACGGCTTCTCGGAGGTTCTCTATGCCTACACTTCGGCGGCGGCGAACAACGGCTCGGCGTTTGGCGGCCTGACTGGCAACACGCCCTGGTACAACATCACCATCGGCATCGGCATGCTGATGGGCCGTTTCCTGGTCATCATTCCGGCGCTGGCCATTGCCGGTTCGCTGGCGGCGAAGAAGACGGTTCCGGCCTCCGCCGGCACCTTCCCGACCGACGGCCCGCTGTTCGTCGGGCTGCTCGTCGGCGTCATCCTGATCGTCGGCGGCCTCACCTTCTTCCCGGCGCTCGCCGTCGGGCCGATCATCGAGCACCTGGCTGGCATCCACGGGCAGACCTTCTGAGACCCGTCATGTCCTGGTTCAACACCATCCGTCGCAAGACCAGCCATAGGGGCGATCACGGAAAGGAGGAGAGACCTCCTCCTTTCCCGACCATGTCGACGTTTCTCGGCCTTGCGGCAGTCATGCTCGTCCTCTGGCTGCTGGCCTACGGGCCGCCGCATTTCTTTTCGGCATCCGATCATCCGCTGTCGTCCAACAACACCGAAGCCGGAGCTTCAAAATGAGCCACTCGAAATCCGCCAGCATCATGGATGCCCGCATCCTGCTTCCCGCCATCGGCGGCGCCTTCCGCAAGCTCGATCCGCGCACGCTGGCCAGGAACCCCGTGATGTTCGTCGTCGCCGTCGTCTCGGCGCTCACCACGGTGCTGTTCGTCAAGGACCTGGTCACCGGCGGCGGCAATCTCGGCTTCACGCTGCAAATCATCATCTGGTTGTGGTTCACCGTTTTGTTCGCCAACTTCGCCGAAGCAGTCGCTGAAGGCCGCGGCAAGGCGCAGGCGGATTCGCTGCGCAAGGCGCGCACCGAGACCCAGGCCAAGCTTTTGACTGGCGAGGATCGCACCAAGTTCAAGCTGGTGCCTGGCACCAGCCTGAAGGTCGGCGACGCCGTGCTGGTCGAGGCCGGCGACATCATCCCGTCCGACGGCGAAGTGGTCGAAGGTGTCGCCTCGGTCAACGAAGCGGCAATAACGGGCGAATCCGCACCGGTCATCCGGGAATCCGGTGGCGACCGCTCGGCGGTCACCGGCGGCACGCAGGTGTTGTCCGACTGGATCCGCGTGCGCATCACGGCGGCTTCCGGCCACACCTTCCTCGACCGCATGATCTCGCTGGTCGAAGGTGCCGAGCGCCAGAAGACGCCGAACGAGATCGCGCTCAACATCCTGCTTGTCGGCATGACGCTGATCTTCGTGCTGGCGACAGCAACGATCCCCAGCTTTGCGACCTATTCGGGCGGCTACATCTCGGTCACCGTTCTCGTCGCGCTGTTCGTGACTTTGATCCCGACCACCATCGGCGCGCTGCTGTCGGCCATCGGCATCGCCGGCATGGACCGCCTGGTGCGTTTCAATGTGCTGGCTATGTCGGGCCGCGCCGTCGAGGCCGCAGGCGACGTCGACACGCTGCTGCTCGACAAGACCGGCACGATCACGCTCGGCAATCGCCAGGCGACGCAGTTTCGCCCGGTCAAGGGCGTCACCGAGCAGGAACTGGCCGACGCGGCCCAGCTTGCCTCGCTGGCCGACGAAACGCCGGAAGGCCGCTCGATCGTCGTGCTGGCCAAGGAGAAATACGCCATCCGCGCCCGCGACATGGCAACGCTGCACGCCACCTTCGTGCCGTTCACTGCGCAAACCCGCATGAGCGGCGTCGATATCGACGGTTCGTCGGTGCGCAAGGGCGCCGTGGATTCGGTTCTTGCCCATGTCAACCAGTCGACATCGGCGTCCCATGGCACACGTCCGAGCAGCGAATCCATCCGCGACCTCCAGGCCATCGCCGACGAGATCGCCAAGTCCGGCGGCACGCCGCTGGCGGTTGAGCGCGACGGGCGTCTGCTCGGCGTCATCCACCTGAAGGACATCGTCAAGGGCGGTATAAGTGAGCGCTTCACCGAACTGCGCCGCATGGGTATCCGCACGGTGATGATCACCGGCGACAACCCGATGACGGCAGCCGCCATTGCCGCGGAAGCCGGTGTCGACGACTTCCTGGCCCAGGCGACACCTGAGGACAAGCTGAAGCTGATCCGCGACGAACAGGCCAAGGGCAAGCTGGTGGCCATGTGCGGCGACGGCACCAACGATGCACCCGCGCTTGCCCAGGCCGATGTCAGTGTCGCCATGAACACCGGTACGGTGGCCGCCCGCGAGGCCGGCAACATGATCGATCTCGACAGCGATCCGACCAAGCTCATCGAGATCGTAGAGATCGGCAAGGCACTGCTGATGACGCGCGGCTCGTTGACGACCTTTTCGATCGCCAACGACGTGGCCAAGTATTTCGCCATCATCCCGGCGATATTCGCCGCCTTCTACATCGCGCCGGGGCAGACCACCGGTCCGTTGCAGGCACTCAACGTCATGCAACTGGCGACGCCGCAAAGCGCCATTCTGTCGGCCATCATCTTCAACGCGCTGATCATCATCGCGCTGATCCCGCTGTCGCTGAGAGGCGTCAAATATCGCGCCATCGGCGCCGGCGCGCTGCTCAGCCGCAACCTGCTCGTCTACGGCCTCGGCGGTATCATCGTGCCCTTCGTCGGCATCAAGGCGATCGACATGATCGTCACCGCGCTTGGCCTCGCTTAAGGAATTACGCTCATGCTCAAACAGATAAGACCCGCGATCATCATGATCGTCTTCTTCACGGTGCTGACCGGCCTGATCTACCCCCTGGGCATGACCGGCATCGCCCAGGCGCTGTTCCCGCGCCAGGCCAATGGCAGCCTGATCGAGAAGGACGGCAAGGTCATCGGCTCCGAACTGATCGGCCAGGGCTTTGCCAGCGACCGCTACTTCCACGGCCGCCCCTCGGCCGCCGGTGACGGCTACAACGCCGCCGCCTCGAGTGGCAGCAACCTTGGTCCGACCAGCCCCAAGCTGATCGACCGCATCAAGGGCGATGCGGAAAAGCTGAGGGCGGAAAACCCGAACCAGCCCGTTCCGATGGATCTGGTGATGACGTCCGGCAGCGGCCTCGATCCTGATATCAGCCCCGAAGCAGCCTACTTCCAGGTCGCCCGCGTGGCCAAGGCCAGGGGCATTGACGAAGCCAAGGTCAAGGCGCTTGTCGACAGCCAGGTCGAGGGCAGGGAGCTCGGCTTCATGGGCGAACCGGTGGTCAATGTGCTCGGCCTCAATCTTGCGTTGGACGCCGCGAAACAGTGAATGGTGCGGGCCGGGGATCGACAGTATCCCCGGCGCCATCCATGATCGATCCTGATGCCGGACGACAGAAGCAACGAGACCAGACCCTCTCCCGACGCACTGCTTGACCATGCCGAGCGGGAGGGGCGCGGCCGTCTGCGGATATTTCTCGGCGCGGCACCCGGCGTCGGCAAAACCTATGAGATGCTGATGTCGGGCCGCGCCAGGCTGGCCGACGGCGTGGATGTGGTGATCGGCGTCGTCGAGACGCATGGCCGCAAGGAAACACTGGCGCTGGTCGAGGGCTATGAGGTCATTCCCCGCCGCAAGGTCGACTACAAGGGGCGCATCCTCGACGAGATGGACATCGACGCCATCCTCGCCCGGCGCCCGGCGCTGGTTCTCGTCGACGAGCTCGCTCACACCAACGCGCCCGGCAGCCGCCATCCCAAGCGCTATCTCGACGTCCAGGAAATCCTGACGCAAGGCATCGACGTCTACACGACGCTCAACATCCAGCACGTCGAAAGCCTGAACGACGTCGTCGCCCAGATCACCAAGGTCAGGGTCCGCGAGACCGTTCCCGATTCCATCATCGACCAGGCCGACGATGTCGAGATCATCGACCTCACTCCTGACGACCTGATCAAGCGGCTGGAGGAAGGCAAGGTCTATTTCCCCAACACCGCCCAGCGCGCCATCGAGAACTATTTCTCGCCCGGCAATCTGACGGCGCTCAGGGAACTGGCGTTGCGTCGTACCGCGCAGCGCGTCGACGACCAGTTGCTGATCCATATGCAGGCCCATGCCATTCCCGGGCCGTGGGCTGCCGGGGAAAGGGTTCTCGTCTGCCTCGACGCGCGGCCCGGAGGAGCGGCCCGCGTGCGCTATGCACGCAGGCTGGCCGACCGGCTGCGTGCCCCGTGGACGGCGCTGCACGTCGACAGCACGCGCTCGGCCAGCATGCCCGAGGACGACAAGGACCGGTTGGCGACGAACCTGCGCCTTGCCCAGCAGCTTGGCGCCGAGGTGACGACCATTCCGGGTCAGAATGTGGCGCAGGACATCGTGCGTTATGCGACGGCGAACAATTTCACTCATATCGTGGTCGGCAGGCCGACCCGGTCGCGCTGGCGGGAATTGATCGAGGGCTCGCTCACCTATGATCTCATCCGCAATGCCGGTGACATCAGCGTCCATGTCATTTCGGGAAACGAACGCAACACAGAGGCGACGTCGAGAAACGTCAAGGCGGCGGACGAGCCGTCGCAGTTCCAGATCTGGCCCTATCTCAAGGCCACCGCCTATGTCATGGGCTCGCTCGCCTTCGCCGTCCTTCTCGATCAGTTTCTCGACGTCCGCAACCTCGCCATCATTTTTCTCATCGGGGTGCTGGCATCGGCGGTGACCGGCGGTCTTTGGCCGGCCCTGTATGCCTGTCTGGTCAGCGCCCTTGCCTTCAATTATTTCTTCCTGGAGCCGCGCTACACGCTGACGATCCGGGATCCGGAGAGCATTGTCGCGCTTGGCGTGTTCCTGGTTGTCGCCGTCATTGCCAGCAATCTGACGGCGCGCGTGCAGCGCCAGGCGGTCGCCGCCCGCTCGCGTGCGCGGGCGACGGAGGACATCTACCTCTTTTCGAAGAAGCTCGCCGGAGCCGGCACGCTCGATGACGTGCTGTGGGCCACCGCCTTCCAGATCGCCTCGATGCTGAAATTGCGGGTGGTGCTGCTTTTGCCGGAAGACGGAACGATCACCGTCAAGGCTGGCTATCCGCCGGACGACACGCTGGCCGAGGCCGACATCGCCGCCGCCCGTTGGGCCTGGGAGCACAACCGCGCCGCGGGGCGCGGCGCCGACACACTTCCCGGCGCCAAGCGCCTCTATCTTCCCTTGCGTACCGGGCGCACCGCAATAGGCGTCGTCGGCCTCGACAATGATAGACAGGGTCCGTTGCTGACGCCCGAGCAGCAGCGCCTGCTCGACGCACTCGCCGACCAGGCAGCGGTCGCCATCGAGCGTATTCAACTGGTCGCAGATGTCGACCGCGCCAAGCTCGCCGCCGAGGCGGACCGGCTGCGCTCGGCACTGCTCACCTCGATCTCGCATGATCTGAAGACGCCGCTCGCCGCCATCATGGGGGCGGCCGGCACGCTGCGGGATTTCTCCGCTGCACTTCCCGAACCGGACCGGGCGGAACTGCTGTCGACGGTGCTCGACGAATCCGAGCGGTTGAACCGCTTCATCGCCAATCTGCTCGACATGACCAAGATCGAGTCCGGCGCGATGGAGCCGAACTACGCCTTCCACTATGCCGGCGACATCGTCGGCTCCGCCCTGCAGAGGGCCAGGAAAATCATCGACGAGTACAACATCGAGACCGACATCCCGTCGGATTTGCCGATGTTGAAGGTCGACCCCGTCCTGTTCGAGCAGGCGCTGTTCAATCTGCTCGACAATGCGGCGAAATACGCGCCGGCCGGCTCGACGATCCGCGTGCAGGGCTGGACCGACAATGGCTCGGTCCTGCTGCAGGTCATGGATGAAGGGCCGGGCATCCCCCCCGGCGACCTGGAGCGGATTTTCGACACGTTCTACCGGGTGCGCAAGCGCGATCAGGTCCGCGCCGGCACCGGGCTTGGGCTGTCGATCTGCCGCGGCTTCATCGAGGCGATGGGCGGCACGATCGCGGCGGCAAACCGGACGGATCGTTCTGGTGCAATCTTCACCATCAAGATGCCGAAGCCGGCCAACCCGCCCAAATTCGACGCCTCGAATACGGACGATGTGGGTGACTTGGCATGACAAACTCGAACGTCAAGATACTGGTCGTCGATGACGAGCCGCCGATCCGCAAGTTGCTGCGCGTCGGGCTCGGCAGCCAGGGCTACGCGATCAGCGAAGCGCCGAACGCTGGGGTGGCGATCGAACTGATGGAGGCGGAGAAGCCGGATCTCGTCCTGCTCGACCTCGGCCTGCCCGGCATGAGCGGCCATGAGCTGCTGCGCAAATGGCGCGACGACGGCCTCGACATTCCGGTGGTCATCCTGTCCAGCCGCACCGACGAGACCGGCATCGTCCAGGCTCTCGAACTCGGCGCCGACGACTACGTCACCAAGCCGTTCGGCATGAATGAACTGGTCGCACGCATCCGCGTGGCGTTGCGGCATAAGTTCCAGCAGCAGGGCGAGAAGCCCATTTTCCAGACCGGCGATCTGTCGGTCGACCTGGTCAAGCGCATCGTCAAGGTAGAGGGCAAGGACGTAAAGCTCTCGCCGAAGGAGTACGACATCCTGCGCATTCTCGTGCAGCACGCCGGCAAGGTGCTGACCCATCATTTTCTGTTGAAGCAGGTCTGGGGCGATTCGACCGATGTGCAGTATCTCAGGGTCTATGTCCGGCAGCTCAGACAGAAGATCGAGAAGACCCCCGACCAGCCGCGCTACATCACCACCGAGACCGGCGTCGGCTACCGCCTGCGCGAGGTCGAGTGAGCATCTCATCCGCCCCAAAATTATGCAGACGTATCTAAGAGACGGCCACGCAAGTCCGCAGGTGAGACGCCAGCAGCTCGGATGCCGGCTTGCTCGGACCCTGCAGGGGGCTCATCAGGTAGTAGGCGCCGCCAGGGATGATGGGTTGATTGCGGAAGATCACCAACCGCTCCTCCCTGATAAGGTCACCGGTATTGGCAATCCATCCGAGCATCACTCCCATCCCCGCCAGTGCGGCCTGGGTTGCTTGAACGTGGTTGCCGAACGAGAGATCGCCTTGCCGGTCGTGCGGTAGACCGGTCGCATCGAAATAGTCGTCCCAGCCGGGTGAAAATTCCTCGTCGGTTTCAACGTGGAGGAGGGTCGCTTCGGCGAAATTTCCAGAGCCGACACATTCAACAGCCTTTGGGCTGCAGACGGGAACCAGGCGCTCATCGAAAAGAGCTTCGCATGTGCCGTCAAGCCAGTTACCCGCCCCATAACGAATCACCAGGTCGGCTTCGGGCGTAAACCGCGGGGTGCCGGATGTTGGTACGACCCGTACGACAATGTCAGGGTGCCGAGTGTAGAACGTCGCCAAGCGTGGCATCAGCCAATATGTGCCGGTACAGACAGTGCAAGCGATGGTAACGACGTTTTGTTCCATTCGCTCCAAGGCTCTAATCTTTCCAATCGCGCTCTCGATCCGGTCCATTCCGTCCGAAACTGCGTGAAGCAGAACCCGGCCTGCGTCTGTCAACGCCGCAGGACGCATCCGTCGATCGAGCAGCTTCGTGCCGATGTGGTCCTCGAGATTCCGAAGTGCCTGGCTGACAGCGGGCTGCGTGACATTCAACTCGGCCGCCGCGCTCTGGACGCCGCCTGCACGCACCACGGTTTCAAACGCCGACAGAAGCCGAAGGGGAGGGAGATGTCGACGCAATACCATAACCTCGTGCTTATGCCGGATTAGACTTTGAGCTCTTCCAAACCTAGTCGGATAGCGCAATTGTTGCAACCAGCGACGGCCGATCCGCGCCCACAATATAAGCACACCTCAGCCAGAGAGAGAGTTCATGAACGCCCATCCCCGCCCCTCCGAGCTGACTTCGGACGAAACACAGTCGCTTCGGGTCGATCTTGCTGCAGCTTTTCGCCTGGCAGCCCAGTTCGATTGGCATGAATCGGTGGGAAATCATTTCAGTGCTGCACTTTCCGCCGACGGGAAGAAATTCCTCATGAACCCTCGCTGGCGGCACTTCAGGGAGATTCGGGCGAGTGATCTCTTGGTTCTGAATGCGGACGACAGCGGGGTGATGACTCGGCCTGACGCCCCAGATCCCTCCGCGTGGACGATCCACGGCTCCGTGCACGGCAGGCGGCCGGAAGTCCGGGTCATGCTGCATTGCCATCCCCCATACACGACGGCGCTGGCTGGTCTCAAAGATCCCGGCATCAAGCCCATCGACCAAAACACGGCTCGTTTCTTTGGCCAGTTCGGTATCGATCTTGGGTTCGGCGGCATGGCTGACGACGCTGCCGAAGGGCAGCGCTTGGCGGCTGCTTTGGGCAGCAAGAGAGTCATCATCATGGGCAACCATGGTGTGACCGTCACGGGACGAACGGTCGCCGAGGCGTTTGAAGACCTCTATTTCGTGGAGCGCGCGGCCAAGATCCTTATGCTCGCATACTCAACTGGCCAGCCGCTTAACGTCATGTCCGATGAACTCGCACAGAAGACGGCCAATGGCTGGCTTCCCTACAATGATCAGGCATTCGCACACTTCGACTATCTGAAGCGGCAGTTGGACAAAACCGACCCCTCTTATCGCGACTAGCCCCAAGAATCTCTGCATGATCTGCACAAGGAGAAAACGTGCGTAATATTGAAGTCCTGTTCTTTGACGTCCTGGGCACGATGGTCGACTGGCGTGGCAGCATCACCACCGAGGTCGGAGAGTTTCTGAAACGCCACAACCTCGGCCATGTGGACGCTGCTGGTTTTGCCGATGCATGGGTCGGACGCTACGACGCTTCAGTCGATCCAATTCGGACCGGCAAGCGATCATTCGTTTCGCTCGATCAGGTAAACATAGAAAATCTCGTTGCCAGCCTCGAAGAATTTGGTTTGGCCCCTGCGTCATTCCCATCGGAGGAACTTGAATACCTCAATCTGTCGTGGCATCGCCTGAAGGCCTGGCCAGACTTGGCCGAGGGTCTTTCTCGCTTGAAGTCGCATTTCATCATCGCGCCGCTGTCCGACGGACACGCCCGGCTTCTGGTGAACGTGTCGAAATACAACAATCTGCCGTGGGATTTTATTATCGGCGCCGATATGTCTCAAGCTTACAAGCCCATGCCGCAAGTCTACCTGCGGGCCTGTGAGTTCCTTGAGGTTCAGCCGAGGCATGCCATGCTGGTGGCGGCGCATGACTACGACTTGGAAGCGGCCCGCCGTTGCGGATTGAAGACCGCCTACATCGCTCGCGCCAACGCCGAAGACCCTTCCAAGGCAGGTAACCAGAAAGCACTGGACGGCTGGGACTACAAAGCGAGGGACCTGCTCGAACTCGCCGACATGCTCCAATAGCCACGCAGTTGCTTCTAGCCAATAGCTTCCAGTTGCCGCCCAAGCGGCGTGGATGCCCGCAAGGCCGCCAGGCAGCCGACAATGCCGAGCGGCACGAAGGCAAGAAACAGCCACGACGCGACGTTCGCCGCCGCGTCGTGGTTCAAACCTTGCGAAAAGCCGCTGGCGTTGGCGACGATGCCGGCAAGGGCTGCACCCACGGCATAGCCAATGCGCTGCATGGTCGGCACCGCCGCCGAGGCGATGGTCTGCTCGCCCTCCGGGGCGGAGGCGACGATGACGCGCGTCAGGAAGGGCCACGCGACGCCGAAGCCGCCGCCCTGCAACAGAGCGCAGATCAGGATCAGCGGGATGGAGCCCAGCGGTATCGTGTAGGCAAAGCCGGCGATGCCGGCCGCGATCATCACTGCGCCACCAACGATGATCAGCCGCTCGCGCTGCGGCGGCGCATTGGCCACCAAAATCGACAGGATGGACCAGGCGATCGATTCGGCGGCGATGATGTAGCCGGTGGTCAGCAGCGGAATGTCGTGCAGGCTGGTCAGCAGTAGCGGCCCGTAGACGCCGAAGGAACAGGTCGCCACCGAAAAGGCGGCGACCATGGTCATGCCGGCGCCGACCGGCGTGCGCCACGAGAACAGCCGCGCCGGGAACAGCCGCGAGCGCGGCCTCAGCGCGTCGACATAGAAGAACAGCACCAGGCCGATGAGGCCGAGCGCCATCAGCAGCGAGGAGCGCAGCAAAGCGATGTCGACGCCAGCCGAGGCGATCAGCACCACTGCGACGGCAAGGCAAGCCAGGGCTGCGAACGGGAAGGGTGGCGCCCTGCCTGTGCTCGCCCTTGGCCTCGTCGCCTCCGGCGTGTCGAGCACGATGAAGCTTGCCAGCGCCATCGCGGTGCCGCCGAGAGTGAAGATGCCGAAGGCCCAGCGCCATGACAAAAGCTCGGTCATGATCGCGCCGAGCAACGGTCCGCTGAAGGCGGCGACGCCCCAGATCGCCGACATGATGCCGAACAGCTGCGGCCAGATGGCGCGCGAGAACAGCCGCTCGACCGAGACGAAGGCCAGCGACACCAGCGCGCCGCCGCCAAGCCCCTCGATCAGGCGGCCGGCGAGGAAGAGTTGCATGGAAGGCGAGGTGGCGCAGATCAGCGCGCCGGCTGCGTAAAGCAGCGCGGCGACCACCATGTTGGTGCGCAGGGCGACATAGCTGACCAGCCGTCCGGCCGCTGCGCCGGCAACGATGGCGCCGAGTTCGTAGATCGCCAGCGACCAGCCGACGAGCTGGACGCCCGCCAGTTCACCGACCATGGCCGGCATCACCGTTGCGACCATGGTTTCGTTGGTGGCGTGCAGCAGGATGCCGAGGCTGATGAAGCAGAAGCGCGCCAGGTCGCCGCTTGCCCACAATGCGCGCCAGTCGACCCTGTTTGTGCTGATTTCGGTCATTTCCACCCCTGCCTTCCATATCTCGACGCCAGCGCAGGACGCCAGAAGCCAGTACGGATTTCCGGCAGGACCATGTGCATCGACAGCGTCGATTGCGCGCCGCATCGAGGCGTTGTTGCGTTCGGGGCAGGCTTGTAAAACCTCAACCGCGATTGAGCTCAAGCGGTTTCTTGAGGATCGTTCGCACTGTCGTCTTTTCGATAGGCTGGCTTCGTTGCGCGATCAGTTCTCTGTGCTGCGCAACTGGAACTGGCTGACGCCGAGGGCGAGGTTCATGCCGGTCTGCGTCTGCAGGCTGAGCGGCTGCAAGGTGAAGGCCTGCGAGGAGCCGCCGACCAGCAGATTGGCGCCGGCACCGATGGCGGCCGTCACCTCGGCGCTGGCGCCGATGTAGTCTCCGGCCAGCGCACCGGGCGCATAAATGTTCTTCAGTGGCGTCAGCACGATCCACTGCATGACCGTCTGCTTCGTCGTGCCGATGTCGAGGCCATATTTGTTGACGGCGCCGAAATAGGCTTCCGGCGCGAAGCTCTTGTCGGCGGGGTTGAAGGTGCAGCTCAGATCCTTGCTCGAGCCGAAGATGAAGCCGGTGCCGCCGCCAATGGCACACTCAAGCGTACCGAGTTCTACGCCTCGGTCCTGCGCCTGCGCCGCTCCGGCAAGCATGGTTGCAATCATCGCAGCGGCAATGGCTGTCTTCGGCATGGCAGTCCCCCTCAACATCAAACGGCGCGAAACCATATCTGGTTCCGCGCCGCAAGGTGAGGGGCATGGAGCGCATGGCTCCATGCAATCACTTGAACGAGTGGATCAGCTGGAGCGAGGTCACGGCCACGGCAAGGTTGACGCCAGTCTGCGCCTGGACGCTGAGCGGCTCCAGCATGAAGGCGCTGTCCAGTCCGCCGACCAGCAGATTGGCGCCGCCGCCGGTCACCACGCTGGCCTCCGCGTTGACGCCGTAATAGCTGCCGGCGAGATCGCCTCCGTCACGATCGCGGGTTGCAGCCAGCACGGCCCAGACCAGTTGGCCCTGATGCGTCTGGCCGACATCGACACCGATCTTGGAGATGACGCCCGTGTAAACCTCCGACGGTCCGTGATGGTGGGGACGGAAGACACAGGACACGCCCTTGTTGGAGGCGACGATGTAGCCGGTGCCGCCGTCGACGGTGCAGTCAAGCGTGCCGAGCTGCAGCTTGCCGGCGCCGGCGGGGTTAACGGCGAACACTGTCGTGGCAAGGGCAGCGGCGCAGGCGAATTTCTTGATCATGGGGAGGTCCTTTCGCAAATTACTTTTTAACAACGGCTTGGGCGGGCAGACCGTTCCGCCGAAAACTTGGCGCGATCAAGGCAGGGGCCAAACGCTTGCTGCCGGGGTTAATGCGCGGTTGCGAAGTGCGTCCTTTCGGACACGCAAAGGACCCTGCGGCACTTGGATGTCACGCAGATTTGTGTGGGAAGCGCTGGCCGAAACCGAGATCAGCTGACGCGGGCGAGGCCATCCTTGGCCGGCTGGTAGGTCGGGTCGAGGCGAACGGCTTCCTTATAGGATTTCGCGGCCTTCGCCTTCTCGCCGCGCCTCTCATAGATCAGCGCCTGGTTGGACCAGGCCTCGGCGTTCCTGCCGTCGAGCTTGATCGCCATGTTGAAGTCGGCGAAGGCGTTGTCTTCGTCGTTGGTCGCCAGATAGGAGAGGCCGCGGCCGTTGTAGGGTTCGGCGGCGTCCGGTGCCAGCGAGATGGCGGTCGAGAAATCCTCGATGGCGAACTTGTGCTGGCCTTGGCTCTGATAGATCAGACCGCGATTGTGGTAGGCGCGCGCGTCGGTCGTATCGAGCTGGATCGCCTTCTGGAAGTCGTTGAAGGCGTCCTGCGTGCGACCCGCCTTGCGGTAGAGATTGCCGCGGCCGATATAGGCGGCGTCATAATTCGAGTTGATCTGAATCGAACGGTTGTAGTCCTCAAGCGCGGCCGTCTGGTTGCCGAGGAAGCGCTGGATGAGCGCGCGGTTCGAATAGGCCTGGAAGAAATTCGGGTTGAGCTGGATGGCCTGATTGAAATCCTTGAGCGCCGCCTGGTACTGACCGCCACGGCCATAGGCCGAGCCGCGCACATTGTAGCCTTCGGGATCCTGGGGATTGCGCTGGATGACCGCCGACAGCGAGGAGATGTTCTCGGTCGACCCTTGCGCCTTGTCGATGTTGTTGAATTCGCCGGTCGGGCCGGCCGTTTGGCAGCCGGCAAGCGCCAGACCGCAGAGCAGGGCCGCTGTCAGGGCGAAACCACGCAATGCGGTTCCGCGCTCCACGCTCGTTGCGTTCATGTCTGCCCTGTCCTCACTTCAAGCGTCGTTCAGGTCCGGCTCCCCCTCCGGGCCGGGTCACAACCAAAACAAAAAGGTGGCGGCGATTCCGCATCGCGCCACCTCTGATATCCTTCGAAAAGGACGAAAAATTGGCGTTAGAACCGCGGCGGACGCGGAGCGCCACCTGCACCGCCGGCGGCGCCAGCAGCAACGGGGCGCGGCGTCATCGGCAGCAGGCCTTCGCGCTGGGCGCGCTTGCGGGCCAGCTTGCGGGCGCGGCGGACGGCTTCAGCCTTTTCACGGGCGCGCTTCTCGGACGGCTTCTCGTAGTGACCGCGCATCTTCATTTCGCGGAAAATGCCTTCGCGCTGCATCTTCTTCTTGAGAGCGCGAAGCGCCTGATCAACGTTATTGTCGCGGACGAGTACCTGCACGGGCAATCCTGTCTTTCGGGTTTGATATCAACAGGCAAGCGGCCATAGCCACAAGCCTCCGCGGCGGTTTACACCACGAATTGGGGCGGCTGATAGCAGAATCGTGCCGCGCTGTCCACAGCCGAAATGAACTTGGACAGCCAAACCGCAGGCGGCTTGCCCCGGGACAAGTGTGCCGCTTGCCCATGAGATAGGGAGCCGACTACGCCGTGGCGAGGTGCAGCCGCTCGAAATCCTCGAAGAACTCGCCGTAGTCGCAGGTGATCTCCTCGCCCGCGGCGATGTCACGGGTCGCTGTGGCCCCGCCATACTGCGAAAAATACGTATTCGGATTGTTGGCGTGGTTCATGAAGCGTCCATTGTCGACTTCATAGACCATGAAACCGGGCCGGTCCGGGCTTGGATAGGCATAGCGGTCGAGCAATTCCCGGAGATGCGAGGGGGCTGCCTCGTATTTGTCCATCGGGATCAGCCGGTCGAAATCAGGGTCGAGCCGCCAGATCGAGGCGCCTTTCCGGATAGGGTCGGCGGCGAACACGCCGACGCCTTCGATTGCGCTCGCAGCCACATAGGTTCTGATTAGCATCATGGTTCCAGGACCCGCTTTTTGGACAGGAAACGGAATCGCCAAATCGCGCGGAAAAATCAAGGCCCACCGTCTGCTTAGCGGCCATGAACATGCGTCCCGGCCGCGAAAAGCCTTCACGTCCGGTTGATCGATACGCCGCCATCGGCAAACAGGGCCGTTCCGGTGGTGAAGCTCGAGGCATCGGAGGCGAGATAAAGCGCCGAGCGGGCGATCTCCTCCGGTACCGCCACACGCTTCAGCGCATGCAGACCTTCCACGAAAGCCCGCGATTCAGGTGTCTTGAAGGTCGCCGCCGGCGTATCGGTGCCGCCGGGCAGCAGCGCGTTGACGCGAACGCCTTTGGGGCCGTATTCGGCGGCCAGCACCTGCGTCAGTCCGATCAGGCCTGCCTTGCTCGCGGCGTAGCTGGTCATGCCGGGCATGCCGACTGTGTGACCGACGAAGGTAGAGGTGAAGATCAGCGAACCGCCGCCACGCTCGATCATCGCCGGCACCTGGTATTTGGCGCCGAGAAACGCGCTGGTGAGATTGGTGTCGAGCGTCTCGCGCCAATCCTCCACTGATAGTTCCGAAATCGGTCCCATCTGGCCAACGGCGCCGGCATTGTTGAAGGCGATGTCGAGCCCACCGAACTTTTCGACCACCAGATCGACAAGAGCTTTTGCATAGGCCTCGTCGCGAACATCGCCGGCAAGCGCGACGGCCGTGCCGTCGGCGTCCTCGATCTCGGCAACGAGCACATCGAGTTCAACCTGGCGGCGGGCAGCGACGATGACCCTGGCGCCTTCCTCGGCAAAGAGTTTTGCGGTGGCCCGGCCGATGCCGGAACTGGCGCCGGTGACGATGGCGATCTTGTTGGCGAGTGCGAGCATCTCTTTGCATCCTTTTTCGCGCCGGCTTCAACCGGCAATCGGATGCTTGGTCGCAGACGGGGTACGTCGGAGCCACCCGAAACCTGCGAAGGCTGCGTCATTGAACTATTGCTTCAGTAGCCAGCCGAGCCGGTCGAAGGAAAATGCGTAACTGATGGCGATGAACAGGGCGACGATGATGCCCGTGGTCGTGTAACTGGCGGCATAGAATCCGGCGGCACCGCCAAACAGAATGACCAGTTCCAATGCCAGTCGCATCGAGCCTGGAACTGGTACTGGTGCGCGACCCGACCGGCTTGGATCGTTGAGCACCGCAAAGGTACCCCACGACACAGCCGCAATGAGCGGCAAGGCCAGAGCCAGGCCCCAACGCCACCATCCGCCGGACAAGCTCCAGCCCGCCATGCCCAAGCCGAGCAAGGCCGCAAGCTCCAGCAGGAAGCGCAACGTCAAGTTCCACCAGGCATTGCCCAAGATTGTCCTCCGGAGTTTCGCCACAGACAATGTGACTGAAGGCCCTCATGGTGGCCAGAGAGCATGCGTCTTTTTCACCGTGGCGCAAAACGGCAAGCGCCGTCGCAAACAGCGCAAGGGTGGAAGCGCTGTTTCGCTAGTGATACACCTCGCGCGCCGGGACCGAATGAATGCCCGGCCGCTATTCGCGAGACCTTTTGGCGAGAGGCTGGGACGTTGAAGAAATATTCGGTATTCGCCATCGCCCGCGAGGCCATGCGCGGCCACAAGGGCTGGGAGGAACAATGGTCCTCGCCTGAGCCGAAGAAGGAATACGACGTCATCATCGTCGGCGCCGGCGGCCATGGGCTGGCCACCGCCTATTATCTCGCCACGGTGCACGGCATCACCAATGTCGCGGTGCTGGAAAAGGGTTGGCTCGGCGGCGGCAACACCGGCCGCAACACCACCATCATCCGCTCCAACTATCTCTATGACGAGAGCGCCGGCATCTACGACCATGCGCTGAAGCTGTGGGATGGGCTCAGCCAGGAGCTCAACTACAACGTCATGTATTCGGCGCGCGGCGTCATGATGCTCGCGCACAATGTGCACGACGTGCAGGTGCTGAAGCGCCACGTCCACGCCAACCGGCTGAACGGCATCGACAATGAATGGCTGACGCCGGAACAGGCGAAGGAATTCTGCCCGCCGCTCAACACCTCCAAAGACGCGCGCTATCCGGTCGTCGGTGCGGCGCTGCAGCGGCGCGGCGGCACGGCGCGTCACGATGCGGTCGCCTGGGGCTATGCCCGCGGCGCCTCGGCGCGTGGCGTTCACATCATCCAGAATTGCGAGGTTACCGGCGTCAAGCGGGCGCCAAATGGCGCGGTCATGGGCGTCGATACCACGCGCGGCTTCATCGGCGCCAAGAAGGTCGGCGTCGTTGCCGCCGGACATTCGTCAGTGATCATGAACATGGCCGGCGTGCGCATGCCGCTGGAGAGCTATCCATTGCAGGCGCTGGTGTCGGAACCGGTCAAGCCGGTGGTGCCCTGCGTGGTGATGTCGAACACGGTGCACGCCTATATCTCGCAGTCCGACAAGGGCGAGCTGGTGATCGGCGCCGGCACCGACCAGTATGTCTCCTATTCGCAGACCGGCGGCCTGCACATATTGCAGCACACGTTGGACGCCATCTGCGAGATGTTCCCGATCTTCACGCGCATGAAGATGCTGCGCTCGTGGGGCGGCATCGTCGACGTCACACCCGACCGCTCGCCGATCCTGGCCAAGACGCCGGTGCCCGGCCTTTATGTCAATTGTGGTTGGGGAACGGGTGGCTTCAAGGCGACGCCGGGCTCGGGCCATGTCTTTGCCCACACCATCGCCAGGGATGATCCGCATCCGATCAACGCGCCCTTCACCATCGAGCGCTTCCGCACCGGCCGGCTCATCGACGAGGCGGCAGCGGCGGCGGTGGCGCACTGATGATGGCCCAGATGGCTGTCGCCATGCCGCTGATGCTGGCGGGGGAACAGGGCATGTTCCATTTTCCGTCGGCCGACGAGGTTCGCACGCAGCCGATCAGCCGCGCAGGCAACGAGGCTGGCTGGCCGTTTTCGGTCGACGACGGCTTGCTGGCCTGCGTGTGGAGCGGCGGCCAGAGGGTGGTTATGTTCTTCGAGGGACGGCCCGATGGGCTCGGCGAGGACGATACATTCCAGCCGCGACAAGTGATCGTCACGACCGATCCGATGCAGCTCACCCTCGGCAACATGGCGTCCCGCGATCTGTTTCGTCCTGCTGCAAGCGTGGAAGAGCGCATCCGGATGGTCGCGCCGTTCGCGACATTGGGACAGAGGCTTTGCGATCAACCCGCCGGCGCCCGCGTCGGCCACGGCGAATTGTAGGAACGAACCAAAATGCTTCTCATCCGCTGCCCCTATTGCGAGGAAGAGCGTCCGGAGCTCGAGTTCCGCAACGCCGGCGAGGCGCATATAGCGCGCTCGGCCAACATGGCGGGCGAGACCGATGACGATTTCGAGAAGTTCTTCTTCATTCGCTCCAACCCCAAGGGCATCATCTATGAGCGCTGGCGGCACATGCATGGCTGCGCCCGCTTCTTCAACGCCGTGCGCGACACCGTCACCGACAAGTTCATCATGACCTACAAGGCCGGCGAACCGAAACCGTCCAAGCTGCCGGGAGTTGGTAAATGAGCGGCGCGTTCCGCATTCCGAGTGCCGGTCGTCTCAGCCAAGCCAAGACCGCGCGCTTCAGCTTCGATGGCCAGTCCTATGCCGGTATCGAGGGCGATACGCTGGCCTCTGCATTGCTGGCCAATGGCGTCCATCTCGTCGGCCGCTCGTTCAAATACCACCGTCCGCGCGGCATCCTGTCGGCGGGCGCCGAGGAGCCTAACGCGCTGGTCGAGATCAAGCGCGACGCGGCGCGCAAGACGCCGAATGTGCGGGCGACCGTGCAGGAGCTCTATGACGGGCTTGACGCGCAGTCGCAGAATCGCTGGCCGTCGCTGTCGTTCGACGTCGGCGCGGTCAACGACATCGCGTCGCCGCTATTTTCGGCCGGCTTCTACTACAAGACCTTCATGTGGCCGAAGGCGGCGTGGAAGAGCCTGTACGAGCCCAAGATCCGCGCCGCGGCCGGTCTTGGCGTTTCCCCGGACAAGCCCGATCCCGACCATTATTCGTCGCGCTATGCGCATTGCGACGTGCTGGTGCTGGGCGGCGGCGCCGCCGGCATCGCGGCGGCATTGGCAGCGGCGGAGACCGGTGTGCGCGTCATCCTCGCCGACGAGCAGGCCGAGTTCGGCGGCAGCCTGCGTTTCGAGAGCGGCGCCAAAATTGACGGCCAGGACGGTTTCGCCTGGGCGCAAGCTGCGGTGGCGAAGCTCGCCGCGATGGACAATGTCCGCGTGCTCTCGCGCACGACGGCGTTCGGATACTACGCGCAGAATTTCGTCGGGCTGGTCGAGCGTGTCAGCGATCATCTGAAAACCCCCGGTCGCGATCTGGCGCGCGAGCGGCTGTGGCAGGTCAGGGCCAAGCGCGTGGTGCTGGCGTCCGGCGCGATCGAGCGCCACATGGTGTTCGCCGACAACGACCGCCCGGGCATCATGCTGGCGGGTGCTGCGCGCACCTATCTCAACCACTATGGCGTGGCGGTCGGCAAAAATGTCGGCGTCTACACCGCCAATGATTCTGCCTATGCGGCGGCGATCGACCTGAAGAAAGCCGGCGTCAACGTGGCGGCGATCGTCGATCTGCGCGACAATCCGACCGGGCCGGTGATCGACGAGGCGAGGGCACTCGGTATCGAGATCAATTTCGGCCGCGCGGTGATCCGCGTCGGCGGCAAGCTCAGGGTGTCGTCGATGACCGTGCAGCCGAAGAATGGCGGCGGCGAACGCACCATCCCGGTTGATGCGATCCTGATGTCAGCCGGCTGGACGCCGTCGGTGCATCTGTTCTCGCAGTCGCGCGGCAAGGTCGCCTTCAACGATGAGACCAAGCGCTTCGTGCCGGGCACCTATGCGCAGGACTGCGTCTCGGTCGGCGCCTGTAACGGCACCGATGGGCTGTCGGCGACGCTCGACGAGGCCTATGCGGCGGGCGCCAACGCGGCCAAGGATACCGGCGCCAAAACCGCCAAGGGTACCAAGCCGAAGGTCGACGCCTCGGAGAGCTGGTCGCGTGGCATGCTGGGTGCAGCCCCCGGAGCCGGTGCTGACACGACGGTGAAAGCGTTCGTCGACTTCCAGAACGACGTCACCGCCAAGGACATCCGCCAGGCGGTGCATGAGGGCATGCGCTCGATCGAGCACGTCAAGCGCTTCACCACCAACGGCATGGCGACCGACCAGGGCAAGACCTCCAACATGCACGGCCTGGCGATTGCCGCCGAGACGCTGGGCAAGCCGATCCCGGAAGTCGGCCTGACCACGTTCCGGGCGCCCTATACGCCGGTGACCTTCGGCGCGATCGTCAGTCATGCGCGCGGTCCGCTGTTCGACCCGACACGCAAGACCGCGATCCATCCCTGGGCCGAGGCGCAAGGAGCCGTGTTCGAGGATGTCGGCCAGTGGAAGCGCGCCTGGTATTTCCCCAGGGCAGGCGAAGACATGCATGCCGCGGTCGACCGCGAATGCGTCGCGGTGCGCAAGACGGCAGGCCTGTTCGACGCCTCGACGCTGGGCAAGATCGAAGTGGTCGGGCCGGATGCGGCCAAGTTCATGGAGCTGCTCTACACCAATCCGTGGGAGAAGCTGGAGCCCGGCCGCTGCCGCTACGGCATCATGCTGCGCGAGGACGGCTTCATCTATGATGATGGCGTCGTCGGCAGGCTTGCGCCCGACCGGTTCCATGTGACGACGACGACCGGCGGTGCGCCGCGCGTCATGAACCACATGGAGGACTATCTCCAGACCGAGTTCCCGCACCTCAATGTCTGGCTGACCTCGATCACCGAGCAATGGGCTGTCATCGCCGTGCAGGGACCCAAGTCGCGCGACATCATCGCGCCGCTGGTCGAAGGCATCGACATGTCGGATGCGGGGCTGCCGCATATGTCGGTGCGCGAAGGCAAGATCTGCGGCGTGCCGACCCGGCTGTTCCGCATGTCGTTCACCGGCGAGCGCGGCTTCGAGGTCAACGTGCCTGCCGACTATGGCCAGGCGGTCTGGGAAGCCTTGTGGGCCGAAGGTCAGAAGCATGGCGCTGCCGCCTACGGCACCGAGGCCATGCACGTGCTGCGCGCCGAAAAGGGCTACATCATCGTCGGCCAGGACACCGACGGCACGGTGACGCCGAACGATGCCGGTCTCGACTGGGCGGTCGGCAAGAAGAAGGCCGATTTCGTCGGTATCAGGGGCATGGCGCGGCCGGACCTTGTCGCCAAGGGCCGCAAACAATTGGTCGGCATCAAGACCAGGGATCCCAAGGTGGTGCTGGAAGAAGGCGCGCAGATCGTCGAGGATCCGAAGCAGGCGATCCCGATGAAGATGATCGGCCATGTCACCTCGAGCTACTGGTCGGAAAATTGCGGCCGCTCGATCGCGCTGGCGCTGGTCGCCGGCGGCCGCGACCGGATGGGCGACACGCTCTACGTGCCGATGCCGAACGGGGTGATCGAAGTGGAGGTTACCGGCATGGTGTTCTTCGACGAGACGGGAGGGCGCCTCAATGGCTAAGGCCGCTGCAAGGAAGACGGCTCCGGCCGCAACGCCCTCGGTTGAACGCCGGCCGGCGCTGACTGGTCGCAGCACCACTGCAGCAGCCGTCAAGGTCGAGGTGCTGCCGCCGGCCGAGCGCATTTCGCTGCGTGCGCCGGAGGCTTCGGTCCCAGCGCTTTCGAAGGCGCTCGGCGTGACCTTGCCGAACAAGCCGAAGACATCCGCCTCGAAGGGCGGGCGCACCGCCTTGTGGCTCGGCCCCGACGAATGGCTCGTTATCGACGAGGCCGGCAACGATCCGCTCGCCGATTGCGCCGGGGTTGCCGCTTTGCACTCGGCGGTCGGCATCTCGCATCGCAACATCGCGATTGCCGTGACTGGCGTCGGGGCAGCGGCGACGATCAATGCGGGTTGTCCGCAGGACCTGTCGCTCGACGCCTTCCCGGTTGGAGCGGCGTCGCGAACCATCCTGGGCAAGACCGAGATCGTGCTGCTGCGCACGGCGGCGGACGCCTTCCGGGTTGAATGCTGGCGTTCCTTCTCGGACTATGTCTTTACTTTCCTGTCCGAGGGATCGCGGGACGCGGCGGCCTGAACTCGGAACGTTTTGCAGGGCACGCTCGTTCTGCATCCGCACGCCGAGGGAGAATGCCGATGCCGTCGAATTCCGCGCCGAAGTCGCCGGTGAAGAAGACGCCTGCCGTTCGCTCGCTCGAACATGAGCGACATCACGAGGTGAGTGCGGAAGAGGAACTCGAGGAAGGCCTCGAAGACACGTTCCCGGCCAGCGATCCGGTGTCGATCACCGGATCGTCCATTTCCGGCGCACCTGAAAAACCGGGCAAGGCCAAGACCGTGCCCGGGCGCAAGAAGCGCAAACCATAATTTCTGTCTGCTTCGGCTGATCGCATCTTCTCAAGCCCATGACGGATGCGCTAATTGATGCGCGATTTAAAGCGCTTTGGGAGATGAAAATGCCGACAAAAGCGATCGTTTGGGGCGAGAATGTCCACGAGCAGACCAACGCCGCCGTGCGCGACCTGTATCCCTTGGGCATGCACGGCACCATTGCCGCGGCGCTCAACCAGGACAAGGGCATCGAGGCGACCACCGCCACCTTGCAGGAGCCCGAACATGGCCTTAGCGAAAAGCGCCTGGCCGCCACCGACGTCCTGTTGTGGTGGGGCCATGCCGCGCATGGCGAGGTCAAGGACGAGATCGTCGAGCGGGTGCAGAAGCGGGTGTGGGAAGGCATGGGGCTGATCGTGCTCCATTCCGGCCACTACTCGAAGATTTTCAAGCGGCTGATGGGCACGCCCTGTTCGCTGAAATGGCGCGAGGCGGGCGAACGTGAGCGCGTCTGGGCGATCAACCGCGGCCACCCGATCGCGCAAGGCATCGGCGAGTGCCTGGAGATCGGCGAGACCGAAATGTATGGCGAGCCTTTCGCGGTGCCGGAGCCGCTCGAGACGGTGTTCGTATCCTGGTACGAGGGCGGCGAGGTGTTCCGGTCCGGGCTGACCTATCAGCGCGGCGCGGGACGGATATTCTACTTCTCGCCCGGCCACGAGACCTATCCGATCTATCACAATGAGGGCGTCCAGCAGGTGCTGCGCAATGCGGTGCACTGGGCGCACAACCCGGCGCCGGCCTGGTCCGACATCACCAATGCGTCGAACGTGCCGACGGAAGCAGCCAAGGAAAAGATCGTCCAGAAGGGACTGCGGCTGCACGCCGATGGCGACAAGGGTCTCAGTTGATCGGGACCTGATTCGATTAGGGCGCGAGTTGGTTGGGGACCCGAACGAATGCATCGAATTCTTCTGCTCGGCACCGGCGGCATCGCCGGGCATCATGTCGAGGAGTTTGCGGAGATTCCGGGCTGCAGCATCGTCGCTTGCGTCGACCAGGTGCCCGGCCGCGCGGCGACGTTCGCGGCCGTCAGCAAGATCGGCGATTTCTTCGAGAGCCTGGAGGCGGCGATCGCCTGGGGTCAGTTCGATGCTGCCATCAACGCGACGCCAGATGGTGCGCATATGGCAACGACACTGGCGCTGCTTGCTGAGGGAAAACACGTGTTTTGCGAAAAGCCGCTGGCGCCGAACCACGCCGACGCATTGGCAATGACCGAAGCGGCCGAGGCCGCCGGGGTGGTCAATATGGTCAACCTGACCTACCGCAACTCACCGGCGATCCAGGAGGCACGGCGCATGGTTCAGGCCGGCGAGATCGGTGAGTTGCGCCATGTCGAGGCTAGCTACCGACAAAGCTGGCTGGTCAGCAAATCATGGGGCGACTGGCGGGTCGAGGACAAATGGCTGTGGCGCTTGTCGAGCCGGCACGGCTCGACCGGTGTGCTGGGCGATGTCGGCATTCATATCCTGGACTTCGCCACCTATGGCGCCGGCCAGGATATCGTCAGCCTACATGCCGATCTGGTGACGTTTCCGAAGGCCGAGGGCGAGCGCATCGGCGACTATGTGCTGGATGCCAATGACAGCGTAGCGATGACGGCGCGGCTCAGCTCCGGCGCGCTCGCCACCATCGTGGCCAGCCGCTACACGACCGGCCACGCTAACGATTTGTCGCTGGCCCTGCACGGCACCAAGGGCGCCATCAGGGTCGAGACCGATGGCAAGGCATCGAGCCTGTCCGCTTGTCTCGGCAGGGATGTCGATCTGCAGCGCTGGCAAAAGCTGGCACTGCCCGATGTCAAACGCAACGCCCGGCGCTTTGCCGACGCGCTGGACGCAGGTCGCAACGGCGATCCGTCGTTTCGGCGCGCCGCCGACATGCAAAAGCTGATCGATGCGGCCTTTGAGAGTTCTGCGGCCAAGCTGCCGATTTCGGTCGGCTGAAGCTGGCCTGCTTGTGTCGGCCAGACGTGATTTCTGCTGATATCAGAATGCGCTCGGCACAATCCACGGATTGATGCTGATGCCGAGCCGCGGACCCTTGCTGTCAGCGGTGTTTTCCGTGGCGCCCTTCTTTTCGACCGAACCGGTCGAGGCGCAATCGAGCTTCACGTTGGTCTTGGTGTCGATGCAAGTTGCTGCTGGCGCGTGGTTGACCGGGTGAGTGGTGTTGGCGGCGAAGGCCGAGCCCGAAAGTGCCAGCACGGCGGCCAGGGTGAGAAGTGTCTTTTTCATTGTCAGTCTCCGTTTTCGACGGGTGAATTCTTTTCGTACATGTACGATACGTTGTACAGATACGTCCGCCGATCGGGAAGTTCAAGGCAAAATCGTACGCGTACGGTAAATTCTTTGTTAACCAAGAATTCGCCCGGGTTTGGCCGAGTGGAGAGAAAATATGAGAAACGAAAGAACTGCGTTCAGCAGTTGGCCGGTGTCTCGGTCAGCGGCGGCACGTTTTGCGTGCTGAGCGTGGCAAGCGTGAAATCGCCCATCCGCTTCACGAAAGCCTGCGGGTCGCCGAAGGGGTAGAACGGAAAGGTGATGAGCAGTGAGATCGTGCCGTGGCCGACCGCCCACAGCATGGTAGCGATGGCGCGCGGGTCACCCTGCAATTTGCCGGCGGCGACGCAGGCCTCGACCCTGCTGATCAGCACCTTCATCGCCGGGTTGCTCTCTTCCATGTCCTCGTAGCTCCTGCCTTCCGGGAGCTTGGTCTTTTCGGTCATGAACACGGTGCGGTATTCGTTGGGATTGCCGAGCCCGAAGGCGGCATATTCGGTCATCACCGCCTGCAAGGCCTCGATCGGATCGTCGGACGGATGCTCCTCGATACGGCGGGCCAGCGTCTCGAACGCGTCCTCGGCCAGCGCGAACAGGATGTCCTGTTTGTCGGCGAAGTAGGAATAGACCGACATCGGGGCATAGCCGACCCGCTTGGCCAGCTTGCGGATGGTCAGCCCCTCATAGCCTTCTTCCTGGACGAGCTTATGGGCGGCATCGACCAGCTCGGAGCGCAGTTCGGCCTTTTGTTTCTCGCGGCGTGTCTGGACGCTCGGCGGCAAAATGTGGTGCCTTCGGTTGGGTTGGTGCGTGGCTAAATTATATACGCTGTACGGCAACGGACAAGGGCGTGGGAAGTTCCCAAACGGCATGCGTCAGATCGCGCTGACGCTTGTCGATGTCCGACAGCACTCCGTATCAGCACTGTTGCCCCGTGGCCATCATCACGCCTCCTTGTCGATCAGTTTGACGGCCAGATGCGAAAGCAGTTTTACCGCTTCGGCATAGGTCCTGGCCTTTTCGGGATTGGAGGCGTTGCCGTCCAGCGCCCGCTTGAAGACGCCCTGGCAAATCGCCGCCAGCCGGAAGAAGGAAAAGGCGAGGAAGAAGGTCCAGTTGCCGATGCCGGCAAGCCCGCGCCGCCGGCAGTAGCTGGCGACATAGTCCTCCTCTAAGGGCAGGCCAAGTGCGGAACGGTCGACGCCGCCCAGGCCGCGAAAACCCGAGGCGTGCGGCAGACGCCATTGCATGCACTGATAGGCGATATCGGCAAAGGGATGGCCTGATGTCGACAGCTCCCAGTCGAGCACCGCCAGCACCGTTGGCCGGTCCGGCGCGAAGATCAGATTGTCCAGCCGGTAATCGCCATGCACCAGCGAGACACGGCCGTCATCTTCCGGCATGTGCGTTTCCAGCCAGGCGATCAGCCGGTCCATGTCGGCGACAGTGCCGGTCTCCGAGGCGCGGTACTGGCCGGTCCAGCGTGCCAGCTGGCGCTCGAAATAATTGCCCGGCCGGCCGAAATCGCCGAGACCCACAGTCTCGGGGTCGACATCGTGCAGCGCCGCGAGGGTTTCGTTCATGGCATCGTAGACGGCGGCGCGTTCTTCATTGCCGCTTGCCTCCGGCAGTGCCGGATCCCAGAAAATGCGGCCGTCGAGGAAATCCATGACGTAGAACATGCGGCCGATCGGCGAAACCTCCGCCGACAGATGCAGCATGTCGGGCACAGGCACCGCGGTGCCGGCAAGCGCGCTCATCACCCTGAATTCGCGGTCGACCTGATGCGCCGATTTCAGCAACTGCCCCGGCGGCTTGGCGCGCAGCACGTAACGGCCGCTTTCCGCCGTCAAAAGATAGGTCGGATTCGATTGGCCGGATTTGAATTTTTCGATGGATAGAAGCCCGGAAAAGCCCGGTATGTTCGCCTTGAGGTAAGGCGCAAGCGCTGCCTGGTCGAGAACGTTCGGATCGTTCATGCCGTCTCGGGCTGGCGTTCGATCAGGGTCAGCGTCAACCAGCGGGCGGTCAGCGCCGGCTTCTTCGAGCCTTCGATCTCGATCGTCACGTCATGCGCCGTCTGCACCCAACCCGACGGCCGGACCTTGACGTCGGCCAGCACGAAACGGGTGCGGATGCGCGCGCCGGTCTTCACCGGCGCCAGGAAACGCAGCGAATCGAAGCCATGGTTGACTCCCATCTTGCTGTTTTCCAGCGGCGGCATGGTCTCGAAGGTCATCGCCGACAGCAGCGACAGCGACAGGAAGCCGTGTGCGATGGTGCCGCCGAACGGCGTCTCGCGCATGGCCCGCTCCGGATCGCAGTGGATGAACTGATGGTCGTCGGTGGCATCGGCGAATTGGTCGATCATGCGTTGCGTGACCACCCGCCATGGCGACACGCCGACTTCCTTGCCGATATTGGCCAGAAGCACATCGAGACTGATCGGTTCCACGCTCATGTCCTCCAGTTCACCCCCGGCTTCTATGGCCGGAAAATGTCAATCCTTGAACAGCGTCAATCCATGCTGCACCGACTGTCCGCCATCGATCGGCAGGATGGCGCCAGTGACATAGCTGCCTGCACGGCTGCACAAATAGAGCGTTGCGCCGGCAATGTCATCCGGTGCGCCGATACGGCCGATCGGAACATGGCTGCCAACATGTTCGGCCTGTTCATCCGTCCCGGTGGCGAATGCCGTCATCCGGCTCTGGAAGGGGCCCGGGGCGAAGGCGTTGACGGTGATGCGGCGGGCGGCAAACTCGAGCGCCAGGGTGCGCGTCAGATGATGCACGGCAGCCTTCGAAGCCGTATAGGAATAGGCGTCATCCGCCAGCGGCTGCGTGCCCATCACCGATCCGAGGTTGATTACCCTGGCCGGATCGGCATCGCTAGCGGCGGCATCGAGCAGCGGCAGCAATTCGCGCGTCAGGTGGAAGACCGCGGTGACGTTGACGCCGAATACTTTTGCCCAGGCAGAATAGGGGAAGCTTTCGAGCGGCGCGCCCCAGGAGACGCCGGCGTTGTTGATGAGAATATTCAGTTTCCCGGTCCGCGCCTTGACCTCGGCGACGAGTGCCGCGATGCCAGCCTCACTGGAGACGTCGCCGGCAAAGCCCTCGGCCCGGCCCGGCGAGCCAAGTCCATTCAGTTCTTCGGCGACCTTGATGCAATCCTCACCCTTGCGCGACGCGATCATCACGCTGGCGCCGGCCTTGACCAGCGCGGTCGCCGCCATGCGGCCGATGCCGGTCGCGGCACCCGTGACCAACGCGGTCTTGCCGGCCACCGAAAACAGCTCGTCCAGATAGCTCATCACAATCCTCCGCGCTCGGCATGCGGGCAAACAGTTCGCGTTGACAAGGCTATCCGAAGTACGGTCATCCTTGCCACCGACAAAATGCCTGGCATGCATGAAGGGTTAGCGACCGATGACGGAGATGAATCTCGGCATGACCGAGCGGCTGAAGCCGATCCATGCGCGCGTCGCGGCCATGGTGCGCGACGAGATCATGCCGCTCGACAGGGAGTTCCTCAGCGAGGTGGGCAAGGAAGGCGACCGCTGGGTCTATACGGCGCGCCAGAGCGAGATCCTCGAAGGGCTGAAGAGGACCGCAAGAGAGCGCGGCCTGTGGAACTTCTGGCTGACCGGTTCGGAACGCGGTTACGGCCTTTCCACTGTCGAATACGCCTATCTGGCCGAGGAGATGGGCAAGGCGCATCTCGGTGCGGAAACTTTCAACTGCTCGGCGCCCGACACCGGCAACATGGAGGTGCTGGAACGATACGGCTCGGCCGGCCACAAGAAGGCATGGCTGGAGCCGCTGCTCGACGGCCAGATCCGCTCGGCCTATCTGATGACCGAACCGGATGTCGCCTCGTCCGACGCCACCAACATTGCCATGCGCTGCGAGCGCCACGGCGGCGACTATGTGCTCAACGGCGAGAAATGGTGGGCGTCCGGCGCCGGCGATCCGCGCTGCGCCATCTACATTGTCATGGTCCGGACCGGCGGCGATGAAGAGCCGCAGCACCGCCGCCATTCGATGATCCTGGTGCCGTCGGCCACCAAGGGCGTGACCAAGGTCCGGCCCATGCAGGTCTATGGCGACGACGACGCGCCGCATGGCCATATGCACCTTCGCTTCGACAATGTGCGGATACCGGCATCGAACCTGATCCTGGGCGAGGGCAGGGGCTTCGAGATCGCGCAAGGGCGGCTCGGCCCCGGCCGCATCCATCACTGCATGCGCGCCATCGGCCAGGCCGAGATGGCGCTGGAAATGCTGTGCCAGCGTTCCGTGCGCCGCGAAGCCTTCGGCCAGCCCCTGGCCAAGCTCGGCGCCAATTTCGACATCATCGCCGAATGCCGCATGGAGATCGAGATGGCCCGCCTGCTCTGCCTCAAGGCGGCGTGGATGATCGACCAGGGCGATGCGCGGGCCGCGGCGCCCTGGATCAGCCAGATCAAGGTGGTCGCCCCTCGCGTCGCGCTCAAGGTCACCGACGAGGCGGTGCAGATGTTCGGCGCGCAAGGCATCAGCCAGGACACGCCGCTGGCGCGGTCGTGGACGCATCTGCGGACCTTGCGCCTCGCCGACGGGCCGGACGCCGTACATCGACGTCAGGTGGCGCGCACGGAGCTGAAGAAATACACGCAGGAAAAGGTCTGAGCGCCGGCATCCGCCGCCCGGTGACGCCGACAGTCCAACCAAGGAGCGTTCCGATGACCGTCCCCTCCGAAATGAAGGCGCTGCTGCTGGTCGGCGACGGCTACACCCGGACGCCGAGCGGCAGCGTGCTGGAGGCGATGGAGCCCTATCTCGCGCCGGGCAGCATCGTGGTGCCGACACCCGGGCCGACGCAGGTGCTTATCAAGGTCAGCCTCGCCTCGATCAATCCGTCCGATGTCGCCTTCATCAAGGGCCAGTACGGCCAGCCGCGCGCCAAGGGGCAGCCGGCCGGCTTCGAGGGCGTCGGCATCGTCGCCGCTAGCGGTGACGAGCCCTATCCCAAAAGCCTGATCGGCAAGCGCGTCGCTTTTGCCACCGGCGTCACCAACTGGGGCTCATGGGCCGACTATGCCATCGCCGAGGCTGCAGTCTGCATCCCGCTCATCGACACCGTGCGCGACGAGGATGGCGCGGCGATAATCGTCAACCCGCTCACCGCGCTCGCCATGTTCGATATCGTCAAACAGGAAGGCGAAAAGGCCTTCGTCATGACCGCCGGCGCCAGCCAGCTCTGCAAGCTGATCATTGGCCTGGCCAGGGAAGAGGGTTTTCGACCCATCGTCACGGTGCGCCGCGACGACCAGATCGCGGTGCTGAAAGCGCTTGGTGCGGCGCACGTCCTCAACGAAAGGGCGCCGGATTTCAAGACGGCTTTGCGTGAGGTGATGAAGGCCGAACAGCCGCGCATCTTCCTGGACGCGGTGACCGGGCCGCTGGCCTCCGTCATCTTCGACGTTATGCCGAAGCGTTCGCGCTGGATCATCTATGGGCGGCTCGATCCGGAAGCCACTGTTATCCATGAGCCGGGCCAACTGATCTTCCAGCACAAGCATATCGAAGGTTTTTGGCTGAGCGAGTGGATGCGCCAGTTCCGCGACCGCCGCGGCCCGGCGATCCTGGAAGCGCAGAAGCGATTTTCGGACGGGCGCTGGTCCACCGACGTGACGGCGGTGGTGCCGCTCGCCGATGCCATGGCGCGGCTGCCGGCGGAACTGGCCAAGCCCAACGGCAAGGTGTTCATCCGGCCTTAGCAGAGGCCTTCGAATGCGAAGTCTTTAAAAGCTCTCGATGGCCAGAAAATGCTGGTGCCTGTTGCCGCCAGCCTCGTCGGGCCGGTATCCGCGTCTTCAGCCCCTATGCCACGCCGCTTTGTCCGTGATATGCCGCCGCCATCGAATGCCGGACAAAGCTCGACTGCGCTTTATTCCGGATTGTGTGGGGTGCCTTGATGACGATTTCCAAGCCGGTTTTCGACCGATTGGGGTTTAGCCTGTGGATCGGAGCGTTCCTGGTCGTTCTCGCAATGGTCCTGTGGTCGCCCCACACGCGGACGGTATGGAAGGCCTATATAGGCGGCAGCGAGGCGCTTCTGGCCGGTCTGCCACTCTACGACACACAATCCGAGACGGGGTATCTCTACGCCCCGGCCTTTGCCGCGCTCTATATTCCAATAGTCAAACTTGGTCCGCATCTGGGCGGCGTGGTGTGGCACACCCTTGGCTTTGCGGTGCTGACCTATGCCGCTGTGCGGCAGGTGCGCAAACTCGGCGGCGGCGAATTGATGTGGCTGCTTTCTTTTGGTCTTTTCCTCGCTTTGCCGATGGCGCTTGGCGCGATCCGCAATGGCCAGGCGACAATCCTTTTGACCGGCGCCTGTTGGCTTCTCACCCTGTCGGCCCTTGAAGGGCGTCGCGCCGAGACCTTTTTCTGGGCCTCGCTTGCCATCATCGCCAAGCCGACCGCGATCATCATGCTGTTGTTGGTAGGAGCCCTTCGGCACCGGTTGATACCGGTGCTGGTGCTGGCGGTGCTGTTCGTGCTCGCGCTGCCTTACGCTTTCGCTCCCGCCGGCTATCTCAACGATCAGTATCCTGTCTTCGCCCAGATGCTGACCTCCATGGCCGTCGACAACATCAGCCATTTCGTTGCGTCCGACTTCACGGCGCCTTTTACGACGGTAGGGCTGCCCATTCCGGAATTCGGTGCCACGATCGTGCGCATGGTCATGGCCCTGTTTACGCTTTCAGCCGTCATCTGGTTCGACCGCAAGCTTGAACGCGGACCGGCCGGGCTGGCGATCTTCCTGGCGGCCACTTTCTACATGTGCGTCTTCAACCCGCGCGTCGAGCCCAACACCTATGCGATGATCGCGGTACCAGCCGGGCTCGCCATCGCCCTATTGTGGCGCGAAGAACGAGGCGGTGTCCTTGCCTCGGTGCTGTCCACGACGCTGTTCCTGACCGGGCTGACCGGCGTCGATCGCCATGTGCACGATTTCCTCTACCCCTGGTTCCGGCCGATCGCGGTCACTTTTGTCGCCGGTTCCCTGATCTGGTGGTTCTGGGCCAAGGCGCGGGAAAAGGTTATGAATGCGGGAGTCGCGAATGGCTGAGTTGCGACAGAGCCTCGATATCGTCGCGCCGTTCTTCAACGAGGCGCCATCGGCATCGGCCTTCGCCCGCCTGCTCGGCGAGCTCGAAGCGGCTGTGGCCCAGCGCTTTGGCATGACCGTGCACAAGATCCTGGTCGACGACGGCAGTCGTGACGATGGCGCCGGACGGTTTTCACAGGCGCTGACGGGGTCCTGGGAGATCGTGCGTCTCAGCCGCAATTTCGGCAAGGAAGTCGCCGTACTGGCCGGCCTCGACCAGTCGCGCGGCGACATGGTGCTGATCATGGACGCCGACCTCCAGCATTCCCTGGACATCAGCCTGAAGCTGATCGCCGAGCTGGTGGACCATCCGGACATCGACGTCGTCTATGCGCAGAACGACCGCCGCGAGGCGAGCTGGCGGCGCAGCCAGCTCGCCCGGCTTTTCTACAGCCTGATCAACAGCAGCCAGCGTTTCGACATTCCTGAAAACGCCGGCGATTTCCGCGTCATGCGCGGCGCCGTCGCACGCGCACTGACCAGCTTGCGCGACAAGCGCCGCTTCAACAAGGGCCTGTTTGCCTGGGCGGGCTTTCGCCAGAAGGCATTGCCCTATTCGCCGGAAAACCGCGCCAGCGGTACGTCGAAATGGAGCCGCCTCAATCTGATCGCCTTCTCGCTCGAAGGGTTCACTTCGTTTTCGGTCATTCCCTTGCGTCTCATCAGCCTCAGCGGCCTGCTTGCCGCGTTGGCCGGTGCGGTCTACGGCGCCAAGGTGTTCTTCGAGGTGATCTTCTACGGCATTGCCGTTCCGGGCTACCCCAGCCTGCTGGTCGCCGTCGTTCTGCTCGGCGGCCTCAACCTGACGCTGCTTGGCCTGATCGGCGAATATGTCTGGGTCTCGCTCAGCGAGAGCAAGGATCGGCCGGTCTATCTCGTGCGCGATGTCGTGCGAAGCGAGGACCCCGGTAGGCCGGCGCAGGGCGCTCCCGACACATGACGCGGCGCATCCGCCTGATCGCCGACGATTACGGCCTGGCGCCGGGCGTCTCCGCCGCCATCCTCGACCTGCTCGATCGCGGGCGGCTGACCGGCACCAGTTGCATGACCGGCTTTCCGGAATGGGAAGGGGAGGCGGCGCGCATAAAACCGCTGTGCGGCCGTGTCGCGGTCGGATTGCATCTCACCTTGACCGACCAGTTGGCCGTCACCGGTCGCTCAAGCCTGGCGCCGGAAGGCCGGCTGCCGCCGCTTCGCGCGCTGGCATTGCCTGTTCTGCGCGGCCACATTGCCGAGCGCGATGTCCATGCCGAACTCGACGCCCAATACAGCCGCTTCGTCGAGGCGCTGGGGCGCCGGCCCGCTTTCGTCGACGGGCATCAGCATGTGCATTTCCTTCCCGTCGCGCGCACATGGCTGCGCGCGCGCCTTGGCGAAGGAAGCGACAAGCCGGCGCTGCGCGGCGCCCCGGCATTGGCGGGCCAATTCGCCTCGGTGCCGAAAGTCGCCGCGATCGCCGCGCTCGCTGCCGGCTTCAACCGGTCGATGCAGCGCGCCGGTTTCACCGTTTTCGAGCCGCTCGCCGGCATCTATGACTGGCGGCAACCCGAGAAATTCGCTTCGGTTCTGCAGGTCGCCGTCGAGACGTTGCCGGAACGAGGACTGTTCATGTGCCACCCCGGCCATGTCGACGAGACGCTGCGCGCGCGCGACACGATGCAAGGCGTACGCGAGGTCGAATTCGCGGCCCTGGCGTCGGACGATTTCGGCGCCGGCCTGGCCCGCGCCGGTGTCGCAATCATGGACGGCAAGGGATGAGCGATCCCGACCAACCCGGGCGTTCGACCGGCAACAAGATCGTTCGCTTTGCCATTGTCGGACTTGCCAACACAGCCATCGACCTTGCCAGCTTCTTCCTGCTGCTCAAGCTTGGGGTTTCACCGCTGCCCGCCAATATCGCTGCCTGGTTCATCGCCGTCATCTTTTCCTTCGTGGCCAACGGCTTCTGGTCGTTCGAGCGCAATCAAGCCATCCGGCTGCGCGACGCGTTCCTTCGCTTCGCCTCGCTTGGAGGGCTGATCTCGCTCGGCGTCTCCAGCCTTTCGATCGTGCTGTTCGCCGGTATCGCCGGGGTGTGGCCGGCAAAGATCGTCGGTGTGGTGGTGGCGGCGGTGCTGAATTTCCTCGCCGCGCGCTGGTCGATCGAAGGCCGGTTGCTGAAGTAGCGGCGAACTGCGCGCTTTGTTGGAGTATCTACTGCGCCGGCTCCACATTGGTGTAGGCGGCTTCCTCTAGCTCACGCTTCAGCCGCGCCTCTTCATGCGTTTTCGGCGTGACGAAGCGGCCAAGCAGGAGATAGGCGACCGGCGTCAGGAACAGCGTCGAGACGGTGGCCAGCCCCAGCCCGCCGACGATGACCCAGCCAAGTGCGACGCGCGCCTCCGCGCCGGCGCCGCTCGCCAGCACCAGCGGCACGCCGCCGAGCACGGTGCAGATCATGGTCATCATCACCGGCCGCACGCGGATGATCGAGGCCTGTTCGATCGCCTCGCGCACGCCAAGCCCGCGGTCGCGCAACTGATTGGCGAATTCGACGATCAGGATGCCGTTCTTGGCCATGACGCCGACCAAAAGCACCAGGCCGATCTGGCTGTAGGCATTGAGGCTGGTGCCGGAGAGCAGCAGGGCAAAGATCGCGCAGGCAAGACCGAGCGGCACCGTCGCCATGATGATGACGGCGCTGACGAAGCTCTCGAACTGGGCGGCCAGCACCAAAAGGATGATGACAAGCGCGAAGCCGAAGATGGTGACCATGGCACTGTTGGTCTCGCCCAATGTCGCGGCTTCGGCCAATGGCAGGATGCGGCTGCCCGCCGGCAGCAGCGGCGTGGCGATCTCCTCGGCGCGGGTGAGCGCATCGCCAAGTGCGAAGTCGCCGCTGAGGTTGGAGGTGATGGCCACCGACGGCTGCTGCTGTTCGCGCGACAGCGAAGGGGGTACCGCACGTTCGGTCAGCGTGGCGATGGTCGACATCGGCACGAAGCGGCCATCGGCGGTTTTCAGGAAGATGTTCTCAAGATCGGTCGGGTCGTTGATCGGGTTGGTGGTCGAGACCAGCTTCACGCCGTAGCTGCGATCGGCGATGTAGACATCGACGACGTCGTTGCCGTCGAGCATCGCCTGCAAGGTGTTGGCCAGCCCGGTAATGTCGATGCCGAGGTCGGAGGCACGCTCGCGGTCGATGGCTACAGCGAGCTGCGGCTGCGTCGGGTCGATGGACAGGCGCGGGGTCTGGAAGCGCGGGTCCTTCTGCATCTCGGCGATGACCTTCACGGCCGCGTCGCCGAGCGCCTTGCGGTTGTTGCCGACCAGCGCGAACTGCAGGCCGTTGCCGGCGCCGCGGATGCCGAGGCTGTTGGGCTGCACCGGGAAGATGCGCACGCTCGGCACCTGCCTTGTCAGCTGGCTGATCTCGGCCATGATCTCCTGCTGGCTGCGACTGCGCTCGTTCCATGGCGCCAGCGTCATCACCATGAAGCCGGAGTTGTAGGAGCCGTTCTGGCCGGCATTCTCGAAAGTGCTGCGGATCTCGCCGGCATCGCGCATCGGCTGGATCAGTTTCTCGATCTTCTGCATCTGCTGGGTCGTGTAGTCGAGGCTGACGCCCTGCGGGGCGCTGATGCGTAGCAGCACCGCGGCGCGGTCCTCGGTCGGCGTCAGTTCCTGGCGGATGGTGCCGAACAGCGTGAAGGCGGTGCCGGCAAACAGCACCGCCACCAGAAGAACGATCCATGGCGCGTCGAGGCAGGCATGCAGGGTGCGCTTGTAGGCAGTATTGAGTGCACCGCCGATACGAGCGCCGATGCCGTGGCCGCCTTCGTGATGGAGCGACGCGCTCGACAGCATGCGCGAGGCCAGCATCGGGCACAGTGTGAGTGCCACCACGCAGGACAGAAGCACCGACATGGCAAGCACGAAGCCGAATTCGCGGAACAGGCCGCCGGTTTGGCCGGGCAGGAACGAGATCGGCACGAAGACGGCTACCAGCGTCAAGGTGGTGGCGATGACGGCGAAGAACACTTCCTGCGCGCCGAGCACGGCGGCCGCACGCGGTCCCATGCCTTCGTTGCGCCGTCGCACGATGTTTTCGAGCACGACGATGGCGTCGTCGACGACCAGTCCCGTCGCCAGCACCAGAGCGAGCAGGGTCAGGATGTTGACCGAGAAGCCGGCCAGATAGATGGCGGCGATGGTGCCGATCATGGCGACCGGCATCGACAATCCCGGGATCAGCGTTGCGCGCCAGTCAAGCAGAAACACATAGATGACGATCAGCACCATCGTCACCGACAGGCCAAGCGCGATCTCGACCTCGTGCACCGCACCCTTGACGAAGACCGCGTCGTCGCTGGTGATCTTGATCGACATTCCCTTGGGCAGATTTTCCTGCAGCTTGGTGACGGCGGCCTGAACGCCGGTCGAAATGTCCAGCGTGTTCGATTCCGCCTGGCGGATGATGCCGATGCCAATGCCGGTCTTGCCATCCGAACGCAGTGTGGTCTGGCCGACGTCGGGGCCGAGCGTGACGGTGGCGACGTCGCGGATGCGCGTCGTGCCGCCGACAATGATGTTTTCGAACTCTTCCGGCGTGGTCACGTCGGCGGTCGTGCGGACGATCAGGTCCTGGTCGGTCGTGGTGATCGAACCGGCCGGCGAATCGAAGGCGACAGAGGCAAGCGCTGCCCTGAGGTCGGCAACCGTGAAGCCGAGGCTGGCGAGCTTGTTCTGGTCGACGTCGATGCGGAAGATCTTGTCGCGATCGCCATAGACCTGGACGTCGGCAACGCCCGGCACGGCGGCCAGCTCGTCTTCGATCTGGTCCTGGACCACCACGGTCATGTCCTGGATCGACATGTTGTCCGAAGTCACGGCCAGTCGCATCACTGGGTCGGAATTGGCATCGGCCTTGACGATGCGCGGCGGATCGGCGGTGTCCGGCATCTGGTTGGCGACGCGGCCGACGGCATCACGCACGTCCGAAGCGGCGACATTGAGGTCGACGCCATCGTTGAATTCGATGGTGACGCGGCTCGAGCCGAATGAAGAGGAAGACGAGATAGACTTGACGCCGGAGACGCGGGCGACAGCGCCTTCGATCGTGTCGGTCAGTTCGCGGTCGACGGTTTCAGCCGCCGCCCCTTCGAAGGTGGTGGTAACAGTGACGACGGCGCGGTCGACATCAGGCAGTTCACGGATCTCGACCCCGTAGAAGGCGGCGAGGCCGGCAACGGCAATCAGGGTGTTCAGCACGAAAGCCATCACCGGCCTGCGGATGAACAGGGCGGTAAAGCCGGTCTCGCTGGCAGTGTTGACGGGGCTGGTCATGAGCCTGCGGCGGCGTCCGCGGCGCGCTGCTCTTCGCCGGCAAGGCGGACCGCGCCGCCCTCGCTAACGCTCTGGGTGCCTTCGGTGACCACCATGTCGCCGTTGTCGATCTCGGCGTCGATCAGCACCGTCTCGGTGTTGCGCTGGATGATGCGCACTGGCACCCGCCTGGCCTTGCCATCCTCGATCTGCCAGACATAGGCGCCGTCCGAGCCCCACAGGATCGCCAGCGGGCTGACGGCCGGATAGGTTTGCCCCGGGAATTTCATGGTGATGCCGAACGACATGCCGGCGCGCAGCGAATCGGCCGGGTTGGCGATCTTGGCCTTGACCAGAAGAGTACGGCTCTTTTCATCGATGTGGTTGTCGATCGCCGAAACAGCGCCGGTATAGACGTAGCTGGGATTGGCGATCGGCGTTGCCGTCAATTGCGCGCCCACCTTGACGGCGGCGGCGAAACGCTCCGGCACCAGGAAATCGACCAGGATCGAGGACCGATCGTCAAGCGTGGCGATCGCCGACTGGCTGGTGACGTAATTGCCGGCCGAGATCGGCAGGATGCCGACGGTGCCGGCGATCGGCGCCAGAATCGACCGGCGCTGCAGGGCAAGTTCCGCATCCTGGAGCGCCAGCTTGGCGCCTGCCAAGACGACCTCGGCGTCGGCCACGGCAACGGGTGTCGCCGCATTGGAGGCACGAAGCGACTTGACGCGGTCGAGCTTGGCCTGTGCGTCCTGCAGGGCGAGCTTGGCCCGGTCTTGAGAGATCACTTCCGTCTCGGAATCAAGCGTGGCGATGATCTGTCCCTTGTCGACATGGCTGCCGGATTCGACCAGCAGTTCGGCGAGGCGGCCGGAACTGTAGGGATTGACGGTGACCGAGGCATTGGCACGGCCGGTACCAATCGCCTGCAAGCGGTCGTTGATAACAGCCGAACTGGCCGCCAGGGCGACCACGTTCACCCGTTGGTTGCCGCCATTGCGGCCGTTTGCCTGCTTCGCGTTGACCGCACCGGTTTCGGCCGGGCGCGTTGCCGCATAAGTCCAGTCGATGCCCCAGCGTGCCAGCACGTCGTGAGCGCCCGGATAAAAGCGCAGCCAGGCAGCTGCCGCCACAGCCAGCACCACAAGCGCGACAAGTATCTGTTTCCAGGCGGCCATCGGCACTCCGGTTGGCAAAACAATCCTTCCGTCTACCGGTTTCCCGAAATGAAGCAGACGCAGCGCGGCTATTATAAGGCAAGAAGCCGCCCCGATATCGCGTCCTTATGACAACTCTCCGGGGGCTGCGCACATTAAATATAGGTAACGTTTGAAGCCTAACGCAGACTTTCCATCTCGCGGATGCGTTTGGCACCCTCTGCTTCCAGTTGGCGAGTAACGGCGCCGATCAGCGTTTCGGCGACGACGAACAAGGCAGCCGAAGAGTCCCATGCCGACGGCACCGCGGTTCGTCCGGCGATGACATGGCGGGCGAAACGGGCGATCGGCGACAGCCACTGGTCGGTGAACAGCACGATCTGAACGCCGCGCTGATGCGCCTTCTCGGCGAAGCGGAGGAGGCTGTCCTGGTAGCGCCTGATGTCGAAGATCACCAGCACATCGCGTTTGCCCATGTCGATCAGCCGGTCGCGCCACATGCTTTCCTGGCCGGCGAGGTGAAAGACATCGGGCTGGATGACGGCGAGGTGGGCGGCCATGTAACGCGCCAGCGGATCGGTGAAGCGGCCGCCGATCAGGAAGGTCTTGCCGCGCCGGTCGGCGAGCCGGGCGGCGATGTCGGCAAGCTGCTTGTCGGACAGATGCCGGAACGTCTCGCGCATGTTGTCGAGCGTCGCTTCCAGCATTGGTGACACGGTACCGCCGCCGGGCGAGGGCGGGTTGAGCGTCCTTGTTGCCGGCGATTGCAGTTGCGCCGCCAGCTCGTCCTGCAGGCTCGACTGGAATTCGGGATAGTTCTGGAAGCCGAGCCGGGCAACGAAGCGCAGGATCGTCGGTGAAGAGACGCCGGCCGAGGCCGAGAATTCGGCAACCGTCTTGAGGCCGATCATCGGATAGCTGGCGATCAGCGTCTGGGCCGCGCGCCGTTCGCCGGCTGGCATCGTGCCGATGCGATCGGCGATCAGTTCGGCAATGCTGGAAATCATGTTTTCCCCACCCCTGGCTCAGTCGATGGTCTTTTCCGAAATCGCATTTGACAAAGCCGGACAAACTGTATGAAATCATCCACAGGGACGCAATGAGGCAAAATACGTAACATACGATACAGCGCTCCCCGGGGACGGCAGACTTATGGAGAAAGCACGGCCCGCAAGCCTTGCATCGCCTGATACCGTGAGGGTGACGAACCCCGGCGGATCGAGCCCTTTCGTGCTGACCTGCGATCATGCCTCGAACTTCCTGCCGGCCGAATTTGGCACGCTCGGCCTTACCGCCGAAGACCTTTCGCGCCACATCGCCTGGGATCCCGGTGCGCTGCCGGTTGCCCGCCGCATGGCGCAGGCGCTCGACGCGACGCTGGTCGAAACCCGCATTTCGCGCCTTGTCATCGACTGCAACCGGCCGCTCGACGCGCCCGACCTGGTGCCGCCGGTCAGCGAGACAACGGCCATACCGGGCAATGCCCGCCTGTCGGAAAGCGAGCGGGCGGCGCGTGTCGCGTTGTCATGGCAGCCTTTCCACGACACGATTGCCGGTATCATCGACAACAGGCTGTCGCACGGTCAGCAAACGCGGCTGGTTTCGGTCCACTCCTTCACGCCGGTCTACAAGTCCAAAAACCGGCCCTGGCATATCGGCATCATCCACGACGAGGATCGCCGGCTGGCGGCACCGCTGATATCAGCGCTGAGGCGGCTTGCCGGCGTCACCGTCGGCGTCAACGAGCCCTATTCGCCGGCCGACCGCGTCTACTTCACGCTGGAACGGCATGCGCGATCGCGCGGTCTGCCCTGTGCGATGATCGAAATCCGCAACGACGAAATCGCCGGCGAGACCGGGCAGCGGAAATGGGCGGATCTGCTCACGGGCATTTTTTCGGATCTGGAGCCAGAGGAGGCCGGACAAACCAGATCGCATTCAGTCGGAAAGTCAGTTCAATCGGCCAATTAGAACCACAGGGGAATGAAAATGGCAGGACCGGGTTATACGGACATTGACAAGAAGGAGGACCTGAAGGTTCTCCATGGCATGGGCTATGCCCAGGAACTGTCGAGAAGCATGAGCCGCTTCTCGAATTTCGCGATATCGTTCTCGATCATCTGCATCCTTTCGGGCGGCATCAACTCCTTCGCGCAGGCGACGTCGTCGATCGGCGGCGCAGGTGCGGGCATCGGCTGGATCGTCGGCTGCTGCGTGTCGGGCTTCTTCGCCCTTGCCATGGCGCAGATCGCCTCGGCATTTCCCACCGCCGGCGGCCTCTATCACTGGTCGTCGATCCTCGGCAACCGCTTCACCGGATGGCTGACGGCCTGGCTAAACCTGTTCGGCCTGATCACCGTGCTTGGCGCCATCAACATCGGCACCGCTTTCTTCTTCGTTGGAACGTTCGGAAGCTGGTTTGGTATCACCGGCACGCCGGGCGAAATCGTCGGATTCGTCGCTTTCATCACCGTGCTGCAGGCGCTGTTCAACCATTTCGGCATCAAACTGACGGCAATGCTCACCGATGCTTCGGGCTTTCTTATCCTGGGCGCAACAGCAGTGCTGATCGTGGCCTGCCTGGTGTTCGCACCGGCAATCGACATCAGCCGGCTGTGGACGTTCACCAACTATTCAGGCGATGCGGGCGGCGGTGTTTTTCCGCAAACCGACTCCATGAGCTACCTGTTCCTCCTCTGTCTGCTTTTGCCGGTGTACACCATCACCGGCTATGACGCCTCGGCCCACACCTCCGAGGAGACCGTCAAGGCAGCACATTCGGTGCCGAGAGCGATCGTTTCGTCGGTGCTGTGGTCGTCGCTGATCGGCTGGGTGATGCTGTGCGCAATCGTTCTGGCGATCCCGGACCTGGCTGCCGGCGCCAAGCAGGGATGGAGCGTATTCTTCTTGACGATGGATGCAATCCTGCCAGCGTGGCTGAAGGAACTGCTCTATTTTGCAATCCTGATCTCGCAATTCCTTTGCGGCCTCGCCACCGTGACCTCGGCTTCGCGCATGCTGTTTGCCTTCTCTCGCGACGGCGGCATGCCCGTTGGCTCCGCGGCTCTCGCTAAGGTCAACCCGACCTGGCGCACGCCGGTCAACGCCATCTGGACGGCCGCGATCCTCGAGATCCTGTATGTGTTCCTTGCCCAGTTCATTTCGATCGGCGGCACCAATATCTACACCATCGTCGTCAATTCGACGCTGGTGTTCCTGTTCCTGTCGTTCACCATCCCGATCGCACTCGGCATGATCACGTTCGGCACGGCCAAGTGGCCCAATCCTGGCCCGTGGAACCTGGGCGCCGGGCTGTTCAAGCTGTTCTGTGCGCTGTCGATTGTCGGCATGGTGATCATCTTCTACATCGCCATCCAGCCGCCGAACGACAAGGTGCTTTACATCACCATCGGCTTCATCGTGCTGACCGCCGTGCTTTGGTTCGGTTTCGAGAACCGCCGCTTCCAGGGTCCGCCGATCGGTGACCAGATCGCCAAGCGCCAGGCCGCGATCAAGGCAGCCGAGGTGGCAATCGGCGAAGCTGGCGCCGCCTGATATCGCCCTACGTGGCCATGGCCGGCCTCGCGCCGGCCATGGCCGCGTTTATCCTTTCAATCGACAAGTGCTGGAGTGCCAAAGGAATGGCCGGAAATTTCTCGTTCGATCAGTTGAAGAAAGCGGTCTCCAGCGGCGAGATCGACACCGTGTTGGCCTGCATCGTCGATATGCAGGGCCGGCTGGCGGGAAAACGCTTCCTGGCACAGTACTTCGTCGATTCCGCGCATGACGAAACGCATGGCTGCAACTATCTGCTGGCTGCCGACATCGATATGGAACCGGTGCCCGGCTACAAGGCGGCGAGCTGGTCGAAGGGGTATGGCGACTTCGTCATGAAGCCGGATCTGGCCACGCTGCGGCGCATTCCCTGGCTGGAAAAGACCGCGCTTGTGGTCTGCGACGTGCTCGACCACCACACGCATGACGACCTGCCGCACTCACCGCGCGCCATCCTCAAGAAGCAGGTTAAGCGGCTGAGCGAGCGCGGCTATATCGGCTATTTCGCTTCCGAGCTTGAATTCTATCTGTTCAACGAGACCTACGATTCCGCCCGCAAGAAGCACTGGCAAGATCTCGATACCGCCTCGCCCTATATCGGCGATTACCAGATCGGCATCACCACCAAGGAAGAAGGTGTCATGCGCCGGCTTCGCAACGAGATGGAAGCGGCCGGCATCCCTATCGAAAATTCCAAGGGTGAGTGGGGTCCGGGCCAGGAAGAGATCAATGTGCGCTATGCCGAGGCGCTCGACATGGCCGACCGCCACGTCATCCTGAAGAACGGTGCCAAGGAAATCGCCGAGTCAGAGGGCAAAGCGATTTCCTTCATGTCCAAATACAATTACGGGCTCGCCGGCAATTCCAGCCACATCCACAATTCGCTGTGGAGCGCCGACGGCAAGACGCCGTTGTTCTTTGACAAAAACGCCGACTGGACGCTGTCGACGCTTGGCCAGCAATGGGCCGCCGGTCAGCTGAAATACGCCAAGGAATTCACCTGGTTCCTGGCGCCCTACATCAACTCCTACAAGCGCTTCCAGGCCGGCACATTCGCGCCGACCAAGATCATGTGGAGCGAGGACAATCGCACTGCGGGCTTCCGCCTGTGCGGCGAGGGCACCAAGGGCATCCGCATGGAATGCCGCATCGGCGGCGCCGATCTCAACCCGTATCTTGCTTTCGCAGCGCTGATCGCGGCCGGACTTGCCGGCATCGACGAGAAGCTGGAATTGCAGAAGCCATTTGTCGGCGATGCCTATCAGGCGTCTCGTTTGCCGGAGATCCCGAAGACGTTGCGCGATGCCACCGAGACGCTAGCGAAGTCGAAGATGCTCAAGCAGGCGCTCGGCGAGGATGTGCTCGAACATTATGTCCATACCGCCAAGTGGGAGCAGTTCGAATACGACCGCCGCATCACGGATTGGGAACTGCACAGAGGATTCGAGCGGTACTAGGGGTAGTTTGCGAAACGTCGGCGCTTGCCCCTCACCCTTACCTCCCCGTTCGAAACGGGAGAGGGGCGTCGACGTTGGAGCTTTCCTTTCTCCCCGTCACGATACGGGGAGAAAGTGCCGGCAGGCGGATGAGGGGCGGCACAAGGCCAAATGACTTTCGATTTTACAGAAGTGCGAGGACTTAAAAGATGACCGAAACGGTCAAACTCATATCCCCCATCGATGGCTCGATCTATGCCGAGCGGCCGATCGCAACAGATCAGGCGATCAATGCAGCGGTCGAGCGTGCCAAGGCGGCGCAGGAGAAGTGGGCTGAGATACCGATCGTCGAGCGCGGCAAGTATATGCTTGCGTTGCTGGAAGCGCTGGTTGCAATGACCGACGAGATCGTGCCGGAAATCGCCTGGCAGATGGGGCGTCCGGTGCGCTATGGCGGCGAGTTCGGCGGCGTCAAGGAACGCACCAACTATATGGTCGAGATCGCCGAGCAGGCGCTCAAATCCGTGCCGGCCTCCAACCCGAAGGACGGCTTCCGCCGCTATGTGAAGAAGGATCCGCTCGGCGTGGTGATGGTGATCGCGCCTTGGAATTATCCCTATCTCACCGCCGTCAACACCATCGTGCCGGCGCTGATGGCCGGCAACACCGTCATCCTCAAGCATGCGGCGCAGACACTGCTGGTTGGCGAGCGCTTCCAGCAGGCTTTCGATAAGGTCGGCCTGCCAAAGGGCGTGTTCCAAAATGTCGTGCTGAACCACGCTCAGACCGAAAAGCTGCTCGGCTCAGGCAAGATCGATCATGTCAACTTCACCGGTTCGGTCGGCGGCGGCCGCGCCATCGAAAAGGCGGCGGCGGGCACCTTCATGACGCTCGGCCTGGAGCTTGGCGGCAAGGATCCGGCCTATGTGCTGCCGGATGCCAAGATGGATCATGCGGTCGCCAATCTGGTCGACGGCGCGTTCTACAATTCCGGCCAGTGCTGCTGCGGCATCGAGCGCGTCTATGTGCACGAAAAGGTCTATGACGAATTCGTCGAAGGCTTCATCGCCGAAACCAAGAACTACGTCGTCGGCAACCCGCTCGACCAGGCGACGACGATGGGGCCGATGGCGCAGGCGCGCTTCGCCGACCTGATCCGCGAACAGAAGGCCGAGGCGCTGCGCAAGGGTGCGGTGGCGCACATCAACATGAAGGTGGCTAACGACAAGGCCGGCTCGCCCTATCTGGCGCCAGAAGTGCTGACCAATGTCGACCACCAGATGAGCGTCATGCGCGAAGAGAGTTTTGGGCCGATCGTCGGCATCATGAAGGTGCGCAACGACGAAGAGGCGATCGCGCTGATGAACGACAGTCCCTATGGGCTGACCGCTTCGATCTGGACGCGTGATACCGAGCATGCGGTGGCGATCGGCAACCGCATCGAGACGGGAACGGTGTTCATGAACCGCTGCGACTACCTCGATCCGGCGCTTGTCTGGACCGGCGTGAAGGACACCGGCAAGGGCGCCGGCCTGTCGGCCATTGGTTACGACAATCTGACGAGGCCGAAGTCATTCCATCTGCGCGAAGCCATCTGAGTGTCGACGCTAGGCCGCTCAAGGAGGAGAAATGTCTGAGACACAGCCGTCCGCACCATCGGCCCGTCAGGGGCCGGAGGGTATTGGCGGCTACCTCATCGTGCCGATGCTTGGCCTCATTTTCATGCCTCTGACTGGCCTGGTTGCGTTCGAGCACCATATCGGCCTGTCCGAGTATTTTAGCCTGCTAACCGGCCCTCAGAAGGCCTTCGTCATGGCGGAGATTTTTGGATACCTAGCGATCGCGGTCGCCTGCCCGCTTGGGCTGCTTATTTTGCTGTTTGGCAAGAAGCGGGCCTTTCCGCGCCTTTACATCGTCTGGGCCGCCGTCTGTCCCGTTTCTATCCTGGTTGATCTTGCCGCTGCAAAAATCCTGCTTGGTGATATCTTCGAAGGGCAAGGCGTGGCTTTGTTCGATGGAGAGACGGCAAGGAGTATTCAACGATCGATCGTGTATTTCGTGATTTGGATTATCTACATGCAGAAATCCCTGCGCGTTCAAAATACCTTCACTCAATAGCTGCCATCAACCAACGTCCTGAAATCGAGAAAAAATGTCCAAGCTGATCTCCAAATGGAACTACCCCACCACCGTCCGCTTCGGCGCCGGCCGCATCAAGGAGTTGCCGGAGGTGCTGGCGGCCACCGGTATCAAGCGGCCGCTGTTCGTCACCGATCCGGGCCTGGCGAAACTGCCAGTCGTCGCCTCGACACTGAAGATCCTCGACGACGCCGAGGTCCCCTACGGCGTCTTCTCGGAGGTCAGGCCGAACCCGGTCGAATCCAACCTGACCGCCGGCATTGCCGTGTTCAAGAAGGGCAAGCATGACGGCGTCATCGCCTTCGGCGGCGGCTCGGCGCTCGATCTCGGCAAGCTGATCGCCTTCCAGGCCGGGCAGGTCAGGCCGGTGTGGGATTTCGAGGATGTCGACGACTGGTGGACGCGGGCCAATTCGGATGCGATCGCGCCGATCATCGCCGTGCCGACCACCGCAGGCACCGGATCTGAAGTCGGCCGCGCCGGTGTCATCACCAACGAGGCGACGCACACCAAGAAGGTCATTTTCCATCCCAAATTGTTGCCGGCAATCGTCATCGCCGATCCGGAACTTTCGGTCGGCATGCCGGGCTTCATCACCGCCGGCACCGGCATAGATGCTCTTGCCCATTGCCTCGAGGCCTATTGCGCGCCCGGCTACCATCCGATGGCCGACGGCATTGCCGTCGAAGGCGTGAGGCTGGTCTTCGAGAACCTGCCGAAGGCCTATGCCAACGGCAAGGATCTTGTCGCGCGCGCCCATATGATGAGTGCTGCCGCCATGGGTGCTACCGCGTTCCAGAAGGGGCTCGGCGCTATCCATTCGCTGTCGCATCCGGTAGGCGCGCTCTACGATACCCATCACGGCATGACCAACGCCGTGTTCATGCCCTATGTGCTGGCCTTCAACCGTGACTCCATCGAGGAGCGTATTGGCCGGCTCGCCGCCTATTGCGGCATCAAGGGTGGCTTCGACGGCTTCGCCAAGGCCATCATCAAGCTGCGCAAGGAATTGAAGGTGCCGCATGCGCTGCCCGGCCTGATCAAGGGGCTGGATATGGACAAGAAGCGCAAGGCGCTGATCGCCGACATGGCGGTGGTCGATCCGACCGCCGGCGGCAACCCGGTCAAGCTGACCAAGAAGGCGGCGCTGACCTTGCTCGAAAACGCCATCGCCGGCACGGTCTGAGGCGTTTCCGCACCGCAAAGTGATCTGAAAAAGGGGCTATAAAAACAAGGGGGAGGATGACGGGCAAGGCACAAACTAGTTAGCCGGAAAAAGAATCGCGAAGCGATTGCTACGTCAGGTTAAAAAGAGTTTACTTTTTCACACTGCGAGCAGTCGGTTTCACAAAGCTTTCATCTGGCTGTCACATGAAAACGATACCGCATCGCAGGCGTCCAACGGCGTCAGTTCAACGGAGAGAACACATGTTCAAATTCACGGGGAAAGTGCTTTCCCTTTCGGCCGCGGCGCTCTTCGCGTCGACGGTGATTTCGTCCGCGGATTCGATGGACGATCTCGTCAAGGCCGCCAAGACCGAAGGCCAGCTCACCACTATCGCGCTTCCGCATGATTGGTGCGGCTATGGCGCCGTCATCGACGGCTTCAAGGCGAAGTATCCGGAAATCACCGTCAACGAACTCAATCCCGATGCCGGCTCCGGCGACGAGGTCGAGGCGATCAAGGCCAACAAGGACAACAAGGGTCCGCAGGCGCCCGACGTCATCGACGTCGGCCTTTCCTTCGGCCCGACGGCCAAGGCCGATGGCCTGTTAATGCCCTACAAGGTATCGACCTGGGACTCGATCCCGGACAGCGCCAAGGATGCCGATGGCGCCTGGTACGGTGACTATTACGGCGTTCTGTCGATGATGGTGAACAAGGATCTGGTCAAGGAATCGCCGACCGACTGGGCCGACCTCCTGAAGCCGGAATTTGCCAACTCGGTCGCCCTTGCCGGTGATCCGCGTGCCTCGAACCAGGCCATCCAGGCGGTGTATGCCGCCGGTCTGTCGTCGGGCGCCGCCGCTGGTGAAGCTGCCGGCACCGCTGGCCTCGACTTCTTCAAGAAGCTCAACGCCGCCGGCAATTTCGTTCCGGTCGTCGGCAAGCCGGCAACGCTCGCTCAAGGCCAGACCCCGATCCTGATCAACTGGGACTACAATGCGCTTGCAGGCCGCGACACGCTGAAGGGCAACCCGCCCGTCGACGTCGTCGTGCCGAAGACCGGGGTTGTCGCCGGCGTTTACGTGCAGGCGATCAGCGCCTATGCGCCGCATCCGAACGCAGCCAAGCTCTGGATGGAATATCTCTATTCGGACGAAGGCCAGATCGGCTGGCTGAAGGGCTATTGCCACCCGATCCGCTTCAACGACCTCGCCAAGAACGGCAAGGTCCCGGCGGACGTGCTGGCCAAGCTGCCGCCGGCCGAGTCCTATGCCGCGGCCGTGTTCCCGACGCTCGACGAGCAGGGCAAGGCCAAGGAAGCCATCTCCAAGAACTGGGACGCCGTTGTCGGCGCCAACGTCAAGTAAGACTTGAAATCCCACCGGGCGGCAGCGAGGCCGCCCGGTCTTTCCTCGAAGACGGTAGCCGGCGCATGACCGATCTCTCGCTTTCAAATCCGACAATGGCTGCCAAGCCCGCGCCGCCGAACGCGGCGACCGCGTTCCGCTTGCCGACGCAATGGATCGGCGTGGCGCCCTTCTTCATCTTTGCCCTGATGTTCCTGATCCTGCCCACACTCTATCTCGTGGTGGGCGCTTTCCAGGGCAGGGAAGGTCAGTTTACGCTGGACAACATCCTGCAACTGGTCAGCGATCCTTCGATCAGCAATTCCTATTGGGTTTCGATCAAGATCAGTTTCTGGTCGGCCATTATCGGGGCGTTTGCCGGGCTCGCAATAGCGATCGCGATCGTGCGCGGCGGACTTCCCGGCTGGACGCGCTCCGCGACCCTGACTTTCTCCGGCGTCGCCTCGAATTTCGCCGGCCTGCCGCTGGCCTTTGCGTTCATAGCCACACTCGGTCGGGTCGGCATCGTCACAACGCTTCTGCGTGACGTGCTCAACATCAACATCTATGCGATGGGCTTCAATTTTCTCACCACATCGGGCCTGATCGCGGTCTATCTGTTCTTCCAGATCCCGCTGATGGTGGTGATCATCGTGCCGGCCATCGACGGGCTGAAGAAGGAATGGGGCGAGGCCGCTGCCACGCTCGGCGCCACTCAATGGCAATATTGGCGCATGGTGGTCATTCCCGTGATATGGCCGAGCTTCCTTGGCACAGTCATCCTTTTGTTCGCCAATGCCTTCGGCGCGATCGCGACCGCCTATGCATTTGCCGGTCCGGCGCTCAACATCGTTCCCATCAAGCTCTACTCGCAGATCAATGGCGATGTGCTGCACAATCCGCAACTCGGCTATGCCATCGCCTTCGGCATGATCGTCATCACCGGGCTTGCCAATGTTTTCTACATCTGGTTCCGGACGCGCTCCGAAAGGTGGCTCAAATGAAGTCGGGAAGGTTCTGGGCCTGGGTCGTCTTCATTGTTGGCGCGGCGTATTTCTTCATTCCGTTGCTGGCAACGGTCGAGTTCTCGCTGCGCATGCGGCGTGGCGTCCATTCCTTCGATGCCTATCAGATTGTGCTGGGCGATCCGCGCTTCCAGGCGACCTTCCTGTATTCGGTGATTGCAGCCGTCTTCACCATCATTCTCGGCGTTCTGGTCGTGGTACCAACCGCCTATTGGATCAGGCTGCGCCTGCCGCAACTCAGGCCAATCGTCGAATTCATCACTCTGCTGCCGCTGGTCATCCCGGCCATCGTCATCGTCTTCGGTTACATCAGGATGTACGGTTCGAATTCTCCGCTGCCGTTCCTGGGCAGCAACATGGGTGCGAATGCCTTGCTGGTGATCGGCTATGCGACGTTGGCGCTGCCCTACATGTATCGTGCCGTCGATACCGGGCTGCGCACCATCGATGTGCGGACGCTGACAGAAGCCGCGCAGATCCTGGGCGCCGGCTGGGGCACGATCATTGGCCGCGTCATCCTGCCCAATGTGCTGATCGCGGTGCTGTCGGGCGCCTTCCTCACCTTCGCCATCGTCATTGGCGAATTCACCATGGCGAGCCTGCTCAACCGGCCGGCCTTCGGCCCGTATCTGCAGAATATCGGCGCCAACCGCGCCTATGAGCCGGCTGCCCTCGCCGTCATCGCCTTCGCCATCACCTGGGGGTGCATGTCGCTGATCCAGATCCTGTCCCGCTTCGCGCCGAAATCGGCGAACCGCCCAAATTGACCGAAAAGTACTGATCGAAAGAACAACACCATGGCCGACCCGTTCCTTTCCATCCAGCACGTTCGAAAATCCTTCGGCGCCACCACTGTGGTCGAGGATTTCAATCTCGACGTCGAGCGCGGCGAATTCGTCTCCTTCCTCGGCCCGTCCGGCTGCGGCAAGACCACTGTGCTGCGCATGGTGGCCGGCTTTGAGGAGCCCAGCGCCGGTACGATCGTCGTCGGTGGCAAGGACATTACGAAGCTGAGGCCCAACCAGCGCAATGTCGGCATGGTGTTCCAGGCCTATGCGCTGTTTCCGAACCTGACGGTGGCGCAGAATATCGGCTTCGGTCTGAAGGTCGCGGGCATGCCCAGGGCTGACATCGATGCCCGTGTCACCGAGATGCTTGGCATTATCAAGCTGCCGCAGATGGCGGATCGCTATCCCTACCAGCTCTCGGGCGGCCAGCAACAGCGCATCGCGCTGGCCCGCGCCATAGCGCCGAAGCCGAAGCTCTTGCTGCTCGACGAACCGCTATCGGCGCTCGACGCCAAGGTGCGCGTGTCGCTGCGCGAGGAAATCCGCTCGATCCAGAAGAAGCTCGGCATCACCACCATCTTCGTGACGCACGACCAGGAAGAGGCGCTGTCGATCTCGGACCGCATCGCCGTCATGTATGGCGGCAAGGCCGAGCAGGTCGGCACGCCGTTCGAGATATACAACCGCCCGGCGACCAAGTTTGTCGCCAATTTCGTCGGCACGCTAAACGTTCTGGAAGGCACCGTAACCGATGCCGCAGCAGGGACGGTGCGGGTCAACTCCGAGCAGGTCTCGCTCAAGGGCAAGCTCAACGGCTCCAAGTCGGGCGACACGCTCTCGCTGGCGTTGCGTCCGGAGGCGATTTCTCTTGGCCGTCAGCCCGGCCGCGACTCCAGTCTTTCCGGCGAAATCTCTGAAGTGCATTTCCTCGGCTCGGTGATCCGGGTTCGCGTCGGCATCGGCGGCAGCACGGTCTCGCTCGACACCTTCAACAGCCCGGCAACCCCGCCGCCTGCGGTCGGTGAAAAGGCCGAGATCTCCTTCTCGTCGAGCGACATGCTGGTGCTGCACTAAGAGCCAATCGGGGTCGATAGCTCCAGTAAAGCCAAGATATCGATTTAGTCGGCGGGGCAACGACCCCAAAGGAAAGGCATTCCGAAGCCGAAGTCGATCTCAAGCAAGGTATTTGGTGTCATCATCATCAATGCGCTCGTGCCGCTGGCGTTCCTCAGGATTTGCGTGCTGGTTGGCTCCGAGTCCCCTATGACGGCCATTTGCTGTTCAATATTCCATTGGTAGTTATAGGACATTCCCGTCTTGAATGTGTATTCTTTGTGAATCGCCTGCTTGGCTCTTGGAAAATTGGCCTGGTTCACAATTTCGAAAGAATAGTATGTCAATTTCTTGAAATAAGATCCGTATTTTGAGCAATAATTATTCATGCTGTCTTCGTCGATTAAGTCAGAATACCCAAGGTCAATCCATTTCCCTTCTATGGTTGACAACAATCTCTCATTCGTCTGCTTCGCCCAGAGACCCATTCCGGGGTCTGGCCGCTGAGTTCCCAGAAGTTTGATCTTTGCCATCAGCAATTCGTCGTACAGCGCGGAAGCCCTTGCCAAGGGTGAGAACAGTATCAACGCGCACAGTGTTGCAAATAGTCTCAGCATGGGATCTCCCCGATAAACTAAAATGACGACATGATTTCTTTGGTCGACAATAGGCGTCGGCCTGCTTCAAAGGTCAAGGCGGGCCACTGACCAATTGATAACGGGCAAAGTCTCGTTGTTAGGTTCTGAGATGACTCGTTCGAAGTCGGCCGCTATGCCGGTGCAATGAAAGGCTGTGAAATCTCCCGAAAGACGGGTAACGCCTCCATCCGCGCGGCATGGGCCTGCAACGCCGGGAAGTCCGTGAGCGAAACCAGCTCTGGATGGGCCTCGCCAATGAAGCGGAGCACGGCGGCGACCGCGATATCGGCGTGACCGATTCGGTCGCCGAACCAGTAGGGCGTCGACGAAAATCCGTTCCAGGCATATTGCCAAGCAACTTGAACATGCTGGCCAATCAACAGCTTCCAGCCGCTTTGCCACTGCCGACAATTCCGCATCGCGGGTATAACAGGCCATGGCACTTTTCGAACTGACCCTCGTTCTCCTGTTGATCGCTGTCGCGCTGACGGCGCTGTCGCGACGGCTGGAGGTTCCCTATCCGTCCCTTCTGGCTTTGGCAGGGGTCGGAATTGCTTTCGTGCCGGGTGCGCCAACGATCGAGATCGACCCGGAACTGGCACTCGCCCTGTTCATAGCTCCGGTGCTTCTCGACGCCGCCTATGACACCTCCTTGCGCGACCTGAAGCGCTACCGGCTGTCGCTGGCACTGTTGGCACTTGGCGCTGTCGTCTTCACCACTGCGGTCGTTGCCTTCGTCGGCTGGAAAATGGCCGGGCTGCCGATCGCGGCGGCGATCGCGCTCGGCGCCATCGTGGCACCGCCCGATGCGGTTGCGGCATCGGCCGTGCTTGGCCAGTTCAAGGTGCCGCACCGCATTACCGCCATCCTGCAGGGCGAGAGCCTGCTCAACGATGCCACGGCACTGCTGATCTATCGGTTGGCGGTTTCAGCGGCGCTTGGCTCGATCATGCTGAGCAACGCCATTCCGACGATCTTGCTGTCAACCGTAGGCAGCCTCGTCGCGGGTTATCTGTTTGGCCGCTTCTCGCTCATGACGCTGACCCGGATCGAGGATGCGGCAAGCAGCACGGTGGTGCAGTTCGCGGGAACGTTCGGGGTCTGGATCCTCGCCGACAGGCTGGGGCTTTCCGCCATCATCACCATCGTCGTCTATGCAATGACCATCGCGCGCAGGGCGCCGCGCCGCATGTCGGCCAGACGTCGCGTCAGCACTTATTCGGTCTGGGAGTCGGCGGTGTTCGTTCTCAACGTGCTGGCGTTCGTGCTGATGGGCCTTCAGGCGCGATCGATCGTCGGCCGGCTTTCCGGCGAAGGGCAGGGCGACGCTTTTCTCTTCGCTGCAACGGTGCTGGCCGTCGTCATCCTGGCACGCCTCGTCTGGGTGGCGAGCTACGTTGCGATCATACGGTGGTTCGCCCGCTTCGGCCACGAAGACAAAAGGCGAGATATGCCGACGTTCGGCGGCGCGGTGCTGGTCGGTTGGTGCGGCATGCGGGGCCTGGTGACTCTGGTGGTGGCCATTGCCCTGCCGGCCAATTTTCCCGGCCGCGACCCGATCGTGCTTGCCGCCTTCGCGGTGGTTCTGGGCACGCTGGTGCTGCAAGGCATGACATTGAAGCCGCTGCTGCGGATACTCAACTTCGATCCTGACAGAACGGTCGACAATGAGGTGGCCCAGGCGCGCGTTGCCATCATGCAGGCCGCACTCGACGTGCTGAGCCGCAAGACATCGGCTGCAGCCGCCGTTGTGCGCGAGCAGTATGAGGCTCAGCGCCTGATCGCGGAAAACCCGGAAGACGCACAGGCGGCGACCGAATACGACCGGCTGCGCCTTTATGCCATCAACCGCCAGCGCGACACGCTCGAGGAACTGCGCAGCAACGGCACGATCGGCGACGAAGCCTACCATCGCCTTGAGGAAGAAATTGACTGGGCGGAACTGGCGGCGTCGCCGGCGGGTCGCTTCCAACCGCTGACGACCGACTAGAACGACCGCTGTATGGGCGTCTCGCGGCGCTTTCTTCCCAGAATGCGGGCAGGGAAGGTCTGGCACAAGCCGCCGTCGTTCTCCTGCACATTGCAACCAATACGCCGAACCGCTACTGCCATCACCGAAAGTGAGCCGGATAAGCAATGAAGCTGGTCAGCTACAACATCCAGTACGGGTTCGGGGGCGACGGCCGCTACGATCTTTCGCGCGCGGCGCGGATCGTTGCCGGCGCCGATATCATTGCCCTGCAGGAGGTCGAGCGGCACTGGCAGCGCAGCAATTTCGACGACCAGCCGGAGCTGCTTTCCCGCCTCCTGCCCGACTATCACTGGGTCTATGGCCCGGCCTTCGACATGGATGCCAGCGAAAGGCGCGACGGTCGCCTGGTCAATCGGCGCCGTCAGTTCGGCACCATGGTGTTGTCGAAACTGCCGATCGTCTGGTCGCGGCTGCATGCGTTGCCGATGCGTCGCACGTTGCGGCCGCTCAACACCCGCAATGCGGCACTCGAATGCATGATCCGCACGCCGGCCGGCCCGGTGCGCGTGTTGTCGCTGCATCTCGCCCATATCGCGGTCGAGGAGCGGCTGGAGCAGATCGACTATCTCCTGGCCGAGCACCGCCGGGCACCGTCCGATGGCGGGCCGTGGAGCGGCGTCGACGACGAGCCCACGCGCAACTGGACCAGCGGCGAATCCGAGCCGGAGAACCCGCCGGCGGCGATCTGGATGGGTGATTTCAACATGGAGCCGGGCAGCGCCGAATATAGCCGCATCGTCGGCAGCACACCCTACCATCGCGGGGCTGCCTATCTCGACGGCATTGTCGATGCCGCCGCCGTCGCCAGCGAGCCGGCTGCGGATTTCCACACCCATGTGAAGACCATCGACGGCAAGCTGACGAAGCGCCGGCTCGACCATTGCTTCGTTGGCGGCATGTTGGCTGGGCGCGTGCGCTCGATCAGCGCCGACATCGGCGAGGTGGCGTCGGATCATTTCCCGCTGCGGGTCGATATCGATCTCGAAACGCCCGGCATCGCCCCATGACACTTTTCGTCTTCTTCGCAGTGCTTGCCGCCGCCGCCATGCACGCGATCTGGAACGCGCTGGTCAAGGTTCATCTCGACCGCTTCCTGTCGATCACGCTGATGACGCTCGGCATGGGCGCTGCTGCACTCGTGGTGCTGCCCTTCGTCGAAGTGCCGAGGGCGGAAGTGTGGCCCTACATCATCGCCTCCGTGTTTTTCCACATGGGCTACCGGACCTTCCTGATCGGCGCCTACAAGGCCGGCGATTTCGCCCAGACCTATCCGCTGGCGCGCGGCACCGCACCACTGCTGGCGGCCTTTGGCGGCATGTTCGTCGTTGCCGAGATTCCCGGCCCCTTTGCCATTCTGGGCATCATTTTGTTGTCGGCCGGCACGCTGGTGATGTCGTTTCGCGGCGGCGCGCATCTGGAGAAGCTCAATTTGCGAGCGGTCGGTTTTGCGCTCGGCACCTCGATCTTCATTGCCAGCTACACGCTGTCCGACGGCAGCGGCGCTCGGCTTGCCGCCACGGCGCAGAGCTATGCCGCCTGGCTGTTCATCTGCGATGCTTTTGGTGCGCTGGTGTTGTGCGTCATCTTCCGTGGGCCGAAGGCGCTGCCTGTGCTGGCGCGCGACTGGAAGGCGGGGCTGTTCACCGGCGTGCTCAGCGGTGCCGCCTACTGGATCGTCATGTGGGCGATGACCAAGGCGCCGATTGCCTCGGTGGCGTCGCTGCGCGAAACCTCGATCCTGTTCGCCATGCTGATCTCGGTCTTCGCGCTCGGCGAGAGGATGACGGGCTGGCGCGGTGCCGCCGCGCTCAGCATCGTTGCGGGTGTCGTCGCGCTCAGGCTCGGCTGACTTCGCCCTTAATTGAGCACCGTCATCAACTGGCCACGTCGTTCCGGACTGAAGCGGATGACGACGATGATGCAGACGGCGACCACGCCTGCGAACAATGCCAGCGCGATGCGAGGAACCATCAGCCCATTCAGGGAAGACCGGTGGTCACTTTTTCGCGCGGCTCATTTGATCGAACGCCACCTGGAATGGAAGGAAGGTGCGACGGGTGTGTGTCACCGGTCGGTTCGATACGCGGCTTGAAGATGGGGTCTAGATTTCGAGATCAAACACCATCAGCCCCTCTGTGCCGCCTTCCAGGGCCGCCACCAGCCGTGCGCCGGCGCGCTGGTGCGCCTCATGCACCAGATAGGCGTCGCGCGCTGCGGTATCGCGGAAATCGATGGTGAAGCCGTGGGTGAAGCCGCGTGCGAACGGCTCTGGGCTGACATTGGCGCTGAACTGGACTGTGTCCATGCCGTCGATCACCTGTCGCAGCGCCTCGAGGTCGGCATGGATCGCTTTGTATTCACCGACACCGACATCATTGCGGAATTTGACGAATACACAGTGCCTGATCATCTTCATGTTCCCTTCAAACAGCCCGGTTGCTGGAAAACACCGCCGGCGGCAGTGGCTCGCGGCCAAGGACCAGGTCGGCGCCCTTTTCGCCGACCATGATTGTCGGCGCATTGGTGTTGGAGGAGGGGACGCGCGGCATCACCGAGGCATCGCAGACCCGCAGGCCCTCGATGCCGCGCAGCCTGAGATCCGGCGTCACAACAGCCATGTCGTCATGGCCCATACGGCAGGTGCCGACGGGGTGATGGTCGGTCTTGGAACTGCGGCAGGCATAGTCGAACAGTTCGTCGTCGCTGGCGAGCGACGGGCCGGGCAGCACTTCGCGCAGCACGTAAGGGGCAAGCGCCTTCTGCCGCATGATCTCGCGCGCCAATCGCAGCCCCTTGATCGACATGGCGCGGTCATACGGATCGGACCAGTAGTTCGGGTCGATCAGCGGGTGATCGACCGGGTCGGCGCTCTTCAGCCGCACCGTGCCGCGCGAGCGTGGCCGCAGGAAGGCCGAGTTCAGGGTGACACCTGGATTGTTCAGCTTCTCGACGCCGGCCTCGATGCCGGATCCGAGGCCGAGATGGAACTGGATGTCGGGCGAGGCGGCGGTCGGGTCGGCGTACCAGAAGCCGCCGGTCTCGAACAGGCTGGAGGCCACCGGTCCCTTCTTCAGCAGCAGATATTGCAGGCCGGCCCAGGCCGTGCGGTGCAGCTTGGCGTAGTTGTCATAGGTGTGGTCGCCGGTGCATTCGGCGATGACGAACAGATCGAGATGGTCCTGCATGTTGGAACCGACGCCGGGCAGATCGTGCACCGGCGTGATGCCTACCGCCTTAAGATGGTCGGCCGGGCCGATGCCTGACTGCATCAGGAGTTTCGGCGAACCGATAGCGCCAGACGAGACGATCACCTCGCGCTCGGCACGCAGGATTTTCTTCTCGCCGCCTGGCTTGTCGACCACCTCGACGCCGATGGCGCGGCGGTTTTCGACGACGATGCGGGTCACCAGCACGTCGGTGCTGACCGTCAGGTTCTTGCGGGCGCGGATCGGTTTCAAATAGGCGACGGAAGCGGACGAGCGCCGGGCATCCTTCTGGGTCAGCTGGTAGTAGCCGACGCCTTCCTGGCTGGCGCCGTTGAAATCCGGATTGAAGGGAATGCCCATCTCCTGGCCGGCGCGGAAATAGGCTTCGCAGATCGGCAATGGCGAAATCGGGTTCGAGACGCCGAGCGGCCCCTGGTCGCCGTGATAGTCGTTGGCGTAGCGCTGGTTGTTCTCGGCGCGTTTGAAGTAGGGCAGCACGTCGCGATAGCCCCAGCCGGCGAGACCCTCTTCCCTCTCCCAGGCATCATAGTCGCGGGCGTTGCCGCGCGTGTAGATCTGGGCGTTGATGGAGGAGCCGCCGCCGACGACCTTGGCCTGCGTGTACCAGAAGACGCGATCCTTCATGTGCTTCTGCGGCACGGTCGACCAGCCCCATGACGCGATGCCCTTGGTCATCTTGGCGAAGCCGGCCGGCATGTGGATATAGGGATGCCAGTCCTTGCCGCCGGCTTCCAGCAGCAGCACCGAATTCGAAGAATCCTCGCTCAGGCGGTTGGCCAGAACGCAGCCGGCGGGACCGGCACCCACGATGATGTAGTCGGTCATGACGTTGTCCACTTACAGCCGCGGCACGGAGAGCGCGCCGTCGACATTGATGATCGAGCCGGTCGAAAAGCCAAGTTTGCCACCGGCCAGCGTCGCCACCACCGCGCCGACATCTGACGCTTCGCCCCAGCGTTTGGCCGGCACCAGACCGCCATCGATCAGCGCGTCATATTTGGCGGTCACGCCTGAGGTCATGTCGGTACGGATGATGCCGGGCCGGACCTCGAACACGCCTATGTTTTCGGGCGCCAGCCGCAGCGCCAGGTTCTTCACCCACATCGAAAGCCCGGCTTTCGAGATGCAGTAGTCCGGCCGCTCAGGCGATGCCATTTCGGCGCTGACCGAGGTGATGGTGATGATCGATTTCGGGTGATCGCCTGGCGCAGCCAGCATCGCCTTGGCGACGGCCTGGCTGAGGAAGACGGTACCGCGCAGATTGATGCCCAGTATGCGGTCGAAATTCTCCGGCTTGAGATCCAACAGATCACCACGCACCACGGCGCCGACCCCGGCATTGTTGACCAGGCAGTCGATGCGGCCGAAGGCGCGCGTGGTGGCGGCGACGAGGGCTGGATGGTCGTCGAGGTTGGCGATGTCACAACGCACATAGGCGAACTTTGCGCCGCGCGCGGTGATGTCGGCGGCAAGTTCGTCTGGAGCTTGGTCAGCAAGATCGGTGATCAGAATGTCGAAGCCGCTGTCTGCCAGCGCTTGAGCACACGCGAGGCCAATGCCGCGCGCGCCGCCGGTGACGATGGCAGAAGGCCGGGTCATTGGAGGCTGGCCTTGCGGATGTCGGCGCTGCCCCTCATCGCCCTGCCGGGCACTTCTCCCCGTATAGTGACGGGGAGAAGGACGCTGTCGCAGCTGGCTTCGCCAATCGCCAAAGGAGCGCCGTGGGTGCGGTTAGCAGTCTTCTCCCCGTTCACGGAGAGAAGATGCCGGCAGGCGGATGAGGGGCGGCGCGGACCGATCATGATGAAAGCTCAGTCTTGCGGATGTGGGCGGCGACGCGCAGCGCCTGGGCTGCAATCGACAGCGCCGGGTTCACGGCGGCCGAGTTCGGCAAGAAGCTGCCGTCGACGACGAACAGGTTCCGGTGATCGAAGGAGCGACAGAACGGATCGAGCGGCGCGGTGGCCGGATCGTCGCCCATCTTGACCGTGCCGCACTGGTGCGACGGCGTACGCTTGTCGAAAGGTCGCGACAGAACGATGGGATAACCGCAGGCGCGGAAGTTTTCGCGCATCACCTTGGTCAGCCCGTCGAGCGATTGCATATTGGAGCGCCGCCACTGCATGACGATGTCCTTGCCGTCGACCATGATGCGGCTTTCGGGGTCGGGCAGGTCCTCGCACATCAGATACCAGTCGACGGCGTGGCCAGCCATGAAATCGAGCGCGAATCTCGGCGTGTATTTGACGTTGGCCCTCAGCATGTTGCCGTCGATCTTGCCGAGAAGCTGGACGTTGCCGAGCGGCTTGCCGCCCTTGCCGTCGGACAGATAGTAGTCGTTCAGCATCAAGGTCTTCTGGTAGACGGCATCGTTGCGGCGGCGCGGGTCGATTGCCAGCATGGCGCTGGAGTTGTGGTTCATGAAATTGCGCCCGACCTGGTCGGAGCGGTTCGCAAGCCCTTTGCCGTCAGGAGAGGGCGAGCGCAGCAGGATGACGGCGGAATTGACCGCGCCCGCGGACAGGATGACCAGCTTCGGTGATACTTTCTTCAGCTCGCCATTCTGCCGGTAGTGAATGGCTGATATCGTCGTGCCATCCGCCGAGGCTTCGAGATAATCGATGTAGGCGCCGGTTTCGAGCTTGATGTTCCGGTCGGCGAGGGCCGCCGTCAGCGGTCCCGTTTGCGCGTCGATCTTGCCCTGGCCGGTGTTGGGAAACGCGTCCCAGCCGGTCTTGCCTTCCTTCAGCCAGGTTTCGATGTCGACACCGAGCGGCAGCGAGGCCGGATGCAGGCCGAGGCCCCTCAGCTCGGCGCGGGCGCGGGCGATGGGGGCTTCGTCGGGCACCGGCTTGAAGGCGTAGGGGATCGAATGGAACGGCTCGGTCGGATCCTCGCCCAGCGCGCCACGCACGCGAAACAGCTGTTCGGCCTTCGAATACCAGGGCTCGAATTCGTCATAGGAAAATGGCCAGGCCGGGGAGACGCCGCCAAAGTGCTCCATGGCGGCGAAGTCTTCCTTGCGGTAGCGGATCAGCACCGCGCCGTAGAATTTCGAATTGCCGCCGACATAGTAGTAGTTGCCGGGATTGAAGGCGGCGCCGCCGGCCTCGCGCCACATCTCCTTCGGCCGGTAGTGGCCGTCGACGAAGATCGAGCGCGTGTCGCGTGCATGCTGCGTCGTCGGCAAGAGCTCGCCGCGCTCCAGCATCAGGATCGAGGCGCCGCTGCCGGCAAGGCCGGAAGCGATCGTGGCGCCGCCAATGCCGGAGCCGATGATGACGATGTCCGGATTTGTCATGGCCGTCAGCGAATGCGGGTTTCGGTCGCCGGATCGAAGAACACCGCCTTGGTCAGGTTGAAGGCAAGCGGCGTGTTGCTGCCCGGCTGGATGTTGGCGTCGGCGCGCAGCCGTGCTACCACGCCCTTGCCGCCGAGATTGGTGACGGCGAAGGTGTCCGAGCCTGCCGGTTCCACGACCTCGATGTGGCAGTCCGCGGTGGCGATGTTCGACGCGTTGCGCTCGGCGCCTTCCGGATCGGTCAGGGCTTCCGGGCGGACGCCGAAGATGATCGGCTTGCCCTGGAATGCCGACAGGCCCGCCGGCGCATTGGCCATCGGCAGGTTGATCGGCTCGCGCGCCTCGCGCTGCAGGACGACGGACAATGCGTTGCCATTGGTGCCGATCGTCGCCGGGATCAGGTTCATCGCCGGCGAGCCCATGAAGTCGGCGACGAAGAGATTGCTCGGGTTGTTATAGATTTCGGCCGGTGTGCCGAACTGCTGCACCTCGCCGTCGCGCATGACAGCGATCTTGGTCGCCAGCGTCATCGCCTCGATCTGGTCGTGGGTGACGTAGACGATGGTGGTGCCGGTGGTGGCATGCAGGCGCTTGATCTCGATGCGCATGTCGACGCGCAGCTTGGCGTCGAGGTTGGACAAAGGTTCGTCGAACAGGAACAGCTTGGGGTCGCGCACCAGCGCCCGGCCCATGGCGACGCGCTGGCGCTGGCCGCCCGAAAGCTGGCTCGGCTTGCGCTGCAGCAGATGGCCGATCTGCAGCACTTTGGCCACCTTGTCGATGGCCTTCTGGCGTTCCGCCGCCGGCACGCCGCGCATTTCCATGCCGAAGGAGATGTTTCCGGCCACCGTCATGTTCGGATAGAGCGCATAGCTCTGGAACACCATGGCGATGTCGCGCTTCGATGGATGCAGATCATTGATGGTGCGGCCGTCGACGCGGATCTCACCGGAGGTGATCGTCTCCAGGCCGGCAATGGTGTTAAGCAGCGTGGACTTGCCGCAGCCGGACGGGCCGACCAGTACCAGGAAGCCGCCTTTCTCGAGCTCGACGTCAATCCCTTTCAGGATCTCGACCTGGCCGAAGCGCTTTCTCAGACCATCAATTTCCAGAAAAGCCATCAGATTATCCTTTGACGGCGCCGGCCATCAGACCGCGCACGAAGTAGCGGCCGGCGAGCACATAGACGAGAAGGGTGGGCAGTGCCGCGATCATCGCGGCGGCCATGTTGACGTTGTATTCAACGACGCCGGTCGAGGTGTTGACGACGTTGTTGAGCGCCACCGTCATCGGCATCGCGTCGCCTGTGCCGGCATAAGCCGAGGCGAACAGGAAGTCGTTCCAGATGTTGGTGAACTGATAGATCACGGTGACGACGAAGATCGGCATCGAATTCGGCAGCATGATGCGGCGGAAGATCTGGAAGAAGGATGCGCCATCGACTTGCGCCGCCTTGACCAGTTCGGTCGGGAACGCCTCGTAGTAATTGCGGAAGAACAGCGTGGTGAAGCCGATCCCGTAGACGACATGGACGAAAACAAGGTTGACCGTCGGGTTGCCGAGGCCGAAGCTCGTTCCGACCGAGTTCTGCAGCGTGACGCCGAAGCGGCCGAGGCTGCCGAGGATCGTTGCCATCGGCAGCAGCACCGACTGGAACGGAATGAAGCACGCAAACAACATCAACCCGAACACCAGCGTCGCGCCGCGGAAGCGCCATTTGGTCAGCACATAACCGTTGAGCGCGCCGAGCATAGTCGAGATCAGCACGGCCGGAACCACCATCTTGATGGAATTCCAGAAGTAGCCCTTGATGCCGGCGCAGGTGAGGCCGACGCAGGTCTCGCCCCAGGCCTTCAGCCACGGATCGAAGGTCGGTGCCTTGGGCAGCGCCAGCATATTGCCGTTCTGGATCTCGTCCATGGTCTTGAACGAGGTCACCAACATGACGAACAGCGGCATCAGGTAGAACAGCGCAAACAGCGCCAGCAGCCCGTAGATGACGATGCGGTTGAGGGTCTTGACGCTGACGCCGCCGGAGGCCTGGCGGGCGGGCGTGGTGACAGCGCTCATCGCGGCTTCTCCCGCAGTTCCGAATAGAGATAGGGCACGATGATGGCGACGATGGTCATCAGCATGATCACCGCACTTGCCGAGCCGACGGCCATCTCGTTGCGCTTGAACGTGTACTCATACATGAAGTTGGATGGCAGCCAGGCCGAGCCGCCCGGGCCGCCGCTGGTCAGCGCCACCACAAGGTCGTAGGACTTGATGGCGAGGTGCGCGAGCACGATGAAGGCCGACAGGAAGATCGGCCGCAGCAGCGGGATGACGATGCGGCGATAGAGCTGGAAGGTGGTGGCGCCGTCGATCTGCGCCGCCTTCATGATCTCGCCGTCGATGCCGCGCAGGCCGGCCAGGAACATCGCCATGATGAAACCGGAAGCCTGCCAGACGCCGGCGATGACCACCGTGTAGATGACGAAATCCTTGTTCTTGATCCAGTCGAAATGGAAGCTCGTCCAGCCCCATTGATGCAAGGTCTGCTCAAGGCCGAGGCCGGGATCGAGGAACCATTTCCAGGCGACGCCGGTGACGATGAAGGACAGCGCCATCGGGTAGAGATAGATTGGCCTCAACACGCCTTCGCCGCGGATCTTCTGGTCGAGCAGGATGGCGAGAAACAGGCCGAGCGCCAGGCAGATTAAGATGTAGAGGAAACCGAAAATGCCCATGTTGGTGATCGACGTGTACCAGCTCGATGGCGGGTCGGTGTCGAAGGTCCAGCGCCACAGCCGCTGATAAGCGCGCGAGCCGGTGATGACATAGGACGGGAAGGTCTTGGAATTGGTGAAGGACAGATAGATCGTCCACAGGATGAAGCCGTAAACGAAGACGATAGTGATGGCGAAGCTCGGCGCCAGCACGATCTTCGGCAAGGCGTCCTGCAGGCGTGAGCGAACCGAGGCGCGTGGGCGCGCATGCTCCGGCGTCAGCTTGATCTGGCTTGTCGCTACCGTGCTCATGAGGCTCCTCCCGTCGACGCGCGGCCATTCAGCTTCGCGGATCGGAGCCTTCCCCGCCGGAGCGGGGAAGGCGTCTTTGATGCGTGGCGCTTACTTGGCGTCGTCGATCGCCTTGACCAGCTCGGTCACGGCCTCGTCCGAGGTCTTGATCTGACCATGGACGAACTTGGAGACGACGTCCTTGTAGGCATTGGCGACCGCCGGAGGCGCGCCATAGCCCTGGGCCAGCGAGCCGAACAGCGTACCGCCTTCATTGGCCGCCTTCAGGTCGGCGATGCCCTTCTTGCCGCAAGCGTCGAAGTCGGTGTCCGGAACGTCGGTACGGGCCGGAACCGAACCCTTGACGACGTTGAATGCCGACTGGAAGCTCTTCGACAGGGTGGCGGTGGCCAGTGCGACCTGAGCGGCCTTGCGGTCGTCCGGAACGTTGAACATGCCGAACATGTCGGAGTTGTAGACCACCGAGCCCTCGGTGCCCGGGAAGCGATAGCACAGGAAGTCCGTGCCCGGCGTTTTCTTGGCGGCGTTGAACTCGCCCTTGGCCCAGTCGCCCATGACCTGCACCAGGGCATCGCCCTTGATGACCATGGCGGTGGCAAGGTTCCAATCGCGGCCGGAGAAGTTCGGATCGACATAGGTGACGAGCTTGGCCAGGTTGTCGAACGACTTCTTCATCGTGTCGGACTTCAGGGACTCGTCGTCAAGATCGTTGAAGGCCTTCTTGTAGAACTCAGGTCCGCCGGTCGACAGCACGACCGAGTCGAACATGGTGGCTTCCTGCCAGTTCTGCCCGCCGAGAGCGAGCGGGATTACGCCTGCCGCCTTGGCCTTGTCGAGCAGGGCAACGAAGTCGTCGAAGGTCTTCGGCTCGGTGCCGCCGATCTTGTCCATGACGGCCTTGTTGATCCACAGCCAGTTGACCGAGTGGACGTTGACCGGAGCCGCGACCCATTTGCCGTCATAGACCGAGAACTTCTGCAGGGCCGCCGGAACGGACTTGTCCCAGCCTTCCTTCTTCGCCGTTTCGGTCAGGTCGCCCATCACGCCGGCGGCCGCATAGTCGAGCACGGTGTAGCCGAGCATCTGCGAAGCTGTCGGGTAATTGCCGGCCGCAACCATCGCCTTCAGCGCAGTCATGGCAGCGTCGCCGCCGCCGCCGGCCACCGGCACGTCCTTCCAGGCATAGCCTTCCTTGGCCAGATCGCCCTTGAGGACGTTGAGAGCAGCCGCTTCGCCGCCCGAGGTCCACCAATGCAACATCTGGACTTCCTTGACGTCCTCGGCATGGGCCGCGAAAGCCAGGCCGGATGCGAGCGCCGTTCCGATAAGCAGTTTGCGCAACATGTACTTCCTCCCTTGTTGCATTACACGACCGGTGGAACCCCACCGGGTTCTTCCCAACTCAGCCGACCCACCAACCGGTGCGCTGGCCGCGATGAAACTGGATTGTCTTTTCCTCGGTATAATCCTCGACGGCGCGTTTGCCGAGTTCGCGTCCGAGACCGGACTGCTTGTAACCCCCAAAGGGGAGCTCGGGATAACCTTCCATGAATGTGTTCACCCAGACGGTTCCCGAACGCACCCCACGCGCCACCGACATGCAAGTGTCGATGCTAGCGCTCCACACGCCCGCCGACAAACCATAGGGCGTGTTGTTGGCGATGTGCAACGCCTTTTCAATCGATTCAAAAGTCAGCACCGAGAGCACCGGCCCGAACACTTCCTCGCGCGCTATGGCCATGTCCTCGGTGACGCCACGGATGATGGTTGGATCGAGATATTGGCCGGCATCGGAGGCCAGCTGCTTGCCGCCGCTGTAGACGCTGCTGCCTTCGGCAGCGGCTGCCGCGACGTAGCCGGCCACCTTGGTCAAATGATCTGATGAGATCATCGCGCCGACCTTGGTCTGGTCATCGAGCGGATCGCCGACCGTCACCTTGGCGGTGAGCGCTTTGACGGCGCTGAGAAAATCGTCGGCGATCGCCTCGTGAACGATCAGCCGGCTGCCGGCATTGCAGCATTCGCCGGCGTTGAAGAAGCCGCCGAACACCGCTGCATCGGCGGCGGCTTCGAGGTCGGCATCCGGGAAAACGATCTGGCCGTTCTTGCCGCCAAGCTCCATCGAGACTTTCTTCAACGACTGCGCGGCGGACGCCATCGTCATCTTGCCGACGCGGGTGGAGCCGGTGAACGACACCATCTCGACCAGGGGATGGCTGACCATCGGGGCGCCAACGTCGGCGCCAAGGCCGGCAACGATGTTGACGACGCCGGCGGGCAGGCCGGCCTGCATCAGTATGTCGCCGAGCACGAAGGTCGAGGCCGAGGTCATTTCGCTCGGCTTGACCACCGCAGTGCAGCCGGCGGCAAGCGCGAAGGGCAGCTTCTGGCTGACGATCAGGAAGGGGAAATTCCATGGCGTGATGATCGAGACGACGCCGATCGGTTCGCGCAGCACGACACCCAGCATGGCGTCGCCGAGATTGGCATAGCTCTCGCCATGCAGCGTGCGGGCGAGCGAGGCGGCGTAGCGCCAGATGTCGACGGCGCCGCCGATCTCGCCGCGTGCCTGGGCGATCGGCTTGCCGGATTCCAGTGCGTCAAGCCGAGCGATCTCTTCCAGCCGTGTCTCGATCAGGTCGGCCGCCTTGAGCAGGATCGCGGCACGCTCTGCTGCCTTCATGCGCGGCCACGGACCGGTCTCGAACGCCTTGTGTGCAGCCTGCACCGCGGCTTCCACTTCAGCCTCGCCGGCCTGTGCATAGTGCGAGACGGTGAAGCCGTGACCGGGGCTGTTGCGGGCAATCGTGCGGCCGTCGCTGGCGTCGACATGCTTGCCGTCGATCAGCAGTCTGTATGCTTTTGGCACCGCGGACGCCTCGGCCGGCATGGCAATCTTGAGGGGTGCGTTCATGTGTTCCTCTAGGATCTCGAAAAGGCCGGCTTCTGCTTAGCCTTGAAGGCGCCGACACCGGCCTTGAGGTCGCCGGTCGTGGCGATGAAGGCGCTGGCCAGCGCTTCGGTGGCGGCGGCACTTTCCTCGCCTTCGGCGATCGCGATCATCAGCTTGGCTGCTTCAGTCGCCAGCGGGCCGCGCTCGGCAATCTTTCCGGCCCAGGCTTTGGCTTCTTCATGTGCCTTGCCGGTCTCGACCACCCGGTCGACAACGCCCAAGGCAAGCGCTTCAGGGGCGAGAAATATCTCGCCGCCCAACGCCATGCGCCGCACCGTCTGCGCGCCGAAGCGGCGCACGGCGCGCTGCGTGCCGGACCAGCCAGGGACGACGCCGATCGAGGTTTCGGGAAAACCCAATTTCACCTGTGTTTCCGCGACGCGGAAATCACAAGCCACAGCCAGTTCCAGCCCGCCGCCCAGCGCATGGCCGGACAGCACGGCGATGGTCGGCTGCCTGAGCCGCGCCAGCCGGTCGAAGACGCGATGGCCGTAGCGTACCCATTGCACCTGGAAATCAGCCGCACTCATCTGCGCCCAGGCTTCGACATCGCCGCCGGCGCAAAAGCCCTTGCCTTCGCCGCGCAGCAGCACGACACGCACGCCTTCCGTCATCTCGGCCGCGTTGAGCGCTGTCTCCAGCGCGCGCAGCATTGGGACGTCGAGCGCGTTGAATTTCTCCGGCCGCCGCAACGTGACGATGCCGATGGCGCCATCCTGTTCGAAGGTGACGAGAGCTTCAGTCATCCGCGCCTCCGAGCGACGCACCGCCATTCAGCGACAGGCCGATCGGCCGATCCTGATAGAGTGCGGGCGGCGTCACCTTGAGATCGTTGGCGATACCGAGCGGAATCTCTGCCTGCGCCAGCACGTCGCGTTCGAGATCGATGCCGGGCGCGAGTTCCATCACCATCAACCCGTCCGGCGTCAGCTTCATCACGCAGCGCTCGGTGACATAGGTGATGTCCTGTCCCTGTGCGACCGCGCGCTTGCCCGAGAACGAAATGTGCTCGACCTCGTTGACGACCTTCTTGACCTTGCCCTCCTGCTCGATACGGATGCCGCCGTCGGCGAATGAGAGTTTTGCCCCGGCGTTGAAAAAGCCGGAGAAGACGATCTTCTTCGCCCGCGCGGTGATGTCGACAAAGCCGCCGGCGCCGGCGGTGACATGCGGCCGCGCCGAAAGTTTCGAGACGTTGACCGAGCCATGGCGGTCGATCTGCAGGAAGGACAGCAGCGAAGCGTCGAAGCCGCCGGCCTGGAAATAGATGAACTGGTGCGGCGAGGGCATGAAGGCGTCGGCGTTCGACGAGCAGCCGAACTTGAAGTCGAGCAATGGCACGCCGCCGACCGCGCCCTGTTCGATCACCCACGTGACCTTGCTGTGCTGGCCTTCCTCGAGAAGGATGCGCGGTACGTTGGCGGAAATGCCGAAGCCGATGTTGACGGCCATGCCGTCGCGAAGCTCCATGGCGACGCGGCGCGCGATCACCTTCTGGACGTTCATTTCGGCGTTACGGAAGCTCGACAGCGGCCGGAAGATTTCTCCGGAGATGGCCGGGTCATAAGGTGTCAGCGTCGTCTGCAACTGGTCGGGCGCGACGACGATATGATCGACCAGGACGCCCGGCACGCGCACGTCATGCGGTTTCAGCGTGCCGTTTTCGACGACGCGCTTGACTTGCGCGATGACGACGCCGCCATTGTTGCGGGCGGCGAGCGCCTGTTCCAGCCCGCCGAGATAGGCGCCCTCATGCTCGTAGGTAAGGTTGCCGCGCTCGTCAGCCGACGTGGCGCGGATGATCGAGACCTGCGGCACGATGGAGCGGAAATAGAGCCATTCCTCGCCGTCGAACTGCTGCACCGAAACGATCGGCTCGCTGGCGGCGGCGTTCATGGCGCAGCCCTGGTGGCGCGGGTCGGCAAAGGTGTCGAGGCCGACCTTGGTCAGCACGCCCGGCCGTTTGGCGGCGGCCTCGCGGTGCATGTCGAACAGGATGCCGGACGGAACATTGTAGGCGGCAACCGAATTGTCGCCGATCATCTTCCATATCTGCGGCGGTTCGGAAGAGGAGGGGCCGGACGGGTAGGAGCCGCACAAAGTACGCTTCAGCAGGCCAGGCTTGGCCAGGTGGTCGATGCCTTTGATGCCATACATGTCGCCGGCGGCGATCGGGTGCAGCGTGGTGATGTTCTTCGGATGGCCTTCTCCATCGAAGCGTTCGCCGATAGCGGCGAGGACCGCGTCCGGGCAACCGAGCCCGCTCGACGAGGACACGGACACGACCATGCCGTCCTTGATCAGGCCCGCTGCCTGCGCTGCGGAGACCACCTTGCTCAATTCATGCTCCCGAGCTTGGGCTCGATTGCGACCGCCTTGCCTGATTTCGCGGTTTGCAGTGTTGCTTCGGATGATGTTAGCGACCAGATGCTGTCCTCGCCTTGCGCACGGATGGCGCCGATGAAGTCCCATTTGACGCTCATGCAGCGCCTCCTAAACCGGCGTTCCTGTTTCGGGTGCGGCGGTCCGGGCCGCAGCTTTCCCTTACGACCAGATTGACCGCGCCGATGTGATCCTCGGCCCGCGTGGTGCGCGACTGGATCATTTTCAGCATGACATGGGCGGCACGTTCCCCGAGGCCCGCCGAGTCTACCGCGACGCTGGTCAAAGCCGGCATGTAATGCTCGGCTTCGGCCACATCGTCGAAGCCGACGATGGCGAAATCAGCTCCCGGCTCAAGCCTGCGCTTGCGCAGCGCCAGCATGGCGCCAAAGGCGACGGCGTCGTTGAAGCAGAGTGCCGCGGTCGGCGGTTCAGCCATGGCGAGAGCGGTTTCGAGGCATGCGATGCCACCTCTGCGGCTGGTCTCACCCTCGACGACAAGTGCGTCGCGGTCGGCGATGCCAAGCGTCTCGCAGGCTTCGCGAAATCCGCCAAGCCGCTCGTGATAGACCACCAGGTCGGACGAGCCGCCGAAGAAGACCAGCCGGCGATGTCCCTTGCCGATCAGATGAGCGGTGGCGAGATAGGCGCCGCGATGATTGTCGGGTGCGATCACCGGGATGCGGCTTTCCGGCAGCCGGCGCATGGCGAAGACCACCGGCAGGCCCGCCGTCTCGATCCGCCTGAAGGCGCCCGGCGTCGTGCCACGTGCCGGCGACACGATGAGACCGGCGACGCCTTGTTCCATCAGCGATTTCAGCACTTCTTCCTGGCGCACCGGATTTTCCGCCGTGTTGGCGATGAAAGGTACGATGCCTGCCGACTGGAAGACGCGTTCCATGCCGACCGCCAGTTCGGCGAAGAAAGGGTTGGTGAGATCGTTGATGACCATGCCGATGACGTTGGAGTGAGCCTTGCGCAGATTGGCGGCGCCGCGGTTGTAGACGTAACCGACATCCTCGATCGCCTTGCGCACCTTGCTCGCTGTCTCCGGCCGGATCAGCCCGCTGCCCTGCAGCACGAGCGATACCGTCGACTTGGACACGCCTGCTTCGCGGGCGATGTCGAATATCGTCGCCTTGGCTCTGCTAGCCATCCAGATGCATCCTTCCAACTTCACGTTCAGATTTTATTGGAACGTTCTAACCGTTGGCTCAATTCCGAGTCAACCAAGATTTTTTCCGGGCCTGGAAGATCGATTGTACGTACTCAAATGGCGTGGCCTGCAAGGCTTTCTGTGCTGCGATGCAGCATTTGCCCGTGAATAAACTCTGAATCTTAAAGGTTCTTGATTTATTGGAACGTTCCATTTATAGGCGCGACAAAGGGAGAGATCGATGGACATTTCCTTGCCTGGTGAGGATGGCCGCAGCGCCCGCTACACGCTGGCCGGCGAACCGGTCCAGCCGATGATCGGCGCGCGATTTTCGCGCATTGCCTATGCCGCCGCGCACGTCGTTGCCGATCCGCTCGCCATGACCGATCCATGGTCCGGGCCGGTGGTCGACTGGGACAGGACGATGGCGTTCCGTCACCATTTGTGGCGGCTCGGCTTCCGGGTCGCCGAGGCGATGGACACGTCGCAGCGCGGCATGGGTTTCGACTGGGCAAATGCGCAGGAATTGATCCGCCGCTCGATCGCCGAGGCGCGCACCGTCGATGGCGCCGATCTGGCCTCGGGCGCCGGTACCGACCATCTGGCGCCGACGGCGGCCAGGACACTGGACGATGTGATTGCGGCCTATGAGCAGCAGTTCGCTTTCATCGAAGGGCTCGGTGGCAAGGCGATCATGATGGCCAGCCGCGCGCTGGCGACCGTGGCCAAGGCTCCGGATGACTATATCAGCGTGTACGACCGCATCCTGTCCCAGGCTTCCGGCAAGGTTATTCTGCACTGGCTGGGCGACATGTTCGATCCGGCGTTGAGGGGCTATTGGGGCAGCAGGGAGTTCGAGACCGCGCTCGATACAGTGGTTGCCATCATCGAACGCCACGCCGGCAAGGTGGAGGGGATAAAGATCTCGCTGCTCGATGCGGGCAAGGAGGTGGCGCTGAGGAATCGCCTGCCGGACGGCGTCGTCATGTTCACCGGCGACGACTTCAACTATCCCGAACTGATTGCAGGCGACGAGAACAGGCATTCGCATGCGCTGCTCGGCATTTTCGACGCCATCGCGCCGGTCGCCAACGCAGCACTGGCGAAACTGGCGGCCGGCGACCGCGCCGGCTATGACGCCTTGATGGCGCCGACCGTGCCGCTATCGCGAAAAATCTTCGAGGCGCCGACCGAGTACTACAAGGCCGGCATCGTCTTCATGGCCTGGCTGAACGGCCATCAGGATCATTTCGCGATGGTCGGTGGCATGCAATCGGCACGCGGCATCCGTCACTATGCCGATGTGTTCCGCCTTGCCGACCAGGCAGGGTTGCTGGCCGATCCGGACCTCGCGGTTGCCAGGATGAAGGGGCTTTGCGTCGTCGCGGGGGTCTAGAGCGGTTCAGATTTTGACTGAATCTGTGGGATTCCTATCGGAGTGATTTTG
>SAKE01000091.1 GCA_004017275.1 Mesorhizobium sp. | reverse complement strand
GCCAACAGCCCAGTGAACCGGGCGGGGCACTCGACGAAAGGGGGGCACACTGAGCAAGTACGAGAAATTAGCCCCGCGGAGCTTTATTAAAAGCAAGGACCACTACGGGAGGTCAAACCAAGGAAAGGCCCTATGGAAGTCGGGGCTCGTCCCCGGTCAATATTGGATCAAACAATAGAGGGCCGTAGCACTTACCTATTCTTTTTTTTATTCAATACAGGGAAAAGATCGTAAAGTTCCCTACCGAGACAACAGACACTCTCAACGGATCCTCTGCGCGCCGGGCATACCCCCTCCTTCTGTGCGTCTTTCTCGTGGCGGGAACAGAACAACAGGGAAAGACCCGGCCGACCTGCCCAAGGCTCGAGGGCGAGCTTTATTTAAGAGAGAATGGGGAGTGAATCGAAAGGCTTCCGTTTTCGTTCTTGGTTTTTTGGGGCTCCTCTCGATCTTATTCGTAGTTGGGAAGGGGGAAGGAGTCTAAATCAATTGACATTAATGAACCATCATTGATGGACGTTGCACATGACACGATCAATTCGACTCAAGGTCCGGCGCTAATAGAAGTTGCTTACTCTCCTAGTTAGAAGGAAAAAGGCGGGGCTTTTTTCGTAGTAATAGTGGGCGGGTCTCATGATATCTATGCCGGCCGTCGGAATAAAATGAAGGGGCCGAAGGACCATTCGATTCATTAAGGGGCACAGATCTAGGC
>SAKE01000090.1 GCA_004017275.1 Mesorhizobium sp. | reverse complement strand
ACCACCTTACCGATAAAGATGTGGTCGGGAATTCGGGAAGAGATCACGCCTACAATCGCTGCCGTTTCAAGTCTGCTGATCGCGTTGACAGTCGTTATGTATGCCGGCGTAGAGGTGGTCCGCCAGACGGGTGAACGGCGAAACAAATACAATGAGCTAGTCAACGATGAAGGAGCTTAAGACGGTGAGTGAGCCTGCGAATAACGGCATGGATTTCCCGGCGGAGGAGTATCGGGAGCGCCTACGGCGTACGCAAGAAGAGATGGCTAAGTATGATCTTCCCGTCTTACTGCTGCACCAACCAGAAAACATCAATTATCTAAGTGGCCTCGATCAAATTGGCTATTTCTCCTATCACGCTTTAGCAGTACCCAGCCGCGGCGACCCGGTGCTGATCGTGCGCGACATGGAAGTCCCCACGGCGCACAGCACCTCATGGGTCAAAAACCATGTGGTCTATGCAGATGCCGCTGATCCGCTCCCCGTTTGGCTCGACACGGCGCGAAGAGCCCTTGAAGGTCTTGGGTTGGCAGGCGGGCGCATCGGTCTGGATGAGCACTCATGGTTCTTGACGGTGGAGCGCTGGAAGATGCTGCAGGCGCTGCTGCCGAAGGCAACTCTGGTTGGAGAGCCCCGTATTGTCGACCACCTGCGCCTGATCAAATCGCCGCGGGAACTAGAACATCTGCGCGGCGCTGCGCGGCTAGTTGAAGTGGGTCTGCGGGCCGGCATCGAGGCTATCGCGCCTGGAGTCGCGGAGCGAGAACTCGCCGAGGCTGTGTCTAGCGCATTGGTGAAGGCGGGGGCAGCGTCGCTCGGCGGTATCATCACCTCCGGCGATCGAACAAGTCTCATACATGGAGGACTTTCGGACCGGCGCCTGGAACGTGGCGATCCTGTCTACTTTGAGCAAAACGGGGTCCACAAGAATTACTGGGCACGCTTGATGCGCACCGCTGTTGTCGGTCCGGCGAGCGCTGCGCAACAGCGTATCGCCGACACGATCATCCGCATCCAAGACGAGGCGATCGCATTGATGCGGCCGGGCACACCGGCCAGCGTGGTCGACCGAGCTTGCCGCGAGCCGCTTCTGGCATCTGGACTGCGCGAAACCTATACGAATCGTGCCGGCTATTCGCTTGGTCTTAATCATCGCCCGTCGGCCGGCGAATTTATCCGCGAATTCGTGCCTGGCGTCGAATGGGTCTTAGAGCCGGGAATGGTGTTTCATATGCTGATGATGGCAGCGGGGATGGGCTTCAGCGAGACGGTGCTGGTGACGGAAAAAGGCCCGGAACGCCTGACCACCATGGAGCGCAAGCTCTTCTCGCGTATATAAGCACTCCATTCAAGATGGCAAAGCACATGCGACCAGTC
>SAKE01000089.1 GCA_004017275.1 Mesorhizobium sp. | reverse complement strand
GCCTGAACTGGAGATCATATCTTAGTGATAAAAGCCGTTATGCTTGATGAGGATTTCTCCCCTTATCTGACTGGTGGTTCTAACCTGATATCTATCATTGAGTCGGTTCACCCGCTTGCCCTAACCTAAGGCTTAATGCCCGAGTAAGGCAAGCAACAGGAGTGCAGATAAAAGGAGACCTGGTGAAACTCTCTTCCATGTCTCTTTCTCTTATAAAAGAGATTGTAAGAGCACGGGAAGTGTCAAAGCTGTCTGTCTGACTTCAACAAACAAACTGACAACAGCATTGAATGGCGGAAGACAGCAATCCAGCAAGGAGAGAACCCGCCCTTACTTCAATGGAAGTCGGGGAGGGGGAGTGGAGAGAAAGAGATCACATTCTATCCTAGGGCTAGGGAGAGACAGATTCCAGCCTTCTTCCCAACTGAGGCAACAAACAATCGAGCAGAAGGTCTGGCTGTGCGCGAAGAAGGACTTCGGCCATTAGTCAAATTTCACGAGTTGTTGAGGTTAATTCAATAGAACATCAGCTTCGGAGCTTAGAGCACGCCAAGCACAAGCTACTTCCTTTCCACTTCTTACGAGATTTGAAAGAGAGGTCTTTGTCCCAACCTTTCTTGTCTTCAAGCAGTGTCTGTTTACGGCCGATTTCAGGGGAAGGAGAAGCCTCAGCGTACCAAACGGATTCATTAGGTTCAGGGGCTGAAAGGGACGGATTCCCCATTGGGTTCAGGGACGAGTACGGAAAGTCAGAGTCCAAGTCCCAAAGAACGAGTTCAGCCACTTCCTTCGCTATTGATGGGACATCTAGATCTAGGTCAGCCGCATCTGCAGTTGAAGCAGTTGACGGCCGGGCCAAGGCCAACAAGAGCCGTGTTTGCATTTGATGAGCCTGACTAGTAGCAGCAACCAGGTTATGTCTGTGCTGTGACTTTATATGAACCGTGTCAGAATGAGCATCAAATCAACCAAAAGTTATCAGCTTCTTTCTTAAGTGCTTCAGTTCGACGTGATCTATCGCAGACGGTTTTGAATCAGACTCTTCCCCTACTTTCCACGCATCATGAGCGGATTCACCTTTCTCCCTCTGCAACTCCAGCCAATTAGTCATCTGAATCTTAGAATGCGCTAATGGTTGGGGGTCCACCCAA
>SAKE01000088.1 GCA_004017275.1 Mesorhizobium sp. | reverse complement strand
ACCGTACCATTTTTTACCCCTCCCCTGAAAGGGGGGTCCTCCTTATGATGCTACGGACGGCTGTCCGAAGTGCAAGGGGTAAACTCGGACGAGGATAGGATAGGATTGCGCGCGCCGGGCCCTCCCTTCGGGTGTCATATTTTGGCCGAGTTTACCGTACCTCCGGCCCTTATGTTACGCGACCGTAATCTTTTTTTATGTTCCACCGCTGTTACGCCAGAAATAAAAGGTTCCACACGAGCTCCCGTTCTGCGGCGTGGTGGCAGGACCGATAGGAGATTGGCTCCGGGTGTAGATAGGGTAAAATCCGCAGGAGTCATGCAAATACATAGGCCCCTTCCCCTCTCTTTTAGATGGATGGGGTGGTTTGGTTTATAACGTCTTTTCCTATCTACGGTCCCTCGGAGCGAGGGGTTAGGCAGGTAGTATGGGCCCTCTGACTTCCAGCTATGTGTTGTGCGGCTCCCGCGAAGCGAATGAAGGGAAGCTCGAAGAGCTTACGCTTACTCTCAGCCTCTTTGATTGGTAGGCGGGCGGGCTAAGCCCCCTACTTAAGATTCCATTCATAAGGGTCATTTTCTGTTGGCGTGACGCTTTGGTTAGGCCGACTACTAGACTACTAGAGGTGACTTCTAGCTTCTATAGGGGCCTTTCCACTTTGGTGTTGTTTTAGTTTGTATTGGTACTGAATGAACATATCAAACAAAGGCGAGCAGTATAAGCCCTTCTCCGGCCTGGGAAAAGCAGCGAACTCTAGAAGCTAGGGCGTTGTTCACCTTTGGACACGAACACTATTCCGTTCTCAGCGTAAACCCGCCTTAGAGATTGAACGGCAATAAGATAAGTCGACGTTCAATCTAAGACAGCGCTGATAGCTTGTAGTGAACAGCCCCCTTCTTTACCAACCGAAAGCAGCCTTTGGTACTTAACTTAAGTAGTTCAGGTTTGGAACCCTTGCAACTATGATAGAAAGCCGTTTGCTTTTTGCCAAACCCTTCGCCTTTCTTTTGTTTTGAATCAAAGTAGGTCGCGACTGTTGTATTTATGTTTAGTAGGTCGGGGGAAGCTACCGCTTATACGACAGCTCTGCTTCCTCGTCTTGCTTCTGGCAAAGCTTCTACTTTGCTTGCTTCTCTCGCGCTTGCTTGCGCGAAGGCTTATTAAGTCCTTTTAGCTAGGTCCAAAAGCTTCCGTCAAAGCGAAAGATCTGATCCAACTGAAATCCCGCATATCCGCTGCGCTCAATATGCGGCTACGGCTAGGCGATCATATCGTGCCAAAAAACCATTTTTTATGTATAGAGAGATCCCCTAGATATACAGATAGAATAGATGTTCATGGATAGACAGACATTCCATTGATTCTTAGTTTTGGGGCTGAAAAAGCTCGTCGATCCAAATGAATCATTCTTGTGGTCTCTCTTCGCCCCCCGCCCCGAAACTGACCCACAGCACAGC
>SAKE01000087.1 GCA_004017275.1 Mesorhizobium sp. | reverse complement strand
TTATAGCACTGAGCTGCAGTCAGACAGTTGATCGGTCGGGCATCGCCCTTGTTGACAGAAAAGACAGAGAGTTTATAACACAGAGTAGAATATGCACTGATTTCCATGAAAGAATGAACTGCCTTGCCCCTAGCTAAGAACAAATTAGAGGAAAAACTATTGCACGCAACCTCAACAGGGGAGAACTCAACTACCCTTGCAGACAACTAAGAGCAGATCAAGGACCATTGGTGTATAGGCCGTCAAAGCCAAAGACCGATCTACTTCCCGATGGCGAATAGTTGGCCTTTTCTGCCTCCCTCAATGGACTGACCTAGTCGCCCTTCGGAGTATCCCGGATCGGCACTAAATCTCATACCCAATGAAAACCTAACCTTCTATTACTACTCCTTTCTAGAGAGATAGGCAATAAAGATAAATCGTTTGCCCTAATGATGACATCGGCTATTGGAGTGACGCCGGGGCAGAGGGAAAATTGATCTGTGCCTGAGTCAACTCATCCGGATTCTGAGCGTTCTTCGGACCATAGAAAAAAAGAAACTCTATTCACGCGGTTTAACCTTGAGGCATGAATACAGCCAGGTCCATGTCCATTCAAAGTCTTTATCCATCTCCACCAAATTAATTAACATGTGGTAGAGATGGATATGGTTCATTACACTATTCATTATGAATAGCGCCGTCAAAACGGAGGCAAGAACTAAACAAGGAATGGGGAAGCTGGTGATGATCCATTGAAGGAATGCAAAAAGAGACATCGGGCTAAATTGTTTTATTTTACCGGGGGAATGCCGCAAAGGGAGGGGAATCGAACCCCAATATGGCCCCTCTCATGGAACACCTAAAGAATATCCCCGTTGGGCGAGAGCCCTTCTACTCGGCACCGTCGGATCACCGGACAAGTTTTTGTACAGTTGCTTCAGTAGCGATATCTATCTATCGATATACGTTATTTCGTTCGCCTTTGGTGGCTCAGGGCTCACTCAAGAGTATGGGCTTTATTATGAGGAACCCTTAGCACCAGTAGCAAAGTTCAGTTCGAACCCTTATTGCTGCCGCTATAAAATAGCCTATGTATCCGCTGGATGTCAAGAATGCTTTATGTAATGGAGGGCGTTGGGTGTGGAAAGGGCTAAAGGTGGGGAAGGAGGAGAATTCCTCACCCCGGCTCTAACTGGTTTCAATCACTCTATATAACCAGCAGCTTTCCTGAGGCAGGCCGTCGGTTATCTCCTTGGGTCGTCTTACCTGGACCCCCGCATTTCTCCCAGCTCTCTGCGCAGTTTGTTGTTGTTGTTCGGGCTGAATAGTCTGTCTTCGAAGGATTTCATCAAATCAGACTTTTGATCGGCTAGGGCACCTGATCCAGCGTATTCGTGCTGTCCAACACGAAACCGAGAGACGGGACGCCTGAGAAAAGCTTTTTACGCATCTCTTTGTTGATATACGTAAAAATATTATGGCGAAC
>SAKE01000086.1 GCA_004017275.1 Mesorhizobium sp. | reverse complement strand
CTTTAGAGCAGAGCGTCTTTCCTATCTCTCCAGGCTAGTCTCTTAGATAGCAAGTCAAAGGAGTGTTGTTCGAATTCTACACCATCCTCCGTCGCTGTCTGAAACGAGAATTCATTGTCATCCTCCCTTAGCCGATTGCTCACTATCAACCACTTAATCCTTCTCAGGCATATTATCCTCCTTGATAACCAGACTAACCACTTCAGGCTGCACAATAGAGATCGAGATAGCGTGGTAAGCATGATTCTTAGTCTCGTGGTTGAGATCCGTGAGCGAGACCCAAGCAGGAGAAGCAAAGGTAGAAAGAGCAGAAAGGCAGCATTCTATCTCCGCTGCTATATCAAGATGATCTATAGCATCATAGATAGAGACAAAGGCAGCTACATATAGATGAATGAGGATCAATATCGTTCCCTCATTAAAGGTCAGTTCAAGAAGAATCGCAATTTCAGTTGTTGGAATCTGCTGCTCTCGAATTCGCTGTGCCAATCCGCTCTTTGGCTGTTAGCAAGAAGACGATAGGAGTGAACAGCGGATTCTCCGATCGGCAGGCAAATCCGCAGTTGTCTAGATAGAATAGATGTCGCACAATCGGTTGTCGCATCATCCGCAGCGTTAAGTTTGTAAATCGAATAAATAGAATAGAAGAGAGGAGACTCCCTTGTTTCTTTCTCCTCGGATCCGGTCTGTAACCCCCCGAAGGGGGACCCCGGGATCGCCAATTGCCCTATCTTGATACCTTTTAGAGAGCCTAGTCGTTTCACTCCGCCCCCCGTCAAAAAAAGAGATTGCAGGGGCTTCCTGACTTAGACATGAATCTAAGGACCACTTCCTCTTCCTCTTTTTAATAAAAAAAAATTGCTATACTTCCAGTGCCCTTACCCCGAATGCTTTAGGAGTTACTGCTTTATTTTATGAGTTATTTAGTTATGACTTAGGAGTGTTGGGAGGTTTCCTATGAGTTATGAGTGAAAGCTGTAACTAAATAGCTAGAGAAAGTATAATAAACTATCCTATGTCTTTTCTCTTTACATATCGGTACGTTAAACAACTTTATGGCCTGAAGACTTGAAAGACCTTTAGTTCACACCTCCTAGAAAGAGTCTTGTATCAAAAAAGATGTCCTACTTCCAGGACTACTGATGAAAGAAAGTTACTGGCTTACAACATAAAGAGAACTTACGTGTATCTAACTGGATTGCCTATCACTAACAGACTAGCTGAACATGAAGAAACATCTATGATTCCAGTGATCACTTAGTGTAACATCAGAGGAGATAATCTAACTAACAATCAGACTACTCGCTGGCAGGAAAGCTAACTGGCGAACTTGCTGGCCTTAATTCATTGACTACCGTAGATAACTATGATAACTTAGAAAACTCCCCTACTGCTGAAAGCACTACAGCTTACTTCCTCAACTAAACTGAGATGCGCTTTTCATTCTTCTATATGTAGCAATATCCGCTGTTATCGAGTCATCTTCATTCACTAGATGTAAGGAAACCTTCCTAAAGGGGAAACCCGCATACCCACTTTTCCC
>SAKE01000008.1:18111-216440 GCA_004017275.1 Mesorhizobium sp. | reverse complement strand
CAAAATCACTCCGATAGGAATCCCACAGATTCAGTCAAAATCTGAACCGCTCTAGCGGCGTTCGCGCGCATTGACGAGGTACTTTCCAGCCCGCGTTGCCAGAACTGCCATACGCTAGGTGGCTTCCCCCGCCAGGGTAACGATCGGCACCCGCACCTTTTCAATGTCATGCGCGGCCCGGACGGTCATGGCGCGAAGGGCTTGGCTTGTGCCACTTGCCACGGCCGGGCCAACAACGCGGCGAGCGGAGTACCCGGCGCAGACGGCGACTGGCATTTGGCCCCGCTAGCCATGGGCTGGGAAGGGCTGACGCCAGCCTTGCGATGCGCCCATCTCAAGGACGCCAGCCGCAATGGCGGACGGAACGGCACCGCGGTCATCGATCATCTCAAGACCGCGCTGGTTGCGTGGGCCTGGCAGCCAGGCGATGATGCTCGCAACCGTCCGCGAACGCCGCCGCCAGTCCCCTATGACGAGTTCCTCAAAATTGCCGAACTCTGGATAAATTCCGGCGCCGCATGCCCGGAGCCGAATTGAGCAATCGCTTGTTGGCCAGCCCGAGCCACACGTCCGAGACGCATTCCCCAACCTGGACCAGGAGGTTTTGAGCCACTGCGTAATCATGGACCACCGGTTCAATCTCCACACTGCGGTCGGGTTAGCTTCACCTGCGCTATGAAACCCAGAACAAAGGCAACTACCTTCTCAGCACCGCGCTCAGCACGTCGCGGATACCGATGGCACCGACAAAGCGCGACTGGTCGTCGAACAGGGCCACGGGTGCGGTCTGCGACCGGTGCATGGCCAGCATGACGGTTTTCAGCGAGGTGCCGGGATTGGCCCAGAACACCTGCGCGACTTCCTCCGGCTGGGCCTCGACATCGGCGCACGACACCCATACCGCCGGCTTGCCGTCGCGTTCGGCCGCCGCCACCAGCCCATGCTCGTCGATCTTGAAGCGCGTCGTCTTGCGGCGGTCGAGCCACACCCAGCCATTATCGCCGTGCTCCAGGTCGCGACGGTCGCGCATCACGTTCCAGGCGGTCAGCACCGACAGCGGGTTCACATTGGCGATGAAGTCGCGGACATAGTCGTTGGCCGGCCGCAGCACGATGTCTTCCGGCGCCCCGGTCTGCACGATGCGGCCGCCCTCCATGATGGTGATGTGGCTGCCGATCTTCAGCGCCTCCTCGAGGTCATGGCTGACGAAGATGATGGTCTTCTTCAATTCGGCCTGCAGCTGCAGCAGCTCATCCTGCAGCTTCGTGCGGATCAGCGGGTCAAGCGCCGAGAACGGCTCGTCCATCAACAGGATCGGCGCCTCGGTGGCGAAGGCGCGGGCCAGACCAACGCGCTGCTGCATGCCGCCCGACAGCTCATGCGCGTATTTCTTCGACCACTGGTCGAGATTGACCAGCTTGAGCTGGCGATTGACGCGCTCCTTGCGCTCGGCTTCCGGCACGCCGGCAAGTTCGAGGCCGAGGCCGACATTCTCCTCCACCGTGCGCCAGGGCAGCAAGCCGAACTGCTGGAACACCATCGCCACCTGCTTCTGCCGCAGACGCCGCAAGGTCGCCTCGTCGCAAGTGACGACGTCGACGGTCTTGTCGCCATCCTTGACCAGCACCTGGCCGCGCGACACCACGTTGAGCCGGTTGACCGCCCGCAGCAATGTCGACTTGCCCGAACCCGACAGGCCCATCAGCACCGAGATTTCGCCCTCGTTCACGGTCAGGCTGGCGCCGGCGCAGCCGAGCACATTGCCGGTCTTTTCGAGAATTTCGGCGCGGCTGGCGCCGGCGTCGATCATCTTCAGCGATCCGGCCTGGTCGGCGCCGAAGACGATATCGACGTTCCTGAAATCGACGGCGACGGTCATTTCTTGCCTCCAACGGCGATGCGGGTCATCCGGTCGAGCACGATGGCCAGCACGACGATGGCGAGGCCCGCCTCAAGCCCGAGGTCGATGCGGCGCGAACCGAGCGCTCGGTTGATTTCGGTGCCGAGACCACCGGCGCCGATCAGTGCGGCGAACACCACCATCGACAGCGACAGCATGATCGACTGCGTCAGGCCGGCCATGATGGTGGGCAGCGCCGAGGGCAGTTCCACCTTCCACAGCAGTTGGCTCTTGGTGGCGCCGAAAGCCTCGCCGGCCTCGATGATCGACTTTGGCACCGAGACGACGCCGAGATGGGTGAGCCGGACCGCCGTCGGGATGACGAAGATGATGGTGACGATGAGGCCGGGCGCGTTGCCGAGGCCGAACAGCGTCAGCACCGGGATCAGGTAGACGAAGGTCGGCAGCGTTTGCATCAAATCGAGCACCGGCAGCATGACGCGATAGACCTTCGGCTTGTGCGCCGCCCAGATGCCGAGCGGCACGCCGATGGCCATGGCCATGGCGGCGGCCGCGACGACCAGAACCAGCGTCTGCACCGTCTGCTTCCAAAGGCTCTGGTTGATGATGAAGATCAGGCCGAGAAAAACACCAATGGCAAGCGGTCGCGAGCGTTGCAGCAGCCAGGCGACGATCGCGATGACGAGGGCCAGCAGAACAGGCGGCACCATCAAAAGGATGCCGACCAGCCCGTCTAGCAGGAAATTGAGGCCATTCGAAAAGGCCCTGAACACAGTGTCGAAATTGTCGGTGAGGAAACCGAAGAACGCCTTTCCCCAGGCGCCGATCGGAATCTTGTGATCGACCATGAATTTCGAAATCGGATCCATATCGCCCCTCTCGTGCAGGAGACCGCCCCGCCCTCGGCCTCATCTGTCGTCATCTTCTCACAGGATATGAAAAAGGGCAGCCTTTTCTAAGATGGCTGCCCTTTCTGGTTCGGCTTTGCCGAATTCAGTCGGCTCAGCTTCCGAGAGCGGTCTTGATCGCAGCGGCAGCGTCGCCGCCGTCGAAGGTGGTCACGCCGGCGATCCATGGCGTAATCGCGTCCGGATGCTTCTTCAGCCAGTCGGTCGCAACCGTATTGGCGTCGCCGCCCTTCAGGATTGCGTCCATCATCTCGCCTTCCATGTCCAAATTGAACTTCAGATTGGCGATGAACTTGCCAGCGTTCGGGCATTCGGTGGTGTAGCCCTTGCGCACATTGGTATAGACGGTGGCGGCGCCGAAGCCGCTGTCGCCCATCCCGTCGAGATAGGTAATCTTCATGGCGCCCATCACCGGATGCGGCGTCCAGCCGAGAAAGGCGATCCACTCATTGTTCTTCATCGACTGCTCGGCCTGCGTCAGCATGCCGGCCTCCGAGGATTCGACCAGCTCGAAGCCTTCGAGATTGTCCTTCGGGTTCTTGATCATGTCGAGGATGATGCGGTTGCCGTCATTGCCGGCCTCGATGCCATAGATCTTGCCGTTGAACTTGTCCTTGAACTTGCCGATATCGGTCAGCGATTTGACGCCGGCATCCGCGACATAGGTCGGCACGACGATGCCGTAGCCGGCGCCGGTCAGGTTGGTGCTGATCGTCTCGACAGAACCGTCGGCGGTGTAGTCCTTGATGTCGTTGGTCATCGACGGCATCCAGTTGCCGAGGAAGACGTCGAGGTCCTTGTTCTTCAGCGACGCCATGGTCACCGGCACCGACAGCTGGATCGTCTGCGGCTCATAGCCGAGCGCGGTGAGCAGCACCGATGCGACGCCGGTCGTCGCCTGGATGTCGGTCCAGCCGACATCGGAAAGACGCACCGCCTTGCAGCTCGCCGGATCGCCGGCAAAGGCAGCGCTGGTGGACAAAAAAGCCGCCAGGCCGAGGCCGGCGACGAAAGAGTTCATACGCGACATAGGTAGTCTCCCATTGTGATTCTTTGGCGAAGCGTAGTTACGGTTTCTCTGCCCGCCTTGTTTCGTCAGCCAAACACCATTCTGGTGTGGTTTCAAGCATTAAGGCAATCACGATCAACGGCGCGGGCTGGCCAATCAGCGACACGGCTGGCGCTTTTGTCTAGCCAGGCGGCTTTTTCAGGGGAATGCCGCCGTGGCCCCTCCCCGTGCCCGCCCAAGTCGGCATAAGGTCTGTTTGGATTCAGGTCAGGCCGCGCCGAAAATGGTTGATACCGAGAACCGGAGCGGAGCGTACTTTCGGGTATGTGAGCTCAGTTCTACCGCGACGCGGTAGAACGGGGAAGCGCAGGAACCGCCAGGCCGGCATCGCCTGAATATCAACAGACCGTAAAGGGCGGCATGGCAAAGCTCTACTTCCATTATGCGACGATGAACGCCGGCAAGACGACGATGCTGCTGCAGGCGTCGTACAATTACCGCGAGCGCGGCATGGGCACGATGCTGTTCGTGGCCGGCCACTACCGCAAGGGCGACACCGGCCTGATCTCGTCGCGCATCGGCCTGGAGACGGAAGCCGAGATGTTCCGCGACGGCGACGATCTGTTCGCCCGCGTCGCCGATCACCACGCGCGTACGGCTGTCCATTGCGTCTTCGTCGACGAGGCACAGTTCCTCGAAGAGGAGCAGGTCTGGCAACTTGCCCGCATCGCCGACCGGCTGAACATCCCGGTCATGTGTTACGGCCTGCGCACCGACTTTCAGGGCAAGCTGTTTTCCGGCTCGCGCGCGCTGCTGGCCATCGCCGACGATTTGCGCGAAGTGCGCACCATCTGCCGCTGCGGGCGCAAGGCGACGATGGTCGTGCGCCTCGGCCCCGACGGCAAGGTGGCACGCCAGGGCGAGCAGGTGGCGATCGGCAAGGACGTCTATGTCTCGCTCTGCCGCCGCCACTGGGAGGAAGAGATGGGCCGAGCTACGCCCGACGACTTCATCGGCTTCATCAAGGGCTGGCCGCCCCTGCGGCCTCGACCATGGCCCGTGCAGCCGGATCGCGCATCCTCCCAAATCCCGCCGCGATGCAGCGTTTGTTAAGACCGAAGCCTTACAAGGCTGCCAGCCAGAGCTCTCCAGGGGTCAGCCATGTTTCGAGCCGCTTCGTCCGCCAGCATTGTTCTCCTTGCCAGCTCCATCGCCGCCTATGCCGGCGGTGATCCGGCCCTGGGCAAGAAGGTCTTCAACCGGTGCATGGCTTGCCACGAAGCGGCAACCGACCGCGACAAGATCGGCCCCCATCTGAAGGGCGTCGTCGGCCGCACCGCCGGTAGCGCCGAGAGTTTCCTTGGCCATTATTCCGAGGCGATGAAGAGTGCCGGTGCCGGGGGCCTAGTCTGGGATGAAGCCAACCTCACCCAATATCTCAAGGCACCTCGGCTCAAGGTGCCCGGCAACAAAATGGCATTTGCCGGTCTGACCAATGACGACGACATCGCCAATGTCATCGCCTATCTGAAGGCCGATCCCAAGCCCTGAGCCGCCGCACGAACACCGCTGTAAAACCGGCTCTCGCCTCGCATATTCCGGCTGCGATTGCTTCAGTGGTTTGCCGAATACAAAGGCATCTGCGCGCCGTCGCTTTGCGGCATGAAAGTTCAATGACAGCTGAACTATGCCTTGCCGGCAAGCTAATCACGCCATGCCCCCGCCTTCACTGACTTTCAAGACCGTGACGAATTCTTTTGTTTTCACGCCGCCCTTGTCTTCACGTCTTTCAATCCCCGGATGCCCCACATATATTCGCCGCTGTTCGCGACCAGCGACGTCATGCCGAAGCGGGAGGCCCCAATGGCGACATTGCAGAATTTCGATGCCGAAATTGCCAAGACCAAGCAGGTCGTGCAGGACATGCGCACCAAGATCGAGCAGTCCGGCACCGTGCTTGATACGCTCGCCACATCAGACAAGAAGATCGGCGACGCCAATTTCGACATCGAGAACGCCCGCATCGAGGACGTGCTGAAGCAGCAGAAGGTGATGGAAGGCAATATCGCCGACCTGATCATCGGACTGGAGGACGCCACCAACGTCTTCGGCACCGAGTTCGAGAGCATGAAGAACTACACCGGGTGGGAAAAATTCATCGGCGTCTTTTCCAGCCAGAGCAAGCAGCGCATGCGCACCGACCGCGTCCGCAACATGTCGCTGGCCGGCAATCTGCAGGAACTGTTGGTCAAATCCGATACGATCGTCGGCATACTGAAGGCGCAGAAAGAGGTCCTCGACCAACGCTACAAGACCTCCGAGACCAGCCTGTCTCAAGTCATCGAGCGCCGCAAGACCACCATGACCAACCTCGAAGCGGTACAGAAGCGCATCGAAGAGCTCAACCCGATGCTGCTCGACATCGAAAACAAGATTGCCGCATCGACCAGCCAGAAGGAGCGCACGCAGCTTGAAGGCGAGCGCTCCAAGCTGGCGACGGAATACAATGAAAAGCAGGCCAAGGAGCAGGAGCTGCTGGCCGAAAGCCAGACGCTCGAGCGCTACACCTCGATGTTCCAGACCTTCGTCGATTCGCTCAACAACCAGATCGCCGCGCAGTCGACGCTGATCAACAAGCTGACCATCGATACCGAGCAGCGTATCGTGCTCTACAAGGCACTGGAAGATTCGCTGAAGACCGCCGCCCAGCAGGACGTCGCCCACAAGATCAACACGCTCGGCAGCCAGGTCGACAACACCGCCGAGGAGACCATGGCCGGCATCGGTGCTGCTTCGCAAAAGCACATCGGCGACCTGCTCGAGATGCACGAGAAGAACATGGTCGCCACCGCCGACATCCAGCGCCGCAAGAAGCTGGCTGACGATGCCTTCGCCCGCCGCTTCGACGAGGTGCTGAAGAAGCACAATTCGGCAAGCTACGTGCAGTCGTAATTGCTGCACGTGCCAGTGTCGCGTTCCGTCACGCCCCCCTCTGTCCTGCAGGACATCTCCCCCTCCAGGGGGGAGATTGGCAGTTCTGTCGTCTCGCATTTTCCTGCGGCGTTGAAGAGTGGCGCAAACCGGCGTGACGAGCGATCTCCCGCCTTGAGGGGGGTGAGGCGTGGTCCGCGCAGCGGACGCAAAGCCAATTGCTTGGCTTTGCGAACAACGAACGCCCGGAGCGGCAGCGAAGGGCCGGGTCCGGCAGGACAGAGGGGGGCGTCTGGCGCCTCCTTGGGATCAGTATCATGACCCCCGAAAACGAAGCGGCGGCACGGTATTTCTCCGCCATCACGGCCGCGCTCAGCGGCCTTGAAGTGTTCATGCGCGACGACCGCTCGCCGCTCTACCGGCACGGCATCGTCGCCAAGATCGTCGCCGAATACATCGCCCGGCTCGACAAGTCCTTTTCCTGCTGGCGCAACCGGCTGGGCTTCATGGACACGTTCCGCATTTCGCGCGCCGAGAGCGGATTTCCGGTGTTCCAGAACCTGCTCGAACTGGAAAACGACCGCCGTCAGGCTGACGCGCGCCTTGCCAACATTCCGTTGGCCGGCGAGTTGCGCGAGGAAATGGCCGACTTCATCCTGCGCCACAAGGAATTCCCCGAGGCGCTGCAGAAGTCGATGGCCGAGCGGCTCTATCTCGAGGACGTGAAAAGCGAGAACACCTTCGGCCCGTTCACACTGGCGCAGACCGCCAAGGTCTCGGTCAATCCGAAGACGGGGCGGCCCTATTATCTCGTCCACTGGGCGACGTTCGACGGCAGCGCCAACCTGCCGCTGGTCTACATGGTGACGGTGGAGGATTCTTCCGACGCGATGATCCGCCAGCTCGTCGACAGAAACGGCAAGCTGAACGAGACGATCGACATTCCGCTGCCGGTCGACGGCCTGCTCAATCCCGAGCTTGCCCACCGTTTCGACGATTTCACCGAGAAGAACTCCGCCTATACGCTGTCGCCGGCGACCATCGCGGTCAATCTCGACAAGGATTTCGAGCCGTTGCACCCCAAGCAGCTGCGCCGCGTCGTGCTCGGCCCATTCTATTCGGCTGGCATTACCGACAACAATTCGACGGTGACCGAGGTGCTGGCCAAGGTGCGCAAGCCGGAAAATGCCTGGCTGCTGACCTGGACCATCCAGGAGGTCTATTCCAAGAGCGAGAAGCCCGGCCGCAAGGGGCTGTTCTCCAGCGAGAAGACGACGCAGGAATTCTTCATCAACACCGACGATCTCGAAGCCGCGCGCCAGGGGGTGTCGAGCTACGAAAACCATGCGCTGATCCCGCACGAGGCCTACCAGGCGCTCTACGCCGTCGGCGAGGCGCAGAAGATCTTTGCCGGCTACAAGGTTCACATCCTGTCGAATGGGCAGGTCATTTCAGATGTCTGACCGTCACACCACGGAGTACACTTCATGGATACCGGCCTGACCACCATCCCGGAAGCCGCCATCGAAAAGCACCGCGCCACCGCGCAGAGCTTCATCACCCGCATCGTCGTGCTGGAGGATCCCTCACGCGAGTCCGGCACGGCACTTGCCGGCACCAACCGCCGCTTCGTCTCGACCGTCTCGGTCGGCTCGGTGCGCCGCACGCGCGAGGTCGAGCTGGCCAAGACCGTCGGCGCCGTCCATCCCGACGACCAGTTGCTGACCATCCCGCAGCACACGCTGTTGTTTCGAGCCCGGCGCGGCACGGCCATCGCGCTCGCAATATCGGACGTCTTCGCCGAAGGCTCGGACCTCGAAAGCCTGCAAGCCAAGAACACCCGCGCGCCGCTCGAAGGCGACGAAGCGTCCACCTTCAAGAAACTTCTGTCGGCCTCGGCTTATATCTCCGCCTTCAGCCTCGCCTCCTATCTGTTCCAGCTGATCGACAGCGACGGCGAAGCGCCCAACGACATCCCCGAACCGGATTTTCTGTTCGACACGCCGCAGGATGCGGTGAAGTCGATCCTCGCCGGCCTGGACAAGGCGATCTCGGGGTCGTCCGACGACGCCGACCTGATGACCCGGGCGCGTGCCTTCGCGCGCGTCGCCATCGACGGGCTGCTGGCGCGCAAAGGTCGCTTCGACGGCATCGGACCGTTCGAGAACGCCCATATCCGCATCGATGTCGACGATTTCACCCTCGATGGTTTCGACGTCGCGCCGGGCAAGCGCTCGAAGCCGCTGGTGATGACCTTCAAGAAGCCGGAAGAGGTCGTCGGCAACCACATCGCCAAATATCAGTCGGTCAAGCTCGCCAAGATGCTGATGGCGTACGATTTCGAGCGCGAGATGAACCCGTTCGTCGAGCTTGGCGGCTTCCTGTTCACCTTCATCGGCGACGGCGCCCCCGGCACCGGCAAGACGACGCTGATCCAGATGATCGCCGGCCTCGTCAACGGCTATTGCCAGGTCGCCGGCTATCCCTTCGCCTACGAGAATTTCGGCGTCGACCAGATCTCGTCCTACCAGGGCAAATCGGGCCAGAACTGCCGCCAGTTCATCAACAATGTCTTGAACCCGCGCGTCATCGGCTTCGGCACCATCGACGACATCGACCAGGTGGCCGCCAGGCGCTCCGATGACCGCGCCTCGGCCGGCCAGCAGGAAATAACAGGCGTGCTGATGGATGCCTTCGCCGGTGCCGCCACCGTGGTGCGCGGCAACTGCTCGTTCGGCATGTTCTCCAACTATCCCGAGAACGTCGACGATGCGCTGCGCCAGCGCGCCGGCGCCCGCTGGCTGGTCGACGGGCCGCAGTCACGCGACGACTACATCGACATCTTCGTGCTGCTTGCCGGCAAGAACCACAAGATCCCGCTCGGTGACCACGATCTCTACGCCGCGCAGGAAATCCAGCGCGCCGTGACCGAAGCCTATGAGGAGCACGAGAAGCCAAGGGAAGACGGGCTGATCAAGGTCTACGAGCGCTACATGAAGGAGAACGGCGCGCCGAAATCGATGGCCGACATCGGCACCTATCTGCATCTGATCAAGGACGCCGAGCCCCGCTTCACCGGCCGCGCCATCAAGAACGTCACCGACGCCATCAAGATGCGCGCCATGGACATCGAGCTTCCCGACGACTGGTTCGAGAAACCGGAAGTCTTCATGCACAAGGCTTACGACGAGAAGAAAGCGATGATCGAGGAACTGCGCGGCCCCTTCTCTATGGACATGGTCATGCAGGAGATCAACCGCTACGCCGACTCTGAGTTCCGCTATTCCGACAAGTCCGACGATTCCGCGGTGGAAAAACTGCTCCGCGACGCCCGCCTGCGCGAACGCGCCGCGCGCGAGATGGAGGAGATGAAGAAGAAGGGGCTGTGGAATGCGTGAGTGCGCGCCTACCCCCCTCTGGCCTGCCGGCCATCTCCCCCTCAAGGGGGGAGATCGACCTCCACCAATGCTTTCGCCAATCTTCGACGTATGTGGAGGAGCGGCATGGGTGACGCTGCCAATCTCCCCCCTTGAGGGGGAGATGGCCGGTAGGCCAGAGGGGGGTGCTGGCACGCTCCTAGGGAGCGATGCACCTTGACCGCCAAACCCACCAAAAAACCGGACCTCCTCCGCGACAATGAGCTGATCTACGGCCGGCTGCTAACGGTCGACGAGCCGCATCTGATCCAGCGCTACAACAAGGCGCTGGCCGCATTCGGCTTGAAGCCCACGAAGCTGAAAAGCTTCCAGATCGACCGCACTGGCTTCTCTCCTGAAGTGGCCGAGGAATGCGATGACTACGATTATCTCGATCCCAACGAGATCAATCGCCGCTTCATCATCCTGACGCCATCGCAGATCGACCTGCCGGTGGTGCACACGGCCTTCTCCAACACCTCGCAGCTGATGTTCGAGTTCATGTCCAGGAACCAGCGCGCCATCGATGCGCTGACCATCAAGGACGTGATCTACGGCGAGATCGAGGATTCCATTCCCAAGGTCAACGACATCGAGGATTTGCTGTCGATCAGCCAGGTCGAGTTCAAGGTGCTGTCGGCCGAGGATGTGCTGGGCAAGGCCGCAGAACTGGGCAAGCTCGTCGACCGGCTGAAGCAGGAGCCCGACGCCTGGCGCGACAGTGCCATGCTGACACGCATGGTGGAGCTCGCCAAGATCTGCGGCGACATCCGCGAGAACGCGCTGGTGCCGGACCAGGTGATCTTCCGCCACAACGCCTACTGGACCAGCCATTTCGGCGGCCTCTACGTGTTCGTCGACCCTGACATGACGACGGTGATCGGCGATCCGGCCGCACCTGGCTTTCGCCGTTCGCGGCCGTGGCAGGTCAGCTATCTCTCGATCAACGACGCCGACAAGGTGTTCAAGTTCCTCGCCACCACCGGCCGCATCGAGCTGCCGCGTGCCTCCTGGGTCGAGACCTCGGGCTATCTCGAGCACCGCGCCGAGATGGTGGTGCGCGCGCTAATCCGCGACGCCGAGCCGAACCGCAATTTGACCAATGTCGACAAGGTCTGGCTGCAGACCTGGATCCAGAGCCATGCCGACCTGATCACCCGGGACGGCAATTTTCCCTTCCTCAACGCCGCCAAGCGCGAGATCGCCCAGCTCGGCCACCTCAAGATCGAGGATGTGTTCCCGCAGCAGCGCTTCCTGGTCATCCGCGCAAAACCAGATCACCCCGACGCCTGGCTGACCAACCGGCTGATCTCGGATTTCGTGCCGTCGGACTTCGCCTCGCGTTACATCTTCAACAAGCAGGGCTTCTACAAGGACTATGATGGCTTCAGCGACGCCTGGCGATCGCATGTTGTCGACGTTCTCAAAACCACATATTTGAAGGACAAGGTGGCGTTCCGCACACGCCTCTACGGCCTGACTGACTAGAACGAAATGAAACGTCATTTCGTTCTAACTTATTGTTTTAGCGTGTGATGCTATCCAAAAAGTCTGCAACTTTTTGGCATCATGCTTTGAGGGGGTGACACAGCCATGCTCGATCCGATCGTGAACTTCTTCGTCAGGATTTTCCAGTGGATCGGCCGCGGCATCGGTCTTTTGATCGGCGTCATCCTGTGGCCCTTCCTGTGGGCCGGACGCTGGTACACGCAGCGCGGCTGGATCCTCAAGGCGGCGGTCGGCGTCGCTCTGCTGGTGCTGATCGGCCTCTATGCCAACTTCTTTTACGCCACCCAGTGGTGGACCAACTTCAACCCGAATTATCCCGACACCTACACGTTCGAGAAGCGCAACGTCTCCGCTGGCGAACAGGTCGCCGCCGGCGCCGGCACGGACACCGCCAAGACCTGCGGCAACTCCGGCATTGCCCAGATCGCCGCCGACCTGACCGACTTCAACGTCAACCAGAATGCCTGGATCTCGTCGATGATCCTCTACAAGCTGGGCCTGTTCGGCATCGACTGGGACCACACGCCGTGGATGGACAACAAGGCTTCGTTCCAGCGCGGCATCAACCAGGCGGTGCGACGCACGGCGACCGAACTCGCCGACAATCTCGGCCGAGTGCGCACCACATCGCAGATCGATGCCGATCTGCAGGACGCGCGCGGCAATCTGCAGTTCGACGAATACACCTGGTATTTCGGCGTCAGCCCGTTCGGCCCGAAGACGCCGACGCCGAGCTATTATCGCGACGCAGTGCGCAAGCTGCGCTCCTTCAACGCCCGACTTGCCACTTGCCAGGCGACGTTCGACGCCCGCGCCGACAATCTGAAGCAATATATCGACCGCATAGCATCCGACATCGGCTCGACCTCGGCCATCCTCAAGGAGCGGGCTGAAAACCACAACAATGGCTGGTTCGATTTCCGCGCCGATGATCGCTACTGGTTCGCCTATGGCCAGCTCTACGCCTATTACGGCCTGATGAAGGGCGCCCAGGCCGACTTCGAGGACGTCATCAAGGAAAAGCATCTGCAGAGCCTGTGGGACACGATGGACGCGCAGTTCGTCTCGGCGCTGCGCATCCAGCCCTTCATCATCGCCAATGGCCGCGAGGATGGCTGGCTGCTGCCGACGCATCTGACGACGATGGGCTTCTATGTGCTCAGGGTGCGCTCCAACATGGTCGAGATCAGCAACGTTCTGACGCAATAAGGCTGTTCAGCCCAATGCATGTCGCCCAAAAGTGGTCCCGGTTTTGGGAGAACGACATGCATAAAATAAGAGCCTAAAGCGCGAGGCGCTTTAGGCAGGCGATGGCGAATTTGCGCCTTCGCCTCTGTCGCATTCCGTGCATTGAGCGGCTGTTTTGAGACGGCGGAGCGGCGCGTCCTCTGGCTTCTATACGGCGCGACGACAGAGCCGGGAAGAACCGGCCGGTTCGCAGAGGAATTTTCTCTAGAGGAAACATAGTTGCATGCAAGTTGACGCCGCGGCAGCGACAGGGTTAGAACATGCCCGCGCCCGGTTCCAACCTGCTTGCGAGTAGATCAAACCCGTCCCCTCCACCGTCCAATCCAGAGGAAAGCCGTCATGGCCGAAGTGAAGTCCGACATCGAGATCGCGCGTGGCGCCAGGAAAAAGCAGATCCAGGAGATCGGCCAGAAGATCGGCATCCCGACCGAACATCTCCTGCCCTACGGCCATGACAAGGCCAAGATCTCTGCCGAATTCATCAAGTCGGTGAAGGGTAACAAGGACGGCAAGCTGATCCTCGTCACCGCCATCAACCCGACGCCTGCTGGCGAAGGCAAGACCACGACCACGGTCGGCCTTGGCGACGGCCTGAACCGCATCGGCAAGAAGGCGATCGTCTGCATCCGCGAAGCCTCGCTCGGCCCGAATTTCGGCGTCAAGGGCGGTGCAGCCGGCGGCGGCTACGCACAGGTCGTGCCGATGGAGGACATGAACCTCCACTTCACCGGCGACTTCCACGCCATCACCACGGCGCATAATCTTCTCTCGGCGCTGATCGACAACCACATCTACTGGGGCAATGAGCTCGGCATCGACATCCGCCGCGTCGTCTGGCGCCGCGTCATGGACATGAATGACCGTGCACTGCGCGAGATGATCTGTTCGCTCGGCGGCGTCGCCAACGGCTTTCCGCGCGAGGGCGGCTTCGACATCACTGTCGCCTCGGAAGTCATGGCCATCCTGTGCCTGTCGACCGACCTCAAGGACCTCGAGAAGCGCCTCGGCGACATCATCGTCGCCTATCGCCGTGACAAGTCGCCGGTCTATGCCCGCGACCTCAAGGCCGACGGCGCCATGGCCGTGCTGTTGAAGGACGCCATGCAGCCGAACCTGGTGCAGACGCTGGAAAACAACCCGGCCTTCGTGCATGGCGGCCCGTTCGCCAACATCGCGCATGGCTGCAACTCGGTCGTCGCCACCACGACGGCGCTCAAGCTTGCCGACTATGTCGTCACCGAAGCCGGCTTCGGCGCCGATCTCGGCGCGGAAAAGTTCTTTGACATCAAGTGCCGCAAGGCTGGCCTGAAGCCGGCGGCTGCCGTCATCGTCGCCACCGTGCGCGCCATGAAGATGAATGGCGGCGTCAAGAAGGAAGACCTCGGCAAGGAAAACATCGAGGCGGTGAAGAAGGGCTGCGCCAACCTTGGCCGCCACATCGAGAACATCCGCCAGTTCGGCGTGCCGGCAGTGGTGGCGATCAACCACTTCTATTCCGACACCGACGCCGAGATCCAGGCGATGAAGGACTATGTCGCCTCGATGGGCGAAGAGGCGATCCTGTGCAAGCACTGGGCTCACGGCTCGGCCGGCATCGAGGACCTTGCAAACAAGGTGGTGGCGCTGGCCGAATCCGGCGCCTCGCAGTTCGCGCCGCTCTATCCCGACGCGATGCCGCTGTTCGAGAAGATCAACACCATCGTCCAGCGCATCTATCGCGGCTCGGAAGCCATTGCCGACAAGTCCGTGCGCGACCAACTGCACGCCTGGGAGCAGGCCGGCTACGGCCATTTGCCGGTTTGCATGGCCAAGACCCAGTACTCGTTCTCGACCGATCCGAACCTGCGCGGCGCGCCGACCGGCCACACCGTGCCGGTGCGCGAGGTCAGGCTTTCGGCGGGTGCCGGCTTCGTCGTCATCATCTGCGGCGAGGTCATGACCATGCCCGGCCTGCCCAAGGCACCGTCCTCGGAAAAGATCTTCCTCAACGAGATGGGCCAGATCGAAGGCCTGTTCTGAGGCCTTAAGTCTCGACACAAGAAGGGCGCCGCATCGCTGCGGCGCCCTTTTTTGTTTTCGGACAATCCTACGCGGCGCTGCGCGACAGCGCCCGCTGGTTGGAGCCGAAGATCGTATCGCGCTCCGGCAGCGCGCCGGTCTTCAGGCACTCGATCCATTCGGCGGTCTTGAGCACGGCAGCGAAGCGCGACTGCAGGATGATCGTGACCACGCGGTGGATTTCTTCGGCCGAGGCGTAGCCGGCGCTGTTGGCGTAAGGCACCGAGCCGGTCGCATCGGACAGGAACTCGACCGCGAAGCCCATATGCACGGCGTGAATAGTGGTCGACAGATCGCAATTATGCGTCATGTAACCAACCACGGTGATCGTATCGATGGCATTGGCGCGCAGCCAGTCCTCGAGATCGGTGCCGGTGAAAGCGGACGGCAGGTTCTTTTCGACATAATGGTCGCGGCCGCGCCTGGCGATCTCGGGATGCAGTTCCCCGCCGTGACTGCCCCTGGCGAAGATCGGCGATGTCTCGGGCGCCATCTGCTTGACGACCACCACCTTGATACCGGCGGCCGCCGCCGCATCCATCGCGCGTGCCACATTGACGACGCTGTCGCGGAACGGTGGATGCTGGATGGCGAGGTTGCCGCCGTCATAGTCGTTCTGCACATCGACGACGATCAGCGCCCGGCGCGGCGTGGTGTTGGCTGGGTCAGACATGGTGTTTTCCTTTCCGGCTTGAATGCGATGGGCCGAAAATAGGCGGGTTCCCAGACAGTCGAAAGTGGCCCGATTGACATCATTCGAAAGAATTGGGACAATCCGCTTTCATCTGCCGGAAAGCACCCATGACCGACCCGATCATTGCCGTCCTCGCCTTCGACGGCATCAGCCCGTTTCATCTTTCCGTGCCGTGCCTCGTCTTCGGCGAGGACAGGACGGCGCTTGGCCTGCCGCGCTTCGACTTCCGCATCTGCGCGATCAAGGCCGGCCCAATCCATACCGAAGCCGGGCTGACAATTGCCGCGCCCCATGGGTTCGAAGGGCTCGACGGCGCCGATATCGTCATCATCCCGAGCTGGCATCATCTCGGCGAACCGGTATCGCCGCTGCTGATGGAGGCGCTGCGCCGGGCGCATCAACGCGGTGCCTTGATTGTCGGCCTGTGCCTCGGCACCTTCGCCATTGCTGCGGCCGGGCTGCTTTCGGGCCGGCGTGCCGCGACGCACTGGGCCTATTCCGATCAGTTGCAAACACTCCATCCCGACATCATTGTCGATGCCACGGTGCTCTATGTCGACAATGGCGACGTCGTGACCTCGGCCGGCGTCGCCGCCGGCCTCGACTGCTGTCTCCACATCGTGCGCGCGCGTTATGGCGCCGAAGCAGCACTGCGGCTCGCCCGCCAGATCGTGCTTTCTCCGCATCGGCAGGGCGGCCAGGCGCAATTCATCGAGCATCCCGTGGCAAGAAGCGCCGATGCTGACCGCTTCACCCAGGCCCTAGATGCGGTTCGCGCCACGCTCGGCGAGACGCACAGCCTCGACAGCGTCGCCGACGCTGCCGGCCTGACCCGGCGCACCTTCACCCGCCGCTTTCAGAAATCGATCGGCACCAGCTTTGGCGATTGGCTGACCAGCCAGCGGATCGAACTGGCGCAAAGGTTGCTGGAAGCGACGGAGAAATCCATGGACCTAGTGGCCTTCGAGGCCGGCTTCGGCAGCGCCACCTCGCTGCGCCAACATTTTTCGGCACGGCTCAGGACATCGCCGGCGCAATACCGACGCGAATTCTCCAAGCGCGCCGATCAGGACGAGCGCATGACGCACGGGCTGTCGCACTGATCGAATTCAATCCCGCTTGACCGCCCGTGCCGGATTGCCAACCACCGTGGTGTTCGCGGCCACATCGCGCGTCACCACCGCACCGGCGCCGACGATGGCGCCGTCACCGATGCTGATGCCGCCGAGGATGACGGCGCTGCCGCCGATCCAGGCATCGGCGCCGATCGTAACCGGCCTGGCGATCTCCAATCCCGCTTGCCGCCCGGCAGCCTCCTTGTGGTGCTCGGCGCAGTAGATCTGCACATTGGGACCGAGCAGCGTCCCTTTGCCGATATGCACGCTCGCCGTGTCGAGGATGGTGCAGCCCGCATTGAGAAAGGAGCCGTCGCCGAGAAAGATGTTGAAACCGTAGGCGCAGTGGAACGGCGCCTCGATGCGGGCGCCCTCGCCCACACTGCCGAGCAGTGCCTTCAAGTCCGGCCCAAGGTTTCCCCGTTGACGAGGCGGCAGCGAATTGTGCTCGAACACTGCGTCGCGCGCCGTGACGCGCAACGCCTCCAGTTCGTCGTCGAGGCACGTATACCATTCGCCGGCCGCCATCTTGGCGCGCTCGCTGTCAGCCATGGCGGGGTCTCCAATTCACGTCCTTGCAAAGCACAAGTGCAGCCAACAGAAAAGCGCCGATGCAAGTACTGGTCAAATATTGGACCTATGGTAGCCTGCCGTCTCAAGGCCGTCCTGGCCGGGTGATCGAGGGGGATCGACCATGCTCTACATTCTCGCACTTCTGATCGGCGTCATTGCCGGTCTTCGCGCCATGACCGCGCCGGCCGCTGTCGCCTGGGGCGCTTATCTCGGCTGGCTGCCGGTTGCCGGCACCTGGGCGAGCTTCATGAGCCACTGGGCGGCTGTCGGCATCTTCACCATCCTGGCCATCGTCGAACTGGTCACCGACCAGTTGCCGTCGACGCCGAGCCGCAAGGTGCCACAGCAATTCGGCGCCCGCATCGTTATGGGCGCCTTCACCGGCGCGGTGATCGGCGCCACTGGTGGCGCCACCATCGGCGGCCTGATCGCGGGCGCCATCGGCGCTGTCATCGGCACGCTGGGCGGCGCCGAAGCACGCGGCCGGCTGGCAGCAAGCTTCGGCAAGGATCCGCCCGCCGCGTTCATCGAAGACGCGGTGGCGATCATCGGCGGGCTGCTGATCGCGGCGGCGGTGGCATGACTGCAAAAACCTTCGACGCCATCATCGTCGGCGCAGGACAGGCTGGCCCCCCACTGGCCGGCCGGCTGACGACCGCCGGCATGAGCGTGGCGTTGATCGAGCGCAAGCTGGTCGGCGGCACCTGCGTCAACACCGGCTGCATGCCGACCAAGACCATGGTCGCCAGTGCCTATGCCGCGCATCTTGCACGCCGCGCCGCCGATTATGGCGTGACGCTCTCGGGTCCTGTCGGCGTCGATTATGACAGGATCAAGGCGCGCAAAGACAAGGTCACCACCGATGCTCGTGGCAATCTGGAAACCTGGATCGCCGGCATGAAGGGTTGCACCCTCTATCGCGGCCATGCGCGTTTCGAATCCGCCACCACGGTGCGCGTCGGCGACGACCTTTTGACCGCCGACAAGATCTTCCTCAACACCGGCGGCCGCGCCTCGGTGCCTGACCTGCCCGGCATCCATGACATCGACTATCTGACCAATTCCTCGATGATGGATCTCGACGTGCTGCCGCGCCATCTCATTGTCGTCGGCGGCAGCTACATCTCGCTCGAATTCGCGCAGATGTTCCGCCGCTTCGGTAGCGACGTCACCGTCATCGAGAAGAGCCCCCGCTTGTCCGGCCGCGAGGACGAGGATGTCTCGGCTGCTATCCTCTCGATCCTCGAGAACGAAAACATTGCGGTTCATCTCAGCGCCGACGACATAAGCTTTGCAAAACAAGGTAACGACATCGCCGTAACGTTTTCGGCCGGCAAGCCGCCGGCCGTTGGCTCGCACGTGCTGCTGGCGCTGGGACGCAACCCCAACACGGATGATCTCGGCCTCGACAAGGCCGGCGTCGAGGTCGACAAGCGAGGTTTCGTCACGGTTGACGACCAGTTGCGCACCAGCGTGCCCGGTATCTGGGCGATGGGCGACTGCAACGGCAAGGGCGCCTTCACCCACACCTCCTACAACGACTACGAGATCGTCGCCGCCAATTTGCTCGACAACGATACGCGGAGGATCAGCGACCGTATCGAGGCCTATGCGCTCTACATCGACCCGCCGCTCGGCCGCTGCGGCATGACCGAGGCCGCGGTGAAGAGATCCGGCCGCCGCGCACTGGTCGGCCAGCGGCCGATGACACGCGTCGGCCGCGCCGTCGAAAAGGGCGAGACGCAGGGCTTCATGAAGATCCTGGTCGACGCCGACACAAGGCAGATCCTCGGGTGTTCGGTGCTCGGCCCCGGCGGCGACGAGGCAGTGCATTGCGTGCTCGACCTGATGTACGCCAAGGCGCCCGTCGACACGCTGGCGCGTGCCGTGCACATCCACCCGAATGTCTCGGAGCTGTTGCCCACCATTGCCCAGGAACTGAAGCCGCTGGTTTGACAGCCTGCGGCGACTCGCCCCAGAGCTCTTCGTTTTCTGCATTGCTGCATTGCAGCAATGCAGCTTGCCTACGGTGGCATCCCTCGCGCAGTCTGAAAATTGAACCGATTCAGTCTGGACGCCTCATGCCCTTGCCGATCCTTGCGCTTGCCATTGCGTCCTTCTGCATCGGCACCACCGAATTCGTCATCATGGGTCTGCTGCCGGAGGCCGCCGCCGATCTCGGCGTGTCCATCCCTTCGGCGGGCCTGCTGGTCGCCGGCTATGCGCTGGGCGTCGTCTTCGGCGCTCCGATCGTCGCCATGGCCACCGCGCATTTGCCGCGCAAGCCGGTGCTGGTCGGGCTGGCCGTGCTGTTCGTCGTCGGCAATTTGTTTTGCGCCATCTCGCCCAACTACTGGATGCTGATGGCCGCACGTGTTTTCACCGCCTTCGGCCACGGTGCCTTCTTCGGCATCGGCTCGGTCGTTGCCGCCAGCCTGGTGCCGCGCAACAAACGCGCCAGCGCCATCGCGCTGATGTTCGCCGGGCTGACGCTGGCCAACATCCTTGGCGTTCCCGCCGGCACAGCACTTGGCGAAGCCTTCGGCTGGCGCGCCACCTTCCTGGCCGTGGTCGGCATCGGCCTGATCTCGGTCGCAGCCATCGCCTGGCTGATGCCATCCGATGTCACTGAACCGAGCGGCGGCGGCCTGCGCGCCGAAGTGCGCGTGCTCGGCAAGCTGCAGGTGTGGCTGGCGATGCTGATCGCGGCGCTGACCTCAGCCAGTCTTTTCGCCGTTTTCACCTATATCAAACCCTACCTCACCGAGGTGTCGGGCCTGTCGACTTCGGCAGTCACCTGGGTGCTGCTGCTGTTCGGCGCGGGCATGACCATCGGCAACATTATCGGCGGCAGGCTGGCCGACTGGAAACTGATGCCGACGGTGATCGGCACCCTACTGCTGATGGCCTTGCTGTTCGTTTGCTTCATGCAGTTCGGCGCAATCGCAAGCGTTGCCATCGGCATCGTCTTCCTCTGGGGCCTGCTCATCTTCGTCGTCGTGCCGCCGCTGCAGATCCGCGTCGTCGAGGCGGCCTCCGAGGGACCGAACCTCGCCGCCACGCTGAACCAGGGGGCCTTCAATGTCGGCAATGCCAGCGGCGCCTGGATCGGCGGCGTCGCCCTGTCCGCCGGTGTTTCCTATGCCAATCTGCCACTGGTCGGCGCGGTACTCGCTTTGTTGGCGGTCGCCGTCGCTGTGCTGTCGCAGTCGCTGGATCGGCGCGCGCCTGTCATCTCGCTCCAGGCTCCAGCGGAATAGTCTTGCGCCCATAGGGCGGTAGACTGGACCAATCGACATCGACATCTTCAAATGGGCATGTCTTCTCGCTCTTGAAGGAGAAAATCATGCAGAAATCGATCGAGCGCATTGCCGGCGAAAGCGAAGGTGTTTCGTACGAATTCCCGCTGTTTCGTTTTGCGGGTACGGACAAGGCTGCCCCCTCGGCCTATCTGCAGGCGGCGCTCCATGCCGGCGAATTGCCTGGTGTCGTCGCTATCGACGCGCTGATGCCGATGCTGGCCAAGGCGGAAGCCGAAGGCCGCATCAAGGGCAACCTCACCATAGTGCCCTGGGCCAACCCGATCGGCCGGGCGCAATATCATTTCGGTGAGCATCAGGGCCGCTTTCATCTCGGCACCCGCACCAACTTCAACCGCGGCTTCCCGCTGCTCGCCGCCCCCGACGCAGCCCTCCTGCCCGACACCACCCTTGTCAACGTCGACCAGCGTCTTAAGACCCGGCTGGTGCAGTTGTCGCTTGGCCATGACATAGTGCTCGACCTGCACTGCGACGACGAAGGCCTTTCCTATCTCTACGTCCACACCAGCCTGTGGCCGGCCATGGCCGATTGCGCCGCCGCCATGGCCGTTGACGGTGTAGTGCTATGGAGCGAGGACACCGACGGCACCTTCGAGGGTGCTTCGATCATGCCTTACCAGAATGTTCCCGATGCCGTGGCCAAGCTCGACCGTCGCGTCGCCACCACGGTCGAATATCGCGGCATCCTCGATGTCGACGGCGCCTTGGCCGCAGCCGACGCCGAAGGCCTCTACAGGCTGCTGGTGGCGCGTGGCGTGATCACCGACACCACCTTGCCCGCGTCCGGCCCCTTCACCGGCGTCGTCGCCCCGCTGGAAAACATCGATATGATGCCGGCGCCCCGAGGAGGCGCGGTGCTCTATGACGTAAAGCCCGGCGATCGCGTCACCAAGGGGGCGCGCCTCGCAACCATCGTCCACGCACCGGGTGAAACCGATGGCCGCACCGAAGTCTTCGCACCTCAGGACGGCATCATCCTGACCCGCCGCTCGCGCCGCATCATCCGCGCCGGCGAGGATCTCTTGAAGCTGGTCGGCGACAGGAAGAGCACCGATGCCCGGTCTGGGACGCTGGAGGATTGACCTAGCCCGAGATCGCCTGCCGCGCCTTCGCCTCCAGCCATTCGGCCATCTGCCGGTAAGGCACCGGGCCATGGCTCACGCGGGCGACGCCAAGTTCCGCCAGCCGCTGGCGCGGCGGCACATGTGCCAGCGCGATGATGTTAACCGGCAACGCAACCGCCTTGCAGAGCGCCTCGATGAGACCCTCATCGCCGAGGCCCGGCGCAAAGAATCCGTTTGCTCCGGCCTTTTCATAGGCCTGCGCCCGCTCGATCGCCTGGTCGAGCAGTACCTTGTCGTGCGCGTCCGGTTTCGCCTTGAGGAAGATATCGGTGCGGGCGTTAAGGAAGGCCGGTATGCCGGAGGCCTTGACGGCCGCCGCCGCGGCTTCGATGCGTTTTACCTGGACAGCGATGTCATGCAGGCCGCTGCCACCAACAATCTGATCTTCGAAATTGAAACCAATAGCGCCGGCCCGCAGCGCCAACGTTGCCGTGCGGGCAACAATTTCCGGATCGACGCCGTAACCGCCCTCGACGTCCATGGTCACCGGCAGGTCGACCGCCGCGACGATGCGCTTGATGTTGTCGAGTGCCAGTTCCAGCGGGATTTTTTCGCCATCGGCGTATCCGAACGCGGCCGCGACCGGCCAGCTTCCGGTGGCGATCGCCTTGGCGCCGGCCTTCTCGACGATCTTGGCCGAGCCCGGATCCCAGGCATTGTAGAGAACGATCGGATTTCCCTTGATATGGAGGGAATGGAACGTCCGCGCGCGCTCGATCTGCTCGGTCATGGTTGTTCTCCCGTCTTTCTGCCGTTGGATGACCAATCTAGGCGGCCCTGTCGGCTTTGGCGATGTGCCATGAGTTGCAGAAGCGGCAGCCAAAGAACAGATTTTCAAACCTGTTGCGCATCCCCCTTTTCGCAGCTATGGATTTCGCCATGAACATGCGTTCGATCAAGACCATTTGGTGGTGGGCCTGCTGACAGCGGCCTGTTCGAACACGTGCGCGTGAATAGAGAGGGTGGCCGCAGCGGAAAGTCCGGGCGGCCATTTGTTTTTTTCAAGCCATTCCCGGGTCCGTTGCCCCAACAAGCTGATGGAGACGGCAATGACGATGAAGGTTCTGGAAAGCGGGGCAGAGAGTTTCGTGACCGCGGGTGGCATCACCATCACCCGCGAGCGCCACGACCGGCCCTATGCGGGCGCGATCGACGCTTACGTCGATGGCCTGAATTCGCGGCGCGGCGCCGTGTTTTCCTCCAATTACGAATATCCCGGCCGCTACACGCGCTGGGACACCGCCATCATCGATCCGCCGCTGGTCATCTCGGCGCGTGGCCGCGCCATGCGCATCGAGGCGCTGAACCGCCGTGGCGAGGCGCTGCTGCCGGTCATCGGCAAGGCGCTGGAAAGCCAGGCGGATGTCACCATCGCCGAGACGTCGAAGAAACTGATCCGCCTCGACGTCGCCAAGCCCGGCCGTATCTTCACCGAAGAAGAACGCAGCCGCGTTCCCTCGGTGTTTACCGTGCTGCGCGCCATCACCGCTCTGTTCAAGACCGAGGAAGACGCCAATCTCGGTCTCTATGGTGCCTTCGGCTACGATCTCGCCTTCCAGTTCGACCCTGTCGACTACAAGCTTGAGCGCAAACCGAGCCAGCGCGATCTGGTGCTGTTCCTGCCGGACGAGATCCTGGTCGTCGACCACTATTCGGCCAAGGCCTGGACCGACCGCTACGACTATGCCGGCGAGGGTTTTTCCACCGAAAGGCTGCCGCGCGACGAAATCGCCGAGCCGTTCAAGAGCCCCGACCGCATCCCGCCGCGCGGCGACCATGAACCTGGCGAATACGCCAATCTGGTGCGCAAGGCGATGGACAGTTTCAAGCGCGGCGACCTATTCGAGGTCGTGCCCGGCCAGATGTTCTACGAGCGCTGCGAGACGCAGCCGTCCGAGATTTCGCGCAAGCTGAAGGCCATCAACCCCTCGCCCTACTCCTTCTTCATCAATCTGGGCGAAGGCGAATATCTGATCGGCGCCTCGCCCGAAATGTTCGTGCGCGTCAACGGCCGCCGCGTCGAGACCTGCCCGATCTCGGGCACAATCAAGCGCGGGGATGATGCCATTTCGGACTCCGAGCAGATCCTGAAACTGCTCAACTCCAAGAAGGACGAATCCGAGCTGACCATGTGCTCGGACGTCGACCGCAACGACAAGTCCAGGGTCTGCGAGCCGGGTTCGGTGCGCGTCATCGGCCGCCGCCAGATCGAGATGTATTCGCGCCTGATCCACACCGTCGATCACATCGAAGGCCGGCTGCGCGAAGGCATGGATGCTTTCGATGCCTTCCTGTCGCACGCCTGGGCGGTCACCGTCACCGGCGCGCCGAAATTGTGGGCCATGCGCTTCATCGAACAGAACGAGAAGAGCCCGCGTGCCTGGTATGGCGGTGCGATCGGCATGGTCAATTTCAACGGCGACATGAACACCGGCCTCACCCTTCGCACCATCCGCATCAAGGACGGCATTGCCGAAGTGCGCGCCGGCGCCACATTGCTCTTCGACAGCATTCCCGAGGAAGAAGAAGCCGAAACCGAACTGAAGGCATCCGCCATGCTCTCCGCCATCCGCGACGCCAAGACCGGCAATTCCGCCAGCACCGAGCGCACCACCGCGCGCGTCGGCGACGGCGTCAACATCCTGCTCGTCGACCACGAGGACAGTTTCGTCCACACGCTGGCCAATTATTTCCGCCAGACCGGGGCCAACGTCTCGACCGTTCGCACGCCGGTGCCGGAGGAAGTCTTCGACCGGCTGAAGCCCGACCTTGTCGTGCTGTCGCCTGGACCGGGCACTCCGAAGGACTTCGATTGCGCCGCAACCATCAGACGAGCGCGCGCTCGCGAGCTGCCGATCTTCGGCGTCTGCCTTGGCCTGCAGGCGCTGGCCGAGGCCTATGGCGGCGAACTGCGGCAGCTGCACATACCGATGCACGGCAAGCCGTCACGCATCCGCGTCTCGAAGCCCGGTATCATCTTCTCCGGCCTGCCCAAGGAAGTCACCGTCGGCCGCTACCACTCGATCTTCGCCGATCCGGTGCGCCTGCCCGACGATTTCATCGTCACCGCCGAAACCGAGGACGGCGTCATCATGGCCTTCGAGCACCGCAAGGAGCCTATCGCCGCGGTGCAATTTCATCCAGAATCGATCATGACGCTCGGCCACAATGCCGGCATGCGTATCATCGAGAACATCGTCGCCCACCTGCCCCGCAAGGCAAAGGAAAAGGCCGCCTGACCGAAATGGCCGAAGCCGAGAACACGATGGCGATCGCGGCCAAAGCCGCGGCCAAGAAGAGGGTCGCCAACCTTGCCTTCTGGTCGATCATCATTGCCGCAATCGTGCTCGGCCTGAAGCTCGCCGCCTGGTACATTACCGGCTCCGTGGCGCTCTATTCGGACGCACTGGAATCGATCGTCAACGTCATCGCTTCGATGGCCGCCTTCTGGGCGATCCAGGTCAGCTACAAGCCGGCCGACCAGGATCACCCGTTCGGCCACCACAAGGCCGAGTATTTCTCGGCCGTGCTCGAAGGCGTGCTGATCGTGCTCGCCGCCCTTTTGATCCTCAACGAGGTCTGGCGCTCCTGGCAGGCGCCGGCGCCGCTCGAACAGCCTTGGAAAGGCCTGGCGGTCAACGGCGTCGCCACGGTCATCAATGCCTTCTGGGCCTGGACGCTGATCCGCGCCGGCAGGGCGGAGAAATCGCCGGCGCTGGTCGCCGACGGCAACCACATCATGACCGACGTGGTCACCTCGATCGGCGTCTTCGGCGGCCTGGTCGGGGCGATCCTGACCGGCTGGCAGATCCTTGACCCGGCGCTTGCCGTCCTCGTGGCGCTGAACATCCTGTGGCAGGGTTGGCACGTCATCGGTTCGTCGATGAACGGGCTGATGGACCGCGCCGTCGATACGCAGGCGCACTTGCGCATCCGCGACGTCATCTCGGCCAACTGCAAGGGCGCGCTTGAAGTGCACGACCTCAAGACCCGCATCGCCGGCCGCGCCACCTTCATCGAATTCCACCTGGTTGTCGATGCCGACATGTCGGTCGGCGCCAGCCATGTCATCTGCGACCGCATCGAGGACGCGCTGAAAGCCGAAATCCCCTCGGTGCGCGTCACCATCCATGTCGAACCCGACGACGAAGCCAAGCTGCCCAAGGGCACGACGGCCGTGCCGTTTGCTTGAGGCGATTTCCTGCAACGACGTGAGAAAATAGCCGAAAGCTTCTCGACTTCGTCATCCACGGGCGGAGCAGGAGCGAAGCTCCGTCGCGGAGACCCGAGGATCCATGCCGCGACCTGGGACGAAGCATGCAGCGGAACAGAACCTGCACCGCAGCAGCTCTCGGATGTCACGGCATGGATCCCTTGGGCTGCGGAGCAGCTCCAGGGGTCTGCGCCGCGTCGCTTTGCTCCTTGCTCCGCCATAGGATGACGAAGCGCCGGTGCTTAAGGCGAACACGCCGATTGCGGCATTGGCTGCAGCCGATAGACCTTGTCGTCAGACTTGGTCTTGCCGTCGGCGACCTTCGAACACAGATCGACGATCGCCAGCGCGCTGTTGGGATTGGCCAGCATCATCGTGCCATTGGCGCCGCGCTTGAGGAAAATCTCCTTCTGCGCGATGTCGCAGGAGAAATCGCTCATCTTCGAGCTGGCCGCGCAGCGCCACTGGTCGGCCTCGCTCTGGCAGGAATAGGTCTGCGTCACCTCAACCGATTTCTGCCGTGTGGTGACGGTAACGGCAATGTCGGCCCCATCGGGCCAGTTTGCGGCGTCGCCACCCGAGGCGAAGGATGCCAGTTCCACCGGTCCGCGGAAGACCCGGATCGACTGCGTCAGCTGGTCGGGGTGCGAGCCTAGATGCGTTGCATCGTAGTCGCGCCCATAGCAGAACGCCTGGTCCGGCTTCAGCCGTTCGCGCAGCGGCGGCCCGAGCGCCGGGTCGACCGGATCGATGCGCGCAAACTCCGCCTTGCAGGTCGCGGTCGGCATCGGATCGAGGCGGAAATTGTCGTCATCCTTGCCCAGCGCCTGCCGGTCATATTCCGTAGCGCCTAGCTCTTCTTCCGAGCCGGCATCGAGATAGATATCGGGCTGCAGATCCGAGAGAACCAGCCGGCCCTTGTCGTCGACCTTCAGCGACGCCAGCGTCCGGTCGCATTCCATGCCGCAATGGATCGGGCCTGATTTGCCGTCCTCGGACTCATGATTGCACCAGCCGCCGGCCCATTCAGGCGCCTTGGCTCCACGCACGGTGGTGGCGATGAAGGCATTGTAGGACGTGTCGGAATTCGCGGTCGGCTCCTCGTTCGACCGGCTTACCGGATCATGGCCGTAATAGAAGAAGATCCGCGCCACCTTCTGCTTCGGGTGCGCCTTCAGATGCGCCGAATCATAGACGCGGCCGAAACAGGCGTCGGTGCCGTTGGGGCTAAGTTCGGCGAGCTTGAGCGCTTCATCGGCGAAGGCCGAGCCGGCAAGCACCCCAAGCACCGCAACGCCAAACCCTGCGCGCGCGATTGTCTTCCATTCCCCTGCCCCAAACGCCATGTGATCTCTCCTCCGCATCGACAGGACGCAACGTCAATTTATGCTAGTATTGCGGCCGCAGCCACGCAATTCGCGGTGCGCCGCCAAGTCGAGGAGGATGCCATGCGTCGGCGCGATATGTTCCGCGCGGTTCTAGCCGGAACCGGAACGCTTCTTGGTTTGCGGGCGGTGCAGGCAGCCACCACGGAGCCCTCCAGGCAGAAGGTCGCCTATCACTTGAGCGACGTCGACAAGGTCAATTTCGTGCTCGGCAACATCAAGAACCACTATGGAGGCACCGCCGGCAATGTCGACATCGTGCTGGTCGTGCATGGTCCGGCCTTGGCCGCCTTCAAGTCAAAGGGCATATCGGCCGCGATTTCCGGGCGCTTCGCCGGCCTGGTGCAGCAGGGGTTGGAACCCCACGCCTGCGCCAACACCATGCAAGGCATGGATATTTCGCTCGCCGATCTGCTCGCCGGTTTCCATGCCGCCGACAAGGGCGGCGTCGTCAAGCTCGCAGAACTGCAAGGCCAGGGCTACGCCTATCTGCGCCCGTGAGGCTTGAACACCGGGGCGACAAGGGCCTACGAAGGACAGGCAGACGTCCCGGAGGAAGAACCGTGCCAGCCACCACACTCAGCATACCCGATCTTGCCGGCAAGGCGGTGCTGGTCACCGGTGCGTCGACCGGCATCGGGGCGGCGCTTGCGCTGGCCTATGCAGCGCAGAAATGCAAGGTGGCGCTGCACTACAATTCGAGCCAAAACGCCGCCGAGAAGCTCGGCATGACGATCGTCGACAAGGGCGGCGAGGTGTTTCTCGTCCAGGGCGATTTCTCCGTTGCCGCCGACGTCGAGCGCGTCGTCGAGGACAGCGCGCAATATTTCGGCCGCCTTGACGGGCTGGTCAACAATGCCGGCGGCATGCTTGGCCGCGTGCCCTATGCCGAGCAGACCGAGGCACATTACGACGCGGTGATGGACCTCAACGCCCGTTCGGTGCTGACCGCTTCGCGCAAGGCGATCCCGTGGCTGAAGAAACAGGGCGGCTTCATCGTCAACACCTCGTCGATCGCCGCGCGCAATGGTGCCGGCGGCGGCGCAGGGCTTTACGGCTCGGCCAAGGCTTTCGTCTCCAATGTGACGCGCGGCATGGCCAAGGAGCTGATCGGCTTCGGCATCCGCGTCAACGCGGTGGCGCCCGGCACCATTCTGACGCCATTCCACGAGCGCTATTCGTCCGACGAGCAGATGAAGGGCATGGTCGCCACCATTCCGCAGGGGCGTGCCGGCACGGCGCAGGACTGCGTCGGCGCCTATCTGTTTCTCTCTTCCGATCTTCTCAGCGGCTACATCACCGGCCAGGTGATCGAGGTGAATGGCGGCCAGTTGATGCCTTGAGCAGCTCTCTGCATACTGGCAATCTGCATGTTCTTGTCGAAAACCTCAAAGGGAGACAACGGAATGTACGGACTGATCGGCAAGATGCGGGCGGCGCGCGGCCAGCGCGACGCGGTCATGGACCTCCTGCGCGCCAGCACCGGCGCCCTGCCGGGCTGCCTGAGCTACATCATCGCCCGCGACCCCGCCGATGCCGATGCGATCTGGGTCACCGAAGTGTGGACCGACGCCGAAAGCCACAAGGCCTCGCTGCAGCTTCCCGAGGTCCAGGCGGCGATCGCAAAGGCGCGGCCTTTCATCGCCGGTTTTGAGTTCCAGGTCGAGACCCACCCCGTGGGCGGCTTCGGCCTGGCTGACGCCAAGACCGGCTGATCCGCACACACGGCTTGATGCCGAGGCGAGGTTCGCACCTTTGGTACAATATCGGCAGGCCAGTTCATTGCACTCCACTTGCAATGCTCTGAAATGGACTAAGTTCTGTGGACTAAGTCCATTTGGAGCAACCTGCGATGCAGATCGTGAACATCCACAATGCGAAGACCAATCTTTCACGTCTCGTTGACCGAGCTGCCAAAGGTGAGTCGTTCATAATCGCCAAGGCGGGCAAACCACTGGTCAAAGTCGTGCCTATCGATCAGCCGGCCTCGTCGCAGGCGCGAAGGGTCGGTTTTATGGCCGGTCAGTTTTCCGTTCCCGACGATTTCGACCGCATGGGTGGCGAAGAGATTGAACAACTGTTCGGTGTCAACACTTGAAACTGTTACTCGACACCCATTTGCTGCTGTGGGCAGCTGGCGAACCAGATCGGCTACCGCTTGCGGCTCTCGCCGAGATCGAGAACCCAGAGAACGAATTGCTGTTCAGTCCTGCCAGCCTTTGGGAGATCGAAATCAAACGAGGACTTGGACGGGACGATTTCCAGGCAGACCCCCGTTTGCTCCGGCGAGGCCTATTCGACAACGGCTATCACGACTTGCCGATCACCAGTGAACATGCCCTCGCCATCGACGGACTTCCGACGATCCACAAGGATCCCTTCGATCGAATCCTAGTCGCCCAGGCAATCGTGGAGGGGGTTACCTTGACGATCTTGTCGCCCGTTATCCTGCTCCTATCCGAAAGCTCTAACACCTTTGGTAAACTGCGCGAATCGCGCATCACACAGCTTCCTTTTTCGACGCTGCGGGGTTCGCATGACCTCGCTTCGCGTCTAAGACCAAAACATGGATTCGGCAGCACAGCCCCCAGACCAGCCCTCCATTGAGCGCATGGCGCGGATGCGCAAGCTCTGGCAGTGGCTTGCCCTGCTGGTTGTTTCCCTGCTGTTTGCCGGTGCGCTCGAACTCGCCGCCCTGCCGGCGGCACTGCTGATCGGAGCGATGCTGGCGGCCATCGTCGCCGGCACCAATGGTGCCACGGTGCGCGTGCCGCGGCTCCTGTTCGGCGCCGCCCAGGCGATCGTCGGCTGCCTCGTCGCCGCGTCGATCTCGGCCGATATCTTTCCGGTCTTCTACCGGGAATGGCCGCTGTTTCTCGGCGTCGTGGTGGCGACCGTCACCGCCTCCAGCCTGCTCGGCTGGCTGATCAGCCGCTGGCGCATCCTGCCGGGCACCACGGCCGTCTGGGGTTCGTCGCCGGGTGCGGCCACAGCCATGGTGCTGATGGCCGGTGCCTTCGGTGCCGACCAGCGCCTCGTCGCCTTCATGCAATATCTGCGCGTCATCTTCGTCTCGATGACGGCAGCGCTCGTTGCCAAGATGTGGGTCGACACGTCGGGCGTCGAAATCCCCGCCATCGTCTGGTTCCCGCCGATCGACCGCCAGGCTTTCGCCGCCACCATCGGCATCGCGCTTGTCGGCGGCTTGGCTGGAAAGCTGTGCCGGCTGCCCTCGCCCTTCTTCCTCGGCACCTTCATCTTCGGCACCATCGTCCATCTCGGCTTTGGCCTGGAGATGCAATTGCCGCAATGGCTGCTGGCGGTCAGCTACGCCATGGTCGGCTGGTCGATAGGCCTGAACTTCACCAGGGCGATCCTGCGCCATGCGACACGCGCCTTGCCGCAGATCATCGCCTCGATCGTGGCGCTGATCGCCTTTTGCGGCGGCCTTGCCTTCACGATCAGTCATCTCTTGGGCATCGATCCGTTGACCGCCTATCTGGCGACCAGCCCCGGCGGCATGGACAGCATCGCCATCATCGCCGCCGCCGCGCAGAACGTCGACATCTCCTTCGTCATGGCGCTGCAATCGGCACGCTTCCTGATCGTGCTGCTGGTCGGCCCAAGCGTGGCGCGGCTGGTGGCGAGAAGCGTCAGGCAATAGGCAAAGCAGCCTGCGCTGACCTCACGATTTGGCTGGCCGGATCCCGACCAGCGTGACCGCTCTGTGACAGCAGTCGGCAGTCTGTGCACGGGTGGCAAAAAATACTTGACTCACATACTCATATTTGAGAGCGCGGAGGACGCAATCCTGATGAGACAGTGGAGACGAGTTGATGCGGACGCGGACGATGACATGGCGCCTGGGGATATCATTGCTGGGCGGCGCGGCAATGCTCGGCCAACCCGGCGCGGCACTTGCCCAGGACAGCGACACCGGCACCGTCCTCGGCACGATCGAGGTCACCGCGCAGAGCAACGAAATCCTCAAGCAGGATGGCTACGTCGCCAAGAAGGACCGCATCGGCACCAAGACCGACACGCCGCTCGCCAAAATTCCGCAGGCCATTTCGGTGGTGACGCAGAAGCAGATCGAGGACCAGAAGCCGCGCACGCTGAACGAAACGCTCGGCTACGCGGCCAGCGCCAATCCCAACAGCTTCGGCTTCGACACCCGCTACGACGCGTTCTTCCTGCGCGGCTTCCAGGCCTTCTACAACGGCATGTTCCGCGACGGGCTGCGCCAGTACAACGGACCCTCAGCCTGGTTCAAGACCGAGCCTTACGGCATTGAGGGCGTCACCATCCTGAAAGGCCCGGCATCATCGCTTTACGGCGTCAGCGGCCCGGGTGGCATCGTCAACGTCGTCACCAAGCGCCCCAAGGAAGAACAATACCGCGAAATCGAATTGCTCGCCGGTGAGCACAACCGGTTTCAGGCAGCCCTTGACGCTTCCGGACCGGTGAACGAGGACGGCAGCATCCTCTATCGCTTCACCAGTCTCGGCCGCAAAAGCGATACCGAATTGTCAGGCTATCCCGACGACAAGGTCTATCTGGCGCCGGCCGTCACCTTCAAGCCGGACGAGGATACGAAGCTGACAATCCTCGGCGAATATTCGAAATCCGTCACCGGCGGCACGGCGGCGTTCTACAATTCGAGCTATGGCGTGCTGTCCAACCTCTATGAGGGTGACCCGGCCTGGAATGATTTCGACCAGACCCAGGGCCGCATCGGCTACGAATTCGAGCACCGTTTCAATGATGTGCTGACGGTGCGCCAGAACCTGCGCTACAACGCCGTCGACAGCGACATCGAATACAGCGGCCACTACGCGATCGGTGCCGACCAGCCGCTGCAGCGCTACTGGGGCCATTACACCGAAACCATGAAGAACTTCGTCGTCGACAACATGGCGCAGTTCGAGTTCGATACGGGCCAAGTCAAGCACACCGCCGTTGGCGGCATCGACTACGCCTGGTCGGACTACGATGCCGGCAGCGGTTTATCCTATGTCTCGGTCGACGACATCAAGTCGATGCCGGTTCCCCACTCCGGCGGGCAGGAGATGAACCAGTTCGGCGTCTACCTGCATGACCAGATGGAGTGGAACGACTTTACCCTGTTCACCAGCGGCCGCTATGATTGGGTCGACACCACCTCCACCGCCGCCGACTACAGCACGTCCAAGCAGAAGGACAGCGCCTTCTCCGGCCGTCTCGGCCTGTCCTACCAGACCGAATGGGGCATCACGCCCTATGTCAATTATTCGACCTCGTTCTCGCCCAACATCGGCTTTGTCTATGACGACGTCACCAGCACTGTCGGTCGCGTCGCCCGCCCGACCATCGCCACGCAGAAAGAGATCGGCGTCAAATACGAGATCCCGGATCACAATGCGACCGTCAGCGCCGCGCTATTCGACATCGACCAGAAGGATGGCGTCGTCTTCGATGCCTCGACCGGCATCAACAAGCAGCGCCAGCTCGACCTCAATTCGCGCGGCGTCGAACTGGAAGCCAATGCCTCGCTCGACAACGGCTTCAGCTTCATCGCTTCCTATACCTATCTGCGCGTCAAGATCGAGCGTGGCGCCGAAGGAACCGATGGCAAGGAGCTATCCGCGACGCCGAACCACATCCTGTCGCTGTGGGGCCACTATCAATTCGAGAACGGCACGCTGGAGGGGCTCGGGCTGGGCACGGGCGTACGCGTTGCCGGCTCGAGCTATGGCGACGACACCAACACATTGAAGAACAGCGCACGCGCCTTCGTTGACGCCTCGCTTTCCTATGATTTCGGCTATCGCAATCCGAAGCTCGAAGGCGTGAAGCTGCAGGTCAACGCCAAGAACCTGTTCGACAACTGGAAGACCATCTGCTCCGCCGGCTATTGCTACCGAGACGAAGGCCGCTCCCTGTTCGCCAGCCTGCGCTACCGCTTCTGAGGCAGTGATTTCGGGAGGGCGGCGGACTATTCCTCGTCGCTCTCATCCTCGCCCTGCGCGTCCCGGCGCCAGTAGGCCGTGACCAGGTGCCGTTCGCGCGGCAGGCCCCACTGCTTGCGCACGATCTTGCGGATCTCCCGGAAATCGCTGAATTCGCAACCGGCCCAGATATAGAGGCCGCCTGCAAGCGCCATGTGACTGCGTTCCCGCAAGGCGGCCGGCAACAGGCCGGCGGTGCCGGCCTCGCGACCGCTCCGGTAAAGCCAGGTGATGTCGATATTGTCCCCTAGCGCCAGTGCCATCCGGTCATCCGGACCGTCGACCTCGATCAGCACCTCGGCACGGCTTGACGGCGGCAGATGCTCCAAAATCCTGCCGATGGCAGGCAGCGCGGTGTCGTCGCCGAGCAGAAGCAAGGTCTGCGCCACCGGGGCGTCGCCGCCACCAGGTCCGATCATGCCGATGATGTCTCCCGCCTGTGCGCTTTGCGCGAAGCTGGCGGCGGGCGTGCCCTGACCGGGATGCAGCACGAAATCGACATCGAGCCAGCCGCTTGCGGCATCCACCGCCCGGATCGTGTAGACCCGCACGGCAAGCGCATCGTCACCCGAAGGCCAGACAAGCAGGCCGTCAGCGCCCATCGACGGCCAGACCGGCCGGCGGCCAGGTGGCGGCAGCAGCAGCCGCATATGCAGGCCGCCATGGGTAAACCGGCCGAGATCCTTGCCGGCGAAGCGCAGGCGCTGCATGTGCGCCGAGATCCGCGTCGAGGACATCACCGTGATCTCGCGGAAGAAGACCGGCGTACCGACATCAACGCCGTCGCCCTGCCAATGGATGCCCCGGGTCGTGCCGAGATGTTCGGCGACATGGCCGACGACCGTCATCTTCATATAGGATAGGCAGGTTTCGTCGGTCGCCACGACGCGGATCAGCACGCTTTCATCATCGAGCGTAGCGCTCAACGAGCCATAATAGAGGCGAAGTTCCCATTGGTCGGCGACGCCGGTGTCGATAGCGAATTCGCTGTGCTCGGCGCGCAGCCGGTCCATCACCGATCTGATCGCCGCGTCGCTGATCCGGGTTTGCGCGCTCAGTTGATCCATCGCTCAACTCCTTCGAAATGGTTTGGGGCAAGCGCCGCGCGGCACCATTGCCGCTACCGCCATGCCACAGCCGCTCCGCTGTTTCCACAGAAACATGATTATAATACTCATATTTTCTCTGAACGATGCTTGCGAGCCGCCTACCGCGCCGCAAGGCGTTCGGGAAGGAAGTCGACGAAGACGCGCACTTTCGGCGACAAATGGCGATTGGAGGGCCATAGCATCCGGAACTGGCCACGGCCGTCGACATGATCGTCGAGGACGGTGCGCAGCCTGTCTTCGTGCAGCACCTCGCGCACCAGGAAATCCGGCATGCAGGCGATGCCGAGGCCGGCGAGTGTGGCGCCTTTCAACGCCTCCATGTTGTTGCAGGTCAGCATCGAGCGGATCTGCGGTTCAGCGCTTCCGGTAATGAATGGCCACTCCAGCAGCCTGCCGCTGTTGAGGAAGCGGAAGTTTATGCCGAAATGCCTGATGAGATCCGCCGGCTCGCCGGGTGTGCCATGGCGGTCGAGATAGGAGGGTGCTGCGCACAGCAGCATGCGAAAGGGCGCAACGGGCCTGGACACCAAGCGTGAATCGGGCAGCTCGCCACTGCGGATCGCCACGTCGATGCCTTCGTCGATGATGTCGACGATGCGATCGTTGAAGTCGATATCGAGCTCAATCTCGGGATAGCGTTCCATGAACTCCGACAGCACCGGCAGCAGCAAATGATAGGTAACGATCGGAGTGGATATGCGTAGCCGACCATGCGGGGTTTCGCGTGTCCGCGACAGCATCGCCTCGGCATCGTCGATGTCGTCGAGGATGCGCCGCACTCGCTCGTTGAACAGCTTGCCCTCTTCCGTCAGGCCAATGCGCCGCGTGCTGCGCTGCAGGAGCCGCACCCCCAGTTCCTGTTCGAGCCGGGCGACGCTCTTGCCGACGGCGGAAGCCGAGATGCCAAGCGCCCGGCCGGCAGCGACGAAACTGCCAAACTCGACCGTGCGGGCGAAGGCCAAGAGGCCGCTGAGACGATCCATCGCATCCTCCATTCGAGCGCTTCAATCCGCTATGTCAGGAGATTTAATACTATTTCGCCCGAAATGTCGCCGACCTATCTTGTGGCTACGACCGCTGCTGCATCACGCCGCATGCCAGTGAATCCTGCTTCAGATAGGAAAATCCATGACTTTGAAGTCCACAACCGGCTCTGCCGAGAGATGGTTCGTACTCCTGGCGGTATGCCTTGCCGCGATGACCATGCCCTTGACCTTCACCGGCCCGGCCGTCGCTCTGTCCCGCATCGCGGCCGACCTCGGCGGCGGTCCCCTTGCGCTCAACTGGGTGACCAATGCCTTCATGCTGACCTTCGGCGCCACCTTGATGGCATCGGGCGCACTGGCCGACAACCATGGCCGTAAGCGCCTCTTTCTCGTCGGCCTCTCCGTCTATGTCCTGGCATCGCTAGGTGCGATGCTGGCGCCCGACATCATCTGGTTCGACACTTTCCGGGCCGTGCAGGGAATCGGTAGTGCGGCCGCCTTCGCTGGCGGCGCCTCGGCACTTGCCCAGGAATTCGAAGGGCCATTGCGACTGCGCGCCTTCAGCTTCCTCGGCACCAGTTTCGGCATCGGCCTTGCCTTCGGTCCGATCGCGTCCGGCCTGCTCATCTCCGCATTCGGTTGGCGGTCGATTTTTATCTTGGTCGCGGTGCTGGCGATCGCCGCGGCGGCCCTTGGCCTGCGCACAATCAGGGAATCGCGAGACCCGGATGCGACGGGCCTCGACTGGGCGGGAGCCGGCACCTTCACGATCGCGCTCGCGTCGCTGACCTATGGTGTGCTCCAGGCGCCGCAGAGCGGTTGGGCCGATCCTGTCGTCGTCACGCTTCTGGCCGCAGCTGTCGTTTGTTTTGCCGCCTTTGTCGTCGTTGAAAGGCGCGTACGGCGGCCGATGCTCGATCTCACGCTGTTTGCCTATCCCCGCTTCGTCGGCGTCCAGTTTCTGGCAGCGGCACCCGCCTATGCCTTCGTCGTCCTGCTCGTGCTGTTGCCGATCCGCTTCATCGGCATTGAAGGCATGGGCGAGATCAAGGCCGGACAATTGATGATCTGCCTCTCGGGTCCGCTGCTGATCCTGCCGATGCTCGCCGGCCAGCTGGCACGCTGGATCGCGCCGGCCACGATCTGCGGTGTCGGCCTGCTCGTCGCTGCTGCCGGGCTTGTCTGGCTGAGCCTGACGCCACCGGTCGATAGCGCGCTGGTGGCGCCGCTGATGCTGATCGGCGTCGGCATTGCACTGCCATGGGGATTGATGGACGGGCTTGCCGTCAGCGTCGTGCCAAGGGAGCGCGCCGGCATGGCGGTCGGCATCTTCAACACCACCCGCGTCGCCTGTGAGGGCGTAGCGCTGGCGATCGTCATGGCGACCCTGTCGGGCTTCACCGCCACGCAGCTCGGCGCACAGGGAATGACGTCTTCAACGGCCGCAGCGCAGCTGCTGGTGACCGGCAATCTCGGTGAAACGGCGCAACACCTGCCGCAAGCCGGAGCCGCTGTTCTTATCCAGGCCTACGAGACGGCGTTCGACAGGCTGCTGATCGTGCTGGCGGCAATCACCGTCATGACCGCCATCGTCGTTTTCCTTGGCCTGCGTCGGGGAGCGGCTTCGGAACGCGAAACTGTCGCCCTGCCGGCATGCCAGGAAGGCTAGCTGTCAGCGGACGAGCCCCGCTATCAATCCAGCCTATGCATCAGGTCCTCATCCAGCCAGCGGCCGAAGAAATAGACCAGTTGCTTGTGCCACCACGGCCAGTCGTGGCTGACATCGCCCCCCCAGTAATCGACCCAGGCCGGGATGGACTTGTCGCGCAGGATCTGTTCCAGTTTTTGCGTCTCGACCAGCATGCGCTCTTCCCAGGCGCCCTGCCCACAGCAGAAGATCAGCCTGAGCGCCTTCAGCCGAGCCAGCAGTTTCGGGTCGACGATGCCGGGCAGATAGTCGAGCGGCGAGTTGTAGAAAATGTCGCCTTCAAGCGCCTTGCCGAAGAAGTCGCGAGCCGAATAGACGCCCGACAGCGCGATGACGCCGCTGGCAAGTTCGGGAAAGCGGAAGACGAAGTTCGACGAATGGTAGCCGCCCATTGAACAGCCCGAGAACAGCGGCTTCAGCTTGCGCCCGCCATTGGCCTGCTCGGCTGCGGACAGGAACTCCGGCAGCGCCTCCTCGCGCACATAGCGGAAATAGGCCTCGTGGCGGGCGATGCGGTGAGCGGCGTCGGCATGCTTGTCGAAGAAGGATTCGGAATCGACGCCGTCGACCGTGAACAGCTGGATGCGGCCGGTGTCGATGAATTCGGCAAGGGAGCCCACCCCGCCGGAATCCTCGAACTGGTAGAACCGCCCCTGCGAGGTCGGGAACACCACCACCGGCCGGCCGGCATGGCCGTAGCGTTTGTATTCCATGTCGCGGCCGAGCTGGCTCGAGAAATTCTTGTGGTAGGAAATGTCCATCAGCTCACGCCTTTTCCGCGTGGATGTAGGCGACCGCCTCGCGCAGCGCTGCTTCATCTTTCGAGCGCATTTGATAGGCGTAATTTCCCATGGCGCGGCTGAAAACCTCTTCGATGGCCTGATGATGGACGATCTTGTCGCCATGCGCGGCTAGCACGTCCTCGTGGCTGTGCAAATAATGGAGGCGCCGCTTGCGGCTGGCATAGGCGGTGAAATACTTGCCCTCGTAAGGGCCGCCGGCGGCATCTTTCACCACCATGTCGGCCCATGCCGCATAGACGTCGATGTCGAACGTGTAGTTGATCGCATCGGTCATCCAGGCGCCTGGCGGGCGCATGTTGACCTCCAGCGCGATGACGCGGTCGTCCTTGGTCTCGAACAATTCGATGTGGAAGAAGCGCTCGCGCACGTCGAATGCCTTCAGGATCTTGCGGCCGGCCTCCTCGACCGCTGGGTTGATCCTGGGAAAGCAGGTATAGCTCATGTGGCGATCCTTGTTGACCACTTCCATGACGCTCTGGTCGTAGCGGTGGCTGGCCGCCAGCACCACCTCGCCGTCGCGGTTGACCAGCCCGTCATAGGTCACCACCAGCCCCTCGATGAACTGTTCCATGACGAAGGTCACGTCCTCGGGCTTGTCCCTGAAGAACTGGTCGAGTTCTTTGGCGTTGGAGATCTTGAAGGTGTTCGAGGCGCCGGAACCGCTGTCGGGCTTGACCACCACGGGATAGCCGACGCGGCGGATGAAGGTCATGGCCCCGGCGCGGTCGGAGCACTTGCGCTGCGCGATGGTGTCGACGCCGCTCTTGCGGAAGAAGGCGCGCATGCGGCTCTTGCGCTTCAGATTCTTCACGAAATCGAGCTTGGTGCCGTAGATGTTGAAGTCGGTGCGGATGTTGGCTTCCAGCTCCAGCCAATGCTCGTTGAGCGATTCAAAGCGGTCGATGCGGCCCCATTTGTGGATGAAATGCCCCATCGCCCGGAACACCGGATCGTAGTCCTCCATGTCGGCGACGCGGTAATATTCCGAAAGGGCTGCTTTCAGCTTGGCGTCGAGGGCATCATACGGTGCGTCGCCGATACCGAGCACCTTGGCCCCGGCCTTCTTCAAACGGTCGCAGAAATCCGCGCCATTGGCGGGAAAATGCGGCGAGAAGAACACGAAATTCATGGACGACCCCCTCCCGGCGACAGAACATCGCAACCGGCGATGCCCAAGTCTGGCGCATTTGCAGCGCCTGGGGAAGAGCATGCAGGTTCGGGATATCCGACAGATCACGGCCAGCCATGTGGCCCCACTTGCCTCTCACAAGCCGCTCCTGTATGAGAACCGCCATGAACACGCGCGCCACCAACGCTTCCCGTCCGACCGGTTTTTCCGGCGAGACCGTGCGCGCGCTCGCTTCGACCCTGCTTCTTCTCGGCCTTATCGGCGATCGCCGGGTTCGCTGAAGGAGCGCCCGGCGGTCGAACCGCCGCGCAAGCGCATGCTCCTTGGCAATATCAAGCGAACGAAATTCTGGTAAAGGCGCCGCTCGCCATCAATCCACCTGAAGGTGGATCCATGAGCCGCCGGGAGAAACGACGATGAACGCACGAGAAGAGATCCGCTCCGATGCCGCGGCAGCCGGCAACGATGCGGCAGGGGACATACAGAACCCGGGCATGCCCGACGCGGCCCGTAAATATCAGCCCTATCCGACCGTCGGCCTTACCGACCGGACCTGGCCCTCGAAGGTCATCGACAAGGCGCCGATCTGGTGCTCGGTCGACCTGCGCGACGGCAACCAGGCACTGATCGACCCGATGGGCCACGAGCGCAAGGCACGCATGTTCGGCCTGCTGCTCGACATGGGCTTCAAGGAGATCGAGATCGGCTTTCCGTCGGCCTCGCAGACCGACTTCGACTTTGCCCGCTGGTGCATCGAGGAAGGCAACGTCCCCGCCGATGTCTCGCTGCAGGTGCTGGTGCAGTGTCGGCCGGAGCTGATCACCCGCACCTTCGAGGCGCTCAAGGGCGCCACCAACCCGATCGTGCATTTCTACAATTCGACCAGCGAATTGCAGCGCCGCGTCGTCTTCGAAAAGGACGTCGGCGGCATCAAGCGCATCGCCACCGACGCCGCCAAGATGATCACCGACATGGCGGCCAAAGCCGGCGGCGGCTTTCGTTTCGAATATTCGCCGGAGAGCTTTACCGGCACCGAGCTCGAAGTGGCGCTGGAAATCTGCAACGCCGTCACCGAGATCGTCAGGCCGACGGCGGACAACAAGCTGATCGTCAACCTGCCGTCGACGGTCGAGATGTCGACACCCAACATCTATGCCGATCGCATCGAGTGGATGTGCCGCAACCTCGACAACAGGGAGAATCTGCTGGTCTCGCTGCATCCGCACAATGACCGCGGCACCGGCATCGCCACCACCGAACTCGGCCTGATGGCCGGCGCCGACCGCGTCGAAGGCACGCTGTTCGGCAATGGCGAGCGCACCGGCAATGTCGACATCGTCACGCTGGCGCTGAACATGTACACGCAAGGTGTCGATCCCTTGATCGACTGCTCCGACATCAACCGGATGAAGGACGTCTATGAATATTCGAACCAGTTGAAGATTCCCGAGCGCCACCCCTATGTCGGCGAACTCGTCTACACCGCCTTTTCCGGCTCGCACCAGGATGCCATCAACAAGGGCATGAAGGCGCTGAAGAAGGCCAACACGGGCCTGTGGGAAGTGCCCTATCTGCCGATCGATCCCGCTGATGTCGGCCGCAGCTACGAGGCGATCATCCGCATCAACTCGCAGTCCGGCAAAGGTGGCATCGCCTATGTGCTGCAGGCCGATTATGGCCTCAACCTGCCGCGCAATCTGCAGATCGAATTCAGCCAGGAAATCCAGGCGATCACCGATGCCGAGGGCAAGGAAGTGCCGGCCAGGCGCATCTACGAGCGCTTTCTCGAGACCTATGTCGATCAGCCTACCGCGCGTCTGAAATTCCTCGATCACCACACCTATCCCAGCACCGAGATCAAGGGCCGGCGCGTTGTCGAGGCGGTCATTCTCGACAACGGTAGGGAAGTGACGATTACAGGCACGGGCACCGGTCCGATCGACGGCTTCGTCGACGCGCTGTCGCGCCATGTCGGCATCGAGATGTCGGTGCTCGACTATTCCGAGCACTCCTTGCAGCGCGGCTCGAACGCGTCGGCCATTTCCTATGTCGAGATGGAGTATCCCGGCGGCAAGCTGTTCGGCGCCGGCATCAACACCAACATCGTCGCCGCCTCGCTGGAAGCGGTGATGTCAGCCGCCAACCGCATCATCGGCAAAAAAGCCGGCTGACGAACGGCCAGAACAAGGGTCGGGACCGTCCCAATCTGGTGATCGGTTCCGATCGGTCGGGCCATTAACCACCGCCGAATTATCCGGTGGGGTACGCGATCGCATAATGGGTTGTATACTTGTGTGGTGGTGCGGGACCTATATGATCGCGCCTCAACCTGTGCCGACTTCGAGAGGATCGACACTTGCAGCATGCGACGCCTGCCGCCCCCGCAGTGCGCGAGACACTGGAGCGACTGCTTGCCAGCCAAACGTTCGGGCGATCCGAACGCGCACGTAAGCTGCTGCGTTATCTTGTCGAACGCGAACAGGCTGGCGAAGCCGACAGGCTCAAGGGCTTCTCCATCGCCATGGATGTTTTCGGCAAGGACGGCGATTTCGATCCGTCCACCGATGCTGTCGTGCGGGTGCAGGCAGGCAGGCTGCGCGAGCTTCTGCAGCACTACTTTGCCAATGAGGGCGTTGCCGAGCCGGTCCGCATCGCCATTCCACGCGGCGGTTATGTTCCTGCCTATGAATTGAACGTCATCCGGCTGCCGGATGTTGCCGAGCTCAAGCTAGACAATGCTGTGTTCACCGATCAGCCCACCGACGCCGGCACGGGCATGCTGGATGTCGTGTCGCCGACTTCCGTGCCGCCCTCGCCTACGCCCTCGGTGGTGCGCCATCTCCGCTTCTTCTGGATCGCGATCGCCTTGGTCATCGCCATGCTGGGCGTGCTGATCCTTCGTCAGGGCAGCAATGTCTTGCTGGCAGGTGGCGACATGTCGGCAACCCTCGAGACCGCCAGCGCAACCGGAAGCATCGCGTCATCCGCAAGGGCTGACGCCCTGCCGCAAGTCTATATCGGCCTCAAGGCTGAAGGCACCGACGCCAGCCGTGTCGCCGCATCGCTGCGCGCCGGCCTGAGCGGCTTCGATACGATCGACTTCATCGGCCGCGACACCGTCGCCGATCCGGCCGACGATGCCACGAGCTTCATATTCGACATCCTGCCTGGACCGGATGCGGGCGACATCACCATCGAACTGCAGAGCATGGCGTCCGGACGGGTGCTTCTTTCGCGCAATCTGACCCCTGCCGACAGCGCACCTGCCGCGGTCGAAGACCGTATCGCCGACATGCTGAGCTCGGCCCTTCCTGCCTCGGGCACGATCTACAACTATATCGAGCAGACCGGCGCGCCAAACGGCCTGACGCAATGCCTTCTGCTCAACGACAAATATTATCTCGACCAGAACGCCAGGACCCATGAGGTTGCCTATCGCTGCCTTGAGCAGCTGGCCAATGGCGGCACGAAATCCTCGCTCGTTTATTCGGAACTTGCCTCGCTGCATCTCGAGGCAGTCTCCGATCATTATGCCTATCCGCCCGATGCGACGATTGAAAAGGCAATGGAGTTTGCCCTTCGTGGCGTACAGATGGGCCCAACCAGCCCCTACGCGCATCGCTCCTACGGCTACGTCAGTTCGCGCCTCGGCAACGCCGACGAAGCGATCCGCTGGATGCGCAAGGCCTGCGAACTCAATCCTTATGATCTCGGCATGGCTGCCACCTACGGCTATGGGCTGATCTTCGCCGGCCGCTACGCGGAGGGAACGCCGATCCTTGCCCATGCCGCTGAGACCTTCAGCGGACACTCGACATGGTGGGATTACGGGCTGTTCGTCGGCGAGTTCATGCAGGGCGACATGAACAAGGCCGTCGCAGCCAGCACGGCACTGAGGACGACGGCAACGAAATCGCATTATCTGGCGGCGCGGCTGATCGGCGCCAAGGCTGCCGGACAGGATCATCTGGTGAGCACGCTGCTGAATCAACTGACCACCGAGTTCCCCAAATTTGCCGCCGATCCGCGGGCGACCTTCGTCGAGCGGAAATATCCGGCCGACCTGACCGAGCGGCTGGTCCAGGCGCTGCGCGCTGCCGGGCTCGGCAACGCAAGCTGACACCATCGAAATTCGCGGATTAATTTAGGCGCGCCGCGTCTCCTGGGCTCCGATCGCCGAATGCCGATTGGTCGCCAAGTTCTGTAAACAACCGTACAAATCGCGAAAATTTTACTGGTCGTCACGCTGGACTAGGAGCAATTCAGCCACAGTTGGCATCGTGCATCCTGCAATAACAAAAAATCAGCTTTCATGACCGCATCACTTTTTGCCGCCGAACAGGGTGTTGGCTCGAAGGCCACCGTCCTGCTGCATGGTTTCGGCGGTTGCCACGATGTCTGGCGTGAGGTGATTTCCGCCCTGACGCCTTCCATGCATACGCTGGCCTATGATCTGCCGGGACATGGGATGTCGCTCGATTTTCCCGCCGCCGGTCCGGCCAAGGTGGCAGCTAAGGCCGTGCTCGCCGATCTCTCGCAGCGTCGCTTGAAGCGCGTTCATCTCGTGGGTCACTCGATGGGCGGTGCGGTGGCGGCGCTGATGGCGCTGGCCGAGCCCGAAAAAATAGCCTCGCTGACGCTTCTGGCGCCCGGCGGCCTTGGCCCCGAGATCAACGGACCACTATTGCGTCGCTATGCCGAAGCGGTGGATCGATCCGAGATCCGGGCCTGCCTCGCCGCCATGTCGGGGCCAGGGACCCGGCCGCTCGATCACACTGTGGACACCCTCCAGGACATGCGCAGGCGATCCGGCCAAGTGGAAAAACTGGTGGAGATCGCAGCCGTCATGACTAGGGACGATCGGCAAGGCGTCATCCCGCACGAGCGTCTCGACGCGATGAACATGCCGGTGATGGTGGCGTGGGGAACCGACGACCCGGTGCTGCCCTTTACCCAGGCGGATGATCTGCCGGCGCATTTTCACGTGCACCATGTGCTGGAGGCCGGCCATATGCTGGCCGAGGAAGCCCCCGACCTCATTGCCGAGATCATTCGCCGCAACACCAACCGCCGCGCCAGGCAGCATCGCCAGAAATTCGCCGCGGCCGCCAGCTGACTTTTTTCGCGCACGACGAGCTTAGTGAGCGCCTCGATCCCGTCCATCTCGCCAGTGCATTTTGTCGGCGGCTGTGTTAACTCCGTGTTAACCAAACCGCGAGGCAAACGCCGATGAAGGAAGCAGGCGAGAAGACCATCGATCAGTCGAAGAAACTGTCCGATGCCATCCGTGATGTGAAAAATGCCTTCGCCGACCGCGACGACGTCGTCGTCGATATGCGCGAGGCGCATCGCATGCGCCTCGATATGCTTGCCGCCGAGCTGGCGCCGGTTTTTGCCGATGTCCCGGCCGACATGGACAATTTCGACTTTGTCGTCTCGTCGGGCTTGCAGCCACGCCTGTGGATCGACGCCGTCAGCCATGTCGCCATGGGACGTGATCGCCGCACCTATCGCTTCCTCAAGGACACCCGCATCGGCCGCGTGGTGCTTGCCGAATCCACCGAGATGAAGCCGGTTGCCGATTCCGTGACGCGCTATGTCGCCGAGCGCATCGTCGAGCGTCAGCGGATGATGGAAGGCGGAGTCGAATCGGCTGTCGCCGGCATGAAACGCGCCGATGTACCGGAAGCCGAGCCGCCACTGCGCGCGACCACGCACGGCAAGCGCTGGTCGGCCTTTCTGTCCGGGCTCGGCCTGGTCGCCGCCGGAGCACTGGTCGGCCTGGTGGTGTCGGTCGCCTTGTTCTGGGACCGCATCGTCGCCATGATTGTCAGCTTGCGGCCATAGCAACTCCGGCCTCGGCGCCAAGCTCCAGCGTCTGCAGATCGGATGGCGGTATGGACGGCCCGGTCAGGCCGCGCCGCGTCAGCCGGATCCGCCAATTGCCCTTCTCGCCGTCAATGTCGAACAAATTGTACTGCGCTGGCGGGTTCTTGCCGCCCGGCGCCTGGCCCGCGGCAGCGACGCCGACCGCCGGGATCCTGACGCCTCGACCGCCGATGAAGAACAGCGACGGCAGATGCGAATGGCCATGCAGAACGAGTTCGGCGCCATGGCGGCGAATGATCTTGTGAAAGCGAGCGATGCCGAACAGCCGCTTGTGCTGCGGGACCGCACCGCGAACCGGCGGATGATGGATCATGATGGCGCGGAACAGCCCCTGTTCGGCGGTATCCCGGAGGATTTTGCCGAGCCGCTCCGCCTGGCCCTCCATGAAGAACCCGTTGGCCATGAAGGGTGCCGTGGCGCGCGCCGTCGAGACACCGATCAGCGCGACATCGCCGCGCACGCGCAGATAGGGGAATGCGTTGCGGTCGACCGGCGTGTTGATATCGTCGCCGCTCATCCACGCCGCCCAGGATCTGCAGACCTTGTCGAAGGCGCCGGGCACATAGGCGTCGTGGTTGCCCGGAACGACCGAAACATCATGCGGCGATCCCAGCGTCTCCAGCCAGTGCCTGGCCATCTCGATCTCGCCATCGAGCGCCAGATTGACCAGGTCGCCGGTGACGGCGAGGTGGTCAGGCGTGTTCGCCTTGATGTCGGCGACGATCGTGTCGATGACCGCGTCATGCATATGGCGGCGGCGGTTGCGCTGCCAGTTGACGTAGCCGAGCACGCGCTTGGAGGCGAGATCGCGATAGGATACATCGGGGAGGGGCCCCAGATGGACATCGGAAATATGCGCGAGCCTGAACATTCAACCTTCATAGGCGACCCGCGCTTTCCTTTCCACCCACGGTTTCGCTACTGATGGCGAAGCCTGAAGATGCTTTCCGCCAGACCGGCTGGGTAGGCCTCAGGGCTAGGCTGTTCCACTTCTATTTCGTACTACGGCGGCCGATGACGCTTGGCGTGCGTGGCCTGATCCACGACACGGCGTCCAATACAGTCTTCCTCATCCGCCACACCTATGTGCCGGGCTGGCAGCTTCCCGGCGGCGGCGTCGAAGTCGGCGAGACGCTTGACGACGCGCTGGCACGCGAACTGGCCGAGGAAGGTAACATCGCGCTGACCGCCTCGCCAACGCTGAAGTCGATGCATTTCAACCGCCGCGCCAGCCGGCGCGACCATGTCGGGTTCTACGTGATCGAGCGCTTCAGCCAGACGGCGCCGAAATTGCCGGACCACGAGATCGCCGAAGCCGGCTTCTTTCCGCTCGACCGATTGCCGCAGGGCACCACGCCGGCGACGCTGCGCCGCATCGCCGAGGTTTTTCAAGGCGAACAGCCTTCGCCCTACTGGTAGATCAGGCCGCTGCCTTGCCGAATCGCGCCCGGTCATGCGGCGCGCCGTAGTCCAGATCCGGTCCGACAGGCACGATCCGCGTCGGATTGATCGTCTCGTGGCTGGCGTAATAATGCGCCTTGATATGATGCAGGTTCACGGTCTCGGCCACGCCAGGCACCTGGTAGAGATCGCGCAGATAGTTCGACAGGTTCGGATAGTCGGCGATGCGGCGCAGATTGCATTTGAAATGGCCGACATAGACCGGATCGAAGCGCACCAGCGTCGTGAACAGCCGCCAGTCGGCCTCGGTGATGCGGTCGCCGACGAGATAGCGCTGTTTCGAGAGCCGCTTCTCCAGCGTATCCAGCGCCGTGAACAATTCACCGAACGCCTCTTCATAGGCGCGTTGCGTGGTGGCGAAGCCGGTCCGGTAGACGCCGTTGTTGACCGTGGGATAAACCAGCGCATTGATGCGGTCGATCTCACCGCGTAACGCCTTCGGATAGAAGTCGAGGCTGGCATCGCCCCATTCGTCGAACGCTGAATTCAGCATGCGGATGATTTCGGAAGACTCGTTGGAGACGATGGTCTGCTCCTTTTTGTCCCACAGCACCGGCACCGTCACCCTGCCCGAATAGTCGGGATCGGCCTTGGCATAGACCTGGTGCAGGAAGTCGAGGCCGTAAAGCGTGTCGCCGGTGGCGCCGTCCTGCGCCAGGAACGTCCAGCCGCTGGCACCCATGAAATGATGCACCACCGACACCGATATGATGCCTTCCAGCTTCTTCAGCGCGCGAAAGATCAGCGTCCGATGCGCCCACGGACAGGCAAGCGAGACATAGAGATGATAGCGGCCGGGTTCGGCCTTGAAGCCGCGCGTTCGGCCTTCCGCCGGCGTCCCGTCAATGGTGATCCAGTCACGCCATTGCGACTGCGCCCGCACGAACCTGCCGCCATTGTCCGCCGTGTCATACCAGCGATCCTGCCACCTGCCTTCAACCAGCAATCCCATGCAATTCTCCTTGCGTCCTGTCGGTTGATGTAGGCGCAAGGTTGCCCGGTCGAAGACATCAGGTGCTGAACACACCGTCACTTGACCGAAACGGGGGACAAACAGGGCTACGAACTCGGGTAACGGATTCCTGCGGAGCCTTCCCCGGCACGTTGGTTGACGGAGCATTAACGAAAAACCCGCCTGTGCGGCGGGTCACTGGCGCAAATCAGCACCATGGACAAATATGTACCATAGCTGACGGCAACGAGTCAAGAAAAAATTCCTATCGTGAAAGGCTGCCCGGCAAAAAAGCCGCCGACACCGCCGAACTGGCTGTCGTCAGGTCTTTTGTTAACCTGAGTTCGGAGCCCTGGGGGACGAAAACGGCCGATTGCAGCGGCGGGAAATTGATGCTAGCGGACAATCCGCATGTTCGACTTTGCTTTGATCCGGTTCGACCGACGACGAAAGGGCGCCCGCGCTTGATGAAGCGCTGACTGGCGAACGCTGCCGTTTGCAGCAAACCTTTCCTCCTTACCGGAACGCAAAGACCATGAGCCTTGCCGACGTGAAATACCTGCCGGAAACCCCGGCGCACGACCTCCAGATCGAAGCCATCAACGACGAAGCTTTTGGACCCGGCCGTTTTGCGCTGGCCGCCTACAAGATCCGCGAGGCTGGAGGGCACGAACGCTCGCTGTCCTTCGTCGCCGTCGATGGCGACCTTGTCGTCGCCTCGGTGCGCATGACCCGCATCGCCGCCGGCGTCGGCCGCGCGCTGATGCTCGGGCCGCTTGCCGTGCGGCCGACCTTCAAGAATCTCGGCATCGGCCGCCGCCTAGTGGCGATCGCGCTCGAGGCCGGCGCCAAGGCCGGCGCGCCTGCCGTCATGCTGGTCGGCGACGAACCCTATTACGGTCCGCTCGGTTTCAAGCGGATTCCGCGCGGCCAAATTTCGATGCCGCGCCCCGTCGATCTTGACCGGCTGCTGTCGCACGAGATCGTGCCGGGCGCGGTAGCCAGGCTCTCGGGCGAGGTCTGCCACGCCGATCAGGCAAGGGTTGCCGATCCTCTCGCGGCGATGGCTTGACCTTTCCCGTCGATCTGGCGCCTGATCCGTCCCACTGTTCCTGAGATCAAAGGATGACGCCATGAACCCCAACGGCCAGATCGCGATCGTCACCGGCGGCGGCTCCGGTCTTGGCGAGGCAACGGCGCGCGCGCTGGCCACCAAGGGCGCCCGCGTCGCCATCTTCGATGTCGGTATCGACCGTGCGGTCAAGATCGCGGCCGAGATCGGCGGCATTGCCGTCCAATGCGACGTCAGCAGCGCCGACAGTGGAACCGCTGCTCTCGCCGACGTTACCGCCAAGCTTGGCGAGCCGCGGATCCTCGTCAATTGCGCCGGCATCGCCATCGGCGTGAAGACCATCGGCAAGGATGGTCCCCATCCGCTCGATCAGTACCGCAAGGTGATCGAGGTCAATCTGATCGGCACGTTCAACATGATCCGCCTCGTCGCCGAGCGCGCATCAAAGCTCGAGCCGCTGCAAGGCGGCGAGCGCGGCGTCATCGTCAACACCGCTTCGGTTGCCGCCTATGATGGCCAGATCGGCCAGGCCGCCTATGCGGCGTCCAAGGGCGGCGTCGTCGGCATGACGCTGCCGGTGGCGCGCGACCTTGCCCGTTCCGGCATCCGCGTCTGCACCATCGCCCCCGGCATCTTCAAGACGCCGATGATGGCCGGCATGCCGCAAGAGGTACAGGATTCTCTGGGCGCCGCCGTGCCCTTTCCGTCGCGGCTCGGCGAACCATCCGAATATGCCGCTCTCGCCCTGCACGTCATCGAGAACCAGATGTTGAATGGTGAGACCATTCGCCTCGACGGTGCCATCCGCATGGCGCCGAAATAGCCGGTCATGAGCACCGGCCAGTCCGCTGCCGGGAAGACCGGTCCGCTTGCCGGGCTGAAGGTGATCGAGATGGCCGGGCTCGGCCCGGTGCCATGGGCCGGCCTGATGCTGTCGGAGATGGGCGCCGAAGTGCTGCGCATAGAACGGACGGCGACGAGCCAGCCACTCCTGTCGCTGCCGGATAAGTACAACATCGACCGCCACGGGCGATCCATCCTGCGCCTCGACCTGAAGCGCCGGGAAGGCACCGACCTGGTGCTGCGCCTTGCCGAAAAGGCTGACATCTTGCTTGAAGGATTTCGTCCTGGCGTCATGGAACGGCTTGGCCTCGGCCCACAAGCGCTGCTGGCGCGCAACCCGGCGCTGATCTACGGCCGCATGACCGGCTTCGGCCAGGACGGCCCCCTCGCCGGCCGCGCCGGTCACGACATCACCTACCTCGCCTATTGCGGCATATTGCACGCCATCGGTCACGCCGACGGGCGTCCTGTGCCGCCGCTCAACCTCGTTGCAGACTATGGCGGCGGCGCCATGATGCTGGTTGCCGGCGTGCTGGCCGCACTGTTCCAACGCTCGCGCACGGGCAAGGGCGAGGTCATCGACGCCGCGATGATTGACGGCGCCTCGATGCTGGCGGTACCGCTGCACGCCTTTGTCGCCGCCGGGCTGTGGAGCGAAAAGCGCGGCGCAAACCTGCTCGATTCCGGCGCTCCCTTCTACGACACCTATGAGACGGCGGACGGCGGGCACATCGCCATCGGCTGCCTAGAGCCGCAATTCTTCGCCGAATTCGCCAGACTGCTGCCGCTCGATGAGCGCTTTGTATCCGGCCAGTACGACGAGGCACTGTGGCCACCGATGCGCGCGGCCATTGCCGACCGGGTCCGGCGGAAATCGCGTGACGACTGGGACCGGTTGTTCGCGCAAACCGATGCCTGCGTTGCCCCCGTCCTGTCGCTGCAAGAGGCGAAGCACCACCCGCACAATCGGGCGCGTAGCGCCTTTGTGACGGCGGGTGCATTCGAGCGCCCTGCCCCGGCGCCACGTTTCTCCCGCTCCCAGCCTACGCCGGCGAGCAGTCCTGCCGACAACGATCTCGCCCCGTCGACGGTGCTGGCGCGTTTCGGATTTTCGAGAAACGAGATCGATGACCTTGTCAAATCCGGTTTGTTGGACAGATAATTGGAGAAGGAAAATCAACTTATCGCGGTGATGCCTTGGACGAGCCGAAGAAGGACGTGATCCGCGAGACGGACGCCGAAGCGATCCGGCTGGCGAAGACGCTTCTACGCAGCGCTCGCTTCGGCGCTCTGGCGGTAATCGAACCGCAAACCGGCTCGCCGCTGGCCAGCAGGGTCGGTGTGGCCACCGACATCGATGGCGCGCCGCTGATCCTGGTGTCGATGCTCTCGGCGCACACCGGCGCCCTGCTTGCCGATCCGCGCTGTTCCCTGTGCTTGGCGAACCCGGCAAGGGCGACCCGCTGGCGTATCCGCGCCTGACACTGGTCTGCCGGGCGGCTCGGTTTGAGCGCGGGTCAGGCGAACATGCCCGCGCCGAGCGCCGTTATGTCAACCGCAATCCCAAGGCGAAACTCTACGCCGGTCTCGGCGACTTTTCGATCTTTCGCCTCGAGCCGCAACGCGCCAGCCTCAACGGCGGCTTCGGCAAGGCCTATCAACTCGATCAGTCGGATCTGCTCACCAACGCACCGATCATCGAAGAACTGGCGGCGAGCGAACAATCCGCCATCGATCACATGAACGCCGACCATCTCGACGCGATCGCCGTTTACGCACAGCATTTCGCGAAAGCATCCGGCAACGGCTGGAGCGTTGCCGGATTCGATGCCGATGGCATGGATCTGGTGTCGGGCGACGATGTTTGCAGGGTCTTCTTCCCACAACCCTTGGCGGCAGCACGCGAATTGCGGCACGTTCTGGTCGATATGGCCAAGGCCGGCCGAGCCGCGGTCGACGCCGGGACCGGACTTAATTATGCTGAATCAAAAGCAACACTTGAGATTTAAATGAAATGCTCTACCTTTTGTTGGTGACGCTGAATCGCATGTGCCGATTCACGAGTGAGTTTATGGAATCAGATGCCATTGCCCCCATGGCGTCAGGATGAACAAGAAGCATGGGGGATCGATGGTCTCGACAAAGCTAATCGTCAACGCCGAATCGGCGGCCGAGTTTCTCATGCTGATGGGCAATGAGAAGCGGCTGTTGATCATGAGCTATCTCGCCGACGGTGAAATGTCGGTCGGCGCCATCGCCGAAAAGGTGATGCTCAGTCAATCCGCCTTGTCCCAGCATCTGGCCAAGTTGCGGGCGCTCGATCTCGTCGAGACCCGTCGCGACAGGCAGATGATTTACTATTCCTGTAAATCCGACGCCGTGCGCGAACTGCTCGACATGCTGGACGGTATTTTCGGCGGCGGCAAGGACGACCTGTCCCAGATGGCGCACCGTTTGCGCCGTGCCGGAACCTGACCAGCACCCTGTAGCCGTTGAAACTCGCCGACGATTTCGAGCGAACTGCGCCCGTCCGGTCGTCTTCAGAGCGACATGCGCCCGGTCCGAGCGGACAGAGGTAGCTGATCGTCCCGAATTGTCGCATCGTTCTTTCCGAGCCAAGGGTGAGCGTCGGGAATCGGTCCGGATTTCGGGCCGATGCGACGGGCGCGAGGAAAGCATGAATCCCATTCGCATCGACGACCCGCAAGATCCGCGCGTCGCTGCCTATCTCGACATCCGCGAGCGTGACCTCGCCGGCCGGCGAGGCCGCTTTGTCGCCGAAGGCAAGGTGGTGCTCGACCTGCTGCTCTCGACTGGGCGCTTTGCCGCCGAATCGGTTCTGGTTCTGGAAAATCGACTGGTCGGCATCGAGGAGATCCTGCGCAAGGCGCCGGCTGGCCTCCCGGTCTATGTTGCCACCAGCGCGGTAATGGACGCCATCGCCGGATTTCACATGCATCGCGGCATCCTGGCCATGGGCCGCAAGGGCGTACCGCAGTCAGCCGAGGCCATGCTTGATGCCTTGCCGGCTCGAGCACTGGTCGTGGTACTTGTCGGCATCGCCAACCATGACAATGTGGGCTCGATCTTCCGCAACGCGGCAGCCTTTGGCGCCGACGCGGTTCTATTGGATCCGACATGCTGCGATCCCCTGTACCGCAAGGCGATCCGCGTTTCCGTCGGCGCAGTGCTCAAGATTCCCTTCGCATCGTTCACCGATACCGCCGGCTTCACTGCAATGCTCGCCCGGCGGGGCTTCGAACAATTCGCGCTGTCGCCACGCGGGCAGACCGACATCCGCGATGCGCAGCGCAGTGAGCGCCTGGCGCTTTATCTCGGTACCGAGGGCGAAGGCTTGCCGGACAGCCTGCTCGCACGCTTGCACAGCGTGCGGATCACCATGTCGGAAGGTTTCGACAGTTTGAACGTCGCAGCCGCATCGGCCATCGCGCTGCATCATTTTTCGGCAAAAGGGACCTGACTTCAGCTTGTCGCATCGGCCTTTTGCAAATCCCGTACGCGGTCGGCAAGACTGCGGTCGCCGTTGCCGGAGCGTGCATCCGACGGTGCCGCCAACGCCTTGGCGATCGGCGAACCGGGTCCCTCGAGCTTGGCCGTCAGATAGACGACCTCCGCCGCCAGTTCGTTCATCTGCTCGCGCAAGGCAGAGCTATTGTCCGTTGGATTGGACGCGGCCAGCGCGGTGAGATCCGCCTTCAGCCGCTTGTTCTCGCGCGCCAGCGCCGTCAGCCTCGCCTCAAGCCGCTCGCGCTCGCTGTCGAGCTTGGCGATTGCCTTGTCGAGCTCATCGCTCTTGGCGGCATCGCCGCCCTTGCCGACCAGCCGCAAGGCCGGTGCGCTGTCTTCGGCTTTCGATTTTTCGCGCATGCGCGACAATTCCTTTTCGCGGCGGTCGAGCTTGTCCTCGCGGTCGGCAAGCGTGGCCAGCAGCCGTTCGACCTTCTTGTCGAGCTCGGCCGTCCTCTTCTTCTCGGCTTTCAGGGCCTCGCGCGCGGCCTTGCTCTCGGCCGCGATCTCCTGGCCGCGCCTGTCCGCCTCCTTGCGCTGGCCGCGCAGCAGGGCAATGTCACTGGCAAGTTTCTGCATTTCGGATTCGCGCGCCACCAGCTCGATCTGTCGGCTGCTGGAAGAAAAACTGGCGTCGTCATACATGTGCTCCAGCTTCTCCAGCTCAAGCGCGCGCTTTTCGAGCTTGCGTTCGGTCTCCTTCAGCCGCTCCGAAAGCTGCCGCAACTCGCCCTCGCGCTGGTGCAATGCTGCGTCCTTGGCGCCGAGTTCGGTGAGCGCCTGGTTCTTATCCATGCGCTCGACCGCCAGCCCCTTCAGGGCCTCGCGGCCGCGATTGATCTCCACAAATTGCTCGGCCGCCTTCTCGCGCAACGCTTTGACGCTGATTTCGAGGCGGCGCGTCGACATGGCGTACTCGGCGCGGATGCGGTCCTTGTCCGCCTGGATTTCGGTTTGCGTCAGAGGGATCGAGGCTTCAATGCGTCTGCGTGTCAGGGCGACGGCGCGACGCCATATGGCCGGAGCCACCATCAGCGCCAGAAAGCCAGCGCAGAGGAAGCCGAGGACGAAGAACAGGACCGACTGGACCAAGTGACTACCCGTTGTGGACGGCAACCGCCAAACCATTGCATGTCGCCCGAACGTGGGAGCCGGTTTTGGGACCACGACGTGCGACACGACAAAACCGAAAGCGCGAGCGCTTTTGACTGTGCCACGTTGACATGGCGGAAATCCAGCGTTGCGGCAAGGGTTTGCCGCAACGGAACGAGTTCAATGCATGTCGCCCAAAGTGGTCATGGTTTTGGGAGAACGATATGCAGAGGCCAAAGACCTTCAGAACGGATTCCAAGTGGCGCGCTCGGTAAGCTTCAGATAGCCGAGATTGATGCCGAGCCGGGCACCGACACCGGTGCGGATCGGCACCAAAAGCACATTGTTGTTCTTCAGCACGTTGAAGCCGACGCCCGCCACCACATAGGCCGAACCGGCGACGCCGCCATAGCGGTTGTACAGGCTGCCCACATCGTCGAGATTGTAGACCAGCATCATCACGCGCGACCCCTCGCCGCCGAAATCCCAACCGAGGGACGGGCCTTGCCAGAACACTTTGTGGTCACCGGCATTCTTGGTGTAGAGCGTGCCTTCGCCATAGGTCAGGCCGCCGATCAGCGCGCCCGAGCCCTCTTCGCCCAGCAGATAGCCGTTGGGCAGGCCGTAGGAAGCAAAAATCTTCTCGACGACCGTGGCGAGCCCGCCCGATGTCGCGCCGAAGAATTTGTGACCGGAATCGACAATCTCCTGAGCGGTGTATTCCTGGGCCCGCAGGGCTGAAGTCGAGAAGACGAGAACGCCCAGGAGCGTGACCGCCATTGAGAAGACACGGAGAAAGCTCCGGTCGTAGTATCGGGAAAACATGCTTCCAATCTCCGTCAGGGAGCACCTTCGCCGACGCCTCGCACCCCGTACGGCTCTTTTAGCCGGCCGTTAAGGGTAACTGTTATGGGCAAACTATGCCGTAATCCTTTTTCAACCATTAAGCTCCCACATGAACATGGCGGTTCGAAGGCTGTTGGGGTCGCGCACAGGGGGTCGCGGCCTGCGTGAGCACGCCATTTGCCACAACCCAAATTTTTGGATTTGTTGCTGCACGCACGGGTGCTGTGTATTCAGAAAGCCCGGGGAGAGAGCGTGATTCGTGTGGGCAGGCGACGATCGATCGCTCGGCCATGACTAGTGAAATTTTGCAGGGATTTTCGCCGATGGCCGATCTTTTCACCCTTTCCGCACCCGATCTGGCGGCGCTTTTGTGCAGCCGGGTCTGCCACGACATCATCTCGCCGGTCGGCGCGATCAACAACGGCCTCGAACTGCTCGACGAGGGCGGCGCCGACGAAGACGCCATGAAGCTGATCCGTCAGAGCGCCCGCAATGCTTCGGCCCGCTTGCAGTTCGCCCGCATCGCCTTCGGCGCCGCCGGCTCGGCCGGCATGCTTATCGATACCGGCGATGCCGAAGCGGTCGCCATCGCCTTCCTCAAGAACGAAAAGCCAGAACTGACCTGGAACGGGACCCGCGCGCTGCTGCCTAAGAACAAGGTCAAGCTGCTGCTCAACCTGATCCTCGTCGCCAACGCCGCCATTCCCCGCGGCGGCAAGCTTTCGGTGACGCTGGAAAACCTTGAGACCGAGCCGCGTTTCGCGCTTGCGGCGGCTGGCCCGATGCTGCGTGTGCCGCCGAAATTCCTCGAGCTGCATTCCGGCCATAAGCCGGAGGAACCGATCGACGCGCATTCCGTGCAGCCCTACTATACGCTGCTTCTGGCGCGCGAAGCCGGAATGACGATATCGATCCACGCGACGCCGGAAGAAATCGTGCTTTCGGCGGCCTGATGGCGCAATCGAGAAGCCGAAGTATTTTTACGTCCAAATCTGTAATTTCGGCTCTTCGACATGGAATGCGTTAAATCGTCTAGGCAGCGTTCAAGCATTCGCGAATAAAAGCGAGATGCCGCCATCTTTGTAAAAATTTTACCTAACGCCTTTTCGGCTTCTTTACCGGATTGGCCTATGGTGCATCCTGGATGCCCCGACGCTACCGGATTGCCAGAAGGCAAAGAGGACCGGAAATGAAACGCTGCATGTTCGTCGACGATTCAAGCGTCATCAGGAAGGTTGCAAAACGCATCCTGGGCGGCTCCGAAATGATTGTCATCGAGGCGGCCAGCGGACTTGACGCGCTGGAGATGTGTGCCGCCGACATGCCCGAGATCATCGTCGTCGACGGCGCCTTGCCCGACGTGCCGGCGGTCGATCTCATCCGTCGCGTGCGCGCCATGGAGAGCTCGACAAGGCCGCAGATCCTGATTTCGCTGGTCGAGCTCGATATCGCTTCGATCATGCGGGCCAAGCGCGCCGGCGCCCAGGGCTATCTCTTGAAGCCATTCAACCGTTCGCAACTGCTCGAGCGCTTTCGCACCTTGAAGATCGCAGCCTGATTCGGCGGATCGTCAATTCCAGGAGAAGTGGGTGACGGTTATCCGTCCGGAATTGCGTAAAAACAAATACTGATCAGCCCATCACGCAAAACCCGGCCGAAGCCGGGTTTTTGTTCTGACGGTGTCCGTCGCTCAGGCGCTGACGCGGATGTCTTCCGGTTCGCGCAGCACATAGCCGCGACCCCAGACCGTCTCGATGTAATTCTGGCCGCCGGATGCCGCGTCGAGCTTCTTGCGCAGCTTGCAGATGAAGACGTCGATGATCTTCAGCTCAGGCTCGTCCATGCCGCCATAGAGGTGGTTGAGGAACATTTCCTTGGTCAGCGTGGTGCCCTTGCGTAGCGAGAGCAGCTCCAGCATCTGGTATTCCTTGCCGGTCAGGTGCACGCGCTGGCCGCCGACTTCGACGGTCTTGGCATCGAGGTTGACCACCAGGTCGCCGGTGGTGATGACCGACTGGGCGTGCCCCTTGGAGCGCCGCACGATGGCGTGAATGCGGGCAACCAGCTCATCCTTGTGGAACGGCTTGGTCATATAGTCGTCGGCGCCGAAGCCGAGGCCGCGCACCTTGTCCTCGATGCCCGCCATACCGGAGAGGATGAGGATCGGCGTCTTTACCTTGGAAAGGCGGAGCGTTCTCAAGACCTCGTAGCCCGACATGTCGGGCAGGTTGAGATCGAGAAGGATGATGTCGTAATCGTAGAGCTTGCCTAGATCGACACCCTCTTCGCCGAGATCGGTCGTGTAGACGTTGAAACTTTCCGATTTCAGCATCAGTTCGATGCTTTGTGCGGTTGCACTGTCATCTTCTATCAGCAGAACACGCATTTAAATCCCCTTTTCTGCTGCCGGACCATTTCACGACCCGTCCGGACCCGGAGCAGTGGTTGCCTTGTATAGAGGCTGCCATTGAATGGTTAACAAAACCTAATTTCCCGTCCATGACGGTACCAGATTTTTTAACCCCTTTCTACACCCTCTTGAATCTAATAACGAATCTCAGACCAAATTCCTAATGCAACACATTAATAACCTGGGCTAAGCGACTCCAGGGACTCATCGACGTCGCTTCCGCATCGGTGGCCGGAATTTTTACCCGGCCTTAAGTCCTGACCCGTATGATTAACAATGCCCGTAAACGAATGGTTACCGCCGGCAAAAAACTTTAGGGTTTTGTTTCCTATAGTTCGGGGAAAGCCGGTTGATACGGGTGCGGCCTGGGCTCTTCCAGGTGGTTTGGACGATAAGTGCGGGTGTGCGTTTCCGGGAGTACCGAATCATGAAGTCACGTGAAAACCTCGTTCGGCTGAAACAGTTTCAGGTGAATGAGAAGCGGCGGCAGCTGCTGCAGCTCGACATGATGATCGCCGAGTTCGAACGCATGGCCGTCGAGCTGGAGCTTCAGATCACCGCCGAAGAAAAGAAGGCCGGCATCACCGACATCAACCATTTCGCCTATCCGACCTTTGCCAAGGCAGCGCGTTTGCGCCGCGACAACCTCAGAAATTCGCAAAGCGACCTCGCCCAGCAGCGAAGCGCTGCCGAATCATTACTCGGCGAAGCTGAAGCGGAGCTTTCCAAGGCGGAAATGCTGGAATCGCGTGACACCAAGATCCGCGAAGCCGAAGTCGGCGGCCGTAGCGCCATGATCGGCTGAACGCCCCGGCGTCCGTGGCATCTGCGCTTGCCGCTCGGCGAGTGCATGATCTCGACCTTAGCCTTGCAGGAAGGCCACCAAAAAGACTGAGAACCGCCTTAGGCGGCCCAATCCCCTTCATTTTCAGCGGTTGCCCGGGCTCGCGCATCCTTGATGTCGGGTGCATGCAGCTCCGCCCATGACCGGATCTGGGTAAGCAGTCCCGCCAGGTTCTGGCCGAGCTCCGTCAATTCATACTCGACGCGCGGCGGGATGACCGGGAAGATTTCGCGCCGCACCAGGCCGTCACGCTCGAGCACGCGCAGCGTCTGCGTCAACATCTTCGGCGTGATGCCTTCGAGCTTGCGGGCAAGCTCGCCATTGCGAAGCCTGCCTTTGCGCAGCGCGCAAACCACCAGATAGACCCATTTGCTGGCCAGCATCTCCAGCACGGTGTGCGAAGGACACGTTCGCCGGAACGCATCATAGCCGGAACCGCAGTCGTCTTCACTATCCATGAGGTGCGTATATATCAGAAAGGTACATACTAGACAAGGAACTATTACTATCCAAATGATAGTGGCGCCAATCAAGCAGGAGACATCTCAATGCGTGCCGTTATCCAGAATTCCGTCGGCGGACCCGACGTCCTTGTCGTTGTCAACCAGCCCGACTCCGCGCCAAAGGCCGGCGAAGTGCTGGTCCGCGTCAAGGCCGCAGGCATCAATCCGGTCGATGGCGCCGTCCGTGCCGGCTACTACCCGTTGCTGGGCGAGCCGCCCTTCATCCTGGGTTGGGATATTTCGGGAACGGTCGAGGCGCTGGGCGCTGGAGTTTCCGGCTTTCGGATCGGTGACGAGGTGTTCGGCATGCCGCGCTTTCCCAAGCAGGCGGCGGCTTATGCAGAACTGGCCGCCGTGCCTGCCAATGAAATCGCACTGAAGCCGAAGGGTGCCGACCACCTCCAGGCAGGCGCCTTGCCGCTGGCCGGTCTCACCGCCTGGCAGGGTCTTGTCCGCCATGGCGGACTGAAACCGGGTCAGCGCGTATTGGTGCATGCGGGGGCCGGCGGCGTCGGCCATCTGGCGGTACAGATCGCCAAGGCGCGCGGTGCCTACGTCGTCGCCACGGCCAGCCCGGCCAAGCTCGATTTCGTCCGCAAACTCGGCGCCGACGAGGTGCTCGACTATACCAAGGCCGATTTCACCGACCAGGTTCGCGACATCGATCTGGTGCTGGATCCCCTGGGCGGCGACCATGCCGAACGCTCGCTGAAGGTGCTCAAGCATGGCGGCGTGCTGGTGTCATTGCTCGATGTCAGCGACGCCACCAGAACGCAGGCCAGTGCGCGAGACATCCGGGTCGAGCGCATGTCCGTCGTGCCCGACCGGGAGGGGCTGCTGGAACTGGCTCGGTTGATCGATGCCAACAAGCTCGTCGTCCATGTGGCCGAGAGCTTTCCGCTGGACCAGGCGGGGGCAGCTCACGCGCTCCTCGCCACCAAGCCGATCGGCAAGATTGTGCTGACGGTCTGAGCGCTGGATCAGTGATTATGAAAAATGAAGGGCGCGGCCAAGCCGCGCCCTTCATCTAAATTCGCAACTGTCAGTGCCGGTATTGCTGGATGCGCGTCGTGCGCAGCCCGGCAAGGCCATATTCGTCGATCGACGCCTGCCAGGACAGGAATTCCTCAGTGGTGAGCTTGTAGCGCTGGCATGCCTCTTCCAGGCTCAAAAGCCCGCCACGCACCGCCGCAACCACTTCCGCCTTGCGCCGGATAACCCAGCGACGCGTATTCGTCGGCGGCAGATCGGCAATCGTAAGAGGGCTGCCGTCAGGCCCGATTACATATTTGACTCTCGGTCTAACAAGATCGGTCATCGTACTCTCTACAAAAAACTCAAAGACCCAATCCCCGCCACGTTACCGCCACAGCTTTAAAAATTGCCTAAGCAGACCCTAATGACTAGGTAAGGATCATGAACGCGGCGTTAGTCTTTTCGCTGGCATTTGAATCATCTGCCCGCCAATCCCGATTTGCGGGGGAAAATGCATCCCGTCGCAGGGATCGGCCGCAACCGATGAATCGCCCTGCACGCTGGCGCGGCCGTAAAGCTTGACCTATATTCTCGACATTGGCATTGAGGCGCCGCGCAGAACGAAAGCATCATGAACAGTCTCGATCTCCCCGGACGTCCCGAAAATACCCGCATCGTCGTCGCCATGTCGGGCGGCGTCGATTCATCGGTCGTCGCTGGCCTGTTGAAGCGCGAAGGCTATGATGTCGTCGGCGTCACCTTGCAGCTCTACGATCATGGCGCGGCGACGCACCGAGCCGGTTCATGCTGCGCCGGGCAGGACATCGACGATGCCCGCCGCGTCTCCGAGACGCTCGGCATCCCGCATTATGTGCTCGACTACGAGGAGCGCTTCCGCAAGGCGGTCATCGATCCCTTTGCCGAGAGCTATGTCGCCGGCGAGACGCCGATCCCGTGCGTTTCCTGCAACCAGACGGTGAAGTTCGCCGACCTGCTGGCCACCGCCAAGGAGCTTGGCGCCGACGCGCTGGCCACCGGCCATTACATCCGTTCCGGCGCCAATGGCGCCCACCGCGCGCTCTACCGGCCGGTCGACGCCGACCGTGACCAGAGCTATTTCCTGTTCGCCACCACGCAGGCGCAGATCGATTATCTGCGCTTTCCCCTTGGCGGCCTGTCGAAGCCGCAGGTTCGTGCGATCGCCGAGGAGATGGGGCTGACCGTCGCGGCCAAGCAGGACAGCCAGGACATATGCTTCGTGCCGCAGGGCAAGTATTCCGACATCATCGCCAAGCTGAAGCCGACTGCCGCCAATCCCGGCGACATCGTGCACATCGACGGTCGCGTGCTCGGCCGCCATGAGGGCATCCTGCGCTACACGATCGGCCAGCGCCGCGGCATTGGCATCGCTTCCGGCGAGCCGCTTTACGTCGTCCATCTCGACGCCGACCGCGCCCGTGTCGTGGTTGGCCCGCGCGAGGCGCTGGAGACGCACAAGATCTATCTGCGCAACATGAACTGGCTGGGCGACGGACCGCTCGCAGATGTCCCCGCCGGCGGCCTGGAGCTGTTCGCCAAAGTCCGCTCGACGCGACCGCCGCGTCCAGCCGTGCTGCATCATCGTGCTGGCGCCACATGGGTGGAACTGGTCGACGGCGAGTCCGGCATCGCGCCGGGACAGGCCTGCGTGCTCTATTCCGATGACGGCAACGAAGCCCGCGTGTTCGGCGGCGGCTTCATCGAGCGTTCGGAGCGCGGCGCCGAGGCCGAGGCGATGCTGACCCGGCTGGCGGCCAGGCCGGCCCAGATTCCCGCCGAGTAAGATTCAAGCCGAATAAACCGGCGCTTTTCAGGAATTCGATTTGGTGTGGGTGACGGTGCCCGCGGTCAGGATGCGCAGCACCCGGATCGCTTCCTCGCCGCTGGTGCGCGGCTCGGCTCGCGTCTCGACGCTCTGGATGAAATGCTCCAGTTCACGCGTCAGCGGCATGCCCTGGGCGACCGCGACATAGGACGGCTCATTGGTGGTGAAGGCCCATTGGCCGCTGTCCTGCCACACCGCGTGGCGGTAGACGGCAAGCTTGCGTTCCCATGGCTCGACGTCGTCGAACACCGCCATCGCCTTGGTGCCGACCACGGTCAGCCGCCGCTCGCGATAGGGATTGAGCCGCGAGGTGAAGAGATGGCTGCGCAGGCCGTTGGGAAATCGCATGTGCAGATGCGCGAAGTCGCTGAGATTGTCGAGGAGCGCAGCGCCCTCGCCGCGCACCTCGATCGGTTCGGTGCCGGTGATCGCCAGGATCATCGACAAATCGTGCGGCGCCAGGTCCCACAGCGCGTCGTTCTCCGTATGGAACTTGCCAAGCCCGAGCCGGTGCGAGTGGATGTAGCGGACTTCGCCGAGTTCGCCCTTGTCGATCAGCCCTTTCAGCGTCTCGAACGCCGGATGGAACCGCAGCACATGGCCGACCATGAAGACGCGGCCATTGTCCCTGGCCGCCTGCACCGCACGCTCGGCATCCGCCACTGTCAGCGCGATCGGCTTTTCCACCAGCACATCCTTGCCGCCCTCGACGGCGCGCACGGCAAGGTCGGCATGAAATTGCGGCGGCAGCGCCATGACGATGGCGTCGATATCGTCACGGACGAACAACTGGTCCGGCTCGATCGCCAGGCAGTCCTGCTCGCTGGCGAAGCCTTCGGCGCGGGCACGATTGGCGTCGGAGACAGCGTGCAGCGCGCCGAGCGCCTTGAGGGTGCGGATGTGGTTGCTGCCCCAGTATCCGCAACCGAGGACTGCAATGCGCGGTTTCATCTGTTTCAACTCTAAAAACTCGTGGCCGAGACATAGCGACGTGCCCCTTCGAACTCAACCCCGCCGGCTGCAACCAAATGTCCGCGCGGCAAAGCTTTTCGATAATGACGATAAGCCGGCAAGCCGGTTGCTTCGAAGCTTGACAGGCTCGCCCTCCCAACCTTATATCCGCGCGACCTTGGCGAACGCCCCCGACATGCCTTTCGATTTGAGGCGGATTTCGGGCCTTTCGCCGCCCTGGCGGGGTAGCTCAGTTGGTTAGAGCACGGGAATCATAATCCTGGGGTCGGGGGTTCAAGTCCCTCTCCCGCTACCATCGCCCCCCCCCGAAGGGAGGCGCGTTGTTTCAGGTCCTGGTCGACCAGGTTCGACAGATATCCATCAATCTGGATCGTCGGTAGCTCGCCCGGTTTTGGCGGATAAACGGTCACTGTCGAGACGATGTTGCGGAGGTGCTTCTTGGCCTCTTCTGAGACGAAGCCGTTGTCGGCGATCGACGCCTCGAGGGCTTCTAAGTCGCGGATGTAGCGCGCCACCAGTGCCGGCTTCAGCGTGACCACCTTCGGCGGCTGCGGCAGCACGGCAAGCGCTGACTCGAGCTGCTGGCGTTCGCTGCGCAGCTCAGGTAAGCGCTGCTCGGCCTCGGCCTCGGAGATCATGCCTTTGACATAGGCGTTGAGCACGCGGTCATATTCGCGCTTGGCGGCGTCGAGGCGCTGCGCGGCCTTTTCCCGTGAAGCCCCCTGCCCCGAATAAAGTTGCTGATGCTCGTCATTGTAGGCAGCGACATAGTGGTCGATCAGCGCCCTGTCGTTCAGCCTAGCGCGCAAGCCGTCCAGCACCGTCGCCTCGATGTGGTCGAGCGCGTAGGGCCGCAGGTTCGTGCAGGAGCGCGATTCCTTCGCCCGCGTGCACATGATGCGGGTAATCTTGCCCTGCGTGTCCTTGATCGACATGCCGGATCCGCAGCAGCCACAGCGCAACAGGCCTGACAGAAGCCGCGCGTTCTTGCGCGCCGGCGCCGCGTTGGTCCTCGCCGGCTTGCTGTTCACCGCCGCAAAAAGCGGGGCCGGTACAATCCGCAAATGCTCTGCGGCGTGCTCCTGCCATTCCGTCCTGGGGTTGACGCGCGACTGGCGACGGCCAGTGTCCGGATCCTTGACCATGTGGACGCGGTTCCAGACGATACGCCCGTCATAGATGGCGTTCTGCAGGATGCCATAGCCGCGCTTCGGATTGCCGTTGATCGTGCCGCCCGACCAATAGCGCCCGCGCGGCGGCGCGATGTTGTCATCGTTCAGACCGCCGGCGATGTCGCGCGGCGCTTGCCCTGCGGCAGCTTCCTCGAAGATGCGCAGCACGATCGCCGCCTCGTCGGGTACGATCGACAGCTCGCCCGGCCGGCCGGGCACAGGCGCATAGCCATAGGCCTTGCCGCCGGCATTGCGGCCGTCGCGCACCACCCCGGCCATGCCGCGGCGTACCTTCTGCGCCAGGTCCTGCAAATACAGCGCGCCGACCAGGCCACGAATGCCGATCTGGACGATATCGGCACGACCGTCATGCACGGCACGGATCTCGATGCCGAGATGCGTCAGCCGCTTATAGATGCCGGCAAGGTCCTCCTGGTCGCGCGACAGCCGGTCCAGCGCCTCGACGATCAACACGTCGAACAGGCCGTCGCGCGCGGCATCCATCATCGCCATGACACCATCGCGGCCGACAATCGAGGCTCCGGAACGTGCGCGGTCATGGAATACGGTGGCGATCGTCAGGTCCTGCTTGCCGGCATAGTCCGAGCAAAGGGCTATCTGATCCTCGATCGACCTATCGGTTTGCAGGTCGCTGGAATAGCGGGCGTAGAGTGCCGCTCGCTTCATGGTCTGTTTCCTCCTGGCGGCGGCGATAATCGTCGCGCGCCGCCTGTCGCGCAAGGGCCTCGACGATCGCAGCCATTGCCGGGTGCACGCCGGGTGGTGGTGGCAAGGGTTTGCGCTGTGGATTGGCCGGCTTCATCAAGGCTTCCCCGAATGGCGGTTCGCCAGTTTCAGCAGCACGTCGGCGTGGCAGGGCGCGCCTGGCCTGCACCAGCAGGCGAGGTTCTTGCCGGTGAGATCGCCGGCGTTGTCGGCTACGAACTGGCGTGTCTGCTCCAGCGCCTTGACGTCCGGATCCGCGCCGACGCGCATCAGTCCGGCGAGCAAGGCGGTGTAGAGGTCGACGCAATAGGCGGCGTCGCCATGCTTGCCGACGATGAACGGATTGCCCCATGGGCCGGGGCGCGCGACGGTGACGGTGTTTTCCGGCATGCGCCAGCCCTTGCGGCGCGACAGCTGGATGCGCTGGGGAAGCGTCACAGCAGCCTCCCTTGCGGTCGAGCCGGGCGGGCGCAATCCTGACAGGTGTGTGTCCACTCACCGGCGACCTTGGCGAAGACGAAGCCTTCGCGGCGAGCGTCGGACACCATCACGTCGAACTCGTCGGCCTGATAAGTGCGGGTCTGGCTGGCGCCGCATTCGCAGACAATCTGCTGTTGGCCGGCGTGCTTCTCGATGGTCATCAGCGCGTCTCCTGCTTGGCGGCATGCTGGTGAAACCAGAGTTGATAGCAGCCGCGCTTTTCAGCCTTCGGGCAGCCTTCCCACCAATGCCAGCACGAGCCTGGACCGGCGGCGGGGTCGCGCCGACAGTTGTGTTTTCCTTTGGGGCGCGCCCACGTCTCCGCCGGCGGCAGCGTGAGCGATAGCTGTTCCATGGTCATAGCGCCGGTACCTCGCGCAACTCCGGCATGGCGTTGTGCTCGATGCCGTCGAGCAGCCGGCCGGCGGCTTTCTTGCCCACGCGGGCCATGATCACGTCTTCTCGCCCCCACGGTGCGACAATGCTGAGGCCGTCAATCTCAGCGTGTGGTTGTTTCACAACGCCTATGCCAAAAGCATGCCCGCGTGTGTTCCACTCGCCCCATTGCTTGAAGAAGAATGGCACGCCGGCGGCCTGGCACTGGTCGCGGATCGAGCGCGGCCATGCCGGGTGCATCGGGCGAGAATCCGGGCCGCTTTCGCCGCCGGCGATGATCCAGTCGAGGCCCGTCAGATCAAGCTGCCCCAAGTCGCCGAGCAGCGGCTCGGCGCTGACAAATCGGACTGCCGCTGGCGTCTGGCGCAACTCCGTTGTTCGCTCCAGCCATTCGACGCGACGCTCGGCCGAGACCCCCAGCCAGACGTTCGGCAGCGGCCAGCCTAGATTAGCCACGTAATCGTGCGCGTTATCGCCGTCCTCCATCATGCGGCCGGCGGCAGCGGCCACGTTCAGCCGGCGCGCGCCGTCGCATTCGAATCCTGACGCGTAAGCCCGCATCCTCGCTGCGCGCTTGGTCAGCACCTGAAAAGTGTGCTGCGGCGCCAGCGCCATGACGGCGAAGACGCGGTCGATCCATTCGTAGGGCACGTCCTCATGAAACATGTCGCCCATGGAGTTGACGAAGATGCGACGCGGCCTTGCCCAGCGCAGCGGCTGGGTCAGGATGTGCTCCGGCGCCAGCGCCAGCTTGCCGGTCCATATGGTGTTGCCGTTCACCTTCTTGGTGGTGCCGGCGTAGTGCTTGGCCCCGCCCATCGCCTCGATGCGCGCGGCCATCCTCATGGCGTAGCAATGCGTGCAGCCGGGTGAGAGGATGGAGCAGCCGACGATCGGATTCCACGTCGCGTCGGTCCATTCGATGGCGGATTTGTCAGCCATGTCAGGCGCTCCCGCCAAGGGTTTGCGGACGCTGGACCTCAACTGCAATGTCGTCGTTATCCTCGCTTGCCGCCCAGCGGACACGGTCGATGATGCCGCCGACAAATGTCCTCGCCGGGGTCGCCCGAAAAGCTGCGCGCCAGGTTCTCGACCATGTTGCCAATCACCCGACAGCCCCCGTCCAGAAGGACATCCGCACTGGTGCCAGCGTTCATCTCATCGGCGACGAACAGCGCGAACTGGATCAGGCATTCACTGGCACGCGCCTGACATGCCAGCGCCGGGTGCGCGGTGGCCTGATCAGCGCAGATGCTGCCGAATGTTTCGCGCAACACTTTCTCGAAGGCCTCACGGTGGATGTGGCCGTTGAAATGATCGCTCATGTCCGCGTTCCCCAAATGATCAGACCGCCGGCGATGGCCAGCACGGCGGCGATGAAGGCGGCGAGGATGCGGCGCGCCATGCGGGCGTCGTGCCGGTCGGAACAGTCCTCGCCGCACATGCATTCCGGGAAGAGATGGCAGACGATGTGCGGCTTGCCGCCCGGCTCGCAGATGCGGTCGTAATTTTTGGCGACATGGTCGAGCGGTGCGCTCATGACGGCAGGCACCCGACCGTGACGAACACCCAGGCGAAGACGAGCGACGTCGTCAGGGCGATGTCGATGCGCAGGTCCCGCGAGATGAAATGGCAGGCGCGATCGAGCATCGCGTCGGCGCCGTCCAGTTCGGACAGGATCTGCGATGGCTTCTGGCCGGCCATGAGCTGGCGGGAAATCCAGGCTTCCATCTCGGGCGACTGGCCGGCCACCGCGATCAGACGTTCGGCGACGTTCTTCATGGCCGTCAGCTCTGCTGGCGGACGGCGCGCGACTTGGCGAGGTCGCAGGCGTCCGGCGCGTATTGGTCGATCTCGGCGCGGGTGAAGTCGGTGTGTTCGGCCAGCACGTCCTTGGTGACGGCAGTGCCGTTCATGCCGAGTTCGAGCACGCGATCGGCCATGCGCTCGACGATGCTTTGGTTGATGACGGGGGAATTCGACAGCGTGCCGATGGGCGGATGCTGGAAGGTGATCATGTCTGCCTCCGTTCGCAATGATTGCGTGGAGCAGATATTCGCGATATTCGCAAAAACCGTCAAGCCTTAAAATCGCGATAATCGCGAATTTCTAGGTAGAGCTTTGTGAAGGGCGCGAACGCGTGGTTAGCGGCGGCGCCGTTTTCCTGCTGCGCGGCCCCAAATTTCGATGGCTCTGGTCAGCAACGAGACCATCTCTTTCTGGTCGGTCTCATCCATATCGGTCAACAAAGGCCGCAGCATTTCGGCCAGACGCAGGGCTGGGTCCGGTTCGAGGCTTCGCTCAAGTCTTTCGGTGATCTCGCGGTTCAAACTGTTGCGCCCTTTGACCGCCAGCAACAACCCTTTCAAGGCGGGCGGCAAGCGAAGATGGAAGCTCGGCGGTTCATCTGGCTGTGACATGACAGCCTTATCGCCGAAACTCGACGGTGCCGAAATCGTTCCAGTTTCAATAAGGAAGTGCAAAAGGTGGCACTACTTTTCCCCACTAATCACACGGCATTGTTACAGGTTGAGATATCCCGTTAACGCATACCAAAGATTGGTGCTATGCAATTAGGCATGGAACTGTGTTGACAGGACGCAAGGAAATAGTTCCTAATTCGGGGACCGCGCCGGGGTGGTGAGAATGATCCAGTACATGTCGCGTCAAAAGACGCGGAGCGAGGAAATCCTAGAGAGATTGCTGGCAATGGCTTCTGGCCAGCCAAACGATCCGGCAAGCCGGATCGAACGCGACGCCGCGTCAATCGCGAACGCTATGGCGTCGATTCACGGTGGACGCTGGCAGGTTCTGATTGACCATCAGGCTGGTTACGTGACGGTTCTGCGGCACTGACCCGCCGCAACTGCTGAATCATCGAGAGCAGCGTCTCGACATTGGTTTGGCTCAGCCCTTCGATGCGCTCGAGCATATTTTGTATTTCGGCTGCGTCGCGAATCGGCCCGGCTGGAGCGCCTGCGTCGTTGAAGAACTGACGTATCCGTTCGAACTCGTGCGCCTGGATCGCGCGCGTCTCCTTGCCTGGATCGGTGTTGGTCATGCGCGTCACCGCGTCCGGCTTCACGCCAAGGAACTTGGCCAACTGACCCTTGGTGCCATGCGGACGGCTGGCAAGCTCCTGCTGCAGGTAGATGCGAAGTTCGTGTTGCGGATCACTCATGATACGATATTCGCGATTGCCGCGAATTTTCCTATCGCGAACTTCGCGAAAATAGCTTGACATAAAATCGCGATAATCGCAAATATCGCGATTATGAGCGAAGCACATCTTGATCCGGCCAAATCAATCATCGCCAAGATCGGCATCGAAAACGTTGCCCGGGTCACCGGCAAACACGTCTCGCGGGTGTATCGCTGGATGTCGCCAAAAGAGCGCGGCGGTACTGGCGGGCTCATCCCGCAGGCGGCCCAGCCGGTGATCCTGCAGTTTGCTGTCGAAAACGGGATCGAACTCTCGCCTGCTGATTTCTTTCCGGTAGCGGAGAAGGCCGCATGAAACCGCGCCTCGCCAATCCCGCCCTTGCCGATCGTGGCGCGCGGCTTGCCGGCGTCGGCTTCACCGACCGCCTGGTGCCGCGCCGTGTCGGCGCTCTCCCCACTGCGCAGCCAACCTCCCGAGCCTGTGCAGAGCCTGCCGCGCCGTCCGACTCCTCCCCGGACGGCGCGGTCTTTTGCCACTTCACCGAATCCTTGTCCGTAGGGGCGGAACCATCCGTCGGCCGCACCATCGTCCTCGATGATCATTCGATGATCCTGCTGCGCGCGGTGGCCGATTACGAGCAGTGCTCCAACGAGCACGCCGCCGCCCTGGCACTCGCCGTCTACGCCGCTTGCCCGCGCCGTCCTCGACGAGCGGGAGCGGATCGCCGGAGACGCCGGCGGGACAGCGCCCCTCTCTGTCCTGCCGGACATCTCCCCCACAAGGGGGGAGATCGCCAATCACCTCGCACAGGATATCCACGACCTGCCCGATTTCGAGCGGCGTCACCGGTTCAGCCGGGCGCGGGAAGCGCTGCGGGACAATCTTCAGGGGACGCGGCGATGAGTTTCTTTCACTGGCCATGCGGGCCTCCATAGGTTTCGAGCCCGCACAGTGAATCCATACCGCCTTTCCCGCCACGGGAAACGACGCCGGGATTTCCCGGCTCGGGAAGCTTTTTGCCAGCAAGAGGCGGTGAGCGGCGGAGCCGCGAACAGGGAAGAAAGAACGAAGGACACGACCATGGTGCCGAATGCCAATGCCCGCCACTTCCTGCTCAAGGCCAAGCAGCGCGACCTGATCGCGGCGGCCGGCGGCATCGAGCGTGCCGCCGATGTCTGCAACTACGGCAAGTCGACGGTCGGGCGCTGGGCCAACACGGACAGCGCCGAGCTGATGCCGCTGGAGGTGATCTTCGCGCTCGAGGAAGAAACCGGCCGCTTCGACATGAGCGAAGCGATCGGCGCCGCGCGCGGCCGGCGCTTCGCCGACGTCGAGGCCGTCGCCGCCAACGGCTCGGTGATGGCGGCGCACGCCGAAACGGTGGTGCGGATGGGCGAACTGATGAGCGAGGGCGCGCTCGCTTTCGCCGACGGGCAGCTGACGCCGTACGAATCGACGCGCATCGACCGCGCTCTGTCCAAGGTCGAAGCCGGCCTTGCCGAATACCGCAAGATCCTTGCCGGCGCTAAAGCCGCCGGCGGGCTGAAGGTGGTGGGGCAAACGGACTGACCAAATCACTTTTCAAGCAAAGGAGAACGACCATGAAAGCAGTTCTTGGCACCACGCTGCGCGATGTGATCACCGGCTTCTCCGGTGTCGTCGTCGGCCGCGTCGAATATCTCACCGGCTGCAACCAGGCGCTGTTGCAACCGAAGGTCGGGGAAAACGGCGCGCTGATCGAGTCCGTCTGGATCGACGAGCAGCGGCTTGGGCCTGTCGCGGGCGTCGCGCGCATCAAGATCGACAATGGTGCAACGCCCGGCGCCGACCGGCCGGCACCGAAACGCTGAGACGTGGGGGACCGACATGCGCATGGTCTCCTTCCACGCCGCCTGTGCCGTTGGCCTTGCCGTCGGCTGGCTGTCGCTGGGTGTGCTTGCTTTGAGCATCACCGAATCCTTCCCGCATGACGCGCTGCCAACCGCCGCCAAGCCGCGGGGCTGGTCTTATCCCTTTGCCTGCTGCGCCAATTACGACTGCCAATCCGTGCCCGACAGCGCCATCGTCGAGGGCGCGCGCGGCTATGAGATCCGCGCCACCGGCGAGCTGATCCCGACGCGCGATATCAGGGTCAAGGAAAGCCCCGACGGACAATTCCACTGGTGCGCGCACCGCGCCGGCCTCGATGCCGGCAAGACCATCTGCCTGTTCGTGCCGCCGAGGTCGTTCTAATGGCGGCCGGCAACCTCACCTTTCGCCGCGACCCCGAAGAGCGCGCCGACAGTTTTTACCGGTTCTCGGTCAAGTGCGACCGGCTGACGAACCTCAAGATCGAAGCCGCAGCGCGCAAGGCCGGCATGACGGTCAACGGCTTCGTGCAGCGGCATTTCGAAACCATCCTGGCCGTGCCGGCGGCGCATACCGCAGACGCGCCGGCACGCTTTGACGCGTCGAGCTTCGCCAAGCGGCATGGTGTGACGATCCAGACGGCGAACCTTTGGTTCTCGCTGTCGACGCATGCCCATAACGGGCTCGTGCAGCGCTCGCTCAGGGATCTCGCAGCGGATCTCGGCGTGCACCGGGCCGATCATCTGATCGACCGGCTGATCGTGGCCGGCATGATCGAGATCGTCGCTCCGTCCGCTGGGCTTCGGCCCGCCATCTACCGCGTCATCGGTGAGGGCTGATGACGCGCCCCTCCGCAACCCTGAAAGGACTGGACCATGAGCCGCGTGCTCCGCACCTTCCGTGAAATGCTTGGCCTGCTGTCGCGTGGCGATTTCTCGCGCCATTGCGACAAGCTGCTGAACGAAGCCATCCTGGCGGTCGAGGAATGCCCGGCCGACAAGTGCAAGGCCGAGATCATCGTCAAGATCACGCTCGACTATGAACTGGGACGCATCGACATCAAGGCCGACGCCAAGTCGAAGCTGCCGGACACGGTCAAGTTCATGAAGACGCCATTCTGGACGATCGACGGTCAGCTTTCGGTCGAGCACCCCAACCAGATCGACATGTTCCGCGCGCCGCGCGCGGCTGCCTCGCCCGACGGCGAGGACGAAGACGCCGACGAGGCCGCGTCCGCCTGATCTCCGCCTGATCTTCCCTCTGCCGCAACCCTGAAAGGAAAACCCAATGTCCGGTAATGAAAAGGCACCGATCGATGCGCATGGCATCGAACTGATCACGCAATTGGCCATCGAGGCCGCCGCCGCCTCGACCGTTTCCATCACCACCGGCGGGCTCGGCGATGGCCTGCCGTCAAGCCTGTCACTGGCCTTTGATCGAAAGAACCAAGCGTTCAGGTCGATCAAGCCGCTGATCGAGGAATATCGCACCGCACCCGACCGCCGCAAAGGCACGGCCACGGTCGAGACTCTGGCCAGCTTCATTGCCCTGGTCGACCGTCACAAGGATGATAACTCGGCGCTGTTCGGCAAGACGGTCTGGCCGGATCCGAAACTGACGGCCGTTCTCGACTATGACAAGCAAGGTGTGCCGGCGCGCAACCGTTCACATCGCATCGTCTATGCCTTCCCACTGACCGAAGAATTCAAGGCATGGGTGGCGACCAACGGCAAGCCGATGGAACAAGAACCCTTCGCGGCCTTCCTCGAAGAGCATTCGGCGGAACTCTCGGCGCCGAGCGCGGGCGAGATCAGCGAATACGAGCGGCTGTTCAATGAGAAGATGGCGACGCCTTCGGAAGTCGTGGCCTTGTCGCGGCACCTCGAAGTGTTCGTCGCGGCCCGCGCCAAGCAAGGCGTGCGCCTGCAGACCGGCGAACGTGTGGTCGAATTCGCCGAAGAGCATCAGAACGCCAAGGGTGAGGCGATCGTTGTGCCCGGCGTGTTCATGGTCTCGGTGCCAGCCTTCGTCGATGGCGACGCGGTGCGCATTCCGGCGCGACTTCGCTACCGCGTCTCCAGCGGCAAGGTGCTGTGGTTCTATCAGCTCTACCGCTGGGAATTCTACCTGCGCGAACAGGTCGGCCATGACCTCAAACAGGCTTCCAACGAAACCGGCCTGCCGGCCTTCGAAGGCGCACCGGAGGCCTGATGCCGAAGGCTGTCGCCATAGTTGCAGCAAAGCCGCTGCCGTCTCTCGTGAGAGAGGCGGCGGCGGCGCTTTCGCGTGCCACGACGGCGGCAGAGGTGCTCGACGCTCAACACCAGGCCGGCGTCGCGTATGACAAAGCGAAATGGACAGCGCGCCTGCAGAAGGCGAACCAGGCACATGATGAGCTTGTCGCCGCGACCTATCGTGTGCAGGCCGATGCGCTTGAAATCGAAAGCCTGGCCAAGCGTCGGCTGGCCGACGAGTACGATGCGGCGCAGGGGCGCGGCGAGGTGCAGAAGCCCGGCGGCAATCGTCGGACCAAAATTCCAGCTGGGAATAATGAACCGGCGACTGCTGCCGAGATCGGCATTCCAAGCAAGAAAATTCACGAAGCCCGCCAGATGCGCGCTGCCATCGCCAGAGATCCGGCGATCGTGCGCGAGGCTCTGGACGATATCCTCGCCAGCGGCGATGAGCCGACCCGCGCGGCGCTGAAGCGCGCCATTGCGCCGGCCGTCAAAACGTTTCGTGGCGAGGACCAGGCAGCGAAAAAGGAACGCCGCGCGCATCGCGAGATCGTTCTTGCCGCCGGCTACAAAGAGCTTCCGGCGAAGAAATACGGCATCATCTATGCCGATCCGGAATGGCAGTTCGATCCCTATTCCGCCGAGACCGGCATGGATCGGGCGGCGGACAATCATTATCCGACCAGCGATCTGCTGACATTGATGCGCCGCGATGTCGGCGCCATCGCAGCCAAGGATTGCGTGCTGTTCATGTGGACGACGGTGCCCATGCTGGTCGAGGCGATCTGTGTTCTCGATGCGTGGGGCTTCGCCTGGATCGAGCGTGACCCGAACACCGGCTTCCTCGCGCCGAACAAGGCGCACGCTCGCTATGTTTCCAGTTGGGCCTGGCTGAAGAACCGGATCGCCACAGGCTATTGGAACCGGGGCAAGCATGAGCTGCTGCTGATCGCGACGCGAGGCAAGCCTGTCGCGCCCGCCATGGGCGATCAGCTGGACAGCTGGTCCGACGAGATGGCCGTGATGGCCGATGTCGGCCGTCATTCCTCCAAGCCGGCGGTGTTCGCCGAGTGGATCGAAAAGCACTGGCCGAACACGCCCAAGATCGAGTTGAACGCTCGCGAAGTGCGACTTGGTTGGGACGCGTGGGGCTACGAGGCAGCAGCCGAGGTGGTGCCAGCATGAACGCACCCGTCACCGTCCTCGACGACCCCTATCTGACCTTCTTGCGCGGCAAGATGCAGCTGGCGAAAGCCGACGGCTTCGACGTTGCGCTCGACGACATCAACCCGGCCGGTGCGCCGCATTGCCGGGCGATCGTGCGCTGGGCGCTGAAGGGCGGCAGCCGCGGCATCTTCGCGTCGTTCGGCCTGCACAAGACGTTCATGCAGATCGAGTTGATGCGGCTGATCGGTCTTTTTCTCCGCCGCACGACCGGCGCGTCTGGCTTGCGGCTGATCGTCATTCCGCTTGGCGTGCGGCACGAGTTCTTCGCCGAGGCGGCGGAGCGGTTCCAGGGAGACTTCGGCGTCACGCTGAAGTTCATCCGCAGCGATGCCGAGGTCGACAGCGCCGACACGATCTACCTGACCAATTACGAAAGCGTGCTGGCCGGCAAGATCGACGCGTCGCGTTTCGTTGCCGCCAGCCTGGACGAGGCGGCGGTGCTTCGCGGCTACGGCACGAAAACCTTCCAGACGTTCCTGCCGCTGTTCAAGGCGGTGCGCTTCAAGTTCGTCGCCACCGCCACGCCATCGCCGAACCGCACCAAGGAACTGATCCATTATGCCGGCTTTTTGGGCATCATGGACACCGGCCAGGCGCTGACGCGGTTTTTCCAGCGCAATTCCGAGACGGCCGGCGACCTGACACTGTTCCCACACAAGGAAGATGAGTTCTGGCTGTGGGTGCACAGCTGGGCGGTGTTCCTGCAATCGCCTGGCGATCTCGGCTTTTCCGACGACGGCTATGTGCTGCCGGCGGTGACGGTCAACTGGCATGAGGTGCCGATCGATCATGGGACGGCCGGCTACGACCGCGACGGGCAAGGCCTGCTGATCCGCAACACGGCGCTGGGCGTGGTGCAGGCAAGTGCCGCCAAGCGCGACAGCCTGGCCGCCCGCATCGACAAGATGAGCGCGCTGCTTGCCGAGGATCCTGCGGCGCACGCCCTGCTCTGGCATGACCTCGAGGATGAGCGGCGGGCGATCGAGGCGGCGGTGCCGGGCGTGCGATCGATCTATGGCACGCAAGGGTTGGACCCGAACGAAACGAACGCCATCGGCTTCAAGGACGGCAAGTTCAAATACCTCGCCACCAAGCCGGAAATGTCGGGCGCCGGCAACAATTTCCAGAAGCACTGCCACTGGGCGATCTTCGTCGGCGTCGGCTTCAAGTTCCATGACTTCATCCAGGCGGTGCACCGCATCGTGCGGTTCGGCCAGCATCATGAATGCCGCATCGACATCATCTTCTCGGAAGCCGAGCGCGAGGTGCGGCGCAACCTCGAAGGCAAATGGGCCGAGCATGAAAGGCTGATGGCGCGCATGGCGGAGATCATCCGCCGCTATGGCCTCGACGGCCTGCCTCTCGACGACGTGCTGTCACGCTCGATCGGCGTGCGCCGGCATGAAGAGCGTGGCGACATGCAAGAGGCGGGGAGCGCCGCAGGCGCGACGGGGAACTGGACATTCTGCATCGCCAACAATGACGCGGTGCTGGAGGCGCGGCAGACGGCAAGCGCCAGCGTCGGCGAGATCGTCACCTCGATCCCGTTCGCCAATCACTACGAATACACGGCGAGCTACAATGATTTCGGCCATACCGACGACAATGGCCACTTCTGGGCGCAGATGGACTTCTTGACGCCCGAGCTGCTGCGCATCCTGCAGCCCGGCCGTCTGGCCTGCATCCACGTCAAGGACCGCGTGCTGTTCGGCTCGGTGACCGGCGAAGGCGTGCCGACCGTCTCGCCTTTCCATGCCGAGGCGATCTTCCACTATCTGAAGCACGGCTTTCAGTACATGGGCATGATCACCATCGCCACCGACGTGGTGAAGGAGAACAACCAGACCTATCGGCTGACCTATTCCGAGATGATGAAGGACGCCACCAAGATGGGCGTCGGCTGTCCGGAATATGTGCTGCTGTTCCGCCGCCCGCAGAGCGACCTGTCGCGCGGCTATGCCGACCAGCCGGTAGCGCATGCCAAGCCACTGGTGATCGCCGCCGACGGCTCGCATCAATGCTGGAGCGATGGCGATCGCCGGCCGCAGGTGCCCGACAGCGGCTACACGCTGGCACGGTGGCAGCTCGACGCGCACGCCTTCTGGCCGTCGTCTGGCGACCGGCTGCTAACCACCGATGAACTTGTGCGGCTCGGTCCGAAGCCGCTGCGGACGCTGTTCCAGAAGGTGTCGGAAGAGGCGGTCTACGATTTCGAAAAACACGTGCAGCTTGGCGAGGAGCTGGCCGCGCGCGATGCTCTGTCGAAAACCTACATGACTCTCGACCCGCCTTCGAAACATCCGGCGATCTGGACGGACGTGGTGCGCATGCTGACGCTGAACGGGCAGCAGGCGTTCCGCAATCTGGAAAAGCACGTCTGCCCGCTGCAGTTCGACATCGTCGACCGGCTGATCGACCGCTACTCGAATCCCGGCGACATCGTCTATGACCCGTTCGGCGGGCTGATGACCGTGCCCTATCGCGCCATCCTCAAAGGCCGGCGCGGCCAGGCTTCCGAACTCTCCGACACCTATTTCCGCGATGGCACGCGCTACTGCCGCGAGGCGGAAGCCAAGCGCGCCGTGCCGACGATGTTCGACATGCTGGGCATTGGCGAGAGCGACGACGTGGTGGAGGCGGCGGAGTGACCGACGACACCTCCATCCTTCGGGATATGGCCCGGCTGCGCAAGGCGCTGGAAAAGCGCATGCGCATCGACGACCGCGCCGAGGAACTGGCGGCGCGCGAAAAGGGCCGGCCGATCCGGGCGGGCACGCTTGCCGCCTATGACACTGCTGCGCTCGGCCGAAAACTGCGGCCGATGCTGGAGTATGACGGCCGGGGCTGGCGGGCTCTGGCCGACGAGATCGGCGTGACCTCGCCGGACCTGTCACGCGTCATGGCCGGGCAGGACATCGCGGCGCAAAAGGTCTTCGCCATCTGCGACTGGGCCGGGCTCGATGCCCGCGCCTTCTATCGCGCGCCGCTCGGCGCACCGCCGGCGCGCAAGCGGCCACGGCCATGTTTTGCCTCACGCCGCGCACCGGCGGCAAAGCCGCCCGCGGCTCCGGCGGGGCGGGCTTCGCCCCGGTCGGGCTTGCGGCCTGCGGCCGATGAAGCGGTGTTTCACGGGAAAAGCACTGAAACAGGAAGTTTGCCCCATGCTTGAATCGCTCATACTGCGGCTGGCGCCGCGCCTCATTGCACTGTCCTCGAAGCGCCCGCCGAACGTTACCATCGGCGGTCATATCGATCCCTACATGCAGCGCTGGTGGCTGATCCCGCGCAACCGTTTCTTCAACATCTACCTCCACCACTTCCTGCGCTCCGATGACGACCGGGCGCTGCACGATCATCCCTGGTGGAACCTTTCGGTGCTGCTGCGCGGGCGCTATGTCGAGCACACAATATCGGCTGGCGGCATCAACATCCGGGTTGAGCGCCAGGCCGGCGATACCAAGTTTCGGCTGGCCTCCGCCGCGCATCGCATCGAACTGGTCGACGGGCCGTGCTGGACGCTGTTCCTGACCGGGCCGACGCTGCGCACATGGGGTTTTCATTGCCCGCGCGGCTGGGTGCCGTGGCAGACCTTCACCAAGCCTGAAAACCCCGGCGAGATCGGGCGCGGCTGCGGCGAGTTCGACCAATGAAGGCCGGCGATCTCGAAAAGGCTCGGCTGATCGCCGGCGCGCGCGACCAGAACATCGCCATGCGCGACAGGCTCGCGGCTGGCGAGATGCTGACGCTGTGCATTGGCGAGGGCAGCAAGACCGCCAACATCGTTCTGATGCCTCGCTACCTCGCCGAAATCCGTAGCGATCTCGTCACGGCCTTCAATCTGCGGATTGGCGAAAACGATGCGGCGCTGCTGGCGCTGGGGGTCGAGACAGATGGCTGAAGCAGCGCTGCGCAAGCTCGACCGCGACTTACCGCGCCATGACATGCGCTCGCCGGCGCTGATCGCCAGGCAGACGGTGCGCACGCTTGTCGAGCGCGCCGAGGCGGCGGACGCGGTGTCCGATGTGCTTGCCGCGGCGCGAAAGCAGGCGGAGGCGCTGGTGGCGCGGGCGACGGAAGAAGCCGACCGGCTGGTGAGGACGGCGCTGATCGAGGCCGAATCGATCCGGCAGTTGGCCGTGAAGGCGGCGATGGCGGAAGTGCAGCGCATCAACTCGCTGGCGATCGAGGAGCCGGCGCTGCCGCCGCCGAAGAAACTGCCGGTGTCGGTGATCATCGCCGAGGTGGCGCGCGAGCACAATGTGCGGCCGGCCGACATCATTGGCCCGTCACGGGCCGACCGCATGGCAACGGCGCGGCGTGCGGCGATGGCGCGAGTGCATGTCGAGCGGCCGGACCTGTCCTCGACGACGGTCGGCCGGCTGTTCGGCAACCGCGACCATTCGACCGTGCTGCACGCGTGGCGCAAGGCCGGTGTCGGGCCGGCGAAAGGCGGGTCATGAACGCCGCGTCTTCTGCCTCACGCGCCGAGGGCGCTCCGGCGGGGCGGGCTTCGCCCGACATCCGGCTGCTCGACGATTCCTTCCGCGAGATCCGCAGGCTGGCTGGCCAGCCGCCGCACCGCAACCAGGCTGCCGGCGAACCGGCGGCGAGCGATGCGAAAAACTTCGCCGCCGAGTGCGCCATGAAATGCGGCGAGCCCGCCTTTATGGTGTTTCTCGAAGAGCGGCACGGGCTTGAACGCCCACTGACGCCGGAGCGCGTGGCGCAAAAGGTGCGCTCGCTGCTCGGCGTGCAATCGCGAAAAGAACTCAACAATGGCGGCAAGGCCGGCGAAGCGTGGAAAGCGCTGCGCGGGAGTTTTGCCGATTGGAAGAAGGCGGGACGATGAACGCGCGGGCTCAATCACCACTCGTGGACATTCCGGAAGCCGAGCTTCGGCGCATCCTGATGCGTCTGGGGGGGGGCTGGCTGACCGGCTCCAGCGCCATGGCGGCCGTTGTCCTGTGGGCCAGCGGCAAGTTCGACACCAACGATATCGCCCATGTCCTGGCCGTTCGCGAGGACGCGGTGTGCCGCACGCTCGCCATGGCGCGCGACGGGGCACGGCAGGACGCGAGGGCTGAAGGATGACCATTCAATTCGATTTTGGCGATGTCGTCGCTGAGCCGCTCTCCAAAAAGAAATGGAGGTGCCTATCGGTGCCCGGCTTCATGCCGGCGAAGAAGGTGCCGTTGCCGATTATACCTCCGGGCGAACGGCGGATTGTTGCCGTTGACAGTTTTGCCGGCGGCGGCGGCGCGTCGAACGGCATAGCCAAGGCATTTCAGCGACTGCTCGATGCTGGTTTGCTGCCGAGCGGACATCCGCTCGGTCCGACCTACGCCATCAACCATGATGAAGCCGCCATCATCATGCACAAGGCGAACCATCCCGATACGATTCACCTGCCGCATAATGTCTGGCAGATTTCGATGCGCGAGTTGCTTGGCGGCAACCTGTTCGGCTTCCTCTGGTTGTCGCCGGATTGCCGCGACCATTCGACCGCCAAGGGCGGCCCGATCACGTCGCGCGCCGTGCGCGATCTCGCCTGGGTGCTGCTGAAGTGGCTGAAGGAACTGCCGGACTGGCAGCGGCCCTGGACCATCTGCCTCGAAAATGTCGGCGCTTTCGCAAAGTGGTCGCCGCTGATCGAGCGCAGGGATGGCAGTGGCTTCGAGCGCGACCCCGAGCGGCTTGGGCACACGTTTCACCAGTTCGTCCACGAGCTGGCGCGCTACGGTTATTCGGTCGGCTGGGATGATCTGGTCGCCTGCGAATACGGTTCGCCGACGATCCGCAAGCGGCTCTATCTCTGCGCCCGCCGCGATGACGCCCGCGTCGCCACGCCCAAGCCGACGCACGCCGCCCCGAAATCGCAGGCGGTCGCCAGCGGCACGATGAAGCCTTGGCCTGTCGCCGCCGACTTCCTCGATTTCGATATCGACTGCCCGTCGATCTTCCTGACCAGGGAGGAGGCGCGCGCTTACACGAAGGCGACAGGCAAGCGGATCATCCGCCCGCTGGCGGTGAAAACAGACGCGCGCCTCGCCTTTGGCGTGAAGCGGCATGTGCTCGATGCTGGCGACGACGCCGTTGTCGTGACCTGCAACCATGCCGGTCATGGTTTTCGCGGACAGGGGCTTGGGGAGCCGTTCAACGTCGTCGCTGCGTCGCGCGATGCTCACGGGCTGGTGATACCTCACGTCGCGGTGTTTCGTGGCGACAGCGTAGGCAAGCCGGTCACGGAACCGTTGCCTGCGGTGACAGCGAACAGCTTCATCAAGCGCCCAGGCGGGGCGGCACCACTCGGCTTGGCCGAAGCGACCGCCATCCCGTTCATCAGCCGAGGCCAGCACGGCGGCGGCAATCGGCCGGCGGGAGAGCCGTTCCACACCATCGCCGCGTCCGATGGCGACCAGAACCAAGTGGCTGCCGTCTATCTTGCGCAGCACAACACGGGCGAGGAAGGCCATAGCGTTAAGCGGCCACTATCGACGATCGTCCAGAAGGGTTGCACCCAAGGGCTCGTGGCTGCTCACATGCTCTCGCTTAAGGGCAGCGATCGGCGCGACGGAACCTGTGATGACCCTCATCCGGCAATCTGTGCCGGCGGCCAACATTCGGCCGTCGTCACATTGCCGTTGATCACCGCCTACTACTCAACAGGCGGCCAGCACGCTCGTGTCGATGACCCTTCCCTGACCGTTCCGACCAAGGCGCGGTTTGGCCTGACACATGTCGATGCAGCCGTGCCGCCGCTCACCGATGCGCAAATGGCTCGAGTGCGCCAAGTCGCCGCGTTCCTGCGTGCGCACGGATGCTGGGATGGTGGTGACATTGTCACACTGACCCGGCGCAGCGTCACCTATGTCATCGTCGATATCGGCATGCGTATGCTGACGCCGCGCGAGCTGGCGCGGGCACAGGGGTTTCCCGACAGCTACATCCTCGATCCGATCTACAAGGGCAAGCCGCTGTCAGAAACCGAACAGCGCCACAAGATCGGCAATTCGGTCTGCGCCGAACCAGCGGCTGCATGGATCGAGGCTAACTATCGGCCGCCGATGGAGTGGGGACGTCAGGCGTTTCTGGAGGCGGCGGAGTGACAGGCCCTCGCCTCTCCATCATCCCCGCGCGTGCGGCCACGGATCGCTCGCTGAAGCCGCGCGATCTGCAGGTGCTGTGCGTGCTCGGGCGTCACACCGACAATCTCGGCTGGTGCCGCCGCAGCCAGGTGAGGATGGCCGACGAGATGGGCTGCGCTCGCTCCACCGTGTTCGAAGCGGTCGAGCGGCTGGTGAAAGCCGGCTATCTCGAAAGGCATGAGCAGGAAGAGGTTTCCGGCCGCGACAGCGCGCACTGGTATCGCGTCATCCTCGATCCCGTGCATCCCAATCTGGCGCTGGTCAGGAATGCCGACGAACAGGATGATTCCACCGCCGAAATACCCTGCCGACCAGTCGGCACCCCTGCCGGTATATCGGCACCCCCTGCCGGTCCAGAACCGGCACCCCCTGCCGGTCCTGGACCGGCACCTATTAACGACACTTCTCTAACGACCCCTCTTAACGCCGAGAAAGAGCGCGGACGCGAGGATGATCAGAAAGCGGTCGAGCGCTGGGTGAAGAAAACGCATCCGGGATGGCCGAGCTACATCAGCGACAGCGTTCCGAAGGCGGTGTCGGCGGCTTATGCGCTGACCGCTGCCGAGCGCGAGACGGCGGCCGATCGCATGGCCGAGTACGTCGCCAGCGCCAAGGTCGGCGGGCGCACGGTGATCTGCACCTTTGCCGTCTACCTCACCGAAAAGCGCTGGGAGAAGCTGCCGCCGAAGGTCGAGGTCGCCGGTCGCGCCGACGACTACGCGCCGCCCTTTGGGCCGGTGTGGATGGGCTGGGTCATCGCAGCCGTCATAGGCGGCCCGGAGAACGCCGGCGGCGCCACACAGGCCGAGCGCTGGCCGAAGCTCGACGCGCTCTACCGGCTGGCGCACAGGGGCACTGGCTACCGCTTCAGCGAGCGCTGGCATGGGCTGAAGGGCCTGATGGTGGCGGTGCCGGTCGGCACGCCGCAATGGATCGAATGGCGCGACCACTTCGCAAGGCAAGGCTGGCCATGGCTGCCGGATCCGGGACGCGTGGCCTACTTCCCGGCTGGCGGGCCGGCAGGACTGGCGGAATTCGAACAAGCGGTGCGAGGGAACCATGATGCGGGCGGACGTGAAGCGGTTGAGTGATCGGGAACACGTCTGGGTGGATCGCTCGACGGGCGAGGTCATCAACGTCGATCGTGCCTGGCAGAAGAGCGACAAGCGAATCGCACTGACGCGCAGAGAGCAGGCGATGCTCGCTGCCGCTGGCATGGATGGTCCGGAGGCGCGCTGGTACGTGCTTAGGGTCGAGGATCGCGCCGACATTGCTGTGGATAAGTCGCTTGAAGATGCCAATGTCGAGCGCGTCATGCTGGCAACGGAAGTCGAGCCGAAGCGGCGCGGCAAGCGTAGACACCAGTCTCTCGTGCCGGTCAGGATGCCTTCGTTTCCGGGCTACATCTTCGTGAAAGTGGTGTCCTGCCCGATGACCTGGGCAGGCCTTCGCACCATTGAAGGCGTGCTCGGGCCGATCGGCGGATGCGACAATCCAAGCCCTGTCAGCGAGCAGGAAATCGTTAAATTCCAAGCCCGTATCGAGAATGATCCGGATGCCATAGCAGTGCTCACCAATGCGCTGAAGGCTGGCGACAAGGTGTCGATCGACAGTGGGCCATTCGCCGGCTTCGAGGCTGTCGTGCTGATGCTTGGTGACAAGCACAAGGTGCAGGTGGAAGTCGATATCTTCGGACGCAAGACGCCGATCGGCTTCGCTCTTGCGGAAATCACGAAACTGGATTAGCGAATCTCACCCAGGACGAGCTGAAAGAGTCGCACGCCGAAAGGTGGACCGCGCCATCAGCCCCAGGCGAAGCGAGCAGCTTCCCCGCAATGGAAAAGATTCCAGACAGGATGCGGATGTGATCGACGTTTCGTTCGAGAGCAATATCCGTGAGTGGACGGCGGGCATGGTGGCATTCGAACGGCAGCAACTGCCCTTCGCCACGGCCAAGGCGCTGACCGATGTGGCGCGTCTCGATGTGAAGCCGGAGATCGAACGCCGCATTGAGGTGGTGTTCGATAAGCCGACCGACTTCACCAAGCGAGGCGTCGCCTACAGGCCTGCCAACAAGAGCATGCTTGTGTCCAAGGTGTTCATCATGGATGCACAGGAACGCTACCTGAAGATCGAAGAGCATGGCGGGCTGCGCGTGCCGGCAAAGCGGGCGCTGGCAATACCCGCCGGGCAGAAGCTTAACAGCTACGGCAACCTGCCACGCGGCACAGTGCAGCGACTGCTTGCCCGCAAGGATACGTTCTCTGGTCGCGTCAATGGCAAGGGCGGTATCTGGCAGCGCACGCGCAAGGGGCTGAAGCTGTTGATCGCATGGCGCGACGAAGCAACCTACTCGCCTCGCTTCGGCTTCAATGAGACAGCGAGATCGTCCGCCGAACTGCACATTCATCGTCGCTTCGATGCCGCGTTCAGTCAAGCATTGGCCTCGGCTCGATAATTCCAAGGTACTCCCGGAGAAATAGCAGCCCCACGGGTATTTCGCGCGCGCAGGTCAAAGCGGTGCGAGGTGTCCGGCGGGGGTGGCGGATGGTCTTGTTGTTGTTGTTCCGCTTGCTCGCATTGCAGAAAGCCTATGGAAAACCCGGACCTGACGCAGTCGCAGATCGATGATCTTGTGGCGCGCTATCCTTTGCCGGATGGCGTGAGCGATTGCGTATTCAACCGGGAGGAACTAGCCGACGCCCTGGCCACGTCGATGAACACCGTCACGGCGTGGATCAATGCCGGCATGCCGGTGCAGCAGACCGGCGGGCAAGGCAAGGCCTACGAGTTGCGGCTGTCGCATTGCTGGGCATGGCGTCAGTCGAAAAAGGCCGACGAGGATCTGCGGTCCGCCGAGGTCAAGACCGCGCAGATGGCGATGCGCCTGGCGCTTGTCGGCGGCGGAACGGGTGACTCGATCGAGGCGCTCGACCCCAAGACCAGGCGCGAGATCCTGGCCGTCCAGATCGAGCAGGAGCGTTTCAGCGCGCAGCGTAAGCAGCTAATGCGCCGCGCCGATGTCGCCGAGATGCTCGACCAGATGTACGCGATGGTTCGCGACACGATGGAGGCCGCGCCCGATCGCGTCGAGCGGATCGATGCCATGCCGCCCAAAGCCGTGCAAGCCTTCATCGGCATCTGCGATTCGCTAATCGACGAACTGCGCGGCCGGATCGAAAGCTTCTGGCTCGACCATCGCGAAATCACCGCGGTCGAGAAGCGCGACCTGTTCGATGCGTGAGACAGCCTGGCACCGGTTCCTGCCGGCGCTGCCACCGCCTGACTTCGCAACGGTCGAGGATGTCATACGCCGCGCGCTGCCGACGCTGACACCGCAGCGCCGCATCGATGTCGCCGAATGGGCCGAGACTTCGCGGCGAATCTCGCTGCCGACTTTCCAGGGCAAATGGTCGAACGACTTCGCGCCCTACATGACCGAGCCGTCGCGCATGATCACCTCGAGGCGATACGGCGCCGTGGTGTTCGTCGCGCCGGCCCGCACCGCCAAGTCCGAAAGCCTGATCCTCAACCCGATCGGCCACGCGATCGAATGCAAGCCGCGCGACATGCTGGTTGTCTGCCAGACACAGGCGTCAGCAAAACAGTTTTCCGAGCGCAAGCTTGGGCCGATGCTGCGGGCCAATCCGCAGCTTCGCAACAAACAGAACACCGATCGAGGATCGGACAACATACACGCCAAGAAATTCTCTGGCGGGATGGACCTGCAAATCGGCTGGCCGGTCATCGGCTACTTTTCGCAGAACGAATATTTCACCGTCCTACTGACCGACCGCGACCGCATGCCGGACGATGTCGACGGCGAAGGCGATCCCTTCATGCTGGCCCGCAAGCGTGTGCAGCATGCCGGTTCGTTGGGCATGGTGGTTTCGGAATCGTCGCCTGGCCGCACCATAGAGCGCGACGACTGGGAGCCGGCATCGCCGCACGAAGCGCCGCCCTGCGCCGGCGTGTTGTCGGAGTACAATTTGGGCACGCGCGGCCAGTTCTACTGGACCTGCCCGCACTGCAAGACGCAATTTCGTCCACTCTTCGACACCCTCATATGGGATGCGCGCGAGACGCACGGCGAGATGGCCAAGACCGTGTTCATGGCCTGCCCGCATGGCTGTGTCATCGGCCCCGACCGCAAGCGCGAACTGAACCTTGCCGGCATCTGGCTTCACGAAACCAGCGACGGCGAGCTGGTTGAGATCGACGATGAAAGCGTTCGCGACACCGACGTCGTGTCCTACTGGTGTGAGGGGCCGGTGGCGGCAATGCAGAGCTGGGATCAGCTCGTGCTACGTTTCCTGCAGGGCAAGGCGCAGTTCGACGAGCGCGGCGACGAGACGTCGCTGAAGGCGACGATCAACCTCGACCAGGGCCGGCCCTATCTGCCATCCGTCCGCAGCGTCGGCGAAGGTCTGGGAACGGAAGCACTCAAGGCCCTGTCGCAGCGCTACGCCATGGGTGTGGCGCCGGAGGGCACGCGGTTCCTGACGCTGCAGGTCGACGTCCAAGGAAACCGCTTCGTGGTCTCGGTCGAGGCATGGGGCCGCGATCTCGAACACTGGCTGATCGACCGCTTCGACGTTTCGGAACCACCGGTCGGTGCGCCTGGCGCCGAGCGCGACGACAAAGGCAAGGCGCGGCGAGCGATCGACCCACCGCGGTACAGCGAAGACTGGGCAGCGCTGCGGCCCTTGCTCGATCGCTCCTATCCGGTCGCCGGCAGCGGCTATGAACTTCTGCCGCGAGCGATGATCGTCGATTCCGGCGGCGCCGCCGGGGTCACCGCGAATGCCTATCGCTGGCTGCGGGCGATGCGCAAGCTGGGTGTTGGACAGCGCGTCTATGTCGCCAAGGGTCTCGGCGGCCTCAACCGACAGCGCGCCGTATACGCCGCACCGGAAAAGGTGCTGGGCACCAAGACCAAGCGGACCACCGATTTGCGCATCGTGCAGGTCGGCACCGACCCGTTAAAGGATGAAATCGCCCTGGCGCTCACCCGCAAGGAAGCCGGACCTGGCGCTTTCCATCTCCCCGACACTTTGACCGACGCGGTGTTCGCCGAGTTCTGCGCCGAAGTCCGCACCGACAAGGGCTGGGAACCGAGGAAGAGCGGGCTCCGCAACGAGTCGCTCGACCTCGCCGTCTACGCCAAGGCGCTGGTGATCGTGCTCAAGGCGGAGACCTTCAACTGGGACCGCGCGCCGACATGGGCAGCTCCGGTCGCTGAAAACAGCTACGCCGTCCGGGTCACCACGGTCGCCACCTCGGCGGTCACCAAGGTCGAGCCCGTCACTCCCGCCAGGCCAAAAGGCCGGCGCGTCCGCTCAAGAGGGTTTTGACCGATGGCCGGAATCACACTCGCCGACGCTCAAGCACAGTTGCAGTTGTGGCTGGCCGCTTCGACCAAGGTGGCGGCCAAGCAATCTTATTCGATCGCCGGCCGCTCGCTGACGCTGGCCGATCTCGCCGACATCAATCAGCAGATCAAGTTCTGGGATGACAAGGTCAAACTGCTCTCGCGCGCCGCCTCCGGCGGCCGTCGCGTTCGCTATGTGGTGGGTGAATGATGCGCGTCCGTGCCGCCAAGCTCAACCTGCTCGACCGCATCGTCGGCTACCTCAATCCGGGGGCCGGGCTGTCACGGATCCGCGACCGCACCATGCTGGCATCGGCGACGTCGCCGGGCGGCTATAAGGGCGGCAAGCTCGATCGCCGCGCCACCAAAAACTGGCGCCCGACCGGCACATCGGCGGATGCCGATCTTCTGCCGGAACTCGACGATCTGCGCGCCCGGTCCCGCGACCTGGCCCGCAACCTGCCTGTGGCGACTGGCGCCATCGCCACCAACAAGACGCATGTCGTCGGCGACGGCCTGGTGTTGAGCGCGCAATGCGCCCGCAAACTGCTTGGCCTAACGCCGGAACAGGCGACGGCCTTCAATCGCGCAGCGGAATGGGAATTCGAAATCTGGTCGAAGACGGCAGATTTCACCCGCGTCCAGCACTTCGCCGAGTTGCAGTCACTGATGCTCGGCGGTGCGCTGGAATCCGGCGACATCTTCGCGTTGCGCCGTTACCGGCTCGACCCCGGCGACACTTACGGGACCAAGGTCCAAGTGATCGAGAGCGATCGGGTCTGCAACCCGTTCCGCATGTCGGACACCGAAACGCTGATCGCCGGCGTGGAGCATTCGAAAGACGGCGTGCCGATCGCGGTGCATGTCGCTGATCGTCACCCTGGCGACCCGCTGCGCAAGCCGACGTCATGGCGGCGCGTGCCGATGCGCTACAATGATGGGCGCGCGATCGTCATCCAGTTGTTTGATCGACTGCGCCCCGACCAGACGCGCGGCATCCCCTACCTGGCGCCCGTTGTCGAGGCGCTGAAATCACTCGGCGACTACACCGATGCCGAGGTGCGCGCCGCTGTTGTTTCAGCGATGTTCACCGTGTTCGTCAAGAATTCCCCGGACTCCGAATCGAACCCGCTGCCGACGACCGACGCCTCCGGCACGTCAGGCAAGGAAGAGATAGAACTCGGATCGGGCGCCGTCATCGACCTTGCCGAAGGTGAGGACGTCACCTTCGCCAACCCGATGCGGCCAAACCCACAGTTCGACGCCTTCGTCACGGCGTTCCTGCGCCAGATCGGCGTCGCACTCGAACTGCCCTTCGAACTGCTGATCAAGCATTTCACCGCCAGCTACTCGGCCAGCCGGGCTGCGCTAGAGATGGCCTATCATTCGTTCCGCCGTCGCCGCACCTGGCTGGTCCGCAACTTCTGCCAGGTCGTCTACGAGTGGGTCATGGAAGAAGCGATCATCCTCGGCCGGATCGAGGCACCCGGCTTCTTCGACGATCCGCTGAAGCGTGCCGCATGGCTCAACGCGACATGGACCGGCCCGGTCCGCATCTCACTCGATCCGCTCAAGGACGCCAACGCGGACGAGGTCGACCGCAAGAACGGCTTCAAGACCTCGCAGCAGATCATGACCGAACGCACCGGTGGCGATTTCGAAGACAAGACCGAGCAGCTCGCGGCGGAAAACGTGGCGAGGAAGAGCGCGGGAATCAACCCAGATGCCGCGCCGCCCGCCGCGGCGATGCCTGCAGCAAAGCCTGCCGAACAAGTAGACGAGGAGGAAACCGCCGATGCCTGACCTCAATCTCCCGGCGCTGGCCATGCAGTTCATGCAGGGTCTTAACTTCGCCACATCGGGCAGTCTGTCGCTGTGGGCCATCCGCAAGGATGCTCTGTCCGAAAGCCTTGGCATGGTGCGCATGATCCGCACCGACGCGAGCAAGAACCTGCGAGCCGGCGAGCCGCTGGCGCCAGGCAGTTTCGCGACACGCATCGGTACGACGGCTGTCATTCCGATCTTTGGTCCCCTGATGGCCAGGATGAACCGGGATTACTGGTCCTATGAGGAGATCATCAGGGATTTGCGGCTTGCTGTAGCCGACCCGAACACGACCTCCATATTGCTCGACGTGGATTCTCCCGGCGGTACGGTTTCCGGCATCGACACCGCAGCGGCCGAAATCGCCCGCGCCGCGACCTCAAAACCGATGGTCGCGCACATTGGCGGCATGGGCTGTTCCGCCGCGTACTGGCTGCCAGCGGCGGCTGGAGAAGTCGTAGCGTCCCGCACCTCGCTGATCGGTTCTGTCGGTGCCTTGATCCGCTATGCGGATCTCGAGGGCATCCTGACAAAGCTTGGTGCCAACATCGTCGAGGTGATTGCCTCGCAGTCGCCCAACAAGCGGCTCGATCCGAACTCGGAGGAAGGCCGGCAGGAACTGCAGGCCATCGCCGACCATGGCGCGGAAATGTTCATCTCGGCGCTCGCCGAAGCGCGCGGTGCTGATCGCGAGACGATCATGGCGACGTATGGCCAAGGCCTCGTCTTCACGGCGCCTGACGCGCAGGCGCGCGGCATGATCGAGAAGATCGCTTCCTTTGAAGAAACGCTGGCCGATCTAGCGGCGCGGCCAGCGCTGTCACGAACCGCGGCCGCCGCCGCCGCATCAGCCGAAAACAAGGAGGTCCCTATGACCACGGCATCAACTGCGTCGGCATCGTCGGCGCTCACCCTGGAAGCCCTGCGGGCCTCCAATCCCGAACTCGTCGCGTCGATCGAGGCGGGCGCGCGCGATCAGGCGACGTCTTCCGAGCGCGAACGCCTCGCCGGCATCGAGGCGAACCTTGTGCCCGGTCAGGAAGCTCTGATCGCGGCGCACAAGGCCGACGCCAGCATGACGCCGGCCGCATCGGCGCAAGCCGTGCTTGCTGCGCTCAAGGCCAAGGGCACGGATGCGCTCAAGGGCTTGCAGGCGCTCGACAAGGCGGCCGAGGGCGTTGCCTCGCGTCCCTCGACCGCAGGCGATGCCGGCGCCGGCGCTGCGGCCGCCGCAACCACTCCGGACGGCTGGAAGGCCGAATGGGAAGCCAGCGACAAGCTCAAGGCTGAGTTTCCAAGCTCCGAAAGCTACGTCGCGACCAGGAAGCGGGACGCGCTCAAGGGCTGATTTCCGCCTCCACCGATCAACCGAAACCACGAAACCAGAAGGATTGCCGCAATGAACAGGAAAATTCTCATCGCGGCCGGCGTTGCGCTGGTCGCGCTCGCCTGCTGTGCCATCGCCATGCCCGACGCCATCACGCATCTCGCCAACCTGCAGCACCATGGCACTGGCGTCACCATGGCCATGACGACGCTGGCTGCCAATCAGCTGCGCGACTATCAGTTGGGCGACAAGGAAGAGTATCCGGTCATCGCTGCCGACATCATCTACCAGGGCGCCGCCGTCGGCGAGAACGGGTCCGGCTATTCCCGCCCGCTCGTCGCCGGCGATCCGTTCCAGGGTTTTGCTGAAGCCATTGCCGACAATTCCCTTGGCGCTGCCGGTGCGATCAACGTCAACGTCAAGAAAAAGGGCAACATCGTCCTGACGATTTCCGGTGCGGCGATCACCGCCAATGACCGGCCGCTCGTCTATGCGTCAGACGACAATACCTTCACCCTGACCGCGACCAGCAACTCGCTGATCGGCACTGTATCGCGTTGGATTTCCACAGGTGTCGCCGTCGTCGAGTTCGATGCAGGGCTTGCCTCCTGCACCGTTGCCGCCCTCGCCACCTGATCTCTCTTCCCCTCAACGTCCGGCGCATTTCCGTGCCGCCTCGCCGTCCCCAGGAGGGCGAGGGTCAGACCGCAACCCCAATGAAAGGAGCGGACCATGCTTCCGCAGCAGTTCCAGAAGATCACCCACAATGGCGTGCGCGGTATGATCCTCGCCCGTCTCGAAACTGGCAGCAGCGCGTGGCTCAACGATGTCGCCATGCGCATGCAGTCGGATCAGGCCAGCGAGGAATATGCGTGGCTCGGCACGGCACCGGCGCTGCGTGAATTCATCGGCGGTCGCACGCCGGCCGAATTGCGCGAACTGTCGTTCGTCGTTTCCAATAAGGATTATGAAGGCTCCTTGACCTTCAAATCCAAGGACATGCGCCGCGACAAGCTCGGCATGATCCAGATCCGCGTCAATCAGCTCGCTGACCGTGCCCTCGATCACCCGGCCAAGCTGATCTCGACGCTGATCGTCGCTGGTGAATCCACCACTTGTTACGATGGCCAGTATTTCTTCGACACCGATCACGTCGAAGGGGCAAGCGGCGTTCAGTCCAACTCGATCGTCTATGACATCTCCGATGCCGGCACCGGCGGCACGGCCGCCGCGCCGGCCGTTGACACCATCGCCGGGGCCATCCTGGAGGCGATCCAGCAGATGTATACGTTCAAGGACGATCGCGGTGAGCCGATGAACCAGGGCGCGTCCAAGTTCACCGTCATGGTGCCGATCACCTATATGTCGGTTGCGCTGCTTGCAGTGACCTCGCTGCTTGTCGGCGGCGGCAACACCAATCTGCTGCCGGCGTTGCGCGGCAAGTTCGAAATCGACGTGGTCCCGAATCCGCGCCTGACCTGGACCACGAAGCTGGCGGTGTTCCGCACCGACGATGCCGCCAAGCCCTTCATCATCCAGGAAGAGACGATTCCCGACGTCATCGCGCTGGGCGAAGGGAGCGAATACGAGAAGCTCAACAAGGAACAGCTGTTCGGCATCGACTGGACCGGCAACGTTGCCTACGCCTACTGGCAGGACGCCTGCCTGGTCACCCTGCAAGCCTGAGCTTTGAAAGCAACCGCTCCCGGCGCAAGCCGGGGGTGGCCTGCCCTGATCGCAGGAAATCCCTGCCATCTGGCCAGCCCACTCAACCCGAAAGGAACCTCCCATGCGCATGTACAAAGTCGAAGGCGGCGTCGCCCATATCGGCACCGATATGCTGCTCGAACTGTCGCCGCAGCAGGTCGCTGCGCGCGAACACCTCCTGGAGGAAGTCGAAGGCGGCTATCGGGCCAAGGCACCGATCCAGTTCAAGAGCGGCGAGGTCATCGGCATCGACTGTCCGCCTGAGCATTTGCCGCGCCCGCTAGCGGTCAACCTGGTCAGCGAAGGCGATGACGTGACCGTCAGCAGGAAACCGAAGAACGTCGGCAAACGGCGCAGCTAAAACTGTCTGCGGCCCTCCTTCCCTCTTAAGTAAAGGAATCCCTTCCATGACCGATTTGAGCATCACGGCGGCAAGCGTTGTCTCGGGCGCCAATGCCGTCAGCGACGGCGGCGCTGCTGGCGAAACCATCATCGCCGGCCAGCAGGTCTATCGCAGCGGCGCTACGAACAAGATCATGAAGGCCGATTCCAACTCGGCGACGGTCGAGGCCCGCCGCGCCATCGGCACCGCACTCAATGGCGGCGCGCTCGACCAGCCGATCAAGTTCCAGAAGGGCGGTGATCTCGTCATCGGCGCCACGCTGACGCCCGGTGTCGCCTATTTCCTGTCGGACACGCCGGGCGGCATCTGTCCGGTCGCTGATGTCGGCTCCGGCGAGTATGTTTGCATGGTCGGCATCGCCAAGTCGGCGACCGTGCTCACGCTCGATTATCAGTTCCCCAACGTTTCGAACTGACATGCCGGTCGAGACCGCAGCCGACCGCGCCATTTTCGTCGATGCCGACGAATTCGGCACGGCGGTAAAATGGACCAGCGCGACCGCCGAGGCGAATTTCTCGGCCATTTTCGACGCCGAGTACCAGTTGCTGACGCTGCCGGATCTCGATGCCGGCGCCGAAGCGTCGGGGCCGCAGATCCAGTGTCGTTCCTTTGATCTGCCTGTCGATGCGGCGCAGCAGGACCTGGTGCAGGTCACCGATCCGGAAACATTGTTCGTCTCCAATTTCGTCGCCGTCGAGATCAAGCCGGACGGCACCGGCATGACGATCGTGCGTCTGCAGGATGCCTGAAACCATGGCCCATGTTCGCAAGCGGTTGCGCGACTGGCTGGCGTCCAACCTCGTCGGTTCGCCGCACGCGGGCTTGCGTGTTGAGCAGCGGCGGTCCTTGCCGCTGGCTAAGGATCTGAAGCCGACCTTGCTGTTCGAGGTTTCGAATGAAGCCTCGACGGATATCGACATGGATGGGCATCAGCAGCGTGTCGTCGGCGTCCGCATCACCGCATGCGTCAAGGATGATTCCGCTGACGGCGAAGACACGCTTGACGCCTTGGCTGTGTTCGTCGAGGGCGTTTTCGCCAGCAATCCAACGCTCGGCGGCCTCGCGCAGGATTACGCCTACCAGACGACTGAGTGCAATTTTTCCGGCGGCGCCGAGCGCACGCTTTGCACCGCCGCCCTCACCTTTGCCGTGACGGTGTTCACCGCACGCGCCGATCCTGAAACCGCTCTCTAGGAGCACAACCCTGAACTGGGAGAACTACCATGGGTGTCAAACACGGCAAGAATGGCGTGGTGAAGTTTGCCAACAACGCGGTCGGTGAGCGCACATCGATCGCCTACAGCGAATCGGTCGATGTCGGCGATACCACGACGATGGGCAAAACCGCCAAGACCCACGTCACCGGCATACCTGGCTGGAGTGGCAAGGTCGAATGCATATACGATCCGTCCGATGCTAGCGGTCAAGCATTGGTGCTGATCGGCAGCAGCATCCAGATCGGCTTCTACCTGCAGGGCGATGCGGTCGGCATGACCTATGTCTCCGGCACGGCGAGCATCACCAGCATTGATGGCGCCGCCGATCTGTCGAAGGCGTCCACGCTGTCGTTCGGCGTCACAGGCAATGGCCCGCTGGTCTATGACACGGTGCCGGCGTAATGGCCAAGATCAGCTCGGTTCTTGAGGCCGCCACAGCCCATTATGGCGGTCAGCAGCGCAAGGACATCAAGGTCAAGGAATGGGGAACGCCGGGCCATCCGCTGATCATCACCTGGTCGCCATGGACCGTTGCCGAACGCAACAAGGTCTATCGCCGCGACGATAACGGCGCCACGCCTGATGGCGGCGTCATCCAGGTGCGCGCGCTGATCGTCAAGGCCTGCGATGATGCCGGCAAGCGGCTGTTCGACGAGATGGACGAGTTCACCTTGTCGCACAAAGTCGATTCCGATGTCGTTGGCCGCATCGCCAACGCCATCCTCTATGGCTCGATGCCAAAAGGCTCCGACGTCGACAGCGTGGTGGACGCGGAAAAAAACGGCTGAAGGCGGACCCCGAGCGCTTGTTGATCCACGCGCTCGCGCTCCGCCTTGGCAAGACCTGCGGCGAGATCGGCGCCATAGACTACGCCGAATTCATCGCCTGGTTCGCCTTCTTCGAACTCCAGAAAGACGGCCGGGAGTAAATGGCAAAAGACCTGGAATTCCAGATCCGTGGCAAGGATGCGTCGAAGCCGGCTTTCGACAGCGCTCGCGCCAATGCGAGAGAGTTCAATGGCGAACTCGACCGCACCGGCAAGATGCTGTCGCTCGCCGGCACCGCGGCCAAGGCTTTTGCCATCGGCTTTGCGGTCGAGGGCGCCAGGCGCTTCGCCGATGCGATTCATGGCGCGGTCGTCGAGTTCGCCGACCTCGCCGACAGCGCCGATCGCGTCGGCATTTCGGTCGAGCAGCTGCAGCGGCTGCAATTTGGCCTGACGCAGGCTGGCGTCGATGCCGGCGCCATCGACACCAACCTGGAACAGTGGTCGAAGCGGCTTGGCGCCGCGGTCACCTCCGGCGGCCGCCTGGCTGACATCTTCAAGGCCAACAACATTTCGCTGACAGACAGCAACGGCAAGCTGCGGTCGAACGTCGACCTGCTTCGCGACTATGCCAACCTGATCCAGGGCGCGGCGACGGACCAGCAGCGCATCGCGCTCGCCACCGATGCCTTCGGTCGTGGCGGCGCCGACATGGTGCTGGCGCTGAAGAACGGCGCATCCGGCATCGACGACATGATGCAGGCCGCCGATCGCGCCGGCGGCGTCGTCGACGAGCAGTTGGTGCGTCGCGCCGCGGAACTCGACGACAAGTGGAATGAGATTTCGCGAACGATCGACATCGAGGTCAAGTCGGCGCTGCTCAACATCGCTGACGGAATTGATCGAAACATCACGGCGGCCGGTGTGCTGGTCGCCAAATGGGAAGAATTCAGCAAGATCCCCGCCCCTGCATGGTTCGGCGCAGTCTTCATGGCGCCAGGCGCATCGGCGAACGCCGCTTCGCGAGCCGGTTTCGCTGTCGGCCAGCTTGCTGGCGCCCCGACCGACCTGAACGCTGCGGCAAAAGGCGATCGGCTGTATCAACCGCTGGCGGACGATGCCTTCAATTCGCGGTTCGCTGGCGCGCAGCAGGTCAGGCGCACCGTCATCCCGCCGAGCGGCGGCGGCTCTGGCGGCTCGAAAGCGATCAAGGAACAGATCTCGGACTTTGACAAGGTCATCGAACGACTGAAGGCCGAAGAGCAGGCGGTCGGCCTCAACCGCGTGGCGCAGGAGGTCTTGGAACAGCAGCGCCGTGCCGGCGTCACCGCGACCAGTGCGCAGGGCAAGGAAATCGATTCGCTGGTGCGCAAGATCGATGCCGAAAAGCAGGCGCAGAAACGGCTTGAAGAGCAGCAGCGCTCCCTCAATGACGCGGCATCCTTTTTCGGCCATGACGCCTTAGACGCGCTTGAGGCATGGGCGAGCGGCGCGGCCAGCGCCAGCGACGCGGCCAAGCAGCTGGCCGTCGACATTGCCAAGGCTGTCGCGGAAGCCGCACTGTTCGGCGAAGGGCCGCTTGGCGGTCTTTTCGGTGGCACCAACAAGTCGGGAGGCGGTGGCCTGATCGGGACGCTTGTCAGTTCCCTGTTCGGCGGCTTCCTGGCCGAAGGCGGCCCCGCCGATCCATGGTCCACCTATGTCGTCGGCGAGAAAGGTCCTGAGTTGCTGCATATGGGTGCGCAGGGCGGGCGTGTGGTGTCGAACGACAACGCTTTCGGTGGCGGCAGCCCCGCCAACATTCACGTATCCCTCGACAGCGACCTTCTCCGCGCGGTCATCACCGATGAGGCCGGCAATGTCGTGGGGCGGGCGGCGCCGCGCATCGTCGGTATCGCGGTCAACCAGGCCAACAACAATGTCGTGCCGACCGTCGCGAAATACCAGAGCGACCGCGCCGGATCGGATTATCGCCTCAAATGAGCATCATCGTTTGGCCCTATGACCTGTTGCCTGCGAACGCCATTGCGCCGAATCCGTCCGCGTTTTCGCGTGGCGGCGGTCGCTCGCTCGGCGGCATCGAGCGCAAGACGCGCACCGATCGCGGTTTCTGGAAAATCACGCTCACCAATATTCCGGTGTTCAGCACCGCGCAGCGCCGTACCTGGAGCGCCATCCGGACATCGCTTGCCGGCGCCGCCGGACTGATCGCCGTTCCCGTTTGGTCGTACGGCACGGCGCCCTACGTTTCCGGCGAGCGCGAGCCCTCGGTCCTGACCCCGCATGACGACGACACGCCGTTCGATGACGATACGCTTTACGAGCAGGGCGCGATCCTCATCACCATGGCGTCGGCGGTGGCGATCGGCGCCACTGTGGTGCAGCTGCGCATCGTCGAGGCCGCACCCAACCTGGTCGGCATCCGCTTCAGCTATCAGCATGCGCTGTATGAAACCGGCCCTGCGCTCAACATTGTCGGCGATGTCTGGACGGTCCCGGTCTTTCCGATGATCCGCGCTCCGATTCCGGCCGGCGCCGAGCTGGAGTGCGACATGCCGACATGCCTGGTGCACCTCGCTGACGATAACGCCATGGACCTCGAATTCAACGTCGAGGAACTGTCGCGTGCGAGCGTGTCGTTCATCGAGGCGGTCGACTACTGGTCGGACCTGGCGGTGTCGTCATGAGCGGGAAAAAGCCGTGACCGTCAAATCGATCAGGATCCTTGTCCAACTCGACTTCCCGTCGAAGACAATTCGGCTGTGGGATGGGGCCGGCCCGTGCATGGATGCCGGCGGCAATGTCTGGCAAGGCATGGTGCTGCGCGAGGGGCTCGACGTCGTGGAATCGGCGCTGAACGGCGAGGCCTACACGCTGGCGCTCGGCCTGTCCGGTGTCCCGACCGACATCGCCGACATCGCCTGGCAGGAAACCGAAGCCGGCGACGTCATCGGCGCGCGCATCCGGCTGCTGATCCAGGATTGCGACGAATGGGACCAGCCGGTCGGCACCCCCGATGTGCGCTTCACCGGCAAGATCAACAACATCGTTTTCGACGACGCGGTATCCGACGACAATCCGGTGTCGACGGTGACCATCGAATGCGTCAACCGCTTCACGCTGCGCACCCTGGTCGCCGGCTCCGTGCTGTCCGACATCGACCAGAAGGCGCGCTCGGCCAGGATCAATCCCGGCGCCAACCCAGACCGCTTTTGCGAGCGCATTCCCGGCCTCGCCGACAAGACCGTGCAATGGCCACGCTTCAACTGAACGCCGCCGCAATGGCCGAAGCGCTGGCCGCGTTCCAGACCCACCATGCGGCGCTGCCGCAGGTGTGGGGCCGTGTCGATTGCTGCCTGGTGCTGGCCGACTGGGCGGTCTGGCTCGGTCATCCGGATCCGGCCGCCGATCTGCGCGGCAGTTACCACAGCGAAGAGGGCTGCCGTGCCATCGTTGCCGCCGCCGGCGGGCTCAACCCGCTGCTGACAGTCTGTGCGGCCCGCATCGCGTGGCCCGCCTCTGACCATCCTTCGGTCGGTGCCGTCGGCATTATCGGCTCGCCGGTGATCGTGAACCGGCAGTGGGGCGCGATCTGGGATGGACGGCATTGGTGCGTGCGTCTGGCGGATGGTTTCGTGCCCTTCACCGCCCGCCCGTTTGCGATCTGGAGCCGCTGAATGCCGCAAGCGCTCGGCTTCCTGCTGTTTGCCGGCCCGCTGGGCAGCATCTTTTCCTTCGGCACGCTGGTGGCGGCGTCGCAGGTCGTGCTCGGATTGGGCATCAGCCTGGTCGCCAATCTTGCCTTCAAGCCGAAGGCGCCATCGACACCGAAGCCAGAAGACGGCAAATACAATCTGCGCCAGAACGTGCCGTCGCTGGTCGTCGTTCTGGGCCGGGTCAAGAAAGCCTCGGATTACGATCTGCTCGAGGAGACGGGCGGCACCGCCTATCACATCATGGTGCCGGCCGGGCACCGCATCAACGGCTTCGTCAAACACTATCTGCACGATGAGGAAGTGGTGATAAACGGCAGCGGCGTCGTCACCACGCCGACCCATTTCAATGGCAAGGTGACGATCAAGACCCGGATCGGCCTCAATGCCGAGACATCTTATGCCGAAGTGGTCGCGGCGCTGCCGGCGATCTGGACTTCGGACCATCGCGGCGACGGGCTGGCCAGCCTGATGATGTCGTGCAAGTCGGTCGCCTCTGACAAGTACCAGGAGACCTATCCGCAGCAGATGCCGGCGCATTCCTCCGTCATCGAAGGCGCCCTGCTCTATGATCCGCGCAACGCCGCGACGGCCTACTCGACCAATCTGGCGCTGATGCGGCTGTTCCACCTGACGCATCCGTCCGGCGGCAAGATGACATCAGACGACATGCATCTGCCCGACTGGATGACAGCCGCCGACGTCTGCGACGAAACGGTTCTGAACCGCGATGGCGACAGCGAAAGCCGCTATCACGGCGGCCTTTGGTATCGCTACGAAAACGACCCGGTCGAGGTCGGTGGCACCATGGACCAGGCGGCCGAGCTGGTGCTCTACGAGACGGCAGACGGTAAGGTCGGCGTGCATGCCGGCCGCTATGTCGCGCCCGACGTGCGGCTGACCGCGAGCGATATCCTGTCCGTCAGCTTCGATGCCAACCGCCGCCAGAATGGCAACGTGCTGGCGGTGCGCGGGCGCTTCACCGATCCCGGCAAGATCTTCAACACCGTCGATGCCGCCATCTACGGAAACCCCTATGTCGGCGACGCAACCGAGCGCTCGAAGACGATCGAGAACGTGGCGGTGCAGAGCCACAACCACATGCAGCGGCTGCAAAAGCTCGCCTTCCGGCGTGCCAATGCGCCGCGCGTGCAACTGCTTTGCCACTACGAGCCGGCCAAGCGGGTGCCCTACCGCCGCTTCATCACGGTGCACTATCCGCCGAAGATGAACGAGGCGCTGGTCGAGATCACCGGCCGGCCGCAGCTCTCGCTCAAAAACCTGACCTACGCCGTCGAAGGTATCGTCTGGAGTGAAATCCCCTACGGCTTCGATGCCTCCACCGAAGAGGGCGAGCCGCCGGCCGACATCGTCGATGTGGTCAAGGCTGGCATTCCCCTGGTGGCCGGTTTCGACGTAGGAATCCAGACTGAGTTCGTCGACGGCGGTGTCAGTGCGTCGTTTGGCGTCGCGACATGGGCGCCGCAATCGGATGCGCTGACGGTGGAAGTCGAATGGCAGCCGGTATCGGGCGGCCCGGCCCAATCGGTGCGGACCCGGGCCGGCGAGACCAGCCTGCGCACCGGCTTTATCTCCGACGGGGCGCAATACCGATTCCGTGCCCGGAACTGGTCTGGCGGCGCGGCCGGCGACTGGACTGCCTATGTCATCAGGCAATCCCTGCGCAGTCTGCTCGGTTCCTCGCTGCTGGCCTGGTGGAACGCCGACCGCATCGACCTGATCACCACCGAGACAAGTGGCAAGGTTTCGTCGTGGCGCGACCTGGTGGCGGGCCTCAATCTTGTTCAGACCACGGATGCCGCGCGCCCGGTATGGTCGTCAACCAGCTTTAACGGTGCGCCATCTGTCACCTTCGACGGCGTGGATGATTTCATCAATCTGGAAAGCCAGCCGTTTCCAAGCGGTGCCGCTCCATCCGAGCTTTGGGCAGTCGTGCAGCAGGATATGCCGGCAGCGACGGCTGGCTTGTTTACGCTCTTTGGCTATGGGGCGCCCAATGCACATCGAATGTTGATCCGTGGCGTTGTGTCGGCAGTTAATCGCTTCGAAGGCCTGGTCGGCACGATAGCGCCGATATCTCCCGCCACCAATTTTTCGGCGCGACATGTACTGAGACTGCAGATAGGCGCCGCCGCGTCAACCACCACGATCGATGGCGCTGATTCCGCGACAGCGAGCGGGGTCCCGGCAACCGGCACGACACGTGTGCGCATGGCCGGCAACATGGCCGCGCCGCCAACTGTCTTCTGGGCTGGAAAAATTCGCGACGCCATCGTTACCGGGCCTTTGACGGCCGATCAAGCCAGCGCGCTGGCAGCAACGCTTCTGGCGCGTCGATGACGGCCCGTCTTCCCTCCCCACGCACTTTTTTGGAGATTTGTCATGGTTGACAACGCCAATTCGGTCTGGCGCGCCTATGTGGATGACGGTGATCCTTCCAGCGGAGCGAACAAGCCGAAGAAGGTCGAGATCCGGGAATGGGGGACATGGGTTGAAGAGAGCCTTGCGAAAAGCCGCGATGCGCTGACTGCCGATCGCATCTATTATGTTCGCACCGATGGCAGCGACTCCAACAATGGCTTGGTAGACAATGCTGGTGGCGCCTTCCTGACCATCCAGAAGGCAATCGATACGGTCGCGAAGACGCTCGACTTTCGTGGTTTCGATGTGACAATTCAGGTTCGGGCGGGAACCTACACCGGAGACGGTCGCCTGGACTTCCCTCTGGTTGGCAATGGCACGCTGACAGTCCTCGGCGATCTGGCCAACTGGGACAACGTATCCATAATTGGCGGCTTTTATGCTACGAACGGCGCGCAATTCTTTGTGCGCGGCCTGAAGATTTCCAGCACGGCAGCGGGAACGTGGTCTATCTTTGCCCAATGGGAAGGCTCGAACATTACATGTAGCCATATCAATTTTGGCGCGGTGACTGGTGGCGCCGATCATTTGTACGCCTCGGACCGTGGGGCATGGCATATTGATGATGTGTATGAAATTTCTGGCGGGGCGCTGAACCATTATCATGTGACCGAGGGCGGTCACGGTCGAGTAGCGCCGGTGGCAGTTACCGTCACGGGAACACCGCATTTCAGTGGCCAATTTGCTGGTGTTGCTTCTGGTGATCTTGCTGTCTTAGGGCCTCCGACCTACAGCGGCCCGGCGACCGGGCGTGCTTATCTGGTTCACCTGAATGGTGTAATCAGATCGGGAGCAACCAATTCACGAACAGTATTCCCCGGCGATGTTCATGGTGTTGAGCAGAGCGGTGGCAGGTTTGACTTAGCGTCGATGTTCTCTGCAGACAAAGGCGGAGCCAATCAAGTTATTGCCAATGGTAATTGGGTTAAGGTTTTATTCCCCAATGTACCATATTTGCAAGGACAAGATTATTCAAATTCGTCATGGAATCCAAGATATGGATGCGTGATGATATCGGCAACTGTGACGTTTACCGCTATCAATGCGGTAGGCGAAATTTGCGGCGTTTCAATCTTCAAGAATGGTGCGGAATACAAGAGTGTTCTATTTACCAGCGATAGTACGTCAAACCCGCAGTCGGCCACTATTACGATCATCGACTTGCCGATCGGCTCTGACGTCTACGATGTTTATGCGAGAGGTGGCAACACCGGCAACAGTACGATATCCGGTGCGGTGACTTGGTCTCATTGGATGGGTAAGCAGTTCTAAAAGGAAATCCCTCACTGTTTGTGGATAGCGCAAGTAGTGATTGCATTCCGCTTCTCCCATGGCATAAAAGCGCGATGTGAAAGGGGCGCATCGTGCTTGACAGCCTACCTCCTGAGTTCGATCCGACATTCTATTCCTCATTCTACGAGGACTTGCGGGATCTCGATGAGCGCGCAGCATCAACCCACTATGTGGCATACGGCCGAAATGAAGGACGCAGCGGGAACGCCATTCGCACCCGCGCTGACCTTTTGACCCTTATTCCTGAGAAGGCTCGGGTTCTGGAAATAGGACCGTACTACTCGCCACTATTGCGCGGCGAGAATGTCCGGTACATCGACATAATTTCACGTGAGCAAATGATCGAACGGGCGAATAAAGAAGGCCATGGCGCGGTCGATCCTCCGCACATCGACTATGTGTCTCCGACAGGCAATCTGTCGATTATAAAAGAGAAGTTTGACTTTGCTATAAGCAGCTATTGCATCGAGCATCAGGCCGATTTGGTTCGGCATCTCGATGCGGTTCAAAAATGCCTTAATCCCGGCGGCCGATACTTCATTCTGTCGCCTGACAAGCGATACTGCCACGACCATTTTCGAGCCGAAAGTACAATAGCGGAAGTTCTTGACGCGTATTACGGCGCGCGTAGGAGGCACACGTTAAAGGAAGTCATCGAGCATTACGGGCTAAATGCGCACAATGATAACTTTCGCCATTGGGACGGCGACCACGGCGACCCGCGAGAGGATAGGCTGAACCGGTTGCAGTTGTCCATCCAAGCATATCTGACTGCAAAGAATGATCTCGACGTGCACTCGTGGTATTTCACCCCGGATTCAATGCGCGAGATACTTTCAGACCTCGGTGACCTTGGTCTGTGCAAGCTCAAGATTGAGCGCTGCTATGACACGCGCCGACCAAATAACGACTTCTGGATGGTCCTACGTTCGCCGTCGAAATCGATCAGGCCCAAAGAGTCATAGTCCTCCTACCACTCAATTCGCCTTCCGCAGCGCGTTTCGGATCACATCGGCATCGTACCGATCGCCGCTCATCAACACTTCCCAACGACCGTCGACGCGCAACAATCGCCCGCCGTCCCAGGTGCGGATTTCCCCGGCTTCCTCGATAATCCGGTCTCGCAATTCCTGGCGTAGCTCGATCCACGGCTTCGGCAGCGAAATCCAGTCGCGTCTCGGCTCTTTCATCCCCGGCTCCTCCCTGGCGGGCCGACCATAGCCAATCATCATCCGAAAGGAAAACCCATGGACAAGAACGTTCCGGCCGGAGCGGCGATGCTGCTCGACTTCATCGGAAGCATCGAAGCGCCCCACGGCTATGACACCGTTTACGGGAACAACCAGGCGAAGCTGGCCAAGCCGCTGACCCGGATGACGATCGACGAGGTGATCGCGGCAGGATCCGGCTGGACGAAGCGGTTCGGCAGCTCTGCATGCGGAAAGCTTCAGTTCATGAAGGCGACGCTGCAGCGGCTCAAGCTCGTGCTTGGCCTGACCGGCAAGGAACTGCTCGACGGGCCGATGCAGGAAGCGCTCGGCTATCAGCTGCTGAAAGAGCGCGGCTTTGTCGAGTTCCTCGCCGGCCACCGGTCTCGAGTCTCCTTCGGCTTAGGGCTGGCGCAGGAATGGGCGTCGTTTCCGGTTCTGACGGCGACGAAGCGAGGCAAGCGCGTGCTGACGCGCGGCCAGAGCTACTATGCAGGAGACGGCAGGAATAAGGCCCTGGTGTCGCCGGAGCGGGTCGAGGCGCTGCTCGATAAGGTCAAGACCGCGTCCGGTAAAGCCTCTCCGGCGCCTCCCGAGCTTGCGGCTGATCCGGTCATCGGCAATGCGACGATCGAGCGCGTCCAGCAGCAGCTGAAGGATCTCGGCTATACCGAAGTCGGCGGCGTCGACGGCAAGATCGGCACCATGACTGCGACGGCTATCCGTGCCTTCCGTGCCGAGAACGGCCTGCCGGCCGGCGACGGCATCGACGACGGTCTGCTGGTGGCCCTGCAGAAGGCAAAGCCGCGCGTGCTGGCGCCGGCGCGCACCGATGCATCTCCCGAAATCGTGCGCGACAAGGTGCCGGAGGTGCGCACCAACTGGCTCACCAAGGTCGGGGCGTTCTTTACCGGCATCGCCGCACTGATCGGCAGCTTCTTCGACGGCATCGTCGGCAATCTCGGCGCGGCCTCCGGTTACATCCAGCCGGTCAAGGATGCCGCCGGCGACGTTCCCGGCTGGGTCTGGATGTTGGCGATCGCCGTCATCGCCGGCGGGCTTTATCTGGTCGCCCGCCATGGCGAGGCCAAGGGCGTCGAGGCCTTCCAGAGCGGGGCGCGACGCTGATGGGCGCTATCATCGGCCTCGTCGCCGGGCTCATCGGCGTTCCTCGCCCGCTGGCCGCTATCGTGTCATGGGCGGCCATCGCCCTGGCCGTCTCCGGAACTGTCTGGGGCGGCTTTGAACTCATCAAGCATTGGGGCGCCGACCAGGTCCGCGCCAAGATCGAAAAGGGAAATCAGGATGCGATACGCAAAGGTGTTGAAGCCAGCCGCTCTCTTGACGACTGCATTGCTGCTGGCGGGGTGTGGGACTTCCGGCGTCAGCGGTGCTCAGCCGCTACGCTTGGCCCTCGGTAGCAGCCTCGCCGGCGCGAAGGGCAAGTCGATCGAGGACCAGAACAAGATCGACCGCACCATGGCGCCTGGCTGCGCCATCAAGCTCTATACGACGGCCGAATGCGACCGCCATACCAAGGCCAGCGCCGCGCGTCGCGCCGAACTGCAATAACAGTGCATTGAAGGGCGGGACTGATGGCGCAGAGCAGCGTTGAACGGACGCTTGGCATTCTATTGGGCAAGGTCGAGGGGATCGAAGACAGGCTGGACCGTGCCGACGAAAGCCGCGCCGGCATCCACAAGAGCCTTGATGAAGTGGTGATGCGAACGACGCATCTTGAGACCGACGTTCTTGCCGTCAAGAACAAGACCGACGCCATTCAGACTGTGACTGACGATGTGAAGCAGCTTCGCCAGCGCGCCCAGGGCGCCGGCTCGATGGGGCATTGGCTGGTCAAGGTCGGCATCGGCGTTGTCACCGCGGCAGGCTGGATAATGGCGCTCTACACCTGGGCAACAGGCCGGCCTCCGCCATGACCAATCCGCGCCCGGCGGTTCCGGGTATTTTTGAAAAGGAGAAGACTGAAATGTCCACAACCATGCGCGCCAAGATGCAGGTTCAGAAGGTCGACCGCTTTGTCGGCGGCGACCGGATCACCATGAATGCCGTGGCGGCCAAGACCTATCCGGCGGACGGAAGCGACGAGGACAACACCTATGCCAAGTTTTCACCTGGCGGGGAGTTGAGCCTAACGATCGCCAACCCGGCGTTGATCGGCAAGATCGAACCCGGCCAGAAATACTATCTGGATTTCACGCCGGCCGAATAGCCGACCGCTGAACCAAAAAAGCCCGCCGCGCCGAAAAGGTGCGGCGGGCTTTTTTGCGTTTCTATGCCTTGATGCTCGACGCCGGCGGCTTCACCGCGGTTTGCAGTTGTAGCGTGTCGACGGTGGCGATGATGGCCGCCGAGATCGCTTGCGCCTCGTCCATCAACTCCGGCCCATAAAGGCCGCTGACCATCTCTTCGCTGGGCAGCACGCCCGGCGGGCAATGCTCCTCAATCGTCCGCCTGATCAGCGTCAGGGCTGCCCGACATTCCTCCGTTTCGATCTTCATCAACGATTCCCACATTCAATTTTGCTAAAATGCAACCAAACCAGCCCGCGCACCTTGTCAGGCAGTTGGAGTATCGCGTGCATGCGTAACGCCGCAGACCGGCTGAAGTTCATCAAGCCGCAGGAGCCCATCCTGGTGCTGGAGCCACCGGTCAGCGACGACTGGATCCACGAAATCAAATATGACGGCTTTCGCACCCAGCTCATACTCGACTGGGCCGGCGCTCGGGCCTTCACCCGCACCGGCATCGACTGGTCTAAGCGCTACTGGCCGGTTGTCACCGCTGCCGAACAGCTGAAAGCCAAATCCTTCATTCTCGACGGCGAGATGATTGCGCCCGAGCCGGACGGCCGGCCGAACTTCCATGCCATGCATTCCAGGATGGCCTGGAACGCCGAGTTGCTCGCCTTCGTCGCCTTCGACATCCTGCACAAGGACGGCGAGGATCTGCGCCAAAGGCCCGCGATCGAGCGCAAGGCGATCCTGTGGGACCTGGTGAAGCCGGCAGGCGGCATTATTCAGTACAGCCAACACGTCGAGGGCGGTGGTGCCCAGTTCTTCGAAGCGGCCGAGAGGATGGGCCTTGAAGGCATGGTGTCGAAGCGGCGGGAAAGCCCCTACCGCAGCGGGGCGAAGGATGAAGCCTGGCTGAAGATTAAGTGCTGGGACATCTCCGAACTGGATCTGATCGGCGTCAAGCGGCAGGCCGGCGAGTGGACCGAGGGACTGTTCGCACGAGACGGCAAGTATGTCGGCAAGGCTGTGATCGCCACAACCGACGCAATCAAGGACCGGCTCTGGAAACGCCTGCAGAAGGCCAGGGCCGGGCCACCGAGTGGCGTTCCCACGGCGCACGTCACTCCTGACGTCGAATGGGTGAAACCAGGCATCAAGGCCAGAGTCAGGACGCTGCGAGGCGAGCCCAAGCTGCGTCACGCATCGGTGCAGGGTTTTCTTGACGAAAGCTGATGGCGCTTGACCACGCCTGGGAATTTGTTCTTATTACGTTCTCATGGCGCACGATCCGATCGACACGCTGGGCAAGGCGACCCGGCACAACATACTTGTGAAGGCAGAGTGCAGTTGCGGAAATGTTCGCTACTGCAGATCAGCCGATTTAATGATGGTCTATGGCGGTGGCGTCGATCCGCTGGCGCTGAAATTTGATTGCAGCCGTTGCAAGCCGCAGATCAAGATCACGCTGATCGAGGTGCATCCGGAGCACCTGCCGAAGCGCCTCATGATTCACAAGCCGATGAAGGTCGACGGCAAGATCACCTGGTACACCGAGCGGTTCCGCGGATGAGCGACTGGACATTTCAAATCGCTGATCGACGGGAATATGCAGATCACGGCATATTGCCGCAACTGCGTTCACTACGCGGTGCTCGACCTTGAGGGCTTGAGAGACAAATACGGTCCGGCTGTCAACGCAATGAACTGGAATCTCGCGCCGCGCCTGGTGTGCTCCAAATGCAAGATCAACAAGCCGGAACTTCGCTATACCCCCGACGCCAATAAGGTGTCAGGAATGGGGAAAGCAGTGGTGAATCCCTACGCAAAGGCCAAGGGTGATCGCTAGTCTGGCGGTTTCAACTTTGTCCGCTTTTGCGCAAATTCGACATCCGAGAGAGTCGAAACCGCGCGTTGGCGGCCTTGCGGATTTCACTGGCCTGTCACGCCGGAGATCAAACTCTTCTGACGGTATCCCGCCAGCCGAATGGGACAGGAACATTCGGGGGGGTCGAAGCGAAACGGGCTCCCGCTACCAACCTACCTATAAGCTTTTGAAATCATAACAAAAATATGAACTTTTGGTAGCGCCCTGTCCAAAAATCTTAAATGATTTCAGGGCCGAGCCTGCTGCCTTGTGGTGCCAACGAACGTAGCAGAGGCGCCAGAAGCGGTCTTCACAGAGCAGATGTTCTGATGTCGCCTTTTGGGCCGATTGCTGCCGGTCCGGTTGCGGGCCAAGGACTGGGTAAGCTGACACCGAGCAGGGAGAGGCCGATGGCATCAAGGTGGCGCGGGACTCTGCCGGGGCGGCTACCCAAGCCCCTCCGAGGTCGTTGACCAGCTAAGGTTGCCGCGGACCCCTCAAAGCGCATGCCATGTCCTGTTTGCAGGGGTGGAAGCGTGTAGCGGCTGATAGCCGGTGGAGCTTGATTGCCCGGACAAGCAGAGGTCCCTTGGGAAGGTAAAACCGGCCAGTGCTGGGCCGCTCACGTCAGCTGATACCGAACAGCCCGCTGAGCCACGCCATCTGTTCGCGCTCTTGGTAGCCTTGCCCGCCTTCATGGTTGTTGAATTCATACTCGATCATGGTTTTTTCGCCCGCATACGCATTGAATGCGCCGTAGACTGTAGAAGGCGGGCAGACTTCATCCATCAGGGCCACGGAAAACACCGCCGCCGCCGTGGACTGCCGGGCAAAGTTGACGCAGTCGAAATAGCCGAGCGTTTCAAAGACTTTGGTCTTCTTCTCGCGATGCTGCGCCAGGAAACGGACGATCTCCAAATAGGGATCGCGCAAGGCAGTCCCCAATGCGCGCGGAAAGTCGCAAAGAAACGGCACATCGGCCATTACGGCCTTGACGCGCGGGTCGATCCCGCCGACGGCGAGCGAGATGCCGCCGCCCTGACTGTCGCCGCAAACCGCGATGCGCTCGGGATCGATGAAGTCCAGCTCCAGGAGAGCATCTATCGCCCTCACAGCATCGGTGAACACGCGCCGGTAATAGTAGTCATTCTTGTCCAGGACGCCACGCGTCATAAAGCCGGGAAACGAAGAGGTCGAGCCGACCGGATCGGCAGTCTCTCCTACGCTGTAGTCGCTTCCCTGCCCGCGTGTATCCATTCGAAAATAAGCAAATCCTGACGCCGCCCAGTGCAATTGCTCATGTGCCAAGCCGCGTCCGCCGCCATAGCCGAGATACTGCACGACAAGAGGAAGCCGCCCTTCATGACGCGTCGGCAGGATCAGCCATCCTTTGATCGGGTGGCCGCCAAATCCCGGAAACGTGACGTCGAAAGACTGGACCGCCTTCAGTGTTGTCTGTGCCGGTATGATGTTGACCTTGCCGCCGGCCTGGCGGGCCTCGGCGATGGTCGAGGCCCAGAACTGGGCAAAGTCGCCTGGCGTGGCCACTTTGCTGACATAGGCGCCCAGTTCAGGCTGGATCAGATCTTGGAATGGCATTTGTTCCTCGCAGTTGAATTAGAAGCAAAATTGGCGATGTATCGCTCCGCACGCGAGCGTGGATTTGCGCGTTACCGGTCCACCAGACGACCGATCCCCCGCCATTCTTCCGCGCACGGTCATAAGATGGCGGCAGACCTTCACCAGAGGCGCCGCCAAAAAATGGGCCAGTGACCGCCCCATCCATGTGCCGTTTAGCTGCCAGTCTTGATCTGGGTCCAGAGACGGGTGAGGACGCGCTGCTCCTTGGACCCATACGAAGAAATCGTGAAAAGCTTCTTGAGCGTTTCCTGCGTCGGATAGACCGACGGGTTCTTCAGCACTCCCTCATCGATGAACTTCTGCGAGGCGAGATTGCCGTTGGCGGTTTGGACATAGTTGGTTGACTTGGCGATGACGTCCGGCCGCATCAGGTAGTTGATGAAGGCGTGCGCCTCATCGACATGCCTGGCGTCGGCAGGGATAGCCAGATTGTCGAACCACATATAGGTGCCTTCCCTGGGGATCAGGTATTCGACCTTGACCCCGTTGTTGGCTTCCTTGGCCCGGTTCTTGGCCTGCAGCACGTCACCCGACCAGCCGATGCTGATGCATTTGTCGCCATTCGCCAGGTCGTTGATGTAGGCAGAGGAGTTGAAGGTGCGGACGTAGGGCCGGATTTTCGTGTAGATGTCACCGCCAGCTTCGAGATCCTCTTTCTTCTTGCTGTCGCCGTCCTTGCCGAGATAGTTCATGGCAATGGCCATAGTCTCCTCCGGCGCATCGACGATATTGATGCCGCAGTCCTTCAGTTTAGCCGCATTCTCCGGCTTGAAGAGCACATCCCAGCTGTCGATCGGCATGTCGCCGAGCGCGGCCTTCACCTTGTCGACATTATAGCCGATGCCGGTGGTGCCCCACATGTAGTTGACGGCATATTCGTTGCCCGGATCATACTTGGCCAGGCGCGCCATAACCTCCGGCCACATGTTCTTGAGATTCGGCAGCTTGGACTTGTCGAGCTTCTGGAACACGCCGGCCTGAATCTGCCTGGCCAGGAATGGTCCGGTTGTAACCACCACGTCATAGCCGGAGCCGCCGGCAAGCAGCTTGGTCTCGAGAATTTCGTTCGAATCGAAGGTGTCGTAGACGACCTTGATACCGGTTTCCTTGGTGAAATCATCAAGGATGGAACTGTCGATATAATCAGACCAGTTGTAGACGTTGACGACCTTGTCCTGCGCCAGTGACACGCCGGCTGAAAAGCACGCAGCCACCATCGTCACAGCCAGTCCAAATAGCTGATTCTTCATGTTCGTTCTCCTGTTGGTCCGGCTTGCCATTGTGCAGGCAGGCCGATGTTCCCTTCTCAGCGGGAGCAGTGCTGGTCTTCCGATCGTTCCCGATTTTCTGGGGACCCGCCTGACATGCTTTGGCCCAGCGAGCCCTGGCAGAGGTCATTGCAGTCCGCTCAAACTGTCGTCAAAAGCCGTGACGAACATATCGGCCTCTTGCCGTGACCAGATCAGCGGTGGACGTAACTTGAGGGTGTTCGGCGTCCCTTTCCCTGTCAGAATGTTGCGTGCGAGCAAGGCTTCGACGAGTTGGTCGGTTTGCAGGACCGCCGGTTCTTTGGTGAAGCGATCCGTAACCAGTTCGACGCCGGTCATCATCCCAAGACCGCGTACGTCGCCGATGATGGGATGCCGTTGCGCCAGACGCCCAAGCTCCCGGCGCAAATAGTCTCCTGTTTCGGCGCCGCGCTCGATCAGGTCTTCCCGCTCGATGACGTCCAGCACAGCCATGCCGGCCGCGCATGCGACGGTGTTGCCGCCGAATGTGCTGAACAACAGCGGATAAGTGCCGTTGAGGAACCGCTTCATAAGTGCCGAACCGAGGATGACGACGCCGAGCGGGTGGCCATTTCCGACCGGCTTGCCCATCGTCACGAAGTCGACATTGTCGTCGCAGAGCCCGTTCGCCCGGAAACCCCAGAAGGTTCCCATGCGGCCGCAGCCGGCCTGCACCTCGTCGGCGACGACGAAACCGCCCGCCGACCGGACGGTTTTCGCGACGAGATTGAAATAGTCGTCAGGCGCCCGCAGCACGCCGCTCGAACACAAGGCCGTGTCGACCATGAATGCCGCCGGCCTGTGCCCTCTGGCGCGCAAGGCTGCTATCGCCCGGTCGGCATCCGCGGCGTAGTTCGCGGCTGCCTGCGGGTCGTTGGCGAAAGGGCCCCTGTACATATCCGGGGCCATCAAGGTTTCGATCTGCCTGGGATGCTCGCCGGCGGGCAAGTGACGCCAGCTTTCATTGGACAGCGCCGTCGTGAGTTCGGTGCATCCATGGTAGGCCTGGTCAATGATCAGACCGCCATCATGCCCGCTGAGCGACATGGCTATCTGCATCGCCAGATCATTGGCTTCGCTGCCTGAATTGACGAAGATGCAGGTGTCGAGGTGATCAGGCAGATCGGCGGTCAATCGCGCCGCATACTCGACCGCCGTGTCGCACATGTATCGCGTGTTGGTGTTCAACGCGCTGGCCTGGCGGTAAATGGCTCTCGCCACGTGCGGGTGACAATGACCAATTTGGGGGACGTTGTTGTAGACGTCGAGATAAGCCGTCCCGTCGGCGGCATACATCCAGGCTCCCTGAGCGCGCGTGATGTGCAGGGGCTGCTTGTAGAAATGCCATATCGGCCCAAGATGGGCGTCGCGCTCATGCTTCACCCAGTCATAGTTCTGTGCGAGAGGCTCGCCGCCGTTCGTTGGATGATAGACCGGAAACCGGCACGCCTGACGAAGCCGGCGCACCGCCTCTGAGCGCCCTTGCCGGCTCAGCAACTCCATCATTCGAGGGTATTGGCCGGCGTTTTCGATATGGGGGATGCCGGATTCGATCGTGGCTTCCCTCGCCTCGACGATCACGGTGGCCAGTGCGAGGCGCAGCAGCATCGCGTCGAAAATGAGATCGATCTCGTTTTCTTCGAGCGGATATGTCGAATCGAAACCCGACGCCACATCGCAGAGGTAAGCGATCGGATCATCATCGGATTTCGAGAATGTCTCGCAAGCCGTCACAATGTCCGCAACGATGGAATTGTAGCCGATATCGCCAAAATCGATGATGCCGACCGGCGACGTGCTGTCGTTGGGGTCGACAAGGATGTTGCCGCCATGGGAATCCTGATGGACGACTTGCCGTCGCGTTTTCAGCAATTGAGGGATGGTAAAGCGTTCGGCGCGCTCGAAGATTTCCAAGCACAGCCCCCGAAGCCCGGGGTCGGAAACACCGGCTATCTGCGGACGCAGGGCCAAGGCGCGCGAGATGTCCCAGAGGTGTAGATTGCTGTGGGCGTATGGATGGAAGAAGTCCCGCAGCGCGTGGGCGAGACGTCCCACCATCGCGCCTGTGTTGAAGCGGGTGCGCGGGGAAAACGCTTCCGCGACCTGCTCCATGACATTGCCCGGCAGGAATGTGAGCACCCGCACCATGTGCCTGGAGCCGCGTTCGTCCTCGATCCACTCATAGAGATTTCCGGCGAGGGAGAGAACGATGCGGGGCACCGGCAGGGCGGGATCGCGCGCGAAAATGTGGTCCAGGGCCCTGACCTGCATATCCACCACGCCTTCGGGCTCGTTGACATTCGATATCTTGACCACCACGTCGCGGCCATCGGCGCCTTCGATGCGCCAGGATAGATCCCGCTCGGAAGCCAGTTGGCGATATGCGCCCTCGATCCCGTAGCGGGCAGCGACCAGATGCCTTGTCGCTTCCAGCGAAAAATCGGGAAGGTTGCGAAGCAGCTGGCTATCGGTGCTCAATCCGTACCTCTGAAGCAATGCTGACACGCCGGCCAAGCCGTTTGTGGACATTTCGGCCAAGACAACCGCTGGGGGTGTTAACCTGCGAACCGCCTGCCCTACGAAAGCCTAGACCTCGGCCAGCACGGCAGGAATATCATTCCGGGAACCCATACATTGATTTTCACAAATGCATGGAGTGCGCCTTGATAATGGCATCGCGGACGTAGCCGATGTTGGCAGCCTGTTCGCTGGCGCGCGTGGCGACCTCAATATCGGCGAAATAGACTTCATCGGTCATGGGGAGCCGGCGCAGACGCCCCTGGCGTTCGAACAGGCCGGCATAATGGACAGGCAGGACCCCTAGATAGGTGCCCGAGAGAACCATCAACAGCTGCGCCTCTATATCGAGGGTTAGCCGGTTTGCCGCCGAGCCGTCGAAGCCATGTCGCCGGAGCCCAGACCAGTAGCCCCTGTGCACCCAGGGATGGCCGTAGCATTCCGCATTCGTGATCGCCTCGTCTTTCAGGCGAAACAAAGGGTGCGCCGATCCGCAGAACACCGCATGCTCCTCCTGGTAGATGATCTGGTATTGAACGCTCGCGACCTTTATGTCGGATCCACCAATTCCAATGTCTATATCGCCCTCGGCTACTGCCTTGGTGATATCATTGGGCCGCATGATCTTGAGGTTCAACTCGATTTCCGGTGCGGCTTTGGAGAGCTCGGCAATCGCCTCGGCAATTCTGAAACTTGGGTCGGTCGCCATGCAGTCGACGATACCAACCTCGACCTTTCCCGCCAGAACGCTTCTGAGGCAGGAAAGCCGGGCCGAGTTGGCGTCCAGCATCCCGGTGATTTCCATACTGATCTGGTAAACCCTGCGCCCTTCTTCCGTCAGCGCGAATCCACGGCGCCCTCTTTCACACAATTTGACGCCAAGGCGCTGTTCGAGAGCGGTCAGATGATTGGAGACCGTCGGTTGGCTAAGCGACAGCTCCATCTGCGCTGCGGACATTCCGCCATTGCGGGCCACGCTTTCAAAGACACGAAAAAGATGGAGATCGGAGCCCGATATCTTCATGACGGCAGATTGCACCAATCCCTGGGGAAGGCAATTCAGCCCACCATATTGTGCCTGCCCATATCGGGAACAAACCCTGTTCCGGGAGCCGGGAACGACCGATCGAGACCTGGCCCGGGTTCCTCCGCATGTCCGGACCAGACCGCCAAATGCAGGCGATCATCCGCACGAATTTCGAAGTGCTCGGCGTCAGCCGGATTGTGAAGGCGTAGGGCCACTGGCCCCCTACGACGCCCGGTAGTGCGCGGCCCTAAAGGCATCAGCGGGGATTGACGATCCATCAAAATGCGGATTTGATGATACGTGGATACAAAAATACTTTTTGGGGTCCCATGCCGGCGAGTTTTCCCGAGACGTCCGCCACCGCGGAGGAAGAGGCGTACAGGCACGTTCAACGAGCCCTTCGCTTTGGCCGTTACAAGCCGGGCGAACGGCTCATTCCCGAGGAGATTGCCGCAGAGATCGGCATGAGCCGCATGCCGGTCCGGGAAGCCTTTCGGCGCCTGGCCTCCGACGGGCTGGTGGTCCTTCGTCCCAATCGGGGATGCGTGGTCGCGGGCCTGACTGTCGATGAGCTTTATGAGATTTTCGAAATTCGCTCGGTTCTGGAGGGGTTGGCCGTCAGGCTGGCGATGCCCCGGATCGACGAAGAGGAGTTCGAGGAATTCGACCGCCTGCTCGAACGCATGGAGCGCGCAGGCCAGAGCGGCGGCAGCGACTGGGTTGTCCGCCACCAGGAATTCCATGGCCGCATCTGTGCGTTGAGCCAGAGACCCAAGCTGATCCACCAGATATCGGCGCTGCATGTGGTCATAGAGCCCTACATGCGCATCTGGTTCGACGATTGTGACAAACCGCATTCTGCGCGCGAGGAGCATGCCGCCGTGATCGCTGCCTTGCGCTCGGGCGACGGACATCACGCGGAACAGGTGATGCAGGAACATATTCTCGGCACGGCACCGCTGCTGGCCGAGTTCGTGAGTCCCGGCCGGTGACGAAAGCCGGCCGGGCAGTAATGGCCTCGAACCGGCAATGCGGCCGGGCGCGGGAACCGTTCAATCAGCCTACCAAAAAAAGGGGAACCAAATGAAATTCAATCGTTTGGCCGCAGTTGCGGCCGCACTCAGCATGTTCGGCTTCATGCACACCGCTTTGGCCGAGGACGCGCCGAAGGCCATCACCATCGCCACGGAGGGCGCCTACGCTCCATGGAACTTCACCAACGCCGACGGCGAGCTCGACGGACTGGAGATCGATCTCGCCAACAATCTTTGCGAGCGGATGAAGGTCAAATGCACCATCATCGCCCAGGATTGGGACGGTCTTATTCCTGCGCTGAAGGTCGGCAAGTTCGATGTGATCATGGCCGGCATGTTCATCACGCCGAAGCGCCTCGAGACCATCGACTTCACCCAGCCTTATGCGATCGACCCGGGTGGTTTCGCAGCCGCCAAGGATAGCGACCTGGGGAAGCTCGGCGCTTCGACCGAGAAATTCAAACTGGACGATGAGGCTGCCTCCAAGGCTGCGATCGATAAGTTGAAGCCCTTGCTGAAAGGCAAGGTGGTCGGCGTCCAGGCGGCAACGGCGATGCTCGAATTCGTCAAGAAATACTTCGGGGACACGGTGGAGATCCGCGAGTACAAGACGACCGAGCAGCACGATCTCGATCTGGCCGCAGGCCGCATCGACGCGATATTCGCTCAGAAGACGGCGCTCGCCGCGACGCTCGCAAAACCCGAATTCGCGGGCTTCACGGTAGCGGGGCCTGGCTTTGTCGGCGGTCTGTTCGGCGCCGGAACCGGTGCGGGCCTGAGGAAGGAAGACACCAAGCTCAAGCAGATGCTTAACGACGCGATCAGCGCCGCGATCGCCGACGGCACCATCAAGAGCATCTCGGAAAAATGGGTGAAAACGGACGTGACGCCGGTCAAGTAGCCATTTGGGGACTTGTTCGGCCGGTCGGCGTCGACCGATCGGCCAGACGCCCCTGATCAATCAGGTTTCACATGACCGATGCACTCCATATCCTGTCCCTGGGCAAGGGCGGCTGGGGCGGCGCGCTGCTCTTGGCAGCAGGCGTTACGTTTGCGCTGTCCGTCCTCGGCTTCCTGCTCGGCGCCCTCTTCGGCGCGGTGGCTGCGAGTGGTCGGCTTTCCACGAGAGTTGTTCCGTCGCGGTTAGCCAAGGGCTACGGCACGGTGTTCAGGGGTGTGCCCGATCTGTTGACGATCTACCTGCTTTACTATGGCGGCAGCATCGCCTTGACTGAGATCGGAAAATTCTTCGGCAGCGCCGGCTTCGTCGGGCTCCCGACATTTGCAACCGGCGTCCTGGCAATCGGCATTATTTCGGGCGCATATCAAGCCGAGGTCTATCGCGGAGCGTATCTCGCCGTCGATCCCGGCCAGTTCGAGGCTTCCAAGGCTTTGGGCCTGTCCCGGTTCCAATCGCTACGCCTCGTCATCATACCACAATTGATGCGGCACGCCCTGCCGGGCCTCGGCAATGTCTGGCAACTCGTGCTCAAGGATTCGGCCCTGATTTCCGTGATCGGTCTCGTGGAATTGATGCGGCAATCTCAGATCGGCGCAGGATCGATGAGGGAGCCCTTCGTCTTCTACCTAGCCGCCGCGGCGCTGTATTTCCTCATCGCCGCGGTGACCGGCTCGGTCTTCCGCTACGGCGAGGCACGAGCGTGGCGAGGCATGGTCCACGCATGATCGACCTGCATTTCTTTGTTGAGATCATTCCAACCCTTCTCTCCGGCTTGCCCCTGACCTTGCAGCTTGCGGGGTTGTCGATAGCAATAGGCTTTGCCTTGGCCCTGCTGCTCGCTCTGGCGCAGCAGGGAAACCATCGGATGCTGGTGTGGCCCATACGCGCCTTCGTCGCCGTCTTTCGCGGCACACCATTGCTCGTCCAGATATTCCTCATCTATTACGGCCTCGGCCAATTCCGTCCCACGCTTCAGGCCGTTGGGCTCTGGTGGGTGTTTCGCGAGCCCTATTGGTGCGCCATCATCGCACTCAGTCTCAATACTGCTGCGTATGGCAGCGAGATCCTGCGGGGCGCAATACAAGGCGTGCCGCGCGGCCTTGTCGAGGCCGCTTCCGCCTTCGGGATGACACGAATCCAGACCCTGCGCCTCGTCGTTCTGCCTTTGGCGCTGCGCCAAGCCATTCCAAGCTACAGCAACGAGATCGTCCTCATGGTGAAGGGTACGTCGCTCGCATCGATCGTCACCCTGATGGAAGTGACAGGCATCGCCCAGGGGTTGATTTCTCAGACCTATCGCGCTGTCGAAGTTTTCGTGGCTGCGGGTGCGATTTACCTCACCATCAATTTCGCGATCATCTCGGCCCTGAATGCCCTGGAGACCTGGCTGACGCCCTATCGGGTCCGCGCATGAAACATGACCGGAGCATAATCAGGGGAATTGGCGACATGGGCTGCGCCGACAAGCCGAAACGATCCGCTGCCGTGTTGTGTCACGCGACGGCGGACACGTCGCATCCATCAGACCAAGGGATTGAAAAACAGAATGCGTGATTTCCAGTTTCCCGGCCGCTCGCCGGTTCGTGCCACCGAAGCGGTCGCCGCGACGTCGCACCCGCTGTCAACGCTCGCGGCGATCGAGATGCTGCGCGGCGGCGGCAATGCCATGGACGCGGCGGTCTGCGCCGCCGCCGTGCAGGCCGTGGTCGAGCCGCAATCGACCGGCATCGGCGGCGACTGTTTCGTGCTCTATTGCCCGGCGGGACAAGGTGACGTGCTGGCCTTCAACGGCTCCGGCCGCGCACCGGCGGCCGCGACCGTGGACTGGTATCTGGACAGGGGTTTCAGCGAGCTTCCCAAACAGGGACCGCACGCGGTGACGGTCCCGGGCGCCATCGATGCCTGGTGCCGGCTGCTTGAGGACCATGGCAGCAAGGACCTTGCCGAGGTGCTGGCGCCGGCCATTCAATATGCCGAGAACGGCTATGTCGTGCACGACCGCGTCGCCTTCGACTGGGCGGACCCGGAGATCGACCTTGCCGGGGACGAACATGCCGCGCGCATCTTCCTGCCCGGCGGCAAGCCGCCGAGGGCCGGCGACGTCCACCGCCAGCCGGAGCTCGCCGCCACCTTGCGCATCATAGCCAAGCACGGCCGCGCCGGATTCTACGAAGGCACGGTTGCGGACGATATGGTGCGCCGGCTCAAGGAATTGGGCGGGCTGCACAGCCAGGAGGATTTCGCGGCGACCAAGGGCGACTGCGTGGCGCCGGTCAGCACCCCTTACGGCGGCTACGACATCCACCAGATGCCGCCGAACAACCAGGGCCTGACCGCGCTGCTGATGCTGAATGTGCTGTCCGGGTTCAAGCTTGGCGGGCTCGATCCCAATGGCGCCGAGCGGCTGCATCTGGAAATCGAGGCGGGGCGGCTGGCCTACCAGGACCGCGACCGTTTTGTGGGTGACCAGGATCAGCTCCCGGTGCCGGTCAAGCAGCTCTTGTCTGCCGCCTATGCCGACCGGCTGCGCGCCGAGATCGACCCCGCGCGGGCGATGACGCATCTGCCGAAGCTGGACCTGCCGGGCAGCGACACGGTCTACATTTCAGTGGTCGATCGCGACCGCAACGCGGTCTCCTTCATCAACTCGACCTATTATTCGTTCGGCAGCGGCGTGGTCAGCCCTAAGACCGGCGTGGTGCTGCAGAACCGCGGCTCGAGCTTCCGGCTCGATCCCGGGCATCCCAATGCGATCGCGCCCGGCAAGCGGCCGATGCACACGATCATGCCCGGAATGGCGACCCGGAATGGCCGCGTGGTTATGCCGTTCGGCGTCATGGGCGGCGGCTACCAGCCTTTCGGCCATGTGCATCTTTTGACCAACATGATCGACTTCGGCATGGATCCGCAGCAGGCGCTGGATGCGCCGCGTGTGTTTTACAACGATGACGTCGTGGAGGCTGAGCGCAACGTTCCCGACGAGGCGATCAAGGGCTTGCGCAAGCGCGGCCATCGCATCGTCGAACCGCATCACCCGCTGGGCGGCGGCCAGGCGGTGCTGATCGACTGGGAAAAGGGTACGCTGACCGGCGCGTCTGACCCGCGCAAGGACGGGATGGCGTTGGGATATTGATGGCCGGCGGCATCACATCTGTGTGTCGCGGCTGGATTTTGACGGATTGCAACGATAGTCGGTGACCATGACCAGCAACGCAAATTCGCAAGGGCTTTCAAGCCCGTTCGCCGCCGGCGCCGATGACGCGCCGGCGATCCTGGCGCCCGACCGGCCCACCCTCACCCATGGCGGACTGCGCCATCTGATCGACGCCACGGCGGCGGCGCTGCATGCGCGCGGCATCGGCCGGGGCGACCGGGTGGCGATCGTGCTGCCCAACGGTCCGGAGATGGCGACAAGCTTCGTCGCGGTGGCGACAAGCGCCTCGACGGCGCCGCTCAATCCGGCCTACCGAGCCGACGAGCTTGATTTCTACCTGACCGATATCGGCGCCAAGGCGATACTTGTTTCCGCTGACGACAGCGGTCCGGCGGTGACGGTGGCCGAGCGTCTCGGCATCGCCGTGCTGCGGCTGGTCGTGCCGGCGGGCGCACCTGCCGGCAGTTTCGTCATCGAAGGGCCGGCGGTGGGGCCGCAGGCGGCGCCCGACATGGCGCGTGATGACGATATCGCGCTTTTGCTGCACACGTCTGGCACCACGTCGCGCCCCAAGCTGGTGCCGCTCAGCCACGCCAATGTCGCGGCCTCCGCCCGCCATATCGGTGCGACGCTTAGCCTGACGGCCGACGACCGCTGCCTCAACATCATGCCGCTGTTTCACATTCATGGGCTGATCGCGGCGGTGCTGTCGTCGCTCGCCGCCGGCGGCAGCATCTACTGCACGCCGGGCTTCAACGCGCTGCGCTTCTTCCAGTGGCTGAGCGACGCCAGGCCGAGCTGGTACACGGCGGTGCCGACCATGCACCAGGCGATCCTGCCGCGCGCGGCGCGCAATCCGGAAGTGCTGGCGGCGGCAGCGCTGCGCTTCATCCGCTCGTCCTCGGCGTCGCTGCCGGCGCAGGTGATGGCGGAACTGGAGGCAACCTTCGGTTGCCCGGTCATCGAAGCCTATGGCATGACCGAGGCGGCGCACCAGATGGCATCGAACCGGCTGCCGCCGGGCCAGCGCAAGCCGGGCAGCGTCGGCGCCGCCGGCGGACCCGAAGTGGCAGTCATGGCGCTGGACGGCCGGCTGATGCAGGCCGGCGAGATCGGCGAAATCGTCATTCGCGGCCCAAATGTCACGCCGGGCTACGAGAAGAACCCGGACGCCAATGCGACGGCCTTCGCGCATGGCTGGTTCCACACGGGCGACCAGGGCGTGCTCGACGGGGACGGATATCTGAGGGTCACCGGAAGGCTGAAGGAGATCATCAACCGCGGCGGCGAGAAGATTTCGCCGCTAGAGGTCGATGACGTGTTGATGGACCACCCGGCGGTGGCGCAGGTGGTGACCTTCGCCATGCCGCACGACAAGCTCGGCGAAGAGGTGGCGGCGGCCGTGGTGCTGCGCGAAGGCATGAGCGCCGGCGAAAGCGATATCCGCGCCCACGCCGCGACACGGCTCGCCGACTTCAAGGTGCCGCGCAAGATCCTGATCCTGGACGAGATCCCCAAGGGGGCGACCGGCAAGCTGCAGCGCATCGGGCTCGCCGCCAAGCTCGGGCTTTGACGATGAAGATCAACGTTTTCGGCGCCGGCGCCATCGGCGGCTATCTCGCCGCCAAGCTGGCGCTTGCCGGACGCACCGATCTGTCGATCGTCGCGCGTGGCGCGCATTTGGACGCGATCCGCGCGGGCGGCCTGCGCCTGATCGAGGACGGCGCGGAGACGGTGGCGCCGGTCAAAGCCGCGGCGAAAGCCGAAGAGCTCGGCGTCCAGGATTACGTGGTGCTGGCGCTGAAGGCCCATTCGCTGACCCCGGCACTCGACCAGATCGCACCGCTTCTTGGCCCGGACACCGCGGTCGTCACCATGCAGAACGGCGTGCCGTGGTGGTACTTTCACGGGCTAAGCGGACCGCTCGAAGGCACAAGGCTCGACAGTGTCGACCCAGGCGGCGCGATCTGGCAGCGGATCGGGCCACAGCGCGTCATCGGCTCTGTCGTCTATCCGGCCGTCGAGGTCGACGCGCCGGGCCTCATCCGCCATGTCGAGGGCAGGCGCTTCTCGCTTGGCGAACCCTCCGGCGAGAAGGGCCAACGCGTCATCCGGCTGGCCGAGGAAATGGTTAAGGCCGGCCTGCAGGCGCCAGTGCGCGACGACATCCGCAGCGAAATCTGGGTGAAGCTGTGGGGCAACCTGTCCTTCAACCCGATCTCGGCGCTGACCGGCTCGACGCTGGCGGCAATCGTCGCCGACGAGGGTACGCGCGCGCTCGCCCGCACCATGATGCTGGAAGCCCAAGTGATCGGCGAAAGCCTCGGCGTGCGCTTCCCGATCGCGGTCGACCGCCGCATTAAGGGCGCCGGCGATGTCGGCGAACACAAGACTTCGATGCTGCAGGACCTTGAACGCGGCCGCCCGATGGAAATCGACGCGCTGGTGAGCGCCGTGCAGGAACTCGGCCGGCTGACGGACAGGCCGACACCGGCGATCGACGCGGTCTCGGCGCTGGTGAAGCGGCTTGCGCTGGAGCACGGCTGCTATTCTTGAGACGGCACACGCTATCTCGGCATAACCACCGAAACAGCCAACGCAGCGGCGTTTCAACGCTCCACAACGCGATGCGCCATCGTCCCGGTCTGCGAGGTGGCCTCAGCCCAAGGCTTCTTTGATGCCGACGGCACCCACAACCGGCCGGCATTCGACCCGATTCGAATCACATGTCGCATCTGTGAGCGCGGAAGGTGTCCGCAACGGGCCGCGCCACTTTTGAACCGCATGTTGACCGTCGATTATCAGCGGCGCGGCGCCGACGCATCTCGTCAACTTCGGCCGGGAGCAGAACCTCCTCAAAGAAACTGCGAGACGAGCCCGGACGTCCAAACCTCTTCTGGAGCGCACGCAATTCGACCAGGGGTGCGACCTGGAAAACTCGAAGAGCTTCCAAGAAGCCAGCAGAGTTGGACGCGTCACTCGCTGCGTGATTGATGGAGACACAATTACGATCGGGCAGCTGCCTACTCGGTGATGGCTTATCAGGTCTCGACCTTAGTGCGATTCAGCTTTCGAGGCCTTACAGGCGGGAGCCGCGAAAGCCCGCGAGCCACCCAGAAATGATCCCGGACGTATGGAGCTGAAGGCACAATCAAGAAATCGGGCCTCAAAAAACGTAAAAAGCCGCCCCGGTCAGCCTGGGACGGTTATCGACTTATGATAAAAGTGGTTCCGGGCAGGATTTCGAGCTGCTGACTTCGCTTGCGAAGTCCTTTCAACAAACGAACTCGGTTGCAGCGCTGTATTGGCGGTAGCCCTCTCCCGCTACCACCTTACCCCCACTGCTTTGACGCCGTTGGGAAAGGCATTCTCACCCAGGAGTGCGGCGAGACGTCCGCCTTTGCAAGTCCTGCTTGCAGTTGATTTAGCTGTTCCTCGTAGCGTGCCAGCACCGCAGGATGCAGCGCGATCACCGTGGCCGCCGCGGGCACTTGGTCCAGCTCGGCCACAATGCCCTTACGCTCCTCATTGAGCGTTGTTGATTGTGGTCCTAACACAGCTGGGTCGCCATGGCCCTTGGCGATGGCGTTGACCAGTCGATCGATCTCCCGAGATAGTTCTCCAAGCCGCCGTTCCGAACGAGCGCGCCGCGCATCGGTGTCGGCAGCCAGACGCCGCCGTTCTTCGTGATAAGTTTGGACGTACTGGGCAATTACGTCAGGATGGCGCAACGCGGCGGCAAGGCCGTTCAGAACGGCAGTCTCCATCGCCAATGATATTGATTTTATTGACTTTTTCGGGGGCCAAAAGCAGAAATCTTCCCGTATCGTTCCGCATGGTTTCGCGGCCGATGACGGCACGGCCTCAACGTCATCCGTAGGTTCAAATCGCGAACGGTCATATCGGGAGCAGCGGCAGGGATCGCCGCTCCTGCCTGCGCGGCGCTGCCGGAGGCCATGCTAGTTCGGCGTAGCCAACAGGCGGCGTGCGGCTGACCGCAGGTCTGCTGTCTCCAAACCCTCCCCGAATCGCGCGAAAATTGGCTGGAGGAGTGCTTGGGCGGCCTCGTGTCGTCCGCGTGCGGCCAACAGCGAAGCGAGGTCGATGGCGGTCCGCAACTCCCATGCGCGAGCCCCCTGACGATCGCTGAGCTCTAACGACCGCCGAAAACAAAGTTCCGCTTCTTCGTCGGTGCCGGCTTGGGGGGCCGCGAGAACAAGGTTGCCCTTCACGCGCAGCAGGTCCGGCATGTAGCAAAGATCGCCGCTTGCCTCGACCTGCTGGATCGTCTCTTCGATCAGTGAAAGCGCTTCGGCGGACCTACCGGTCGCGGCGAGGCCCTGAACGAAGGAGATGTTGAGCGGCGTGGTCAGTAGTTCGTACGGGGCGGCATGAAGCTCGGCGAGACAGGATCGAAGGCTTTCGACACCGCTGCTTGCGTTGCCTCGACGAATGGCGAGTTCTCCTTTGAAGCCGCGCCCTAGCGCGAGATAGGGTCCAAGGGAATGAAATTCGGCACGGGAGAAAAGACGATCGATGTGTTCCTCTGCGCGCGCAAGGTCTCCGACCCAGAGGAACACGGAAATTGCCCAGACAAGTGCGATGGAGAGCGTCAGGGGATGGTTCAGGACCTCCGCATCCTCGACCGTCAGCAGCGCGCGCTCCACGGCCCGATCCGGATAACCTTGCAGCCAGAGCGTCCTCGCCAGAATTGCGCCGGCCAGAATCCTGCCGTCGAAGCCGAGATAGTTCGTCGTGGTCCGGTCGGAACGCGGCCCGCATCGCAGCGCCGCTTCCAACGCGGTCTGGGCGCGGCCCAGCTCTCCGCTGAGGTGAAGAGAAATCCCCATCAAGGAATGCGCCAATGTGGTGGAGACGGAATCCTCGAGCGTTGCGGCGATGACGGTGCAGCGCTCCGCATAGCGCAGCGCGACCCTGAACTCTCCCCTGCGCAGGTGGAACATCTGCAGCGGACCCAGAATCTGAAGCTGATCGAGCGCGTCGCCACGCCGGTCGGCAATGGTAAGGCTTCTGTTCAAAGCCACGCGCGCCGCATCTTTTCCACCACGGGTGAACATCAGGGACACCCCGAGGGCGGCCTGAAGAAGCATCTCCTCCGATCCGCCGCAAGTAGTGTCGTCGAGGGCAAGGACCGCCCGCGCCGTCCAACGATGACATTCGGCGAGCAATGACATCGACAGAAAAACAGGGGCCGCCGCGGCGGCCAGACGGACGCCGACTTCAATCTTCCCGTCGGGTCCGAAGCACCAATCCAGAGCCACTCGCACATTGGCCAGGCCCGCGAGTTGAAGCGATCGTTGCGCGGCGCTCGACAAGGTAGGCCACTCGGCTCCTGTCTGCTCCAGCCAGCGCAGGTAATGGATCGCGTGACGTGCGGCCAGGCTCGCGAGCTCGGCATCGTCGACGTCGAGCTGAAGGGCATAAGCCCTTGTCGTGTCGAGCAGTCGATAACGCATCGTTGCTCCGGCGGGCCTTGCCGCCACCATCGACTTGGCAACGAGACTGTCGATTGCGCCAAACACGAGAGTGTCGTCGACCGTTGCGCTCGTCACGACTTCGAGCGCGGCGTCGATCGAGAAGTGACCAACGAAGACTGCAAGCCGGCGAAGCAAAAGTCGCTCGAACTCGGACAGCAAGCCGTAGCTCCAGTCCAAAGTGGCCTGGAGGGTCTTCTGCCGCGCCGGCGCGCTGCGTTGTCCCGGCCACAACAGCGTCAGCCGCTCGTCGAGAAGTTCCGCGGTTTTCTGCAGGCCGTAACTCGCAACCCGTCCAGCCGCGAGCTCAATCGCCAGCGGCACGCCGTCGAGCTTGCGGCAGATGCCGGCCACGATGGCGGCATCCGCATCTTGGAGGTCAAGCCGGGCGCCGCTCGCCGCGGCTCGTTCCAGGAACAGCTGCGTCGCAGGAAAGCTGTTCACCACGAACGTGGTGAGTTCCAGATCGCCCGGCGCGCATTCCAGCGGCGCCAGCTTGTAGACATGCTCGCCTTCGACCTGAAGAGGCTCCCGGCTCGTTGCCAGCAGATGCGCTTGCGGCGCAGCGGCGAAGATACGGGCCGCCAGGTCGGCCGCCGCGTCGATGACATGCTCGCAAGTGTCGAGGATCAGCAATATCCTCTTGTCCGCTAGATAGGCGACCAAGCTGGATGTCGGGTCGTCGGCCTGAAGAGACAACCCCAACATCGACGCTGCGGTCGTCGCAACCAGGCTTGGATCGCTCAGCGCCCCGAGATCGACGAAATGCACGGCACCCGCGAATGCTTCGACCAGGTCATGGCCCACAGCCACGGCAACCGTGGTCTTGCCGACACCACCGGTGCCAACGATCGTGACGAAACGCCTGTCGGCCAGTTGAGTTGAAAGTGCGTCGGTATCACCGGTACGGCCGACCATCCGGACCAGGCGACCTGGCAGATTGGCTTGCGGATAGCTGGCAACGACCTCCCTTGCTACATGGTTTTGACCATCCGATCGCGAGATCGGGGCGACAAAGCAGTAGCCTCGTCCCGTCAGGGTCGCGATGTAGCGTGCCCCATCCTTGCCGTCGCCTAACGCCTTTCTGAGATTGGCGACGTGAAACCGCAAACTGCCTTCTTCGACGGTGGCGTCGGGCCAGACATGGGCTAGCAGATCCTTCTTGCTGACGATCTCGTTGGGACGCGAAGCCAAGGCTGCCAGGATATCGAAAGAGCGCGTGCCGAGACCGACAGGCATGCCTTGCCGCAGCAGAAGCCTTTCGCCCGGCGCCAGCGTAAAGGGACCAAACGATATCCTGTCGCTCGTCTGCGCGGCTGGCGATATCATGACGTCGTTTTTCATCGCATCCTGTCTGATGGCTGGGGCAGATCCTGGTTCGAAATCCAAGACCTACGTCGCAGAAAGTTCGATTTCGTCGCCCCGAGCGGCGACTTTGAGGCAGGACGTGATAGCGGCCCGGTTCCAAGACGTGCGGCTGCTGGCGAGCGCTAACACCCCATCATAGTGCATAACGAGTGCTCCAGGCGACCCTCCTCTATGTTTCGAAGCAGCAAGAACTTCTGCTGCGGATGAGGGAGAACGATCATGCCTGCTTTGTCATCATCGCTGATGCGGTGAAGCCTGCCCGGCCACAGGCCCTTCCAGCCTGCTTACGCACCGGCAATAGCGACGCCGCGCCCATCCCCCGATTTTTCCCAGTACCTTTGCAAGGAACACAGCCGTCATGACTCAATCTGCAAAACCACTCTATACCGCCAAGGTCCGCACCACCGGCGGCAGGGACGGCGCGTCGCGCAGTTCCGACGGTCGGCTTGACATCCGGCTTTCCACGCCCGGCGGCCCTGGAGGTGGCACCAATCCGGAACAGCTATTCGCTGCCGGCTGGTCGGCCTGTTTCGAGGGTGCGATGGCAATCGCTGCCCGCAAGATGAACATCATGTTGCCGGCCAGCCTCGCCATCGATGCGGAAGTGGATCTGAACGCCGCCGACGGCGCGTTCTTCCTCGGCGCACGCCTCGATATCAGCCTGCCCGGACTCGACCGCGATGTTGCCCGGGCCGTTGTTGACGCAGCGCATCAGACCTGCCCCTACTCGAACGCTACCCGCGGCAACATCGAAGTCGCAATCAACCTGATCTAGCCCGCCGATCATATCGATCGATCGGGCAGGCCCACTATCGAGAAAATGTCATTACGAAAAGGCAGTGCACCAATGAACGCAGTCAGAAACCCGGAAAAAATCGACCATCAGCGTCGCCACCTCTTCGGCGTCGCTGCCGCGACGGTCGCCGCAGCGCAGCTCGGCGCGATCGGGATTGCCGGAGCGCAGGCCGGCGGGACGGAACCGACCGCTTCCCGAACCACAAAGCCGCGGACCTCGTTCTCCTCGATGAAGCTGATCGACGCGGGCCTGCTGAGCGTCGGATATGCCGAGGACGGTCCGGCCGACGGTCCCGCAGTCATCCTCCTGCACGGATGGCCCTATGACATTTACAGCTATGTCGATGTCGCGCCGCTACTAGCAGACGCTGGGTACAGGGTCATCGTGCCGTATCTGCGCGGCTACGGCACGACGCGGTTCCTGTCGGACGCAACGCCGAGGAACGGTCAGCAGGCAGCGCTTGCGTCCGATATTGTTGCCCTGATGGATGCGCTGAAGATCCAAAAAGCGCTCATCGCCGGCTATGACTGGGGCGCGAGGACGGCCAACATCATAGCCGCGCTCTGGCCTGAGCGCTGCAAGGCCATGGTATCCGTCAGCGGCTATCTCATCGGCAGTCAGGCGTTGAACCGGGCGCCGCTGCCGCCGAAGGCCGAATTGCAATGGTGGTATCAATATTACTTCGCCACCGAACGGGGACGAGCGGGCTACGAGAAATATACCCGGGATTTTGCCCGCCTTATCTGGGAGCTTGCCTCGCCGAAATGGGCTTTCGACAACGCCACCTTCGAACGCTCCGCTGCCGCGTTCGACAATCCCGACCACGTCGCCATCTCTATCCACAACTATCGCTGGCGGCTCGGTCTGGCGCAGGGCGAGCCAAAATATGATGCCTTGGAAAAGAAGCTGGCGACATTTCCGGCGATCGGCGTGCCGACGATCACGATGGAAGGCGACGCAAACGGCGCGCCGCATCCCGATCCGGCGACCTACGCCAAGAAATTCTCGGGCAAATATGAACAACGGCTGATCTCGGGCGGCATTGGCCACAACCTTCCGCAGGAGGCTCCGCAGGCCTTTGCCCAGGCGGTCATCGACGTCGACAAGTTCTGACGGCATTTCAAGCGGAGCTTTCCAATGAAACTTATCCATCTCCTGCCGTGCGTGGGCGCGATCGTTGCGGCATCTGTCTTCGCGGCGGTGGCCGGAGCAAATGACGATGCGAAACCCAAGGCGGCATCTCCGATCTATGGCGTCACGATCCCCGATAAATATCGGCAATGGGAACTGGTCGCGCCGGCCGAGGAAGCAGAGCCCCTGAACGAGCTTAGAGCAGTCCTCGGCAACGTCGTGGCGATGAAGGCATATCGTGAAAGAACATTGCCGTTCCCTGACGGAACCATCCTCGCAAAGCTTGCCTGGAAACACGTCCAATCGCCCGAATTCGAATCCGCCTCCATTCCCGGCGCCGCCACGACCGTACAGATCATGGTCAAGGATTCGAAGAAATACGCCGCCACCGGCGGATGGGGATTCGGCAGGTTTGTCGACGGCAAACCGGCTGACGAAGCTCAGCATGAAACCTGCTTCGCCTGTCATGAGGCGCGCGTTCAGGGACATGACTACGTCTTCACGCGGTACGCGCCCTAGAGCGTTTCACCGTTTCACGGAACCGGCGAACCGCTCTATCTCTTTGTTTTGACGCAATTCCTGACGGAAAACCGTATCACACTTTTCCTGGAATTGCTCTAGCGGCTTACCGGAATTGCTATTTGAACGCCTGCGAGGCAGGCACCCCTATCGAAGGAGAAGCCATGTTGCAAAGATGGCTTATCACTGGAAATTCGCGCGGCATCGGCCGTGCCTTGGCGGAAGCGGTCCTCGCCGCCGGTCATCATCTGGTTGCGACCACACGTGAGCCCGCGCAATTGGCGCGGCTGAACAACTCAGCGGACTTTCCGCAACAAGGCCGGCCCGCCGCAAGGTTCAGCCAAGTAAACACTGAAATACTCCGTTTTTAGCCTTTCTCCCATCGCAATGAGACCGCACCGATCAAAACCGTCGAAAGGATATATGAGATGAAAAAACTGCTGGCAGGATTGACAATCGCCCTGGCTGTATTCGGCAACGCTTACGCGCAGTCCGGAAAGCTCGCCTCCGAAAAGCCCACTATCGTTCTGGTTCACGGCGCGTTCGCCGACGCATCGAGCTGGAACGGCGTCGTCAAAATTCTTGAGAAAGACGGCTATTCGGTTGTGGCCGCCGCCAATCCCTTGCGGGGTGTCGCCAGTGACGCGCAATACGTTGCCGATATCGTCTCCGGCATTGCATCGCCTGTCGTCCTGGTTGGGCATTCCTATGGCGGCTCGGTCGTCAGCGAAGCCGCCGAAGGCCACGCCAATGTCAAGGCGCTGGTCTATGTTGCGGCGTTTGCCCCGGACGTCGGTGAGACGGCCGCCGGGCTTTCGGGCAAGTTTCCGGGCAGCACGCTTGCGCCCACTCTTGCTCCGCCGGTTCCACTTTCGGGCGGCGGAAAGGATCTTTACATCTTGCAGAAGAAGTTCCACGACCAGTTCGCGGCGGACGTTTCCGTCGCCGAGGCAAAGCTGATGGCCGCAGGGCAGCGACCCATCACGGAAGCGGCGCTGAACGAGGCCCAGACCGCGGCGGCGTGGAAGAAGATTCCGAACTGGTTCATCTATGGCGGCGGGGACAAGAACATCCCGCCGGAAGCTTTGGCCTTCATGGCCGCACGAGCACACTCGAGGGACACCGTCGTGGTCAAGGGCGCCTCACATGTGGTGATGGTGTCGAACCCTGAGCCAGTCGCGCGGCTGATCGAGAAGGCGGCCAAGGAGGCATCGCGATGAAGGCAGTCGCGATGACCCGGCAGGGCGGGCCGGAGGTGATGGAATTTGCCGAACGGCCGGAGCCTGTACCGGGTCCTGGCGAAGCGCTGATCGAGATCGCCGCAGCCGGCGTGAACTTCATGGATATCGGCGTGCGACACGGCACGGCGTGGACCGAGATGCCCAACCCGAAGATTCTTGGCGTGGAAGGCGCCGGACGGGTGGTGTCGGTTGGCCATGGGGTGGAGAATGTCCGGCCTGGGCAGCGGGTTGCGTGGGTCTACGCGCCGGGGAGCTATGCAGAGCGAGCGGCAATACCGGCCGATGCTCTCGTGCCGATCCCCGACGAAATCGACGACCGGATGGCGGCCGCGGTGATGATGCAGGGGCTTACCGCCAGTCATTTTGCGACCGATTTCTACCCCGTGCAGGCCGGCGATATCGCGCTTGTCCACGCGGCGGCCGGGGGTCTCGGTCTGCTCCTGACCCAGGTCATCAAGTTGAGAGGCGGGCATGTCATCGGGCGCGTCTCCTCGGCCGGCAAGGTGGCGATCGCTCAGGAGGCGGGAGCCGATCATGTCATCGTGGATACCGAAGGCCAGTTCGCCAAGGAAGCGGTTCGCTTGTCGGATGGTGAAGGTGTGCATGTCGTCTATGACGGCTCCGGCCCCACGACCTTCCAGGGCTCGCTCGATGCACTCCGGATTTCAGGAACCTTCTGCTGGTATGGCCCCGTCCTGGGCGGTCCCGGTCCCATCGACATCATGCAACTTCCAAAGAGCATCAAGATCGGCTACGCCGTGTTCTTCCATCATATCCGTACACCTGAACTGCTCCGCTCGCGGTCGGCTCGACTTTTCGACTGGATCATCGATGGCAAGCTCAAGATCCGGATCGGTGGCGAATATCCGCTGGCGGAGGCGGCGAATGCCCATGCCGACATGGAAAGCCGAACGACTACGGGCAAGCTCCTGCTCATACCGTAGAAACGCAAACCGGTTTCCGCGCCAGAAGATTGCGGCGCCTGCCGGAGCGGGCGCCTGGCCGGCGAGGCGAAACGAAGTTGACTACAACCGTCCCAAGCCATTGACCGATTTGGTATCGAAGCGAGCTCTATCTGGGCATCCGGCGCAGGTGCGCTCGCCGGCATTGCCAACGACCGAAACGGGCATGACGGCCGCGGTAGCGTTCCGAGCTCAAGGGCGCCACGCGTGCCGCGCGTCCTGCGTTACGGCTGCATCGGTTTGTGCGTGTCTTCCGCAGAGCCGCTGGTGGTGCTGCGGAGCGCCGTTGTAACAAGCATGTAGAAGAGTGCGGCGAGTGCGAGCGCGCATCCGTACCACAGGACCGTCGAGGTGCCGATGCCGATTGCATGGCTGCCGATGGCGGTGCCGATCGAAATGCCGAGGTAGATTCCCGACGAATTGAACGCGACCGCGAGCGCCGCGTCCTGCGGCGCGCTTGCGATCAACCGGTGCTGTTGGGCCGGTGTCTGCGACCAGCTGCTTGCGCCCCAACATGCCATGAGCACCGCCACGCCAGTGTACATGCTTGCGGAAGGAACGTCGCTGAGCCGCGCCAGCCCGCCTAGCGTGCCCGCCATCAGGGAATAGACCGTGATGAGCACCGCATTCGGGCCGAGGCGGTCTGTCGCCCAGCCGGAGGCGCAACTACCAACCACCGCGCCAATACCGTAGCACAGGAGCATCAGCATGATCGAGGTGGATGGGACTAGAAGCGAGTCGAGCACCTGGACGGTGAAGGCATAGGGCAAGTAACACGCCGCCATGCCGATCACGGTCAGCGGTAGAACGATCATCACGCCCGGACGAGCGAGCACGGCAAGGCGCCGGCGCAACGTCACAGGCGCGCTGCCGGGCAGCTTGGGCATGGCGGCAAGGACGCCGAGCGCGGCGATGAAAGATACGATGCCGACCAGTGCGAGCGACGCGCGCCAGTTCAGCGCAGTGCTTGCGATACGCCCAAGCGGCACCCCAAGTGCGGTAGCTGTTGCAAGGCCGCCGATAATGACGGCAAGCGCTCGGGCGCGAAGGTGTGGATGCACGATCGCCGCTGCGACGGCGCCCGCGCTTGGCGTATAGGCGGCGGCTGCAGCCGCCGCCGCAATTCGGATGACGATGAGGATACCAAGCGTCGGAGCCAGGGCCGTTCCGATATTCGCAAGGCCCAGGAAAATCAGCGCCAGAACCAGGAGCTTTCTGCGCGGCATGATCGCGGTGAGGCTCGTGACAATGGGGGCGAGCAACGCATAGGCAAGCGCGAATGCTGTGACCGATTGGCTGGCCATAGCCGGTGTGACGGACAGGTCATCGGCCATTGCAGGCAGGAAGGCCGACATGATGAATGCGTCAGTGCCGACCGCGAACGTACCAACCGCCAGGACGAAAATGGAACCGAGACCGTGCGTTACTGGGGTGACGATGGGAGCTGCATCGCCTTGTGAATCTGGAAGATTTTTCACATCGAGCGGTCCTGTTGAGATGTCGGAGCGAATTCTCCAGCGTGCTGTCGCAATATTCGGTGGACTGGAGGCAAGACGGCGGACGGTGAATACATTTCCGGGGAAGATCGACAGACACTGGCAGGAACCGTCCGCGTCCAAGCGTTGAAGGGTAACCGGGCGATTGCGGTGCGAAGGGGCGTTGCGCGAGGCGATCAGAGCTGCAATCAAAGAGCAGAAACAGATTCACGGGGCGGCATCGCGTTCAATTGGCGGTAGGGGCTTCCTGCCGTGCTCCCGTGCATCAGTTGGATACGTTGGAGCCGCATCACGACACATTGGGTTGCGCCGAGCGCTTCGCTCTCGATTAGACGGTGGCGGCAAAGCACGAAATCGAGCGCGACGGCGATCCCAGGCCCGCCGTCGCGCGCCACTTCCATCAGTGAGAGCAATTCGGCGAACGCCCGCCTCGCATCCAGGAGATCGCGCTGGTGCCCATTTCCTGCACAGCGAAAATCCCGGGTGATCTCCTGATGAAGCTCCCTATAGGAATCATCCGTTCTTTCGACATTCACCATGAACCGTCCGCCTTGAGCCAATGCAACCTGCACATCGGCGACAAGGGCCAGAAACGCCGATTTGAATTCATTTCTTCCGTAGATGGCTGCAGACAGGCCTTTCCCGATCTCCAGCTCGAACGGAATATCGTGCCCCCAACCGGAAATTCGCTCGGTCGACGTCAGTATCGCAGCAACGTTGGTGACCCTCGCGGCGGAGATATCAGGTTCTGCAAAGCCATCGAGGATAGCTGCGCTGTCGCTCGCAAGGTGCGTTGGCGGTCGACCATCCCGGTCAGTGCGCTTGAGGATGTTGCAAGGTCTAGCTAAATCGTCCTGAAGCATATGGATGGCGCTTGCCGCGATCCCGATAACAGCGCCAACGTCCAATCGGGCCTCCCGCCCAAAGAGCCCCAGAGCCAAAAGCCTGACGGGTTCTTGATTGGTGGCGGCCGTATCGGATATCGGTTTCATGTTACCTCCAAGATGTTTGCGCGTTGGATCTTCGGCGCGCGCCAATCGAGCCCGCAAAGTGCGGTTGGTTTGCGCGCTACTGTCGCTGTTTGTGATGGGGGGATCGAGTTCGACGGTGTCAGGCTGCGTTATCCCTTGCAAGCCGACAACGGCGCCCAGCGGAACGGTTTCTTAGCGCCCCCGTTTTTCCGACCGGCATCTGTTGAATGTCGTGCCGCAGACCGGTGATCCCGAATGCTGCGTGCTGGATCGACAATCAGCCGCCAGCGCCGCGTCGGGCATCGCGGCAACGGCCAAGACGGACCGAGTTACCACCCGGTCTCGGCTCACAAACACCTATGAGCTCTAATAATCCATCATAACGCATAACGGGCTCGCCGCTCGATCTCTGGCTATGTGTTGAAGCAGCAACGCCGTACTGCCAACCTAAGGAATTGGATCATGCTCGAGCAGTCGCTGCGAGTTACGCGCAACTTGGGCAGTGCATGCCAATGAGATCGGACACCTTGCGGCAATAGCGCTTTTTGCCGTGTTCGGCGTGACATGGCGTTCGCCATGGTGATGGCTACTCTATCATCACTGCTGGTCGCCTTCGGGAGCCGGCTTTCGAACAAAGCAGACGGAACAAACCGAATGTCGGCCGATCGCTGACATACGCGCAAGGGTTCGTCGCGGCATCACCTGCCTGATGAACAGCTTTTGCGCCGCCACCGTTTTGGATGAAGGCCGGGATATTCAGCGAGACCCTTGGAGCTCAGGCAATCGAGCGGCTGAGATCGATCGCGCTCAGGAAAGGCGACGGGCCATGGATGACATTCCCTCCACCACATGGGCCGGCCGCGTAGCGTTCGGTCCGTTTTGCCTCACGCCCGGCGAACGGTTGCTGACCAGGGATGGAGTTCCGGTCGGTATCGGTGGGCGCTCGCTCGACCTGCTCATCGCACTTGCGGAACAGCCTGGCCGGGTCGTGTCCAAGCGTGAACTGCTCAAACGCATATGGCCAGACGTCGTCGTCGAGGACGGGAGCCTGCGTTTTCATATGGCGGGTCTGCGCAAGATCCTGGGCGACGGTGAGGGCGGCGCCCGCTACATCGCCACCCAAGTCGGCGTGGGTTACGCCTTCGTCGCGCCGGTTCAGCCGCTACCGATTGGAGGCAATGGATCATTATCATTCGCACCGCTCGACGGCTCGACGGAATACCGTCCAGGATCTGAGCCTGCTCCTATTGGAAAGCTTCCCCCGCGGCTGCCGCGCGTGATTGGACGCGAACGTGACGTCCGGTTGCTGACGGATCGGATAGCGGACGCAAAGCTGTTCACAATTGTCGGCGCTGCAGGAGTTGGAAAGACGACGCTTGCGGTCGAGATCGGACATGCCCTGTTACCCCTCTATGCCAACAAGGTCAGCTTCGTCGACCTGGGGACAATTGAAGATCCAACACTTGTATCTTCGGCGCTAGCCGGAGCGCTCGGAATTCTTGTGCAGGCAGAAGACGCTATGACAGTGATCCTGGGTCATATCCGCGCGCAAAAACTGCTGCTCATCCTGGACAATTGCGAGCATCTGATCAATGCGGTGTCGGCCATTGTCGAACGCATAGGCGAAGCCGCACCGAACGTTAGTATCCTGGCGACCAGCCGCGAACCGCTCCGCGTTCGCGGGGAGCATGTGCACTGGCTGGGTTCACTGGATTATCCGCCCGAGACTGCGGGCCTCTCCCTCGACCAGCTTCTTGCGTATCCGGCAGTCGAGTTGTTTGTCGAACGCGCGGCTGCGGGCAACAGCGCGCTTGGGGTAGATGCCGACACCGCCCGATTGATCGCAGACATGTGCCGCCGGCTGGATGGAATGGCCCTGCCAATCGAGCTGACGGCGGTCAGGGTGGCTGCGCACGGACTGGATGCGACAGCAAGGCTTTTGGGAGATCGGTTCAGCCTTGGCTGGACAGGGCGCCGCACCGCGCTGCCGCGTCAGCAAACGCTCCAGGCGACACTTGACTGGAGCTATGATCTTCTTCCCGATGTAGAGCGCCGCACGCTGGAACGGCTTTCGGTCTTTCTGGGGTCTTTCTCGATCGACGCTGCGCTGGATGTCGTCGCCGACGAGACCGTCAACGCCGAAACGGCCGTCGCGGCGCTGGATGAACTTACAGCCAAATCCCTGATTTCACCGAACCGTTCTGGAGGCGCGGGCTCTTATCGATTGCTGGAGATGACGCGGGCCTATGCCAGAGAGAAACTTCTCGCCCGAGGCGGGAAGGAGTTCATCACCGTGGCGCGGCGGCATGCGAAGTTCTTTCTGAAAGAGCTCGAAGAGGCCGGACGCTCGGAAAGACACTTTGACGATGGCGCGTCGCAATTCTCCCAACAACTGGCGAACATCCGCAGCGCTCTGGACTGGAGTTTCGGCGCCGGCGGCGATCTTTCCATCGGAGTGCCCCTCGCCGCCGCCAGCGCGCCGGCATTCCTGACCCTTTCGCTTCTCGTTGAGTGCAGGACCTGGTGCGCGCGGGCGATTGCGCATCTTGCGGATCAGGATCGCAATCACAGCGCCTCTGTCGAGCTTGAATTGCAGGCTGCCCTCGGTCTTTCGCTTATGTTCGCGCGGGGGAACAGTGAAGCGGCCGAAACTGCGCTGCGTCGCGCCCTCGACATTGCGGTTGCGCTGGCCGATCGCTGGAGCCAACTGAGACTACTTGGCCGCCTGCATATTTTTCATGAGCGGATCGGCGATTTCAAGACCGCCCTCGAGTGGGCCGAGATGGCTATGAAAATTGCCGATGAGATCGGCGAACCGGAGGCAATCGCGGTCGCCGCCTCGCTCGCCGGCATTTCTCATCAATTGGCAGGAGATCAACCGCTTGCACGCAGCGAACTGGAGCTGTCGTTGAGACAGAGCGTCCCTTCCGATCGCGGCCGTACGATCTACTACGGATTCGATCACCGAAACCGATCCGGCATCGCGCTCGCCCGCACGCTGTGGCTGCAAGGGTATGCAGATCAGGCGCGGCGCGTTGCCGGGCAGACAGTGCAAGAGGCTGCCAGCCTGGAGCACCCTGTTACTCATTGCATTGCGCTCATCTGGACCCTGTCGGTCTACATCTGGACCGGCGACCAAGAGAAGGCGGAAGCAAGCCTGAGGACGTTCGCCGATTCCGCTGAAGTGAATGCACTTGGACCCTACGTCGCCGCATCCGGCGGATTTAGGGGAGAACTGGCTGTTCAGCAGGAAAGGCCGCAGGAAGCATTGGGCTGGATCGAGGAAAGCATCGCCCGGTTGCGCTCCGCCCGATATGAACTTTTGACGACAAGCTTTTCGATCGCGCTGACGCAAGGTCTTGTGCTGGAAGGCCGATTTGGGGAAGCGCTTGAGCTGGTGAACGCAACAATCGACCGTTGCAACAGAAATGGCGAGCTGTTCGCGATGCCCGAATTGCTCCGGATCAAGGCGCAAGTCTTGCGGTCCGCGGCTGGGAACAGCACGAGCGAAATCGAGACATTGCTTCTCGACTCGCTTGCCTGCGGCCGGCGCCAGGGAGCCCGTTCCTGGGAATTGAGAAGCGCGATCGACCTGGCGCGCCTGTGGATGGATCATCGCCGGGCCGAGGCGCTTGCTCTGCTGATGCCCCTCCGCGAGGCGTTTTCCGAAGGTTTCGATACCGCTGATTTGCGCGCGTCAGATCTGCTTCTGAAGGCGCTCCTTGGTTTGGATCAGGCAGACATCGAGAAGGGTCCCGACGGAAGCTCACGCTCGAACTCGGCAAGCGCTGACCTGGCGCCAGCAGCGCGTTCAGAAAATTCAGTTTGAGAGGCACATCGCGCGCATGCCGGTCGAGCGGTGGAGATCTGGCGATGGAGCCAACACGATATGAAACCGCAGTGGTACCAAATGCTGGACAGGAATGCTCGCCGAGCATTTTGGACTTCGTTCGCGGGGTTCAGTCTGGATGCGATGGATGTTCAACTCTACGCATTCGTGTTGCCCGTGCTTCTGACAGCCTGGGGCCTGAGCCATACCGAGGCCGGACTCCTTGCCTCCGCAACCCTGGTTTCTTCCGCGGCAGGCGGATGGATCACCGGACTGCTTGCGGACAGGATTGGCCGTATCCGCGTGCTGAAAGTTACAATCCTTTGGCTCGCGATCTCCACTTGCCTTTGCGGTCTTGCCGATAACTTCGGTCAACTGCTGGTCGCCCGCTTGCTTCAGGGTCTCGGCTTCGGAGGGGAGTGGGCCGCCGGCGTCGTGTTCATGGCGGAAGTTGTTGCCCCCGAGATTAGAGGCAGAGCGGTCGGAATGGTCCAGAGCGCCTGGGCAGTGGGATGGGCCATGGCCGCGGCGATATCGGCCTTCGTGCTCGCCTTGGCCCCTCCTGATCTTGGATGGCGGATCACATTTGTTGTCGGGTTCCTGCCGGCAATCCTGGTCTATGTTTACCGAACCAGGTTGACGGAGTCGGAAACTTTCTTGAAAGCAGGACTGCGATCGTCCTGGCACGCGATTTTCTCTCGGTCGATGGCAGCGGCGACGATCAAGGGAAGCCTTCTCGCGACAGGGATGCATGGCGGCTATTGGGCGATCGCGACTTGGTGGCCAGTCATGCTTCGTTCAGAGCGCGGGCTTTCGACGACAGCCACCAGCGCCTATCTTGCGGCCATCGCAACCGCGTCGTTCTTTGGATATGTGTCCAGCGCCTGGCTCGGCGACCGCATAGGGCGAAAGGCGACTTTGGTTGGTTTCGCGCTGGGCGGCACGCTTGCGGTACTTGCCTGCACCGAACTTCAGGCGTCAAATTTCGGATTGCTGCTTTTGAGCTTCCCTCTCGGGTTTTTCGCGTTGGGGATGTTCAGCGCGATCGGCCCCGTCCTGACAGAACTTTATCCGACCGAAATCCGGGGGTCCGGATTGGGTTTCTGCTACAATTTTGGACGGGGCATGGCCGGCTCGACACCTTTGCTGATCGGTGGCAGCGCCGCCAATATCGGCATCAGCCACGCGATAGGAATATACGCAACCTGCGCTTATGGCCTTGTCCTTCTGGTGACGATCTTCCTGCCCGAGACGCGTGGGCAGAAGTTGAGGAGCGTGTCCGAAGCGAGATCGTGAACCGACCAGCAACCGGAAATCCGCCTAAAGCGCGCCGCGATCTTTCAGATTCTGTGCGCTTTAGGTTCTTGATTTTACGCATGTCTTTGTCCCGAAACCGGTTCCCACTTTCGGGAGACATACTTTAGTGGCCCAACTCCGCCAGCGAAGGATGATCGGCCGGCCGAACTCCAAGCGGCCACCGAAGCGCGCGCTCGTGTTCATGGATAGGATGTTCGTTGGTGCCGGTGAAGCGTCGGCTCACCAAACCAGTATCGTCGTACTCCCAGTTTTCATGTCCATAGACACGAAACCACGTCCCGCTGTCGTCGCGAAACTCGCATGAGAAGCGGATCGCAACCCGCTTGCCGCTCCACGCCCAGAGTTCGTTGATCACTCGGTACTCTATCTCGCGCCGCCACTTCCGGCTGAGAAACGTCCGAATCTGTTCGCGGCCCCAGATGAAATCAACTCGGCTTCGCCACTGGCAATCAATGGCGTTGCTCAACACCACCGCATCGAGATCGCGGGTGTTGCGAGCGTTCTCGGCAGCCTGCACCCTTTCGAGGGCCAGCACTTCTGAAGGCAGCAGTTCAAATTTGTTCATGACGCGCCTCTGATCTCACCGAGCTTCACCGCAGCCCAGTCATGGTGGTGATCACGCTGATCTTCAGCGGCCATCCAGCGTTTCCGATCGTCGGAGAGTGACAGGTCCAGCTTTCACTGCCAGTTAGGCGGCGTTAGCCACCATGATAAGAGACAGCGCACGCGATGTTTCGGGGCGCGCTTCCCCTTCCCGCTCCAAACTGTCCTGCTTGATATGCCGAGGGTACGGCGTCTGATGTGAGATTCTGTAAGATGGTATCAACACGGCGCCATCCATCAATATTTTCGAAATCGGTGCGTTAGCTTTCATACCATAAATAATACTCGACATTTGGCGATGTTAGCAGGCGTTAAACATCGGTTTTGTCTCTCGACATGGCTGAAAAGACTTCCCAGATTGCAACTGTCCGAACGACGTATCCTCCCAAGCACGTCGCCCGACGGATCTATCTGGAACAGGAGAACTAAAATGAAAACCATCGCATTTGCCGCAGTGGCATTCATCATTGTTACCGGCAGCGCTTTCGCAGGAAGCGATCACTATGGCTCGAGCAATTGGCAGCCTACCGTTGGCTCGACAGACAGGTCATACGCGGCTTCTATCAAGCGAACCGCGAAGAACGCGACCCAGAAAGCGCCGAAAAACTCGCCCTATAATCCAGCGGACAGCTACGGCCAGGGCATCTGGGGAATGTAAGCGTCTTCACACGTGGATGATCGGATGAACGCACCAAAATCGCCCGTTCATCACGTATCGAACATTCGCTCCCCACCCTTCCCCTGCAGGGGCAACTATTCCCCCTTCGATCATTTTAACAAGTTCTAGAGGATGCCTCATGTCAGGACATAGCTCCGAAACCACTCGACGTGCGTTTCTTGCCAATTCAGCCTCTGTGCTGCTCGCCGCCTCGGCGATAGGGAGCCCGATCACCCTCTCATCTGCGCTGGCTGAGACGGCTGCGGACCCCGCGGTCCGGCCGTTCCGTGTCAACATACCGGACGAGGCAATCGTCGATCTTCGCCGGCGACTAGCCGCAACCCGCTGGCCGCATCGGGAGACGGTCGCAGATCAATCCCAGGGCGTGCAGCTGGCAAAGCTGCAGGAACTCGTTCGCTACTGGATGACCGATTACGACTGGCGAAAGATCGAGACGCGGCTGAACGATCTGCCGATGTTCGTCACCGAGATCGATGGCCTCGACATCCAATTCATCCACATTCGTTCGCCTCACGATAACGCCATGCCGATGATCATGACGCACGGCTGGCCCGGCTCGATCCTGGAATTCATGAAGGTCATCGGCCCACTCGCCGATCCAACCGCGCATGGTGGGGTTGCCGAGGACGCCTTCCACGTCGTCGTGCCATCGATACCCGGCTTCGGCTTCTCCGGGAAACCGTCGAACACGGGCTGGGGCTCCAACCAGATCGGCCGAGCCTGGGCCGTGCTGATGCAGCGGCTGGGATACGGCCGGTACGTGTCGCAGGGCGGAGACTGCGGTTCGGTGATCTCCCAGCGCATGGCGCTTCAGAATGTGCCCGGACTGGTTGGCATCCACATCAATATGCCGGCGACCGTTCCGAAGGAAATTGCGTCCATCCTCTCTGCCGGAGGACCAGTCCCGGGCGACCTATCCGAAGAGGAGAGAGCAGCCTTCAACGCACTCGACACCTTCTATAAGGATAGCTCCGCCTACGCCAGCATGATGGTCACGCGACCGCAGACCATCGGCTATTCGCTGGTGGATTCACCTGTCGGCCTCGCCGCATGGATCTACGAGAAGTTCGCTCAATGGACCTACAGCGGCGGCAAACCGGAGCGGGTCTTGACGAAAGACGAGATGCTCGATGACATCTCGCTTTACTGGCTTACGCAGTCTGGAACATCCGCCGCGCAGATCTATTGGGAAGACCATTCCAACAATTTCAATGCCGTGGACATTGCGAAGATGCCCGTGGCGGTGACCGTCTTCCCCGGCGAGATTTATTGCGCGCCGCGCAGCTGGGCCGAGCGCTGCTATCACAACCTCGTCTACTTCAGCAAAGCCGAAAACGGCGGACATTTCGCGGCATGGGAACAGCCGGAAATCTTCACCCGGGAAGTCCGCGCGGCTTTCCGGTCGCTGCGCTGACCGAGCAGCGCCGGTCTGTCAGGAACATCAGCAAATGTCTGTGATATATGAATCCGATTACTTTGCCGAACACGTCCAACGCAACCAGCAGAAACGTCGGACAGGCGCCCAGCAGATATCGCAAAGCACTTCCGTCGCGTGCCGTTGAAAATCATTCAAATCGCAATCCAACTGTCAAATACAACGCATTGCAGCTGCATCAAATTGGCTTGGAAAGACAGCTATCCAAGCCTGCGAAGTAACCCGGCCGAAGAAGCCGCAACATCGATCGGCGCCCGTAGTCCCGCGGCGGCGTCGATCTGCCCGGGCCGTGCCACCCCCCTCGCGGCCCGGGCGCTTACAAGAAGAGCCTAAATCTGGAGAGCCAATCGCGCCTGAGAACGCAGATTGCTTTCCGTCGACCTTGAGCAACTTCTATATACGAAACTGGTCATCTTACAAATCATAAGCTTTACCACCGCGATCATCATGATGATGCTCGTGCAATACAGAGAAGGACTACACCGTGAATATCAAGTCTATTTTTTTCGGCGCGCTTGCACTCTGCCTGCTCGGCTCCTCGGCATTTGCGGGCGCCCTCGATGAACCGTCAAACATGCAGCCGTTTTTCACGGACGCGAGCATGAAAGAGATGAAGCCGATGCCTGAATTCAAGGCGGTTTTCATGGCCATGCCGAAGGAGAAGCGGGACGCCTTGATGGGAGAATGCAACGATGCCGCGATGAGCAAACCCTATGCCAGATTCTGTGAAAACCTGAATGCGCTTGCTGGTCACAACTAGGCCACAAGCCAACGAAGCTGATCTTGATGATGGCGGGCTCGGTGCCCGCCGTGGGTGCCCGCCGTGATTGTTGTAATTCCGTTGGGCTGCGGTATCGGCCGGTGTGCTTGAGTGCCGTTAATTGTGTTCAAAACGCAATTGGAACGGACAAGCCAATCCGGCGGGCACCTGAAAGGATCAGTGCCTCGACTGAGGTCAACCACCGCTTCGTCCTGACCGCCCAGTAAACGGGAATTCGGGATGACAGCCTTCGATTCAATTCATCTCGCGCGCCGGCAAGCCTTCGTGGCGGGCGCGACCGTTTCGTTCGCGATGGCCGTACCGGCCTTCGCAGCGGAAAAATCCACCCCAACCAGCGCAAAGGAACTTCCGACATGACCCAGAGCTTCGCCAGAACCAAGGACGGCGTCGAAATCTTCTACAAGGACTGGGGTCCGAAAGACGCCCAGCCGATCATGTTCCATCACGGCTGGCCGCTGTCTTCGGACGACTGGGACGTCCAGATGCTGTTTTTCGTCAACCAGGGTTTTCGCGTGGTCGCTCATGACCGCCGCGGCCATGGGCGTTCCGCCCAAGTCTCCGTTGGTCACGATATGGACCATTATGCCGCCGACGCTTCGGCGGTGGCCGAGCAGCTCGACTTGAAGAATGCCGTTCACATCGGGCACTCCACCGGTGGCGGCGAAGTGGCGCGCTATGTCGCCAAATTCGGTGAGCCGCAAGGTCGCGTTGCCAAGGCCGTGCTCGTCAGTGCCGTTCCGCCACTGATGCTGAAGACGCAATCGAATCCGGGCGGCCTGCCGATCGAAGTCTTCGACGGAATTCGCAAAGCGCTGGCAGATAACCGGGCGCAGCTGTTTCTCGATTTTCCCTCTGGCCCGTTCTATGGCTTCAACCGGCCGGACGCGAAAGTCTATCCGGGCGTGATCCAGAATTGGTGGCGTCAGGGCATGATGGGTAGCGCAAAGGCTCACTATGACGGTATCAAGGCCTTCTCGGAAACTGACCAGACCGAGGATCTGAAGAAGATCACCGTGCCAACGCTGGTCATGCATGGCGACGATGACCAGGTCGTGCCAATCGACGACTCGGCCAAGCTGTCGGTCAAACTTCTGAAGAACGGTACTCTGAAGGTCTATAAGGGTTACCCGCACGGCATGCTGACGACGCATGCGGACGTCATCAACCCCGACTTGCTGGCCTTCATCAAGGGCTGATCGGATCGTTGAGGCGCGTTCGCGTTCAAACAAGGAGGTGGCGGAATTTGGCCCGCCATGTCCATTCGGCCGGCCGTCAAATCCTGTCCGGAGCATTCGAGGCCAAGCGGGAGACGCCGCCTGATCTCTGGAACGCGATCAGCCCGGTGCCGACTGGAAACAGCATAACGATGAAAATCTGGATGAGGCGTTTCGCGAGACCTTTGCCGCCAGCGATCCGCTGAGTTTCGGCCAGTTCGAGCAGGCCCAAATCAATCCGCGGGGCCGCCTTTCGGCTTCGCCCCAACCGAGGAGTATGAATCATGGAAGACAGTGCCAAATCGCGCATGAGCGCGGCTCTGCACACCAGGTCGGGTCTTTCCGACGAAGCAGTGCACGACATTTCTGCCGCAGCAACAGTTCTGCTGGCCGACGTCTTTGCCCTTTATCTGAAAACCAAGAACTTCCACTGGCACATGTCGGGGCCGCATTTCCGCGACTATCACCTGCTGCTCGACGGCCAGGCAGACCAAGTCCTGGCCATGACCGATCCGCTGGCCGAACGGGTGCGCAAGCTAGGTTGCACCGCCATTCGTTCGATCGGCGACATTTCCCGCCGCCAGCGCCTCTTGGACAACGACGCCACCTTCGTCCAACCGCACGAGATGCTGGCGGAGCTGCACGAGGATAACGGCACGCTGGCCGCTCGCATTCGCGCTCTGCATGACCTTTGCGACGAGCACGGCGACGTCGCGACCGCGAGCCTCCTCGAGAACTGGATCGACGAGGCCGAGCACCGGGTCTGGTTCCTGTTCGAAACTCTTCGCAGATCGAACTGATACGTCGGTTGCACGCACGCGCCGGGGACGCTCATCTCTGGCGCGCCTGCGCTCCGGAACACACGTGGCTGACCCGAACGTCGATTCGACCGAGCCGCGGCGCTGCGGGTGCGGTCGCAGATCGAGCTTGCGAGATTAGAGAGGAATAATGCCCGAGGGAAGCGATAGACACGGGCTTCGCAATCGCCGCCGAACCTACGTTGTTGCCGCCGGTTACGAGAGGGTTCGGGCCAAAGCGACCAAGAGTAGCGTAGAGCGTCGCGAGTGCTTACAGGCAGAGGAGGTTCGAGTCCTTCGACCACACCATCGCGGCCGCCTGTTTCCCGTCCCTGGTGGTCGCCTCGGCCTCGACGGCAAGCCCGCCCAGTCCGAACGGAATTCTCGGGACGGGAACGGAGGAGGACGCAAATGAGGCTCCGAGGGCGTGGCTCCTGGCATCTCAAATGGAGTACGGAACTGCCCAGGCGCGCAGATCAAATGACCGCTTTCAGGCGGAGATCTATGTGGTCGGGATGGTACCTCGGCCATCCTGGACGTAGAAAGCGCCGTCGGCCGTGTTAAGTTTCACCATGTCCCTGCACTGGTCAACTGGATGATCATTGCTGCGGGAAGGCTGTCTCGGTGTCTGCTCCTCACAACACAAGGATTTTGCTCTCGCTCAAGGCGCCTGGAGTTGGCACAACCGAGACGTCCCTAGCCCTTAAACGCAAAAAGCGCCCCGGTTAGACCGAGACGGTTATTGATTTATGATGAAAGCGGTTGCGGGGACAGGATTTCGACCTGCTGACCTCGCTTGCGAAGTCCCTTCAACAGACGAACTCAGTTGCAGCGCTGTATTGGCGGTAGCCCTCTCCCGCTACCATCGCTCCCACTCCGTTACCCCCCATTGGAAGGCCTTCTCGCCCAGGAGCGCCTCAAAGCCATTGCGGATTTAAGCGCAGCGCGGCATCCCTAATTTATCCTGATGCCGCTTTGCGCGTCGAACAAATGCACTTTTGAAATCATGACCCCCAATCCAGCCTCCTGATCAGGCTTGAATGGCGGCTGATCCCGAACTTCGGCCACATGTTCGATGCCGCTTGTCCTCAACGTCAGTTCCTAGGCCTCCCCTGTCGGCTCGGTCGTGATCTGGCGTGGGACAAGCCCAGCCAAGCGAATATGTGCGAGATTTGCACCTGAAAACAGCACAAGAAGCGCACCACGAAGAGGTCGAACAGCGAATATGAGGCTCCGCCTTTCGGATTTGCAAGGCACCTGATCCAACCATGGCATGGAAGCCATTGCGGCATCTGCCAACACAGACACCTCACCGACTGCTAGCAACGGTCGAGTTCGCTTAACGCTCCAAGTCCAAAGTGAATCGACGCGGTGTCAGCCGAAAGGATGCTTCCACGGCCTTCGCGACCTGCCGCCATCATCTCAGCGATGATCTCCGTTGCCCAACCCACAGGCGCCTCCCCGCATCCTGATAACAATAACCATCAACCTATAAGATACAAGAGTTGATTTATAACTTATAGAATGCGAGAACGCCTTTGCAACCCGGAGGGATGAAATGACAGGAAATCGAACACCACCTGATGGCGCGGCTATTACGCTGCTGCAGCAGAGAGCGATTCAGCTCAAAAAGAACATGCTGGTTCAAGCGCGGGGCAAGGGCCAGGGCTATCTCGGCCAGGGGCTCGGCATCGCCGAGCTGTTCGCGGCCATGTATTTCCATGAGCTCCGTTACGACCCACAGGACATGACCGATCCGGATCGCGATCGATTCCTGGTCTCGACCGGCCATTACGCAATTGCGCTTTGGGCGGCTTTCGCGGAAATCGGCATCATCGATCCCGCCATCCTTCCCACATACGGCGCCGATGGCGGTCAGATAGATATGACGACCTTCGACGCCGTGCCCGGTGTCGAAATGACCGGCGGTTCCCTGGGACAAGGCCTTGGCGTTGCAGTGGGCATCGCGTTGGCCCACAAGCTCGATGGTCGATCCGCGCGCGTCTTCGTTGAGATCTCGGACGGAGAGGTCCAGGAAGGATCGACGTGGGAAGCGGCCATGTCAGGCTCGGCCTTCAAGCTCGACAATCTTGTTGCCCTGGTCGACTGCAACGGCATTCAGGCCGATGGCGCGATCGTTATGGATATCGAGCCCATTGCCCAGAAATGGCAAGCATTCGGCTGGGATGTTGTTGAGATCAATGGCAACGACATGGCCCAGATTATCGGCGCCTTGAACTGGGCTCGCGCCGTGAATCAGGCTCCCAAGGCAGTGATCCTGAGAACGAAGCCCGGCAAGGGGCTCCCGACGCTCGAGGCACGTGAAAAGGCGCACTTTATCCGCGTCGAACAAAATGAATGGCATCTGCTGGTCCGCGAACTGGAGGAGCAAAATGCTTAATTCAGACAGGAATGCTGATGCCGACAGCGGCAAGCGTAGCATCCAGGCTCCCTTCGGCGCCGCCTTGGTGAAACTCGCCTCTGATCACGACGACATCGTCGGTCTGACCGCCGATCTTGGAAAATATACCGATATCATGCCTTTCGCCGCGGCCTATCCGGACCGATATTTCAACGTCGGGATGGCCGAACAGAATCTGATTGCTGTAGCTGCCGGAATGGCCAAGACTGGCAAGACACCTTTCGTCACCACCTATGGGGTCTTCGCCACGCGACGTGCTTATGACTTCATCGCGGTCGCCTGTGCGCACAGCGATCTCAACGTCAAGATCTTCGGTGCGCTGCCTGGGCTGACGACGTCCTATGGCGCGTCGCATCAGGCGATCGAGGATTCTGCCTTGATGCGGGCAATTCCCGGGCTGACCGTCATCGATCCTTGCGACGCGTCGGAAATCATGGAAGTGGTGCATGCTGCCTATGAAACGCCGGGCACAGTCTACGTCCGGCTTCAACGCGGCAATGTGCCGATAGCCCTACCCGCAGATTACAGCTTCAAGACAGGAAAGGCGCAGATCGTCAGGAAAGGTGCAGACATCGGCATCATCAGCACCGGTATTTCCACGGCGCATGCACTGGAAGCCGCGGCCCGGCTGGGGGAGGCCGGCAAATCCGCGGCTGTTCTGCACGTGCCGACGCTGAAGCCATTCGATCATGCCGCCGTGATCGAATTCGCCAAGTCTTTCGGTCAGCTGGCGACGGTGGAGAATCACGTGAAAGCGGGCGGTCTCGCCACGCAGGTCGCCGAATGCTTGTTCGACGCCGGCATAGTCGGGAAACTGCAGCGTATCGGCCTGCCTGACGCCTTCGTGGAGTACGGCTCCCCTGCCTATCTCATGGACAAATATGGGATTTCCGCCACGAAAATCTTCGAAGCGCTTCGTTGAACAAAAATGGGCGCCGATCGAGGCGCCCATTTTCGAAGGCCAAAGATTACATCGGCGACGTCACGCACCATTGCGTTGGATGAAGCTGAGAATGTTCTCGGCACCCAATTTGATATCGCGCTGAAGCGCCTCGCGAGCAGCGACGCCGTCCCGATCGGCAAAAGCTCGCAGGACATTGATATGTTCTTCTCCACCAAAATGGATCAGGGGCATACCGCCATAGTAAATCGAGTGGATCGGACCCATCGAGACCCATAGCGTTTCGATCTGAGCAAACAACATGCGCAGCCCCGATGCCTCACAGGCTCCGAAATGAAACTGCCTGTTCGCCGTGATCGCGGCCTCGGTATTTTTCACTTTCTCGGCAGAAACATATTTCTCATTGATCTTGCGAAGCTCGTCTATGCGCTCCTGGCTGATACGGCTCGCGGCCAGTTCTGCCGCGAGGCCTTCCAGCGCAATCCTTATTGTCATCAGCTCGGTAAGCCGTGTGACTGTCAGATCGGGAACCGTGACGAAGCGCCCTGACCTGAGTTCAAGCGCCTGTTCACTGACCAGCCGCAGGCAGGCCTCGCGGACCGGAGTGGCGCTTGCGCCCATCATCTCCGCCAGGCCCTGCATGACCAGTCGCTCGCCCGGCCGGAATCGGCCTTCCATCAGGGACTGCCGTAGCGCCACATAGCATCGTACGGAAAGACTGCCCTGCTCCAGACGGGTTACGGGCGAAGTCGACACGGCAATCATAGATGCAGCCTTGGACATTGGTACTCCGATTCCTGATTGCTTCTGGTTCGGGAGCACATTCCAGGACCAGCGGCAATGTCAATCCATAGGTTATAGAATGGCGACGAAATATAGGGGCTCCCTCCCCAACATCCGTCAGCGGCGGCGAAGCAGACTCAGAAAGACCATCAGCAAGATCGTTACCAGCAGCAGGATCGCCGACATCGCAAGGATGGAGGGATCGATATTGTCCTTGATGCCTTCGAACATCTGGCGCGGCAAAGTCTTCTGCTGCGGTCCGCCGATAAAGATCGCCACGACGACGTCGTCGAAAGACGTGACGAAAGCGAAGATCGCTCCGGCGATGACACCGTTTGCGATTATCGGCAGGACGATCGTGAAGAACGCGTGGATCGGCGATGCGCCAAGGCCGCAGGCTGCTTGCAGCAGCCTATTGTCGAAGGTCTGCAAGGTCGAGGAGACCGTGATCACGACGAAAGGCACGCCGAGTACAGTGTGGGCGATGACAAGTCCTGAGAAGGTGGCTACCAGCCCGAACTTCGCGAACATGAAATACGTGCCGACCGCTGTTACAATGACCGGCACGATCATTGGTGAGACAATCAGCGCCAGCACGAGGCTCGATCCACGAAAGTTCTTGCGGGTAAGGCCGAAGGCGGCAGCCGTACCCAGCACCGTTGCCAATGCCGTGGAGAGACTGCCGACGATCAGGCTGTTCCTGAGAGCGAACATCCAGGGTGTTGGCTGCAGAACCTTTTCGTACCATTGCAACGAATATCCCGGCAGTGGGTAGGACAGGAAACTCGCGGAACTGAACGAGATCGGCAGGAACGCCAGCAGCGGACCCAGCAGAAACAGCATCATGATGAGGGAGTAAGCCGTTATGATCCGATTCGTTTTCACGGGAACCTCCTCATTTCAAAGCCACTATCCGCGAGAATCCGAGGAGCCGGCCGAAAGTGCCGAAGATAAGCAACACGGCTGACAGCAGAACCACGCCGAGGGCCGCGGCCATGCCCCAGTTGATGACGCTGTTGGTGTGGAAGGCGATAAAGAAGCTGATCATATTGTCGCCTGCTCCACCAACAAGCGCGGGAGTGATGTAGTAACCGATGGCGATGATAAAGGTCATCAAGCAGCCAGCGCCCACGCCCGGCAAAGTCAGGGGCAGATAGACCTTGAAGAAACCGAGGCAAGGATGAGCTCCGAGGGACGCCGACGCTTTCATGTAGTTCGGTGAAATACCGTTCATGACGCTGCGGATCGGGAGAACCATGAAGGGCAGCAAAATATGAACCATCACGATATAGAGGCCCGTGCGGTTGAAAATCAGCTGCAGCGGTTCGCTGATTACGCCCAGCCGAGTGAGAAAGCTGTTGACCACGCCATCCTTCGACAAGACCACGATCCAGGCGCTGGTGCGAACCAGCAACGATGTCCAGAAGGGTAGGATGACGCTGAACGTCAAAGCCGCTGCAAGTCGACGGGGCAGGACAGTAATCGCAAACGCAATTGGATAGCCAAGGACCAAGCAAAGCAGCGTGACGGTGCCGGCGATCTGGAATGTGCGCAAGAACGTATCGAGATAGACGCGTCGATCGTCCTCGACGCGGACGATATGCCCGACATCGTCTATCTTGAGGTCGAACGCCGCGAGAAAGAACGCTGGCGTCAGACGAGCCGTCGCCCGGTTCAGTGCCAGCCAGTAGCGAGGATTCGACCAGCGGGCATCGATGTTGGTCAGTTCATCCCGCGAAGCGGTGCTGGTCTGTTCAGCTTGCAATCGACGCGCAGTCTTGAAGAGCAGCGCACGATAGCCGGGAGCCTCGAAATCCAGCCGCCGCGCTGCTTCCCCGAGTGCCATGGAATCGTTGTTCGACCTCAGGTCGAGGGCCAGCGCCGAAAACACGGAGTCTGGCGGAAGCCCGCGCCCGTCCCACGTCGCTATCGCTTTGCTGAGATGCGGCAGCACCGAGGGCACTTCGTTGTTGCGCACCGAATAACTCAGCATGACCGCAAGCGGCGCGAAAAAGAAAACGGTGAGGAAGACGACGAGCGGCGCGGACAGCAGGATCGGCGCGGTCGTCAGTTTCGCGCGCCTGATAGGCCGCTCCTGCTCCGGTACAAGACACTCATTCATTGGTCGAACCATTCGATCGTAATGAAACCCCAGCCCCGGGCGGAGAAGACAGCCCGGGGCCTTGGCACCTGCCGGTTACCGCGCACGCCAGGCTTCGAACTTGGCCGTCAGATCCGCGTCATTTTCCGCCCAGAAAGCAGCGTCGAAGGGAATCGCGTTCTTCAGGTTCTGCGGCGCTGTCGGCATGGCCTCCGCGGCCTTCGGAGAGACCATCGCGATCGCCTTCTTGTTCATGATGCCATAGGCGATCCTCTCGGGAAGCTTCGACTGGACTTCCGGTTGGCTCGCAAACGCGAGGAACTTCTCGGCCAAATCCTTATGGGGCGAGCCCGAAACGATGCCCCAATAGTCCTGGCCGTACATCTGTCCGTCCCATACAAGCGCGAAGTGCCGGCCGTTCTGGTTTGCCGTCGTAACGCGACCGTTGAAAGCCGTCGTCACCGCGACGTCGCCGGCTGCAAGCCGCTCGATGGACTCAGCGCCGGTCGACCACCAGACGATCTGCGACTTGATCTCGTCGAGCTTCGTGAACGCACGCGCCACACCATCGTCAGTGGCCAGCACCTTGTAGAGGTCCTCGTTCTTGACACCATCAGCCAGGAGCGCGGCTTCAAGGGTCAAGCGCGCGGACGCTCTCATGCCGCGCTTGCCTGGCCACTTCTTCAGGTTCCAGAAATCCGCCCAGTTCTTCGGGCCGTCGGCGATGCGATCCTGATCATAGGCAAAGATAAACGACCATGCGAATGCGCCGACGCCACATGGCTGTACCGCCTGGGGCAGGAAATCCTCGGGATTGCCGATCTTGGACCAATCGAGCTTCTGATAGAGGCCCTCGTCGCAGCCGACGATCATCTCGGCGTGATCCAGCTGGACCACATCCCAGGTTACGTTCTTGGACAGCGCCATGGCACGGATCTTGGCCTGCTCGCCGGCGTAAGAATCCTCCGAAAAAGTAACGCCGGCCTCCTTGGCGAATGGTTCGAAGAAGACCGCGCGCTCGGCGTCCTGCAGCACGCCGCCGGCGCCGACCAGGGTTATGTCGCTGGCATGGGCAACCTGAGCGGCGAGCAGGATGGCGGCCGCGGACAGCAAGGTGGAAATCGGGTTGGTTCGCATGTTTCAGTTCCCTTTGATTTGATGTTTTTGTTGGATCACGATTTCAGGTCGGGCTTTCTATCGGCCCACGGTCTCGCCTCCTCGAGTTGTCGCGCCAGGTTGAAAAGCAGTCCTTCCTCGCCGTAGCGCGCCGTGAATTGCGTGCCGACAGGCAGGCCCTCGGCGTTCCAGTGAAGCGGAACGCTCATGGCCGGCTGTCCGGTCATGTTGGCGAATGTCGTGAAGGCGAGGAATTCAATGAAACGGTCCATGACCGCGTCTCCTCCATGCACGCCCGCGTCGAAGTGACCGAGAAGCGGTGCCGGCGAGGCCAGGGTCGGAGTCAGCCAGAGATCATATCGGCTGTGAAACTCGGCAACTCTGCGCGCGAAACCGTTGAAGAACACGATGTCCTTCAAATATTGCGCGGCGGTGATTCTGATGCCCTTCTCGAAAAGGTAGCGATTGAAGGGCTCGGATCGTTCGACAGCGCTGTCGATAGCGATACCCGTGCGCTCCGAAAGCAAGGACAGTGTACGGGTCGCCGTCAGCGTCCAGAACCGTCGGTACACCTCCTCATATTCCGCAAATGAGAAATCCGGCGCGTTGAACTCAACCTGATGACCAAGATCTTCCAGCAGACGCGCCGCCTCGTGGACCGCCTCCTTGCAGCTTGGGTCAACGGACGTTCCAAACATCGAGGCATCAGCACACGCGATGCGCAAGGCTCGAGGGCGGCGCTTCATCTGCTCGGTGAAACTGGAGCGTTGCACCGGAGCGTAGTAGGGATCGCCCGGCATTCCGCCAGCTGTCAGGTCCAGTAGCGCCGCGCTGTCCCGGACCGACAAGGTCACCGCATGTTCTACTCCGATGCCGGCGACGCTGCCCTCTCCGAAGTCAGGACCGTGGGTGATCCGCCCCTTGCTGGGCTTAAGACCAAACACGCCACAACAGGAGGCAGGAATGCGAATGGATCCTGCCCCGTCATTGGCGTGTGCCGCCGGTACCATCCGGGCGGCGACAGCGGCCGCCGATCCACCGCTGGAGCCGCCACTGGACCGTCTTGTGTCCCAGGGGTTGCGTGTCGGGCCGAACAATTTCGGCTCAGTCGTCCCGAGCGTGCCGAATTCGCAGGTGTTGGTTTTCCCTAGCGTTACCAGGCCGGACTTCCGATAGCGCGCCATGAGTTCGCTGTCGTGCGGCACGGGTTTGTCGATGAGCAGGGGGCTGGCAGCGCTGGTGGGAAGACCAGCGTAATTGATAGTCAGATCCTTGATGAGGAACGGGACTCCCGACAAAGGAGTTGCGCTCGAGTCCGCCAGATTGGCAAGATCCTGCGCCGGGTCGATCGGGCGTATCACAGCGTTGATAAGCGGATTGACAACATCGATCCGCGCCTGCGCGGTTTCGGCCAGTTCAGATGGCGTAAGGTCCTTGGCGGCAACCAGCGCGGCAAGGCCGACAAGATCTGTTTCCATCAGATTATTGTTGCTCGGCATTTTTTTCCTCTGCTCATGCGCGAAAGGCGATGCAGTCTTCGGCGGCCCAGGCGAGTTCACACCGGTCACCCGGATTCAGGCCGAGCCCCTCGGCAACGTTGAGTTGCTTGATCAGCAGCCGGGTGCCGGTATCGGTCTGGGCGTAAAACTGAAAATGATCTCCGAGATAGATCCGATCGCGGATGGAGGCGGTCAGCTGTGCGGCGGAGCTGGTTCCCGCGGCGCGGAGAGAGATCTTCTCGGGTCGAATTGAGATGATCGCTCGCTGGCCCTTGGAAAGGCCGTTGGTGGCGCGCGCCAGTATGCTTATCCCGTGATCGATGACGAGCGTCGCCAACCCATCTCTGATAGCGACGACCTCACCTTCAATGGCGTTGTTGTCGCCGATGAAGCCGGCCACGAAGCGTGTCTGCGGCGCATCGTAAAGCGCGCCTGGCTTGTCGAGTTGCTCAATGCGCCCGCCGTTGAAGATCGCGATGCGGTCCGACATGGTGAGCGCTTCGGACTGGTCATGGGTCACATAGACAACGGTGACGCCAAGTTCCTGATGCAGGTGTTTGATTTCGAGCTGCAGGTCTTCGCGGAGCCTCTTGTCCAGCGCACCCAACGGTTCGTCCATCAGGATGAGTTCCGGCTGAAAGACGATGGCGCGCGCCAGCGCGACGCGCTGCTGCTGTCCACCCGATAGGAGCGCAGGTTTCCTTTCAGCGAAGTCACGCATCTGCACCATATCCAGCGCTCGATTTACGCGCTGGGTGATGATACCCTTCGCCAGTCTCCTCACGCGCAATGGATAGGCGAGGTTTTCTGCCACGGTCATGTGGGGAAAGAGCGCGTAGTTCTGGAACACCATTCCGATGTTCCGCTTGTGGGCCGGAAGATTCTCGATCGGCCGTCCGTTGAGATAAATCCGACCGGCACTCGGAGCCTCGAAGCCCGCCAACATCATCAGGGATGTCGATTTCCCCGATCCGGATGGACCAAGCAATGTCAGAAACTCGCCCCGCTCTATGTCCAGGGTCAGACCGCTGATGATGATTTTGTCCTGGTCATAGGTCTTCGACACGTTCTCGAAGCGAACGATGACGTCCGTCTGCGGAGGTGTATCGTCCGTGTGGCTCTCGCTGGTACGCTGAAGCATCGATGTCGTCCCCAGTTCTGCACTTAACGTGATGTTTTTATTGTCTGAATTTACCGGCCGAGGACGTCTTCGAGCGCATGATGGACGATCTCCACCAGCTGTTCCGTCTCCGCTTCACTGATCTGGAATGGGGGGCAGAAGGCGATCGTGTCGCCCATGTTCCTGACGAGCGCACCGCGCCGCCGGCAAGCCATCTCGATTTTCGCACCGATGCGCTCTTCAGGTGCGAACGGAATATTGTCCTTCCGATCGGCGACGATCTCGATTCCGCCGAGGAGGCCTACACCACGGATGTCGCCGACAAATTCATGATCGGAGAATTTCCGCCGAAGCGACGCAAGCAGGTGTGATCCGGCGCTACGTGCCAGTCCAACGATATCGATTTCCTGATAGATCCTGATCGCCTCGACCGCGACGGCGGACGTTACGGGATGGCCCGAATAGGTGAAGCCGTGGCCGAAAACCCCGATCGATGCGGCCTGGTCGGCAACGGCCTGGTATATCCTGTCTGACATTATGACGCCGGCAATCGGCATATGCCCAGCCGAGAGGCCTTTGGCTATCGACACCATGTCCGGTTTGATCTTGAAGGTTTCGGATCCAAACCAGTTTCCAGTGCGGCCAAAGCCGCAGATGATCTCGTCGGCCAGCAATAGGATGTCGTGGCGGGCGAGCACCTCTTGAATCAGCGGGAAATAATTCTCTGGAGGGATAAAGACGCCTCCGGCGCCCATCACCGGTTCGGCAATCATCGCGGCGATATTGTCGGCGCCTTCCGCGAGGATCATCGCTTCAAGTTCGCGGGCAAGCCTCGCACCAAATGAAGCCATGGATTCGTTCGGCTCGGCCTCCCTGAAATGATGGGGCCGCCTTGCATAGAGGATATCCCCGGTCGGCAGGTTGAATGCCCGGTGCATGTTGGGCAATCCGCATAGCGCTGCCGCCATCACGGTGCTGCCGTGATACGCGCTTTGCCGGCTGATGATCTTACGCTTTCCCGGCTTGCCTCGCGCGAAGTTGTAATACCAGGCCAGCTTGACCATGGAGTCCGTCGCTTCGGATCCTGTACTGGTCAGATAGATCTTGCAGGAGGGGATTGGCGAGATCTCCTCGATCAGTCTCAGCAACTCCGCGACTGGCTCGTTCGAACGATGATTGGCGGTGTGATAGGCGCCAAGCGTGCGCATCTGATTGTATGCGGCGTTTGCAAGTCGCTCATTGGAGAATCCGAGCGAAGCGCACCAGAGCCCCGACATGCCCTCGATATAGCGGCGACCGGAATCATCGACCACGGTTGCGCCGCGGCCCTCTACAACCATCAGCGGCCCCTCGGTTTCGTGAAGGCGCGGATTCGTCTGCGAATGCAGGTGCAACTGCATCTCGGCTGCGCGGTGATTGTTGCTCATGCCCTGGGGTTCCCGGATTTCCGAACGCGCAGCGGTCGTATTCCGCTTGCACTTATGAGTTCGTACTTATAACTTATAGATTGCAGATTACAAGAAGCGGTTCGCAGATTTGCGCTCCGCACCGCCAACGGAGGGATTTCAACCCAATGCGCAACGAAACCGGGGGTTCAGGCCAGCAGGATCGATCTGCCGGCTTGACAGCGAGATTGGCCAGCGTGCTTGCCGGAGGGATGGGAAGCGGGGGTCGCTACGAGCATCGCGACCTCTTCATTGCCAAGGGCAAAGGCGCGCATGTGGAGGATGCCGACGGCAAACGTTACATCGACTACATGCTCGCGTTCGGGCCGCTGATCCTCGGCCATGCCCCGCGCGTGCTCTCAGAAGCAATCGCCCAATCGCTTGAAACCGGCATCATGTTCGGTGCGGCGTGCGAGAGCGAGTTGCTGCTCGCCGAAGAAGTCGTCAGCTCATTCCCTTGTGTCGACAAGGTAAGGTTCACCAATTCGGGAACCGAGGCCGTGCAGTCGGCGCTGCGACTGGCACGTGCATATACCGGCCGCGACAAGATCCTGAAATTCGAGGGGCATTTTCATGGTTGGGCGGATAATGTCTTCATAAGCGTCAAGCCGGTCGCACATATGGGGCTCGCCAGCCATCCCAAACCCGTGCCGATGACTCCGGGCCAGCCCAAGAGTGTGATCGACGACATTGTCATCGCAACATGGAACGACTTCACGGGAATTGAGCAGATCATGTCACGGCATGGGTGCGAGATCGCCGCCATCATTCTCGAGCCGTGCCCAACGAACAACGGATTTCTGGAAGTCGCACCGGGTTTTCTGGAAAAGCTCCGGACGCTGACGTCGGCCTACGGCTCGATCCTGATCTTCGACGAGGTGGTCAGTGGCTTCAGGATGGCGCTCGGTGGAGGGCAGGAACTTTACGCGATCGTCCCCGATCTCTGCACGTTCGGCAAGGCATTTGCCGGCGGCTTGCCCATTGCAGGCTTCGGCGGCCGCGACGACATCATGTCGCTCCTGGTCGACAATGCCGTTTCGCATCTGGGAACCTACAATTCCGGCGCATTGTCCTGCGCGGGTGCGCTTGCTGTGTTGCGCGAATTGAAGCGTGACGATCAGGCGGTTCTGAAACATATCCAGCAATTGGGAAAAGAACTTATCGCCGGCTTCAACCAGGTTTTCCGGGAGACAGGAGCGCCGCTGTCCGCAGGTGGCCCGGGCGCCGTCGTCAGTGTCTATGGGTCCCCGACAATTCCCAGAACCTATCGAGATGTCCTGTCGCATAACAAGGAGTTGCTATCGCGTATTCATCGCGCGCTGCTCCAGCGCGGCATCTGGTCCTTTGCGCGCGGGACCTTCATGATTTCCGCGGCACATACCGAGGACGACATCCAGGAAACTGTCCAGATGATGAAACGGGTGCTGACCGAAGACATCAAGAGCGGAGGAGCATGCCCATGACGGGGGCTTACATAGTGACGGGCGGTACCCATGGGATTGGCGCGGCATGCGTCGAACATCTCGCATCGCAGGGCGCCAAGGTGGTCTGTGTCGGTCGTGACGCGGAAAATGGTTCGCAAATAGCGCGCGCATTCTCGACTGTTACATTCTGCCGAGCCGACGTCGAAAACGAGGCCGACTGCGAAGCCGCGGTTGGCCTGGCACTAGCACTGGGTGACGGGAACATCGCTGGCCTGGTCAACAATGCAGGCATGTCGATGCGCCGCGCCTTCATCGATACCACGGCAGCGGACTGGGACAGGATTTTCGCAGTCAATACCCGAAGCGTTTATCTGTTCACGCGGTTGAGCCTACCCGGCCTGATCAAATCCAAGGGTTCCGTGGTAAGCGTTTCGTCCGTCGCGGGAATGACCGGCGCGGAGGGCATGGCTGCCTATTGCGCGAGCAAGGCCGCACTGATTGGCCTGACGCAGGCGCTCGCCCTTGAGCACGGCAAGGATGTCCGCTTCAACGTGATTTGTCCTGGCCAGATCAATACCCGGATGATGGCATCGACGATGGCCAATCCGACCATTCTCAACGCCTTGCTTCGAACCATACCCGTGGAACGGATCGCGGATCCGCGCGAAGTCGCCGAGGTGGTCGGCTGGCTGCTCTCTAGCAATTCGTCATTCATCAATGGTGCCGTCATTCCTGTGGATGGCGGAGAAACCGCGGGAATTCGACAACTGCGTTTCGAATGAATTTCCGAGCCAGCCGCCGATGGCTCGACAGGAGAATTCGGCGGCAAAAGGAACGACGGTTTCAGCAGGTCCGAAGTTCTGCATATGTACTCTGCAGGTTCATACCTGGTGATCGAATGGATAATCCCCCCGCTTGTCGTCAAGCAGCCTTTTGCCGCATTTGGCTGACTGTGAGCCAAACCGCCGAGACAAGAAAATACAAGGCACCGAGACCAGCATAACCGGCAACATTCGCAATCGAAGGTTCGTCAGGCTTCAGCGCTTGTGCGATGAAGAACGCGCCTGCTATTGCCGACTGGCCGCCGCTGAGGATCATTGTCCACTGCCCACCGGTCGTCTTCAAGCGGCGAACCGCTGTGGCAAGCTGTAAGAGGCCGGAAAAGATTGCCCAGAGACCAAAGCCGCCAAGAACCCAGTTCATGCTCATTGTGAGAGCGACAGTGACTGCAAGGGTCATAACCGAACTCACGGCTACGTTTATCGCCTGGCTCCGGTTATTTGCCAGGCCGCCGTTTCGTGCTGCATCGACGTAATTGGCGGCCGCATCCCAGGCGGGGTAGATAATCAGCAAAATGGCCGCGACGGTGAAAGACTGGCGGCCGGCAGTCAACGCCGCCGCGACCCAGATGACGGAGAACGCGGCTCGCGCAAAGTAGTACCGCTTCAGCCAGTAATCCCCGCCGTTTCCTGCGAAGTCCGTTTGGTAGTTTGTCATAGTGAGATCCAAATTCTGGTTTGATTGGGTTGTTCTTCTGGTTTGAAGCATGTCGGCAATCACACGTAGCCGACATGCTTTCCAAAGGGTGTCTTGTCCCCCCAATTGCCTTGCCCGATCCGCTTGCCCTCGCCTGAAAACCGTCCGGGAGATTTCTGCGTGGAACTATGTTCCTCATGCTCCCCTGCACTAGCGTCTCCGAAGCTGGAGGCAGGCAGGAAAAGCCCGTGATGTCGGCTCACCATTAACATTTGAGACGCCAAGGACGCCGGTCGTGGCAACTTGCAATCCCGCGACACGTACAAAACCATGCGGGCCGTCGCCCTGGCTTTCTGAGCCAATCGTCAGGACCGCAGGATCGCCGTCCGCGCCGTAATGTCCCCAGTAAAGCTCGGGGTGGGCATTGAAAATCTGCAGCCCGCTCAAGAGCAGGAAGCTCAGGCAAAGCACGTTCACCCAATGCGTGAGCCGTGTTACGAAAGAGTGGCGACGGATGAACACTGTCCGAGGATATCGAACGTCGTCATTGGTGGTATTCTCGTTCATGGCATTTCCTCGTCCGCGGCATCCAATGGACACCACGCAGCATCGTCACGAGTGGTCGCGGTCGAATCGATGGAGCGACCGATCCGACCGGCGACCAGGTGGTTTACATAGGAGGAACCACGCCATTCTTACCGACAATCACCTGATGGGCGATGGGAGCGGTTGCACCTTTCTCGGCGGCAATGAAGACGACGGCGCCGGGGACGAGATCGTCGCTGGTTGCCGGAGCGATGGTCACGACAGGCGTGCCGTCCGGGATGGCAATCTTCTTTTCCTTGCCATGATAGGTGACGGTGACCGTCCGGCCATCGACGCCTTTGACGGCATCCGCGACGGTCGCGTTGGTCATGCTGCTGTCGGGTTTAAGATCCCAACCGTAGCTGCCCTCGCCCGCGCCTTTCATGGCCGGCGGGAAGATGAGGACTTCAAGCGCACCATCACCGCCGCCGTCTTTCGGCATGGATGCGATGCCAACGAAGTCGCCTGGCTTGATATCCGTGACTTTTGCGTTCGCGACGCTGGCAAGTTTCCAGCCGTCAGAAAGGGCGACATCAACGGTCTCGCCTTCGCGCGTCTTCACCTTGAGCGTGGTTTCGCCGAAGTTGACGATGCTGCCGCGAACATGGAGCTGAACGGATTTCTTATCATCGGCATGGGCGGGCGTAGCAAGGACCGCCATAGACGAGATACTGGAAAGTCCAAGAGCGAGGGCGGGGAGGAGATTCTTCATCATTTTTTCTTTCTTCCTACTAGTTGGTAGTTACTGGTGACGCGGTTTTACCGGAGCGGCCTAAGTCGCTCGCGGGATTAGTGAGAGGGGACGGGCGACAGCCGGTTCAAAGCGGGAGCCAGTATGGCGGCGAACACTTCCGGGTTGCCGTAAGCTCGTGCGGAAAGCATCGCGCCGTAAACAGTAGCCAGGAATGCCTCGGCTTCAACGGCAGGCTCGCTTGAAAGGTTGAGAGTCTTTTCCTTTGCCCCGCGCGCCATGACTGAGGTCAGCCATGAAGAGATGAAGCGAAAGAACGCCCTGACCTCTGTGGCGACCTCCGTCGGCAGCGATGGCAACTCACTGGCAAGCAAGGCGCATACGCAAAACGGTCTGCTCGCATCCTCGATGCACTTGGCCCAGTGACCTGCATAAACTTTGAGAATGTCGTGCGGGTCCGGAACGTTTTGCTCGAGCCCTGCAACCCCCGCCTCGCCATCTTTACGATATCGCTTGACCAACTCACGCACCAGTTCGGCTTTGCTGGGAAAGTGGTGGTGGATGCTGGCCTTGCGGATCCCAACCACTTCAGCAATATCAGCATAGCTGAAGCCATTATAGCCGCCGCTCATGATCAATGTTCGCGCGGAGGCCAGGATTTCATCGGAGGTCGTCAGGAGATTGCTCATTTGTCGTGTCTACCTTCTAGTAGGCAGAACGTCAACAGCAAATATGCGATCCACTCGTTTGTCAGCCGTCGGTCGAGACGGTCGCGGATTTCCAGGCGTCGATTTCCTGCTGAAGGCGCTCTATCCTGGCTGACACGTGTCTGAGGGCATCGCTGCCGAGGAGAAGCTGCGGCGGGGGACTGTCCGATCCGATCAGGGTCAAGACGGCGGCCGCCAGTTTTTCCGGGTCGCCGAGTTGCTTGCCGCTCGCGGCCTGACGCGCCTCACGGATCGGATCAAAAAGCGTATCGTAATCCGCAATCGACCGCTCTGTGCGGACCATGGAGCGCCCTGCCCAGTCCGTCCGGAAGGAGCCGGGGCAAAGGGTCGTGACATGAACACCGAACGGCGCCATTTCTGACCGCATGACTTCGGAGATGCCCTGAAGCGCAAACTTGCTGCCGCAATAATATGCGATGCCGGGCATGGTGATCATGCCGCCCATCGACGTGACGTTGACAATGAAGCCGCTGCGTCGCTCCCGGAATCTGGGAAGAAACGCCTTGGCCACAGCGACAGCGCCAAACACGTTTACGTCGAATTGGCGCCGCATCTCGTCGATCGGCGATTCCTCAAGAATGCCTTCGTGACCGTATCCGGCATTGTTGATCAGCACGTCAACTGGTCCGTGTTCGATCTCCATCTTCTCAACCACGTCTGGGATACGGTCGAATTCAGTGACATCACAGATGACAGGATGGAGTGCAGGCAGGGTCTTGCCCAGCGCTTCGCGCGAGGCTTCAGAGCGCACAGTCCCGACAACCGTGTGACCCGCCTGGACGGCGGCAGTGGCGATGGCAAGCCCGAAGCCGGAATTCGCTCCGGTGATGAAAAAGGTCTTGCGTGACATTTTTTTGAAACTCCTTGATTGATCCTGAATGTGCCAGATAATATGACGGATCGGGCAATTCGATTGCGGATCCTCTTAGAATGTTGCCAAATCCTATAGATGACGAAAGATGGTCATCCACGAAGGACCGGCTTGTCGCATTGGCTGGACTTCTCGCGCCTCGTCACGGATACAATCAAACTGCACTCCGTTCCGTCCGTATTCTGCGAACGGAGACTGTGCTTCACGACATTCCAGTCCTTTATAATCCCGGGGCCGTATTCGTATTGCAGGGAAGCAAGCAGGGCATCCTCGAACGGGAAATCTACCTCTACGATGAGGATCACTATCTTGCCGTCTCGGTACCCGTTCCATTCCGGATGACGTCGACGGCCAGTCCGCAGCGGCCATTGCTGGCCGTCTATCTGGAGTTCGATATGCAGATGGCGGCCGAGATCGCCATGCAGGTCGAAAAACACGCCGGATCGGTAAGTGCCAAGCCAAGAGGTCTTCTGTCGAGCAGAATGACTTGCGAAATCGAGGATGTCTTGCTGCGCTTGCTGATGGTGCTCGGCAGCGCGGTCGATGTCGCTGTGCTCGGAGCTTCTATTCTGCGCGAATTGCATTACCGGGTCATGGTCGGCCCGCAAGGCGGCGCGGTGATCACGGCCCTTCAGCGGAAAGGGACGTCCGGAAAACTCATCCAGAGCGTGGCGTGGCTGCGGGAAAACTACGGTTCCGAAATCGCTGTCGCGGACTTGGCAAGAAACGTGGGCATGAGCATTCCCTCCTACCACGTTCATTTCAAGGATCTGACGGGCTCCAGCCCGATGCAATACGTGAAAGCGATGCGGCTCCATGAGGCGAGACTGATGATTTCCCGCCAGAGCGGGACGATCGCAGACGTGGCGGCATCGGTAGGCTATGTCAGCCCGGCGCAATTCAGCCGCGATTTCAAACGGCATTTCGGGCGCATCGCATCGGAAGAAGTGAAGTGGGTCCAGCATCACCTCGGAGAACAGGCCTGACAATCGCTCAAATCGCCTGCTCCCGGGCAACGCGAACAAAAAGATCGTCCGCCAATGACGGCCGAAGGGACGCCTAGAGGCCAGGCCACATTCCTCCGTCAAGCCGCAGGTTCGCGCCGGTGATGTAGCTGGCGCGGGGGCTGAAGACAGTCAGTCCGGGTGTTCTTCAGAAAATTGTCTTGCAGCCAGGAGCACCGGCATCAGGGCATATCCCATCGCTGTCAGCCGATATTCGACGCGCGGTGGCTGCTTACCGAAATCTCTTCTGTCAACCAATCCTTCCTGCGCCAACTCGCGGAGATGCTGTGTCAGCATTTTTTGGGAAATGCCCTCTATGTCGCGAAGCAACTGGGAGCTTCGCATGGTTGGATCGGCATAAAGGCGAAACAGAATTGGCATCTTCCAACGCCCGCTAATCATACGAAGCGTGCGTATGACATGAGCGACCGCCCCGTCGGGTCCCAAACATTCGATTCGGACATTTGATGGAACAGGCACTTTTTGGTGCGTTCTTGCAGCTTCCACAGGCAGCGTCCTATTTGGTGTTCGACCCCAAATAGGTGATTGGATCATGGATTTACAGTTGAACGGAAAGGTCGCGCTCGTAACGGGAAGCAGCAAGGGCATCGGGGAGGCCGTGGCAAAGGGACTTGCGCAAGAAGGGGCGACGGTCATCGTTCATGGCCGCGACAGAGGCGCGGCGGAGCAGGTGAAACAACAGATTGCCTCCGATGGTGGCAATGCTCATTGTGTGACTGGCGATCTAACGGTCGAGGAGGACGTCGCCGCAATGGCGATGGAGGCACAACGACTTGGCGGGACAATTGGGATTTTGATCAACAACGCGGGCGGGTCCGGCCCCGGGGAGGACTGGAGCAATACCTCACCGCAATCCTGGGCCTCGACCTACGACCGCAACGTGATTGCTGCCCTGCGGGTTACCAACGCGCTGCTGCCAGGGATGCGGCTGGCAAAATGGGGCCGGGTCATCAATATATCGAGCCTCGCGGGTTTAATGCCTCCGCCCGTCAATCCCGATTATTCCGCAGCCAAGGCTGCTATGCTCGCCATGACAGTATCGATGGCCAAGGCCGTCGCGGCCGAAGGCGTGACCGTGAACGCTATCTCGCCCGGTACAGTGCACAGCGCCAAGCTTGACATGAAGTTCCGCGAGGTCGCGGTCGACCGCGGTATCGCTGCGGACGCGCCTTGGCAGGATGTAGAGAAGGCCGTCCTGCCCCTATTCGCGCAGGTGCCTATGAATCGGGTGGGTACGTTGGAAGAGATCGCAGACACCATCACCTTCCTTGCCAGTCCAAGGGCGGCTTACATCACGGGAACTAATATTCGGCTGGATGGCGGGATGTTTCCTACGATCTAAGAACCAGAACACATGCTTTGCAAACACTCCAAACATCGATCGAGCGCTTGATGCCGCAATGCGCGATGCCGCGGCAGCTGTCTAGACATTAGACGGTCTCGGCGATATTCAGCACGGCGTCGATCTCGGCCATCACCGCTGCCGACAGCGGCCCTTTTTCCAGGGCGCCGAGATTGTCCTCGACCTGCTCGGGCCGCGTGAAGCCGGGAACCGGCAAGGCGATCGCCGACTTGGCTAGGATCCAGCCGAGCGCGCCCTGAGCAAGCGTGCGTCCGCCCGAGGTGAGCAAGTCGCGGATTGCCGCGAGTCTTGACAGATATTGCGGGTTGGCGGCGCCATCCTTGAAAAACACCATCCATTCGGCATTCCCGCCGCGCACGTCATCGGCGGGCAGCTTCATGGCTGGCGTGTATTTGCCGGTGAGCAACCCCATTGCCAGGGGCAACCGGCTGAACGAGATGAGGTCCTCGCGCGCCGCAACGGCCATCAGCTCATTTGCCGGGGTAAATACATTGAAGTCATTCTCCACCGCCACGAAACCCTCGCGCGGCGCGTAGGCGGCAAGCCGTTCGCAGTGATCGGTGCTCCAGCCGAAGCCGCCGATCTTGCCCTCCTGGTGCAGCAGGCCGAGCGTATCGAACACCTCGCCGGCGCGCTCGATCGGGTACTCGTTGATATGCAGCAGCGCGACGTCGATACGATCGCGCTGCAGGCGCTGCCGCGAATTGTCGATCGACGTCCGGATCGCCGCGGCAGAGGCATCTTCGGGAGCGATCTTGCGCGTTTCGGGATCGCCGAAATATCCGACCTTGGTGACGATGACGGCGTCGTCCTTGCCCTTCAACGCCCGCCCGAGGATCAGCTCCGCATTGCCGGCGCCATAGGCGGCAGCCGTGTCGAACACCCGCGCGCCGATGTCATAGGCCAACACCAGCGCGCCTTGCGACCTGATGTCGTCGACCTCGCCATAGATAGTCGCTGTGTCACGCCAGCGCGCGGCGCCACCCGCCGCCCAGGTGCCGATCCCGATGCGCGGCACTGAGCGGCCATCCCAAAGTTCCATCATCTGCATGCCCGACTCCACGATCTCAACGACGCAGGCTGGCGTGGCGGGCACGCTCGCGGATCTCTTCGCGAGAAATGCCGGCATCCGCCAGTGTGCTGTCCGGGACCTGCCGCAAGCTGGAAAGCGTCTGGCGATAGGCGTGCCAGCGGGCAAAACGGTATCGAAGTTCATAAAACATGATCACCTCCTTTGGCGCGCGGAATGCTCGCGCGCCTGGATTAATCGAAAGCGCAAAACATCGGTTCGAAGCGCATGCGCGATCGAAGGATCGCGCTGGTTTTCCTGGCCAGCCGAGGCGCTTGTCGCTGTCGCGCCAGGCAGGATTGTCCAACGCCTCCAATGCCCCGCATACTTGCGCGTGATACCCGCTTCGCGCTACAGCCACGGTCGCAAGGAGTTTTTCATTTCTGCAAAATGGATATCGACTGGGACGATCTGAGGTTGTTTCTCGACGTTGCGCGGCTGGGTGGCTTGAGCGCGGCGACGGGACCCACGCGCCTCAGCGCGGCCACTCTTGGACGACGCGTCACCGCGCTCGAAAAGCAGATCGGCGAAGCGCTGTTCGTGCGTCAGCAGACCGGCTACAGGCTGACCCCGGTCGGTGAAGAACTGCTGCGGCGCGCCGAAGACGTCGAGGCTGCGATGCAGTCGCTGACCCGCTGGCGCGAGGGAAGCCTGCCCGATCGCATTGTCCGCGTCTCGGCCGGGCCATGGACCTCGGCCTTCGTTTCCGCCCATATCGGCGAGGTCTGGACGGTCGATGACGGCTTCAGGGTGGAACTCGTCACCACCACCGATAGGGTCGATATCGGACGCCGTGCCGCCGACATCGGCATCCGCAGCGAGCGCCCCACCGAGCAGTGGCTGGCCGGCCGTCAAAGCGGCAAGGTCGCCCACGCCATTTATTCCGGACGCCACCTGATCAATGGCATCGCCGCCGGGTTGTTCGTCGGCGTCACCGGCGAAGGGGCAAACATTGCTTCGGCGCGCTGGCTGCAAGCCCATCACGGCGACCGCATCGCCGTGCGCGGCAACAACACCCATTCGGTGCGCGAACTGGTCGCCGCCGGTGCCGGCCTTTCGATCTTTCCGTGTTTCGTCGGCGATAGCGATCTTAGGCTGGTTCGCGTCGCCCAGCCTATCCCGGAACTCGAAACCGACCAATGGATCGTCACCCATCATGAGGAACGTCACTCCCCGCCGGTGCGAAAAGTCGCCGACCGGATTACCGCCTTGATGCGGGCTCACCAGCCGCTGTTTCGCGGCGAGACGCCGATCCGGTAGGTCTCAGGCGTCGACCGGTTCAGAAAACCAGTAGTGTCAAAGCGGCAACAATGCGTCTGGCTTCACATCACCGATTGATGCGTAACTGTGCGTTTCCCTGACGCCAGGAAGCGGCAGAATGACCCGCTGCAGGAATTCCTGAAACGTCGCCATGTCAGCTATTCGTGCTTTGACCAGATAGTCGAAACCACCAATCACCATATGGCATTCGATGATTTCGGGCGCCTTCGCAACAGCCTCCGCAAAGCGGTCGAAGACGTGCGGCGCGGTATGATCGAGCCTTACTTCGATAAAGACGAGTGTGCCTCGTCCGATCTTTGAGGGCTCGAGCACAGCCCGGACGGCGCGGATAAAACCTTCGCCGAAAAGCCGCTTTATGCGCTGTGATGCGCCGGTCGGTGACAATCCAACGCGTTGGGCGAGGTCAAGTACGCTCCGGCGACCATCTTCTTGCAATAGCCCGAGCAGCATCCGGTCGATGCGGTCCAGATCGTTCATTTCAGATTCACACTTTCTCTGGTCAAAATGCGCGATAATCACGCAAAGAAATCGAAAATATCATATTTCATCACGCCGGTTTGTCACAATACGGTTGGAAAGTCTAAACGGAACGAAGGCAAGCAACATCATGGACAGCGCACAACCTGCCGCGAGCAATCATGCAAAGGGTGAGATCAAGGTTCTCTCGCTGAGCGAAGCAGAGATAAAAAAATGTATCGACCTGCGTAAGCTGCTCGACGCGCTAGCGGACGGGTTCAAAGCGCTTTCCAACGGTCGTGTCGTCAATCCAGCGCGGCCACAACTCGATATTCCGAATGCCGGCTATTCGTTGGCGATGCCGGCCTGGATGAAGGGCATGCATTTGACCGTAAAACTGGTCAACGTGTTCGAAGGCAATATCGCCCGGGGCATCCCAAGCCACCTCGCAACAATACAACTCTTCGATCCAGAAACAGGAATGCCTGTTTGCATTATGGATGGCACCTACATCACGGCCGTACGCACGTCTGGCTCGGCCGTCCTCTCAGTGCGAGAACTCGCCAGGCGTGATGCCAAGGTTGTGACCGTCGTGGGCGCTGGCGTTCAAGCTAGCCAGCACCTTCACCTGTTGCCACTCGTTCGAGACTTTCAGGAAATCCGAGTTTTCTCGAAGGATTTTGCTGACGCGCAGGCACTGGCTTCACATCATTCACGTGTCACTGCCGTTGAGGACCTCGAGGCCGCGGTACGTTCTTCGGATGTCGTGTGCCTCGCGACGCACTCCTACGTCCCGGTGATATCCGCAGAATGGGTTCAACCGGGAACGCACGTTTCCTCGGTTGGTGTCGCGCCACCCGGCGGCGAACTTCCGATCGATTTGATCGCTCGCGGCAACCTCTTCGTTGAGACGCGAGATTCCTTCTCGCCAACACCCGTGGGTTGCTGCGAACTTGCAAATATTGATCTCGAGGCAGGCACCGATCTTGGTGCCATGTTGCTGGGACAGCGACCAGGTCGGACATCAGATCAGCAGATCACAATCTACAAGGCCATGGGTGTCGCCATGGAAGATATGGTGGCAGCCGACCTCGCTTACCGCGAGGCCAAACGCCTGGGTGTGGGCCAAGCTATTTCTCTCTAGATGTGAGCTATCAGGAGGTTGTCTATTCGGACCCTCCGACGAGTGCTGAAGCCTGGTAAACTCCAGTCTTCTCGGTTCGGTCCGAATGGACAACCTCCTGAAACACCTAGAGCTGCATCTTCGTTCGCAATGGAGATACATCGTACCAGAAAAATAATTTCAACGCGGCGCCCTGGTTTCCCCGCGCGCAAGTAACTTCAGAGCGACGAAGAGCAACGCACGTTTCCTCCTGAACACCCGCGCAATCTGATCACCGGGTTTCATGAGATAGGGAAGCGTTGTGAGACTGCCGGTCGAGAGGACACCGGCGTGCCAATAGGCAAGTCCGGCAAGGCAAACCTGCACGACGGTCAGATCGGGACGCCAGCGGACCAGTTCTGCCGCTTTTCACTTTGATCGGCCATGTCTTTGCCGCGTGCCACAAAGCGGCGCCAGCCGCCGAATGAGGAGATGTCGGAGGCACCGACCAAGCCCGCGGTTTCGACCAGAAAACCCTTGGCAGGGGTGCCGTCGTCGAGCTCAATCGTGCCGATGCCGAGCGGCGGCGGAATGGCAGCGACGAAGCGGCCGAAGGCCTCAGGCCCCAGCCGCCAGACCTCGACGTCGATCCGCATGCCGCCATCGGCAACGCGGATCAGCCCCGGCTTCGGCACCAACTGGCCAGCCAGCGCATAGAGCTTGTAGGCGGCGGCGGTGCGGGTGGCGCGCAGGAACTGCGCGCCAAGCTGGTAGAGCTGGCCGTTGAGCGGCATGCCCGACAGATGTGCGCCGACCACCACCAGGTCGATCATCCCATCGCGGGCAGGCTGGGCAGGCTGCAGGCTGGGCTGCGGCCAGCCCGTGGCGCCGAGCGGAAGGCCGCTCGCCGCGTGCAGGTCGCGGGCGAGCATCGCCGTCAACGCATCGCGGCTGGCCGGCGCCAGCAAGGTGACACTCATCGGCAGGCCGTCGCTGCGCTTGCCGGTCGGCACGGCGATGCCGCACATGTCGAGCAGGTTGACGAAGTTGGTGTAGGTGCCGAGGCGGCTGTTGGTCTCGACGGGATCGGCGAGCACGGCAGCAGTGCTGTAGTGCGTCGGAGCGGTCGGCACGCAGAACAGGTCGACCGAGGCGATGACCGGGGCGAGCTTCGCCTTGTAGGCCTGCAAGGCATAGAGGCCGCGGAAGGCGTCTACCGCCGACAGGTTCCTGGCGCCGCCGATGATCTTGCGCGTTACCGGGTGCAAGGCGGCTTCGTTGGCCTCCATGAAATCGCGGATCGCCGCATAGCGCTCGGCCACCCAGGCGCCTTCATAGAGCAGGTTGGCGGTGGCATAGAAATCACCGAAGGGGATTTCGACCAGCCGGCAGCCGAGCCGCGACAGCATGGCAAGCGAGGCTTCGAATCCAGTCTGCATGGCCATATCGCCGAAGAATTTGAGGTCCGCTTTTGCAGGCACGCCGACGGTCAGCACCGGCTGGCGCGTAGCGAGCGGCTGGACGGCGATGTCGCGCGAATAAGGATCGGCCGCGTCGCGCGCGGCGGCGACGGAGAACACCCCATAGGCATCGTCGACAGTCTGCGCGAACACCGAGACGCAGTCGAGCGTACGGCAGGCCGGCACGACACCTGCCGTCGACAGCGCGCCGACGGTCGGCTTCAGCCCGACGATGTTGTTGAGGCCGGCCGGGATGCGGCCGGAGCCGGCGGTGTCGGTGCCGAGCGCGAAGGAGACGGTGCCGCGCGCCGTCGCCACCGCCGAGCCGGAGGAGGAACCGCCCGGCACCAGCGCCTCGTCGATAGCGTTGCGCGGGATCGGCCAGGGCGTGCGCACGCCGACGAGGCCGGTGGCGAACTGGTCGAGATTGGTCTTGCCGACGACCAGCGCGCCGGCCGCCTTCAGCCGTGCCACCACTGTGGCGTCCTTGTCGGGCCAGTAGGTGTATTCGGCGCACGCTGCCGTCGTCGGCATGCCGGCGACGTCGATGTTGTCCTTGACGGCGAAGGGAATGCCCCAAAGCGGCTTTGCCACCGGGTCGAACGAGCCGAGTGCCGCGGCCCTGGCTAGGAGATCTGCCCTGGCGGCGAGATGGATGAAGATGCCCGGGTCGTCGGCCGCTTCGATGCGGGTGTAGATCGCCGCGATCACATCACCAACGGCGAGGCCTCCCCGATAGGCTGCGTGCAGGCTCGCTATGTCGAAGTGGATATCGCTCATTTCGTTTCCCCCAGAATGATCACCGGCAGGTCCCACTGGATCAGCACGACGCAGCCGTCCTTCGTCCACACCGAATGCTCGGTGCCGACCGGATTGAGGATCACGCTGCCGGCAGGATAGTCGCCGTTCTCGTCGCTCTGGGTGCCATCCAGCACGACAATGGTTTCCAGCCCGACATGGCGGTGGCGCGGCACGGAGGCGCCGGGCCGGTATTTCAGGATCGCGACCGACGGCTCGACCGGCCCGCCCTTCAGCAGCCAGTGCACGCCGATGCCGTCACGGAAATGCTCGAACGTCAGATCGCGCCAGCCGCCATCGAGCAGGCCGGCAAAAGCAAGATTAGGCATTGGCAATTCCCTCGAGCACCTGGTCGGTCGTCGCCGTCCAGCCAACGATGGCGCCCTGCGCCCGGATCATGGCTAGTGCCGCCGCCTTGAACTCGGGAAAATAGCTCTCGGTCGCGTCTTCAGCGAGCAGGCACTCATAGCCGCGATCATTGGCCTCGCGCATCGTCGTCTGCACGCAGACCTCGGTGGTGACGCCGGCGAAAATCAGTTGCTGGGCGCCGAGCCACTTCAGCTCGTCACCGAAGCTGGTCGCATAGAAGGCGCCCTTGCCGGGTTTTTCGATGACGATCTCGCCGGGCAGCGGGGCAAGCGCGTCGAGGATCGCCGTTCCCGGCTCCCCGACGATCAGCACCCGGCCCATCGGGCCGACATCGCCGATGCGGATCGATGGATTGCCGCGATTGCGCTTGGCCGGCGGCAGATCGGACAGGTCGGCCCGATGGCACTCCATGGTGTGGATCACCGGCAGGCCGGCGGCGCGAAATCCCTCGAGCAGCTTCTTCACGGTCGGCACGATTGCCGTGACCCGGCTAACGTCGTTGCCAAGGCTGGCGCCAAAACCGCCGGGCTCGGCGAAGTCGCGCTGCATGTCGATGACCACCAGCGCGATGGTCTGCGGCTTGAAGGTGAAAGAAAACGGCTGGGCATCGATTTCAGCCATTAGTGATGTCCCGCCATATGCTCGCCGATTGTCTGTACGCTCGCCTGCGCAATCGGCGTCTCATAGACCAGCGCGCCATCCGACATGACGAAGATGCGATCGGAAAGCTCGAGCAGTTCGTCGAGGTCTTCCGACATCAGGAGCACGGCGGCACCGGCATTGCGCGCCTTCATGATGCGGGCGCGGATCTCGGCTACAGCCGAGAAGTCCAGGCCAAAGCACGGGTTGGAGACGATCAGCAGATCGACTTCGCCGGTCAGTTCCCGGGCAAGCACGGCGCGCTGGACATTGCCGCCCGACAGCGACGAAATCGGCGAGGCGAGCGATGCGGTCTTGACCTTGAACTGCTCGACCAGGCGGGTCGCATAGTCCCGCATGGCGCTCATCCTGATCCAGCTGATCGGCTTGCCGGCTTCGTTCAAATCGAAGGTCCGGAAGGCCATGTTTTCCGCGACCGTCATCTTCGGCGCGCAGGCATTGCGCAACGGTTCCTCCGGAATGAAGCGGACATTAAGCGTGCGCGCCTCGCTGCGGCTGGCGCCATAGGGCGAGCCCTTCACCAGAACGTCGCCGCCGTCGCGGGTGCGCTGTCCGGCCAAGACTTCGAGAAACTCCTTCTGACCGTTACCGGAAATGCCGGCGACGCCGACGATCTCGCCGGACTTCACGTCGAGTCCGCCGATGTTGATGGTTTTCAGGCCTGTCCGGTCGGGCGCCTTCAGCGCCTTCACCGTCAGAACCTGCCTGGCGCCGACCGGCACCGGAGCGCGGCTGTCGAGTGCGGCGATCGGCTGGTCGCCGATCATCATCGCCGCCATCTCTTTGTGTGAGAGATCTGACACTTTTCCGGTTCCGGTCAGCCTACCCTTGCGCAGTACCGTGATGTCGTCGGCAAACGCCGTCACCTCATGGAATTTGTGCGAGATCATCAGCACGGTGAGACCGCCCGCCCTGGTCATGTCGCGCACCAGGCCAAGCACCTCCTGCGCTTCGCCCGGCGTGAGCACGGAAGTCGGCTCGTCCAGCACCAGGAAATTGCGGCCGAGATAGAGCTGCTTGATGATTTCCAGCTTCTGTTTTTCGCCGGCGGCGAGCTCGGCCACCTTGACGTGGAGCGGCAGCTTGAACGGCATGCGCTGCATGAATTGAGCAAGGTCGGCGCGCTCCCTGCGCCAGTCGATGATGCCAGGTACCTTTTCGCGCGAAATCACCAGGTTTTCCGCACCGGTCAGCGACGGGACCAGCGTAAAATGCTGGTAGACCATGCCGAGCCCAAGTGCCGAGGCATCGCGCGGGCTGGTGATCGCCACCTCGTGACCATCGACGAGGATGTCGCCGGAGGTCGGGTGGTAAAAACCCATCATGCATTTGACCAGCGTCGACTTGCCGGCGCCATTCTCGCCGAGCAACGCGTGAAAGGAGCCAGCCGGCACCTTGACCGAGACATCGTCGAGCGCGGTAAAGGCGCCGAAGCGCATGGTCATGCCGATGGTCTCGACGCCGACTGCCTTTGTGCGCGTGGTTGCACTCATCACGGTGTCCTCACGGCAGCTGGGCAACGAGCGCGGCCGCATTCGACACCGCGCCGAAGACGCCGCCCTGCATCTTGATCATCTTGATGGCGGCGAGATGGTTGCCGTAGTCGGTCGCCCCGCAGCAATCCTCCAGCATGACGCATTCGAAGCCACGGTCGTTGGCCTCGCGCATGGTGGTGTGGACGCAGACATCGGTGGTGATGCCGGTGAGTATGATGTTGTCGATGCCGCGCTGGTTGAGGATCAGCTCCAGGTCGGTGGCGCAGAACGAGCCCTTGCCCGGTTTGTCGATGATCGGCTCACCCTCTGCCGGATAGAGATCGGGGATGATGTCCCAGCCCGGCTCGCCGCGCACCAGGATGCGCCCGCAGGGGCCGGGATCGCCGATGCCGGCATTGATGCGGCGCGAGCGCCAGCGCTTGTTGGCCGGCAGGTCGGCGAGGTCGGGCCGATGGCCCTCGCGGGTGTGGATGATTGTGTAGCCTTTCTCGCGCATCGCCGACAGCACCGACTTGATCGGCTCGATCGGGGCGCGGACCAGCGACAGGTCGTAACCCATGTGGTCGACATAGCCGCCCGGCCCGCAGAAATCGGTCTGCATGTCGATGATGATCAGCGCCGTGTTGTCGGGCCTGAGATCGCCATTATAGGGCCATGGATAGGGATCGGCCTCGATGTAGCGCTGCCCGGTCCTGGCGTTCATGGCGAAACCTCCGGTCTCATTTGGTGATCGACAGTTCGCCCGGCGCGCCGGCGAGCGAACGGCCCGGCGACGAGGTGGCGATCATGATGATCAGGGTGAGGATGTAAGGGGCGGCATAAAAGAGGTAGTAGCCTTGCGTGATGCCGACCGACTGCAGCGCGGGGCCGAGCGCGCCGGCGCCGCCGAATAGGAGTGCTGCGGCAAAGCAGCCGAGCGGGTTCCAGCGGGCGAAGATGACCAGCGCCACCGCCATCAGGCCCTGCCCTGACGAAATGCGTTCGGTCCAGCTGCCGGGGTAGTAGAGCGACAGATAGCCGCCGCCGATGCCGGCCAGCGCACCGCCGACCCCGGTGGCGATGAGGCGCACCATGTTCGGGTCGAGACCCATGGCGCGCGCGGCATCGGAACTGTCGCCGACGACGCGCAGGATCAGCCCGGCGCGTGTGTTGCGGAAAGCCCACCACAGGAAGACCGCCAGTGCCGCGCCGATCAGGAACAGCACATTGACATTGAGCGCCGCCTGCACCTGCGGAATATCGGACCAGCCGCCGAAAGGAATGGCCGGCAGGTCAGGCGCCGAGGGCTGGATGAAGGGTTTGCCGAAGAAGAAGGCAAGACCTGAGCCGAGCAGCATCAGGGCGATGCCGATGGCAATGTCGTTGACCCCGGGAAATTTGCAGATCCAGCCGTGAAACAGGCCGAAGCAGAGGCCGGCCGTAGCGGCCGCCATCAGGCCGAGCCAGGGCGATCCGGTCATCACCGCCATCGCATAGGCGGTCATGGCGCCGAAGACCAGCGTGCCCTCGAGGCCGAGATTGATGCGGCCGGAGCGTTCGGTGATGGCTTCGCCGAGCGACACGAAGATGAAGGGTGTCGAAACGCGGATGGCGCCGCCAAGTATGGCGAGCGGTACACCCCACAGGCCGATCTCGGTCGCTTCCATCAGGCGCCTTTCTTCCAGAGGTCGGGATTGAAGGCCTTGAAGCGGCCGTAGAAGGTTTCGCTGAACAGGATGACGATGAAGAGCATGCCTTGCAGCACCAGCACCGTGGCATCGGGCAGGTCCATGCGACGCTGGATCAGCCCGCCAGACGCGTTGATGCCGCCAAGCAGGATTGCAACCGGGATGATGGCGAGCGGGTTGTGGCGGGCAAGGAAGGCGACAAGAATGCCGGTATAGCCGTAGCCGGCCGCGAGCGAGGCATTGGCGCTGCCTTGTACGGCGCCGACTTCCAGCATGCCGGCAAGGCCGGCGAAGCCGCCGGCAAGCGCGGTGAAGCCGACAATCAGCGGTCCGACGGCCAGCCCCTGCACCTGGGCTGCCCTGACATTGCCGCCGGCGATGCGGGCGGCAAAGCCCCAGCGCGTCTTTTCGATCAGCAGCCAGGACAGAATGCAGGCGACGATGCCGACGACAAGGCCCCAATGCACCTCCATGCCGGGTATGTTGCCAATGCGATAGGCGTCGGCCAGCGGCTGGGTCGAGGGTTTGTTGAGCGAGGCTGGATCGCGCAGCGGTCCTTCCACCAGATGGTTCATCAGCGCAATGGCGATATAGGCCATCAGCAGGCTGGAAATGGTTTCGTTGACGGCACGGTAGTGGCGAAGCGCGCCGACGGCACCGATCCAGATGCCGCCGGCGGCCATGCCCGCCACGCCCATGGCAAGAATGACGATGAAGGATGCCGCGCCGCTCAGCGCTACGCCTGTGGCAGCGGCAGCGACGCCGCCGAGTACGATGGCGCCCTCGCCGCCGATGACGACGAGGCCGAGCCGCGCCGGCAGCGCCACGCAGAGTGCCGCAAGCAGCAGCGGGGCTCCGCGCGACAGCGAATTCTGGATCGAAAACCACGAGCCGAAGCCGCCTCGCCACATGGTTTCATAGAGTTGGACCGGCGATTTGCCGACCAGCGCGATGAACAGGCTGAACAGGACCATGCCGACGATCAACGCCGCGAGCGGAATGACGAAGGCTTCCGCCCGCCTGGCGATCCATTCCAGCGCCGCCGGATATCCCTTGGCGCCGAACACCGCCGGTGCATCCGCGCTGCTGACCGTATCTGCCATGGCCTGTCTCCGTGCGCATTCAACTTCAGGCGGTCGAGCCGACGACGCCCTCGACGAGATAGTCCATGCTTTCGAGCTCTATGGCGGCCTCGGCGAAGGCCTGGCCTTCGGTGGCGACGACAACGCCCTTGTTGCTCTTCAGCGGACCCTTGATGACGGAGAAGCCGCCCTTCATCATTTCGGCCAGCGTGGCGTCGAATTGCTTGCGGGCCGGCTCGCCGACGGCGGGGCCAAGTGGGCTCATCTTGACGAAGCCGTCGGCGAGGCCGCCGCGGGTGAAGTTGGGCAGCGGTGTGCCGGCGACGAGGTCGTCGACGAACATCTTGTAGACCTTGGCCCAGTTCCATTCGGCGCCGGTCAGGTATTTTTCCGGCGCCAGCGGGCTCTGATTTGCGTGATAGCCGCAGATGAAGGCGCCGCGTCCGGCCGCCGTCTCGACCACCACTTTCGGGCTATCGACATGGCAAGTGATGACGTCGGCGCCCTGATCGACCAGCGCGTTGGTGGCTTCCGCTTCCTTGACCGCCAGCGACCATTCGCCTGTGAAGATCACCTGGCAGGTGATGGTCGGGTCGACCGAACGCGCGCCGAGCAGGAAGGAGTTGATGTTGAGCAGCACCTGCGGGATCGGCTTGGCGGCGACGAAGCCGAGCTTCTTCGACTTCGAGGTGTGGCCGGCGACGACGCCGTTCAGATATTGACCCATGCCGATATAGCCGAAATAGGAGCCGGCATTCATCGGATGCTTGTCCTTGTTCCACATGCCGCCGCAATGGCGGAACTGCACGTCGGGGAATTTCGTGCACATGGCCAGCATGTGCGGATCGAAATAGCCGAAGGAGGTCGGGAAGATCAGCGAGGCGCCGTCGAGATTGATCATCGATTCCATCGTTTTCTGGACGTCGACTGTCTCGGGGACGTTCTCTTCCTCGACGATGGAGATGCCCTCGATGCCCTTCAGCGCGGCGGCACCCTCGGCATGCGCCTGATTGTAACCATAGTCGTCCTTCGGCCCGACGTAGATGAAGCCGACGGTGGCGGCGGCCGCGAATGCCTTGCCTATCGGAAAGGATGCCGAGGCCAGCCCAAGTGCGGCTCCGGCGGCAGAGGTCTTGAGCAACTGGCGGCGGCTAAGCATGAATCTGTCGGTCATCTCTTATGCTCCCCTGTAGGACCCCTTTTCCGGGTCGGTTGATGCCTTCTCAGGAAAGTGCATGCAATCACTGTGCCAGTTCAAAGAAGGAAATTTTATAAATAAAATCAACGATAGCTTCGAAAGCTCCTGCCCACGCTGGAGGCAACTGCATGCACTTTTTGCCCTGAAAATAGACAGTTTGACAGGCAGATTAAAATGAAGGCATAGAGAGGTATATTGAGTCGGCGGGGTGATGCGCCGCCCGACTCCACAAGAAGACGGGACGGAGGAGATTTGTCAGGGAAGCGCAGCTTGATCAGGTCGGGCACGACCGTCGATCAGATGGTAAGGGCGATCAGCGACCGCATCGTCACCGGCTTCCTGCGCCCAGGCGAAAAGCTCGACGAAACGTCGCTCGCCGCCCGCTTCGATGTCTCACGCACGCCCGTCAGGGAAGCCCTCGGCCAGTTGAGCGCGATAGGGCTGGTGGAGCGACGGCCCAACCGGGGCGCCATCGTCGCCGTGGTGACGCAGGAGCATCTCGCCTCGATGTTCGAGAGCATGGCCGAACTGGAGGCGATATGCGCCCGCTTCTCGGCTGAGCGCATGACCAGCGGCGAGCGCCGCTCGCTCGAGATCGAGCATCAGGCTTCGGCACGACTGGTGCAGTTGGCTGCCGAAGAGGACTATGAGTATTTCAACACGGAGTTCCATACCCGGCTCTATCGCGGCGCCCACAATGCCCATATCTACGAAATGACGGTGATGACGCGGAGCCGGCTGGCGCCGTTCCGCCGCGCGCAATTCATGCTGCCGGGGCGGCTCGCCAAATCCTGGCAGGAGCACGACGCCATTGTCACCGCAATTATGCGTGGCGACGGCAATGCCGCGGGCAAGGCTGCCAAGGATCACGTCTCCATCGTCAGCGAAGCGAGCGCTGTGTTTGCCGCGCCGCAACACCAGTGATGTCTTTCCGGGTGTCGAGTGGTTCCAACCTGGCCCCATAGGCTGTCGCACCGCAATCGGTGCCGTCATGACCAGCACCGTAGGAAATATCGCAAGGTTTCGGAATGCGGGCAAAGGCGGTAGCGCTCTCCAGCGCCCCCCACCTTGCTGGATTTGCCATGAAGCTTTCCGGCCAGCAGAAGCGCTGGCCGGCTGACTTGAGTGACTTTATTCGGCTGCCTGCAGGTTGATCTTGCTTTCCGCTATCTCGGTGAGCTTGCGGTCGGTCGCCTGTTCTTCCCTGAGATTCTTGGCCAGAACGTTGGCGCAGTCACTGCGGCCAAGCTGCTTGGCCCAGGCGATGAGCGTGCCGTAGCGTGTCATCTCGTAGTGCTCGACGGCCTGTGCCGATGCAATCAGCGCCGCATCGAGAACTTCCTTGTCGTCGACGTCGCCGCTCACATCGTCAGCTTCCTCAAGAATGCCATCGATTGCCGGGCAGTTGATCTGTTTGGCCTTGACGCCATGCAACTCGAACACCTGTTCGACGCGCTCGATGTGACCCCTGGTCTGGTCGAGGTGTTTTTCGAATCCGGCTTTCAATTGCGGGTCGGTTGCCTTGTCGATCATCTTCGGCAGCGCTTTCTCGATCTGCTTTTCGGCGTAATAGATGTCGCGCAGCGTGTGCACGAAGAGATCGTCGAGTGTCTTGATGTCCTTCGAAAAGAAACCCATGGCCTTACCTTTCATTGCGCTCAATGTGAACTTTGGCGGCGAATTTGCCCACCGCCCACGGAGCGCCGGGAACTCTCCCGGCTTGCCTGGTCAACGTGCCGGCACCAGACGGGTTCCCGATTTCCGCAGCGAAACGTCACCCCTTCTCGAAACCTGCGATCCACCTCCGATGGGGAGCCTTTGTGTCGATCACACGTTCTAACCGGAACGTGAACCGCAACCGTGGAAGGTCTGCAGAATGTATTTTATTGCGTTGGCGACAGATTACGATGGCACCTTGGCCCATGACGGGATCGTCTCCAGGAAGACGCTTGACGCTCTTGAGCGGTTCAAGAAAAGCGGCCGCAAGCTGGTGCTCGTCACCGGGCGCGAACTGCCCGATTTGAAGGGCGTCTTTCCCGACATCGGCGTGTTCGACAAGGTCGTCGCCGAGAATGGAGCGCTGATCTACACACCGGCCAGCGAGGAAGAACGGGTGATTTCACCGTCGCCCGAGCCCAAATTCGTGGCCCGACTAAAGAAGCAGGGCGTCAAGCCGCTTTCAGTCGGGCGGTCGATCGTCGCGACCTGGGAGCCGCATCAGGCCACCGTGCTCGAGGTCATCAAGACACTGGGGCTGGAGCTGGAAATCATCTTCAACAAGGGCGCGGTGATGATCCTGCCGAGCGGCATCAACAAAGCCACCGGACTGACTGCAGCACTTCAGGACCTTCGGCTGTCGCCACACAATGTGGTTGGTGTCGGAGACGCCGAGAACGACCATGCCTTCCTGCAGGCCTGTGGCTGCAGCGTTGCCGTCGACAATGCAATTCCCGCGGTCAAGAACAGGGCGGATCTGATCACGCGTAGCGCCCGTGGGAAAGGTGTGGAGGAACTGATCGACAAGCTGATCAAGCGCGACCACGAGATCGTGCCGAAGCATCATGATGGCATTGTTTTGGGCTCCGTCGGCGGCAATGAGGTCTATCTGTCGCCGACCGACACGGTGCTGATCGCCGGCAGTTCGGGCATTGGCAAATCCACCTTGGCCACCGCGTTGACGGAACGCTTCGTCGAGAGCGGCTTTCAATTCTGCGTCTTCGATCCTGAGGGCGACTATGACGGCCTTGAAGGCGCCGTTCGGCTGGGAGACGGCTCAAGCGCGCCGACAAAGGCGCAAGTGCTGGACCTGATCGCCAAGGCCGACAGCAATATCGTCATCAATGGACTGGCGCTGCGCGTCAACGAGCGACCGGATTTCTTTGCCGACCTGCTGCCTGGTCTCAGCAGTTTCCGCCGTCGCACCGCGAGACCTCATTGGCTGATCATCGACGAAGCGCACCATCTTCTGCCCAAGCGGCGCGACGATACGCGGGCGGTCCTGTCATTGGAATTGCCCGGCACAGTCCTGATCACCGTCCACCCCGAGGCGATCTCGACGGACGCCTTGCGCCTGGTGACGGCCATCATTGCGCTTGGCCCCAAGGCGAAGGACGTCGTGAAGGACTTCTGCAAAGAGACCGGCATCGAGCCGCCAAAGGAGATTTCCTCACCCAAGGGCGAGCGCGTGCTGTTCTGGCGCCCGCAGAAACGCAAGAAACTTGCCATGGTCAAGGCGATCGAGCCGCACCAGTCGCTCAAGCGGCACAGCCGCAAATATGCCGAGGGCCAGCTCGATGAAGCTGGCAGCTTCTATTTCCACGGCCCCGATGATGCGATGAATCTCCGAGCCCACAATCTGATGATCTTCGCTCAGATCGCCGAAGGCATAGACGACAAGACCTGGGAGTTCCATTTGCGCGCCGGCGACTATTCCAAATGGTTCCGCCATCAGATCAGGGACAAGGACCTGGCGCGCGAAACGGCCGAAGCGGAAGAGGATAGAACGCTGTCGGCCGAGGAGAGCCGCAAGCGCGTGCTCGAAGCGGTGCGCCGCCGTTACACGGCTCCCGCCACAGCCCCTGAAGAACAGCGCGCGACATAGTGCGCTAGATGTGAAGCCAATTGTAGCGATGAGCGCGATCGGCGACGTTGCGCTGGGTGATGATGGGAAGCCCAGCCCGCACGTCCATGCTGTGCTCGGATTGAGCGACGGCACCACCCGGGGTGGACACCTGCTTGACGGCATCGTTCGTCCAACGCTCGAAATCACCCTGGTGGAAGCGCCCGGCCATCTGCGCCGCAGCAGGCGCCCGGAACTCGGTGTCGCGCTGATCGATCTGGACGCTTGATCCCTCGGGCAGGAGTTCGCTCTCAACTCGAACCTGTCAGGCTTTGTTATTCCGTTCAGCCGGCACCGTGTCCGGCGCCGCTTCCCACCCAAACACACTGCGACCGCCAAGCAGATGCGACTGGTCGAATTCTCCGGCGACAATTTCCTTCAGGCTGGGGCCGGTGGCGTATCGTTCGACTTGCCGCGACTGATCGTCGAGCCGTTTCAAGGCGCCGATTTCTTCTTCGCGACCGAGCTTTGCCTTTTGCACGGCCGACTTCAGCACGCCGATCGTCTCGTCATAGACCTTAAGCGGCACAGGGAACGGGTGCCTGTCCTTGCCGCCATGCGCCAGCGAGAACCGGCCGGGATCGGAAAAACGGCAAGGCGCGCCATGCATCACTTCGGCAACGAGGGCCAGCGCGCGTACCGTGCGTGCGCCGACGCCGGGGACCAAAAGAAGTTCGGCAAAATCGGTGGGACCGCGATCGGCGGCGGCGGCGATGTTGCCGTGAAGACGATGCATGACGACATCGCTTTCGCGAACGTCATGATGAGCCGGCATGACCAGATGCGGCAGCAGCGGCTGCTCCGGCTCCCGTCGTGGCGTCGGCGCCGCGCCACGTTCCAACGCTGCGAGCTCGCCCAGGATACGATCCGGTCCGAGGTCCTGCAGAAGGTTCAGTTGCCCTTGGCGCGACGCCTCGGCGCGCCGGTCGGTCAGGTTGACGATCTCGCCCTGATTGGCGCCCTCGATGGCGGCATGCGGCTGATCGACAAAACTCTTCAGGCCTTCGGAGAGCCAATGGTAGCGGCGCGCCACCTTGCTGTCGCCGTTCATGCCCTGCTGCACCACGACCCAGTGACCGTCATCGGTGACGATGAAGCCATGCAGGTAGAGATCGAAACCGTCCTGGACGGCAGCACTGTCCACCTTGGCGACAAGCCGGCTGGCGGTTGCCAGGCCCGCTCCGTCAAAGCCGACACGTTCGCCGATGGCTTCCAGTTCATGCGGGGTTTTGCGCGAATGCGAACCGCGGCCGCCGCAGACATGAATTCCGAGTTCGCCGGAAAGTGGGGTGAGCCCCCGTTTCAGGGCGCCGACGACGCTGGTCGTGATGCCGGACGAGTGCCAGTCCATACCCATCACGGCGCCAAAGGACTGGAACCAGAACGGTTGCGCCAGCCGCCGCAGCAACTCATCGCGACCGTAGTGATGAATGATCGCCTCGCACATCACGGGGCCGAGACGCGTCATGCGGTCGCCGAGCCACTTGGGCACGCGCCCACCATGAAGTGGAAGATCAGCACTTCCCGATCGTTGCGCCACGCCTACCGCCTGTCTTGATATCCGTCGTTCTCTCGACAGATAGGTATCCCAAACCGCGCAAGGAAGCATGGCCCGCTCCCTCGGTCGCGGCTCGCCGGCATTATCGCAAGCCTGGACGATCCGAGCGCATCGCTGGGACTTCGGCTTATGCAAGCCGTGCCGCATGCCATTTCAGATGGTCGTCCATGAATGTCGAAATGAAGAAGTACGAATGATCGTAGCCGTCCTGCATGCGCAGTGTCAGCGGAATGCCGGCCTTGGCGCAGGCCGCTTCCAGAAGCCAGGGCCTCAGTCCATCGTTGAGAAACCCGTCCGACGTGCCCTGGTCGATGAGAAGCTCGGGGAAACGGCGCCCATCCTCGACAAGCGCGGTGGCGTCATAGCTCCGCCACGAAGTCTCGTCCTTGCCGAGATACTTCTCGAAGGCTGGCCTTGACCAGCCGGCGGTGCTTGGCTGCACGATCGGCGCAAACGCCGAGCAACTCCTGAAGCGCCCGGGATTTTTCAATGCAATCGTCAGCGCACCGTGACCACCCATCGAGTGGCCAAGGATTGCCTGACGCGCCATATCGGCCGGAAACTCGCGGGCGATCAGGGCCGGTAGCTCCTCACTGATGTAGGAGTACATGCGATAGTTCTTCGCATAAGGCTCCTGTGTCGCGTCGACGTAGAAGCCGGCGCCGCTGCCAAACTGCCAATTGTCCTTTTCGTCGGGAATGTCGGCACCACGTGGACTGGTGTCGGGACAGACGACGATCAGGCCGAGCTCCGCGGCCATCTGTCTGTACTCGCCCTTGTCCACCACATTGGCATGGGTGCAAGTCAGGCCGGGGAGGTACCAGACCACCGGGCAAGGCGTTTCACGAGCCTGCGGCGGCACGAAAACGGCAAAAATCATGTCGCAGGCGCAGGCATCCGAAGCGTGGGAATAGACGCCTTGTACGCCGCCATGCGACTTGGCGGCGGAGATGACCTTCATCGACTCTGGCATGTGCTTCTTCTCCACCAACCTCAAACGCTGATAAGGTCGCAGTGTCTACGGCATCGGTCGGGATCGCGGCAACCCTGATAAATCGACCTGCGGCATGGGCATCCCGAGCGCCTTCGGATTGGCACATCGATGAGTGTGGGAAAGGCGGTAGCGCGCGCCCTCCTCTACCGCTGCCTTCATCCAACAGCCGAACTCACTGCCGTGCGGGGGCGCCCGCTCCGGCCTGACAGCCTCGGATTATTATTATAGCAGCAACTATATTAGCTATTACTTGACAATCGGCTTAAGCTCTGGTTTCCTGATGTAACGGGTGTTTAACCAAGTTCGTTGCGTTTTTTACGGACGGTGTTCGCATGTCAACTTTGGTTGTAGCGGACCCGCGGGGGGTATATCTCGCCGGTCTGGAGTGGGTGTTGCAGAAGGCTGGACACGATGTTGTCGCCCAGTGCCGCCGCCCTGCCGACGTTCTCCTTCATGTGGAGCGCCAACGGCCTGATATCGTCATCGTCGGCCTGGATATCGCGGACCCCCAGACATCAGCTCTTTCCTCCCGGCTGAAGGCCTGCAGCAGCGATCTCGGCATCATCTTCATCGTGCAGCCAACCGGCAGGCTCGATATCAAGGAAATACAGACGCTCGACGTCGACGGCCTGCTTCTGGACGGCATCAGCCACCGCAATCTCGTCGAATGCGTGAATGCGGTGGCGAGCGGTAAGAAATGGATCGACAACAAGATCGTCCAGCAACTGCTGATGCCCGGATCGCAGCCGCAGCCAATGTCCAGGCTGACCGGGCGGGAGACCGAGATCGCCGATCTCGTTTCGCGCGGGTTGCGCAACAAGACCATCGCGCAGCGGCTGCACGTATCCGAAGGCACGGTGAAGATGCACCTGCATCACGTCTACGCCAAGCTTAACCTCGGCGGCCGGGCGGAACTGGCCTGGGCGGCGCATGGCAAAGACGCCGACCATTCAGGAACACGCCACACCGGCTTGCTCTGACCATCGCTTTCAACAGCCATAGACATTGATGCCTTCAACAGCCGGAAAGCGCCTGACGGATTCGGCCGTGATACCGGCGCGACCGCCTGCGCCGGCCTGATCTATCGAAAGATATATATCGTTCGATCAGGTGCGGACATTGACCCCAATACTATCGAACCGGGAATGGACGCGCCCTCTTCATTGGCGGCACATTGCAGGATCAAAGGCCGCAATTCCGTGCGCTGACTGATGCGCTCGGGTAGGGGCATCCGGCATCTGGGGAGGGGAACCCCTTTTCTTGATGTGTTCAAAAAGGGGAGAATCTCCATGGCACTCGACATTGCAGCTCAAGACATCATCATCGACGAGACCGCTGGCTTTACCGACGACGATATCGACGCGTCGCTTGCGCCGCACGACACCAACCCCACGCTGCAATATCTCCTGACTCTCGGCACCTCGCTGGAGGTCGCCTTCAAGGCCGACTTCGTGCAGGCCACGGGGGACGCCGGGGAAACCATCACCTCGGTCGTTCTCACGCAGAACCTCGACGGAGACCCGTTTTCCACCACGGACGGCGTGCTCACCGACATCCGGACGGTCGACGGCAATTATGTCTGGCTGTTCCAGGACCCAACTGATCCAAACGTCGTGATCGGCGTCATCGGTACTGACGATCCGACTGCTGAGCCCGACGAGGGCGGGGCGCTCGCCTTCTCGTTTGGGCTCGACCCGACCAGCTCCACCAATGCGGATTTGTACTTGGTTGAGTATGTGCCATTGCAGCATCCGCTCGGCGGGGACAGCAACCCGGATGACCGCATCGATTTGACCGATATGGTGTTCGCATCGATCGCGGGGACCTCCGAGATCAGTTTCTCAGGCCAGAACGCCGCTCCCGGCAATCACGATTTCTACCTGATCAATTCGCCCGATGACGCTGCCAAGCAGCTTCTGGTGATTGGTTTGAACGGTGGAACTGCCAATGTGAGTACACAAGGCTTCGGCATCGATAACCAGAGCATCAATCCGACCGAAACGCTGCAGGTCGATTTTGTGACCGGCGGCGACTTGAACGCAGGTACTGCTTCGCAAATCCAGTACGACAACCATCTCGATGACATCACGGAGGCCGGGTTTACGATCAACCAGATCACGCCTTCCACTCCGGATAAGCGGGTGGACATCACGATCAAGGCCTTCGACAATACGGACGACGAGCAAGGCTCGGATTTCTTTGACGGCACCGCGACCAGCCCTGTTGATATCGTCAGCATCGAGTTGACGGGCGCATCGGGGCTTGCCGCCACCATCACCGCCGATGGCGACTATGTCACGGCGAGCGGCACGATCCATGTCTCAGGGCTTGACGGCACCGGGAACGCCGTCACCATCACCGGGCTGGATAACATCACAACCGTCGATATCACCACCGCCAGCCAAATGGATCGGCTGACCGTTACGGGGGTCGATGCAAACGAAGGGTGCGACATCACCGAGTTCCATTTCTCGGCGACGACCACCAACGCCCACACCGAAGAGGTCGGCTCCCTCATCAACTTCGACGACGACGGGCCGACGGTGACCGCCGACGGCACTGTTCCGCCGCTGACCACCGACGACACCAACATCCCCGATACCACATCAGCAGGATTCGCATCCGTCTTTACCACTGACGCCGGCGCCGACGGCCTCGACGGTGTCACTTATGCGCTGGGCGTTAAGAGCGCAAATGTCGACAGCGGCCTCGACGACACCCTCAGCGGCGATAACATTCTGCTGCGCGTCAACCTCAATGGCGAAGTCGAAGGTTATCTGGAGAACGACACGGCTACCGTCGCCTTCCTGATCAGCGTCGATGCCACCGGCGAGGTAACGCTGACCCAGAACCGCGCGATCGTCCATGACGACCCGGCAGATTCGGTTGAGAGCGGTGCTTCGGCGGCGGTACTCGCTGCGGCCGACCTCGTGACACTGACCGCGACTGTCACCGATGGTGACGGCGACACCGACGCTGCAACCGCCAATATCGGCGACGCCTTCCACTTCGAGGATGACGGGCCGACCGTGACCGCTGACGGCACGATTCCGACGCTGACCACCGACGATAGCGACCTTTCCGATACCACATCGGCAGGCTTTGCTTCCGCCTTCAGCACCGCATTCGGCGCCGACGGCGGCGCCGTCACCTATGATCTCGACGTCAAGAGCGCAGACGTCGACAGCGGCGTCGACGACACCCTCAGCGGCGACAACATTCTGCTGCGCGTCAACCTCAATGGCGAAGTCGAAGGTTATCTGGAGAACGACACGGCTACCGTCGCCTTCCTGATCAGCGTCGATGAGAACACCGGCGAGGTGACGCTGACCCAGAACCGCTCGATCATCCATAACGATCCGGCAGATCCCGTGGAGAGCGGCGCTTCGGCGGCGGTACTTGCCGCGGCCGATCTGGTTACGCTAACCGCGACCGCCACCGATGGTGACGGCGACACCGACGCGGCAACAGCCAACATCGGCACTGCCTTTACCTTCGAGGACGACGGCCCGACGATCACGGTGCCGTTCGACGGTGATGCATCCGGTGGCGGTAGCGATGGTACCCACGAAACCCTGGCCAACACGGCCGGCGCAACGGCTTCCGGTGCTTTCGGCTACGACATCGGCGCGGATGCTCGCCCGGATTTGTACTACGACGCCACGCACTCTGACTTTGTCGATAGCAATGGCGACCCGCTTGATGGCGTCCAAATTGCACTCACCGGCACGATCACCGGCGGCGGCGGAGGCAATCTCATCACCTCGGACGTCACACTCGCGTCGGAGACTGACCTCTTGGCGACGTTCAACTTCACCTTTACCTACGATGCGGACCCAGCGGCTGGCGAGCAGACCGGCACGGCGATTGGCACCCTCGTCTTCGACAAGGATGACAGCACCTACACCATCACCCTGACCGACCCGCTCGAAGGCTTCAGCTTCGACCTTATCCACACCAGTCAGCTCTTGTTCAAGCTGCCCACGGGCAATACGGGCCACCCGCAGATCGTGGTGGAACAATTGCAGGCGGATGACGGGGCCACGCCGAATGTTGACGAAGACTTCTACGTGCAGTTCACGGGCAACTTGGTCAACAAAGCCAACCCGTTCGGTTTGACGGCCGATGGCGAGGGGAAATCCGACCCCTTCGACTCCACATTTGCCTTCGGCGCTCACGACATGGTGAGTAACGCAAATGAAACATGGGTGTCTGCGACACAGAGCACCAACGGTGTCGCCGGTGACACGATCCAGAAAGGCGAACTGCTCACGTTGCGGTTCTTCGACAACAATGTCGGTATCGCAACCGAGGTGCAGCAGACACCTCAGACCTCTGCCTTCGCCGGCAGCATGGCCATCAAGTTCGACGGCATCGGCAACAGCGAGGACCTGATGCTGATCCTCAACCTGGCCGACAACGGTGCCGACAACGTCTTCGGCACCGCGGACGACACCTCGATCACGCGGGCTATGTACGTGCAGAACGCCGACATCTTCAAGACGGGTCAGGTCCCGTCCCCGTACAGCTCGGAGTTCACGCTCGACAACAATGACGGCCTCGTGATCATCGAGCAGAACGACTACAACGCAGCCGGCGAAGAGTACTTGCTGCAGGGTGTCCAGATCATGCAGTCGGGCAACGGGATCACCGGCAGTGCCATCAACCTGATCAGGGGGACCGGAGCTGGCGGCGGCAGCAGCGTTGCGACCAACGATCTGGTGAGCTTCGACGGCGCCGATAATGACGTGCTGAAGATCGTGGACATCGCCTTCAGCACGACCGTCACCGAGACGCCGTCAGCCAACCTCGACTTCGCCTTCCAGGTGGCGGACGCGGACGGGGACCAGACGTTGACGCAGGACATACTTGTCGATGTCGCCTGACACCCGGCCGACGGGGGCAGCCAATGCTGCCCCCGTGACCTGTCGCAAGAGGACCGGGATGTAAATTATGAAAACCAAGCAACAGCCCCCTGCCCTGCAGGTGGTGATGAAAGAGGTCAGGCGCGCCATCCGCCCGCTTGTCTGGTTCAGCGGCGGCATCAACGTGCTCATGCTGACCGGGGCGCTTTATATGCTCCAGGTCTACCACCGCGTGTTGTCCAGCCACAGCCTGGAGACGCTGCTGATGCTGTCGCTGATGGCGGCGGCGGCACTCGCCACAATGGCGGGGCTGGAGGTGGTGCGCGGGCGTCTTCTGGCCAAGGTCGGATCGTGGATGAACGCGCGGCTGGGACCGGTTCTGCTGACCGCATCGGTGGAATACGCCGCTTCGGCTCCCGGTCAGGCCAACGCCCGTCCGCTGCGCGACCTCGACCAGGTGCGGAATTTCTTCACCAGCCCGAGCATCTTCCCGATCCTCGACGCGCCTTGGGCGCCGCTGTTTTTCGCCGCCATATTCTTCATGCACCCCTGGCTGGGCTGGTTGGCGCTGTGCGGCGGGATCGTCCTGTTTGCGTTGGCATTGCTCAACGAATACCTCACACGCAAGCCGTTGACCGAGGCCGCGAGTGCGCAGTCGCGGGCATACGTGCAGGCCGAGGCGGCGATCCGCAACGCCGAGGTCGTCCAGGCGATGGGCATGTTGAAGCCACTGCTGGAGTGCTGGAAGGCACAGCAGGACGAGGCAAACAAAGGACAAGTCCTTGCCGCCAACCGTGGCGGTGTCATCGCGGCCATCGCGCGTTGTCACCGGCTGGCTTTGCAAATGGCCATACTGGGCCTTGGTGCCTATCTGGCCCTTCGCAACGAGGCCTCACCCGGCATCATGATCTCCGCTTCGATCCTGATGGGTCGGGCATTGTCGCCGGTCGAGCAAGCCATCGGCACGTGGAAGGCGACGGTTGGAGCGCGTGCCGCTTACCGGCGTCTCACCGCGGTCGCCGGGCAGCACCCGGAGGCCGCACCGGTTCTGCCACTACCGCGGCCGAAAGGCAGGTTCGAGGCCGACAACCTTGTGCTTGCCCGACAGGGTGGCGAACATATCCTGAAAGGGATCAACTTCCACCTCGAGCCGGGTGAAGCAATGGCGTTGATCGGCCCGAGCGGAGCCGGCAAGACGAGCCTGGCGCGAATACTGGCCGGTGCCTGGCGTCCATCCGGGGGGCGTGCCTTACTGGATGGTATGGACGTTGCCCAATGGGCGGCGGAGGACCGTGGTCATCATGTCGGTTACTTGCCGCAGGACATCGAACTCTTCGCCGGCACTATCTCCGAGAACATCGCCCGCTTCACGCCACTTAACCCAGCGGTCTTCAACAACGTGGTCAGGGCCGCGGAGATGGCGGGCGTTCACGAACTGATCAAAGGACTGCCGAAGGGCTACGCCACCGAGATCGGCGAATCCGGCGCGGTGTTGTCAGGCGGACAGCGCCAGCGCATCGGGCTGGCGCGGGCACTCTACGGCGACCCGGCGCTCCTCATTCTCGACGAACCCAACTCCAACCTCGACAAAGAGGGCGAAGACGCACTGGCCGCCGCCATCGGTATCGCCAAGGCGGCGAAAACGACCATCATCTTGATCGCACACCGCCCAAACATCATGGACAAGGTCGACAAGGTGTTGGTGCTTAATCACGGCGCACAAGACCTATTCGGACCGCGCGACGCCGTGTTCAACGAACTCGCCAACCGGGTCCGCAAAGTGACCCAGATGCCGAAGGTAGCCCAGCTGCCAACCCTCGAAGTGGTCAAGGAAGTCAAAGAGGTCAAAGAAGCATGAGCCGTTCCCCAGAGTTGAACGTCGTGCCGTTGTCCCTTCCGCCACCCTCCCTGCTGGAACCGGTACCCTTGCGTCTCACGGGCGTAACGTTCACCGGGTTCGCGATCATGTTCCTGTTCTTCGGCGTAGCCGGAGGTTGGGCCGCGCTTGCACCGTTGGACAGCGCCGCTGTGGCCCCGGGCGTTATCAAGGTTGCCGGCGACCGCAAGCTCATCCAGCACCTCGAGGGCGGCATCATCGCACAGTTGAACGCCGCCAACGGGGATATCGTCAAGGCGGGCAAGCTCCTCATCCGGCTCGACAACACACAGGCGAAGGCGCAGCTTGACCTGATCCAGAACCGGATAGCGACGCGTGAGGCGCTGGCCGCGCGTCTCCGGGCCGAGCGAGACGGCAAGGCCGAGATCGAGTTTGATCCGACGTTGCTCGCAAACTCCGCCACCGCCGCAAAGGATGCGGTCGCCGCACAGCGCGACGTGTTCGCGGCAAAGCACCACAACTTGAAGGACGAGCGGGAAATTCTCAGCCAGCGTCACAATCAGATCGAGGAAGAGATAACCGGACTGCGAGAACTTATCCTCACCGAGGACAAGCAGATCGAGGCGATCGAGGGTGAAACCAAGGACCTTCAGACTTTGCTCGATAAAGGACTGACCACCCGCGAGCGGTCCTTGCTGCTCAGACGACAACAGCGGGAGATCGAGGGGGAGCGCGCAACCAACGTCGCGGCAATCGCTCGTGCCGGGAGCGCCATGGCCGAGATCGACATGCAGATCTTGAACCTCAACACGGTGCGGCTGAACGAGGCCGTCGACGAGTTGAGCAAGGTCGAGGCGGAGTTGTTTGACCTCAGACAGCAGGAGCGCGCCTCCAAGGACGTGCTTACTCGTACCGATGTCGTCGCACCGGTTGACGGCATCGTCATGGACCTGAAGGTCCACACGGCGGGCGGTGTCGTGAAACCCGGTGACACATTGATGACGATCGTGCCGCTCGGACAACAACTCGTGGTCGAGGCGATGGTCAAGCCAGAGGATGTCGAGACGATCGCCCCCGGCCAGCCCGCGCGTGTCAGCTTCCCGGCCTTCGCCCGCTACAACCTGCCGCCACTGGACGGTGTCGTGGAGATCGTATCGGCTGACCGCATGGTGGAGGAGCGCAGCGGGGCACCGTATTTCGCCGCGACCGTGTTGATCGACAAGAGCGAACTCGCCAAGCTGGAGGGCCGTAAGCTGCTGCCCGGCATGTCGAGCGAGGCGATGATCCGGACGGGGGCTCGCACTGTGCTCTCTTACCTCGCCGAGCCGATCACGCAGAACTTCCGCCGAGCCATGCGGGAAAAATAGCCGTAGGCCGCCCAACGAGATTCAGAAAAAGCAACATTCGCCGGCCGTGATTGCCAGGAAGAACGCAAAGGCAAGTTTCAGGTAGCGCGGGTTAAACGCGTGAGCGAGCCTTGCGCCCCGCCGTCCGCTGTTGCGACCGATGTAAATCGCCCAAAGTGAACGGTGGTTTCAGGTGCGACGCGTTCTAGTGGCGCACCATCCCGGCGTCGACATTGAGCGTCTGGCCGGTGATCCAGCGCGCATCGTCGGAGGCCAGGAACGAAACCACATCGGCGATGTGTTCCGGCTGCCCTTTGCCTTTCATCGCCTGAAGCATCTCGACGAAGCCGAACGCCTCATTGTGCGGGCTCGCCTTGACGCCGTCGCTCTCGATCAGGCCGGGCGTCACCGCGTTGGCGGTGATGTTGTATTTGCCGAGCTCGGTGGCGAGCGCCCTGGTGAAGCCGATGACGCCGCCCTTGGCCGCGACATAGGCCGCCATGTTCGGCGTGCCGGCAAAGAAGGTGTTGGATGCGATATTGATCACCCGCCCAGCCTTGCCTGCTGCGCGCATCTGGTCGGTGCCGGCGCGGCTGACGATGAAGGTGCCGGTCAGGTTGACGTCGATGATCTTGCGCCAATGGTCGAGATTGACATCGTCCCAGGCGACGAACGGCACGATGCTGGCATTGTTGACCAGGATATCGATGCCCCCGGTCAAAGCCTGGATTTCGGCGAAGAGTGCCTTGACGGATGCCGGGTCGGAAATGTCGGCGGCAATCGCCCTCGCCTTTCCGCCTATCGCCGCGGCCGCCGCCTTGGCGCCTTCGGCATTGATGTCGCTGACGATGACGGTCGCCCCGTCGGCGGCAAGCCGCGCGGCGATCGCCTTGCCGATACCCTGCGCGGCGCCCGTAACCAGGGCCATCTTTCCCGCAAGCCGTTCAGTCATGAAATGCTGCCTCAATCCGTGGTGATGTCTGTTCAGGCGTCGGCATCGATCACGGCCAGCGCCGCGTCGATGCCCTTGCCGATCGTCAGTTTCTGGCCGGCCGCGTTCATGGCGCCACCAAGTGCCGTCAGCGCCGCGATCGCATAGATCGGCTGGGCGGTCGGTCCCATATGGCCGATGCGCGTCAGCTTTCCCAAGGTCTCGCCGCGGCCCGACGAAAACACCACGCCGTAGCGGGCGCGCGCGGTCTGGCGAAGCGCCTTCTCGTCGACGCCTTCGGGCGTGCGGACAGCGGTCGTGGTCGGTGACGCGATCGTGTCGCTGGCGGCCCAGATCGACAGGCCCATCGCGGTGACACCCGCACGCATGGCCTTGGCGGTGAGCGCGTGGCGCGCCCACACCGCCTCCGGTCCCTCATTGAGATAGAGGTCGAGCGCGACATCGAGCCCATTGATCTCCGAGACCGACGGCGTGAACGGAAACGGCTTGTCCCGCGACCACGCATGCTCCCAGTCGACGATGCTCAGCATCGACGCGCGGGGGGCCGCCTTGTTGCCCTTCATCTTGGCCCAGGCTCGCTCGCTGACGCCCATCATCGTGAGGCCGGGAGGTGCGCCCAGGCATTTGTTCGGACCAGTGACATAGATATCGGCCTTGCAATCCTCGGGATGCGTCTTCATGCCGCCAAAGGACGAAACAGCATCGACGATGAGATAGCCGTCATGCTCCGAAACCAGCGCGCCGATGGCGTCGATCGGATTGATGGTGCCGGACGGCGTGTCGTGGTGGCAGACGGAAACGACGGTGATCTCCGGATGCGCTTTCAGCATTGCCGCGACCGCCTGCGGATCGATCGCCTCGTTGTAGGGCACCTCGATCTCGAGCAGATGTAGCGAATACCGCTTCGCCCAATAGCCAAAGCCCTTGCCGTAAACTCCGGAGGCAAGGTTGAGCACGACATCGTCTGATGTGATCAGGGAGGCCGCGGCGGCCTCCAGGCCAAGCACCGGCTCGCCATGCAGGATGACCGGCTTGTTCGACAGCCGCATCGCCTTCTGCGCCTTGTCGACCACACCCTCGTAAAAGAGCTGGAACGCCGGGTCGTAGTCGTAGAGCACCGTGCGCCCGAGGCCGCGCAGCACTTCGGCATAGGCGTTCACCGGCCCCGCGGTCAGGGTGATGACCGGATCGGCGTGTTCGAGATAGCGCATCGTCTTGTCTCCCGATTGGCGGCGATTAGAGCATGATCCCGAAAAGTGGGAACCGGTTTTCTCGGACAAACGGTTTCCGTTTGTCCAGAGATCATGCTCCAACAAAAGAGATAGATTAGGATCCGAATCGCTGATGTACCTGCATGGCGACGATCCGACCCGTTCCACGGGAAGTCCCGACATCGTACTCGCCTGCGTCGTCGTTCCGTCAGCGGCCGAGGGTCTGAACGCCCCGCCCTACGGTTCTGCCTTCACGATCCTATGCGGCGTCACCCATCCGACAAGCCGCGGGCGCATCGCGCCGAGCGGACCAGGCCGCAACGATGCGCCGGTCATCGATCCGCATTATCTCGAAACCGAACACGACCGCGCGACCTTCAGGATAGCCTTGAAGCGGGCGCGGATGGTCGGCCATCATGCGGCTCTGGACGAATGGCGAGATGCGGAAATCCTGCCAGGAGCACCGGTTCAGTCCGACCACGAGCTCGATGCCTTCATAGCCGGGGCTGCTTCCACCCATCATCATCCGGCCGGCACATGCCGGATGGGGAGTGACACCGACGCCGTCGTCGACCCTGACCTGCGGCTGAACGGTTTCGACAACGCCTTTGTCGTCGACGCATCGGTGATGCCGGCGATCCCGAGCGGACCGATCAACGCCGCGATCGTCGCCATCGCGGAAACCTGGGCGGCGTCTTCACGAGACTAACGCCGGCAGCGTCAACGACCGCTGCGCCCGATCCCTGGGTTTTGAATGGTGCTGGCGCCCTGCGGTGGTCAGCTGTGGAGATGCGTCAATTCAAGCGCGGCTCCATCCTGGACGCCGGCCATGCGTTGCTCGGCCGATCGGAACATGTCCTCGAACTCCACCTGGTTTTCGAACACAACGCCGCCGACCTTAACGGCCAGGGCATCCTCGGTTCCTTTTGGTGCGAAATAGACTTGCGCGATACGCGTCCGGATACGCTCGCCGATTTCCCTGGCTTCTGCTTCGGTCGCGCCCGAGAGGAAAACTCCGAACATCGACGTCCCGATGCGCCCAACCAGATCGTCCGCGCGCACCGATGATTGTATGGTTGAGGCGATGAGCCGCAACGCCTCGTCGCCCCATTCAAGACCAAAGCGCAGGTTGATGGACCGCAAATGTTCCGACTGGATGACCAGGAAAGCGCCCGATCTCGGACCCTGCGCCGACGGCCTTGCCTTTCTTCTTTCGACCATCGACGTGAACACCGCTCCGTTCAGGCAGCCTGTCATGGTGTCGAAGGTTGCTGATTTGTCGAGTTCCCGGCGATAGCGACGGAGCTCGATCTGCTTCAATCCAATGAACAGAAAAAGCGGAACACCCAGGATAATGGGCAACAGGATGGCCGTGACCATGCTGCGTCCAAATGGCGTCAGCGCCTCGGAGAACAGCAGCAGATAGTTGAGCCCAACGGAAAGGGCCAAAATCCCCGCGGTTCCGAGAAAGGTCAGCCAAGCGACGCCTTTCCATGCCTTTGCGGTTGTGGTCGCCGTCGTCTTTGTCACTGGCCGATCTCCTGTGGATGGGCTGGTATAGGGCCGGTGTGTTGCAATTTCAGTTTCAAGGAACTTTGCAATTTAATCGATTGGCGCGATGACCCCATCAAGGCTGCGAACGAAATTTGGCTTGCTCCTGATTTAGAGAAGCTGCGCCCGTGACGGTTAACAAACAAAATATCAGGGACTGAATGACCGGCTATTGTGCAGGACCGAATATGCCCATTTGCGCGTTTCTGGCTATCACCTCCGCCTTGCCGTAGATGCCGCTCGGCAGCGCCGTGGCCCAGCCGTTGGAGACGAGCCAGGCGCCGACATCCTGCTTGCCCAGCCTGCACGGCGCCGCGACGGCAAAACGCTCGACGTCCGGCGGCACGAAACAGTTCAGCGCGCGTCCCCTCAGCCAGGAATTGAATGCGGCGCGTGCGCGCTGGCCGCAAGGCCAGGAGACGTCGTCAAATGAGCAGGATCTGTCGAGGTCGATGCCGTGCACCCCGCTGATGACCACCGTCCGGCCCATGGATTCGAACATCGCCGACGACGTCGCAACCGGGCGGTAGAGCAAGACCTCCCGCCAATCCTTGGGCATCGGTGTTTTCGGAGGCACGGCGAGGCCGAGCTCGCTGAGTGGCGGACGGGGCTCGGCCCGTTCGATCTCAGCGGGGTCAAGCCGTGGCGGAGCGATCAGCTCTTGAGCAACCTTGCGCGCCGGTTCCAGGCGTTGTGCACCGGCAACGGGGGCAACCGGCCGGATTGGCTGCGTATCGTCAACATCCTGCGGCGGGACAAGGACAGGCCGATCGACGGAAAGCAAAGCCCCGCCCTGAATGATCAGCAGGATCCCGGCCAGAAGCAGCACGCTTCCGAGCCCGATCGCCAAGCGGCTGCGGCCCGACCTGCCCATCAGCTCGAACGGCTTCTCAAGCAGTCTCGCCGGTCAGAAACCCGACGTCGATTTGGCAACCAGTTTGAGCGCACCCTTTTCAATCCGATAGAACGGCATCGATCGTTCGCTGGATCCGTCGGTCCGAAACCGGAACAGCCCGGTGGAGCCACGAAACCCATTTGGATTCTCGATAACCTTTTTGGTGAAACCATCAGGCCCGACCGCGCTGGCAATCCCTGCAGTCAGGGCAACCATATCATAGGCGTAGGCCACATTGACGTCGGCCGGATAGTTGTATGCCGTCCTGAAGCGGTCGGCGATCGGCCCGGTTTCACTTGGATCGAGCGTGGCGATATATGCCCCCTCAAACAGCGGATCCATGGGGTGTTCCAGCCATCGGTTCGTTCCGACGACGGAGATCGTCTTTCCCGGAATGCCCTTTGCTTTGAGGGCGGCGAGGATAGGCGACGGGCTGCCATTGCCGCTGGCAACGATGACGGCGTCGGGATTGTCCACGAGCGAGCCCATTTCGTCGACCGCCTTCGCGCCACCGTCGCCGGCCGAATACGGGAGAGTGACCGCGAGCGTCGCACCGTAGATGCTGAGACTGTTCGCGACCCGCTTCTCCATGGCGCCGGCGTTTGGACCCTCCGCGACAAGCAGTACGAACTTCTTGCTGCCTTTCGCAGCCAATCCCGCGGCGCCCGCGGCGGCACTGTCCGCTTCGCCAAGCAGCACGGAATAAACCCCGGCGCCGCCGGCAAAATTGTCGGCAAGCGCCAGGACCGGTGGCCGATTCGATCCCGACAGCGTGGCAATATGTTGGGCTGCCGGCAGTTCCGTTGGGCCGATGACGACCTTCGAGCCCGTCGTTATGGCTGTTACTGCCAGTTTGCCGGCCTGTGTGCTGTCGCCCCTTGTGTCCTCTATCGTCAGCGTCAGCAATCCATTGCCAATATCCGTCATCGCCAGCTTGGCCGCATCCAGCATCTTCCTGCCGTTTTCACCCGCTGTTCCGGGGCCGGACAACGGCAGCAGCATCGTGACTTTTGTCGAACCGGTGCCCAACGACTGGGTCGCCTGGGCAGGACCGGCAACAGCGGCGCCGTTCTGCCCGGCAGGCACGGTGACCGCCGCCGGATCGAGCACTTCGGAAACGCCGCCCTTCGACTGGCAGCCCGCCACGATCACGGCGAGCGCTAAGGCGATTGCCCATGTCCGCGGACAAGGGACGTGTCGGCCAGCTTCCATGAACGCTCCACCCCTATGTGCCGCCGGGTATTCTCGCCGGTCTGGTCCTCAAGTCATGTTACGGCGGACTTGCTGTGCCGTCAGCAGTTCTTTTAGCCGCGGAAAAGCCTGCCTCTAAGCGCCTTGATCTGCCTTGCTTGCCCGGCCGTCCGATAGTCGGCGCATTTCATGTATCGTGGCCCGGGCACGAACACCCGGCGCACGCACACACCTTTTCCCTGGGCAGGGGCTCCACCCTCTCCGCCCGGCGAAAATGCGGAAAAGCCGAACGTCGCCACCGGCAAAGGTCCGGTCACTTCAATCCCTTCCCTTGCCAGGATTGCCCGCGCACGCTGGCAGTAACGGACCGAAAGGGCCGAGAACCGGCTTTCATTGTGCCCGGCGCGATATTTCATGACGGTGGTGCACAGATCGCCGGCGGCCAGCCTGTTGGCCTGTGCAAGATATTTGACCCCCAGCGCGATGTTGGTCGCCGGCGCGCTCAGATCGTCCAGGGAGCCTCGAAAGCCGAGCATTCTGGCCGTCGCCGGCATCACCTGCATCAGGCCGACTTCGCCATCGGCGCCCTGCACGCCGGGATCGAAGCCGCTCTCGATCTCCATCACCGCATGCGCCAGCATCGGCTCCAGCCCATAGATCGACGCCTGGCAGCTGGCAAATGCCTTGAATGTCTGCCGGGTCCATTCCGTGGCAGCGTCACAGTGCACAGGCAGGCCGGACGACCGACCGTATTCCACCGGCGGTCGTTCCAGCCAGTTGGCGTGGGCGAGCGTGACAGTGAGGTCAAAGGTAACGAAAGCGATCGCGCCTGCGATCGCCTTCAAGAAGGATCCGTCGGCTGTCATGATGGCCAACAGGCGTGGGTTCGCCTATCCGGTCAGTGCATGTACTCGACCATGCGATCGTGAAAACACTCGCATTTGTTGAGATAGTCTTCGTCTTTGTAGTTCGTCTTGAGGTAGCCATAGGCCTTGCCGCAAGCCACCTTGGCCTCCGACGCCCAGACGAAGACGGGCCGGGACGAATTGATCCACTCCGAGCTGTTGGCGACGGCAACCGATTCGTCCATCAGCTTCACCACCTGCTCCCTGAGATCGACGATGTTGTCGTTCAGCACCAGGTTGGAGGTTCCGACGACACGGCAATAGTCGCCCGTCGGACCTTCGATGATGTCGGCGGCATACCCCGTCGACCCGACCAGCAAGAGTGCCGCGACCGACACAACCAGTCTTGCGTAAAGCTTCATGATGATTCGTCCCTCTCCATTCCCCAATTCATAACCTGCTAATACATAGCATGGTTATGCGAGTGTGCGCTATGTCGCTAAGCCACAAGTTTGTATCTTCGTAGCGTCGGTCCACATGGTCAAGCAACAGTTTCGGTATGCGTGGGCAGATTGTGGTCATAGAGAATGGTAATCGCAGAACCCTGAACAACTCCCGTCAGCGAAGCCACTTCGACCATATTGCCGCCAGCAGCAGTACCGTTGTCGTCCACCATCACGTGAGCCGCGTTGTTTGAGAAATTAACATTGATCGAAGCATCTGCCAGGGCATCTGTAGTCGGCGCGTTGCCGCCAAGGGAGCGGAGCAGATCTGACAGGTCGATAACGTCCTGGCCCGGGGCATAGTCGGCGATAACATCCACCATGTTGACTGCGGCAAGCTTGGATGGATCGATCACAAATGTGTCGTTGCCGGTGCCGCCGGTCATGGTGTTCAAACCAGCACCGCCGTAGAGGATGTCATTGCCGATGCCGCCCGTCATCGTGTCTTGGCCGAGGCCGCCAGCGAGCACATTGTCGCCGGCATTTCCGATCAAAAAGTCGCCACCCGAACCCCCAAGAGCACCTTCGATGCCAGAATAGGTGTCTCCGGCTGCAGTGCCCCCAAGTCCGAGACCCGTGGCGAGATTCACGGTGACGCCCGCCGTATCGTCCCTGTAGTCGACCACGTCGAACCCGCCGCCGCCGCTGATGGTGTCGACATGAGAACTGGTCGCGATGACGTCGTCCCCGGCCCCACCCGCAAGCGTGAAATTGCCGCCAGTTCCAGCCGTTTCAACATTAATGCTGAGCGTGGAGCTTGACGAAAGGTCGCCGTCACCATCGCGGGCGACGATGTGGAAATCGAGACTCTGATCGGGAGGCAGAATGGTATGCGATACGCTGACATCCGTCCCGATGCGCAAACTTCCCGTTCCCACGGTGTCTATATTTTCGATCTTGAGAACGCTGAATTGGATCGTCGGATCGATGGTTAGAGGACCTGTCGAGGACACCGTGATGTCGTGGGTTTCTGTATCCCCGTTTACTGGATTTGTTGCGGTCCATCGTATTGTTACCGGACCCTGCTGAATCTGCTGGATGTTTATGGTAACCGATTCAAGAAGATCAGGGTTGGAGTTCGCGGCATCGTTGCCAACGGCTCCGGGCCTGTGGAATTCCATCTCGAACCATTCGCCGAAATCGGTCCATTGATTGCTGACGCCGAAACCCTGGTTGCTGGCGTTGACCCCATTGCCGTTGCTTTGGAATTCCACGCGGCCTAGTTCATTGACCGGAGTAGTTGGATCATCCGCCAATTCACGGAAACCGGGCCCTCCAGCACCAAGTTGAGCGAACGAAATCTGTTCCGTGGTCGCCGCGCCGGGCGTGATCAGCTCAAACGTATAGGTTGCGTCGGCCCTGACGGTCAGCGCGAAGATGTCCGTGCCATTTGAGTCTTCGGCGAGAAGTCGTGTCGTTCCATCGCCAAGATCGGTTTCGGTATAATGGATTCCCTGTATGACCGGGCCGGTGATGTCGAACGCATTGGTAGAGGAGTGGCCATCGGCGCCGAAGCTGACATCGAACGTTCCATTGACGGTGCCGGCTTCGTTGGGAATAACGCCGGAGTCGAAGATTCCAAGGGTCGGCACGTCGTCGGACACCGTCACGTTGACCGTGCCGGTCGCCTGGTCGCCGTCCGTATCGGTGGCAACCACGCCGACATGGCCCAGATTGACCAGGTCGTCGAGATTGATGCCGGGATGGGCATCGTAGTTGTTGTTCAGCGTCGCCGTCACCGTTGCCACATTATTGGCAACCGACAGATCCAGCGTCACCACGGTCACGGCGCCGTCCTTGCCAACGACCTGGGTGTCCGACACCCGGGTCCAGATCAGGTTGGCAGTGTTCAGCCCGCTCAAATCGGTGCCGAAGGCGATCGAGGCGATCGCATCCGAGCCCGGCGTGAAGGTGATCGAGCTCGTGGCGAAGTCCGGACCGGCCGGCGTCGAGCCGTCGCTCAGGTTCTGGTCGTCAAGCGCCAGCGTGATTGGAGCGCCAGCAACCGGGCCTGCACCGTCGGTGATCGTGAAGGCGATGTTGGCCGTCGAGGTGTCGAGGTCGCCGTCCGTCACCGTGTAGGTGGCGTTGACCACAACCGGACCCGAGCTGTTGTCGACCGAGGCATCCGGCGTGAACGAGTAGGATCCGTCCGCCTTCACTTGGATGCTGCCCGCGCCGATGTCGATCGACTGCGAGTAGCCCGTGCCGGCATTGAAGATCAGCAGCGTGCCGTTGACATGCGTCACCGTCGCGCCGTCGGCGCCGGCCACGAAGTCCAGCGTTCCCGTCAGCGCCGGGGCACCTTCCGCAACCGCCTGCGAGGCTTCGTTCGATGCCGTCGGCACGTCGTCGGACACCGTCACGTTGACCGTGCCGGTCGCCTGGTCGCCGTC
>SAKE01000008.1:0-18013 GCA_004017275.1 Mesorhizobium sp. | reverse complement strand
GGGCACCTTCCGCAACCGCCTGCGAGGCTTCGTTCGATGCCGTCGGCACGTCGTCGATGATCTTGACGGAGAGCGTGGCGTCGGTGCTCTGCAGATCCTGGTCGGTCAGCGTGACGTTGAAGTTCTCGAACAGGTTGTTGGTACCCTGGACAGCGGCATGCGCCTCGTTGTCGAGCAGCGTGTAGGTGTAGCTCACCTGGCCGGTTGCGGCATTGTAAGCCGTTACATTGAGCGTGTTGCCGAGCGCGGTGGTGAAGGAGCCTGCGGTGAACACGCCATCGGTGATGAAGGCGTTGCCTTCGATCGCCAGCGAATGGATGCCGTCGGGTGAGGAGATGGTGAAGGTGCCGGCGCCGGCTTCGGCCGTGCTTGCCGGATCGGACCCAGGTCCGCCCGGCGTGCCGACATTCAATGCCGCCTCGTTGACGACGACGTCGCCGCCAGTGGCCTCCGGCGTCAGGTCGGTGATCACAGGCGTCGAGTTGCCGATCGAAATCGTCAGCGTGGTGTGCGAGGTGTCGCCGTCGCCGTCCTTGATCGTATAGGTGAAGACGTCGTTGACGCCGCCGGGCGTTCCGGCATCGCGCACGTAGGTATAGCTGCCGTCGCTGTGCAGCGTCAGCTTACCGTATTCGCCCTGGACCGGGGTGTTGAGTGTAGCCGCGCTGTCCAGATCGACATTCGTCGTACCTTTGGTAACGCCCACCACCGTCGCGCCGTCGGCGCCTTGGGTGTCGGCAACGCCGTCCGTGGTGTTGACGTCTACCGCGTCCGTACCGCCGACAAGCACATTGCCTGTCGCGGGGCCAAACTGGCCGGCGGCGATGCTGTCGCTATCGGCAACCGCCGTCGGCACGTCGTCGACGATGGCGACGGCAAAGGTCGTGCTGGCCGAATCGCCGTCGACATCCGTGACAGTGATGCTGAAATTGTCCGGAACCGTGTCGTTAGGGTCGAAGCCGTTCGTCTGATTGGGATGAGTGACCGATTCGGTCACCGTGTAATTGTATTGGATAGCACCCGTGCTCGGATTGTAGGAGACGATCGTCAGGAAGCCGAAATCGCCCGGGATCTGCTGGCCGACGCCGGTGACGGTAACGCCGTTGATGACGATCGACCCAATTCCGTCCGGGGCGTCGATGCTGATTGATCCGACGCCGGAGGTTTCCGAGCTGCTCGGCGCGTCGCTGCCCGGCGATTGTGCCCCACCGCCATCAAGGCCGGTTTCGCTGGCCGCTTCGGTCGGGGCAAGCAAGGACGTAGCCGTCACTGTAACCTGCCTGTCGACGATGGACGGGAACAGTTCGCGCCGCTCCAGAAGCCCAAACTGCAAGGCAGTCGGCGGCAACAGTGCCGACAGGTCGAATCCGTCGCCGATGCCGCCGGGGGGGACCGAGAAGTCTCCGCCTGCGCTCGAGTTCGAACCGCCCGGGCCGGCCGAGATGGAACCGTCGGCACCGAAGGCGACGTCGACATGGCTGGCTTCGAGCGCCGCCAGCAGCGCGACGCGCGGCACCTCGACGTCGCCAATGATGAAGGTCGGCACGTTCAGGGCGCCATCCTTGATCACGATCACCGAGCCGTCGGCCTGTTCAAGCAAAAGGTTTTGGCCATCGACCTTGATGTTGTCGATGGAGGCGTTGGCCGGAAGCCTTACCACGTGGCTGGCGTCGGCTACATATTCGTGCGGCGCAGCTGCCGGCGGTGCCTTTGCTTCCGCGGGGGCTTCTGGTTTGACGGGCGCTCCGCCGCCGACATCGACCGGCACCGGTTCGGACGCTGCCGGCGCGGGCTGCTGCGTCGCCGTTGCTTGTGCAACCCGGATCTCTGCCGGCGATGTCCGATCGCCGTGTTCAGTGGACGCGGAATGCTCGTTCAAGGAACCCGAAAAGCTGTCCAACTCGATATTGGTCGTCATGGCTGAAACCCCTCCGATATTTCCCGGCAAGAGACAGCGGCCACTTCTACTTTGCAACAGTCCCGTAATCTATTTCATATATTCCAATATGCATTGCTCCGCATTTTTTACACGTGGTAAACTACAAACATATAACCTGATATATGTTGGCCTGCATGTGACTTGCTTGGCGGATGACAGGTCAGGGATTCCTGGTAAATGAAAGTATAAAATTGAATAAAATTTTATAGAAAATAGACGTAGTGATTTGCGAGAAAGTTATCCACCTTCATTTCCAATAATTTGAGACAAGATTGGTAGCGTCCACAGTCAAAGGTGGGCGTTATGAAAAAAGAAAACTCAGCCCTGGGAAAAACCGGGCTCAAAGTGCTCCTGTTGGCAATCGGGCTTGTCGGCCTGGCAGGGCCATCATCCGCGAATGCCGTTTCCAGGGAGGTCGCCGCACCCGGCACGCCTCTGGAAACAGTCGGAACGCCGCCCTGTCTCGGCGGTGTTTCGCTGGTGAGGCCTCAGCCCTGGCAGCCGGCGGTCCCTTATCGGATCGGCATGGTTGTCGGCAGCTATGGCCCGGCAATTGCCGACCGCGAGGATGGCTCGTCGGTGGCACAAGGTGAGGCCGGGATAGATCCGGTGCAGACGGCGTCGATTATTCCGGGCGTGTTCGGATCGGTTGCCTTGTCGATGCGCAATTTTCCCGTCGCGGCTCGCTGGGCGCCGGTCTATCGGGCGATCACCGCCTGCTCGGCAGGCAGCGCCTGCGAACACAGGAGTGCGGCTTTTGCCGGCATGGTCTCCGCCGCTCAGGGCAAGGGATTCAGCGAGAAACTATCCTTCGTCAACAGCAGCGTGAATCGCCTGATCGCCTACAGGAAAGACAGCATCATCTACGGCAAGCTAGACTATTGGGCAAAGCCGTCGGAGATTCTCGAACGGCGAGCCGGCGACTGCGAGGATTTTGCCATCCTCAAGATGACGGCTCTGCTGAGGGCTGGCATTCCAACGCAAAGCATGGCGCTGGTCGTTCTCCAGGACCGCAAGCGAGGCTTCTTTCACGCTGTGCTGTCGGTGAGCACAGGCAGCGGCACCTTCATTCTCGACAGCCTCAGCAACACCGTCGTGCGCGACAGCGACCTCCCGGATTACGTTCCGCTCTATTCGTTCAGCACGGACCGGGCCTGGATCCACGGCTCAAGGCCGGGCGGAGCCCAGATGGCCGATATCAAGGGCGGCTTCGCAACCGTCGCACCTGGCGAAGGTGTTCAGCCATAGGTCTTCGCTAATATTTGGCGGTGCATCTAACCGCCGAAGACGAACCCCATCAGCAGCTCCGGCTCGAGCACAGGCGCCCGTACCGCATTCAACTGACCACGGTATCGACGCTCACCGGCGCCGATGACAAAACCGGTGGCCACCGGCGCTTCGCCATTGGCATCGAGCCGCGCGAAGATGTCGGCCACATTGAGGTCCAGCGCCAGCTTCAGGTCGTGCCGTGCATCATCGTTTGGAGCTATCGGCAATTGACGCTTGACCAGCTGCTGGAACGGCGCGTTGAACGTCAGGATCTTCTTCGACGAAGCCAGGGCAAAGGCCGGTGACGGGCAAGCGAGCAGTATGGCGCTGATGGTGTTGATCGACGCAAGCCTTCGCAAAGTCAGGTTTTCGTCGGCCAATCCACGCATGCAAGCCACCCTGATCGCGGATGTCAGGTTGTTACCTGTCTGCGCCTGGCTTTCGGCGATCTCGTCGATGAGCATGCCGATCGTGCATTTCCTGCGTTCGGCCATCTGCTTCAGCGACAACCAGAATGCCCGCTCCAAGCGGATGCCACGTCGTATGCCGCCACGCGCCACGACCCGAAATTCAAGCCCAAAATCCTCGGCCGCGACTGGCGGGAGCAGTCGCTCGCCATCAGGACGAGGGTTGGCGCTACCGCTCACTCATCGCCTCCTCACGCGCCTTGTTGATCGGCTTCAAGAGGTAGTGCAGGATCGTCTTGCGCCCGGTCTTGATGTCGACCGAGCAGATCATTCCGGGGATGATCGAATAGGCCTTGCCGTCTCTTTGAAGTGTCGATTTGTCCGTCGACACGCGCACCTGGTAATAGGGTTCCCCTGTCTTCTGATCGACCAGGCTGTCGGCTGTAATGTTGGAGACCTTGCCTTCGATGCCGCCGAAGATCGAGAAATCATAGGCGGTGACTTTGATAAGCGCTTCCTGGTCGGGGCGGATGAACGCGACATCCCGTGGCGACACCCGCGCCTCTACCAGCAAGGTCTCGGAGGTTGGCACGATGCCGGCCACCACGGCGCCGGGCTGGACGAAGGCGCCGACCGTGTTCAGCTCCAGCGTGTTGACGATGCCGTCCACGGGAGACCGGATATCGGTGCGCGCCACCTTGTCGGTGGCTCCCCTTATGGTCTCATCCACCACCGAAAGCTCCGCCAGCGCCTGGGTAAGGTCGTCCGACGCCTCCTGCTGCAATTGCAGGCCAAGTTCTTCGACCTGAAGCTGGGCTTCCGTGATCGCCGCCTTGGCCTTCTTGATAGTCTCGCCAGCCAGGTTCAGCTGGCCGTTGAGTTCGGTCTGTTCGCGCTCCACCCGGAGCTGCTCGGTCCGTGCCATCAGGCCTTTCTTGACCATCGCGTCGACCAGTTTTGCCTCCTGGTCGCTAACCGCCAGGTTCTTGATAAGGCGGTCGGAATTGGCTTCCGCCTCGGCCAGTTCCTTCTCGCGCTGATCGAGGCGTGACTTGAGCACGGACAGCTTGTTGTCGAAGTTCCCGCGCCGGGCGATGAGCAGCTTCTGCTCATTGTCGCAGATTTGCGGCGCAACCGATTGAATGTCCTGCGGGCACGGAAAAGGACCCGAGAGATTGCCGGCCTGTTCGTATTTCAGCCTTGCTATGCGCACTTCCAGCGCGCGCGCCTTGGCCTGCTGCTCGCCAAGACTGGACGTGTTGACCGTGTTGTCCAGGCGAATGATGAGGTCGTTCTTCTTGACGACCTGGCCAATCGCCACGGCGATTTCCTGAACGACACCGGCTTCGCTCGCCTGAATGATCTGGGTCTTGGAAGCGGGTATGACCTTGCCGTCGCCGCGTGCGATCTCATCGACTTCGGCAAAGGATGCCCAGGCGACAAAAACGACGAAGAGCGCTCCTATGATGAATATGGACGCCGACGCAAACAGCGGCGGTCGATCTTCCCTAGCCAGCATTTCCCACGCCCCAACGCATTGGATGCATCAATATTGTTCTGTCAAGCGCTTGTTTTCTGCAACGCCTGTATGACTTGTTCCTTCGGTCCGTCGGCTACGATTTTGCCTCGTTCGACAACGATCAGGCGGTCGGCCAGCTCAAGCATGCTGAAGCGATGTGTGGAGACGATCAGCGTGGTGTCGCGGTCAAAGGCGACTTTGAGCTGCTTGATCAACTGGCGTTCCGATGCGAGGTCCATCGAGCCCGACGGCTCATCCAGAAAGACGATCTTCGGTTTGGTCAGCAGCAGGCGTGCGATCGCCACAGTCTGCCTCTGGCCGCCTGAAAGATTGGTGCCGCGCTCGCCGACATTCATGTCGTAGCCGCGCGGGTGGCGTGAGACGAATTCGTCGACGCCGGCCGCCTTTGCCGCTTCGATGATCTGCTCATCGGTAGCCTCTGGGCATGCCATCAGCAGGTTTTCCTTGATGGTGCCCGAGAACAGATCGCCAGCCTGTGCAACGATGCCGACCGCGGCGCGGACCTCCGACGGGTGATACTGGCGAATATCGATCCCATCCAGCAGCAGCTCACCGGAAGTCGGCAGGAAAAGCCGGCCGATCAGCCGGCCCATCGTCGTCTTTCCCGATCCTATGCGGCCGATGATGCCGATCCGCTCACCCGGCTTCACCGAGAAATTCAGGCCGGTCAAAACCTCGTTTTCCGTGCCGGGATAGACAAACCCGACATTCCTGAACACCATCGCCCCGTTGCGAATGGGGCGGTTGACGAAACCCACCGTGTCCGGTCGATCTTCCGGCTGAGCCATGATCGAGTTCACCATTCTCAACGAGAGCATGGCCTGGCGGAACCGGGACAGCGTGATGGCGATCTGGCCGAGCGGAGCCACTGCCCTGCTCGCCAGCATCACCGTTCCTATGATTGCACCTGTCGAGACATGCCCTTCCGAGAAGGCATAAGCGCCGGCCACCACCAGGGCGACGGTCACCAGCTGTTGTATCGACTGGGTTATGTTGCCAGCGGCCGCCGAAAGCTGCTTGATCTTCTCTGACGTGTTGGCGGCGTTCTTGGAGTGCTCTCCCCATTTTCGCAGCAGATACGCCTCGGCGCGCAGCGATTTGATCGTCTCCAGCGTGGAGATGGATTCGACCAGCAGGGACTGGCGCTGCGACGCTTCGTTCATCGAGGCGGCGACGCGCTTGCCGATACGGCGCTGGGTGACCAGGCCGACGATGACGGACATCACGAAGGCCGCCGCCGGTATGATCACCAGCCAGCCGCCTATTGCATAAATCACAAGAAGAAAGACGAAGACGAATGCCGTGTCGATGAACACGCTGATGGTGTTGGAGGTGAAGAATTCCCTGACGAACTCATATTGCGTCACCCTGTTTGCGTATTCACCGGTCGAGCCGGGGCGCGCCGACAGCGACGAGTTCAGCACTTTCTCGAACAGGAGATAGGATATCCGAAGATCCGCCTTACGCCCGGCATAGTCGATGAGGGAAGCCCTGGCCGTCTTTAAAAGCAGGTCGAACAGGATGACGGCGCCAATGCCGAGAGCCAGCACCCACAATGTCGATATTGCCTTGTTCGGCAGGATCCTGTCGTAGACGTTCATCGTGAAGATGGGCGAGGCTATGGCCAGAACGTTGATGAACACCGCCGCCAGAACGACCTTCGAATAGGTGCGCCAGAAAGCGCCCATCGTCCCCGTCAGCCAATGGCGTCTTTCGATCTTCTGCGCCGAGCCGATCTTCATCCCCTCGGTGGCATTGGCATAGGTGATCGAGAAGGAAGCACCGCCGCTGATATAGCTGGCGGCCAGCTCCGATCGGCCGATCGTGGTGCGGCCGTCTTCCTGGGGCGCGGTGATATACGCATCGTCTTCGGCTTGAGCGAGCAGGGCGACGGGCAACTGGCTGACGCGAAAGACGATGGCCGGCAGGTCGATGCGGCCCCTGAGAAAGTCACGGTGGCTGAACTCGGTGACTTCCAGGCCGATGCGCTCGGCAAGGTGCCTGATGTCGTCGACCTCAATTCGCGTGTCCGAAAGCGGCACGCCGGCGAACAACACGGTCTCCGCGCTCGGCCTGCCGAGATATCCGGCAACGGCCGAGAAGCAGGCCTTGAATGCCTCCTTAGGCGAAAGGATGTTGGGTTGCTGGTTCACGATCTGCCCGTCAGGACTCTCGCTGGGCCTTGCGCCGTCTTATTTCTTCCTTACTGGGGCGAGGATATCGAAAGGCAGGTCGTTCTTCTGCTCCGATGGCGTCCGCGCATAGGTCTCGGTGTCCGCGGTTTCCGGTACTGCAAACTCGGTTCGCGCATAGGCCGTGGCTTGCTTTGCCGGCTCGAGGTTCATCGTTTTCAGCAACTGTCCGGTCGCGGCCAGAAGCCGGTACTGGGCAAACAACGATGCATAGGACGCAGTATCGGCCAACGTTGCCGTGTTGAACCGCGTATTCTGTGCATCGAGCACGTCGAGAAGCGAGCGCTGTCCGACTTTGAACTGCTCGCGATAGGAAGCGACCAGCTTCTCATTGGCGGCGGCCTGTAGCTTCAGGGTCTTTGCCAGATCGGCTTGCCGGAAACGGCGATCCCATGAGGTGCGAACCGCTTCCTCGATTTCGCGCAAAACCTGATGCAGCGCGAGGCGCTGTTCGCTGGTGCGGCGGATCTGCTCCTGCTCGTTGGCCTTGTCGATACCACCGCGGTAGAGATTCCAGCGCAGCACCAGACGCGCCTGCAGATCGGAGGTGTCGCCATCGTCGCCGTCAATGTCGGCTCCCGCTCGGGCACGGCCCTCGGCGATGATGGAGGGGCCAAATTTTGCCCGTGCAGCGTCCACGAGGGAGGCCGCCGCATCGATGTCGCTGCTGGCCATGTGCACGCGCGGATTGCTTTCCCGCGCCAATCCTATTGCCTCGTCAAGCGAGCGCGGAAGCGCGGCCGACACATCGCCCGGCCTCGAAGGACTGGTCAGTGGCTTTCCGACGGTCTTGAAGAAGCGGATCTTGGCCGCTTCCAGTTCCTCGGTCGCTTCCTGCATGCGCGCCTTGGCGGCGAACAGCCGTTCCTCGGCCTGTTGCCGGTCGGCCTCGTTGAGCGCGCCGCCCGAGATGCCTTGCCGGATATCGCCGAGTATCGCCTGATGGAAGCCGAGATTTTTCTTCGCCTCGGCAACGATCGAAGCCTGCAGCATATATTCGAGGTAGTCCTGGACAACGGACAGTCCGATGAATTCGGAGCGTTCCAGCACCCGGAACGAAGCGCCATCGACGCGCGACGCCTGACGGTTCAATTCGGCCCGTCTTGCGCCGCTGTCGTAAAGCGTCTGCGAAACGGTAAGATCCGTTTCAGCCGGATAGAGCGAATCGTCCTCTATCGACAGCGAGCGTCGGGACGGATTGTCGAGCCGGCGAACGCCAGCCGAGGCCTCGACATCGACACTGGGAAGATAGAGGCCCTTGGCCTGCCGCAGCTCGAACTCGATTGCTTCGCGGTTTTCGATTGCCTGCCCGATCTCCGGGTTGGATTCCACGGCAACAGCCATCGCCTCCTTGAGCGTGAGCGCATGAGCGCTCCCGCAGGTCAGCATGGTGGCCGCCATCAAAAGACCAAGACGTCTGCCCATGGTCGACATGCTTGTCGTATTCATTAAACCCACCCTAACGTTTCCCCAGCGTCCTCTTCAGAGCGCTAACCAAGCCAAGGCCTGCCCGTCGACGGATTATCCACAATTTCACGAAATGTGTGAACCTTTATTGATTTAGAAGGCGCTAAAGCGCGATTTCAGGCAACAAGGCTGCGAGATGTAGCAAAAATGGCACATAAATATCAACCCGCTGAGGTTGTATCCACATCCTGCCAAGTGTGGAGAAAACGCGGAAAACAGCAGGTCATTGGCCGATGGGGGCAGAATCACAGCGAGCGCGGATGGACCTATTGACGACTGAACCCGGAGTTGATCGCTGTTTCGGAGAGCCATGCCAGGTGCGCCGCTTTAAAGAATGCGCTATCGGCGGCGGTCAGCGTGCGCGTCATAGTCTGGTAGCAGCGACACTGCTCCGTAAAACCCGTTTCCTCTCAATTTGCGCGCAACGCCACCATCCGGTCGAGCGCCGCGGTCAGGCCACGAAGCGACACCGGGAAGGTCAGTGGGCTCTCGGCGTCCGTCGTGACATTGAGCTTCAGCACCGAGCCTCCCCTCAGCTTTGCAAGCGTCGGCCGGTCGACGGTAAAGACCGAGACGCAACCCGTCGGCAGGCAGGTCCTGAACCGCTGCGGGGACAGTGGCGGCTGATCGTCGATCTGCAGCGTCACGCCCTGATCGAGCAGGATGCCGAAAGGCAGAAGCAGCGTGGCCGTCGTCGAGCCGTCCGCGCGTCCCGCGATCTCCACGGCAAGAAGCCTTTGGCCGTTCTTCTGGACCTGGTCTTGCGCAAGCGAGCACACTCTCGCCTTCTCGCGGACGGAACAGGTCACGCTCCAGTCCTGATAAACTTCACGCAGAGACGACGGTCCATCCGGGACAGCCGCCACCTGTTGCTGAGCAGACGCCGGCGACATCAACGAAAACAGGATTGCCCCACATGCGGAGACGGCCTTCGGGCCAAGCCTCATGTGCAGACCCACTCGCGGATCTTGCATTTCTCTCCCGCCGCCTCGCAGGCCTGCAAAGCAAGATCCTCCGCTTCCCGACGGGTCTCGGCCGAGTTCACGCCCCAGGGCGTCAGTCGCTCGGTCTGCTTCTTCTCGGCCACGGCGAGCGCACCGCAGTGTTTGTAGGGAAAGCCGGTCTCGTCGTCGTCGTTCCAGTGGCGATGGTTGCGGAACACGGTGACGACGGTGCAGCTCTTTCCGCCGGCATTCTCGCAGTATTTCAGCGCGATGTCCTTCGCCTCCTGCCGCTTGTCCGCACCCCAGAAGAAGCCATACTCGGTGTCGGCGCTGGAATAGGCGATCGCCCCCCAGATGCCTTTTTCCTCCTGCGGCGGAGCGGGCGGTTGCTCCGGTCCGGGCAGGTCGGCCGAGACGACTTGCCCGGCCCAGAGCAGCGCAATGCCTAGAACGGCGGCCACAGATCCCGATCTCATTGTCAGCAATCCTCTGCAGGGTTCGTCTTCATCACCTTGGTCCTACTTCGCCGCCGAAGCGACGGAGATCACCACACAGCTTTTGCCCGTCGGCAGGAGCAGCGCTTCACCGGCGTTGCCGCCGAGTTCGTAGACCTCGACCTGCCCGAGATGGTCGGTGATCTTGCTGCCCTGCGGCAGAATGGACGGGATGTCGGCGCACGGGCTGGCGAACGGCGCCACCCGCACCATCGCCCCCTCGCAACCCGAGGTGGTGGGGGATGCGAAAACGATGCCGGCGGCCGGCCCGCTATAGCGTTCCGACGCATAATCCATGCCGACAAAGGCCTGAACGGCGTGCTTGTCGGCGGCCTGGTCGTTCCACAACGATTTGACGCTGTATTTCGTGCCGGTCGTCAGGATCTGTCCGAGCACAGGATAAACGGTCGAACAGGCCTGCACGCCGGCTTGCTTGACGTGCTCGAGGAAGGGCGTGTCGGGAAGCGCGGGAGTGGCCGTCTCGGCCTGTGCGGCCGTCGCGCTGCCTATGAGATTGGCGATCGCGGCATAGTTCCCGGCGGCGAAGCCGAGGCCCGCCACGACCAGTCCCAGCAGTGAATATCCGGCGACGCGCGGCCACCGCCGCGCTGTGGGCTCGACCCGCCTCTGCCGATCCGCCTCGACGGTCGGAGTGCGTTTCGCGGACGTGAACTGGTCCTGCTGGCTCATGGTGGTGCCCCGGTTATTTGAGTGGTGAAAGGGCCTCTGACAGCCCCTTGAGCGTTGCGGTCACGGTGATCGTCTGACCGTCGACCGTCGAGTAGGAGATCGCCGGTGTCCCATTCTGCGATATCTGCCGGCGCATGACGGGGCCTACCGGCAACATGCCGACACAGACCATTTCGTTGCAGCCGTTCAGGTGCACATCGATCGGCTGCTTCTGTCCATCGAACTTCAGCGACACCAGGCCATCGCTCTTGGCATTCGGAGCGGTGCGCAGGATCATGTACGGCTTGCCGTCCTGGGTGGCGGCAAGCGACCAGCTGAAAGCCATCTTGCCTGATGCGTCCTCGATGATCTGCGAGACGTTGCAGACCTTCTTGCGGGCTTTGAGGTTCTCGTCGCAGATCAGCGTCCAGTTATCGAATGGGCGGATGGTGCGCTGATAGTCTCCGAGCTTCACCTCGGGCGGGACCACCACGTCCGAAGGCTTGATCCTATAGGTCGACGCGACCTGCCCGGCGGCCGGCACGAGGCCGCCGCAGAGCGCCAGACAGGTCAGGGCAACACGTCCTTTCATTCCTGCCTCAGTTCAAGGTGAAGCTGATGCCGGCGCCGACACCGACATGCCCACCCGCGGCCGTGCCCGACACATTGCCCCGGATGCGGCCGTCTTCGCTGGTGTAGCCCGCACCGAAGGCGAACGCGCTTGCGTCCCGCCACAAGCCGCCGCCCGCGGCGACGCTCAGCTTTCCGGGCCGGTCGTCGTAGCGCAACGAGGCGGCCGCGAGGCCTATTGCGGCCGCCTGCCGTGCTTCGTCGCGGATGCCGCCGATGTCCGAATTGAGCTGGCTGAGCTTCTGATCGGTATAGTCGTTGGCCTGTTGCAGGGTCGTGGCGGCCACCTTGTCGGTGTAGCTGTTGGACGTATCGATAGCGTAAGCCACGCGGTTGTCCGTATAGCTCTTGCCCGCGGTCAGGCCCTGGTTCATCTGGTCGACATTGACCGCATCGGTGCCTTTGACGCCGGGGCCGACATTGGAGATGACGACCGGCGCGTTGACGTCTCCACCCTGCAGCGTGATGGTGTTCGACTTGACGCCGCCCTGGGTGTCATAGGTCACCGCGTTCTGGGTGATGTTTCCGACTCCGGCTTTCAGGTCCTCGATCGCCGTGTTGGTGGCGTAGAGCTGGGAACCGTTGATCGCATCCGTGCTGCCGGCATCGACGCGCCCGGCGGCGACATTGGTGATCGTCCTTTCGGAGCCGGCGTCGCCGACGCTGACGGTTCCGGTCGGCGTCGTCCCGGCATAGGTGTAGGTCTTGCCGCCGATGACGGTGCTGGAGGTGCCGACGGCGGTCTGCGTCACCGAACCGGAACCGAGCGCCACATCATTGGCGTTGTTGGCCGTGGCGCCCTGTCCGAGCGCAACGGCGCCCTGCCCGGTAGCCGTCGAGCCATGGCCGGCGGCCAGGCTGTCGGCGCCGGTCGCCACGCTCTCCGGCCCGATCGCGACGCTGTTGAGGCCACTGGCCGCGGAGTCGGCCAGCGTCGAGTTGGCGTGGAAGTACTTGATGCCGCCGCCATTGTTGATGGTGGTCAGCGCATTGTCGACCGCCGTGAAGCCGTCATAGACGGTCGAATAGTTGTTGCCCTGGATATTGTAGGTCGGTCCGGTGATCGAGCCGTCCGGATTGACCGTGGTGCCGCCGCCGAACAGGTTGGTGACGTTTTGCGTCACGCCGCGCAACTGCGAGACGTTGACGCCGTCGGTATCGGCCGAGCCCGCGGCGACGTTGGTGAGCTTGCGTTCGGCCCCGGCGGCGCCGATCGACACCTCGCCGACCGAGGTCTGCGCCGTGGTCAGCGCAAAGGCCGTGTAGCCGGTCTGTGCGCCGACCGTGGTGATGGACTGCGCACCCAGCGCGACGCTGTTGATGAAGGTGCTCTGGGCGCCGGCGCCGAGCGCCACCGACTGGATGCCGGACGCCAGTGAATTGGTGCCGAGCGCAAGGCCGTCGGCCAGCATCACATGGGCGTTCTGGCCGATGGCCGTTCCGCCGGGTGCTGTCTGGTCGACGATGGCGCCGTTGCCGATGCCGATGCCGTTGTCGCCGTTGACGACCGTGGTCGGGCCGACCGCGACCGATTCCGCGCCGACCGCCAGCGAGTCGCCCGCCGCCGAATTGGCATGGAAATACTTGGTCGAGGTGACCGATACGGCAGCAATCGCCCCCTGCAACTGGCGGATCGTCACCGCATCCTGGGCCTGGGTGCCGTCGGCCACATTGGTGATCTGCCGGTAGGCGTTGGCGTCGCCGACCGAAACAGCGCCGAGCAGCACCTTGTCGGTCGTGTTGTACTGGATGAAGTTGGATGGGCCGGCGGGCAGTTGCCCGGTAGCCGGAGCCAGCGCGCGATTTGAAACCGAATCCGAACCGAGCGCCACGCCGCCGTCGATGCTGGCACTGGTGGCGCGGCCGAGCGCCAGCGCGCTGACGCCGGTCGCGGTCGCCTGGTAGCCGACGGCGGTGGAGCCGACCCCTTGGGCGAAGGAATCTGTCTGCGCCAGCCCGGCCTCGTTGGTGCGGGCGTAGCGGATGCCGATGCCGTTGACGTCGGTGTAAGCGGTCGAGGTGTCGCCGGCGATGTTGTTGATCGTGTTGCCGAGATTGGTGACACCACTGCCGATATTGGCGATATCAGTGGTGTTCTGCGTGACCTGCTGGTTGGTGGCGAAGAGCTGCGAGCCGTTGACCGCATCGGTCGAACCGCCGTTCAACTGACCGGCCGCGACGTTCTGGATCTGCCGCTCGGCTCCCGCCGACCCGACCGAGAAAGCGCCGGCGGGCGTGGTGCCGGCGAAGGTATAGTTGACGCCGCCGATCGTCGTGCCGCCGACCGCGGTGGTAGCGCCCGACGTCGAATTCAGGCCGATCGCCACGTCGCCGGCATTGTTGGCCACCGCGTTCGGTCCGACCGCGACGGAATCGGCTCCGAGAGCCTGCGAGTCCGGCAGGGCCGAGTTGGCATGGAAGTACTTGATGCCGCCGCCGACATTGATGTTGTTGACGACGGCGCCGATGGCATCGACCGCCTGGTTGGTGGCGAAGAGCTGCGAGCCATTGACCGCATCGGTCGACGTCAAGCTGATCCGCCCCGCCGCCAGATTGGTGAGCGTGCGTTCCGCGCCGGGTGCGCCGATGCTGACCGTCGAGGTCGGGTTGGTGCCCTGGAAGGCGTAGGTGGTGCCGTTGATCACCGCATTGGGCGTGCCGACCGCCACAGCGGTCACCGAGCCCGAGCCGAGCGCCACGTCGCCGGAGCTTGCCGCCGCCGTCGCGCCATTGCCGAGCGCGACATTGCCGGCGAGGCCGGCGGCACCCGCCGTCGAGCCGTTGCCCAGCGCCACCGAGCCTTGCCCGATCGCCTTGTTGCTGTTGCCGATGGCGACAGCACCGTTGGCCATATTGGCCGCGGTGGCGGTCGCCGTGCCGTCGCTGTTGGCGATGTTGTTGGCGCCGCCGGTGAAGGCGCCGGTGCCGCTGGCATAGCTGGGATCGCCGATGGCGACCGCGCCGTCGCCGTAAGCGGTGTTGCCGGAACCAATGGAGACAGCCTTGCCGCCGGTCGCCACCGCATTGGTGCCCATGGCGACCGCTTCGGCGGAATCGGCCTTGGCGCTCGTGCCGAAGGCGATGGCGTCCTGCGCACTCGCATTGGCCGAGTTGCCGATCGCGCTAGCGTTCACACCACTTGCCGTAGCGCCCAGTCCCAGCGCGGTCGCGCTCGCGGCTGTCGCCGTGGCGTTGTTGCCGAGCGCGGTGGCGGAGACGTCCGTGGCCTGGGCTCCCGAGCCAGCCGCGACCGAGCCCACTCCACTCGACGTGGCCGAATTGCCTAGGGCCAGCGCGAAATCGCCCGAGGCCGTGGCGACGTTGCCGAGTGCTGCTGAGTTTTGCGCCGTTGCCTTCGCCGCGGGACCGACAGCGGTGGAGGTCGCGCCGGAAGCGGAAGAAAAGACACCGACAGCCAAGGAATTGGTTGCGCCGGCATTGGCATTGGCGCCGATCGCGGTCGAACCACTGGCCCCTGAGGCAACGGAATTGACGCCCAGGGCAACGGATTGGGTGGCCGAGGCGGCCGCCGTATCGCCGATCGCCACGGATTGGTTCCCGCTCGCATTGGCCAGATATCCCATCGCGCCCGCATTGGTGCCGCCCGCGGCGGCCTGACGTCCTACGGCAGTGGAATTGGCGCCACTGGCGACGGAGCCCCAGCCTGCGGCCGTCGCATAATTGTTGCTGGCCGTGGAGCTGGTACCGAGGGCAGTGGAGTTCCCTCCCGAAGCAACGGAGAAGGTACCCAAGGCGTTGGCGCCGGCTCCGGTGGCGTTGGCCTGGACGCCAAGCGCCACCGAATTGACGCCGCTCGAGATCGTGCCTTGGCCCAGCGCCATCGCGCCGCCTGTGCCTGTGGCTTTGGCGCTCAGGCCGAGAGCCACCGAGTATTGTGCCGACGCAACGGATGACCGACCGACCGCGATGGCGTCGACCTGGGACGCCGTGACATCCGTGCCGATACCGATGGCGCTCTGTGCCAGCGCTCCTGTTCCAGCAGCGGTGCGCGAGCCGAGATAGACCGAATTTAGCTGCGTGGCTTGTGCCTGGAAGCCGAGAGCCACTGCGTTCTGGGCGCTAGCGCTGGCACCGCTGCCTTGGGCAAGAGAATCCAATCCGGACGCAACGGAGCTTATGCCGAAAGCGCTAGAGCGCAGCCCGCTTGCAGTGGCGAACGAGCCAGTCGCCGTGCTAAAGTTCCCCGTCGCTTGAGCTCGAGAGCCTGTCGCCGTGCTTGTTTGTCCCGTTGCCGCGGCACCATTGCCTATCGCAATCGCTTCAAAGGCCGTAAAGCCAGCCGGCGTCACGATGCCGGCGGCTCCACTTGCAGTGGCACCGATGCCGATGGCGATCGGGGAGCCGGTTCCACTGGTCACGGATGCGTTTGCAGAAGTTCCGATGGCCACGGGACTACCGGCGCCTGTCGCCTTGCTGTTTACGCCGATCGCCACCCCGGAACCCGCCGTCGCGGTTCCGCCGCCCGCGGAATAGTCCTGGGCGCTGGCACCCTGCGGGAGAGCGACGACACCCAAGGCGCACAGGGCAGCCGCAAGCGAGCCACGGGCACCGAGTGCACCAATCCCCAGATCCTTGCGGCGCATGCCGAGAACGCGAGACGCCATCCGCAGTACAGCCATCAGGCGGCGCCGGGCCGAGCGGGAGCGAGGATCGGCATTCGCGATCCAGTGACTGGCGAAATGCGCCGCGCGACGCTGAACAAGAAGCGAGCCGTTCGAAAACTGGTTGTCGGTCATGGTTCCCTCTCCGGTGGCCGGCACGAAATGTCTGACAATTCCGCTCCACTGCAGGAAGACATGATTCCTGCCTGCGGTATTTCACGAAATTGCTGCCTTGTGAGAAAAGATCGGAGCAAATCTACAGAGGTTAACGGCTCGTTACTTTAGACAATGCTTTAAAACATAGTGATCAAGCAACTCCTTAAGCGCCGCCTCATCTAACCTTCGCATTAAGCTTGCCCACCCGCACCTGCAGCGGCGTCACCTGCCGGTATTTCTTCATCACGGTGGTAAAATGGCTCTGGCTTGAAAACCCGCTGGAATGAGCGATGTCGGCGATGGTCATGCGGCTCTCGGCAAGCAGTCTTTCGGCGAAATCCAGCCGCAGGTCGAGAACGTACTGATGCGGCGGCATCCCGAACGTCCGAGAGAAAGCCCGCACGAAGTGATACGGTGAAAGCCCGCAAACCGCGGCCATCTCGGCAAGCGCCAGCTTGCGCGTAAAGTTCTCTTTCAGGAATTCCTGCACACGACGTGTGCTGCGAACCGAAAGCCCGCCTTTTGCGTTGAGCGTCGGCTGCCGTGCCGAATTGGTACCGGAAACCGGTCCGGGGAAACCATCATCACCCGGCATTTTTCGGCCTCCTGATACGTCCCAGATGAAGTTCAACCCGAGGCCTCCCTGCCCGTTCCCCTGCAAAACAAATAGTGATTGATCGAAGTTGACCGGCATCGCCAACCCCATTCATGAAATCGTTCCGGCCGGACGGCGAACAATGCGCGGACTGCATGACATTCCAGATGACTCCTGCGGAGCTTGGGGCAGATTTGCAGCGGGACGTATTTTGGAAAACTCTGGAAGGCTTGTAGAAAATTCCGGTCTTGGGTCGCGGGACAGCGGGTGTTGCCATTTTGCCGTGATCCGGCCCTCAGCTCTTGAGGGAAGCATGTCCGGCCCCGGTTGGCGTCCTCCCCCTGTATTTCTTCATCGTCGCGGCCAGATGGCTCTGATCCGAAAACCCCGTGAGACAGGCGACTTCGGCAATCGGCAGCTCGCCGCCGGCCAGCAGCCTTTCCGCGAGGTCAAGGCGCGAATTGATCGGATAGCGATGCGGCGGCATGCCGAACGTCGCGGCGAACCTTGCTATGAAATGATTGGGTCCCGCGACGCATGCCAATTCGGCGACCATGACTTTTCGCGCGAAGTTTTCGTCGAGATATTCCCGCTCGCGCCGGGCGCCGTATTCCGTGATCCTCTCGCTGCCGAGCGAGGTTCTCAATCCGCGTACGGGCCTCAGCACCATTCCAGTGGAATGCCCCTTGGCCAGGAATCTCTGCGATGCGGGACCTCGGGCGGAGTATATGGCACTCCCCCGCGCTGTGGCCCTCCTGGGGCCTGCGCTTTCAGGAATTATATCCAAGACGTATCGAGCTGTCCGTTCTCGATTGACGCCTCGGGAATCGCCGCTTTCCCGAGCACCGTCCGTATTTTTCATTGCCTGGGCCTCAGCCGCTTTGTCCGCCGCCTGAAATTCCCCCTTAGCCCCGACCCCGCGCCCAACGTAACGCACATAGTGCGGATAGTGAATAACATCCGTACGCAAACAAAAAATTTAGTTCGGGATAAAAAGCTCCTCCATCACCGCGTGGCACCCTTCGGGGCTTCAGGGCTATCGCATATGGATTCTTGCGAAGAGGACCCCACCCGACCCTCCCCGTCAAA
>SAKE01000085.1:1247-1769 GCA_004017275.1 Mesorhizobium sp. | reverse complement strand
GCTTGAATAAAAGACAGGCTTTTTCAACTCCCTCGAAGCCGGAACCTGTGCTATCGGAGGGCTACCGTCGCTACTCCTTCTCCGCCGTTGACTGATCTGATGACCTTAAATGCCTAGGGCAGCTCCTTCAACCATGGACTTGAAGTTCCGTGCTTGAAGTGAAGCTGGAACGAGTTCTTTCATAGCCCTATCCCGAGGATAGAAGGTTGAATTCTACTCTGCTGCTGACTTAGCTCGTCCTATCTCATCCCTTTCCTTTCTGTGGTTGTTAACCCGACCCGAAGATGGCTACAGTCCTACAGTCTTTCTTTCCCATAGGACTGTATGGAAGAAAAGTTCTTGATGAATGATAATGTTATTCCTACTCCATGATCTCAGGTTCTTCCTCGGCCCCTTTCTTCTGTCTTTTACTTTGTGCTTTTTCTGTCCTAGGTAGGCTTCTCTTCTCGCTACTCCAGTCTAGTGGGGAAGGTCTGTTGGATTGTGGTGTTATGACTAATTAATAAATTGCGTATATAAAAG
>SAKE01000085.1:0-1237 GCA_004017275.1 Mesorhizobium sp. | reverse complement strand
ACTCTTGTGAAGTAAAGAAAGTTTCCAGGAGGGATCGAACCGAACTCCCACTCCAAGCTTTGGCATATGGAATAGAGTCTTTTAGCTAGTCTTATGAGACTAGCTTTGCTTTATAGAGTACAAGAGCTTTCCCTATCAGCTGTAACTAGATAAGAAAGAATAAGTCCAGCTTTGCTTATTATAAAAAAATTTAAAGTATAAATTGAAGACTTTCATTTTTTTATATAATAAGGATTGCCAACAAAGCCTTTTTTTTGTTTGGGTCCAGGGCTTCTTTGTTTCGGACAAGAGTGTCCAGCACGCAAGGGGAAATAGAATGCCCAAGGAAGATTAGCATGGGCAGAAGTTATATTTTATTGGATTCCATTCTTGAGCCACTCACGAAGTCCATGGTTAGGCTTGTTCAGATCAGAGGGGAGGCCAGAATTTAGTAGCTTTAGGGCAGGTTATGAGGACATGGTCGGTGCTTTCATTGATTCCTTGGCACCAACAGGATCCCTGACTAATGTGCCGAGTGTGGAGAAGGGCTAGACGATCATGGGCACAAAGCCAGAGGAAGTCGTTCACTCTAGGAGTTGTTTGGGCAAATCCACTTCCAGTCACTCGATTGGAGTCTTTGCTGAGAGTCTTGATGAGCAGCCATATGGTAAGCATGTTTGCTTTTGAAGTTACCCTTGGGATCCGTCCTCCCTCTTTCTGCTTTTCCTTCCTGACGTGAACGAAGCTCCAATGAGTCGCTCCTCGCGAGGGCCGGACCGTCAATTCATCTACTCACTACCTACGCTATAACTGATCCTCGGACGGAGCCATACCTGTGTTACCAAAACTTGCTAGCCGACACCGGCTACCGCAAAGGGTTCAGTTGGTGGGTTGAAATCTCGTCACTTCTTTTGAAAGTCAAAAACGGAGTTTGGTTGCTCGTTCTAGTGCTGAAGCAGAGTACAGGGCGGACGCGAAGGCCCCAGGCCGGGATTCTCCCCTACCCTAAAGAGTAACACACTTGGAGAGGGGATTTCCTTCCATTCATTTGCCCGAGATGATAAACTATCTGTCCTATTCGATTCCCAAGAGCGCATTCTTCCTTCAAACCTGAAAAAAGCGTATTCTCTAAGAGTAACAGCTGATTCGACGGGATGCTTATTCGAGCGTCGTAAGCCCTTCGAGAGGAAGATTAATGTAAATGTGCCGGTTAGGCTGCAAGTCCATTTCCGCTCGTAGATGGGATCTCAAATCGGCC
>SAKE01000084.1 GCA_004017275.1 Mesorhizobium sp. | reverse complement strand
ACCTAAGGTAAGGGTAAGTAGGGAGAAGAGAAGAAGGTTCCCCGTAGACCCTTTCTAGAAGCATTAGCCGGTTGGGAAGGGAAGTCACTTAGCTCGACGTTAGGAGAGTAAAGGGGGAAGGGGGAAGGCCTACATAGAAGAACCGCTGTTCGCTGACTTTCTAAGGTCTAACCTTTCGCTCCCCTACTGAAAAGGGGCACAAAGCCGCTTTGCACCGCTGATAGACTACTTAAGATTCAATTCAAAAGGCCCTACTCAGTTTAGTTTCGCAAGCCTTTGTCATTGTCAGTCAACTAAGTAGGGCCTGAGGCCCCCTGCTAATCCGTAAATCTGAGGAGCATGCCGCAACACAACAAAAGGATGGTCCCCTATGCATTTCATTCTTTCCGGAAGGGAAAAAAAAAAGTACCCCCATCATGGTGAACCTCTCCTTGTGATCGGGATGAGGTAGATGCCTCCCAGCTGGGGGGCGGATCGAATCGGAGTTTCCTTAGGTAGCCACCGACCTACAGTTATCCTTAAACTTCCGTGCTTGGTGGAGAAGAAGCGAACAAAGGTACGCTCGCTTGCTGTCTTGTTCTCTGCCGCGAACTGGGATCGCTCGCCAGCTAGGTCAGATTGAAGCAAGAATTTATGAGAACATATTACCCATATTCGGGGACAAGGGGCGGAACGACCTCTCGATCTGCTTACTGCAGCCCAGGAAGAAAAACGTCGTCTAGGCGTTCCTTGTTGCAAGAGCCATAGTTAATTGCTGTTTCCGTTTGGTTGTTTTTTTCTTGTTGTTGATACCGGCAAGACCAGCCAGATGATGTCTGCTGGTTGGTAGTGAGAGGACTCGTAGTACCTGCATACCCAAAAGAAAAGGAGGCGCTGATTAAAAAACAATAATTTTCTTTTCTTACTCTCCCTTAGCAGCCAGCGGGAAAGGAGTCTATCTATCTGCCTAGCTTTGGTAGATTTCCCCCAACGCAATCCATAGAAATTCCACGAATCCCTTAGTGGATAAGTCCGACGACTCAGCAGCAGTGCGGAATGGAGTTTATCGTCTGGTGGATCTGATCTTTAGGGGGCAATACATACCAAAAGGTGCTTTAGTGATCTTTGATGGTCTGAACAAGGAACTCTGTGTGGGGATCCATCTTGTTGTTATTCGCATTGTTCACCTTGGTCGGAAATCTGGGTGGTTGTTCTGCGCTTTATATTTTAAGCAAGCAGCTTCATCCTTGATGATGGCCTATGGTGGTGATGAATTAGTTCATCCTGACAATGGGGTACCAGTTTATCTCGCTCGGTCCGGTTACCCTCGTATCATTCCGTCTCATCATAGGCGTATGATTCTGAAGAAGGATGAGAAAGCGGACATGCTGGTGAAGTTTTATTAAAAAAGATTCTTCCACTCTCTCGGTCAAAGATCATTACTTTGGCAAAGAAGGTTGATAAATCAACGTTTTCTAGTAGAAAGAATATCCCCACCCGAGCCGACGAAAGAGGAAGTAGAAAGATTTACACAGTAAGAGCTATTTTACTTTAGTTAAAAAAAAATAAAAAT
>SAKE01000083.1 GCA_004017275.1 Mesorhizobium sp. | reverse complement strand
CTCCCTTCCTGCACTATTCCTCCCCACTAAAAAGAGCGATTGATAATCTCGATAACCTTTCTTTCTTAACGCAAGACTACCCCTCTTCCCGAAAGCTTCGCGGGGCGATTTGAAATGGCCATACTGTACTGGTTGGACGATGGCACAGTACGCAGGACCCTCGTATGAAACCCCACCGAGCTTCCTTGCACTATGTGGAACGGACTATTCTCGGATTGGACACGCCTATAGCTAAAGGAACGTACAGCGAGCCGTAGCGGGAGGGAGGCCAATGTCCCGTCAGATACCACGGCCCACGGGCAAGCCAGCGACCTTCACCTCCCGCAAGTCCCTTCGGTCTCCTTTAGCTCTGGTGGGCGTGGTTCTGTAGTTATTCTGGCCTTCCTTCATGTCGTAGCCTTAGCTTATCGACGGGTCTTGCAATACATACAGCATTTTCTTTGACTCATGCCTTGGAGAAGAACGTTCTTTGTTTGAGTTCGAAGTCGTTACCTTGCGGGAGCCACCTGGGCGAGACCCTTCTCTCCTTTTTGATTTCCATCCATATATATGGTATGTTGAATCACTTGTGAAGTCGACTTTACTTGACCGTGTCTGCTTCAACTTCACCCTAGACTCGTGTCGTGTAGCAAGACTAACAAGTGGTCGAGTGAATTTATGAACGAACGAGCAACTATTATAAAAAAAGCAATACCTTTCTTCTTTTTTGATTATTCCTTGGCCGTGTGGAACATGGATTAGCATTATGTCATTCCTACAAGTGATAACCCATCCAGGATTTGAAGAAGAAGCGCCATATGAGGACTTCGAGATCAAATATAAGATGTTTCTTTCCATTCCTCGTGAGCCACTTATTTCTCCGAAACAAGAGAGAAAAGTTATTTTCCTCCTATTTCCCAATAAGTCGACGGCGTTACACCATTGGGATACTTCGAATAAACTAGAGTACATATAGGATACACCGGTGCTAAAACCTTTTCTAAAGATATCTTCCAAACTGTTGGGGTCGTTGCTCCGGATTTTGTTCCCCCGGTTTGAAACCAGTTGGTTCCGTAGTTTTAGAATTCTGCTGATCCCAAGTACTCCATCTCCATCATTGCATATGGGAATATAGAAAGTAAAGAGGAAAAGGCATGACCAGAAGAATTGTGTGAAATAAGTGAATTTATCTAGTTGAGGCATGATTGATTGAGAAACAATGATTCCCTCCGCTACGGACAGAAAGAGAGTCCGGAGTCTTGACGAATTAATTCTATCGAGTTGTGGTTGTTGACCAACAAACAGAAAGGATGCATGGGAAAAGATGCATAAATGATATATCGGATTCTTTTTTTATAAAAGAGGAAAGCTAGACATTCATGCTAAAAAAAAGGCCCACAAAGATCGCCTATTTCCTGGAGGATTTTGGCAAAATGCCGACTAGATGACCCCTGGTTGATCAACTCGTCCAGAATTTTAGCCAGCTTGCTTGTCCGATACTTGGTTGATAACTCCATAGTTGGAGTTAAATAGCACTCGATGGCTACCCTGATATCGGAATCCGCAATTCCATTACCCGGTGGAAGTAATTTTTTTACTTCCTGGATAATGGATTCTTGCTTGATTAAGGCAGTGCGGAAGCTCCCCCGAATTAGTGGATCTGTCTTCAGGTTTTTGATATTTGTCTCTTCTTCCTGCAAGTCTCTTGCCGCACGCTCTCCTTCTCTTACAGCCTGACCCTCTCCGTCAGAAGCTGAAGGACCGGGCTGATCCAGGTTTGGGTTTTCAATCCCCAATACAGGGAGAGCGGAATCTCCCTCTGGGAAAGGGGGTTGATTGAACCCCCCACCTCCTGATGAAGAGGGGTAGAATTGCGCTACTGCGCGAGTCAGGTCTTCCATAAAGACATACCCCAGTCCAAGGGCAACCTTTAAAAGAGCCAGACTCAAAAGGGTTTTCGCAATGAAAGAAAGAATTGGCTGGGTCTCAGTTGGGAGTTTGCGAACTAGTCGCAAAGAAGAACAGTATTGAAAT
>SAKE01000082.1 GCA_004017275.1 Mesorhizobium sp. | reverse complement strand
CTAATATATATTGCTAACATTTAACTTGGTTAAATGAAATATATATTTTTTAATAAAAAGCAAAAGGATTGCTTCCCAGACGAGGAAATAGCTGTAACAAAGAGTAAGAGGAGGGCAGGATCATCTTTCACTCTACTTAGACTTAGATGAAGCCTCTGAATCCAGATCGAAGAAAGTCTTTAAGGATCGACTTAGGCCCAGAGGATGTATCTCATCTTACCATACGCGCCCAGCCCAGTGGGGAAGATATATTGCTGCGTAATGACCGTACCCTAAAGACTATGTACATCTTAACTGAACAAGTACTAACACTAAGAGAGTCACCTGTGCTCAGACAAAGGGACTAGGAAGATAGATAATGGTTTATTCTTGAGTCGTATCCAGAAGGCATTATATCGCCATAGGACTACCTTGTTAGAGGTAGTGCCTATCTATCCCTTGTCATAGCAGGCCTCATCCGTTAAGGCTAAGACGTGGATGCACTCTAGGGCGCGAACCTTTTATTTTTTTTAAACTAAAAACATAAGATGATAGGCCGAAGTTGGAAATGAAAGGTCCCGAGGTCCATAAAACAAAGGCATTATAAGCCCAATTATCAGCCTTAGATAAGAATTATGACCTAAACGCGTGTATTGTGCTGCACGACTGGTAAGATAAAGGAGAGCCTTCCAAGTGTGCATCATACTAGTAAATAGATTAACTACCAGCTAAGCTAATAGGATGGTGGCATAGCAAGGAAGTCCCCCTCAGAGAGGTGGGCCGGGTATGAGCGAGTCGAGACCATGGATACGACCTTCTCAGTAGATCGCCAAGGTGAGACTCTTGAATCAAAGGTAGACAGCCTAAGAGGCTTCATTCCAAGGGGCAAACAGTAGTTTATTCAAGAAGATCTGGGCCCCACAGCCTAATAGAGCGCAGAAGACTTTCCCGAAAGAAAGATTGTTTTCTATTAGTAAGAGAATCTCAGAAGCTAAGCTTTGAAAAGGCACTGCTCTAACCGGCGTCTGTGCCTAGATTAGGACTAGCTGCTTAACCGGCCACTTTACTCTTTCCTATCCCTATGGGAAGCATCAAGGAATTATTCTATGACTCTAGGCTCAAGGCCATGGATCACTCTTATTATAGAGAAATCCTTTTATTGAACTCCTCGTACTAAAACCTGTCCTCCACTATATCTATTTTGAGAAAATCCCTGGAGTAACAGAGCCGGCTACAAGTAAGGATACAACGCATCCGTATAAGCTGCTACAGCATCAGGCAGGGCAAGGTTACTTTCCAGACCTGAATCTACAAAAGATAGAACCTAAATAAGAAGCCAGGGAGGCCTTATGGTAGAAAAAAGGTATGCCGGGGTTCTGGGTCTATTATAACCAGAAGGGGGGAGAACGGATTTTGGGACGTGTCTGTCCCACAGTCTGGTGAAATGTACGACCTCCAACTTTACCTAGCCCAATATAGTCTAAGCGAGGGATTAAAAACCTAGTTGATCACTTATAAAGTAAAGTATAAAATATTATTCTATTTTTATTCCCAACATGCAGAAGTAAAAAACCAATTAACATAGAAACTAGAGTGAGTTGGATGGAACCTGATGATCTTCGAGGCCGAAGGGAGCTAGAGTGGAAGCTGGCGCGGGAACTGTAGGAGCTCCAGCTCGCTGAATAAGCCACCACAATATAGGAAAAAGAATAAGCAACAGGAGAAGGATGTGTCTCAGGTGCGGAGACCTGTTTAGAAGGTGAACCAGCAGAGTCAGATGCAACCGGGCATGAAGCAGCAAGTGCTGTAGATCTGGTATAACTTATTCTCGGATATGTTTGGTTAAGTGAGGTGGCGCAACAAGCCGAACCACATCACATGGGTCGAGTACAAAGCAACCAAATATCCGGACTTCGGAGTCGGAATAATAATTAAAAAGAGGTTTTTGTTCGCTCCGCAGGCACGAACTAGTCGAGATGTATGTGGTGCCCTTTCTTTCACATTGGTGAGGTTGCTTGATTGTAGGGGCCGGGAAAGGGTCTGCCACCACAGACTCAGATTTAATTGTTATCGATGTTGCTT
>SAKE01000081.1 GCA_004017275.1 Mesorhizobium sp. | reverse complement strand
AGTGCTCGACCGGAACAACGGCCAACAAAGACCGTAATTACATAGATAACTGCTCCTCCCTTTCTCCGGCTTTAAGGCGAACCGTATGGCGGCTGGAAATAAAGACGACCTCACCTTCTCGTAGATGGTGTCAGTGAGAGCAACTTGAGTATCCCCCGTTGACCTTCTTTTGTAGATAGAATCTTCAATGAGTGTAAACAACTTACTAATAAAGGTGCGCTTGTTGAGTAAGGCCGTTTTCTTGCAGGAGTGCTAACGCGCGCCCTTATTCTTCGCTTGCTCCGCAGTACGAGCCTCATACAGAGCCCCTTTAATATGATGAGGAGAAGAGGGGCCGCCCTCTTTTCTGCACCAATCTTTATTTACGACTATATTTATATATTTGGGGTGTATAGCTCAGTTGGTAGAGCATTGGGCTTTTAACCTAATGGTCGCAGGTTCAAGTCCTGCTATACCCAAACAAACCTACCTTACACTATACCTATGAATTAATAAGGATGCGTAGTAACGTTCAAAGATAACTCTTTGGCCTTTAGACTCGACTCGCTTCAGCGACTTCGCCCTTAAAGTGAGTGAGAAGGGGGTGAGGTAAGGAGTAGTATAAGAGTGGCTCGGTCGCCTCTCCTTATTTGATTCATTCTATAGGGCGGGGCTGCAGACCAACAATCCAGCAAAAGGGCTTAAAAGCTCCTTTATCAAACCTTCCCCTTTTCATAATAATAAGGTAAGCATCAAAGCCCAGCAAACCCAACCTATACAAAGAGCCCCAACTCATATCGTACCAAGAACTTGCCATTGACCTGATCAAGCGCTTTAGGGAGATCACCTTCACCCATGTTCCGAGAATCTACAATCGCTTGGCTGACTCGCTAGCCCTTATGGAATGGAATAAATACTCAGCCGCTCTAGTACACATGCTAGTACACCGAAGCACAGAGTCGCTTGTCATCGAGAGATTGGACATCCCAGCCACAGAGAGCCCTTCCGTCGAACGGGACTCATTAATCTTCTTGGATGAAGACTATCGAGAGTTGGAACATGATGAACTATCACCAGTCAAGATTACGAGGACGATGGGAACCTTGGTATTATGATTTCTACAATTACCTCAAGGACGGGTTCATATCAGAGTACGCCACTCGTGGTCAGAGGAGAGCCTGGAGGATAACTTGCCCGACGATTTGTGATCTTGGGAGATGTCCTTTACAAAAGGTCCTTCAAGGGGTACTCGCCCTTCCTTATACTTAATAGGAAGAAGGAGCGCACATTGTTGAACAAGCTCATTCAAGAGGCAAGGCCCCCCTATAAAAAGCGTACCTTCGAAGGCATGATTGCTGCGATCAGGAGCTGCTTAACATAATTGAGAACAGGAGATCAGAAGATTTGGTGGAGGATAAAGTCCAAAGTGAACCAACACTGGGATCTGATCATAGCCGCAGTGAGGATGCAAAGGCGATAGTTTTTCGATTCGGCAAACATGAGATGTGTCCCACACTTAAAGAAGTACATCGAATTTTTGAGATATCCCGTAATGTCCTTTTTGTACCTAGAGAAGGACGACCTCGAGAGAGCAGACGACCAGTAGAGTAGGTGCTCCATATCGTTCCTGCTGCGTAGGTCTAAGGTAATTAACAGTGCTAGCAGAGAATCAGTAGGCCCTCACCCTTCTCTAATAGGGGCAGTGCCACCTATAGAACGGGAATGTTCATCCTCTCTTAAAGTCCTTTATGGATTTAGAGTCGGGAATAGAGCTGTGGCAAGCAATATAGATCGCCCCTTACGCTCTCTCTAAAAAAAAGCCCTTCTTAGTAAAGCTTCGGCCCTATGGAGAAAAGGGAATCATTATTCGTAAGTTCCCGTGTGTAAAAGTTGCCTATTCAAAAGGGCGAAAACCTCTTGCTCTATCT
>SAKE01000080.1:1477-1678 GCA_004017275.1 Mesorhizobium sp. | reverse complement strand
ATGGAAGACTATGGGTCACGAAGAAAAAGAGTGTCTTTCTTTTTCTCGTGTTATAGCCCAATTCAAATAATAAATTAATATGAGTCTAATAGAATCTATTTCAAGCAGCTAAAAAGGAAAGACTTATTTTTTTATTATTACCTCAGCCAATGGTTTAGCTGGGGAGCTTCTCTGCTGACGTACCTTCTTCTGACTAGTTCG
>SAKE01000080.1:0-1467 GCA_004017275.1 Mesorhizobium sp. | reverse complement strand
GGTCCTGGTCAGATACCACTGTGTTCGCGCCGGCGCTCCAACAAAGAGGCGAAGTAGTGGTCTCCTTCTGTTCATTACGAACGACACGCTTCGCCTGCTCCCTCCCCGCGTCCACTAGCGCTCCTGTCCAGAGCGAAGAGAAGGCGAAAAAGCGCCGCCAAAGCAGCATGAGCAGGCTTCTATTGCTACGCAACAAGAGAGCTGGATAGCATTTTGCGACCACATCTTTAAATTTATTGGTTAAAAGCTCGCTCGTTATACGGGATCCGACGCTTCCAGCAGAGCGAAGCTGCGTTCCCTTCTTTTCGGCGGCATCCTTCCGCATTGGCGGCGAGTGGAGTGCCACAATCCCATTCAGAATTTTTGATCTACATAATCCAAAGCCCATAGCACTGGCGACGTCTCCGGCATAAATGCAAGGAGGATGTATAGATGATATAGGATCTTGTGGAACTGGATTTGATTCTGCAAGCGGTTCGGTACGAACGAAGAAATTTCGAACAAAAGGATCGGAACTCGCTGATAGGAAAGGAGAGAAAAACAAAGCAATGCCAAGAGCACCGTCAATCCGCTGTTCATCGATAGACGAAGCTCTCTCTTTATCATATCGTGCCAGATGCAACAAAGGATGAGTCCTTCTTTTTCCTTCTCGCGAACCACGGGAGCGCCTAGCACCCAAAGGAGCTAAGAGAATTATACTATATGGGTAAAGCGGCGCATAAAAAAGGGCTGGCCCGTCAAACGTCCGGTTCCTTCGCGAACGAAGTTCAGAATCAACAAAGGTTCGTAGAACGAAGGGAGTGTACAACTGGGGCGCTGCCCCACTTTTTTGTTCGTAACGAGGGAGAGATAGAATGGAGTTCTTCACGAAGTTCGAGACAAAGTAATACAAAACTTCTCTATGGCCTCCTCGTTTTGAGACATTTTGGCTTGGGGGTCGACCCCGGTAACAAAGAAGGAATCCATAAAAACGTGGGATCCGACACCATGATAAAATACTACCCTCATGATTAGACCATGTCCCAGAGATTTGATAAAAGAAAGGTGCATTAGCGGTTAATACGTAGTAATTGGATAAGTTATTAGGAATATGACGGAACGAAAGACCGAGGAAAGAAAGAAGAATGCACCAAAATGCAGGTGCTGCACCAAACGCTGGTGGTTGTTTCTTGTTGTAAGTGAATGCAACGAAAAGACCCGGATATAACGATAAATGAAAGATTTCATATATTATGTACATTTCGTGCAGTGCTCATTTATAAATTACTGCTTTGTTATTCCCATCATCCGGTAACCACATACAGAATGATCCACAAGAAAGGTGGATGGTTTCGAACCTATGGCCGGTCCGCCCCTGCTGGGTTGGGTGGCCGGGTTTGCACCCCTCGTCGCCCCAGTACCCGAAACAGATGCGCTGCGCTACCCAGCGCGTAACCTTGTCTCCCCTACTCCTCTCTGTCCGTCATC
>SAKE01000079.1 GCA_004017275.1 Mesorhizobium sp. | reverse complement strand
GAGTACAGGTAGTAGTAGTGGAGTTGAAGAGGTCGCTATCTCCCCAGTGAAGGCTCGCTTCGCAGACTTCACGAGCAAAGAATAGATATGACTTACAAAAAAAAGGTGCCCATAAGTTTGCTGTCCTGTCTCTGCCTGTAGGTAGTAGGTCCCTGCTCTTTCCGATAAGCGGATAAGTTGAGGGGCTTGCTTCCCAAAAGAAACTTCCCTTGCCTCCTCCTGGCCTTGACACTCTAGTTGTTGTAGCTCTTGTTTACTCCTTGTTTTCCTTCTTTCTCTTGTTAGGAGTTTAGAGTATGTCTAGAACGAGTGGAACGAAGTGCTTCCCTTAAAAAGCCCGAGTCCACGATCTAAAGAGGAGCCGAAGGGAGATGGCTAATAGATTGACTTGCTTTTTACCTTTCGTATTCGGCGGAAGTAAAACTTGATATCGGTGAGCTCCGTTTGCTTCGAAAAGATGTTGTTGGGCAGTAAGCATTTGCAAGAATAGCATCCCTATGTGGGGGAAGATCACGAAAGACAAAGATTATAAAGAGGGCCTCATGACGACTAATCCATGAGAGCCCGTATTTATGCTTTCATTCACTCGTTCCTCATGGTCAGGAGAGGGAAGATCTTAAGGCTTTCTAGTTTTTGAATCCACTTAAGAATTTGATTGTGCCCATTGATTGTATGCCGAGGGAGAGAGCGATAGAGAGAGGGGTGGTAACCTGACCTGGGACATCGATCTGGAGTTGTGGTCTCCTTCCCATCCTTGCGTATGCCTGGACCTAGAACGGAGGATCTGAACGAGAGAGTAGAGTGAAGGCCTGTAGTTGATACAGAAGCGAGAGCTGGATCAAGGCCTTTGATAGAGTGTCCTCCTATCACAGAAAATCCTTTCCTGGTCAATGAAAGAGACGAGCAAGACTTCAAGTTCTGTTATTACCGGGTGCAAGGCTGAGAAATAAATTAATTGAAACCCGAATCAAGATCAATGCGTGAAAGAGCAAAGGATTCTACATCACAGGGTCAGGCCCCAGGAGATGAGACTCTCCGTTCTTTAATCAGATAAGGATGCTTTCCATGAATTGCTCCAGCTCTGGTGCACACCTGTTCTCTCTATAAAGATAATGTTCACAGGAAAGCACAGACCAGCTAAAAAAAGAGTGAGCTAATCAAGGTCGGGGCGGGAATACCAGTTCGAAAATAAAGAGAGATCAATCACTTTGGCAAGAAGAGTGAGCGAACAAGTCTGCTTTCTTCTCCATTGATGTCGAATTCAAGTTTATTGACCTCTGACTAAAAGGAGACAGCTAAGAGCTAGGGGCGGCGAAAGCTTATTCCGGGAACGCTATTTCCCGGCCTGGGACAGTTGGTTGATTGGATAAGAGGGGAGATCCGCGAAGGGAGTATAAAAAAATAAAGTAATAGGGAAAAAAATGCTATTCAAAAGAATCAGACTAGCTTTCCGTACTGACAAAGAGTCTTTTAGTACTACTATGTATTAATATCTAACCAAAAAAGAAGGAAGAGAACGAAAGGAGAAGAGAAGTCCACGTCCGGGACGGAGCCCTACATAAATTGAAGCATCAGGAACAAGCAAAGATGCCACCGGTTAAGAGTTGGGGAGATTGTGCTTCATATTCTTTATGTATTATCCATTCATTCGGACTTCGAACAAGCCTTAGGTTGAATCCCGACATGGGCGAGTAGGGATTCCAGGACAGTTTCAAGCAGCTTCTTCGGGCCGATTACTCATTCGCTTTGTTACGAAAGAAGTTGCAAGGTGCGAGATGCGCAGCCTTTGATCCAATTCAGCTTCAAGGGCCTTACCATCCCGGTTAAGGAATGACAGGTCTACGTTCTGGTCTACCCGCACGTGACAGAATTGTGCATAGTCCGTATGTCATCCCGCTTCCAAAGCCCGATCTTTCTCTGTCTGGGTTCGTCTAGCTTTGCATTGCTTGCCTGGCTTAGACTGGGTGAATTTCCCCCCTTTGAAAGCCCCATACCTTACTAGAGCCCCCCAACAAGACCACAACTCAATTAAGTCCGCCTTCTGTCCTCCACTACCAAAAGACGTGGAGACCTGTTTCTCTCGTCAGCTCCTTACCTAAGGTTACCTTCACGTCACTTCCTTGAACTCGCTTAAGGAAATCCCGAGCTCCAATCAGCTCAGCTCCAACACTCGAAAATAGTAGCTACACAACAACAAGACAATGGGGCCTACAGACCCCCACGACTATTAATAAAGCACTGCTCTTTCCTCACATCTACCTCCGATTGAGCGCGTGAAAATGCAAGATGGAGGCCTTTCTGAATGAAAGGAAGATCATCCCTGGGGAAAGAGATCGGCAATTCGCTCAGGCGGTTAGTTAGTTGTAATTGAGTAGGCAGTTCTTCTCTTTGCCTTTCAGCCGGCTAGTCCGCTTATCCCTCTGTGAGCGGAGATGGTGATACAGGAAGTGTTGTGGCTTTGGTGGAAGGCTGGGAAGATCCTTGTTTGGGTTTGGTAGACTCTTAGTTTGGGACGATCTTTCCGGTTTAGGAATTAACTATGGAATTCGGTCACTCGGGTAAGAAAATAAGGCATTGAAAGACGTGAACCAAATCATTTAAGCGTCCACGTATTGGC
>SAKE01000078.1 GCA_004017275.1 Mesorhizobium sp. | reverse complement strand
AACTGCCAATCTCCCCCCTTGAGGGGGAGATGTCCGGCAGGACAGAGGGGGGCGCTGGCCCGCCGGCATCACCGCTTTTTGCGCTATCGCGAATTAAACATGCAGCGCGTGGCCCAGCGCCTTCAGCGCCGCTTCCTGGAACCCCTCGCCCTGCGTCGGATGCGCATGGATGGTGCCGGCTATGTCCTCCAGCCTCGCGCCCATTTCCAGCGCCAGCCCGAACGCCGCCGCCAGTTCCGACACGCCCTGCCCGACCGCCTGGATGCCGAGCACCAGATGGTTGTCGGCGCGGGCGACGACACGGACGAAGCCGTCCTCGCCGAGTTTCGTCATCGCCCGGCCATTGGCGGCGAACGGGAACAGGCCGATCTTGATCTCGCCGCCGAGCGCCTTTGCCTCTTCCGGCGACAGGCCGGACGTGACGAGTTCCGGATCGGTGAAGCAGACGGCGGGAATGGCGCGCTTGTCCCAGCTGCGTTTGTGACCGCCAACGATCTCGGCGACCATCTCGCCCTGCGCCATCGCCCGGTGCGCCAGCATCGGCTCACCGGTGACGTCGCCGATGGCGAAGATGCCGCGCATCGAAGTGCGGCACTGGTCGTCGATGCGGATGAATTTTCCAGCCATATCAAGGTCGATCTGGTCGAGCCCCCAGCCTTCGGTCACCGGCTTGCGCCCGACCGTGACCAGAATCTTGTCGGCCGGCACCTTGACGCTCTTGCCGTCCGATGTCTCGACCAGCAGCGCGTCGCCTTTGGTCGACAGCCCCTTGGCCTTGGCACCCGTCATCACCTCGATGCCGAGTGCGTTGAGCCGCTTGACCACAGGCCGGGTAAGCTCCGCATCATACTGCGCCAGCACGCGCGGCAAGGCCTCGACCACGGTCACTTTGGCGCCCATCTTGGCAAAGGCCATGCCGAGCTCCAGCCCGATATAGCCGCCACCAACGACGGCAAGCTTCTTCGGCACTTCGCTGAGCGCCAGCGCCTCGGTGGACGAAATCACCGGACCGCCAAACGGCAGGAACGGCAATTCGACCGGCGCCGAGCCGGTCGCGATCACGATGGTTTCAGCACGGATCACTTGGCTACCTGTCTCGGTCTCCACCGCGACGGTCTTGCCGTCGCGAAAGCTCGCCCAACCATGAACGGTCTTCACCCCGGCTTTCTTCAGCAGGCCGGCGACACCACTGTTGAGCCGGCTGACAATGCCGTCCTTCCAGGCGATTGTCTTGGTCAGGTCGAGCGTCGGCGCGGTGACCGAAATGCCGAGCGGGCTGCTGCCGCCTTCCATGTGCGACACCTTCTCGAACTCTTCCGCCGCATGGATCAGCGCCTTGGACGGGATGCAGCCGACATTGAGACAGGTGCCGCCCGGTTTGCCGGCTTCGACGATCACCGTATCGACGCCGAGCTGTCCGGCACGGATGGCGCAGACATAGCCGCCCGGACCGGCGCCGATGACGAGCAGCTTGCAGGAGATTTCTTTCATGTTGGCATCCTAACTCTTTGTCGCGCCAGCTCGAGAAAAGTGCTCTGTCGTGATCCTTTGCGCCCCCCTCTGTCCTGCCGGACATCTCCCCCTCTAGTGGGGAGATTGGATGTCACCTCGGCCTTCGCCAATCGCCTGAACTTAAAGAGGGGCGGGGATGGCGAAGCTGCCGATCTCCCCCCTTGAGGGGGAGATGCCTGGCAAGGCAGAGGGGGGCGCTGTCCCGCCGGCATCTCGATCGTTTTCCTCAATCCACGAAAATCAGCGCCGGCGTTTCCAGCAGCGTCTTTATCCGCTGGATGAACACCGCCGCATCCCAGCCGTCGATCACCCGATGGTCGAAGCTCGACGACAGGTTCATCATCTTGCGCGGGATGAACTGGGTGCCGTCCCACACCGGCCGCACCATCATCTTGTTGACGCCGATGATCGCCACTTCGGGGTGATTGATGACCGGCGTCGTCGCCACGCCGCCCATGGCGCCGAGCGAGGTGATGGTAATGGTCGAACCGGACAGCTCGTCGCGTGTCGCGGTGCCGGACTTGGCCGCCTCGGCCAGTCTGATAACCTCGGCGCCGCACTCCCAGATGTCGCGCGCCTCGGCATGCTTGACCACCGGCACCACCAGCCCCGACGGCGTCTGCGCGGCGATGCCGATATGGATGCCGCCATGCTGGTGGACGATGCCGGCCTCGTCGTCGAACAGCGAATTGAGATTGGGCTGGTCCGCGATCGCCTTGACCATCGCCCGCATCAGGAACGGCAGCAGCGTCAGCTTCGGCCGCTGCACGCCACCCTTGGCCGCGCGCTTCTCCTTGTTGAGCACGGCGCGCAATTCCTCCAGCGCGGTGACGTCGATCTCCTCGACATAGGTGATGTGCGGGATGCGCGATTTGGACAGCGACATCTTCTCGGCGATCTTGCGCCGCAAGCCGACCACCTTGATGTCCTGTATCGCATCGTTGCGGGCGAGGCCGGATATCCTGGCGACCTGCGGTCCGCGCGCCAGGAAAGCTTCGATGTCCTCATGGCCGATGCGGCCGGCCGGGCCAGATCCCGCAACCTGCCTGAGATCGATGCCGGCTTCTTTTGCCCGCAGACGAACAGCCGGCGAAGCCAGCGGTTTCTCGCCTTCAGGACGCGGTGCGCCGGAGGGCGCGGCAACTTGAGATGTCGGCGCTGTACCCCCACCCCTAACCCCTCCCCACAAGGGGGAGGGGGATTCGGTCTGCGCTGCTCGCGCGCTTTTTGCGGAGGACGCTGGTGATGGCGGGGTAGACTTCGCTTCGTCCTTGGAGACCGTGGCACGTCCCCCTCCCCCTTGTGGGGAGGGGTTAGGGGT
>SAKE01000007.1 GCA_004017275.1 Mesorhizobium sp. | reverse complement strand
GGGGTGTTCCAGGGAACGCCGACGTCTCACTTCGCTGGAACACCCCTCATCCGTCTCGGCGCTACGCGCCGATCCACCTTCTCCCACAAAGGGAGAAGGGCAGGGCTGCGCTACATCCTCGTGCGCTCCGACTTCGGATCGTACATCGGCTTCAGAGAGGCTTCCGCCGCAAAGCGCTCGCCGGCGATCTCGATCTCGTAGGATGAGGCTAGCACATCGGCCTCGCTCTCACCTTTACAGGGGACATAGCCCAGCCCGACGGCACCGCCGAGGTGATGGCCGTAATTGCCTGACGTGATCGGGCCGACGATCTTGCCGTCGCGCAGGATCGCTTCGTTGTGGAAGAGTAGGGGCTCTGGATCCTTCAGCCGGAACTGGACCAGCCGGCGTGACAGGCCGGCTTCCTTCTTGCGCAGCACGGCATCACGGCCGGTGAAGTCGCCCTTGGCCGTCTTCACCGCGAAGCCGAGGCCGGCCTCCAGCACATTGTCCTCGTCGGTGATGTCGTGGCCGAAATGCCGGAAAGCCTTTTCGATGCGGCAGGAATCCAGCGTGTGCAGGCCGCAGAGTTTCAGGCCGACGTCCGCACCTGCCTCCTCGATCGCCTCGAAGACATGGGCCGCCTGGTCGGTCGAGACATAGAGCTCCCAGCCGAGTTCGCCGACATAGGTGACGCGGTGGGCGCGAGCCAGGCCCATGCCGATCTCGATCTCCTGGAATGTGCCGAACGGATTTTTCTCATTGGAGAAATCGTTCGGGCTGACCTTCTGGATCAGTTTTCGCGCATCCGGACCCATCAGGCAGAGCACGCTTTCGGCCGCCGTTACGTCGGTGATGACGACGAATTCGTCGGCCAGATGTTTGCGCAGCCAGGCGAGGTCGCGCTGCAGCGTGGCGCCTGGGACGACGAGAAAGAACGCCGTATCCGACAGCCGCGAGACCGTCAGGTCGCTCTCGATGCCGCCGCGCTGGTTGAGCATCTGGGTATAGACGATCTTGCCTGGCGCGACGTCCATGTCGTTGGCGCAGAGCTTTTGCAGGAAGGCGCAGGCATCGCGGCCCTCGACACGGATCTTGCCGAACGAGGTCATGTCGAACAGGCCGACGCCGTTCCTGACAGCCAGATGCTCCTCGCGCTGATTGTCGAACCAGTTCTGCCGCTTCCAGGAATAGCGGTATTCGCGCTCCTGGCCCTCGCGGGCAAACCAGTTGGCGCGCTCCCAGCCGGCGACTTCACCAAAGACGGCGCCGCGCGCCTTCAGATGCTCGTGCAATGGCGAACGCCTGACATTGCGCGACGTTGCCATCTGACGATAGGGGAAATGATCGGCATAGAGCAGGCCGAGCGTTTCGGAGACGCGCTCCCGGAGGTAGCGGCGGTTCTTCTGGAACGGCTGGGCGCGGCGGATGTCGACCTCCCACAGGTCGAAGGGGGCTTCGCCGTCGTTCATCCATTGCGCCAGCGCCATGCCGGCGCCGCCGGAGGAGACGATGCCAATCGAATTATAGCCGGTCGCCATCCAGTAGCCGGACAGTTCCGGCGCCTCGCCGAGATAGTAGCGGTCGTCGGGCGTAAAACTCTCGGGACCGTTGAAGAAGGTGTGAATGCCGGCGGTCGCCAGCATCGGCATGCGGTTGACGCCCATTTCGAGGATCGGCTCGAAATGCTCCATATCCTCGGGCAATTGATCGAAGCAAAAATCCTCACGAATGCCGTCCATGCCCCATGGCTTTGCCACCGGCTCGAAGGCGCCGAGCATCATCTTGCCGGCGTCCTCCTTGTAGTAGGCGCACTCGTCGGGCACGCGCAGCACCGGCAGGCGGGTAAGGCCGGGGATAGGCTCGGTGACGAGATAGAAGTGTTCGCAGGCGTGCAGCGGGATGGTGACACCGTTCTGGGCGCCCAGTTCGCGCGCCCACATGCCGGCGCAGTTGACGACGATGTCGGCTTCGATCGTGCCTTGCTCTTCGCCCTGTGCCCAGGACACGCCGGTGACGCGGCCGGCCTTGGTGTGGACCTTGGTGACCTTGACGTTCTCGACGATGGTGGCGCCGCGCTGGCGGGCGCCCTTGGCCAGAGCCATGGCGATGTTGGCGGGGTCGCATTGGCCGTCGAGCGGCAGATGCACGGCACCGACGACGTCTGAGACATTCAGATGCGGGTACATCTGCTTGACTTCATTGGGCGAAATCTCGCGGACATCGACATCGAAGGCGCGCGCCAGCGACGCCTGCCTGTAGATCTCGTGCTTGCGCTCCTCGGTCAGCGCCACGGTGATCGAGCCGACCTGGCGCATGCCGGTGCCGACCTCGGTCTCGGCTTCCAGCTTGACGTAGAGGTCGGCGGAATATTTCGCCAGCCGCGTCATATTCTGCGAACCGCGCAACTGACCGATCAGGCCGGCGGCGTGCCAGGTCGTGCCCGACGTCAGCTGCTTGCGTTCGAGCAGAACGATGTCGGTCCAGCCGAGCTTGGCCAGATGATAGGTGACCGAACAGCCGGAAACGCCGCCGCCGATGATGACGGCGCGGGCCTTTGTGGGGATGGCCTTGGCGGTCATGCGGCCTCGCGGCGGTAGCTGGAAGCAAAGCGGCGCAGACGAAGTGCAGCTTCCTGCAAAACGGGTTCGGGCTGGCAGAGGCTGACGCGAATGTGGCCGGCGGCCGCCTCGCCGAAGCTGGAGCCGGGCATCACGCCGACATTTTCCTTGTCGAGCAAGGCCCAGGCGAATTTCTCATCGTCGGGTTCGACGGCTGATATGTCGAGCATGACATACATGCCGCCCTCGGAACCGCGCACGGTGACATCGTTCATGCCGCGTACGGCGTCGAGGAAGACGGTGCGGCGTGCCGCGTAACGTTCGGCGATTTCCCTGACGCCGTAACGGTTTTCAAGCGCCTCGGAACAAGCGATCGAGATGAAGGCCGGCAGGCCGTAAGTCGTCACCAGGTTGAGATTGATCATCAGCGTGATCATCTCCTCCGGTCCCGTCAGCCAGCCCATGCGCCAGCCGGTCATGCCGTGGCTCTTCGACATCGAATTGATGACCAGGGTGCGCTCGGCCATGCCGGGCAGTGAGCGCGGCGAGATATGCTCGCCGCCGCCCAGCGTCCAATAGACTTCGTCCGACAGCAGCCAGAGGTCGTGCTCCCGGCAAACCTCGGCCAACTGCTCCAGCCGCTCGCGCGAATAGACCGCACCGGTCGGATTGTTGGGCGTGTTGATCAGGATGGCGCGCGTGTTCGGCCGGATTGCAGCGCGGATCATGTCGGCCCGTGGCTGGAAGCCGTCCTCGGCCGGCGTCTCGACGACGGTGAAATCGGCGCCGGCGGCGCTGAACGTGTTGGGATAGGTGGCATAGTAGGGCGCCACCACGATGGCGTGATCGCCCTGATCGAGCACGCCCTGCACGGCCGCGTAGAGTGCCGCCTGGCCGCCCGGCGTGGCGATGACCTGATCCGGCGACGTCTCGACGCCGGTGCAGGCGCTCGAGGCCGCCGCCATCGCCTTGCGCAGCCGCGGCAGGCCGGGAAGCGGGGTGTAGTGATGATTGCTGCCGCGAACCGCGGTCACACAGGCTTCGATCGTCTGCGAAGGCGTATCGAAATCATGGTCGCCGACCGACAGCATGATGATGTCTTCGCCGGCCTCCTTGCGCGTCCAGGCGGCGAAATGGACTTCCCAGCCGTCCTTGCCCGAAGGCACGATGCCGGAAATGCGCGATGATGGTCTAGGCATGCAAAACTCCCGAAATTTCGTAGCCGGCCTGTTCGAGCCGGTCGCGCAGAGCCGCGATATGCGGCGGTCCGACTTCGCAGCAGCCGCCGACAATGTCGGCGCCGGCCTCCACCCAGCCGATCGCCTGGTCGGCATAGGCATCCGGGCCAAGGTCGTGGCGGGCGTGCAGCACATCGACGGTGCCGCCGTGCTTGAGTGCTTCGGTTGATGTGAAGCCATTGGCGTAGGCACCGACCGGGCCGCCGAGGTCGATCAGTTCAGGCAAGGCCGCCGCGATTGCTTCCGGACGGCAGCAATTGACCAGCCGCGCGGCGACTGCAAGGCCGTCGAGCGCGCTTGCCGCGGTGCCTATTGCCTCGCCGCTGCGCAGGCGCGATCTGCCGTGATCAGCCAGCGTCCAGGACACCCATACCGGTTTGCCGCTTTCCGCTGCAGCGGTGACCGCCGCGCGGGCTTCGTCGGCCGACGCCATTGTTTCACACAAGAACAGATCGACGCCATCCGCCTGCTCGGCAACGATGCGGCGGTAGATGTCGAGCGTTTCCTGATATGAAATGGACAGCGCCGGCGCATAGCTGCCGAACAGCGGTGACAGGCAGCCGGCGATGGTTGCCTCGCCGGCCTGTTCGCAAGCTTGCCTGGCCAATTCGATGCCGCGCTTCTGCAACGGCTTGAATAGGTCTTCCGCACCCTCGCGCGCCAGGCGTTCGGGCGTCGCAGAATAGGTGTTGATGGTGATGATTCGAGCGCCGGCACGGATGAATTCCGCGTGCAGGTCGCGCACCAGATCCGGTTCGTCGATCAGCACCCTGGCCGACCAAAGCGGTGTCGGCTCGGATTGGCTGCGCCGGACCAGTTCCTGGCCCATGCCGCCATCGGTGAGGATCACCCTCTTCATGCGCGCAGCCTTTCGTTCTTCGGATCCCACAGCGGCTCATCCTTTTGCACGATCGCCCGAAAACGCTCGCCGAAGATCTCGACTTCGATGGCCGTGCCGGGTTCCGCCAGGTCGGCGCGCAGCATGCCGAATGCGATCGACTTGTCGATGCGGTGGCCCCAGCCGCCCGACGTCGTTTCGCCGACGATCTGGCCGTCATGCCACAGCGTCGACACCGATGGAGCGTCGCAGTCGCCGGGGTTGTCGACGATCAGCGTGACGAAGCGCTTCCTCACGCCCTGCTGCTTTTCGTTCTGGAGGGCTGCCTTGCCACGGAAGTCGGGCTTGTCCCATTTGACGAAGCGCTCGAGCCCGCCCTGCAGGATCGAATAATCGGTCGACAGATCGCCCTTCCAGGTGCGGTAGCCTTTTTCGAGCCTGAGCGAATCCAGCGCGTACATACCGAACGGCTTCAGCCCGTGCTGCTGGCCTGCCGCGCAGACGGCGTCGAAGATGGCGGCGGTGTCGTCGATCCTTGTGTGGATTTCCCAGCCTAGTTCGCCGGCGAAGGAGACGCGCACAAGCTTCGCCCAGCGGCCGGCGATCTTGGTCTCCTGATGCGTCAGCCATGGCAGAGTGAGGTCGGCTTCACAGATTTCGGCGAGGATTTTCCGCGAGTTGGGACCGGCCAGGATCTGGGTCGAGAATTCCTCGGTGCGGTCGATCAGCCTGAACGGCGCATCCTTGGGCATGCGCGATTTCAGCCATTCGAAATCATGCCATTGCGCAACCGCCGCGGTGATCAGCGTCATCACATTCTCGTCGTGGCGCACGACGGACATTTCCGTGACGATACGGCCCTTGTCGTCGGCAAAATAGACGAGGCCGATGCGGCCTGGCTTCGGCACCAGTCCGGTGACCTGCAGGTTCAGCCATTCGGCGGCGCCCAGGCCTTCGAGGTTGAAGCGGGAGAAGCCCGGCAGGTCCAAAATGCCGGCGGCGTCGCGCACCGCGAGGCACTCCTCGCGCACGCGGTGCTGCCACGGTCCGTCGCGGCGGAAGGTCAGCGTCGCTTCCTCTGAGATGTCGTCCCCCTCTTGTGCATACCAGGTGGCGCGCTCCCAGCCATTGTAGGCATCGAAGCGGCCGCCGAGCGCCTTGATGCGATCGTGGATCGGCGACAGCTTGCGATCGCGCCCTTCCGGCCAGGCATGGCGCGGGAACTGGACGGCATATTCGTTGCCGTAGATTTCCATGCCCTTGGCGACGCAGTAGTCGGGAGCCGAGGCAAAAGATGTGAAGCGGCGCGGGTCGCAGGACCACATGTCCCATTCGGTCCGGCCCTCGGTCACCCATTCGGCCAGCACCTTGCCGGCGCCGCCGCCCTGGGCAATGCCGAAGGTGAAGACGCAGGCCTCGAAGGCATTGGGAACGCCAGGCATCGGGCCGATCAGCGGATTGCCGTCCGGCGTGTAGGGGATCGGCCCGTTGATGATCTTGGACAGGCCGGCGGTGCCAAGGATCGGTACGCGGGCGACGGCGTCGGCCAGATAGTGCTCCAGCCGGTCGAGATCGTCGGGGAACAGTTGGAAGGAAAAATCCTCCGGCATCGGGTCGTTGTGGGTGGCCCAATGCGCGCGGCAATTGCGCTCATAGGGGCCGAGGTTCATGCCGTTCTTTTCCTGGCGCAGATAGTAGGAGGTGTCGACATCGCGCAGCAGCGGCAGTTTCTTGCCTTGTTCCTTCGACCATGCCGCCAGTTCGGGGATCTCCTCGAACAGGATGTACTGATGGCTCATCACCATCATCGGCACGTCGCGGCCGAACATCCGGCCTACTTCAGCGGCGCGGTAGCCGGCGGCATTGACGACGATCTCGCAGCGGATTTCGCCTTGTGGGGTCTCGACCACCCACTCGTCGTTCTCGCGACGCACACCTGTGACCGGGCAGAAGCGGATGATTTTCGCGCCTATGTCGCGCGCACCCTTGGCCAGCGCCTGGGTGAGCTGCGCCGGGTCGATGTCGCCGTCGCTCGGGTCGTAAAGTGCGCCCTTCAGATCATGCGTCTCAATGAAAGGATAACGGCGCTTGATCTCGTCGACGCCGACAATGTCGATGTCCATGCCCTGATAGCGGCCCATGCCCTTGGCGCGCTGGAACTCCTGCATGCGCTCTTTCGTATGGGCAAGGCGCAGCGAGCCGGTGACGTGATAGTTCATCGGATAGTCGACCGCGTCGGCCAGCCCGCGATAAAGCTCGGTCGAATAGCGCTGCATGTTCATCAGCGACCAGGACGAGGAGAAGGTCGGCACATTGCCGGCGGCATGCCAGGTCGAGCCGGAGGTCAGCTCGTTCTTTTCGAGCAGCACGCAGTCGGTCCAGCCCGCCTTGGCGAGATGATAGAGCGAGGAGGTGCCGACTGCACCGCCTCCGATAATCACCACGCGCGCCGTGCTCGGCAAACCCGCCATGTTCTTCTCCAAACTTTAACTCAATAGACGGGTGGCGAGACCACCCAGATGATAATTGCAGGCTCGGCACCCGGATTGCGCCAGCGGTAAGGCTTGCCTTCGAAACGAAAGGAATCGCCTTCGCCAAGCCGATGCCAGATGCCTGCTATCTCGATGTCGAACAGTCCGGACGCGACGTATCCGGCTTCCTCGGTCGGTCGCTGCGCCTCGGCCTTCAGTTCCGCGCCGGGCGCGAAGACCGAACGCACCATCTCGAAGCTACCGCCGAGATCGGGCGACAGAAGCTCCTCCACCAGGCCGGATTCGTTTGTGCCAAGCGTGCGGCGCCTGCCGGCGCGCACAACCACGCCGCGCTCGCTTTCGACAGGCACGTCATGGCTGAAGAACAGGCTGATCGGCACGCCGAACAGTTCGGCGAAGGCCCTGAGGTCACTGAGCGATGGCGTCGACAGGCCGCGCTCGACCTGGCTGACCCAGCCGACCGAACGGCCAAGTTTCAGGCCGATTTCGGCCAGCGTCAGCCCACGCGCCCTGCGCAAGGCCCTGATATCGCCGGCCAGCACGCGTTCGTCAGGTCCCTGCAATGTTCTTGCTGTAGGCGGGGGCAAAACGCTCACTTCATGAAAAAATCCGGTCAAATTTCATGAGAAATCAAGTTCGTGAAAAAATCAAGTGGATTTTCACGGATGCACAAGATTTGCTTGCACGATTTTGACGGTTCATGCAAAGGCTCGGGCACGAACGGCGAGTGGGGACGTCTGGTCGAGACGAGGGTTAAAGGACGGCCCATGCTGGAAAACAACACCCGAATTGCGGGCGATGCCGAGATTGTCGACGAGGCGATCTTGTCGCGCCGCTCGGTACGCGCATTTCTGCCCGACATGGTCGATGACGACACCATCCGCGCCATTCTGGCGGTCGCGGCGCGGGCTCCGTCTGGCACCAACATGCAGCCATGGAAGGTTTACGTCACCAAGGGCGAGACCAAGCGGCAGATCACCGACGCCATTCTCAATTCAGGCATTCGCGCCGAAAAGGCCGATTGGGACGAGTACCGCTACTATCCCACGCAGTTCTTCGAGCCTTATCTGACACGTCGCCGCGCCAACGGCTTCGGGCTCTATGGCGCGCTCGGCATCGGCCGCCGCGAGATCGACAGGATGCGCGCCCAGCACGACCGCAACTTCGTCTTCTTCGACGCGCCCATCGGCATGATCTTCACCATCGATCGCCGGCTCAACCAGGGCTCATGGATCGACTACGGCATGTTCCTGCAGAACATCATGGTCGCCGCGCGGGGCAGGGGTCTGCACACCTGCCCGCAAGCGGCGTTCGCACCCTATCACCGGCAGATCCGACCGGTGCTCGACATTCCGGACGAAGAGATCGTCGTCTGCGGTATGGCGCTTGGCCATGAAGACACGTCAAAACCTGAAAACACCTTCCGCACCGACCGCGTGCCGCTGGAAGAGTGGGTGACGTTCAGCAAATAAACCGGGCGTTGACGGGCGATACAGCACCCGTGCTATTGGTGCCGGCATTGGCGGGAAAACCACAATGCAGCTTCAGGCCTATCTGGATCGCATCGGCTATCGAGGTCCCGTCGAGCCGACCCTGGAATGTCTGCGACAGATTCATCTTCGCCAAGTCCTGAGCGTTCCCTATGAAAATATCGACGTGCAGCTCGGCGTTCCCATCGGTCAGGATGTTGGAAGAGCCTTCGAAAAAGTGGTCGGAAGACGAAGAGGGGGCTGGTGTTATGAACTCAATGCCTTGCTCGGATGGGCGCTGTCGGAGATAGGGTTCGATGTCATGCGCGCCTCGGCGGGCGTCTCGCGGGACCAGCGCGGGGACACGGCGCTGGGAAACCATCTGATCCTGCTGGTCCGACTCGACCAGCTCTATCTTGTCGATCAAGGGCTGGGGGACGGCATTCGCGAGCCGATTCCCTTGGAGGCCGGTACGCATCGGCAAGGCAGTTTGGCCTTCAGACTGGCGAAAATGGCTGATGGCTATTGGCGTTTTCACAGCCATTCCTTCGGCTATCCGCCGAGTTTTGATTTCAGGGATGAGCTTGCGGACGAGGCCTCGCTCGCGGCAAAATGCGTTGCGTTGCAAGAAGCGCCTGAATCGGGGTTTGTGCAAAATCTTGTCTGCCAGATCATGGGTCTCGAAACTGTAACCTGCCTTACCGGCCGCGTTCTGCGGATAAAGTCGATTGAAGGGGCCTCGAAGAAACTGGTGGGCTCGCAAGACGAATTGGCCGACATTCTCGACAGGATATTCGGTATCCGTAATGTGGACTTTCGGCTGCTCTGGCCCAAAGTCGTTGCGCGTCACGACTTTCTTTTCGGCGACAAGCCGGCCGATCAGATCGAAGTCGCCGGCATGTAGCTGCAAGTCGCAGTGCCGCTACAACATTGCTGGGTCGTTCGGCATGCCTGCAGAAGACCTGTTCCGTCTCGGCTATTCGGTGTTCACCGGCGCGCCGTGGCCGCTGACATGGGCGCCGTCCTGCGGCGTCAGCTTGAGGTAGGCGAGCAGCGCGCATAGCGTAATGACGCCCTCGATCACGAACAGGATGCGGAAATCGTCGGCGACGGCTGGACCGCCGCGAGCCAGAAACGACAGTGCTGCCGCGGCCAGGCCGACGCTGATCGCCACCGCCAGCTGCCACAATATGTAATAGAGCGCGCTGAAGCGGGCGAGCTGCTCGGGCGCGATGTCGGAATAGGCGAGGTTGCCGGTCGAGGCCCATTGCGCGGAGCGGAAGACGCCGAAAACGAAGAGGTAGGCAAGCACGATCCACACCGGCGTGGTCGCCTGCACCAGGGCGAAGCCGGCGACCAGGGCGGCGACGACCGGCGTGTTGAAAACCAGCACGCGGCGGAAGCCGAAACGATTGAGGACGCGCGGCATGAAGAAGCGCATCGCCACCGAGCCGACAGCGGCGACGAAGGTCAGCGAACCCGCCTGCACCGCGCTCATGCCGAAGCCGAGCTGGAACATCAGCGGCAGCAGGAAAACGACGGAGCTGAGGCCGATCGTGTCCAGCCCGCCGCCGGTGAGGAAGGAGATGCGGAAGGTGCGAATGCGCAGCAGCTTGAGATCGAGCAGCGGATTGCGCACGCGTAGGCAGTAGAACGAGGCGATGGTCAAAATGACGAGCGCCAGCGCCAGTTCACCGGCGATGATACCGCCGGTCGCATCCTTGGCGGCCAGCGAATCCATGCCGAAGACCAGCAGCACCATGCCGCTGCCGACCAGCAGGAAGCCGGGAAAATCGAACGGCGTGCGCACCGGCTTGGTCGTCGTCGGAAACAGCGAGGCGGCAAGAATTGCCGCAGCCAGTGCGAACGGCACGTTGATGAAGAAGATCCAGCGCCACGAAATGTAGGTGGTCAGCGCACCGCCGACGAGCGGACCGACCAACGGTCCGGACTGGCCCGCCAGCGAGATGTACATGTTGATCTTGAGCGTGCGGCTGCGCGGAAAGGTCGACAGGATGACGACCTGGCCGAGCGTGCCCATCAAGGCACCGCCAAAGCCTTGCAGCGCACGCGCGCCGACCAGCGTCCAGATGTTATCAGACAGCCCGCAGAGCGCCGACGAAGCGGCGAACACCAGCAAGGCAAAGCAGTAGACGTTGCGCAGGCCGAAGCGGTCGGCGGCCCAGCCGCCAAGCGGCATCGAGACGATCAGGCTGGCGACATAGACGGTGATCAACAGGCCGAGCTGGCTGGGCGGACGCCCGAGGCTTTCGCTGATGCCCGGCAGCGCCGTCACCACGACATTCTGGTCGAGGCTGGTCATGAACACGCCGCAGGCGACCGTCAGCGGCAGCAGGAGCAAGGCTCTGGCCGGCACATCGGCGCGATCCGTGGCGCCGGCGGATAGTTCTGCGGTCATGGGGATGTTCGAACCAAACGAATGTGCCGACTCTTGAAGAAGGGATTTTCTTATCCCTTGGGCCGGCTGGGCGGCCATCTCTCCACAATGGGCCCACGCGGCAGGATTCTCTAGCGGCAGAACCAGTTGGCGTTGATGCCAGATGTGGGCAACACGGCCATCCGGCCGCGCCAGTTAGAGCAATTCATCGTTTCACGGAAACGGTGAATTGCTCTAACTCTTTGCTTTGACGCAATTCCGGACGGAAAACCGTTTCACACTTTTCCTGGAATTGCTCTACTGCACCTCGTAGCCGACTTCCTCGCTGGCGTGACAGAGCGCCTTCCAGAACGAGCGTGCGAACGAGCGGAACACATAGATGTCGAACTGGTCGGCGCCAGTGCGCTGGACCTGGGCGAAGATGTCATGATGGGTGGTCGAACGGCCGGCGCCAACCGGGAAGGCTGGCAGCGCGAAGTCGATGGCGAAGAATTTCGCCAGCACCCATTCGGCCTTCGGCCCCGCAATGCGAATGGTGGTACGGCCATGCGAGAGGTCGGTGATCGTGCCGATGGCTGGGGTCACCACCTTGGCAAAGGCCGTGGCCAGCCCTTCGGCCTCGTCGGCAACGGTGAACTTTCCCGGCGCGAAGCCGAACACCGATTTCACGCCGTCGCTCAAGCCGCCGCCGGCGCCATCGGGCAGCGCAAGCCCGGTGACGGCTCGGATGGCCGCGATTAGCTTCTTCTCCTCGCCGGGCCAGGCGGCGAGCTGCACGATCGAGCCCGGCCTTGTCTCGGTCAGGATGATTTCGACACCATGTTCGAAATTGCCATGCGAGCCGACGTGGAATTCCGGTTCGAGTGGGGATTGGCGCTCAACCATGCATGCGGCTCCCGTCCGGATCGAAGAAGTGGTTGGAGACGATCTCGACCGGCCCGAACCGGTTGCGCAAGGGATCGGAGACATGGGCGCGCGTGCCCTGCCGTGCCTTGCCGCCCTTGACCAGCGCCAGCGCGATATGCTTGCCGAGCGCAGGCGAATAGCAGCAGGCGGTAATGTGGCCGATCGAGCCGTGCGGATTGGCCTCGTCCAGTTCCTCGACGATGTGCGCGCCGCCATTGAGCGGCCGGTTGTCGAGGGCGATCAAGCCGACCAGTTCCAGCCGGTCGGACGCGATCAGCCCTTCGCGGTCCATCATGGCCGAGCCGATGAACGGTTTCTTCTTCGACAGCATCCAGTCGAGATGCAGGTCGCGTGCCGTGGTGCGGCCGTCGATCTCGGCGCCGGTGACATGGCCTTTTTCGATGCGCAGCGTGCCCAGCGCCTCAAGGCCGTAGGTGACCAGCCCGAACGGTTTGCCGGCTTCAACAAGCGCTTCCCAGACATGCGTGCCATGGCCGGCGCCGCAATAGACCTCGAACGCCATTTCTCCGGAGAAGGAGAGCCGGCAAATCATCACCGGAACGCCGGCGACTTCGCCGTTCACGATGCCCATAAAGGGCAATGCGGCGTTGTCGACAGCGGTGCCGGTGACGCAAGTGGCGAGGATCTGCCTGGCCTTCGGCCCGCCGATCGCAGCCCCCGCCCATTCGTCGGTCACCGAGGTGACATGGACCTTTAGTTCCGGCCAGATCATGTCGAGGAAATATTCCAAATGCTGCATCACCTTGCCGGCATTGGCCGTGGTGGTGGTCATCAGGAAATCCTGCTCGCCGAGCCGCCAAGTGGTGCCGTCGTCGAAGGCGAGGCCGTCCTCGCGCAGCATCAGTCCGTAACGCGCCTTGCCGACGGCGAGCGTCGAAAACATGTTGGTGTAGACGCGGTCAAGGAATAGGGCGGCGTCTGGCCCTTGCACGGCAATCTTGCCCAGCGTCGAGACATCGACGATGCCGGCGCTTTCGCGCGTTGCCTTGGCTTCGCGCACATAGGCCTGTTCGATCGTCTCGCCGGCATGGCCGTAGATCATCGGGCGGTACCAGAGGCCGGCGGAATACATGGTAGCGCCATGGGCCAGATGCCAGTCGTGCATCGGCGTCAGCCGTTCGGGCTTGAGGTCGCCAAAACGTTCCGCAGCCAGCGAGCCGATCGACACCGGCGCAAAGGGCGGCCGGAAGCGCGTCGTGCCGACCTCCGGGATCGGCTTGCCCAGCGCTTCGGCCATGATGGCAAGGCCGGGGACGTTGGAACTCTTGCCCTGGTCGGTGGCCATGCCGAGCGTGGTGTAGCGCTTAAGATGCTCGACCGAGACGAAGCCTTCGCGGTGCGCAAGGCGCACGTCCTCTGCCGTGACGTCGTGCTGGAAATCGACAAAGCTCTTGCCGTTGGCCCTGATCTCGAACACCGGAGCGGGATCGGGATCGCCGGGCACGGCTTCTACCACCGGCAATACAGCCGGTGTACTCTGTCCACGTGCAGCAGCCAGGCCGGCGGCGCGGCCTTCGGCGATGGCTTCGGTGGTGGAAAAACTGCCGGTAAAGGCGCCAGCACCAATCCACTTCTGTGTCGGCTTCGGCGGCAGGAAAGCTTGTCGCGCGGCGTTCCATTCCGCTTTCGCGCCGGCCTGGCTGGCCAGATGAATGGTCGGCGACCAGCCGCCGGACATCAGCAGGCAATCGGCATGGATGCTGCGTGCATCGCCGGTGAGCGTGCCATTGGTCATGTCGAAGCGTTGCAGCTTGAGGCCGGATAGCGCCTTGCCGCCTTCGGTGGCGACGACGGCATGGCCGGCGAAGATCTCGGCCTCGGCTTCCGCGGCCAGCTTGCGCATCTCCGGCGAAAGCTCCGGCCTGATATCGGCGATGGCGACGACCGCGGCACCGGCTTTCTTCAAGGCGACGGCAACGCGATAGGCGCTGTCATTGTTGGTGAACAGTGCGATCCGCTCGCCCGGCAGCACGCCGAACTCGTTGGCGTAGCGCTCGGCGGCCTGCGCCAGCATCACGCCTGGGCGGTCATTGCCGGGGAAGACCAGCGGGCGCTCAAACGCACCGGTGGCCAGGACCACGGATTTGGCGCGGATCGCCCAGTAGCGATGTCGCGGTTCGCCCTTGGCTGGCTGCTCCTTGTGGTCGCTGACCCGTTCGAGCGCGGCAAGCGTGTTGTTGTCGTAATAGCCCCACACCGTGGTGCGTGGCAAAAGCCGGACATTGTCGCGGCCTTCGAGCTGGGCGATGGTGCGGCGCGCCCAATCGGCGGCCGGCGCCCCGTCGATCGTTTCATCGGACCAGTTGGCCGAGCCGCCGAAACGCGGCTCGAGGTCGGCCAGCATGACGCGCACGCCCTGATCGGCCGCAGCCTTGGCGGCCATCAGTCCGGCCGGGCCGGAGCCGACCACCAGCACGTCGCAAAAGGCGTTCATGCGCTCGTAGCGGGCCGGGTCCTTCGCCGATCCGGCGTTGCCGAGGCCGGCGGCGCGGCGGATGAAATGCTCGCAGAACATCCAGAAGCGCGTGCCCTTGAGCGGACCGAACACGGGTCCCATGAAGGTCTTGTAGTAGAAGCCGGCCGACAGGATCTTGCCGCCGAGCTGGTTGACGGCGTTGATGTCCCAGGCAAGCGAGGGAAAGCGGTTCTGGCTGATGGCCACTAGCCCGTCATGGATTTCGATCATGGTCGCCGGAATGTTGGGCTCGCGAACCTCGCCTTTGAGCACCGTCACCAGGGCGTTGGGCTCCTCGACGCCTGCGGTGAGCAGGCCACGCGGGCGGTGGTATTTGAACGAGCGACCAAAGAGTGTGACGCCCTTGGCCAGCAGGGCTGAGGCCAGCGTGTCGCCGGCATGGCCGGTATAGGGCACGCCGTCGAAGGTGAAGCGGATGGTTTTCAGCCGATCGACGCGGCCGCCGGTGTCGGTGCGGCGCGGGCTCATGCCTTGTCCTCCGCCTTGCGGCGCGCGGCCGAGCCATGATCGCCGCGCCCATGATCACCGCGCACGAAGGCGACGCTGGAAATCTCATGCGTCAGCGTGTTGCGCACGACCTTGAGATGCGCGCGGCAGCCGCCGGAATGCTGCCAGATCTCGTTGTGGTCGCCGGCCGGGTTCAGCCGGTCATAGACATAGGCATTCCACGCCTCGAAATTCTGCGAGGCGGGGTCAGGACGCTCGCGGTTGCCGTCACCTTGATAGGTGAACTCGATGACATCGCGCGGGCCACAATAGGGGCAAGTGATCAACATCGGATTCTATTCTTCTTGTTTGACCAAAATCGGCATCCACTTTTCCGGATCATGGTCTAATGCAGCCGCGGGTTTGCACCCTGGCCCTTGTCGTCGATCACCAGGCCGCGGTGGAAGCGGTCGAGCGTGAAGGGGGCGTTGAAGTCATGCGGCTGGTCCTTGGCGATGGTCCAGGCGAAGCACCAGCCGGAAGCCGGCGTCGCCTTGAAGCCGCCATAACACCAGCCGCAGTTGAGATACATGCCGGGCAGGGGGCCGGTGGTGATGATCGGCGAGCCGTCCATCGACATATCGCAAACACCGCCCCAGGAGCGCAGCATGCGCACGCGGGCAAGGCCGGGAAACAGCGCCAGCATCTCGCTCATCACCTCGTCAACGATGGGCAGGTTGCCGCGCTGGGCGTAGCTGTTGTAGCCGTCTATGTCGCCGCCATAGATGAGGCCGCCCTTGTCCGACTGCGACATGTAGAAATGGCCCATGCCGAAGGTGACGACGGTATCGATGAAAGGTTTCAGCGATTCGGTGACGAAGGCCTGCAGCACATGGCTCTCGATCGGCATCGTCTCGATGCCGGCCAGCTGCATCACGCGTCCAGTGCTGCCGGCGACCGCAACGGCCACCTTCTTGGCGCGGATGTCGCCGCGCGAAGTGGAAACGCCTGATATGCGGTCGCCGTCTCGCAGGAAGCCGGTGACCTCGCAATTCTCGATGATGTCGACGCCACGACGGTCGGCGCCGCGCGCGTAGCCCCAGGCCACGGCATCGTGGCGGGCGGTGCCGGCGCGCCGTTGCATCAGGCCTCCGACCACCGGAAAGCGTGCTTCGCCAGAGATGTCGAGCGCCGGGATCAGGCGTTTGATTTGCGCCGGCGTCATCAACTCGGCGTCGACGCCGAGATGGCGCATAGCGTTGCCGCGCCTGGCATAGTCGTCGAACTGGGCCGGCGTGTGCGCCAGGTTCAGGCAGCCGCGCTGCGAGAACATGACGTTATAATTGAGCTCGTGCGACAGATCCTCCCACAGCTTCATCGAGTGTTCGTAGAAGCGGGTGTTGGCCGGCAGCAGGTAATTCGAGCGCACGGCGGTTGTGTTGCGGCCGACATTGCCGGAGCCGAGCCAGCCTTTCTCCAGCACGGCGACATTGGTTATGCCGTGTTCCTTGGCAAGATAGTAGGCGGTGGCCAGCCCATGACCGCCGCCGCCGATGATGATGACGTCATAGGATGCTTTCGGATCCGGCTTGCGCCAGGCCGGCTTCCAGTCCTTGTTTCCCTTGAGCGCGTTCGCGAGCAGCGAAAAGGCCGAGTACTCTGCCATCATTGTCATCCGGTTCGGGCGATGCCGCAGACTATAGAGCAGGCCGCAATCGCAAAGCCAATATTGCGCCATCGCCTTTCGACTGGCCGACGCGTGGGATGGGATCAGTTGGGGCCAATGATCGGATGGGCTCCTGATGCGACGGCTTGCCCCATGATATGGCCGTCTTTATCAAGGACAGGCAGTTTCAAATTGCCTTTGCCGCCCATGAGTCGCCAACAAATCATGCTTTTCCGATTGCTTCGTCTCATTTTGCTCTTGACGCTTGTCGTTTCCGCGCCGCTGTCGTTCGACGCGGCAGCGCAAGGGCTTGGCCAGGCGCCAGCCGGACTGGTCGCCGACCAGCAGAAGATCATCCAGGCGCTGACGGCCAAGACCGACAATTTCGAAAAGCAGATCCAGCAGGACGCCGAGGAGGATAGTAGCCTCGTCGATATCCGCCTGCAGCTCGAGGAACTGTCGCGGCAGTCGCTGACCAGCGCGCTGGCTTTCCGCACGCGCCTTGGTGAGATAAACAGCCGGCTTGAACAGCTTGGACCAGCGCCGGCCGCCGGCCAACCACCGGAGCCCGACATCGTCAGCGGCGAACGCCAGGCGCTGGTGTCGGAAAAGGCGGAGATCAACGCCGTCATCTCGCAGGCCCAGTCGCTTTCGATCCGCATCAGCGGGCTGATCGACAAGATCGGCAACATGCGCAGCGAGCTGTTCCGCAATGTGCTCACCAAGCGCTACGTGCTGTCCGACGCGCTCAGCCCGCAGGTTTTTTCCGACGCGAGGGACGAGTTCAGCAATTTCTACAAGGCAGTGTCGTCCTGGCTGAGCTTCGCTTTCAAGTTCAAGTTCCAGGCCATCCTCGCGGCTACCTTCGTGGCGCTCGGGCTGGCGCTGGTGCTGCTGGTCGGTGGCCGGCGCCTGTTCGGGCGCGTGTTCGAAGCCGACCCTGCCAACGAGGATCCATCCTATCTTAGTCGGCTGTCGGTGGCCTTCTGGTCGACCTTGCTGCCGACGCTGGCGGTCGGCGTGTTCCTGGCCTCCACGGTGTTCTTTTTCAACTATTACAATGTGTTGCGCGGCGACATTGGCCTCTTCCTGAATGCGCTCGCGGCCGTCATCGGGGTGGTGTTCTGCGTCAACCGATTGACCAATGCGGCGCTCGAGCCGCGGCTGCCGAATTGGCGTCTTATCCCCGTCGAGACAGGCCCAGCGCGCTGGCTGGTGCGGCTGACGACCGCCATGGCCGTGGTCATCGGCATCAACTATTTCCTGTCGGTGATCAACGACAAGATGGGCTCGCCGCTGTCGCTGACCATCGCCCGCAGTTTCGGCGCCACCATCATCGTCGGCGTCATCCTGATCCTGATGGCGATGCTGAGGCCGTTCAAGGCGCGTGACGGAAGCTGGCGGCCATGGCCGGCATGGCTGCGCTATACAGCGTTTGCGCTCGGCCTTTTCACCATCATCGCGGCGCTGCTCGGTTACATCGGCCTTGCTCTGTTCGTTTCGCTGCAAGTCGTCGTGACAGGCACCGTGCTAATCACCGCCTATATCGGCTTCCTGTCGGCGCAGGCGATCGGCGAGGAGGGTGCTTTCGCCAACACGACCGTAGGGCGCTGGCTCTCGTCCAATTCCAGCTACGAGGATACGGCCCTCGACCAACTCGGCCTTGTCGTCAGCGTTGCCATCAATGTGATGATCGTGCTGGTGTTCCTGCCGCTGATCCTGCTGATGTGGGGCTTCCAGCCCGGCGACATCCAGGCCTGGGCCTACAAGCTCGCAACCGGTATCAATATCGGTTCGGTGACGATTTCTGTCACCGGCATCCTCTCCGGCATCGTCGTCTTCATCATCGGCTATTTCTTGACGCGCTGGTTCCAGGGCTGGCTCGACGGTTCGGTGATGGCGCGCGGCAAGGTCGATACCGGAGTGCGCAACTCGATCCGGTTGGCGGTCGGCTATGCCGGCGTGGCGCTGGCGGCGCTCGTCGGCATATCGGCGGCGGGCATCGATCTCTCCAGCCTGGCACTGGTCGCTGGTGCTCTTTCCCTCGGTATCGGTTTTGGCCTGCAAAATGTGGTGTCCAATTTCGTTTCCGGCCTGATCCTTCTGGCCGAGCGGCCCTTCAAGGTCGGCGACTGGATCGTCGCCGGCGATGTCAGCGGCACCGTCAAGAAGATCAGCGTACGCGCCACCGAGATCGAGACTTTCCAGCGGCAGTCGGTGATCCTGCCCAATTCGAACCTGATCAACAACGCCGTCGGCAACTGGACGCATCGCAACAAGCTTGGCCGCATCGACATCAAGGTCGGCGTCGCCTATGGCAGCGACGTCAAGCAGGTCCATGCCGTCCTGCTGGAGATCGCACGCGGCCATCCTATGGTGCTGAAGAACCCCGAACCCTTCGTGCTGTTCTCCAATTTCGGCCCTGCCGCCCTCGAATTCGAGATCCGGGTGTTCCTGGCCGATGTGATGAACGGCAACATCGTGCAGAACGACATCCGTTTTGCCGTCCTCGAAAGGTTCAGCGGCGAGCATATCGAGATACCCTCGACGCCGCGCGCCGTGGTCGAGGCCCACAAGCCCAAGGCCTGGCCGACCGACGACGACAAGATCGAGGCCGACTTCGCCGAACAGGAGCAGATAAAGGCCGAGGCCGAGGCGGAGAAAAAGCGACTGGCCAAGTCCCGCAAAACCAAGAAGCCCGATCCGGACTGAAGCGCCGAAAGCCAATTACGGCATGAATGCGGCATTCAGTTGCGGTTCAGCTTCCATCTCATATAAGCTCCCATGCAAAGGCGAAAATGCCTTGCGAAATGCAACAGAGGCGGTGGGAACACCGATATTGCAACATGTGGAAGTCTCTCGTCGCTGCCGTCGCCCTGATCGCAGCCATCGGCTCGGTCCATGCCGCGAGCGCGGTCAACAAGGACGCCGAGACCCGCACGCTGGTCGTGACGGAGGGCGGCAGCAAGACCGACCTCGCGCTGGCCGGTGGCGAAACGGTTGAGTTCTGCCCGAATGGCTGCTTCGTCACCTTGCCGAACGGCGACCTCGAAGCGCTGACCGGTTCGGAAACCGTCGAAATCTCGGGCGGCGTCGCCCGCATCAAGTAATCGTGGCGGTGTAATTGGAAAGGCCGGGCATTTGCTCGGCCTTTTATCGTTTCCGGTAGCGGTTGTTTAACGATGACGCTGGAAATACCGCGACGGCAGCCGTCTACAACCGGACGTTTTAACGTTCGCTACGCCATCCCCCGCTATACCAGCCTCAAGACGCCGAAAAACGGCGCGTAAATCTACGCGGGCAGGGCAGGACGGACATGGATGCGCGGTCGGACAGGAACGCAATACCGCTTGCGGTCGATCTCGACGGCACGCTGATCGCGACCGACCTGTTGTGGGAAGGGCTGTTCATCCTTCTCAAGAAGAACCCGCTCTATATCTTCCTTGTACCGTTCTGGGCCGCCGGCGGGCCGGCGCGGCTGAAGCAGGCGATCGCGCAGCGCATCGACATCGATCCGGCATCGCTACCCTATCGCGAGACGTTGCTTTGCCGCCTCCGGACTGAGCACGCCGAGGGCCGTAAGATCGTGCTGGCGACCGGTACGCCGCGCAAGTTCGCCGACGCCATCGCTGCCCATCTCGGCATTTTCGACCAGGTGCTGGCCACCGATGGTCTCGCCAATCTCACCTCGGGCAGGAAGCGCGCCTCGCTGATCGCGGCCTATGGCGATGGCGGCTTCGACTATGCCGGCAACAGTCGCCATGACCTCCAGGTCTTCGATGCCGCGCGCAATGCGATTGTCGTCGCGCCCGACCGCCATGCCGCGCGCTGGCAAGCGGCACATGGCGCCGAAACGATGCCGGTGCCGAAGCCCACTTTGCGGACCATCATCAAGATGCTGCGCGTCCATCAATGGCTGAAGAATTCGCTAATCGCCGTGCCGATGGTGCTCTCGCACGAATATTTCAACACCGACATGATCTGGCAGTGCATGCTGGCGTTCGTGTCGTTCAGTGCGGTGGCGTCGGCCATCTACATTCTCAACGATTTCTTCGACCTCGCGCTCGACCGCAAACACCTCACCAAGCGCAACAGGCCGTTCGCCAGCGGTGCGCTGTCGATCCCGTTCGGCCTTGGCGCGATCGCGGTGCTTCTGGCGATCGGCATCGGCACCGGGCTGTTCTTGTCGCCCGAATTCCTGGCCGTGCTCGGCGGTTACATGGTGGTCACGACGGCGTACTCGCTGTCGTTCAAGCGCATGCTGCTGGTCGACGTGCTGACGCTTGCCGGCCTCTACACGATCCGCGTTCTGGCCGGTGCGGCGGCGACCGGCGTCGATGTCTCGTTCTGGCTGCTCGCCTTCTCGATCTTCTTCTTCCTGTCGCTGGCGCTGGTGAAGCGTTTCGTCGAACTGCGCACCACCGCCATCCCGCCGGGCGAGCGCATCGCCGGCCGCGGCTATCGCACCGAAGACCAGGAGATCGTCGCCCAGGCCGGCATGGCCTCGGCCTTCTCCTCGGCGCTGGTGCTGGCGCTCTATATGGACAGTGTCGCGGTGCGCGACCTTTATCCGCATCCGTGGCTGATCTGGCCGCTGGCGCCGATCGTGCTTTATCTCACCATGCGCGTCTGGATCCTGGCGCGCCGCAACGAGATGCATGACGATCCGGTCGTCTTCATCATTCGCGACTGGCGCAGCCAGATCGTGGTGCTGATCGGCGCGGTGCTGCTGGTCATCGGGGGCTGGTAGGCATGGTCACCGAACGCTTCCGGAGCTTTGGCCTTGCCACACCGCCGGCGCCACGCGCCATCGATGCCGATGGGGCGATCGCGCTGCTGAAGGGCGGTCAGGCCAAGCCAGGGTCGTTGCTTGCCTATGGCAATGGCCGCTCCTACGGCGATTCCTGCCAGAACGGGGCCGGCGCGGTCGTCGACATGCGCTCCCTGAACCGGATCCGCGCCTTCAACGCCGAAACCGGTGTTCTCGAGGCGGATGCCGGCGTGCTGTTGTCCGACATCATCGCTTACGCTGCCCCTTACAGCTTCTTCCCCGCCGTTGTGCCGGGCACGCAATTCGTCACGCTTGGCGGCGCCATCGCCAATGATGTGCATGGCAAGAACCATCATAGGCGCGGCACATTCGGCTGCCATGTCGAGAGCTTCACACTGCTCAGGTCCGACGGAAAGACCCATCGCTGCTCGGCATCAGTCAATGCCAGGCTGTTTGCGGCGACGATCGGCGGCATGGGCCTGACCGGTATCATCCTGTCGGCCTCGATCCGGCTGATGCGGGTTCATTCGCTCGACATCGTCGAGCAGGCGACACCGTTTCGCGATCTCAGCGAGTTTTTCGAGCTGGCCGAGGCGGCCGATCAAGCCAATGAATATGCGGTCGCCTGGATCGACCAGCTTGCCGGCGGCCGCAACAGCGGTCGCGGCCTGCTGTTGTCAGGCAATCAGGCCGAGCACGGCTCGCATGCAGCCTCGCGCGCCGGCGGCAATTTCTCGGTGCCGGTCCAGCCGCCTTTCAATGTGCTCAACCGGCCGTTCCTGACCGCCTTCAACGCCGCTTATAGGTGGAAGAAGGGCCGGGCAGCAGTGCCGCGTCAAGTCGGGTATCAGGGCTTCTTCTTCCCGCTCGACGGCGTGCGCGACTGGAATCGGCTCTATGGACCGAAAGGGCTTTTCCAGCACCAGAGCGTGGTGCCGGAAGAGACTGCGCGCGAGGCGGTGCCGGCACTGCTGGCGGCAGCAAGGCAAGCCGGGCAGGGCTCATTCCTCACCGTGCTGAAACGCTTTGGCTCCATCCGCTCGCCGGCGCTGCTGTCGTTCCCGCGTCCCGGCTACACGCTGACGCTGGATTTCCCCAACAGGGGCGCGCCGACGCAGGCGCTGCTGCGGGAACTCGACCGCATCACGGTCGAGGCCGGCGGCGCGGTCAATCCCTACAAGGATGCCCGCATGGGCGCCGACATCTTCGCTTCGTCCTTTCCCGAATGGCCGCGACTGGAGGCGCTTCGCGATCCTGCCTTCATGTCTGACTTCTGGGCGCGGACGGCAAGGAAGCTGGATATGCGGCGGGGCGTGGTTGAGGCGGCGGAATAGATAAAAATCGGGTAATTATTGGTTAATGGATCGTTAAATTCAAGATTCACTCAAAACATTCTTGGGACTTCACGAAATGTTTGCGGGTTTGTAATAGGAAGCGTGAAGGGGTGGCTTGGAACACATGAAATACATCGTCTTCATTCTCTTCACGGTCATGACCAATGCTGCTGCACAGCTGATGCTGAAGCAAGGCATGATGTCTCTCGGATCGATCTCGTTCGAGGGCGTCAATCCGCTGATCAAGCTGTTGCAGATCGTCTTCAGCCCGTGGGTGTTCCTGGGCCTCTGCACCTTCGTCATCTCGATGGCCTCGCATCTCTATGTGCTGTCCAAGGTCGAGCTTTCCTTCGCCTATCCGTTCCTCAGCCTCGCCTATGTCGCCGTCGCCATCTTTGCCTATTTCGTCTTCCGCGAGGACCTCAATGGCTGGCGCATCGCCGGCATCGCCTTCATCTGCGTCGGTACAGTGCTGATCGCGCAGAGTGGCCGTGATCTGGGTGGCCTTGGGCATGAAGACCAGACGGCTTCCATCACGCCCGACAAGATCCAACCAAACGAGACTGTTCGATGAGACACGTGATTTTCGGTGGCGACGGTTTCGTCGGCCGCCACCTTGCCCCGAAGCTTGTGGCCGATGGTGAAGAGGTCGTCGTCGCCGACATCGTCAAAAGCGACCTGCCGCATTACCGCAACGTCCGCTTTGTCCAGTGCGACGTCACCGATCCGGCGTCGGTCGCTTCGGTTGGGCTCAAGGCCGACGACATGGTCTACAATTTGTCGGCAAAGATGCTGTCGCCGATCCAGGTGCGGGCCAAGCGACACGATTTCTTTTTCCCGGTCAATTTCCATGGCACCGAGCACATCATGCAGGCGATGGACAGAGCCGGAGCATCCAAGCTCGTCCACTACACGACCGACATGATCTACGGCCACACGGTCGCGCAGCCTATGACCGAGGAGCATCCGGTGGCGCCGCTTGGCGAATATGGCTGGTCGAAGCAGAAGACCGAGGAGCTGGCGGCCGAATGGCGCAAGCGCGGCATGTCGATCTCGCTGTTTCGCCCGCGTCTGATCATCGGACCCGGGCGGCTCGGCATCTTGGAAAAGCTCTTCAAGCTGATCGACTGGAGTTTTCCCGTGCCGATGATCGGCTCGGGCAAAAACCCCTATCAGTTCATCTCTGTTTTCGATTGTGCGGAAGCTGCCCGCGCGGCCTGGAAGGCCGGTGTGCCAAACGAGGCTTACAATCTCGGTTCGCTCAACCCGCCGCCGGTGAAGAAATTGCTCGGCGACCTGATCAGGCATGCCGGCTCGAAATCGATCCTGATCCCGACACCAGGCTGGGCGGTGAAGCGCACGCTCGACCTGCTCGACCTCATGAACATGCCGATCATGGACCCGGAGCAATATCTGATCGCCGACGAGGAGTGCGTGCTCGACGTGTCCAAGGCCGGGCGTCAGCTCGGCTGGGTGCCGCAATATCGCGACGAGGACATGCTGATCGCCGCCTACAGCGAGTACCGCGCCAAGAAGGCCGGTCACGCCGTCGCCACCAAACATGTGCCCGCCGAATAGCGGCCCACAAACAGCTTTCGTTGCGCCCGATCCTGGTCGTGCGTGCAGACAGGAGATTGAAATGACCGTCATGGCCAAGCCCGATCAGACCAACGCGCGCACCATGGTCAGCGCGCCGGCACTGTCACCCGTCACCATCGCCAAGCCCGATTTGATCAGCGTCGAGCAGGCCAAGGCGATGGATGTCGCTGCCATGACCGATCTGTTCAAGGCGCATCTCAACCCCGGCCAGCTGCATTTCATGAAGCTGCTCGGCTTCCACAAGATCAAGATCGAGCGCGCCGAAGGCATGTTCTATGTCGACCAGAACGGCCGCAAGATCCTCGACTTCTTCGGCGGCTTCGGTTCGCTGGCCTTCGGCCATAACCATCCGCGCATTCTGGAGGCACGCAAGAAATTCCAGGAGGAGAAGCGTCAGGAAATCGCCATCGCCTTCATGTCGCAATATGCGGCGGCACTTGCGCACAATATCGCCAAATGCTCGCCCGGCGACCTCGACATGGTGTTTTTGGGCTCGTCCGGCTCGGAAGCCATGGAAGCGGCGGTGAAGCTTGCCGAGCGCGCTGCCGGCCCGAAGCGGCCGAAGATCGTCTATGCCGAGAATTCTTTCCACGGCAAGACCAAGGGCGTGCTCGGCATCACCGACGGCCAGCTCTACCGCGCCGACTTCAAGATGGCGGAAAACACGGTCCGCGTTCCCTTTGCCGACATCGAAGCGGTCGAGCGCCTGTTCCGCTCCGATCCGGAGGTCGGCGTCATCGTGCTGGAAACCATCCAAGGCGGCGGCGGCATCATCCAGGCGCCGGCCGAATACTGGCAGAAGCTGCGGGCGCTTTGCGACCAGTATGGCGTGCTGTGGGTCGCCGACGAAGTGCAGTGCGGCTATGGCCGTTCGGGCCGGTTCTACGCCTTCGAGCATTATGGCGTCATTCCCGATGTGACGGCGCTGGCCAAGTCGCTTGGCGCCGGCAAGGCGGCGGTCGGCGCGATGATCGCCCGGCGTGAAGTCTACATGAAGGCCTATGGCACGCCGAAAACGGCGATGATCCATGCCATGGCGACCTTCGGCGGCATGGGCGAGGCCTGCGTCACCTCGATCGAGGGGCTCAACGTGCTCTATGACGAGGGTCTGATCGAGAACGCCGCCGTCACCGGCGACTATCTGCTGCAGCGGCTGCAGGCGCTCAGGGAAAAATACCCGAAGATCATCAAGGACGTGCGCGGCAAAGGTTTCATGATCGGCCTGGAGTTCCACGACTTCTCGCAGACCTTGCCGATGGTGCTGCGGCCGATCGTCAGCGTGCTCGACGACAAGCTGAAGGGTTCACTGTCGGGCTTCATCGGGGCGCTGCTTTTGCGCGACTACGACGTGCTGGTCGCCTTCACCGAATACAACCGCAATGTCATCCGGCTGGAACCGCCGCTGATCTGCCAGCGCGAGCATGTCGACCGCTTCGTCGATTCCTTCGACAGCCTGTTGTCGCGCGGCATCGTGTCGATCGTGAAGGATTTCGTCAAAAGCCAGGTCCGTTAAGCGAGTTCGCCGGGTATAACGATGCTGACCAAGTCGCCCGTTTCGCAAAATCCATTCGACCGGCTCACCGAGGCCGGTCTGGCATGGGGCGAGGGGATTTATGCGCGACTGGCGGCACCGATCGGCGCCGCGGCCCTCGCGCTCTACATCCTTTTGACGGCGTTCACGGCGTGGGTGATGCCCGACGCCAACTGGGACATGCTGCCCTATCTCGCCATAGCAGAGGAGGGGATCTATCCCGATGCGAAGGCGCTGCACGACTACGCCTACAACACGGTCAAATCAGGCGTTTCGGCCAGCGATTACAAGGCGCTGACCGATGACGGCGGCGGCTTTCGCAGCCACATGACGGAAAATGCCGCCGATTTTCATTCGCTGCTTGGCATGTACAGGATCAAGTTCCTCTATGCCGAGATCCTGTCGACGCTGAGCGTGGCGATGTCGCCGGTCGAGGCGATGCGGCTGGTCCAGGTGTTCTCGGTGCTGCTGTTCGGCGCGATTACGCTGCTCTGGCTGCGTTCGGAAAAGGCATTGGCTTTAGCACCGGTGGTCGGCGCGGTGCTGATCATGGCTGATTTCGGCGATGCGGCGCATGCCTCGACGCCGGACCTGCTCACTTCGGCGCTGTTGCTGGGCGGGCTTTACGCCTATGTCCGCAGCCGTGAAGTTGCAACGGCGCTCCTGCTTTTCCTCGCCTTCATGGTGCGGCCGGACAATATTGTTTTCCTTGCTGTTTTTGCTGTGCTGCTGATCGCCTTCCAGCAGAAGGCGTGGGGCGCGCTGGCCGGCTTCGCCGCTTCCTTCGTCGCCTATTTCGCCATTTCTCACTGGGCTCATCATCCTGGCTGGTGGCCGCATCTGTGGTTCTCCAGCATCGAGCAGCACTACAATATGGACGGGTTCGAGCCGACATTCTCGATCTTTGCCTATCTCAGGGCTTTTGCGACCTCGCTGCTGCGCGCCGTCAGCCTGAACAGCTGGGTCGGCGTGTCGGTGTTGGCACTGGCCGGCTGGTTTGCCGTCGCCCGGGCCGGCTTCCGCCTCGATCGCCGGGCGGGCATCCTGTTTGCGGCACTGGTGCTCGGCGCGCTGGCGAAGTTCACCGTCTTCCCGATCCACGACACGCGCATCTATTTCCCGCATTTGATCCCGCCCTTCCTGCTGCTGGCGACGCCATTCATGGCGCTTTGGGCAGCTGTGGCCCGTGGTCAGAATCGCGCGGCGTTGCACGCCATTTCCGGAGACAAGTCATGAGTTCGCTATCCAGGCTGGCGCGCATTGCCCTGTCGCTCGGTCTTCCCGGTGGAATTCTCGATCGCGGGCCGTCGCTGCGCGGCACGAAGTTCCTCGCCAAGGCGGCGCTGAAGGCGCGCTTCGGCGGGGCAGGGCGACCGTTCCAGATGGTCAATGTCGGCGCCTGCGACGGCGCGCTGTTCGACGATGTGACGCCGTGGCTACATCGTATAGCTGGGGCACGCGCGATGCTGGTCGAGCCTATCCCGTACAATCAGAAACGGCTGCGCGCCAACTACCCCGACACCAGCCGGTTCGTCATCGAGCCGGTGGCGGTGACAAAGGCCAAGGGCACGATCACCGTCCACACATTCGATGCCGCCGCGCTCGAGGCAGGCACGCTGCCGATCGAGTTCATCGGCTGCTCGTCGGTCACCGACACCAATCTGATGTCGGGCAAGAATGCCTGGGGCGAGGCCGACGTCAATTTCAACAAGTTCGCGCCGCATCTCAGGGATATCGAGGTGCCATCCGAGACCTTGCAGACGCTGCTCGACCGCAACGGCATCAGCCATATCGATGCCTTCCTCGTTGATTGCGAGGGCGCCGACTGGATTGTCTTCGAACAGCTAGACCTCCAGCGCTACCGTCCCGGCATGATCAAGGTCGAGGTCGGCGCGCTGCCCGCTCCGGAGATCGGCCAGGTCGTGGTCAAGCTGAAGACAGCAGGCTATCAGGTCGGCTTCCAGGCCGAGGACATCTGGGCCTTCGCCTGAGTTAGCCTTCACTTTGGAAGGCGAACCGCCAAGGGTCTGACGGGAAGCATTCTGCCGTCTGGTCGCTCGGCTTTTTGCCAATGTCGCAAACAGGCTTCAATCGTCCTGCCGCTCCGCCCTATAGTCCGCCCGCTTTATCACTTTGGAGTCGCGGGCAATGGCAGAGTTTCCGAAAAAGGCGAAGGTCGTCATCGTCGGCCTGGGCGGTATTGTCGGCGCATCGATCGCCCATCATCTGATCGAGCGCGGCTGGGACGACATTGTCGGCATCGACAAGTCGGGCATCCCGACCGATATCGGCTCGACGGCGCACGCCTCCGACTTCTGCTACACCACCAGCCACGATTTCCTGTCGTGCTGGACGACGCTCTATTCCATCGATTTCTATGAGAAGATGGGCCACTACGCCCGCATCGGCGGCCTCGAGGTCGCTCGCGTCGGCGACGACGGCCGCATGGAAGAGATCAAGCGCAAGATCGCCTCCGCCAAGGCGTTCGGCACGCGCGCGCGTCTGATCGAACCGGCCGAGATCAAGGAAAAATTTCCGCTCATTGAGGAAGCGATGGTGCAGGGCGGCCTGTGGGACCCCGATGCCGGTCTGGTCATCCCGCGCTCGCAGACGGTTGCCGGCAAGCTGGTCGACCAGGCAGAGGCGTCGGGCAAGCTCAAATCCTTCGCCAACACGCCGGCCAGGTCGCTGGTCGTCAAGGATGGCCGCATATCAGGCGTGGTGACCGATCGCGGCACCATCGAGGCCGACTATGTCGTGGTTTGCGCTGGCATTTGGGGCCGGCTAATCGCGGAGATGGTCGGCGAGGACCTGCCTGTCATGCCGATCGACCATCCGCTGACCTTCTTCGGCCCGTACAATGAATTCGCCGGCACCGGCAAGGAGATCGGCTGGCCGCTGCTGCGCGACCAGGGCAATTCGGCCTATATGCGCGACACCGGCGATCCCAAGACCGCCGAGGGCGGCCAGATCGAATGGGGCTATTACGAAGAGACCAACCCGCGCCTTTGCCATCCGCGCGACCTGTTGGAAAAAGACCAGGCGCGGCTTTCGCCTTCGCAGCGCGACCTCGACATGGAGCAGATCCTGGCGCCGCTCGAACGCGCCATGGAGCTGACGCCGATCCTCGGCGAACTCGGCTACAATGAGAGTCATTCGTTCAACGGTCTCTTGCAGGTGACTGCGGATGGCGGCCCGTCCATGGGCGAAAGCCAGAAGGTGCGGGGCCTGTGGTATGCCGTTGCCATCTGGGTCAAGGACGGCCCCGGCATGGGCAAGCTCATCGCCGATTGGATGACCGACGGCCGCACGGAAATCGACCATCACGCTATCGATTATGCGCGCTTCTATCCGCACCAGACCAAGGAGCAATTCATCTGGGATCGCTGCACCGAGACGGCGATGAAGGTCTACAACCCGGCGGTGCATCCGCGCGAGCCGTTCTCCAAGGCCCGCGACATCCGGCGCTCGCCGTTCTGGGAGCGCGAGAAGGAGCTCGGCGGCTATTTCATGGAGCTGGGCGGCTGGGAGCGCGCCCATGGTTATGCCGCTAATGAGCATCTCTTGGAGAAATACGGCAACCGGGTGCCGGTGCGTGAGAACGAGTGGGACAACCGCCATTTCTGGCGCGTTTCCAATGCCGAACATCTGGCCATGAGCGAGGATTGCGGCATCGTCAACCTGTCGCATTTCGCCATGTACGACATCGAAGGCCCAGACCATGTCGCGCTGCTGGAATGGCTGTGCGCGGCCAAGATCGGCGGCGACAACAACATCGGCAAGGGCATCTACACCCACTTCCTCGACGAGGAAGGCATGGTGCGCGCCGACTTTACCGTCATCCGCATGGCCGATCGCTGTCGTCTGATCGACGGCGCGGATGCCGGCCCGCGCGACTTCCAGTACATGCGCCGCACGGCCCAGGACAAAGGTTTCGATGTCACGATCACCGATGTGACCGAGAAATTCGTCACCATTGGCATCTGGGGGCCGAACGCCCGGGCGACGCTGCAGAAAGTGGTCGAAAATCCCGATGGGCTCTCGCTAGAGAACTTCCCCTTCGCGGCGATCAAGCCGGTCAGGATCGGCGGCAAGGACGTCACCGCTTTCCGCATCTCCTATGTCGGCGAGCAGGGCTGGGAACTGCACATGCGCTATGAGGACGGTCTTGCTGTCTGGGACGCCTTGCGCTCGACCGGCGTCATGCCCTTCGGCGTCGAGACCTATGCCAACACGCGCCGTATGGAAAAGAGCCTGCGCCTGCAGAACGCCGACCTTTTGACCGAGTACAATCTGCTCGAAGCCGATCTCGCCCGTCCTAAGGTCAAGGAGAACGACTTTTGCGGCAAGGCCAGGCATGTCGAGTATCGCGCCCGCGAAAACCAGCCGGCCATGCTGTGCACGCTGGTGATGACCGAGAATGTCGATTCGAAAGGCGTTGCCCGTTATCCCGTAGGCACGATGCCGGTGATGGATCCAAAGACCGGCGAGACGCTGGTCGACGAACTCGGCCGGCGGTCCTTCACCACCTCGATGGCTTATGGCCCGACCATCGGCAAGAATATCGGTCTTGCCTACCTGCCGTGGGCGTACGCCCAGGAAGGCCGCAAGCTCACCATCGAGTATTTCGGCGAGACATACCCAGTCGAAGTCGCGGCTGTCGGCTACAAACCGCTCTACGATCCGGAGAATCTGAAGCCGCGCAGCTGATCTTTGGGCCGGCGCAAAGGGCATGAAGACAAAAGCCTGGCCATCGGCAGGGCTTTTGTCTTTTTAAGCCGGCGGTTTTCGCTTACTCTCGCGGAATGTCTGCTTTCTCATGCGCAAGACATTTGCTTTCGGCCTGTGCCGCGTTCGCGCTGGCGCTTTGGCTGATGCCGGCTTCCCTCGCGGATGAGCCTGTCGATGTCGAGCTGGTGCTGGCTGTCGATGTGTCGCTGTCGATGTCACCGGACGAGCTCGAGATTCAGCGTCACGGCTACGCAGCAGCCTTGACGCACGACAATGTGCTGCAGGCCATTGCCGATGGCGCCCATGGCAAGATCGCCGTCACCTATGTCGAGTGGGCCGGCACCAGCTGGCAGCGTGTCATCGTGCCGTGGACGGTGATCGCCAGCCGCAGTGATGCGGAGCGCGTGGTTGCGCAACTGTCCGCCCGGCCGCCCAACAGCGCGCGGCGCACCTCGATCTCCGGCGCGTTGGCGTTCGGCAACGACCTGTTCGCCGAAAGCGGCTACCAGGGGACGAAGCGGGTCATCGACATTTCGGGCGACGGCCCCAACAACCAGGGCGCACCGGTCAACTTCACCCGCGACGAACTGATCAAGCAAGGCATCGTCATCAACGGCCTGCCGCTGATGACGCGAGGCGGGTTTTCCGGTGCCTACGACGTCAACAATCTCGACCGCTACTACAGCGACTGCGTCATTGGTGGTCCCGGAGCCTTCATGATCCCGGTCAACGACTGGACGCAGTTTCCCGAAGCCATCCGCCGCAAGCTGGTACTGGAACTCGCCGGTCCGGCCTCGCCGCAATGGGCGGCGGAAGAAGCCGCGCATCCGCCGGTGGTGTTGGCGCAGGACAAGCTCGCCACCGACTGCCAGGTCGGCGAAAAAATGTGGCGCAACCGCAGCTGGATGCTGGACAGCCGCTAAGCTCTTCCCGTTGAGCATGATCTCTAACCAAACCGGCTCCCATTCCTGCTCCGCTGGCCTCCGGTCGGGATCATGCTTCAGGCTTGCCTCTGCGGCCGAAGCGGTGGCAAACTGGGCAGGCCGCGCGATCAGCCAGAGTGGCGCGCTCAAACCCGAGGAAACACCAGATGAAACGTCTTGCCATCCTGACCGCGGTCGCTTCCGTGCTTTGTGCCGACGGCGCCAGCGCCCAATACAGGGATGAGGCAGCCTGCATCATGTTCGAGCATGCGAATTTTCGCGGGCGGTCCATCGGTATGGAGGCCGAGGATTCCGTAAACTTTCGCGGCGGCCAATTCTGGAACGACCGCGTGTCTTCGGTGATCGTGAGCCGGGGTTGCACGCTCATTGCCTATGAGGACTCTCGGATGGGCGGCCGCTCGATCGAGATCCGGCGCCGGATCCGCAATTTCGGCGGCAGCGACTGGAACGACCGCATCTCCTCGGCGGAGTGCACCTGCGACGACTATTGAAGCCACGCCGGGATTTCTGGTTGCCGCCGATCCGGTGCCTGTCGCTGCTATACGCTTCACCATCCTGTTCATTGACAAGCCGATTGGTGTCTGTGAGACAATTTGCTCACAGAAAACAAAAGGGGAACTGATATGACCAGGATCGCCGTTCTTGCCGCAACATTGACGCTTGCCGCCGGCTTGTCCGCACCGGCGGTGGCCGCCACTTCGGTCACCATCGGCATCAGCGGCTGGACCGGCTTCGCGCCGCTGACGCTTGCCAAGCAGGCGGGCATCTTCGAGAAACACGGGCTCGACGTAACCTTGAAGAAGGTGCCGCAAGCGAGCCGGCCGCTTGCAATTGCCAGCGGCGACTTGCAATGCGCCGCCACCACCGTCGAGACCTGGCTGGTGTGGAACGCCAGCGGCGTCACCACCAAGCAGATATTCCAGCTCGACAAATCCTATGGCGCCGACGGCATCGTCGCGCGCAACGACATCAAGACCGTCGCCGATCTCAAGGGCAAGAATGTCGCGTCCTCGGCGCCGGGCACGTCGCCCTATTTCATGCTCGCCTGGGTGCTGAACAAGAACGGCATGTCGACCAAGGATGTCACCATCGTCAATCTGGAGCCGGATGCGGCGGCGCAAGCCTTCCTCGCCGGGCAGAACGACGCCGCCGTCACCTACGAACCGTTCATCTCGGCGGTGCGCGACAAGTCGGACCAGGGCCATATCCTGGCGACGACACTCGACTACCCCATGGTGCTCGACACGGTGGGCTGCACACCCGAATTCCTAAAAACCAATCCGGATGCCGCCAAGGCGCTGGCCGACAGTTATTTCGAGGCGCTCGACCTGATCAAGAGCGATCCGCAGAAATCCTACGAGACCATGGGCGCCGACGTAAAGCAGTCGGCCAAGGAGTTCGAGGATTCGGCGAAATACCTGAAATGGGCCGACCGGGCGGAGAACAAGCAGTTCTTCACCAAGGAATTCCAGGACTTTTCCAAGACCGCCGGCGAACTGCTGCTGCGGATGGGACTGATCAAGGAAGCGCCCGACGTCACCACGTTGGCCGACACCAGCGCGGTGTCGAACTGATCGTTCGGCCTTTGACCATCATGCGGCGGCGCCTTGCGCTGCCGCCTTCTCCTGGACAAAGCGCGATTTGAGCATGGGGACCATTTGAAAATGGGGACGGTTTGACGATGCGCCCCTTGCATCCGGTCTCGCCGGGCATACGAACCGTGCTCGGCATTTCCTTCTTCGTGCTTTTCGTGGCCTTCTGGGCGTGGATCACGCTTGGCGGCCACGTCAACCGCATCTTCCTCGCCGATCCGCTGTCTATGCTGCGGGATGGCTGGCGGCTTTTGGTTGAAGACCGTTTCTGGCTCGATGTTCTGATCACCATCTGGCGCGTCTTCGGCGGCTTCCTGCTGGCCTCGGTCGTCGCGGTGCCGCTTGGCATCGCGATGGGCGCCTGGAAGCCGGTGGAGGCGTTTCTGGAGCCTTTTGTCTCCTTCGCCCGCTACCTGCCTGCATCGGCATTCATCCCACTGCTCATCCTGTGGGCCGGCATCGGCGAGCTGGAAAAACTGCTGGTCATCTTCGTCGGCTCGGTGTTCCAGATCGTCCTGATCATCGCGGTCAAAGTCGGCGGCACCCGGCGCGACCTGGTCGAGGCCGCCTACACGCTGGGTTCCACCAATAACGGCATCGTCAACCGGGTGATCATGCCGGCGAATGCGCCGGAGATCGCCGAGACGCTGCGGCTGGTGCTTGGCTGGGCCTGGACCTATGTCATCGTCGCGGAGCTAATCGGCTCGTCATCCGGCATCGGCTACATGATCATCAACAGTCAGTCGCGGCTGGCGACGGGTCAGATCATCTTCGGCATCATCGTCATCGGGCTGATCGGGCTGTTGTCCGACTTCGCCTTCAAGGCCTTCAACCGATGGCTCTTTCCGTGGAGCCTGGCGTGAACAAGCTTCTCATCGAGGGGGTTTCGCGCACCTTCGCCGGCGTGCGCGGCGGTCAGCCGGTCAAGGCGCTGATGCCGATCGACCTGGGGGTCGCCGCCAACGACTTCATCACCATTCTGGGACCCTCCGGCTGCGGGAAGTCGACACTGCTTAGGATTGTCGCCGGCCTGGAAGCGCCGAGCGAGGGCCGTGTGCTGCTGGACGGCAGGGCGGTGACCCGGCCGGGGCCGGATCGCGGCATGGTCTTTCAGTCCTACACGCTGTTCCCGTGGCTGACGGTGGCGCAGAACATCGCTTTCGGCTTGCGCGAACGCGGAATGCCCGAAAAGGATCGGGGCGAAGTGGTTGCTTCCTATGTCGATCTCGTCGGCCTGAAAGGGTTCGAGAACCATTGGCCGAAGCAGCTTTCCGGCGGCATGCAGCAGCGCACGGCGATCGCCCGGGCACTGGCCAACGACCCCGAGATCCTATTGCTAGATGAACCGTTCGGCGCGCTCGACAACCAGACGCGCGGTCTGATGCAAGAGCTGCTGCTCGGCATCTGGGAGCGTCGCAAGAAGACGGTGCTGTTCGTCACTCACGACATCGAGGAGGCGATCTTCATGGCGTCGCGCGTGATCGTGATGACGGCGCGGCCCGGCCAAATCAAGTCGGACGTTGCCATCGACCTTCCGCATCCGCGCCACTACACGCTGAAGACCAGCCCGGAATTCTCGGCGCTCAAGGCGCGGCTGACGGAGGATATCCGCGTCGAAGCGATGCGAACAGCGCAGGGGCAGACGGCCTAAGCTACTCTGATGTGCTGTATCAGGCCGCCAGCAGTTGCTTGCGGTCGACACGCTCTTGCTGCGGCGAGCGGGCGTAGAGTTCGCGGTAGCATTTGGAGAAATGCGAGGCCGAGACGAAGCCGCAGGCGACCGCCACCTCGACCACCGGCATCGAGGACTGGATCAGCAGGTGTCGGGCGCGGTCGAGCCGGATTTCCAGATAGTAGCGGGCAGGGGAGCGTCCCATCTCGGTACGGAACAGCCGCTCGATCTGGCGGCGCGACAGGTCGACATGATCGGCGATCTCGATCAGCGACAGCGGCTCGGACAGGTTTGCCTCCATCAACTCGATAATGGTCAGCACTTTCGAGTTCTGGACCCCGAGGCGGGCGCGCAGCGGTAGGCGCTGGCGGTCGGTCGGACTGCGTACGCGGTCGGTCAGCACCTGCTCGCAGACACGGTTGACGAGGTTCTCGTCAAAGTCGTCGCCGATCAGCTTCAGCATCATGTCGAGTGCGGCGGTGCCCCCGGCGCAGGTGTAGATGTTCTGGTCGATCTCGAACAGGTCGGCAAAGACATTGGCCTTTGGGAACGCCTCGGAAAAGCCCGGCAGGTTCTCCCAATGAATGGCGCAGCGCTTGTTGGACAACAGGCCGGCGGCGGCAAGGATATGCGCGCCGGTGCACAGGCCGCCGACGGCGACGCCGCGATTGTATTCCTCGCGCAGCCAGGCGAAGGCGGACTTGTTCTGGTAGCGCTCGACATTGATGCCGCTGCAGACGATGGCCATGTTCGGCCGGTCGGGGCCTGCCATCTTCTTGCGCTCATCCTCCAGCGAGGTGTTGACCGCGCATTCGACCCCGTTCGAGGCGCTCACCGGCTTGCCGTCGATGCTGGCAAGGCGCCAGCGATAGGCCTCGTAGCCGAGCATGCGATTGGCCGAGCGCAACGGGTCCAGCGCGGTTGCAAAGGCGATCATGGTGAAATCGGGAATAAGGAAGAATACAAACGATCGCTTGATCGGATGCTTTACGGCGTTCAAGGGAACCTCACACAGCCATGGCGCGAACAGGATGTCGCGAATAGCATAGCGTCATCAGGAAAAACCAAGTCTGTCAATCGGCTACGCCGTCCGGACAAGATTAAATTTGCGACATGGGTCGCAAATGGGCAATTGGTGTGCGGAGATGCCGCGGAAACAGCACCAATTGTTCGCTGGATGGGCAAGGCAAGCAGCGGCAGAAACAAAAACGCCGGCCTGGCTGGAAGCCAGGCGGCGCTATAGTCTTAAGCAGCGGCAGGGATGCGCTGCCTCATAAAAATCTTCAGGCGACGAAGCCGAGGCGCGCCGCGTTCATGGCGCCGGTCTGGCCGGGCATGGTGTTGGCAAGGCGCTGACGCTCGAGAGCGGTGGTCAGGTTCATTTCGCGGCGGGCGAAGAGGCGTGCAAAAAGCTTCATGATCATCTCCATTTGTTGCTCAGACGGGTCGCCTTCGCTTGATGGAGTGGGGCAGCTCGTTTGCTGGCGCTGATATAGGCTTGTGTAAGCAAAAACTGAATCGCAAAAGCGAAGCGCTTGATATGAAATGCGACATCGATTGCGACAAACTTGGGCAAGGTGCCCAAAATTTACGATTATTTACAAGGCACTAATTGGAAACAGGAGCTGCTATGCGGCTTTCTCATATGCGTCATGCGCCGGCGACATGGCTCCAAAACTCATTTGAATACAAATAAAATAGAGAAAGCCTGCCGGGCTTGTTCGCGCGGCAGGCCTTCAGCACATGATACACACGATTTACTTTGCTCCAGCCCAGGATCCCACGCCATTGCGAGTGCCGGTCTTGGTGTCGGACGCTCCAGGCCAGCCAACATCCTTCTGCAGTTCGATCGGCAGGGAGCGGATGGCGCGCTCGGTCTGGTAGCGGGCGCGGGCCGCGCTGAATTCGGTCGCGATCCGACCGAGGGACGACAGGATAGACATTTCATTCTCCTTTGGTGGCTGGCGAGTGCCAGACAGCGAGTTGGTTACGTCGGGTTTGTTTCAGTTTCATTTCGTGTCGAATGCAGGTCTGTGTCGAGGTCGTTTCATGGCTGCTTGTGGCAGCTACCTGCTTCGATGGAGTTGACTATCCTCCCAATCTGATGTTCAATCAAACGAAATGGAATGATGCTTTGTATCAGAAAAATTGAAGGTCGGTTCCCATGAACGCCCCGCTCAATCATCCACTGCCACTGCTTGATCTTGACGTTTTGCGCACTTTCGTGGCGATTGCCGAGACCGGCAGCTTCACCACTGCCGCCAATGCCGTCTTCCGCACGCCGTCGGCCGTCTCCATGCAGATCAAGAAGCTGGAGGATATTCTTGGCCGCTCTGTGTTCGCGCGTGACGCGCGCTCAGTGTCGCTGACCACGGATGGCGAGATGCTGCTCGGCTACGCCCGCCGGCTGCTGTCGATCAACCGCGAGGTGGTGTCGAAGTTCATCATTCCCGAGATTGTCGGTGTGGTGCGGCTTGGTTCGCCGGACGATTACGGCGAGCGCGTGCTGCCGCATGTGCTGAAGCGTTTCGCGCAGTCGCATCCGTCGATCGCCGTCGACGTTACCATCGACCAGAGCAGCAATCTGCGCCGGCGCATGGACGACCGTGCGCTCGACATCACGCTGTTGACCAATTCCTACAAGACCAGCGCTCTCGGCGCCGAGGTGCTGCTGACCGAGCCGATCGTCTGGGCCGGCGCCAAGGGCGGCTGCGCGCATCTACGCGAGCCCTTGCCGGTATCGCTGTGGGAAGAGGGCTGCGCCTGGCGGGCCGGAGCGCTCGATGCGCTTGGCCGTGAGGGCCGCAACTATCGCATCGCCTATATGAGTGCGCACACAGCCGGCCAGCGCGCCGCGATCATGTCCGATCTCGCCGTGGCGCCGTTGCCGAAATCTTTCCTAGGCAACGACATGGTCGAGCTCTGCCCGAAGGACGGCATGCCCGACATCGGCACCTACAATCTGGCGATGGTGGTGGCACCGGACGCCAGCGCGCCGGTCAAGGCCGTCGCCGACCACATCCGCGCAACCTTCGAAGTGTTCCGGGAAACCGGCAAGTTTTGATCCGCCGGCGCGGGCCGATCCAGAATAGAAGGCGCTACTCCGCCGCCTCGGCGGAGGGCGCTTCGAATATCGTTCTCGTGTCTTGCCTGATCGGCGAGGGGCTCTCGCTGAGAAACGCGACGATGTGCTGGCGGGCGCGGCGGGATTCCGGCATGTCAATCAACGGCCAGACGTGGAACATGCCTTCCTCATGGACGACATCGACCTCGACGCCGACGGCACGCGCTTTCTCTGCGAAGATCAGATTGTCGGGGGTCAGAAGATCGCGTGAGCCGGTCAACAGCAGCGTTTTCGGCAGCACCGACAGATCGCCGTAGACCGGGCTGATGTGCCAGTCGCTGGGATCGATGCCGGCACTGTACAAACGAATTGCCTCCCGGCCGCCGGGAATGCCCAGCCAGGGATCGTTGCGTTCCGCCTCGAACACTGCGGGATTGGTGAGCGACACGTCAAGCCCGGGTGAAATAAGCACATGACGCGATGGCAGGGACAGGCCCTCTTCGGCGGCCATCATGGTCAGCACCACGGCCATGTTGCCGCCAGCGGAATCGCCCATGAAGACGATGTCTTCGGCTTCCGTCTCGGCGAGCATCTGCCGGTAGACATCGCCAACCATGCCAAACATGGCGTGGAAATCGTGTTCGGGGGCGATGGGATAGATCGGCACGGTGATTCCGTAGCCCAGCCGGTCGGCCATGTCGGAGATCAGGTGCCAATGATAGGGCGTGATTTCAAAGACATAGGCGCCGCCGTGCAGGTAGAGAATCCGCTTCTGCTCGCCGTCTCTGGGAGCGATTTCGTAGACCGGAAAGCCGTCTATGGTGTGTGTCTGGATGTCGAGACGCTGATGCAGAGAGGCAGGCGGTCGGTGGTTCTCGGTCTTGCGCGCGGCAGCGATCCAGCGCTGCAGGTTTTCCGGGCTGGCAAACGCCTGCTTGCGGCTGTGCCGCAGGACGAAAGACACGACATGGCTTTTCAAGCTTGGCATGCGGATACACGAACTTCGGCCAAAGCCGACTAAGAGAACCCCCACTATCTCCGAAGATCGTGCCGTGGCCGAAAATGTCAAGATTTGCGCTGCGTCTACACGGTGGTGTGATCCGCGCCGTGATGGTCAGCGGCGCGGTAAAAGTGCGGCACGCAGCCGGTTGCTGGTGGTCGCCGGGGCATGCGAGATTCCCGGCGCTTGCCGAGCAATTTGCATTTGTCGGCGAAGGTCATCAGCGCGCGGCGCTCCAGATAGCGCTGATGAGGGACGCCTTTTCACTGGATCGCGGCGACACCGGCCAGCCGATATCCTTCTGGATTTCCGGCGGCAGGCTGTTCAGCAGGCGCCGAGCCTTGTTGTGGTCGTGGGCATTCCTGATGGCCGCGCCATAGCGGCCAAGGCTTTCGAGCATCGACATTGTTGTCTCCCTTGGAGCGTTGCGGCGGCGGAAAGCGATCTTCTGCCTGCCGTTCGATGCCGCTTGAATGCGCCTGCCATGTATCTGGCGGATTTCACGAAAACAGCGTTTCGGTTTCCGGATCGGGCGATCCGGAAACATTTGCATGCAAATGAGTTTGGAAAGGCGGTGGCCTGGCGACCGCTTATTCCCGCCCACGCCTGGCGGCGTGGCCTTCGCGCGAACGCCGGCGCGGGGCGGCGTCGCCGGCGACGCCGTCCTCGCTGACCGTCTTGCGCGGTGGCAGTTTCACCGCCGCCGACAGTTTCGGGAACGGATCGACCTTGTTGGGCAGCGCCATGGCGTAGACGAAATGCTCCTGGAATTTCGGTTCCAACGCCGTCTCGATCTTCTCGATCTTGCTGACCGTGTCCTCGATCTCGCGGCGATAGCCGCGATTGAGCAGCGCCATGCGCGCGCCGGCACCGGCGGCGTTGCCGACCGCCGAAACCTTGTCGAGGTCGCAATCCGGGATCAGGCCGAGCACCATGGCGTATTTCGGGTCGATAAAGGAGCCGAAGGCGCCGGCGAAGTGGATGCGGTCGACATGCTCGGTGTTCTGCTTTTCCATCAACAGCTTGGTGCCGGCGTAGAGCGCTGCCTTGGCGAGTTGAATGGCGCGCACGTCGGTCTGGGTGATGGTGATCTTCGGCCCATCTTCCTTCAATGCGGCGGAGCCTTCCTTCAGCACGTAGGAGAAGGTGCGGCCGTTGGCGGTGACGCGCGGCGAGCGGGCCGAAAGTCCGCCGTCGATGACGCCATCCTCGGAAATGATGCCGGCGAGGTACATTTCCGCCACCACTTCGATGATGCCGGAGCCGCAGATGCCGGTGACGCCGGTCGCCTGGACGCTCTCCAGGAAACCCGGCTCGTCGGACCACAGTTCCGAGCCGATGACGCGGTATTTCGGCTCCAGCGTGTCGGGATCGATGCGTACACGCTCGATGGCGCCGGGCGCGGCGCGCTGGCCGCCGGAGATTTCGGCACCCTCGAAGGCCGGGCCGGTGGGAGATGAAGCAGCCACGACCCGCGCACGATTGCCGAGCACGATCTCGGCATTGGTGCCGACATCGACGATCAGCATCATCTCGTCCTGGCGATGCGGGCCTTCCGACAGCGTCACCGCCGCCGCATCGGCGCCGACATGGCCGGCGATGCAAGGCAGCATGTAGAGCCTGGCGCCCTGGTTGAGCTTCAGGCCTATGTCGGATGCCTTGATGTGCACGGCGCCCGAAACAGCGAGCGCGAAGGGCGCGCCGCCGAGCTCGGTCGGATCGATGCCGAGGAACAGATGGTGCATGATCGGATTGCCGACGAAGACGGAATCCAGGATGTCGTTGCGCTGGACATTGCCTTCGGCACAGACCTTGTCGACGAGGCCGGAAATCGCCTCGCGCACGGCGACCGTCATTCCCTCGCGTCCGTCCGGGTTCATCATCACATAGGAGACGCGGCTCATCAGATCCTCGCCGAACCGGATCTGCGGGTTCGACGTGCCCGACGAGGCGGCAACGCGGCCCGACAGCAGCGACACCAGATGCATGGCAATGGTGGTCGAGCCGATGTCGCAGGCGAGCCCATAGGCCTCGTTCTTGAGGCCCGGCCACAGTGCCACGACGCGCGCTGTCTCGTTGTCGGCATCCTTGTAGATGGCGGCGGTGGCTGTCCAGTTGCCCTTGCGCAAGATGCCCTGCACCTGCGGCAGCAGGTAAAAATCGAAATCGAGGCTTTTCAGGCCCCAGTCGTGCATCAGCGCGATCTTCAGACGGTCGAGATCGCCTGATGGATTGTGCATGTCGGGTTCTTCGATCTCGACATAGCACATGCGGATCGCCGCATCGCGAGCGATGACCCTGGTGTCGGCATCCTTGCGGATGGTCTGCGCGTTGATGACCGTGTCCTGCGGCACGTCGATGACGAGGTCGCCGAGGATCTGCGCCGAGCAGGAGAGGCGGCGCCGTTCGGGCAGGCCGCGGACACGCTCATAGCGCTCTTCCTTGGCGCCCTTGGGCGTGATGTGGTCGTTGGAGGAAACGATCTTGTGCTTGGCGAAATTGCCTTCCTGCACTTCGATCTGACAGCGTCCGCACGTGGCACGTCCACCGCAGACGCTTTCGACATAGACGCCGAGCTGGCGCGCGGCATCGAGCACCGGCGTTCCGACCGGAAAACGCCCGCGCTTGCCCGACGGCATGAACAGCACGAGCGGGTCGGTGATGTTGGCAGGTGAATTCATGTTTTCATTACTCGACGAAGCCGGCACTGGGAAAAGATTTCACATATGCGAGGCTTGCCAGAAAGGAGGCAATGAGTGGCAAAGGGTACCACCGAAGCCAAAATACGGAGAAATTGTCCAATCTCTGCTGGTCCAACATCCTTGTGGGAATTGTACTCAGCAATAGAGGCACGACAATCAGTGCAATCATTATTATGCACGTCGCGTAGATACACAGATCAAAATACCGCAGGTATTCATGACTCTTGTAGCCGAATGCGTAAGAGCCAGACAGAAGCATGAGTACGACACAAAAAGCTGCACGAAGACCTATCTTCCAGTCCGGTATTCCAAGTCTTTTTCGCTCTTGATCTGTCAAGAAAACTTTGTCCTTGCGCGCTTATCCCCGGCCCATCCGGGCTTCACGACCGCCACGGCGGCGACCACCGTTGTTGGCGCCGTCGCCCGGCGCATTGACTTGCGTTGGGGCGGCAACGGCCTGGCCGCCTTCGGCCGGCTTGTAGTCCTTGTAGGTGCGGATCCAGTTGGTGCAGTTCTCGTCGGTGCCGTTCAGCACATTGGCGCCGCGCACGGCTTCCATTTCCTGCGGGCGCACCGGGTTCATGATCGCCGAGGTCATGCCGGCGCCGATCACCATCGGGATGAAAGCGGCGTTGATGCCGTGGCGATGCGGCAGGCCAAAGGAGATGTTGGAAAGGCCGCAAGTGGTGTTGACCTTGAGCTCTTCGCGCAGGCGGCGCAGCAGCGCGAACACCTGGCGGCCGGCATCGCCCAGCGCGCCGATCGGCATGACCAGCGGATCGACGACCACGTCATGCGCCGGAATGCCGAAATCGGCGCAGCGCTCGACGATCTTCTTGGCGACGGCGAAGCGGACGTCCGGATCCATCGAAATGCCGGTCTCGTCGTTGGAGATGGCAACGACCGGTACGTTGTATTTCTTGACCAGCGGCAGGATGGCTTCGAGCTTTTCTTCCTCGCCGGTGACAGAGTTGACCAGCGGGCGTCCTTTGGCGACCTTGAGTGCTGCCTCGATCGCGGCGGTGACCGAGCTATCGATCGACAGGGGCAGGTCGACCAGCCCTTGCACGATCTCCAGCGTCTGCACCAAAAGGCCAGGCTCGGTCTCGTTCGGGTTGACTGATGTAACGCCGGCGTTGACGTCGAGCATGGTGGCGCCACAGGCTGCCTGCTCGAGTGCGTCCCTGATGACGGTCTCGAAATTGCCCGCGATCATCTCGGCGGCCAGCTTCTTGCGACCGGTCGGGTTGATGCGTTCGCCAATCACGCAGAAGGGCTGGTCGAAGCCGATGATGATTTCTCGTGTCGCCGAGGCGACGATGGTACGGGTCATGAAGTCTCTCCGCCGTGATATAAAGATTTCTTTATATCGTTGTCTGGTTTCGTTCAAGCGAGCGGGTGGTGGTCCGCGCGGTCAGTGCGCGGTCTTCACCATGTCCACCTGCGTTTCGGTAATGTCGTCGTGCAATATGCTGTCGAGCCGGTCGGCGACCATCTGGTCGTCGCGACGGATCTCGCGTTTCCATGGCTGGCGGCCCTTCAGCACGCCCGATTCATCGACGATCTCGGCGACATATTCCTCCTGCCGATAGGCCATCACGTGGACGCCGGAAACGCCTGATATTTCCTTCACCTCGTTGATGATGTCGATACAGAGCTGCTTGCCTTCCTTCTTCTGGTCCTGGGCGCCTTCCAGCCGCTTGATAACCGAGTCGGGAATATGGATGCCCGGCACGTTGGAGCGGATCCACTTGGCCGTCTTGGCCGAGGCGAGCGGTCCGACGCCAACCAGGATGAAGCATTTTTCGGTGTAGCCGAGGTCGCGCACCTTTTGCATGTAGGTGCGGAACATCGGCACGTCGAAGCAATACTGGCTCTGCACGAATTGTGCACCGGCGGCGATCTTCTTGCCCAGCCGATGCGGGCGGAAGTCGATCGGCGGCGCGAAAGGATTGATCGCGGCACCCAGGAAAAGCTGCGGCGGCGTCGTCAGCTTGCGGCCGGACAGGAACTTGCCATTGTCGCGCATGATGCGGCAGGTCTCGAGCAGCGACATGCAGTCGAGGTCGAACACCGGCTTGGCGCCGGGCTGGTCGCCGGCCTGCACGCCGTCGCCGGTGAGGCACAGCATGTTGGCGACGCCCATCGCAGCCCCGCCCAGCACGTCGCCCTGGATGGCGATGCGGTTTTTATCGCGGCAGGCGATTTGCATGATCGGCGCATAGCCCATGCGGGTCAAAAGTGCGCAGATGCCGACTGACGACATGTGGCAATTGGCGCCCGACGCATCGACAGCGTTGATCGCGTCGACCCAACCGTCGAAAATCTTGGCCCGGTTATAGACGTCTTCCGGATCGGCGCTGTCAGGCGGATTGAGCTCCGTGGTGACGGCGAATTCGCCGCGCCGCAGCACGCGTTCCAGCCGGCCGCGCGAGGTGTGGCCGGGCAGGGGGTCGAGCGGCAGATGGATGCCGGCCGGGTTCTCGTCGAGCTGGCGTCCGATCATGCCGATGCCCCGGTGTTTGCCGTCCCATTCTTGGCGGCAGCGGCTGCTTCGCGCGCGGCGGCAGCCTGTGCGGTCACCCGAAGCCAGGCCGAGGTTTCGCGCAGCGACTGGTCGACCGGCTTCTGCACGGTCAGGATCCTGTCGCTGTGCACCATGTTCTGCGAGCCCTCCCATGCCTTGACCCAGACGCAAGGCATATCAGGCTCAACCTCGCAATTGCCGTTGGCGCGGACACCGCCGCAAGGACCGTTGCGTAGTTGCTTGGGGCAGTTCATCGGGCAAGACATGCCGGTCGAGGACAATATGCACTGGCCGCACATGCGGCAGTCGAACATGAAGCCCTTGACGCGCTTTTCGACGAATGTGATCGGCCCTTCGACGCGGCCGTAGCCTATGCCCTTCCACAGGGGATGAAGGAGCAGAAACATGTCGGCAAACCTGGCATAGAACCATTCGAGCAGGCGCGAATGTCTGATCGACCAGAGCCGGACCGCGAAGGAGCGCTGGACGCGCCGCTGCGGCGACACGTCGGCCGGTTTGTAGTCGGATTTCGGGGCTGCCTTCTTGACCAGGGTGGCCTGGGTAACCGCTGGCCCATCTTTGGCAGGAATGGTCTCAGACATTTTCTTTGCCGCCCGCCTTGACCAGAGCGACGAGCCGCTCGCGGTCATATTTCGTGTCGAGGTCGTTGAACGCCTTCTCGACCTCGGCTTCGAGGTCATCGCCGACCGGAACGGGATCGGCCTTGCGCCATTCGGCCAGATAATCGTCGGTGCCGCCGGCGCCGGTGCGCATGGCGCACATGTCGATCGCTTCGGTGAAGCGTAGCGGCAGTTCGCGCTTGGCGTTCTGCCGGCCCTTCTTGACGATGATTTGGGCAGGGATGTCTCGCCAGTAGACGACGATCAGATCGGCCATGAATGCTCACTCCTCGATCTGCGAGCATTGCCGGAAGCGCAGTGGGGCCGCTTGTTATGGGACGACGCGCGCGCATTCAAAAGCGACGCATTTGGATGTCGTAAAATGAAAGGTGCGTTTATTCGTTTACGGCGTCCGCCGGCAGCAGGCTCGACGCGTCGGAAAGCCGGCGCGCGGCATGCCGTCCGGGACGAAAACGCGCTACCAGATGCCGGTTCTCAGGCCAGTCCAGAGATAGAACCAGATCGTCGGGTGATACCATTGCTGCGACGGCAGGCCCGGGTCGACGGTAGTGAATTTTCCGGCCAGCACGTCGCTAACCGCTTCAACGCAAATGTCGCGCGAGAAAGCAGCCTGGCGCAGCGCGTAGCTGGAGATGGTGTCGCCTCGTTTCGGCTGACCGTACGCCTGTTTCAGCACGGCGCCCGTGTCGACGCCGGCATCGACCAGATGAACGGTGGTGCCGAAATTCTGCGGATCGCCTGATGTCAGCGCCCAGTAGCCGCCATTCATGCCGCGGTATTTCGGCGTGATGCCGGCGTGATAGTTGAGCACCGGGCAAGGCATCCTGGCCAGCATGTCCTTCGACAACAGCCTGCAGCCATTAAGCAGGACAACGCCAGGCTGGATCTTGTGGATCGCCTCAAGGCATTCCGGCCCGTTGGCAGAAGCAACATGGACGATCTCCTGGTCCGGCCGCGGCTCGACCTCAAGCTTTTCTTCGGCAATCAGCCGGGCGGCATGGTTGGCGAGAAGCCGTTTGCCCAGCCGGCTGAGCACCATCGTGCCAAGTTGACCGATGGCGGAGATCCAGCCCTGGCGGCGAGCCCGGCCACGAAGCAATTGCTTTTTGGATTCAGGCGTTTCGAGGACGACGCTGACAGGGCCGACGCGATCGGCGATCGCGTTGACGATAGCCCAGACATGCTGGCCTCCTCCGGTGACGACCACGATCGGACGCGTATGGGATTCTGATGCTGCCATGGATCTTGCCCCCTCCAAGCAACCCGTTCTCGACAATGAGCGGCATGCTAGGGCGTCCGGGTTAATCCTTGGTGATCAACTCTTCGACACACGGTCAGCGCTTGAATTCGATGATATCGAGCTTCGATTCATAGTAGGGCGCCGGGAACTCGATGCGCCATTCCTTGGCGCTGTTGCGGAAGGCGTAGCCGACCTGGTCGGTCTGCGGGCCGCTGCCATAGGGCTTTGCCGGGTCGCTGTTGACATAGAAGGAGCCGAGATAGATGGCGCGTTTCTCGCCATCGTCGAAGAAGCGGCCCTTGGTGCGCTGCGAACCACTGATCTTTTCCAGCCGCCAGCCGGAACCGTCATCGGTCACCTTGCACTTGAACCAGCCATAGATGACGAGCGGCAACGGTCCGCCGGCCTTGATGGTCCGGCACCGCCAGTTGCCGGTCAGGTCCTTGTCGGAAAAAGCCACCAGCGGTTTTGCCAGCAAGGCGTCGAGTTGCCTGACCTCGGCGGGGTCGCCCGCTTTCGCCTCGGCGAGCGCTGTCTTGCGGGTCTCGCCATATTTGTCGAGCCGTGCCTTGTCGGCCGGCGTGATGAGTTTCTGCACCTCGCCATCGGCAAGCACGGGAAGAGTGCAGCATAGCAGACCGACAAGGGCGAACAGCAGGCGAAGTGTCATCGGAGGCCTCCCGGTTGATGTTTGGCGCAGCGTCGCCGCCGCCACCTGGTGCATAATTTATCGGGTCGCTGGCGCCTGTCATCCGTGCTTAACAGCGTCACGGTCAAAAATCATGGTGTGACGAATGCGAATCTTGCTCACGGGATCGTCGGGTTGGCTGGGCGGCGCGTTGGCGCCGAGGCTGCGCGCGCTTGGGCACGACGTCACCGGGCTCGATCCTGTGCCATCGGCGGAGACCCAGGTCGTCGGTTCGATCGCCGACCGTGACCTTGTCCTACGCATTGTCCGTGACAACCGGATCGAGGCGATCATCCATAGCGGCGCGCTGCATAAGCCCAACATCGAGAACCGCGCCAACAGCGATTTCGTGGCCACAAACGTGCAAGGCACGCTCAACCTGCTCGACGCGGCGGTGGCGGCCGGCGTGCAGCGCTTCGTTTTCACCTCGACGACGTCGCTGATGATTTCGCAGGCTATACGTGACGGCTTCAGCGGTGGTGCTCGGAAAGCTGCCTGGCTGACGGAGGCGATGTCGCCAGAGCCGCGCAACATCTATGGCGTCACCAAGCTTTCGGCCGAGCATCTCTGTCGCCTCTACCATATCCAGCACGGGCTGCCGGTGGTGGTGCTGCGCACGGCCCGCTTCTTTCCCGAAGCCGATGACATGGCGCATGCGATCGAACAGTCGGATGCCAACACCAAGGCCAACGAGCTCTTGTTTCGCCGGTTGACGGTGGAGGACGCGGCGGAGGCTCACCTCCTTGCCCTTGAAAAGGCGCCGCAGCTGGGCTTCGACATTTTCATCGTCTCGGCGCCGACGCCGTTCCGTCCCGATGATTGCGCTAATCTGATCGCCGATGCCCCGTCGGTCGTCGCACGCTATTTTCCGGAATTTCCGGCGCTTTATGCGCGGAAGGGCTGGACGATGTTTTCCTCCATCGACCGCGTCTACGACGCGTCGCGGGCGAGGGACAGGCTGGGGTTCGTCTGCAAGACGAGCTTTTCCGATGTGCTTGCGGCGCTGCGGGCGGAGGAGGACGCCGCCTAGCCGGTGACAGCCGCCGCCTGCGCCATTCCGGCGGTCAAGTCGCCATAGCCGGTTGCGCGGCGTTCATAGACAAGACCGAGCATTTTGGCGGCCTTTTCGGCGACCTTGTCGAGTTCGGGATCGTCGGTCTGAGCCAGATAGATCAGCTTCTCATAATTGCCGAAATAGTCCTTGATCAGCTCCGGGTGCTTGTCGAGGCCGAGCGGCTTCATGAAGAAGGCGTCGAACTGACGGCAGAGGAAGTCGGTCATGTAGAAGGACATCATGTCGTCGTCGGCGATTTTCGCAAAGGCCTCCATGCCTTGATAGAAGGCAAAGCAGTGTGGGCCGGCCATACGCTCGACACCGTGCTTCTCGCAGATCCGATCAAGCAGGCCGCCGGTGCCGCAATCGGCATAGCCGACGAAGATGTTGGTGTAACCTTCCGCCTTGGCGTTTTCGATCGCCTTGTCCATGGCCGGCGCGATGCGATCCGGGTAGAAATGAAATTCCGCCGGCAGGCAGGTCAAGTCGAGGTGGTCCAGTCCGAGCTGTTCCTTGACGGCCAGAACTTCGCGCGCAATCATCCCGCAGGCGATGACGAGCAGCCTGTCGTCTTGATTCGGTTTCGTTTTTTGTATCTTGGCCATGGAACCAGTCGAGCCGGCCTTCGTTGCTGCGGGGCTAATTTATCTATTGAGGGAGACACCGTCCATGAAACTGTTGCGCATAGCGCCGATAGCCATCCTTGCCTGCGCTCTCGCCCTTGCGGCATGTGCGAACACCGTCCGTGGCGTCGGCAGGGATGTCAAATCGACGGCCAAGGCGGTCGAGGATACCGTCACCAAGCCCTGATCCACGTGCGGCCTTCTCCATCATCTGGGAACAAAAAAGCCGCGCTGCAAGGCGCGGCTCAGACTGCTGACAAACCCCTGGCGAGAGCTGGGGGTTTGTGATTCACTGGGTCATGTTGAAGCGACCTGGCCCTGAACAGACGGCGCTCGAGATGGTAACGCTCGATCAGCTGGTTCCCGCCGATCACCTTTTGCGCAAGATCGAGAGGGTGATCGACTTCTCCTTCATTCACGATCTGACGGCGCCGCTGTACTGCCCCGACAATGGCAGGCCGCCCCTGGATCCGACATTGATGTTCAAGGCGCTGTTTATCGGCTACCTGTTCGGCGTCCGCTCGGAACGCCAGTTGGTGCGCGAGATCGAGGTCAACGTGGCCTATCGCTGGTTCTTGCGGCTGAAGCTGACCGAAACAGTGTTCGATGCTTCGACGCTGTCGCAGAACCGGCGCCGGCGCTATGACGACACCAGCGTGCCGCAAGCGATCTTCGACCGCATCGTCGAGCAGGCGATCCGACATGGTCTTGTCGATGGCACGGTGCTCTACACGGACTCCACCCATCTGAAGGCCAACGCCAACAAGAACCGGTTTGACCATGCGGTGGTTGCCAAATCGCGAGCCGACTATTGGGAGGCGCTTGATGGCGCGATCGAAGACGACCGTGCCGCGCATGGCAAGAACCCGCTGAAGGCCAAGCCACGTCAGCCGATGGAGAAGCAAACCAAGGTCTCGCGCACCGATCCAGATGCCGGCTACATGGTGCGCGAAGGCAAGCCGGAAGGCTTCTTCTATCTCGACCATCGCACGGTGGACGGCAGGCTCGGTATCATCACCGACACGCACGCAACGCCTGCCAATGTGCACGACTCCATCGTCTATCTGGGCCGTCTTGACCGGCAGGTGGAGCGCTTCGGCTTCCAGGTCGGCGCTGTCGGCCTCGATGCCGGTTATGCCACAGCCGGCATCGCCAGAGGGTTGGAGGAGCGCGCCATTCTCGGTGTCACCGGCTATCGCAATCCAACGCCGCCAAAGCCAGGCATGATGAGGAAGAGCGTCTTCCGCTACGAGGCCGAACATGAGGGGTATCGCTGTCCCGAGGGTCAATTGCTTGCCTACGCCACCACCGAGCGCACCGGCTACCGCCACTACAAGAGCGATCCATCGATCTGCCGGGACTGTCCGCTGCTTGCCTCCTGCACATCGAACGCAAACGCTCAGCGCACCATCACCCGCCATGTCTGGCAAGATGAACGCGAGCGGGCCGACGCGCATCGGCTGACCGCATGGGGCAAGGCCATCTACAAGCGCCGCAAGGAGACGGTCGAACGCTCCTTCGCCGACGCCAAGCAACTGCATGGCCATCGCTACGCCCGCTTCCGAAGCGTTACCCGCGTCGCCTGCCAGTGCCTGATCGCAGCAGCAGCCCAGAACATCAAGAAAATCGCCCTCGCACTGGCGCCAAAACCAAACCTCTGCCCCGCATGAGGTAACAGGCCTCGCCGCGCCTCTCGCAAAACCAAAATATCCCGGTCAAACCCACACAAAACAAAACCCCGCCGAAAATCGACGGGGTTTGTCAGCGGTCTGAGCCGCGCTGCAAGGCGCGGCTTTTCCTGTTGTCCATTATGTAGGATTGGCCAATCAGGCCGAAGCCCGCACATTGTGCTTGCGCTTCATGAAGTCCTTGGCGGTCTCGACGGCCACCGCGGCGTCGCGGCAATAGGCGTCGGCACCGACGGCCTTGCCGAATTCCTCATTCAGCGGCGCGCCGCCAACCAGCACGACATAGTCGTCGCGGATGCCCTTTTCCTTCATCGTGTCGATGACGACCTTCATGTAGGGCATGGTCGTGGTCAGCAGTGCCGACATGCCTATGATGTCGGGCTGGTGCTGCTCGATCGCATCGAGATATTTCTCGACCGCATTGTTGATGCCGAGATCGATGACGTCGAAACCGGCGCCCTCCATCATCATGCCAACGAGGTTCTTGCCGATGTCGTGGATGTCGCCCTTGACGGTGCCGATGACCATCTTGCCCTGCTTCGGCGCGCCGGTGGCGGCGAGCAGCGGGCGCAGGATGAACATGCCGGCCTTCATCGCATTGGCCGACAGCAGCACTTCCGGAACGAACAGGATGCCGTCGCGAAAATCCTCGCCGACGATGCGCATGCCTTCGACCAGCGCTTCGGTCAGCACCTTGTAGGGCGCCCAGCCGCGCTCCAGCAGGATGTTGGTGCCTTCCTCGATCTCTTCCTTCAGCCCGTCATAGAGGTCGTCGTGCATCTGCTGCACCAACTCGTCGTCGGAAAGTTCGGAAAGGATGATCTCGTCGTCGGACATTTGTATCGAGCTCCTGCCGGCATCGCGACCATGTCGCAAAGCACACAATATTCGCGTTCATACCTAACCCGCTGAGGGCATGTATCCATAGCTGATTTGCGACTTCGCGCAAAAGGAAAGCGACCGTAACTCTCTTGCAATTCTTGTCGATTTTGCGACAGGCGTTGGCGCTGGCGGGCCGTTTCGAATAGGGTGCATGGCTACGATCCGGCAATAAGCGGCGAGAGGCAGCCGCTATGGATTCCAGACAAGAACAGATTCAGGGAAGAACCACCATGAGCGAACACGCGGCAGTCGATCAGGAAGCGTCAAACGCGCGACGTGGGCGCGGCGCCAGCGGCGGAGCGGCTGCCCGGCGGGCAGCACGGTCGGGCGGTGGTCCGGGCACGCAGCTCACCTACATCAAGCGCAAGATCAACGTTTATGAGGTGCTGGACGAGGAAGGCCTGGCGCTGATCGAGAAGAACACCGACACGGTGCTCGAGGAGATCGGCATCATCTTCCGTGATGACGCGGAAGCGCTGCAGCTATGGAAAGAGGCCGGCGCCGACGTCAAGGGCGAGCGCGTGCACTTTCCGAAGGGGCTGTGCCGTTCGCTGCTCAAGACCGCGCCGTCCGTCTACACCCAGCACGCCCGCAATTCCGAGCGTTCGGTGCAGATCGGCGGCAATGCCACCGTCTTTGCACCCGTCTATGGTCCGCCCTTCGTGCGTGACCTCGATGGCGTCAGGCGGTATGCGACGATCGAGGATTTTCAGAATTTCGTGAAGCTCGCCTATATGGCGCCGTCGATCCATCATTCGGGCGGCACGGTGTGCGAGCCGGTCGATGTGCCGGTCAACAAGCGTCACCTCGACATGATCTACAGCCACATCAAATATTCCGACAAGCCGTTCATGGGCTCGGTGACCGCGCCGGAGCGCGCCGAAGACACCGTCGCCATGGCCAAGATCGTGTTCGGCGACGATTTCGTCGAGAACAACACGGTGCTGACCAGCCTGATCAACGCCAACTCGCCGATGGTGTTCGATGAGACCATGCTCGGTGCGCTGAAAGTCTATGCGCGCCACAACCAGGCCTGCATCGTCACGCCGTTTATCCTTGCCGGCGCGATGAGCCCGGTAACGGTGGCCGGCACGCTGACGCAGGTTCTGGCCGAAGTGCTTGCCGGTGCGTCGTTCACGCAGCTGATCCGGCCGGGCGCGCCGGTGCTGTTCGGCACCTTCGCCTCGTCGATCTCGATGCAGTCGGGCGCGCCGACCTTCGGCACGCCGGAGCCGTCGCTGGTCTCCTACGGCGCCGCACAGCTGGCACGTCGCCTCGGCCTGCCGTTCCGCACCGGCGGCTCGCTCTGCGCGTCCAAGGTCCCGGATGCTCAGGCTGCCTATGAAAGCGCCAATACGCTGAACTCGACCATCCTGGCCGGCACCAACTTCGTGCTGCATTCGGCCGGATGGCTCGAGGGCGGGCTCGCCTCCTGCTACGAAAAGTTCATGATGGACATCGACCAGCTCGGCATGACGCAGAAATTCTCCGAAGGCGTCGACCTGTCGGAAAACGGCCAGGCGATGGACGCCATCCGCCAGGTCGGGCCGGGCAGCCACTATCTCGGCTGCGACCACACCCAGGCCAATTTCCAGACCGCCTTCTATCGCTCCAACATCGCCGACAACAATTCCTACGAGCAGTGGCTGGCCGAAGGCGAGAAGACCGCGCCGCAGCGTGCCAACGAACTCGCCCGCCGCTGGCTGGAAAGCTACGAGGCGCCGCATCTCGATCCGAGCATCGACGAAGCCTTGAAAGACTTCATCGCCAAGAAGAAGGGGTCGATGCCCGACGCCTTCACTTGAAAGGAGCCCGAGTCAGGCGGGGCTAAAGTCGCCAACATCATCCACAAGGAAGTCTGGCGGAGCGCGTTCTCCGATCCGGCTGATAAGGAATGATTGCGCCTGCCGGCCGCGTTGACCGCATTGCTGCGGCGCTTCACGCCAACGGCCTTGTTCTTCGTGGAGGTTTCAATTTTGCACCAGGCGAAGCGCCGACAACAGGCGCTTCGGCCAGATCTGTCCTGCTGGTGGGGCAGGCCGGCGCGGCACCGTGGCCGCATTTCCTGCGCTGGCGGGAGAAGCAATTGGGGACCATCGCCAATCCGCTCGACACATGGTCACGCGAAGTGATCGGTGCGGTGGCGGAGACATTCGGGGCGCGGGTCGTTTCGCCTTCCGACAAGCCCTATCTGCCTTTCCAGCAATGGGCGATGCGGGCGGAGGGGCTGAGGCCGTCGCCGCTCGGCATCCTCATGCATCCGCGATACGGGCTCTGGCATGCCTATCGCGGTGCGCTGCTGTTCGAGGACGAGATCGCATTTCCGGAGCAGGGCGAGGCAGTCCACCTTTGCGATGCGTGTGTCGGGAAACCCTGCCTGAAATCCTGTCCGGTCGACGCCTATTCCGCGCAAGGTTTCGCCTATCAATCCTGTCTGGCGCATGTGCGAGGTGCGGATGGCGAACCGTGCCGGAGCGGCGGTTGCCTCGACCGCAACGCCTGTCCCTATGGCACCGACTATCGCTATCCGCGGGAGGTGCAGGCGTTTCACATGGCAGCATTCGCGGGCCTGTAAGTCCACACGCAATCCTGAACGAAATGTTGACTGCCACGCTCAGCCAACGCCTTGCCCTGGCGGCTCGCGTGGATATGTATCGCGCATCAAACGAACGGAGCGGGCGATGACGAAACAGGACCTTCAGATCAAGACCAGGGATGGTGTTGCCAATGCAGGGCTTTTCCGCTCGGCAAACGCATCTCCGGCCAAGGCCGGCGTCATCCTCTATCAGGATGCTTTCGGTCCGCGGCCGGCGCTCGACAGCATGGCCGAGCGGCTGGCGAATGAAGGCTATGCGGTGCTGGTGCCCGACCTGTTCTACCGCAATGCGCCTTACGGGCCATTCGACGCCAAGACCGCCTTCGTCGACGAAAAGACCAAGGCGGCGCTGACGGCGCTGGTTAGCGGCACGACGCAGAATATGACCATCCGCGACAGCGGCGCATTCCTCGACGCGCTCTCGGCTGAAGGTGTCACCGGCCCGATCGGCACCGTCGGCTATTGCATGGGTGGCGGCCGGGCACTGAATGCGGCTGCAACCTATCCCGACAGGATAAGGGCGGCCGCGAGCTTCCATGGCGGCAATCTGGCCGGCGATGCTGCCGACAGCCCGCATCGCAAGGCAGCCTCCATCAAGGCGCGCGTCTATGTCGGCACATCCGGCGTCGACAGGAGTTTCCCGCCGGAACAATCGGCACGACTGGCCGAGGCGCTCAGGGCCGCGGAAGTCGACCATGTCATCGAGAACTATGCCGGAATGGCGCATGGTTGGTGCGTACCCGATCATAGCGTTTTCAATGCCGCGGGCGCGGAACGCCACTGGAAGCGATTGACGACGTTGTTCGCCGAGACGCTCATCTGAGCCCTTCGTTCGGCTGTTCTTGTCTGTTGGCTGTCTGGCCCGTTCGCGCTATCAGGCAGCACAAATGGCGCGGCCCCATATCGGCCGGTCGAGCGGGAACGAATAGCCTGATGCAATCCTATGATGTCGTGATCGTCGGCGCCGGCGCCGCCGGAATGATGTGCGCCGTGGAGGCGGCCAAGCGCGGCCGTTCGGTACTGATCCTCGATCATGCGGCGTCGCCTGGCGAAAAGATCCGCATCTCCGGCGGCGGCCGGTGCAACTTCACCAACATCCATGCCAGCCCGAAGAATTTTCTCTCGGGCAATCCGCATTTCTGCATCTCGGCGCTTAGCCGCTACACCCAGCGTGATTTCATCGCCCTCGTCGAACGCCACCGCATCGCCTATCACGAAAAGACGCTTGGGCAGCTGTTCTGCGACGGCTCCGCACGCCAGATCATCGACATGCTGGTTTCGGAAATGCAGGGCAGGGGCGTGGAGCTGGCACTGTCGACCAAGGTTGAGGATGTCCGCAAAACCGTTGATGGGTTTGTGCTCGCCCTCTCCACGGGCACGGTCACTTGCCAATCCCTGGTCGTGGCCTGCGGCGGCAAGTCGATCCCCAAGATGGGTGCGACCGGCTTCGGCTACGAGCTTGCCGAACGGTTCGGTCTTGCCATTGTCGAAACACGGCCGGCGCTGGTGCCGCTGACCTTCGATGCCAACACGCTCGAGCGCTTGGCGCCCCTGGCCGGCAACGCCGTCGATGCGGAGGTTGCCTGCGGCAAGACACGGTTCTCCGAAGCGATGCTGTTCACGCATCGCGGCGTCAGCGGACCGTCCATCCTGCAGATTTCTTCCTATTGGCGCGAGGGCGACGAAATCCGCATCGCCATGCTGCCGGGAGTTGATGTGGCGGACCTTGTTCGGGCGGCCAAGCGCGGCAATGGGCGGCAGGCGGTGCAGACGGTGCTGGCAAATCATCTGCCGAAGCGGCTCGCACAGTCGATCGCCGAGCGAACCGGGATCGACGGCAATCTTGCCGATCTTTCCGACGCCCAGATCAAAACCGTTGCAGCGGCAGTCAATGACTGGCGCATCAAGCCTGCAGGCTCCGAGGGCTACCGCACCGCCGAAGTGACGCTGGGCGGGGTCGACACCAACGGACTGGACCAGAAGACGATGCAGGCGAAATCCATGCCGGGCCTGTTCGTCATCGGCGAAGTCGTCGATGTCACGGGCTGGCTCGGTGGCTACAATTTCCAGTGGGCATGGTCGTCGGGCTGGGTGGCGGGGCAGGCGGCCTAGACTTACGTCCGTGGCTTCGCCCCAGTAGCCGCCGGCGCCTTCTTCTTTTTGGTCCGGTTGTAATCGATGGCGGCACGGACGAGTTCTCTCAAGGCGCCCTCATTGAGCTTATCGCCCTCAACGATATCGATTGCCCGCCAGACCTTGCCGCCAAAACCGTTGTTGAAGAGCTTGTCGGGGTCCGGCAGGTTGGCGCCATGGGAAAAGGTGAGCTTCACCTTGTCCTTGTGGGCGTTGCCGACCACGATGTTCCCGTCGAGGCACCATACCGGGCTGCCCATCCACTTCCACTCCTCGACGATGTTCGGGTCGGCTGCAAGGATGGTCTTGCGAATGCCGGCGAGCGTCTCACCGCGCCAGTCCGTGAGGCCGGCGATCAGTTGGTCGATCTGTTGCGATGGGGTCATTGGGTGCCTTCCTGTGCTTCAACCGCCGCCCGTCACCAGCGCGCCAGCTGGGTGATCTGAACGAGGTTGCCGCAGCTGTCGTTCAATTGGGCGATGGTCGAGCCGGTCACCTCGGTCGGCGGCATGGTGAACGCGCCTCCCTTCGCCTTGATGCGCTCATAGTCGCCCTTGACGTCGTCGGTGAAGAACATGACCGCAGGCTGGCCCTGCTTGAAGATGGCTTCCTGATAGGTCTTGGCGGCGGGGTTGTCGTTGAGCGCGAGTTGCAACTCGGCCCCATCGGGCTCTTCCGCCGAGGCGACGGTCAGCCAGCGATAGGGTCCGTTGCTGAAATCGGCTTTTTTGGCAAAGCCCAGCACGTCGGTGTAGAAACGCAGTGCGTTTTCCTGGTTGTCCACATACACGCTGGTCAGCTTGATCTTCATCGGCATTCCTCCTCTGTCGTATGCGATCGCTATGGGATCCAGCCGGGCAGGGCAGCCGCCTGTTTGATCCATTCCGTCATCCGCGCCTCGTCGAACTGGTCGTCTTCGCGAATGTCGATCCAGCGCACATCCTTGCTCTTCGTTGTGCCGCCGGGCGGTATCGGCCGTAGTGACATGCCGCTGAAGAAGGTGACCTTCAAATAGTGGGTGAAGACATGAAACGACACGAACCAGCCTTGGCCCTCGATGCCGTAGAATGGCGAGTTCCATCGCACGGCCTTGCGCACATCAGGCACGTTGCGCTCGATGAGCGCGTCGAGGCGCTCGCCCAGGCCACGCTTCCAGCCCGGCATTGCAGCGACATACGCCTGGACCGGGGCGTCGCCATCGCCCTTGGCGATTTGCGGGTTGCCGCCCGACAGCAGGACCGGTGCCGCTTTGGTCGATTGCCCCGGCGTCTTGGCTATTCTGCCCATTCTTACCCGCCCGCACGCTGCGCGCCGCGTCCCTTGGCGGCATAGGGCAGCACGAACATATACAGGCCACTGAACAGCAGCAGGAAGAGCGGCAAGAGCGGCGAGTAGACCACCCAGGCGGGAGGCTGCCCAAATGCCATGGTGGCGAAGTTGGCGATGACCGTCAGCGTGAAGATGATCGACAGCCAGCGATGAATTTGCCGGATACACTTGTTCCAGTCCAATGAGACCTCCCGTTAAAACGAACCGAAGCGGACCAGCGATCCGCCTGCCGGCGGGTTTCAATCCAGCCGCGCCAGGACGTCTTCCAGGGCGGTAAGGAACCTTTGCCAGCCCACCGTGGCGCCGCGGAAATAGGGCTGCTGATCCGAGCGGAAGCCGGTCTGCTCCATGCGCAGATGAGTTCCCGCGCTCGTAGCGGTGAGCGTCCAGGTGACCACACTCTCGAGATCCTTGGTATCCCAGGTGTAGGACAGCGTTTTGTTGGGCTCGACCGTCTGGACCTGGCAGTCGACGCCGCCCCAATCCGCGCTGAGATTGAAACGGTGGTCCACGACTGGCTTGAAGTTGTTTTTCATCAGCCACTCCTCGATCAGATGCGGTTGGGTGAGGGCGCGCCAGATCTTCTCCGGTGGATAGGGGATCTCACGTTCGACGATGACGGAGCGCGTTTCGGTCGCAATGTTGGTCATTGGTCCATTCTTCTGAGCAAATTTTCGAGGTCGTCGAACCGGCTCTGCCAGAACGCGTTCATCTGGTTCGTCCAGTCGGTCAATGGGGAAAGGGCCGCGAGCTGGGCGCTATAATGGGTCTGCCGTCCTTCATGGCGATCGCGCACCAGCCCGGCCTGCCTGAGCACGCCGAGATGCTTCGACACCGCCGGCTGCGAGACCCCTGACTGAGCCGTCAGGGCGCCGACGGTCTGCTCGCCTTGCCGGCACAGGCGCTCGAATATCGCCCGACGCGTCGGGTCGGAGAGCGTTCTGAACAGGACATCGTGAGCGTTGGTCATTTGGGATCGATAACCCGGTGGCTATTAATTGACGTATAACCGCTGAGATATGTATGTGTCAAGCGGGAGCGTCGATTGTCACGATCTACCCGTTTCTAAAAAAATCTTTCCATTGCCCCAAGGTTTAGCCATTAGCCTTCGTCCAACAGGCAAATGATGGCGATGATGCTGGATGAGAGCGAAGCCTCCGACGCCGAACTGATCGGGCGGGCGAAGGGCGGAGACAGAGGGGCCTTCAGCACATTGCTGGAAAGGCACTATGACTTCGTCTATCGCGCCGCCTATCGCTGGTGCGGCAGGAAGGCCGATGCCGAAGACATCGCCCAGGAAGTCTGCGTCCGGCTGGGCAAGGCGATCCGCGACTATCGCGGCGGCGGTGCCTTCACGACATGGCTCTACTCCGTGACGATGAATGCCGCGCGCGACATGATGCGCAAGTCCGCTCGCGAGACGGTCAAGACCGAGGCCTACGGCGTCCATGCGCTGATCTCGGGCGAGGCGTCAATCGAACCGGAAGACCCGGCCGAGGCGCTGTGGGCGGCGGTGCGGCAATTGCCGGACAAGCAGCGCGACGCGGTGCTTTTGGTCTATGGCGAAGGGTTGAACCACGCAGCCGCTGCCGAGGCGATGGCGATCTCGGAGACGACGGTTTCCTGGCACATCCATGAAGCGAAGAAACGGCTGAAGACGCTCGTGCGCTCGGCCGGGGAAGTGTGACCATGGTCGACGACAACGAACTCAAGAGACTGCGCGACATTGCAGCACCGGCACCGGGCGAGGGCGCGAAGGCACGTGCCTTTGAGGCCGCCCTGCGCGCCTATGATCAGGAAAATATTTCCGCTGTCACCCAAGGATCGGTTGGCGGGCTTCGTCTCACAGAGCGAGCACAAAAGCTCTGGAGCGAGATCATGCAAAAGAAACTCATTGCCACGCCGGCCCTTGCCGGGCTCGTCGCCCTGCCGATAGCCGGATACGCCACCTTCCATCTGCTGAGGGAACAGCCGCCCAAATTCGGCGGCGACGAGAAGATCAGCGAGACGCTGGCCGACAAGCCGGCGACGGTGAAGCCGACGACCGCCGAGCCGAAGCCGGCTCGCAGCGAGCTGGAGAAGGACAAGAAGGCCGACGCGGATGTGGAAAGCCGCAATGCGACCGATGCACTTGTGGCGCCAACCTCGCCGCCGAAATCTGAATCGACCGTTGCCGGCGGCGCGGCACAGCAGGAATCGGCGATTTCAAGTAGCGCTCCACAGCAGAATGCGCTGGGGCGCGGTATGCCGGCCGAGCCTGCACCACCGGCGCCGACAGGTGAATTCGCACTGGATGGCACAGTGAACGCGACCGGCACCTCGGGGGCCGCTCGCATGACGGCCGAGTCGAAGCTGATGGCGCCGCAGCAGCCGTCGACCTTGCCGGCCGACCAGATGCAGCCGCAACCGGAAAACCGCGACCGTGTCGAGGATTTCAAGACCAATCCGGTGCATGCCGCGATCGAGGATCCCGTCTCGACCTTCTCGATCGACGTCGACACGGCCTCCTATTCCTTCGTGCGCAGTTCGCTGAAGCAAGGCTATCTGCCGCAGGCCGATACCGTGCGCGTCGAGGAGATGATCAACTACTTCCCCTACAACTGGAAGGGGCCGGACTCTGCCTCGACGCCATTCAACTCGACCGTCAGCGTCATGCCGACGCCGTGGAACACGCAGACCAGGCTGATGCATGTCGCCATCAAGGGTTTTGACGTCAAGCCGACCGAGCAGCCGAAGGCCAATCTGGTCTTCCTGATCGACGTCTCGGGCTCGATGGACGAGCCGGACAAGCTGCCGTTGCTCAAATCGGCTTTCCGGCTGCTGGTCAGCAAGCTGAAGGCCGACGACACCATCTCGATCGTCACCTATGCGGGTGACGCCGGCACAGTCCTGGAGCCGACCAAGGCGTCCGAAAAGGACAAGATCCTCAATGCCATCGACAATTTGACGCCCGGCGGCAGCACGGCCGGCGAGGCGGGCATCAAGGAAGCTTATAGGCTGGCGCAAAAATCCTTCGTCAAGGATGGCGTCAATCGGGTGATGCTTGCCACCGACGGCGACTTCAATGTCGGCCAGAGCGACGACGACGATCTGAAGCGGCTGATCGAAAAGGAGCGCAAGACGGGTGTCTTCCTGTCGGTGTTCGGCTTCGGCCGCGGCAATCTGAACGACCAGATGATGCAGACCATCGCGCAGAACGGCAACGGCACCGCCGCCTATATCGACACGTTGGCCGAGGCCGAGAAGGTGCTGGTCGAGGATGCCTCCTCGACGCTGTTCACCATCGCCAAGGATGTGAAGATCCAGGTCGAGTTCAACCCGAACAAGGTCTCGGAATATCGCCTGATCGGCTACGAGACCCGGGCCTTGAACCGCGAGGATTTCAACAATGACCGCGTCGATGCCGGCGATATCGGTTCGGGCCATTCCGTCACCGCGATCTACGAAATCACGCCCAAGGGCAGCGGCGGCGAGCAGATCGATCCGTTGCGTTATGGCCAGGCGTCGGTGGACAATGGCGGCGTCGCCAATGCGGGCGAGTATGCCTTCGTCAAGATCCGCTACAAGCTGCCGAATGAAAACGTCTCGAAGCTGATCACCACGCCGGTGACCTCGGCCAACGAGATTTCGTCCTTCGATCAGGCCAGCACTGACCAGCGTTTCTCCGTCGCGGTTGCGGCCTTCGGCCAGAAGCTGCGCGACGAGGATGCGACCGCGAAGTTCGGTTACGACAAGATCATGGAGATTGCCACTGCCGCTCGAGGAGCCGACCCGTTTGGGTACAGGTCCGAGTTCCTCTCGCTTGTGCGCCTTGCCTCGGCGCTGGGCGGTAACCGGTAGTGGTGATGACGGCCGGGTTCCTTCGGATGGGATCGTTCTGACAGGGAAAACCGACCAACGGGCGGGTGAGGCAGGCCGGCGAGGGGTTCATTCCCTTGCCGGCCTTTTTTTGGAGAATTTTCCGGGTCGTTAAATTGCGCGGCATTTCCGGCACCGGATCGCAACCCCCTCCTTGTTACGCAGGACGGGTGTACTGGGCTTGAGGGAGCCGAAATTGCAGATCAGGACTACCGCCAACTCGACACCGCCGGCGCGGGACCCCTCGGCGGTTTCATCGGCGCCATCAACCGAATCCAGGCGTATCAGTGACGATGTCGCGCAGGCGCGCCACACCGCCATGTCGGCGCTGACCAACGACCGCTTCCGCATCATGCTGGAGCAGATAGGCGATCCGGTTTCGTCCGGCGCGCTGATGACGATGCGCGGCGACAACGTCGTCGACTTCAAGTCGGCGCAGTCGAGCTACGCCGACAACAGCGAATAGTCACAAAACGATAGGTCAGGCCCGGCTGCGGCGACGCTCGCGGCGGGCTTCGCTGGTCTCGGCGGTGTTTTCCGTCGCCACCTTGTTGCGCATCGGACCGATGCGCTCGACGATCTTTTCAACCGTCGGACGATCCGCCTTGGTATGCGCATCGAGCGCCTTGCGCATGGCGGCAAGGTGCTGGAACGAGGTGCCGCAGCAGCCGCCGATAATTTTGGCGCCGCCATCGACAGCGAGGCGCACATAATCGGCCATCAGTTCCGGCGTGCCGGAATAATGGATCTCGGTGCCGCGGAATTCGGGAATGCCGCAATTGCCCTTGACGATCACCGTCGCCTCCGGCTTCGCCTCGGTCATGTCGAGCAGCGAGGCCAGGATGTCGGACGCGCCGACGCCGCAATTGGCACCGACACCGAGCGGCGCTTGCGACAGCCCGTCGGCGACGCCGTGGATGTCCCTGGGCAGCAGGCCCATCATCGTGCGGCCGGCGGTGTCGAAGGAACCGGTGTAGGTGTAGGGCAGGCCGACGCGGATGGCCGCCTCGGCGGCGGCGCGGATCTCGTCGGGAGCCGACATCGTCTCGATCCAGGCGACTTCGGCGCCTCCGGCCTTGAGACCCTCGATCTGCTCGGCGAAGGCGTCGACCGCCTCGTCATAGGTCATGGCGCCAAGCGGCACCAGCAATTCGCCGGTCGGGCCGACCGAGCCGGCGACGATCACCTTGCGGCCGGCCTTGTCGGCTACGGCACGTGCAAGCTCGGCGGCACGCTTGTTCAGCGCATGCGCGCGGTCCTGCGCATGGTGCAGCTTCAGGCGGTGGCGGGTGCCGCCGAACGAGTTGGTGAGGATGATGTCGGCGCCGGCATCGACGAAATTCTGGTGCAGGTTGGTGATGGTGTCGGGTGCCGTCTCGTTGAGCAACTCGGGCGCCTCGCCGGCCTCGAGCCCCATGGCGAACAGATTGGTGCCGGTGGCGCCGTCGGCCAGCAGCACACCCTTTTCAGCCAGCAGCGCATCGATCGGGTTGGTGGTCGTCATCGGATTGGCTTTCATGTTTCGAATTCGAATAAGGATATAAAGAAGTCTTTATGTGCAGTCAATGAAATAGCTATGACGGAGTTGCCAATGCGGCGCCTTGGATCATGGCGCGGCGGTGATCTCGATTGCCAGAAAGCTCAGACAGTGGCTGACGGGAACGACATGCCGGCCAGCTTGTGTGCGAAGCCCGCTGCTTCGTGCGCGTTGATGTCCGCGGCGCGGATCAGATTGTCGAAATGCTGGATCAGCGTCTGGATCGGCTGGGTGGCATTGAGCACCAGATACATGTCGCCGACATAGATGGCCGCGCGATAGGGTCCGAAAATGGTGTAGGGGATCGAATAGCGCATGCGCCCGTCATAGAGGAACAGCCGGAAGGTCGGGTAGAGGTCGTCGAGCAACGTTGCCATATGCAGCAATTGGGCGCGGCGGTCGGCTTCCGGGAAACGGTCCCAGACACCCAGCCCGCGGGCGAAAATCTCCAGCGTATGGCGCGGCATGCAGACTTCCATGTCCGTTTCCGGCCTGCGGTTATAGTCGATGCGGTATTGGGTTTCGCCGGCCTGGGCGAGGCGGCTCTTGTTGGTGATGCCCGCTTCGTAGTCGACCAGCGCTTCGGTGCGCAGAAGGTCGGGAATGCCAGCCGGCACGTAGCGGATCTTGGTGCCGGCCGCCTCGGCATGCCATTTGGCAAGCAGCGTACGGTCGAAGCCGTCAGGTGCCTCCTCGATCTCCAGGCTCTCGCGGATTTCGCCGGTGAGACCCTCGTCCTGGCTGAGGCCGAGAAGCCAGTCGAGTGACACCTTGAACTCGGCGGCGATGTTGAGCAGCGTCTCCGCGCGGGGCAGGCGGGTCGAGGCGCCAGACAGCAGCTGCGACAGCGCCGAGCGGTCGATGCCGACAGCGGTCGCGAAGGCCGACTGGTTGAGGTCGGAGCGTGTCAATAGCATTTTCAGGCGTTCGCGGAAGATCGTCGACAGGTCGCGCTTGTCCATGTCCGGGCTCCAGGCCGATGGAGGAAAAATTTGCGCCGAAGCCTCTGTAAGCGTGCCTCAGGCGTAAATTAATCCCTAAGTTTGTTTACAATGTATAACATGTGCGGTCAAAAATGCGCAATCGCAACAGTTTGTGCACTTTGTCTCGTTGAGTGGAATCATTTCTCCTGACACAATGTTGTCAGGAGCCAATTGGGGCTCCGGCGACTGAGGGACAGTGGTCGATAGCATGACGAGCAAGAGCATCAGGCGACACAGCGTACCGGCCATCGAGTGGCCGACCGTGGTACTCGCTTTCTTCTGCTACGCAACATGGCTCGCCACCGGTTTCCTGCTCTGGCCATCCTACCCCGTCCTGGCGCTCGCTGTCCTGGCTTTCACCGCCGCACTGCAATCGTCGATCATGCACGAAGTGCTGCACGGTCATCCGACGCGCAACGCGCGGATCAACGAGGCCTTCGTGTTCCTGCCGATCGGTCTGGTCTGGCCATTCCGCCGCTTCAAGACCATCCATCTGCGCCATCACGCCGACGAGCGGCTGACCGATCCGCTGGACGATCCCGAAAGCTACTATCAGGCGCTCTGGCAGCACGACGGATTGCCGCCGACGATGAAATTCCTGCTCAAGGTCAACAACACCATGGCAGGCCGTTTCGTACTCGGCCCCTGGCTGTCCTGCATCGGCTTCTTCATCGACGATGCCAGGCACATGATTGCCGGCGACAAGGCGATCCGTAAAGCATGGCTATTGCATGCGATCGGGCTTGCGATCGTGCTGCCCATCGTCCAGTTCGGCTTCGGCATTCCACTGTGGCTTTACATTCTGGTGCCGGTCTGGCTCGGTCAATCGCTGATCTCGATCCGCACCTTCGCCGAACATCAATGGTCGGAGCACCCGGAAGGCCGCACGGTGATCGTCGAGCGCTCGCCGCTGTCGTTCCTGTTCCTTAACAACAATTTGCACTTCGTCCACCACAAGACCCCGACCGTCGCCTGGTACAAGCTGCCCAAGCTGTTTCGCGACCGCCGTGAGGAATGGCTGCGGATGAACAATGGTTATGCCTATCCGAACTATTTCGCGCTGATCAAAGCCTATGCCTTCAAGGCGAAGGAGCCGATCGTGCACCCGGTGCTGCGGCGTGCGCCGGAGCTGGGCAGGGCCTTCAAGCCGCGCATCAGGGCGCGCAGCATCAGCGGGCTTGGCAGTGCGCCGGTTCCCGCCGAGCCGCCCAAGGAATAATTCCGGCGTATCCGGGATCCGTGTCGGCCAATTCTAAGTGGACGCCGCGTTTTTGCGATCCTTTTTCCTGACATGATGGTTGAGTGTCGGCATGAGTGAATTGGTTGCGGCGTTGCCGATGTATGATTGGCCCGAAGTGCGCGACGAGGTTGACGCGCAATGGGTGCGGTTGCGCGACGCCTTCCGGCAAAAGGGCATCAATGCGCCGCAAACGATCGTGCGCCGCAATGGTGATCTGCCGCCGGTGCCGGGCGCGCCCGACCTGGCGACATTGCCGGACGAACTCGACTTTCACGGATTGTGGCTGCATCCGGCGCTGCTTTTCTCGCAGACCTGCTGGGGGCCGATGGAACTCGGCCTGTCCAGCCATGTGCAGGTGGTCAGCCAACCCAGTTACGACGCCTACGAAGGCGGGCAAGGCGAACTCTATTCCAGCGCGCTGGTGATGCGGATAGGCGAGGGGCCGGAAGTTCGATCGCCTGCGGACGGCAGCCCCTTGCTCCCGCTCGATCTGATCCGTGGCAAGCGCTTCACCTTCAACAGCCTCGATTCGATGTCGGGGTTTCTCGGACTGACACGCGACCTCGATGCGATGGGCGAAAGTCTGGACATCTTTGCATCGGGCAGCGAAAGCGGCGGGCACCGTTCCTCGATTGTCGCAATTGCAGAGGGCCAGGCCGATGTCGCTGCGATCGACTGCGAGAGCTGGGCGCTGGCGCAGCGTTTCGAACCTGCGGCACAAAAGGTGGCGGTCGTCGGTTGGACAGGACGGCGCAAGGGCCTGCCATTCATCACCGCTGCGACGACGCCGGAAAAGACGATCAGGGCGCTGCGCGAGGCCATTGCCGGGCTAGCCGAGCAGCCGCTCGTCAAGCGGGTAGGCTGAAAGCTGCTCATTGCCGGTCTCGGTGATTAGGATCTGTTCCTCGATCTTAACGCCTTCGCGCCCGCCAAGCCGGCCGATATAGCTTTCCACGCATAGCACCATACCCGGTTCCAGCACGCCGTCCGGCGTATCCGATGTCCAGTCGCTGGCATGCGGCAAGGTCGGGTATTCGTCGGCCAAGCCGACGCCGTGATAGAGCACGCCGTAGCGGGCCGGGAAGCAGTCTCCCGGCGGGACGGCCGAGCGCTCGACGAGGTCGCGATACGAGATGCCGGGCTGCAACAATTCGGTGTTGTGGGTGATCTGGTCGGCGGCGATGCGGAACAGGTCGCGCTGTTCATTGGTCGGCTTTTTATCGCCGCACAGCCATGTGCGCGACAGGTCGGCGCAGAAGCCATAGGGGCCGATCAGGTCGGTGTCGAAGGCGACAAGATCGCCAGCCTCGATCTTTCGAGACGAGCATTCCTGGAACCACGGATTGGTGCGCGGACCCGACGTCAGCAATCGAGTCTCGATCCATTCGCCGCCGCGCGCGATGTTGCCGCGATGCAGTTCGGCCCACAATTCGTTTTCGGAGATGCCCGGCCTCAGGGCTTGCTCCATCTCACCCATCGCCGCCTCGCAAGCGACGACGGCGCGGCGCATGGCGAGGATTTCGTCCGGTGATTTGATGAGCCGCGCATTTTCCATCACCGCTTCGCCACTGCCGATCGACACACCGAGACGGGCCAGTTCTTCGACGCCTTCTGGATCGATATGGTCGACGGCGATGCGGCTGTTGCCGCCGCCATGTTGTCTGATCAGATCGGCGATGCCGGCGGCCCACCGGCGGACCTTTTGCTCCGTGAGCTCGCCGCTATAGAGGTATATCCATGATACCGCCGGCCGCACTTCGTCGACGACGCCGGAATGGTCGGACAGGTGCTCGCAGGAGAAATAGTCGAACAGTACCACCGGACCTTCAGTGGCGACAAAACAATGCCGCGTCGGGTTGTGCGCCACCCACAGCTGCATGTTGGTGCTGTCGGTGGCGTAGCGGATGTTGACGGGGTCGTAGAGCAGGGCGCCGGCATAATCGCGGCGCTTCAACTCGGCACGGATGCGCTCCAGCCGGTATTGACGCATCGCCGTCAGGTTGGGAGCGGCAATGCCTGCTGCGGCCCATTCAGCCTCAGCCTGCGCACCATAGCCCAGTACATGCTGGTTGAGCGAAGCCGCCTTCTGGCGGGAGGCGTCGCGCAGGGCTTCGATCGAGCCTGGCTCGAACGGCATGATCTTTCGATGCCGGCCAAAGCTGCCCTTCGGCGCTGCGCTGTCCATGGTCGAACTCAGGTCCGCATCTTCTCGCCGCTCGGGTCGAAGGGCGCTTCGACATTGATGCGGGCCGGGCGCCGGTGTCCGAGGATCTCGATCTCGAACAGTCCGGCACTTTCATCCTCGGCAAGTGCTGCGGGGACGTAGCCCTGCGCCATCGACTTCTGCACATAATGGGCATAGCCGCCCGACGTGACCCAGCCGACCACGCGCCAGTCGCCGTCGACAATGCCGCGCACGGCGGAAGCACCTTCGGTCGCCTTGGAGCCGCGTATTTCCTTGCCGCTGTTGTCGAAGCGCGGCGCGCCGTAGCCATGCGGCTTTTCCACCGTGCCGTAGTCCTTGCTGACCTTGGCCCAGATCGGCTCGTCGCCCATCACATCGGCGTCGGCGGCATCGACGATGAAAGAAACGCGGCGCAGCTTTGGCCCCTCGGCTTGTTCCTTGGCGGCAGTCTCGCGCCCGATGAAGTCGTTCTTCTCGATCTTGATGAAGCGGTCCATCGCACCTTCGAACGGCCCGTATATCGGCCGCAGCTCTCGGAACCAGGTCGGAAAGTTCTTTTCGAGGCGCATGGAGAGCAGAGCACGCATGCCGAAATCGACCAGGCCGAATTCTTCACCGGCATCCTTGATGGCCTTATAGACAAGGCGCTCGTAAGCCGGCGCCATCCAGATCTCGTAGCCGAGATCACCGGTATAGGTGATGCGGTTGACCAGGCACGGTGCGCCGCCGACGGCCATCTCGCGGAAATCCATGAAGCGGAAGGCCTTGGTCGAGATGTCGACGTCGACCAACTTCTGCAGCAGATCCCGCGATTTCGGCCCGGCGATCGACAGGCCGACCAGCGTCTGATCGAAGCGGTGGATGCGCACCGACCCGTCCGTCGGCAGATGCTTTTCGAACCAGCGCATGTGGTATTTCTGCGCGGCCGACGAGCCCCAGATCATGAAGCGGTCTTCGGCCGCCTTGGCGATGGTGAAGTCGCCGATCAGCTTGCCGAATTCGTTGAGCATCGGCGTCAGCACGATGCGACCCGTCTTTGGCATGCGGTTGGTCATCAGCCGGTTGAGGAAATCTTCCGCACCAGGTCCCGACACTTCGTATTTGGCGAAATTGGCGATCTCGGTGACGCCAACACGTTCACGCGTGGCGCGCACTTCCTCGCCGATCGGGCCAAAATCGTTGGAGCGGTGGAAGGAGACGATATCCTTGGGTTCCTTGCCTTCCGGCGCGAACCAGAGCGGCGTCTCAAGTCCCCAGCTGTCGCCCATGACGGCGTTGTTGGCCAGCATCGTGTCGTAGAGCGGCGTCGTCTGCGCCGGGCGTGCCGCCGGCAGTTCCTCATTGGGGAAGCGGATGGAGAAGCGGCGCGAATAGTTCTCGCGCACCTTGGCATTGGTGTAGCGCAGGCCGGCCCATTCGCCGAAGCGGGTGACGTCCATGCCCCAGACGTCGAAGCCGGGATCGCCATGCACCATCCAGTTCGACAGCGCCAGACCGACGCCGCCGCCCTGGCTGAAGCCTGCCATGACGGCGCAGGCACACCAGAAATTGGTCAGGCCCTGCACCGGGCCGACCAGCGGGTTGCCGTCGAGAGCGAAGGTGAAGGGGCCGTTGATGATCTGCTTGATACCGGCCTTCTCGATGCCGGGGAAATGCTTGAAGCCGATCTCCAGCGACGGCGCGATGCGGTCGAGGTCCGGCGGCAGCAATTCGTGTCCGAAATCCCACGGCGTGTTAACCGGCGACCACGGCTTGCAGGCCTTCTCATAGGTGCCGAGCAGGATGCCGTTGCGCTCCTGGCGGGTGTAGATCTCGCCCTTGAAGTCGAGCACGCCGATCATCTCGCGGCCGGTCGATTTGTTGAATTCCTCGACCTCCGGCATCGGCTCGGTGAGCAGATACATATGCTCCATGGCCAGCACCGGCAGTTCGACGCCGACCATGCGGCCGATCTCGCGCGCCCACAGGCCGCCACAGTTGACGACATGCTCGGCCTTCACCGTGCCTTGTTCGGTGACGACGTTCCAGGTGCCGTCGATCTCCTGCGTCAGTTCGACGACACGGTTGCGCAGCACGATCTCGGCGCCGAGCTTTTTTGCCGCCTTGGAATAGGCGATGGTGGTGCCGGACGGATCGAGATGGCCTTCGACCGGGTCCCACATGGCGCCGACGAAATTGGTCTCGTCCATCAGCGGGAACATCGCCTTGGCTTCGGACGGCGTGATCAGCTCGGTGTCCATGCCAAGATAGCGGCCCTTGGCGTGGGCCAGCCGCAGGAAATCCATGCGCTCGGGCGTGTCGGCCATCATCACGCCACCCGTCAAATGCAGGGAGCAGGACTGGCCTGATATTTCCTCGATCTCCTTGTAGAGCTGCACCGTATAGGCCTGCAGCTTGGCGACGTTGGGGTCGCCGTTCAGCGTGTGGAAGCCGCCCGCCGCATGCCAGGACGAGCCGGAGGTGAGCTCCGAGCGCTCGATCAGCATGATGTCGGTCCAGCCGGCCTTGGCCAGGTGATAGAGAACCGAGCAGCCGACGACACCGCCGCCGATGACAACCGCTTTTACATGAGATTTCATCTAGATAGATCCGTTTTTGAAGAGATTGAATCGGGTTGCCCCGCCGGAGGGAGAGGAAGGGCGCCAACCTGCGTAAGCCCGCAGCTTTTCTCTACTCCGTCGATCGGGGGAGAGGTGTCGAGCGTAGCTCGACGGAGTGGGAGTCGACTGTTCATCAAAGCAATGATCAAAAATCGGTCGGTGCGCCGCCTTCGGATCGGCGCTTGGCGACGAAGGCGTTGAGCTCCTCGCGGATGGCCGGGTCCATGTAGGGCTCCTCATAGGACGCAAGCCGTTCCTTCCAGACTTTGTTGGCTTTTTCGAGCGCCGTCGGCGAGCCGGCTTCCGCCCAGGTCTCGTAATTGCGCCAGTCGGAGAGGATCGGCGAGTAGAAGGCGGTCTTGTAGCGGTCCTGCGTATGCTGGGTGCCGAAGAAATGGCCGCCGGGGCCGACCGACTGGATGGCATCGAAACCGAGTGCCTCGTCGGACAGGTCGAGCGGGGTCAGGAATTCAGCCACCATCTGCAACAGGTCGATGTCCAGAATGGTCTTCTCGTAGGAGCAGCGCAGTCCGCCCTCGAGCCAGCCGGCGGCATGCATCATCAGATTGCCGCCGCCCTGGATAGCGCCCCACAGCGAGAACACGCTTTCATAGGCCGCCTGCGCGTCGACCGTGTTGGCGGCGCAGGTGTTGGAAGTGCGGTAGGGGATGTTGTAGCGGCGGGCAAGCTGGCCGCCGACGAGCTGCGCCTTCATGTATTCCGGCGTGCCGAAGGCCGGCGAACCGGACTTCATGTCGACATTGGAAGTGAAGCCGCCATAGCCGACGGGCGCGCCCTTGCGCACCATTTGGGCAAAGGCGATGCCGGACAGCGCTTCGGCATTCTGCTGCACCAGCGCGCCGGCGATGGTGACCGGCGCCATCGCACCCGACAGCGTAAACGGCGTCACGACGACGACCTGGCCCTTGCTCGACATCTGGATGATGCCTTCCATCATCGGCACATCGAGCTTGAGCGGCGAATTGGTGTTGATGATCGTGAAGACCGACGGCTCTTCGAGCAGTTGCTCGTGGCCGATGCCGCGCGCGATCCTGGCAATCTCGATGCCGTCGACATTGCGCTCCTTGCCGAGCGAATAGATATGGAACACCTTGTCGGTGAGTACGCTGAGATCGCGGATGCATTCGAGGTGGCGAACGGATGGATGGATATCGGTCGGCTCGACCGGATAGCCGCCCGTGCAGTTCAGGATGTTGTGCATCTGCGCGAGCTTGAGGAAGTTGCGGTAGTCCTGCTGGTTGCCGGGCCGGCGGCCGCGATCGATGTCGGAACAATTGGGCGCCGACGCCATCATCGAGATGATCACATTGTTGCCGCCGAAGCGCACATTGTGCGCCGGGTTGCGGGCATGAATGGTGAACTCCGACGGACAGTGCGACACCAATCCCAGGATCATGTCGCTGTCGAAGCGTACCCGCTCGCTGCCGTCGCGCACGTCGGCGCCATGCGCCTTCATGATGCGGCGGGCCTCGTCATGCAGAACGTCGACGCCGATTTCCCTGAGCACGCGCAAGGAGGCGAGATGGATCGATTCCAGCTCGTCGTCCGAAACCAGCCTGGTCGGGGTCAGCGGGTTTTTCAGCTGCCGGAATGCCGGCTGCTCGAACGCGGCCGAGCCGCCGGCGCGCTTTCCGGCGCGGCCGCCGCGACGGGCGCGGTCGGTGGCCAATGCCGGTTCCAAGGGTTGTAGGGCGGCGGTCATGATGGTCCTCGTAGGATGCGATAACGGGCGGCATAATGGACCGGCGGCTGTTCCGCCATTGCGGAGGCGGCGACCACTAGGGCGAGGGAAGCGACATGTCGAAACGGCCTGCCAGTCGTGATCGCCGGCCTCGACGCCGCACTGGTGATGTTTGCTCTGTATCGGTCGTCCGTACGCCGCGCTTCCTGACAAGCCCAGCCTCCTGACAGACATTGTCTGGAGCAAGCGGTTTTCGCCTGCCAGGGGCTTACCACCGCGTCACTCAATCGTTAATCCTGCAGCCCCGATAGCGGTGTGCGCACAATGAATCTGGCGGAATCGAACGGCGACGAGACGATGCAGTGGGCAGCGATCACCGGTGTGATCGCCACGGTCTCGGTCTTTGCCATCGCTCAGGGCCTGTCCTATCCGCTGTTGAGTTTCATCCTGCAGCGCCAGGGCGTTTCGCCGGCAATGATCGGCCTGTCGGCGGCCATGACGCCGATCGGCTTCATCCTTTCGTCGCCATTGATCCCGGCGCTGGCGCGGCGGTTCGGGGCAGGGCGCACGGCGCTTACCTGTGCGGCTCTTTCGGCAATCGTGCTGGCGCTGATCGGCTGGACGCAGAATGTTTATCTGTGGTTTCCGCTGCGCTTCCTGATCGGCGTCGTCACCAATCCGCTCTATGTGCTGAGCGAGATCTGGGTGATCGCGCTGGCGCCGCCGGCCCGGCGCGGCCGCGTCATGGGTGTTTATTCGACGATCATCTCGGCTGGTTTCGCGGCCGGACCACTGTGCCTGCTTGCCGTCGGCACTGAGGGTTGGTCGCCCTTCCTCGTCGGCATTTTCGCCTTTGTGCTCTGCGGCATCTGCCTGGCCTCGGTGCTGCCGCGCTTGCCTAAGGTCGACGAGGCCGGGCATCAGGTTTCGGTCCTTGGCTTCGTGCCGCTGGCGTGGCTGCTTTTGTTTGCCGTCATCGTCGCCGCCGGTTTCGAACAGGGCGCACTGGCGCTGCTGCCGGTCTATGGCACCCATCACGGCATCACCGAAACCCGCATGTCGGCGCTGCTGTCGGTGATGATTGCCGGCAACATCGCCATGCAGGTGCCGCTCGGCTTGCTTGCGGAGAAGCTTTCCGCACGGCTGGTGCGGCTAGCCTGCGTCGCGGTCACCGTGCTCGGCTGCCTGCTTCTGCCGCTTCTCATCGAGTCGCCACTGATCTGGCCGATGATCTTCGTCTGGGGTGCGGTTTCCTATGGCATCTACACGATGTCGATCATCGAGCTCGGCGAGCGCTTCACCGGCTCTGCACTGGTCGCCGGCAACGCCGCCTTTTCGCTGATGTGGGGTGTCGGTGGTATCGCCGTACCGCCACTGGCCGGCGGCGCCATGGATATTCTGGGCGCCGGCGGCTTGCCAATCACGCTTGGCCTGATGTGCCTGACGCTGGCCATTGCGAGCCTGGTTGGTCGGCGGGAAGCCTCAATCGTGCGCTGAAAATATTGAATATCGGAAACTTAATATCGATGTTGGCAGTGCCAAAAAGCTACGCGTTTATCGGAGACCTCATGACCAAGCCCGCCACCGCTCCTTCGACCGACGATCCCTTCCTGTGGCTGGAAGACAGGACAGCCAAGCAATCATTGGATTGGGTTCGTCGCCAGAACGAGGTCACGGTCGGCGAGCTGCAGGGTGATCCGTCCTACCAGGCGTCGTTCCAGACCGCGCTCGACTTGATGACGGCCGAGGACAACATCGCGGTCGGTTCCGCGCTGAAGGGCCATGTCTACAATTTCTGGCAGGACAAGACCAATGTGCTCGGCCTCTGGCGCCGCACGACGGTCGCTTCCTACAAGACCGAGAAGCCCGACTGGGAAACGATCATCGACTTCGACCAGCTTGCGGCGAAGGAGGGGATCAAATGGGTGTTCGGCGGCGCCAGCCGGCTCTATCCCGACTTCAACCTCTGCCTGGTTTCGATGTCGCCCGATGGCGGCGACGCCAGCGAGATGCGCGAATTCGACATCGCGACCAAATCCTTTGTCGAGGGCGGGTTTCGTGCGCCCGCATCCAAGTCGGGCTTCAGCTGGCTGGACAAGGACACCGTCATCGTATCGGCGGCTTTTGACGAGGCCGACAAGACCGAGTCGGGGTATGCGCGTGTCATCAAGCTGTGGAAGCGCGGCACCAAGCTGGAAGACGCGACACCGATCTTCGAGGCGCAGAAAGAGGATCTCGCCGTTGGTGCCGCGGTCGAGTTCGATGGTGATCGGCGCTATCTGATTCTCGCCCGGACGCTCAATTTCTTCGCCTCGCACATCTTCCTTCGGCTGCCTTCCGGCGAAAACCAACAGCTGCCATTGCCGGACGACATGACCGATACGGCAATATTCAGGGATCAGCTCGTCTTCGGCGTGCGCAGTCCGTGGACGGCGCCCGACGGCACGGTTTGCAAGCCTGACGGCCTCTATTCGCTGGATCTGGCGCACTGGGTTGAGACCGGCGCGCTCGGACCAGTGGAAGCCTTGGTCGAGCCGGCATATCGCGTTTCCATCGCCGGAATTGCCCGTACGCAGGACCGGCTGTTCATCAACCTGATGGACAATGTGCGCGGTAAGGTCGTCGTCTGCGAGCGAAAGGACGGCAGTTGGCCGCAGAAACCGGTCGCGCTGCCTGAAAACGGCAATGTCGGCATCAGCCATGCCGAGCAGTTCGGCTCCAGCGTTTCCTTCTCCTTCACCGATTTCCTGACGCCAAGTTCGATCATCTGGTCTGACGACAATGGCGAGACGCTGGCCACGGTGAAGTCGCAGCCGGCGCGTTTCGATGCGTCGCCGCTGATCTCGGAACAGTTTGAGGCACGCTCCAAGGACGGCACGATGATCCCCTATTTCGTCGTCAGGCGGCTCGACCAGAAGGGTCCGGTGCCGACGCTGCTCTACGGCTATGGCGGTTTCGAAGTGCCGCTTCTGCCGGGCTATGCTGGCGTGCGTGGCCGGCTGTGGCTGGAAAAGGGCAATGCCTATGTGCAGGCGTGCATCCGCGGCGGCGGCGAATTCGGCCCTGCCTGGCATCAGGCGGCGCTCAAGGGCAATCGCCAGAATGGCTTCGACGATTTCGCCGCGGTTGCGCAGGACGTCGTTCGACGCGGGATTGCGACAGCAGCCTCGCTCGGCATCCAGGGCGGCTCGAATGGCGGCTTGCTGACGGGCGTTTCCTTGACGCAACGCCCCGAACTCTTCGGCGCCGTCATCATCGAGGTGCCGCTGCTCGACATGCTGCGCTACACGCAATTGCCGCCCGGCGCCTCGTGGATGGCCGAATATGGCGATCCGTCGAAACCGGAAGACGCGGTGTGGCTTTCAGCCTACTCGCCCTACCAGCATGTCGACGCCGGCGCCGCCTATCCGCCGGTGCTGCTGACGACGTCGACCGCTGACGACCGCGTCCACCCCGGCCATGCGCGCAAGATGGCCGCCCGCCTGCAGGAGGCCGGCCATGCACGCACGCTGTTCTTCGAGGAAACCGAAGGCGGGCATGGCGGTCGCGGTGACCGCCGGCCGCAGGCGGCGCAAACGGCGATGAAGTATGTCTTTCTGCAGAGGGCGCTGACAGCCAAGGCCTAGACTCATTCCGTCATGGGCCAAGCAAAGGGTGGTTCACCTCGACCAGCCTTTGCTTTAAGGTGCCGGCCATGGCTCTCGAAGGGACATTGGCTGGCGCATTTGGTCTTCGCGCACTGCGGGTCGCGGTGACACCGTCACCACGCACGCTGCGCGCCGAGCTTTTGCGGCTGTGCGCCCGCATCGGCTATTCGCCGCCTCTCTGCCTCTGACGCATTCGCCCCGGCTTGGCCGGATAGAATCCAGAGGAAAGATCAGACATGACCTATCAGAATTATTCGCTGAAGCAGCTTCAGCAGATCGACGCGGCGCATCATCTTCACCCGTTCACCGACCACAAGGAATTGCGCGAGGCCGGCTCGCGCATCATCACCCACGCCAACGGACCGTTCATCTACGGTTCCGAAGGAGCCGAGATTCTCGACGGCATGGCCGGGCTATGGTGCGTCAACATCGGCTATGGCCGTGACGAGCTGGCCGAGGCTGCCTATGCCCAAATGAAGGAACTGCCCTACTACAACTCCTTCTTCAAATGCTCGACGCCGACGCCGGTGCTGCTGTCCAAGAAGCTGGCGGAAATCGCACCGAAGAATGTCAGCCAGGTGTTCTATGGTTCGTCCGGTTCGGAAGCCAACGACACGGCGCTGCGCCTCGTGCGCCACTACTGGGTGCTGGAAGGCAAGCCGGAGAAGAACCGTATCATCTCGCGCAAGATGGCCTATCACGGCTCGACCGTTGCCGGCACCTCGCTCGGCGGCATGGATGGCATGCACAAGCAGCTCAACGGCGCGGTGCCCAACATCGTCCATGTGATGATGCCTTATGCCTATGAGCTGGCGCTGCCGGGCGAGAGCGATCATGATTTCGGCCTGCGCGCGGCCAAGGCGGTCGAGGATGCTATCCTCGAGGCCGGCGCCGACAAGGTTGCCGCCTTCATCGGCGAGCCGGTGATGGGGGCGGGCGGCGTCAAGATACCGCCGGTCAGCTATTGGCCGGAAGTGCAGCGTATTTGCCGCAAATACGATGTCTTGCTGATGCTGGACGAGGTCATCACCGGCTATGGCCGCACCGGCGAATGGTTCGCCGCGCAGACGCTCGGCATCGAGCCTGACACGATCACCACGGCCAAGGCGCTGACCTCGGGCTATCAGCCGCTGTCGGCGCTGCTGGTCGGCGATCGCATTGCCTCGACGCTGGTCGAGAAGGGCGGCGAGTTCAACCATGGCTACACCTATTCCGGGCACCCGGTGGCCTGCGCCGTGGCGCTGAAGAACCTCGAGATCATCGAGCGCGAAGGGCTGGTCGACCGTGTCCGAAACGACACCGGCCCTTATTTCGCCAAGGCGTTGCAGGAGCGTATTGCCGGGCATGATCTGGTCGGCGAGGTGCGTTCGATCGGGCTGATGGGCGCCATCGAGATCGTCAAGGACAAGGCGACCAAGGAGCGGTTTCTGCCGGCTGGAAGTGCGGCGGTGACGGTGCGCGACCACGCGATCGCGAATGGCATGATGCTGCGTGCCACCGGCGACACGATGATCCTGTCGCCCCCCCTTATCTGGACCCGCGATACGATCGATATGGCCTGCGACCGCATCTCGAAGGCGCTGGATCTGGCGCAAGCCGACCTGCGCAAGCGATAAGGATATGGTCGGGCGTCCCGCGATCGAGACGCCCGACTGTTCATGAATCCTGTGCCGGTCTCCGGCGGGCCGAGGGTTCCGGTCGTCAGCGGTATCGGCTACAACCCGCCGAGGCAGTTCGCCGAAGGGGACATCATGGCCGGACAACCGCTCAACCAGCCTGCCGAAATTCCAGCTGAACTCGACCGCTGGAACTGGGGCGCCTTCTTCCTCAACTGGATCTGGGGGATCGGCAACAGCACCTTCATCGCGCTGCTGGCACTGATCCCGGTCGTCAACATCATCATGATCATCGTGCTTGGCGCGCGCGGCAGTCGCTGGGCCTGGCGGAACCGCGCCTGGCGCGATGCGGAACAGTTTCGCAAGACCCAGCGCAACTGGGCGATCGCGGGCCTTGCCGTCTGGGTGGTCGGGATCGGCGGCTGTGCGACGATGGTCGGCAGCATCCCCTATGTCCTGAAAGGCAGCGATGCCTATCACATGACGATGGACGGACTTCGGGCCGACGACCGCGTGAAGGCCGCGCTCGGTGATGATGTGGACGACAGTTTCTGGGTCGGCGGCCATCTCAATGTCAATGCGAATGGAACTGGCGACGCCCAGTTCAGCATTCCGGTCCATGGCGCCAAGGGCAAGGGCACGGCGTACTCAACCGCTGTCCGGACAGCCGGCACATGGGGACTGCGCCTGTTGGTTGTCAGGGTAGAAGGGGCCGATTCACCGATCGTGCTGATCAACGAAGATCATGTCCCGATCCCGAATGCGGCAATCGGAATATAAAACCAGACTGCGCGGATAAATCGGCCGAAACGCAAAAACCGCGCTCCATCGGGAACGCGGCTTTGCCAGATACGCATGGCGCTTCGCTACGCAAACACTTTGCGAAACTTACGGGCACTTGTCGAAACTTACGGGCTCCGGTACGCGAGACCTGATCCGGAGCGCCGGGCGGATGCGATATGTCCGCCTCACAATCCGTTTTATAGGGACATCGTTACCGCAGAGTTATCGAGAGCTTAAGCAAATCTAAATTTGCATCTTTTCTGCCGAAGGAAATCGGAAAAAGATCGCCAAATCCGTTGGTTACGCTGTGTTGCCGCGCAGGAAATTAATTATGCCGGAAAAGTCGGTAGCGCCATGTCCCTGGGCGTTGAACAAGGCATAGAGCTGGGCTGCTTCGGCGCCAAGCGGCGTTACCGCACCGGCATTTTGCGCGGCTTCCTGGGACAACCTCAGGTCTTTCAGCATTAGGGCTGCTGCAAATCCTGGGTTGTAGTCCTTGTTTGCGGGCGAAGTCGGCACCGGGCCGGGCACCGGGCAATAGGTGGTCAAGGACCAGCATTGGCCGGAAGAGGTCGAGGCGACATCGAATAGTGCCTGATGCGACAGGCCGAGCTTTTCCGCCAGAACGAAGGCCTCGGCGACGCCGATCATCGAAATGCCGAGGATCATGTTGTTGCAGATCTTTGCCGCCTGGCCGGCGCCGTCGCCGCCGCAATGGACGATGCGGCCGGCCATCGGCTTCAGGATAGGCTCGGCGGCAGCGAAGGCATCATCGGAGCCTCCGGCCATGAAGGTCAGCGTGCCGGCGGCGGCGCCCCCGGTGCCGCCCGAGACGGGCGCGTCGATGGACAGCAGCCCGTGTCTGGCGGCAATGGCGTGCGCCTTGCGCGCCGACTCGACGTCAATGGTCGAGGAATCGATGAAGAGGGCGCCCTTTTTCGCCTGGGGCGCGATGTCCTCATAGACCGACAGCACATGCTTGCCCGCAGGCAGCATGGTGATCACCACGTCGGCATCCTTCACCGCGGCCAGGGCATTCGCCATGATTGTCACGCCATGTTCTTTGGCGACGGTGAGGTTCTCCGGCACGAGGTCGAAACCGTTCACCGCATGCCCTGCCTTGACCAGATTGGCGGCCATCGGATTGCCCATGTTGCCGAGGCCGATGAAGGCGATCGTCGTCATTGTCTGTCTCCCAGAGTTGCTGGCTTCAACGGCCAATCAGCGCGCGAGCGATGATGACGCGCATGATCTCGTTGGTGCCTTCGAGGATCTGGTGCACGCGCAGGTCCCGCACCAGCTTCTCGATGCCGTAGTCATGCAGGTAGCCGTAGCCGCCGAGCAGCTGCAGGGCGCCGTTGGCGACATTGAAGCCGGTGTCGGTGACGAAGCGCTTGGCCATCGCCGACCATTTGCCGGCGTCCGGCGCCTTGCGGTCGAGCTTCGAGGCGGCGGCATAAAGGAAGATGCGCGCCACCTGCAGCTCGGTCTCCATGTCGGCCAGCCTGAACTGCAAAGCCTGGAACTGGTTGATCTTCGAGCCGAAAGCCTTTCGCTCGGCGGTGTAGGCGAGGGCCTTGTCGAGCGCCGACTGCGCGCCGCCCAGCGAACATGCGGCGATGTTCAGCCGGCCGCCGTCGAGCCCGGCCATGGCAATGCCGAAGCCTGCACCTTCGCCCGACAAAAGGTTCTCCGCCGGCACCTTGCAATTCTCGAAAATGACCTGGCGGGTCGACTGCATATGCCAGCCCATCTTGTGTTCGTTGGCGCCGAAGGAGAGGCCTGGCGCATCTCGGGGCACGACGATGGTGGAAATGCCTTTCGGACCGTCCGCGCCGGTACGCACCATGACGGCGTAGACATCGCTGTCGCCGGCGCCGGAGATGAACTGCTTGGTGCCATTGAGGACATAGTCGCCGCCGCTCTTCACCGCACGGGTCTTGAGCGCCGCCGCATCGGAGCCGGAGCCGGGCTCGGTCAGGCAGTAGCTCGCCAGCCATTCCATCGAAGCGAGTTTCGGCAGGAAGCGCTGGCGCTGTTCGTCATTGCCGAAACGGTCGATCATCGAGGCCACCATGTTGTGGATCGAGATGAAGGACGAAAAGGCCGGATCGGCGTGCGAAAGCGCCTCGAAGATCAGCACGGCATCGAGCCGACCAAGTGCCGAACCGCCGACATCGTCGCTGATATAGATGCCGCCGAGCCCGAGCGGCCCGGTCTCGCGGATCACGTCGGCCGGGAAATGCTTGTTGCGGTCCCAGTCGAGTGCGTTCGGCGCAACGCGGTCGGCGGCGAAGGCCTGCGCCATCTCCTGGATGGCGCGCTGTTCCTCGTTGAGTTCGAACTGGCTGGTGCTCGCATCGACCGCGGCGTCCATGGCGTGCTCCCTGTGTGCTGGCCAGCTAGCTCGCTGGCCTGTCGTTTTTGGCTTTGCGCGCGCACTAATCTAGACCAATGATGCCGCCGCGCAACCCGACCCTCCGCGGAGCGGCTGTGCACCAATGCATGTCCGGGGTGAGATGTGACGACAAAATTCGACGAACTGCTGGACCGGTTCCACGCATACCTTGCGTCCGTGGATCACGCTTTGGTGCGCGATGCCGTGGCCCGGATCACCTGGGAAATGGCGGTCCGCATACTCGAGCCGCATCCGCTTGCCTGCCTGCGCCATCTCGATCGTGCCGCCGAACTGGCACCGCCGGATGCCAAGCCGCTGGTGCGGCTGCTTGCCGAGCGTCGGAATGATCTCCGCTGGGGGCAGACCTACAGCGAAGCGGATTTCGGGAAAGAGTTCATCGACAATTACGGCTGGCTGGAAGTGTTCGGCACGCGCGGCCATTTCGCCAATGACGATGTCGCCGCCGGCCTGCTGATCCTTGGACCCGATATCGTCTATCCTGACCACCATCACGTTGCCGAGGAAATCTACATTCCGCTGACCGGCGGCACCGAATGGCGGATGGGCGAGAGCGGCTTTTGCATGCGTACGGCTGGTGAAGTCGTTCACCACGCTTCCAACGTCAATCACGCCATGCGCACCGTCAAAGACCCATTGCTGGCGCTCTACATCTGGCGCGGCGGACCGCTGGCGCAGAAATCCGAGATTACCGGAACCGTGGCGAAGGGCAGGGGCTGATGGCCAGGGCGATCATGCTGCAAGGCACGGGTTCGGATGTCGGCAAGACGGTGCTGGTCGCCGGCCTCTGCCGCGCGGCCAAGAAGCGTGGACTGAAGGTACGGCCATTCAAGCCGCAGAACATGTCGAACAATGCCGCCGTCGCCGATATGCCAGGCGACAACAATGCCGGCGGCGGCGAAATCGGCCGCGCGCAATGGCTGCAGGCGATCGCTTGCGGCGTCGCGCCATCGGTCCACATGAACCCGGTGCTGCTCAAGCCGCAGACCGACATCGGCGCGCAGGTCATCGTGCAGGGCAAAGTGGTCGGCGAAGCGCGGGCGCGCGACTACCAGACGATGAAGGGCCGGCTGATGGATGCCGTGCTGGACTCCTGGGGCAAGGTTAGCGCGGGCGCAGACCTGGTCATCGTCGAGGGCGCCGGTTCGCCGGCCGAGATCAACCTGCGCAGCCGCGACATCGCCAATATGGGCTTTGCCACGCGCGCCGATGTGCCTGTGGTGCTGGTCGGCGACATCGATCGCGGCGGCGTCATCGCTTCGGTCGCCGGCACGCATCTGATCCTGCCGGAAGAGGACCGGCGCATGATCGTCGGCTACCTCATCAACAAGTTCCGCGGCGACGTTTCGCTGTTCGACGACGGCATAAGGTCGATCGAGACATTCACGGGCTGGCGCTGTTTCGGTGTCGTGCCGTGGCTGAAGGCAGCAGCACGCTTGCCTTCAGAGGATTCGGTGGTGCTGGAACGGCTGGCGTCCGGTGAGGCGCGCGCGCTGAAGGTGGCGGTGCCGATGCTCGGCCGGATCGCCAATTTCGACGATCTCGACCCGCTCAAGGCCGAACCGCAGGTCGAGGTTGTCTTTGTGCCGCCGGGAAAGCCGCTGCCCGCCGATGCCGGGCTGGTGGTCATTCCAGGCTCCAAGTCGACGATCGGCGATCTCCTGAAGTTCCGCGAGAACGGCTGGGACCGCGATCTGCTCGCGCACCGCAAGCGCGGCGGCCATGTCGTCGGCATTTGTGGCGGCTTCCAGATGCTCGGGCGCATGGTGCGCGACCCTGACGGCATCGAAGGCAGCGTCACCGAGGCCGAAGGGCTCGGCCTGCTCGACGTCGAGACGGTAATGGAGCCGGAAAAGACAGTGCGGAACGTCAGCGCCCGCTCGGTGCCTTTCGACCTGCCGCTCGAAGGCTACGAGATCCATCTCGGTCGCACCACCGGACCTGATACGCTTCGGCCGTCCGCCATCATCAATGGCGTCCGTGACGGGGCGGTGTCGACCGACGGCAAGGTGTTGGGTACCTATATGCATGGCCTGTTTGGCACCGATGGCTTTCGTGGGAAATTCCTCGAAAGCCTCGGCATCAAGGGCGGCGGCATCGACTATCGCGCCGAGGTCGAGCGGGCGCTGGACGAGGTCGCAGCCGAGCTGGAGACCCATCTCGACTGTGATACGATTTTCGCACTGGCTCGCTGAGGCGCGCTGTGTCAGCCCTTCTCGCCAGCCTTCGGCCAGTAGGTGCCGAAGGACCAGACGTTACCTTCCGGGTCGCGGCAGATGAACTCGCGGCTGCCATAGTCGCGGTTGATCAATTCCTGGATGATCGTAGCGCCGGCCTTCCTGGCCTTGGCATAGGCGGCATCGGCATCGTCGACGGCAATATAGATCGACGTGCCGCCGCCTGAGCCGGGTTCGCCGACCATCTTGCCGTAGTCGTCGTCGCGCACCGAGCCCAGCATGATCATCGAGGAGCCGAAGACCAGTTCGGCATGGTGCACGACATCGCCTTCACCATAGCGGGCACGGACGCTGAAGCCGAAGGCTTCGCCCAGCCAGTCGACCATTTTTGATGCGTTCTTGTAACGCAAAGCGGGGTAGAGGCGGGGCGCTTCAGTGGTGGTGGTCATGTCGATCTCCTTCAGTGGGGTTGGTCGATGCCCCACCCTGGGCGAAGGCCGTTCCAGCGTCTTGAAGAAATGTTACCTGACAGAGAGTGCGGTCGGCGCCTCGCCGGCAAGGTCGCGGAACTCGCGCACCAGATGCGCCTGGTCGGCATAGCCGCAATCGGCTGCGATATCGGCCCAGTCGGCGATCTGCTGCCTCGACAGGCCGAGCGCCCGGTTGAAGCGGACGATGCGCGACAGCGTCTTGGGGCCGATGCCGATGGTATTGGAAAAGCCACTGGCCAAACGTTTACGGCTCCAGCCCAGCCTTTCGGCGATCGATGCAATGCGGGTCCGGCCGCCGGATGTGATGATGCGGTCATAGGCCCAGTCGATTTCAAGCGGCGTCTCGGCGGCATTGTCGAGGCGGGCGGTGACGAAGGCTTCGGCCATATCGAAACGCGTCGTCCAGTCCGGCGCGTTACCCAGCCGTTCACGCAGCGCCAAGCCTTGCGCGCCAAGCACGTCGTCGAGGACGACCATGCTGTCGGCCAGTTCGCTCATCGGCAGGCGGAAGAAACGGCGTGCGCCAAGCGGCGTGAAGTTGAGCTGTATGCAGCAGGCGCCGCCGAAGGATTCGATCACCACCGGTCCGGCATAGAGGCCGGCGGCGAAACTGGCGAAGCGGTCATTATCACCCGGCGCCTTGCCGAGGCCGATGGCGAAGGGTTCGGAGAAGCTGATGACCAGAGGTACGGTGAGCGACGCGTATTCGACGTTGCGCAGATGGCCGGGCGCTGTTTCGCGATAACCGCAGATGTCGGTGACAATGCCAGTGAGCCGGGGATTGGGTAGGCGCCGACGCATCTCAAACCGTCCGGCGACGGATCGGTCCTGTTCTTGCCGGGGTTGCGTCTCGACTGGCATCGATCATCCTTCCGCAGGAAGAAATCTAGCAGACCCTTGGCCGGAATCAAAAGCGCCCGGCTTTTGGCCGGGCGCTTCTCGTCCCCACTCTTTTGGAAACGTGTCAGGCGCCGCGCATCAAGCAGCCGCCGGCAAGCACGATGAAAGCAATAAGCACGATCCACACCGCTGCGAGTGGAATGAACGCAAGAATGCCAAGCGCGGCGAGAACGCCGATGATGGCGATAACAACGGAGATGATAAAAACGATCTGAGTAGGTGCGCTAAGATTCATGTCTGCCTCTCCAACATGATTCGAACAGCGGCATTCTATCAGGGCGCGTGATCACACACCAATCAAGGCCCGCAATGGGTTCGCCGGGTCGGCCAGCAGCTTCACCGCAAGCGCCAGGCAGACGATCACCAGCAGCGGCTTGATCAGTTTTGCGCCGATGCGCATGGCCAGGCTGGCGCCGACACGGGCGCCGATGAACTGGGCAATGCCCATCATCAGGCCGATCTTCCAGTAGACGACGCCGAAGGCCGCGAAGACGATGAAGCCGCCGATGTTGGAGGCGAAGTTGAGCAGCTTGGTGTGCGCCGTCGCCTTGAGCACGCCGTAGCCGGCGAGGGCCACGAAGGCCAGCATGTAGAAGGAGCCGGCGCCTGGTCCGAACAGGCCATCGTAGAAGCCGATAGCGGGCACCAGGGTAAGTCCGAACAGGAACGGCGACAGGCGCTCGGCGCGGTCGATGTCGTTCATGTTGGGCTTGAAAGCGAAGTAGAGAGCGATGGCGATCAGCACGATGGGCAGGGCAGCCCGTAGAATGTCACCGGGCACGATCGTTGCCAGCAAGGCGCCGATGGCGCTTCCGACAAGCGCCAAAAGTGCTGACGGCAATTGCCGGCGCAGGTCGACGTGACCCTTCGATGCGTAGTGGATGGTCGCCGAGCCAGAGCCGAACATGCCCTGCAATTTGTTGGTGGCGAGCGCCTGGACGGGTGTGAAGCCGGCAAGCAGCAGCGCCGGCACAGTGATCAGCCCGCCGCCGCCAGCGATGGAATCGACAAAGCCCGCAGCAAAGGCGGCGAAGGCGAGCATGGCGACGGTCTGGATGCTAAGGTCGATCATCTGATATGTGGAGGTTCCGGCCGGCTGAAATATCGGGCGTTCGACCACGACCGCCCTGTTTGCGCAAGGTCGATTCCGCGCTACCTCTATCCAAGCGCATCGCGCGTGGACGGAATCATGCGACGCGCTTGAATCGGAAAGAGGCTCCTGATGGCATTCGCATTGCTGGACCAGATACGTCAGATCTTCGACGGCGACCCGGGCGTTCGCAAAGTGGCGGACGATCCGGTCCTGTCGGCGGAACTGCTGATGCTGTTTCGTATGATCCTGGCCGACGGGTCGGTCAGCGAGAGCGAAATGGTTGCCTTCCGGCGCATCTGCAAGGACGCTTTCGGCATTGCGGAAAGCAGCATCGACAGCGTCATCGAATATCTCAACGAGTTCGGCTACGAGACCAATGGTTCACAGGCGATTGCCCTGTTCCGCGATCTCGACATCGAACGACGCAAGCAATTGGCTCAACATATGGCTGAGATCGCCAAGGCGGATTCGCAACTGGCCGAGAGCGAGGTGCGGCTGCTGCGCCGCACGCTCGACCTGCTCGACATCAGTCCGGTCGATGTGGTCAAGCCGGAAGGCTGAGGCATCGCTTGGCGAACGGTTCGCTGACGCCGAAGGAGCGTTTGGATGGGCTTTGCCGACAGCTATCTGGGACAATTGCGGGCACAGATCGGAAACCGTCTGGTCCTGATGCCGGGTGCTCGCATTGTCATCGAACGCTCTGACGGTCGCATCCTGTTGCAGAAACGAACCGATTTTGGCTTGTGGGGCCTGCCTGGCGGCAATGCCGAGGAAGGCGAGGGCCTGGAATCGGTGGTGATCCGGGAGGCTCTTGAGGAAACCGGGTTGATCGTCAGCAACGTCGAACCGTTCGGGTTCGGCTGCGATCCGCACTATGAAACCTTCCAGTTTCCGAATGGCGATCGCGCTCAGTTCTTCGCTTTGATGTTCTATACGCGTTCCTTCGAAGGCGAGCCGGCCGTCACCGATGACGAAAGCAGCGCCGTCGGCTGGTTCGCGGCCGACGGCTTGCCCGAAATGCTGCCCAACATGGCGCGCAGCATCGACGCCTATCTCCGGTTCAAGGCCACCGGAAAATTCCAGATGATCTGAGAGACAGCCTCTAACCCTGCTCCTGCATCCGCTGGGCGATCGCCCGGTGCAGGTCCGGGGCCGCGGTGACAAGCGCCTTGGCCGCCTCGGACTGCGGGTGGTCGAGCACCTCGCTCGTCCTGCCGCGTTCGACGATCTTGCCTTCATGCATGACCAGCACCTCATCCGTGATGGCACGGGCGACGGTCAGGTCGTGGGTGATGAAGAGGTAGGCGATGCCGAGCTTCTGGTTGAGCTCGGCGAACAAATCGAGGATCTGGGCGCGGATCGAGACATCGAGCGCCGAGACCGGCTCGTCGGCGACGACCAGTTTCGGGCGCGTGATGATGGCGCGGGCGATCGACAGGCGCTGGCGCTGGCCGCCCGAAAACTCATGCGGGTATTTGTCCATGTCGCTGACGCCGAGGCCGACTTCGTGCAGCGCATGCGCCACCATTTCGCGGCGCTCGGCGCGCGTCGGCTTTTTCTCCAGCACATGCAAAGGTTCGGCGACCAGCTTTTCCACCTTCTGGCGCGGGTCGAAGGAGCCGTAGGGATCCTGAAAAACGACCTGCATATCACGCCGCGCCGGCTTCAACTCGGCTTCGCTTTTGCCGGTGATGGTCTCGCCGTGAAACCGGATCGTCCCCGAGCTTGGCTGGTCCAGCGCCAGGATCATGCGGGCGAGCGTTGACTTGCCGCAGCCGGAGCGGCCGACCAGCGCCACCGATTGACCAGGCGTCATCGACAGGGACACGTGGTCGACAGCGCGGATCGTTGGCGCCCGTTTGAACAGCGAGGCGAGCCGGCCGGGATAGTCACGGGTCGCGCCCTCGACCTGAAGCAAAGGCCGGCCCGTCTCGATGCCATGCGGCCTGGCGCGCGCCGGCACATGCATCGAGGCCTGCGCCAGCTGGCGCGTGTAGGGGTGAGTTTGTTCGGACAGCGTGCGTGCCGTGTCGCCGGCCTCCATCACCTCGCCGTGCCGCAGGATGGTGATGCGGTCCGCCATCTCGGTCACCACGGCGAGGTCGTGCGAGATCAGCAGCAGGCCCATGCGGCTTTCTGCGACGAGGTCGCGCAACAGGTCGAGTATCTGTGCCTGCAGCACCACGTCGAGCGCCGTCGTCGGTTCGTCGGCGATCAGCAGCTTCGGCTTCAGCGCGCAAGCGATGGCGATGACGACGCGCTGGCGCTGGCCACCGGACAGTTCGTGCGGATAGCGCGACATCGGGAATTTCGCCGAGGGCAAACCGACGCGGTCGAGCATTTTGCGCGCCCGGTCTTCGGCCTCAGCGCGACTAGCCTTGGTGTGCCAGCGTATGCCTTCGGCGACCTGTTCGCCGATGGTCTTGACCGGATTGAGAGCCGTCATCGGCTCCTGGAACACCATGCCGATGTCGTCGCCGCGCAGCGCGCACATCTGGTCCTCGGTTGCCGCGAGGATGTCGATGCCGTCGAATGTGACGCGCCCGGTGGCGCGCGCGGCATGAGGCAGAAGCTGCATCACCGTCAGCGCGGTCATCGACTTGCCCGAACCGGATTCGCCGACCAGCCCCATCACCTCGCCGGGCGCGACGGAAAGCTCGACATTCCTGAGGATCGGCGTGTCGCCGATGGTCAGCGACAGGTTCTCTATGTCGAGCAGGTTCATCGCTGCCGCCGCGATTTCGGATCGAGAATGTCGGCGATGCCGTCGCCCAGGAGGTTCAGCCCCAGCACGGTGACGACGATCGCCATGCCGGGGAAGATCGCCATCCATGGCGCCACCACCATGTGGGTCTGCGCCTCAAACAGCATGCGGCCCCAGCTCGGCATTGGCGGTTGCGCGCCCAGGCCCAGATAGGAAAGCCCGGCCTCGGCCAGGATGCCCAGCGCGAACTGGATAGTGCCTTGCACGAGGAGCAGCGTGGCGATGTTGGGCAGCACATGTTCGATCGATATCTGCGTGCTGCTCTTACCGGCGGCGCGCGCGGCAAGAATGAACTCGCGCGGCCAGATCGCCAGCGCGCCGGCCCGGGCGACACGGGCAAAGACCGGGATGTTGAAGATGCCGATGGCGATGATGGCGTTGACGGCGCCCGGCCCGAAGATGGCGGTGATCATAATCGCCGACAGCAAAGCCGGGAAGGCGAAGACCAGATCGTTCAGCCGCATCAGCGCCTCGTCGACGAGGCCGCCGCGTGCCGCGGCAAAGGCGCCGAGCGGCACGCCGACCCCCATGCCGATGCCGACCGCGACCAACGCCACGGCAATCGAATTGCGGGCGCCGACCATGACCATCGACAGGATGTCGCGACCGAAATGATCGGTGCCGAACCAGTGCGCCAGCGAGGGGGCTTGCGTCTTGTCAGCGATGACCAGTTTCGTGACGTCGTAGGGCGTCCAGCCATAGGAAACTACAGCCATTGCCAGGATCAGCAAGGTGATGACGAAACCGGCAACGAACGCAGTATTCCTGAACGCCTTGGCCAGGATGCTGCCGAACGTTTCCTCCGGAATGTCGATGTGCAGTGTCATTGCCGGCTTCTCAGGCGCGGGTCGACGACCGCATAGGAAAGGTCGACCAGCAGATTGACGGCGATGACGGCGGCGACCAGCAGCATGACGACGCTTTCGACGACGATCAGGTCGCGCTGGGTGATCGCCTGGAACACCAGCCGGCCAAGGCCGGGCAGGTAGAAAACATTCTCGATGATGATGGTGCCGGCAAGCAGGAAGGCGAACTGCAGGCCAAGAATGGTCAGCACCGGGATCATAGCGTTGCGCAATGCATGCCGCCATAATACGGCTCGGTAGGGCAGGCCCTTGGCGCGGGCGGTGCGGATATAGTCCTCGTTGAGCACCTCGATCAGCGCCGAGCGAGTGACGCGCGCCAGGATCGCGGCTTGCGGCAAGGCAAGTGCCACCGCCGGTAGCAGCAGCGATTTCAGCGCTGGCCAGATGCCGGCACTCCAGCCTGGAAAGCCGCCTGCAGGCACCAGCCGCAGCCAGACAGCGAAAACATAGATCAGCATCAGCGCGAACCAGAAATTGGGCACGGCGACGCCAAGCTGTGCGGCGCCCATGGAAATCGTGTCGCCGGCCCGTCCACGCCGGCTGGCGGAAAACAGGCCGACGGGAATCGCGATGATGGTGGAGAGCGCAAGCGCAATCAGCGCCAGCGGCAGCGAGACGGCCAGCCGCTCGCGCACCAGGTCGATGACCGGCACCGAATAGGTGTAGGAGCGGCCGAAATCGAGGCTGAGCAGGCCGCCGACCCAGTGCAGATAACGCCAAGCCAGCGGCGCGTTGAGGCCCATCTGGTTGCGCAAGAGTTCGACCTGGTCGGCACTGGCATTCATGCCCAGCATCAGCCGCGCCGGGTCGCCGGGCAGGATCTCCAGCACGGCGAACACCACCATCGAAGCCAGCACCAGCGTGGCGAGCGCAATGGCAAGGCGCTTGAGGAGGTAGGCGGTCATGGAAGGTAGGGGATCACTCGCTCCACTTCACTTTGGTCAAATCATTGGCCTGGATCGGCGCGTTTTCCCACAGCCCTTGCAGCTTGGCGTCCCAGACGCCGACCTTGGGCAGTTCGAAGAGGAAGCCGACCACGGCATCGTCGGCCAGGATCTTCTGCGCCTGTCCCAGCAATTCCTTGCGCTTGGCCTCGTCGGAGGTGACACCGAGATCGGCAATCACCTTGTCGAAAGCCGGGTTGTCGTAGTTGAAGTAATAGTCCTTGCGCGAATAGATATCGATGTCGTTGGGTTCGGTGTGGGAGACGATGGTCAGGTCGTAATCCTTCTTGGTGAACACCTGATCCAGCCACTGTGCCCATTCGACCGGAATGATTTCCAGATCGATGCCGACGTCGCGAAGTTGCGAGGCGATGATCTCGCCGCCGAGCCGCGCATAGGCGGGTGGCGGCAGCTTCAGCGTCGCCTTGAAGCCGTTCTCGAGGCCTGCCTCTTTCAGCAGTTCCTTGGCCTTGGCGACATCATGCGGGTAGCGGCCGGTGAGGTCGACATAGTCCTTGCTGGCCGGCGACATATGCGAGCCGATCGGCAGGCCGAGGCCGGCCGAAGCGCCGTCGATGATCGCCTTGCGGTCGAGCGCGTAGGAAATCGCCTGCCTCACCTGCAGCTTGTCGAAGGGCGGCTTCTTGTTGTTGATCGACAAGATGGTCTCGCCCTCGGTCGAGCCGATCACCACCTTGAAGCGCGGATCGTCCTTGACCTGCGCGACACTGTCGGCATCGAAGAACGGGAAAGCCTGGATGTCGCCTGAAAGCAGCGCCGGCACATAGGCCGCGGCATCGGGCACGATGCGGAATTCGGCCTTGTCGAGGGACGCCGGTGTGCCCCAGTAAGTGTCCGATTTGACCAGCGTGATCGACGATCCCTTGGCCCAGCTCTGGAATTTGAACGGGCCGGTGCCGATCGGTTTTTCCTTGTTGGTGTCGGCCGATTCCGGCGCGACGATGACCGCGTCGCCCCAGCCCATATTGTAGAGGAACGAGCCCTGCGGGTTCTTCAGCGTGACCTTGACCGTTGCGGGGTCGACCACGTCGACCGTGTCGATGGCGGCGAACAGCCCCTTCTGTGCATTCACCGAATTGTCGGCGCGGGCTCGGTCGAGCGAGAATTTCACGTCGCTGGCATCGAAGTCGGTGCCGTCATGGAATTTCACGCCGGTGTGCAGCTTGAAGGTGTAGACCTTGCCGTCATCGGAAATGGTCCAGCTTTCGGCGAGATCCGGCAGCACCTCTCCATTCGGCCCGATACGCGTCAGGCCCTCGAACACATTGGCGTAGAGAACCTCGTCGATCGCCGCGGCGGCACCGGCGGTCGGATCGAGATGCGGCGGTTCGAGCGCGATGCCGATGACCAGGTCGGTGCGCGCGGCAAACGCAGAGGTGCCGGCGGCCAGCGACAGCACTGCAGCCGCCAGAATGGTTTTCCACAATTTCATCGTGCAACTCCCCATGCGTTTCAGACAGGTGCTCAAACCTGGGCGATAGAAGCGTGATTTCGCTGCGGAGTAAATTGCGTTTCGTTCTGCCCGTTGGCGTGGCCGGGAATGTTTTTGTCTCGGCGGCCTCGTCGGCCGGTCGAAGCTTGCTGTGATGCGAGCTTATCCCGTGGCTGTGCCGCGCAGCAGCACGTTGAGCCCGATCGCCATCACCTTGGCCGATTCCACCATGTCCGATATCCCAACCCATTCGTCCGGCCGGTGGGCGAGATCGAGAATGCCCGGGCCATAGGCGATGCAATCGTAGATATGGCCGATGCGGGCAACGTGCTTCTGGTCGTAGGTGCCAGGCGAAATGACATAGTCGGGTTCGCGGTCGAAGATCGCCATGATGCCTTGCGCAACCGCCTTGACCACGGGCGCGTCGCGCTCCGTCATCAGCGGCAAGACTTCCATCAGGTCGCGGATTTCATAGTTGAATTTCTTTCGCTCGCGCTTCAACCGGTCGAGAATGCCGGTCACCTCACCTTTGACGGTCTCGAGATCTTCCTCGAGCAGGAAACGGCGATCGATGGTCAGCCGGCAGGAATCGGGCACGTTGGGCGAGGGCAGGCCGGGCCGGAAATCCTCGGTCTGGCCGCCATGGATGGAGTTGATGTTCATCGTCGATCGCTTGGCCCCTTCGGGCACGACCGGCATGCGCGTCATCTTGCGGTCGAGTGCGGGGAACAGTTCGTCCTCGAAAGCCCGCAGCACGGCGCCCATATGGCGCACCGCATTGTCGCCCAGAAACGGCATCGAACCGTGCGCGATCTCGCCCTTGGTCTCGATCTCCGCCCACCAGACGCCGCGATGACCGAGACAGATGCGGTCCTTGTTCAGCGGTTCGGGGATGATGACATGGTCGACCCTGGGTTTTGAGAAATAGCCGAGCCTGGCCAGATGGGCGACGCCGCCAAAGCCGCCGGACTCCTCATCGACGGTGCCGGATATTTCGACGGCGCCGGGAAAGTCGGGAAACACTTCCAGGAAGGCCTCGGCGGCGATGATCGAGGCCGCCAGGCCGCCCTTCATGTCGCAGGCGCCGCGGCCATAGACCTTGCCGTCCCTGACGATGCCGGCGAAGGGATCGACGGTCCAGCCGTCGCCGGCTTCGACCACGTCGATATGCGAGTTGAAGTGGACGCAGGCGCCTGACGATCTTCCGTCGAAGCGGGCAACGACATTGACGCGCGGGTAGCGGTCGGTGTCGCCGGGCGTGCCTTCGGCGCGGATGAATTCGGTCTCGAAACCGCTCTTCTTCAGCCGCGCACTGAGATATTCCGCGCATGGCCGGTAGGCCTCGCCGGGTGGATTGATGGTCGGGAAACGGATCAGATCGGCGGTCAGCGCGACGACATCGTCGCGCCTGTCATCGATTGCCTGGAGGAGTCGCTCGTTCATGCCCAGAGTTGAGCAGCGATATCAGCGGTTTTGCAAGCCCGCAGATGATCAAGCCGGTGCGGCGTGTCGTTGCGGCAACTATTGCGGGAAATCGTTCAAATTCGCTGCTTTGGATTGGCGAATTGGTCAAGGAGTGCGTGTTACCCCGTTCACCTGCCATTAAAAAGATGAAAAACAACGTGAGGGCAGGCAAGTAAGGGGCAATCAAAGGGGTTTGATCGCATGAAAAAGACAGTTCTCATCGCAGCCGTGTTTGTCGCGATGCTGTTCGGTGCTGCGGGGCAGGGTTGGGCAGCCAGCCTCGTTGCAAATATAGATGTATCATCGCAGACGATGACGGTCAGATATGGCCTGTCGGTTTACCGGTGGAGTGTATCCACGGCGCGATCCGGCTATTTCACGCCGCGCGGCACCTATCGGCCGCAACGCACCGCCCGGATGTGGTATTCGCGCAAATACCATATGTCGCCGATGCCTTACTCCGTGTTCTTCCATGGCGGCTATGCCATCCATGGAACCGGCGCCGTCAGGCAGCTCGGCCGCCCGGCGTCGCATGGTTGCGTGCGGCTGCACACGGCCAATGCCGCAACCTTCTATTCGATGGTGCGGGAAGTAGGCTTCGGCAACACGCGAATTGTCGTCACCAATTGAGGTGATTCAGATTTTCTGATGTTGGCTTCATCTGCTGGTGCGGGAGCAATCTCCTCGCCAGCAGCTCTGCCTAGGCGTTTGGGACCGGCGCTTTTGCCTGCGAGGGCCGTTTTTTTCGCCCGCCGCCGATCTCCCACCTTTTGTGGAACCACATCCACTGGCCTGGATCTTCGCGTACCCAGCGTTCGACCACGTCGTTGAGGCGCTGGGTGGTGCCGTGGACATCGACGCTGCCGTCAGCGGTGCGCGGCAAGGTCAACTTGTCTTCGATCTCGAGCCGGAAGCGGTTGCCTGGCAGCCTGACACAGCGCGCCGGATAGACGTCGCAGTCGTAGTGACGGGCGAGGGTGGCCAGCACGCGATTGCTCTGGCAGGGACGGCCGAAGAACGTTGTGTCCAGTCCATTGGAGAATTTCTGGTCGACGAGGATGCCGATGTTGCCGCCATTCTCCAGGACCGCCGCCAAGGCGAATGAGGCACCCGCCATCGACGGCAGCAACGAGCCCATGGTCGAGCGGCGCGTCGACAGGATGTAATCGGCAAGATAGGGATTGTTGGGCGGGCGAAACAGCGCCGTGATGTTCATGCCGAAAGTTGCCGCCGCCACCGGCAAGAGTTCGAAATTGCCGAGATGGCCGGTAAAGACGATATGCGGCCGCTTTTCGGCGGCGATCTCGACGAAATGTTCAATACCCTTAACCTCGACGCGGCCGGGCTTGCTGGCTGCGGGGTCATAGTCGAACAGGGCGTCGAGGAAGATATATTCGGCGGCAAGGCGGGCCATGTTGCCCCACATGTCCGAGGCGATCGCCTGGATTTGGCTCTCGCTCTTTTCTGGATAGGCCTTGCGCAGATTGTCGACGGCGACCTGATGGCGCCCCACCCAGGGGCCAACGCGGCGTGCGACGCGGTCGGCGAAATTCAGCGCGCTGTCGGGCGGCAGCAAACGCAGGACCGAGATGATCATCATGGCAGCGCGGGCCACCAGCCAGTAGTTGAGCTGGCGCAGCTGCCTGCCGTAACGAAATTTCAGGTCCCGGCGGAACTTCTTGGATACCGAGGTCAAGGCTTTAGCCGACGCGCAGGATGATCTTGCCGAACACGTCGCGGCCTTCCATGCGCTTCAGCGCCGCATCGATACCGTCGAAATCGACTTCGGTGTCGATGACCGGTGCGACGTGTCCCGCCGCCATTTTCTGCATGGCGTTGGCCATGTTCTCCATGCGGCAGCCGAAGGAGCCGAGCAGTTTCAATTGCTGCTGGAACAGCTGCATCAGGTTGATCTGCGTCGACACGCCGGACGTCGAACCGCAGGTCACCAGGCGGCCGCCGCGCTTCAGGCACAGCATCGAGGCGGCAAAGGTGTCGGCGCCGACATGTTCGAAGACGACATCGACGCCTTTTTTCTTGGTCAGCTTGCGCACGACGCCCTCGAAACGGTCGTCGCGATAGTTGATGACATGGTCGGCGCCGAGCGCCTTGGCCTTGTCGATCTTGTCGTTCGAGCCGACCGTGGTGATGATGGTGCAGCCCATCCGCTTGGCCAGCTGGATGGCCGCCGAGCCGATGCCGGATCCGCCGGCATGGATGAGGATGGTCTCGCCGGGCTGCAGCCTGGCGTTGTCGAACAACATGTGCTCGACGGTGCCGAAGGTGACGGGTGCCACTGCAGCACCGATGTCGGTCACGCCAGGTGGAGCAGGGACCAGCAGGCGGGCCGGCAGGTTGATCTTCTCCTGCGCGAAACCGTCGAGATGGAAACCGTGAACGCCCGAAACGTGCTCGCAGAGATTGTCACGGCCTTCGCGGCAGGCTCGGCAAAGGCCGCAGGTGCGGGCGCCGTAGATCGACACCAATTGTCCGGGCAGCAGGCTGGAGACGCCGGGACCGACCGCTTCGACCTCGCCGGAGGCTTCAGCGCCGACGACTAGCGGCAGCTTGCGCTTGGCGAAGGCCATGCCGCGCCAGCCCCAGACGTCGATATGGTTCAGCGCCACTGCCCTGATGCGCAGCGTGACTTCGCCGAGTGCTGGCGGTGGGGGAGGCGGCAGGTCCACCGTCTCAAGACGGCGGTCCTCTATAAGTTGCAATGCGCGCATGGGGCCTGTCGGTTCAGTCTGGCTGAAAAGGTCGCTTAGACCGGTTCCCGCGCCATGACAAGGCAAGTGTTCTGGCCGCCGAAGCCGAAGGAGTTCGACAGAACGGTGCGAACCTCGGCATTACGCTTCTTGTTCGGCACCACGTCGAGCACGATCGCCGGGTCGGGATTGTCATAATTGATGGTCGGCGGAATGACGCTCTCGCGCATCGTCATCAGCGAGAACGCCGCCTCGACGGCGCCAGCCGCCGACAGGGTGTGGCCGATCATCGACTTGTTCGACGAGACCGGCATCGAGCCGATCCGTTCGCCGAACACGGTCGACAGCGACAGATGCTCCATCTTGTCGTTTTCCGGCGTCGAAGTGCCGTGGGCGTTGACATAGTCGATCTCGTCTTCGCTCAAGCCGGCATCGGCAAGCACAGCGCGGACCGCCGCGATTGCCGGCGAAGCGTCTGGCTTCGAGCGGGTGCGGTGGAAATCGTCAGCCTTTTCGCCGCAGCCGCGCAGAATGCCGAGGACGGTGGCGCCACGGGCAAGGGCGGCCTCCAGCGATTCCAGCACCAGCGCACCCGAGCCCTCGGCGAGGACAAAACCGTCGCGCTCCTTGGAGAAGGGTTTTGACGCCTTTTCGGGAATGTCGTTGTGGGTCGACAGCGCCGACAGCAGCGAGAAGCGGATCAGCGCCTCGGCGGTCGCGGAACCGTCCGCGCCGATCGATAGCGCACGGTCGCATTCGCCGCGTCGGATCGCCTCGACACCGAGCTGGATCGCGGTGGCCCCTGAAGCGCAAGCCGTCGACAGCGTGATCGGCAGACCACGTGTGCCAAGGCGGTCGGCAAGGCGGTCGGCGATCGAACCGAACTGCGTGGTCTCGAAAATATCCAGCTCTTTCAAGCTACGCGCGACCCGAAGCAATCTTTCGGCGGCGGTGTCATCCTTGTCCTTGTCAGAATTGTAGAGCGAGAAGCGCTCGGCCCAGTCGAGTTCGACCGGCGGCGATGCGAGGAAGAGCGGTCCGCCGAAATCTCTGGAATCAAGACCGGCTTCGGTCACCGCTTCGAAGCCCGCAAGCTCGGCTAGCTCATAGGTGAGTGGGCTGGCACCTTTCGAGCTCGACGGCAGGAAATCGACCATGCCGGAGATACGGGTGTTCAGTTGATCGATGGGAAAGCGGGTGATCGGGTGGATGCCTGACTTGCCCGAGGTCAGCGCCGCCCAATTGTCTGATTTGCCGACGCCAAGCGATGTCACCACGCCGATGCCGGTGACGGCGACGATCGGCCTGCCCATATGATCGTTCAGATTGGCCATCCGGGAGCCCTCGAGCGTTTATCGTTGCAACATGGACCATGGAACACCGCCTCAGGCGGCGTTGATCAGCGCCATGCCCTCGAATTGGTGATAGCCGATTGCCGTTGCAAGGGCGGCTCCGGGAATGCCTTCAAACGGCGTCTCGGCTGCGGCGTCGAAAACAGGGTAGGCGGCCTTGCGATCGACGGCCAGTGCCGCCAACGCCACGGCGAAGGGAAACTGCGCTTCCTTCATGTGGCCGGTCAGCGTCGAGAAACCGCGTGCGGCGATCGCCGGATTGGCATCGAGCGCGGCTTTCTCGGCTGATGTCGCCGCATGCGCCCCCGATGCGCCCGACAGGGCCAGCAATTTGCCGTTCGGCAATGCAGCCTGCTTGAGCAGCGCGGCGATCTCGGCGTCGAGCTCTCCGCGCGGCCGCCTGGCGCGGCCGGAGACGACCGGCCCGAGCTCGGCATAGATTTTTCGACCCCGGCTTGTCGCGTGTTCGCGTTGCTCCAGCACCAGGAAGGCGCCGCCGGAGCCGGTGACGACGCCGCCGCCCTCAGCACCCTGTCTTTGCCAGACCGGCTTCCACGGGCCGCGATGCAAATAGCCGGCGAGTTCATAGCCGAGCAGCATATCGGAATGTTCGGTCTGGAAGGCACCGCCGACCAGAATGTGCGTCGACTGGCCCGATCGGATGCGAGCGGCGGCAGTCTCGACGGCCGCGACGCCGGCACCTTCCTCGCCCATGAAGGTTCTGGACGAGCCCGTCACCTTGTGGACGATGGAGATGTTGCCGGCGAGCAGGTTGGAAAGCTGGGCCAGAAAAAGCGTCGGCCGCAGTTCGGTGGTCAATTTCTCGTTGAGCAGCACGTCGCGGTCGTTGCGGCTTTCCGAAGCGGCGAGAATGGCGGCATCGACTGCCTCGTCGCGCTCGCCGCCGCCGGCGGCCACCACCATGTCCATGGTCGTGCAGAGTTCGTCATTGCCTTTGATGCCGGCATCGTCCAGCGCCAAGCCTGCGGCATAGGTGCCGAGCCTCTGCCAGGTTTCCATCTGGCGCTGGTCGCCGCGCTTGGCAATCTGCAGGTTCCAGTCGATCTCCGGCAATGGATGGACGGTGTAGGGCGCAAAGCGCGCGGCTTCGAGTACCGGCTGCAGACCCGGCTGCGCGAGCTTCTGCCAGTGGGCGTCCGGACCCTCTCCCAGCGAGGAGACAAGGCCAATACCAGTGATGACGACGTCGCGGGGGCTGCTCATGTGCGGCTTTGTGGGTCAGGCGGCAGAGCGCGTCAAGATCGCGCGCTCAACTGACGTCAGGCGGTCTTGGCGGCAACCAGCGCGTCGATCTTGGCGCACAGGTTCTTCATGACGAAGTAATCGTCGGTCGACGCCTTGCCGTCATTGACCTCCTGGGTCCACTTTTCCAGCGGCACCTTGATACCGAATTCCTTGTCGATGGCGAAGACGATGTCGAGGAAATCGAGGCTGTCGATGCCGAGATCGTCGATCGTGTGGCTCTCGGGCGTGATGGTGTCGATATCGATCTCGCTGGTGTCGGCAATGATCTTGGCGACTTTGTCGAACGTGGTGGACAAGGGCTTTTCCTTCGGTTGCGGGCGGAATCTGTCCGCATCTTGTTTGGGCGCTGTCTAATCGGTTTTTCCCGGCAGGAAAAGGCCTGATACGCCGGGGGCAGATGGATAGGGTACTCAAGAAACACAAGAAGAGCCGCCGGTCGACCCGGCGGCCCTTCCCTTGACGTAACGTCAGCCGTTGTTTCGATGCATGTCGCCCAAAACCGGAACTGCTTTTGGGCGACATGCATCAGCTGTCGCGGAGCTTGACCAGGTCGTTGAGCAGCCCGCCCGTTCCGTTGTGGACGGTCAGTCGCTCGACCTTGCCGGCGATGGTTTCCAGAGCTTCGAGCTCCTTCAACCGCAACATCACCGGGTTTTCCGCCATCACCCTGGCCGTGTTGAGCAGGGAACGCGTGGCGTTCGTCTCCTCGCGGCGCCGGATGATGTTGGCCTCGGCCTGCTTTTCGGCCGACACCACCTGGTTGAGGATCTCGCGCATCTCACCCGGCAGGATCACATCCTTGAGGGCGATATCGCTGACCTCCACTCCGATCTCGGCCATATCGGCGCGAACCTTGGCCGCCGCCTCCTCGTCGATCGTCACCTTCTTTTCAAGGATCTGGTCGAGCGTCAGCGCGCCGAGCGTCTTGCGGAAGGCGTACTGCAGGGCGCGGTAAAGGGCTTCGGAGAAATCCTTCACAGCGCTGACCGCCTTGACCGGATCGACGACCCGGTATTCGGCAGCGATGTTGACGCGGATCGTGACGCGATCCTTGGTCAGCACTTCCTGCCCGGCAACGTCGAGCGACTGGCGCTTGAGGTCGACGACCTTGATCTGCACCATGCGTCCGACGTTCCAGAAGCCATGCACGCCCGCGGCGAGCGTCCTGACCAGGACACCGTCGATGAAGAGCAGCCCAGCCTGACCGTCGACGACCGGATGGACGGACATCAATTCCGCCTTCCGGGCCTGGCCGAGCCGGCGCATGATCGCCGCATCGATGGCGAGATCGACCGATGTGTCGATCAGCGTCACCTTCCACGGGCCGGCATTCGTCCACAGCACGAGCTTGCGATCCGGCGCCAGAACGGCGTGCAAATTGCCATCGCGCTCGATGATGGCGACATCCGTACGCCCGGTGCGAACGACGGTGAAATGACGAGCGGCCACATCCGGGAGCTTGTCGAACAACGCCTTCTCGTACGCCGAAACGAATTCCGGGTTCTTCAGATCGTGCCGCGACACTTCAAGGCTGCCGCGCCGGTTGGCGAGCCAATGTTCGCCCGGCAGCAGGACAGCCTTGATCTCACCCTTGTGCAGGGTGAGGGCACGTTCGTTTTCCCTTACGAGGACGCGCTCGCGCCCAAGAACCTTGTCGAGAATGGTCATTGTCATACTCCTGTCGGGCATGGCCCCATGCGAGGCGTCAAGTCATGCGTCGATCTTCCCTTCGTTTCTCGTTTCACGCCTTAGTCCGGACACGAATGATCCGGGGACTGGTGGCACCGATCCGCGGCGGGCCTTCGGGAGCGGATCGCGGGGCAGCGAAGCGGGCTCCGGAGGCCGAGGCTTCCCTTGCCGGCAACACTGCGCCTTGATCGTCACCGCGGGCCTGGCCGCGAGCCGATGGCGAAACACCTTTTTGACGATCCACGCCCGAGGGCCTGGGTCATCCGTCCGGTCTTTCGCATTCCAGTCCCCGGACCGTTTTCAGATAACACCTGGCAGGGTGCTGGCTTTTCAGGCCAATGGAGAAGGAATCGAACCTTCGACAGTCAGATTAACAATCTGATGCTCTTCCAGCTGAGCTATCCGTGGTGCAGACGACGGGACTCGAACCCACAACCTCCGGACAAAAATCCGGCGCTCTCCCAGTTGAGCTACATCCGCGATCCCAATCCCCAAAGCGGCGCCGTATACAGGGTGGCAACGCCCCCTGCACGGGCGGAGACGAAAGCTCCAACCGTTGTGCTCACTTCGGTTCTCGTGACCGGGAGCGCGCCTATATCCCCTGCGACGGGTTGTCGCAAGCGGCATTGTCACGGCGAATTTGCGGCTTCTTTCAATGGTGGCATTTCGGCAACAGGCCAGTGGTTGGCAAGCGTTCGCAGTTTATGGTACCAATATACCATGGTACAATCTTCCATGAGCATCGAACGTGTGCAGACCGGGGTCCGCCTGGAAAAACGACTGGTGAAGGTGCTCAAGGCCTTGGCGGAGCATCGCGACATGAGTCTCGGTGATCTCATCGAAGGCATCGTGCTCCATGCTTTCGAAGGACAGACGCCGTTTTCGCCGGCGACGCTGGAAACGATCAACCAATTGAAGCGCATCTACGGGTTGGAGCTTGGCGCGGCGAATAGCCACCGCCTGGCTGAAGGGGAGGAGGGCAGATGACGAGCCATATTGAGCGCAGCCACAAAATCGTCCTTTGCGGGCCGGTCGACCGCGTCTTCCCGCTGTTCACGCCGATCGGCGAAACCTTGTGGGTGGATGGCTGGGAGCCGGAGTTCCTGCATCCGCACAGCGGAGAAACGCAGCAAGGCATGGTCTTCCGGACCGTCCACGGTGATGAGACGACACTCTGGGCCTGCGCCGACTGGGATCTTGTCGGACATCGTGTCCGCTATGTCAGGGTCACGCCGGACTCGCGTTTCGGATTTGTCGAGGTGGCCTGCCGTAAGGCGATTGACGAGGGTACCGAGGCGACGATTGCCTACACGTTCACGGCCCTGAACGCGGTGGGCAAGTCGTATCTGTCAGCACTGACGGAGGATGCGTTCGCGCGTATGATCGAGGCGTGGAAAGTCCGCATCGATGCGTGGCTGCTTGCCGACGCATCAGCCGGTTCACGCCATGATTGGAATTAGAAGGTGACGCGGCCGAGCACGCGCAGGCCATCGCCTTGCGGCTCGACGACCACGGCCTCGCCTTCGCGCGGCGAGATGCCGGTCAGTGCCACGATGTCTTCCAGATGGGTGACCATGACCAGATTGTCGGAGCCGGAATAGGCGCGGATTTCCTTTACGATCGCGGCGATCTGCGCGGCTTTCTGCGCATCGTCGCCCTTCAGCAGGTCGAGTGGCGCAAAGGGCTCCGGCTCGGCCTCGAAGGCGATGCGGGCGGTGTCGAGGCAGCGGCAATAGCGGCTGGACAGCACGCGCTCGATCGGTGCTGCACGAGCAGCAAACAGAGCGCCGATCTTGCTCGCCTGCTGCTTGCCGCGCGCTGATAGGTTCATTTGGGTGGCACAGCTATCGATGTCGAAATTGGCCGGATCGGTGGTGCCGGTGACCATGGCATGGCGCAGCAACACGACATGGCCGCCGTCGCGCAACAGCGCCCAGCCTGCATCCGTGGCGTGGGCCATGCCGGGAACAACAAGCAGGAACAACGTCAAGGCAAATCGAATCATCCGTTATCCTTCTCCGGTTCCCGGCAATGGGTTCCGGTGACTGGACATATAGGGACGGTAAAGCCAGCCGAAAGACAAGGCGCGGCTGGATAGAGCCCTACTTCTTGGCGATCTGCTTCTTCACCAGATCGATCTTCCGGTCGGTGAGCGAGATGGGGCTCGTGTAGCCGGCTTCGGTAAAACCCTGCTTGGCGTTCTCGAAGAATTCGATCGCCTTTTGATATTCGGCCTTGCCGCCGCCATAGCTGCCTCGGTTCCAGTGGACGTCACCGAGATTGTTCTGTTCGAAGGCCCATTGCATGGGCTGGCCTTCGCGGGTGAACACCTTCAACGTCGACGCGAAAGCGGCCTCGGCATCACCGAGATATTTGTCTGTCCGCTCGAGGTTGCCGAGATTGAGCAGGCTCATGCCGAGGCCGTTCTGGGCGTTGGCCCAATCGATGGGGGTGGCTTCGATGGTCAACACTTCGAGTGCTGCCCGCCGTGCGGCGATTGAATCCTGCAGGGTTTTGGGGTCGGCATCGCTCATACTCAGCCAGTGCAGTGTCGATCCGAGGCCTGCCTGGGCCAGCGCCCATTGCCGCGGGTTCGTCTCGCGCTTGTATTCGCGCAAGGCATCGCGGTAGGCGTTGACCGCCTCGCTGTAATGTTCGGGTTTGTCGGTCACCCCGCCGAGAAGCTGCAGCGTGTTGCCGAGATTGTAGTGGCACATTGCCCAGTCGAGGGGGAATTTCCGTCTGACATAGACCTGCCGGGCGGCCTGGAAGGCGCTCACCGATTGCGCCAGCTTGGCCGCATCGCGCGTGCGCTGGCCAAGCGTCTGGTAGATCGAGCCGAGATTGTTCTGCGCCGACGCCCAGTCCATCGGAAAACGCTGCCGGGTAAATACCGTCAGCGCATCGCCATAGGCCGCCGCAGCCTCTTCGAGCGCGCCGGTACCCATATCGTAGCGGGCGACACCGCTGAGCGCATTGCCGAGGTTGAGCCGGCTGGTTGCCCATGAGACCGGGAAGGTTTCCCGGGTTCGCACCTCGAGCGCAGCGCGGAAAGCATCGGCCGCCTCGTTTATCTTCGCCTTGTCGTTGCGCTGAATGCCAAGCGACACCAGTGTGTTGCCGAGATTGTTCTCGACCATCGCCCATTCGACCGGTGCCTTTTCGCGGGTGTATTCCTCAAGCGCCAGCCGGTAAGCCGCTTCGGCTTGCGCCAGATGTTCGCCGGCGGCTTCGCGCTCGGACAGCGCATAGAGTGCAAGGCCGAGATTGTTCTGCGAAGCGGCCCAGTCGAGCGGCACTTTATCGCGCGGGCGTTTCTCAAGCGTCGCACGCATCGCCACCACCGCTTCATTCAGGCGCTTCGGATCGCTCTCGCGCTCGCCGATCTTCAACAGCACGTTGGCGAGGTTGTTCTGCGCGGCGGCCCAGTTGAGATCGTCCTTCTCGCGCTCGAACACGACAAGGGAATCGCGAAAGATCCCAGCCGCTTCTTCGAGGCGTGCGGTCTCGGTCTCGCGCTCGCCGATGGTCTGCAGCACTACCGCCATGTTGTTGCGGGTGATCGCCCAGTCGCGGTTCTGTTCGCCATTGGGGATGAAATTCAGGATGCTGCGATAGGCCTCGATGGAGTGCTGCAGCGCATCCAAGTCGCCGGTGGCGTAGCCGTAAGCATTCAGCGCCTCGGCTTCCTGGTTCTTGTAGTTCCAGCGCAGCTTGTCGTCCCATTTTTCGACCAGCGAAAACGCCTTGGCATAGTCGTTGGCGGCGGATTTGTAGTCGAAGACCAGCCCCGATGCATCGGCCCGCCTGGCATAGATCGCGGCATCGGCAAGGCGCTTCTGCTTGATGAGTTCCTCGGCTTGATCGACCGCATCGTTGGTCTGCTCGACCCGGCCAACCGCATCGTCGAGGAATTTGCGCGCCGTCACGATGGCGCCCTGGCCGATGGCTTTGTCGGCGGAAGCGATGAGGCGCTTGATCTCCGGATCGTCTGTTCGCAGCGCGGCGCGTTCGGACATCATTTTCTTCAGCCGCTCGGCCTGGGCGTCGAGCACCTTTTGCAGGTCGGTCGGATCTTCCGGGATTTTTTCCGTCCCGAGTGCCTTCAGCACGCCATAGAGCGCATCGAGCGGCACGGCTTCCTGCAGCGAGGCCAGTTCCACCTGCGCCCGTTTCGGGTCGGGCAAGTCGGAAATCGTCAACAACAACTGCCGTCTTTCACCGGCAATCAGGCCGTCGTCGCCGGTCGGTTCCGCCGGCGCGACGCCGAAATAGAGCAGCCGGCGCAGGCTTTCATTGACCCAGGGACGCTGCTTTGCCTTGGTGTCGAGATAGACCTCCTCGGTCACCATGCGCATGACCGAGCCGAACTCGGTGCCCTTCATCGCCGCGAGATGGCGCAGCAAAGCGGACGCATAAGGGCTGTTTTCGCCGGCGGCGCCATCGAGCGCCGGACGGCCCGGCTCGGCGGCAAAGCCGACCACCGTGCCCAGGCTCGCGTCGCCCGCCGGCGCATTGCCGAGCGCCTTGGCGCCGCGCATCGGTTCCAGACCGCCGGCACCGATGGGCGAGGCGGAGGCGGTCGGCGCGCGCCGCACCATGGCGTCCGGTGGGAACGGGTTGGTGCGGCAGGCGTCGAGCAGCACGATCGTCACCGGCACGGTGGTTTTCAACGCGTCCATGACGGCGGATATCGGCACAAGGGCGGTGCCGGCATCTTTCAGCGATGACACATCGGCATCGACCGGAACCAGGTAGTTCTCGCCGCCGGCCTCGATGCCGTGACCGGAATAATAGATGAAGGCGACATCGGCGCCTTCCGCATCTTCCGTGAAACGCTCCAGGTCGCGCTTCAGCTTGGCGGCGTCGCGGTCGGTGACGTTGCGCGCGTCGAAGCCGAGGTCGGTCAGCATCTTGGCCATGTCGCGGGCATCGTTGGCAGGGTTGGGGAGGGCGGCGATGTGCTCGTATTTCGACTGCCCGATGATTAGCGCCACACCTTTGAGGCTTTTCGTTTCGGCAACTGCAAGCGCTATCGTGGCAAGGCAAAGCAATGCGGCGACGGAAACCGTCAGCCACGCCTGCCGAAATAGATTACGCGTCGAGGTATCGACAAAGCCCATTTGTCGTTGGTGTCCGCCCTGATATCCAAACCCTCTATAACGCTGCCGGTCTACCATGATCAAATTGGGGCATGATCAAATTGGAGCATGATCAAATTCGGACATGATTGCGCCGCGGCCGTGGCTCGCCTATCACGGGAAACTCGCCCGCCACGGTAAAAATGTCTCCGCTCACCGAAACCGTCCTTTTTGTCTTCAGCCTTGTCGGGCTCGGCTATCTCGCCGGGTTGACCGGTTATTTGAAACCGGCGAGCGGCGAGGGCATAGCTGATTTCGCGATCAGCGTTGCGATGCCGCTGCTGTTGTTCCAAACGATGGTGAATGCCGATTTCCACGGCGTAGCGCCTTGGTCGCTGTGGGGCGCCTATTTCGCGGCCGTGGCGATCACCTGGGCCGCCGGCCATGTCGTCACCACGCGAGTCTTCGGGCGCGATGCACGCGCTGGCGTCGTCGGCGGCGTGTCGTCGGCCTATTCCAATGTCGTGCTGCTCGGTGCTCCCTTCATTCTTGGCATATTCGGCCCGAGCGGCTTCGAAGTGCTGTCGCTGCTGGTCTCCGTGCATCTGCCGATCATGATGATGGCGTCCATCGTGCTCTTCGAGATGTTCGGCCGTAGCGGTGGCGAGCACGTCCATCCCCTGCGTGTCGTCAGGAGTTTTCTGAGACGGCTGTTCCTCAATCCGCTGATCATCGGCATTCTGGCCGGGCTCGCCTGGCGCATGACCGGGGTGCCGCTTCCCGAGCTTGCTTCGCGGCTGGTCGATGCGCTGGCCGACACGGCCGGGCCGGTGGCGCTGTTCGCCATGGGCCTCAGCCTGCGCCGCTTCGGCATATCAGGCAATGTCCGGCCGGCGCTGGCGCTTTCGGCGTTGAAGCTGTTCCTGATGCCGGCGCTGGTGCTTGCCTTCGTCTGGCTGCTCGGCCTGCCACCGTTGACGGCCAAAGTCGCGGTGGTGGTGGCGGCGCTGCCATCCGGCATCAATTCCTATCTCATCGCCGTGCAGTTCAACACCGGCCAGGCGCTGGCGTCGAACCAGATGACCATCGCCACGGCCTGCGCGGCCGTCACCACGGCCTTCTGGCTGACTGTCGTCTTGCATGTTCTCGGGTAAGGCATCAGGGGTAAGCACGTCAGCCTGCTCTCGTCTCGCACTGGCCCAAGCCCTATATGCCATCTTGCGATTGCTTGCGGGCCTTGCCCTAGGTAAAGAGCAGTGGCTCCGGCGTGCCGGCTTCAGTCCATGGCGCTCGCTCACCGAAGACTTCACAGACCGGCCGTCAGTGCGCCGAACGGAGGATAGACCATGCTTCAGAAAACCAGCCATTTCATGCGGCAGGCCAATCTCATCAACGGTGAATGGGTGCAGGCCGACAGCGGCCAGACGGTCGATGTCAACAACCCGGCCACCGGCCTCAAGATCGGCACCGTGCCGAAGTCGGGCAAGGCCGAGACCCGCCGCGCCATCGAAGCCGCCGCAGACGCTTTCAAGACCTGGCGCAAGACCACCGCACTCGAGCGCTCGAAGCTGCTGCGCAAGCTACATGATGCGATGATGGACAACCAGGATGTCCTGGCCGAGCTGCTGACCATCGAGCAGGGCAAGTCGCTGTTCGAATCGAAGGGCGAGATCGGCTCGGCCGCGTCCTACATACTGTGGTTTGCCGAGGAAGGCCGCCGCACCTATGGCGACGTCGTGCCCTCGCCGTGGGCGGATCGCCGTATCCTGGTGACCAAGGAACCGGTCGGCGTCATCGCCGCCATCACGCCGTGGAACTTCCCGTCCTCGATGCTGGCCCGCAAGCTCGGCCCAGCACTCGCCGCCGGCTGCACCGCCGTGGTCAAGCCCGCCTCGCAGACGCCTTACTCCGGTCTCGCCTGGGGCGCGCTGGCCGAGGAAGTCGGCTTCCCCAAGGGGGTCGTCAACATCTTGACCGGTTCGGCCAGCGAGATCGGCGACGAGATCTGCGCAAATCCACTGGTGTCGAAGATCACGTTCACCGGATCGACCGAAGTCGGCAAGCTTCTGATCCAGAAGTCGTCGGTCACCGTCAAGAAAGTGTCGATGGAGCTTGGCGGCAACGCGCCATTCATCGTTTTCGACGACGCCGATATCGAGCGTGCCGTCGCCGGCGCGATCACTGCCAAGTATCGCAATTCCGGCCAGACCTGCGTCTGCACCAACCGCTTCCTGGTTCAGGCTGGTGTCTATGACAAGTTCGTCGAGAAGCTCGCCGCGGCGAGCAACGGGCTGAAGGTCGGTTCCGGCCTCGAGGATGGCGTGCAGCAGGGGCCGCTGATCGACGAGAAGGCGGTCGAGAAGGTCGAGGAACTGATCGCCGACGCCACTTCCAAGGGCGGCAAGGTCGTCGCCGGCGGCAAGCGCCATGCGCTCGGCGGTTCGTTCTTCCAGCCGACGGTCATCGCCAATGCGACGCCGAAGATGCGCTTCATGAAGGAAGAGATTTTTGGCCCGGTCGCACCGGTGTTCAAGTTCGAGACCGAAGAGGAAGCCATCGCGCTCGCCAACGACACCGAATTTGGCCTCGCCTGCTATTTCTACACCGGCGATCTCGGCCGCGCCTTCCGCGTCATGGAAGGGCTGAAATACGGTATGGTCGGCGTCAATGAAGGCCTCATCACCACGCCGGAAGCGCCGTTCGGCGGCGTCAAGGAATCCGGCCTTGGCAAGGAAGGCGGACATCAGGGCATCGAGGATTACCTCGATACCAAATATGTCTGCATCGGCGGCCTCGGTCTCTGATAGGTTATCCCTGAGGTAGGGAGGCCGATGGCCTGCCCATTTCTCGTGGGAAAACCAGCCGAACTCCTCTGGATCAACTGGCATTTACGGGCATGGCGATGAAGGACGGCGAGGTTTTCGGCACGACGCAGGCGGGCGAGCCGGTGCGTCGCTTCACGATCAGGGGGGGCGGGATCACCGCCAACATCATCGGGCTGGGCGCGATCATTCAGGATCTGCGCCTGACCGGGCACGATGCGCCGCTGGTGCTCGGCTATGACCGGCTGGAAGACTACGAGACGGATACGGCCTTCTTCGGTGCCGTCGTCGGCCGCTATGCCAACCGCATTCGCGACGGCCGCTTCAACATTGGCGGCAATCGCTATCAGACCGAGCAAAACTTTCTCGGCAAGCATACGCTGCATGGCGGCTCGCAAGGCTATTCCCACCGGCCATGGACGGTTTCCTTGCACGGCAGGGATTTCGTCACGCTGACGCTGCACGATCCCGACGGCGCGATGGGCTTTCCCGGCGCGCTCGACGTCACCTGCACCTACCGGCTGAAGATCCCTGGCACGCTCAGCGTCGAGCTGACCGCCACCTGCGAGGAGCCGACGCTGTGCAATCTCACCCAGCATTCCTATTTCAACCTGGATGATGGCGGCGCCGGAGACATTCTCGATCACAGGATGATGCTGAATGCCGGTGCCTATCTGCCGGTCGACGGCGACATGATCCCGACCGGGGCGATCAAGCCGGTTGACGGCACGCCGTTCGATTTCCGCCAGGCGCGCCCGCTGCGCATGGAGACCGAGGGCGAACAGCTGCCTTACGACCAGAATTTCTGCCTTGCTTCGGCTCGCGGGCCGCTCAAGCAGGCGGCCTGGGTCCAGGGGGCGAGTTCCGGTGTCGAAATGGAAGTATGGACCACGGAGCCGGGCGTTCAGCTCTATACCGGCCAGTATGTGACGCCGCGCACCGGGCTGGAAGGGCGGAACCATAAGGCTTTTTGCGGCTTCTGCCTGGAGCCGCAGATTTGGCCGGATGCGCCGAACCGGCCCTATTTCCCGCAAGCGACATTGTGGCCGGGCGCGATCTACCACCACGTGACGGAATACAGGTTCCGGCTACCTTAGCCTTCGAACGCGGCCCGCAACGTCTCGAACGGCGCCAGCGCGCCGCGCACCTGCACCACGGCGGCGGCAACGCGATGGGCACGGCGCGCGGCTTCCAGCGGCTCATGGCCGGCAAGTCGAGCCGCAAGATAGCCGCCGTTGAAAGAATCGCCGGCGCCCGTCGTATCGGCGGGAGCCGCGACATGGATCGCCGGCACGTCGCGCAGCGTTCCTCCTTTGGCGATCAGCGCCGGCGCTTCGCCATTCTTGACGACGACCTCGCCAACCAGTTTCCCGATCCGCTTAGCGGTCGCTTGCGGCGTTGCATCCTCAAACAGCATCTGCTCGTCGGGAAAGGTCGGTAATGCGATGTCAGTGACGGCAAGGGCTTCGACGATCGCAGCCTGCGCTTCCTCGCGCCTGCGCCAGAGCCGTGGCCGGTAGTTGGGGTCGAAGGCGACAAGTGAACCAGCCGCCCGTGCCTTGGCGACGGCCGCCAGCAGCGTGGCGCGCGCGGCATCGTCCAGAATTGCCAAAGTGATTCCGGAAAAATAGACAAACGCCTGATTTTCCAGGCTTTTCGACAGCGCGGCCGGGTCCGAGGCGAGCTGCCGCGCCGCGGCATCGCTACGCCAATAGGTGAAGGAACGCTCGGCGCCGGTCAGCGTGATGGCATAGAGGCCGGGTCGCGCACCAGCTATGATCGGGCTGGAGCCGATGTCGATGCCGTTTTCGGCGAAGAAATCGATCTGGCCTTGCGAGAACGGGTCGTCGCCGAAGGCCGAGACATAGGTTGCCGGTCGCTCAGTGCTCAACGCATGCAGTGCCCACAGCGTGTTGAACGTGTCGCCGGCAAAACCCATGCGCCAGTTCGGTCCCGTCTGGCCCGACAGTTCGAGCATGCATTCGCCGATCGAGGCGACGCCGTTTCCCGCCATCTGCAATCCTCCAGTGATCCCGGTGCTGTAGCTTTTTGCCATCGGCAGCGCCATGCTTGGCAAGCAGAGTTTTTTCCGCCAGAGCGTTTTCCTGCAGGCTGGCGGGATGCGATCCGTCCGGCAGAGCGTTGTCTGCAGAAGAGGAACCGGTTTGGCATCGATATGGCGTTATCTTCTGGCAGGTCTTGGTCTGGCTGCGTTGCTGGTCGGCATTCTCGCGGTCGTCTATCTGACGGCGCCGCGCTCAGTGCAGCCTGCCGGCCCGGATGTCTCGCGGACGAAGAACACCGCCGCCGGGTTGTTCGTGGCAAGCTTCGCACCGGAACGCGGCGTTGTGCGGCAGGGCGAACTGCAATCCTGGCTGCTGACGTTAAAGACAAAGGCAGGGGCTCCAGTGGAAGGGGCGGCGATCGCGGTTTCCGGCGGCATGCCGCTGCACAGTCACGGCCTGCCGACCAGCCCGCAGGCGACCGACTATCTCGGCGACGGGCGTTATCGCATCGAAGGGGTGAAATTCACCATGAGCGGCTGGTGGCAGCTGCATTTCGCCATCTCGGCCGCCGCGGGCTCCGACACCGTGCTCTTCAACGTGGTGCTGTGAGCAAGAAATGAGGCGGCTTTCGTGTTTTCTGGCGCTGGTGGTGGCCGTTATCCTTGCCGGCTGCGGCAAGCCGGATTTTTCCGACGCCGAGAAGAAGACCATCGCCTCGCTGGCGCTGTCGTCGTTGCCGGCGCTCAAGCCCGACACCACCAATCGTTTTGCCGACGTGCCGGCAGCCGCAGCACTCGGTTCGACGCTGTTCTTCGACCAAGGCATGAGCGGCAACGGCACGGTGTCCTGCTCGACCTGCCACAAGATCGACCGCCAGTTCCAGGACGACCTGCCGCAAGCCGTCGGCGTCGGCCGCACCAACCGGCGCACCATGCCGCTGGCCGGCGTGGCCCGCGATCCCTGGTTCTTCTGGGACGGCCGCCGCGACAGCCTGTGGGCGCAAGCGCTGACGCCGCTCGAAAACCCACTGGAGCAGGCGGGAAACCGCGCCGCCTACGCGCTTTACATCAAGGCGCGTTTCGGCGAGCGTTATGAGCGCATCTTTGGTCCGCTGCCCGACTTTTCCGCCACGCCGTTGAATGCCAGCCCGCTTGGAAGCGATGCCGAGAAGGCAGCCTGGAACGCCATGAGCGGCGCGCAGCGCGACGCCATCAACGGTGTCTTCGCCAATATCGGCAAGGCGATCGCCGCTTTCGAACGCTCGATCGAGCCGGTGCCGACGCGCTTCGATCGTTTTGCGCTGGATCTCGCCACCGGTGCCGAGCCGGAGGGCGATGCCGTCTTTTCCAAGCAAGAAATCCTTGGGTTGAAACTGTTCATCGGCAAGGCCAATTGCGTGACCTGTCACGATGGCCCGCGCTTCACCGACAACAGTTTTCACAACACCGGCGTACCGCCCGTTGCAGGCCTGCCGCCAGATCGCGGCCGTATCGATGCGGTACGCCAAGTCGAGGCCGACCCGTTCAACTGCCTCGGCGCCTTCCGCGACGGCGACGCCGGCGCCTGCGGCGAGCTGCGCTTCATGGTCAAGGATGCGTCGCAACTCATCCGCGCCTACAAAACGCCGTCGTTGCGTGGGGCGGCAACGCGGCCGCCCTACATGCATGCCGGGCAGTTTTCGTCCCTCGACGAGGTGGTGGCGCACTATGCGAAGGCCGCGCCTAGCGTCGAAGGGGTGTCAGAGGTTCATCCACTGCAGCTTTCCGACCGGGAGCGTGCCGCGCTGGTTGCGTTCCTGAAGACACTGGCGGAGTGATCTACCGGTCCTTGACCGTCTCCATCGCCACGAAGGTGGAGGTCTGGGCGACGTGGGGTAGGGCTGAAATGCGCTCGCCGAGGACGCGGCGATAGGCGGCGATGTCCCTGGTGCGGACCTTGAGCAGATAGTCGAAGCTCGACGCCATCATGTGGCACTGCTCGATCTCCGGCACGGCTTGCACGGACCGGTTGAAAGCATCGAGCGCGGCGGAACGGGTGTCGGACAATTTCACCTGAACGAAGGCCACATGGCCTTCGCCCATGCGCTCGCGGTCGATGATCGCCTGGTAGCCCCTGATGTAGCCGTCCTTCTCCAGCCGCTTCACGCGCGCTTGCACCGGCGTTTTCGACAGGCCGACCTTTGCCGCCAGTTCGGACATCGAAAGCCGGCCATCGCTTGCCAGCGCCGACAGGATATTCCTGTCGATGCGGTCCAATTGGTCTTCTGTCATCGAAAGCGCAGCCCATATGCCAACTTGGGACCGCTATGATAGATCGAATGACCTGCCATGTCGATTTCTTCGGACCGGCCGAATTTTCACACCTGTGTTAGCTTGCGCCATTCGGTCCGGTGGTCGCCGGCCCGATCCCCCTTGCTCGATCCATGGGACCGCCATGCTTGATGCCATCCGCCAGCAGATCCGCGCCAACTACCTGCCCGACGAAGACCAGGCCGTGAAGCGACTGGCCGAAGCAACGGGGCTGTCCGGGAAAGACCGCAAGGCGATCTCGGCCCGCGCGGCCGACCTGGTACGGGCGGTGCGCGGTTCGTCCGATCCAAGGCTGATGGAAGTCTTCCTCTCGGCCTACGGTCTTTCCACCAAGGAAGGCGTGGCGCTGATGTGCCTGGCCGAGGCACTGTTGCGCGTGCCCGACACCGAGACGATGGACGACCTCATCGCCGACAAGATCGCGCCGCACGACTGGTCGGCGCATTCGGGCGGTTCGAGCTCCATCTTCGTCAACGCTTCGACCTGGGCACTGATGCTGACCGGCCGCGTCCTCGATGAGGGTGAAGGCGGCATCGAGGGCACGCTGCGCTCGATGGTACGGCGGCTGGGCGAGCCGGTGATCCGAAAGGCGGTAGCCGCCGCCATGCGCGAGATGGGCGAGCAGTTCGTGCTTGGCCGTACCATCACTGAAGCCGTCAAGCGCGGCCGGCCGATGATGCAGAAGGGTTATCTCTATTCCTTCGACATGCTGGGCGAGGCGGCCCGCACCGAGGCCGACGCCTTGCGCTATCACAAGGCCTATGCCGACGCGATTTCGTCGCTCGATTCCGGCTCCAACGGTCCTGATATCAGGCAGAACCACGGCATTTCGGTCAAGCTTTCGGCGCTGCATCCGCGCTACGAGGTGGCGCAGAAGGACGAGATGCTGCCTGTCATGGCCGAGCGGCTCTTGTCGCTGGCGCTTGCCGCGCGCCATTCGCGTATGGGCCTCAACATCGATGCCGAGGAAGCCGACCGTCTCGATCTGTCGCTCGACGTCATCGAGCGTGTGCTGGCCGAGCCGGAACTCGCCGGCTGGAACGGCTTTGGTGTGGTGGTGCAAGCGTATGGGCCACGCGCGGCCTTCGCCATCGACTGGCTCTACGCGCTGGCCAGGAAATACGACCGCAACATCATGGTGCGGCTGGTCAAGGGCGCTTATTGGGACACCGAGATCAAGCGGGCGCAGACGCTCGGACTGTCGGGCTATCCCGTCTTCACCCGCAAGGCCAACACCGACGTCTCCTACATTGCTTGCGCGAAAAAGCTGCTGTCGATGACCGACCGCATCTATCCGCAATTCGCCACCCACAACGCCCACACCGTCGCTGCTATCCTGTCGATGGCGGACGATCGCGATTCCTTCGAGTTCCAGCGCCTGCACGGCATGGGCGAGGCGCTGCACGAGACGGTGCGACGGTCCGAAGGCACGCGCTGCCGCATCTATGCGCCGGTCGGCGCGCATTCCGATCTGCTCGCCTATCTGGTCCGCCGACTGCTGGAGAACGGCGCCAATTCCTCCTTCGTGCATCAACTGACCGACGAGGACGTCGAGCCGGAGGACATCGCTCGCGATCCGCTCGAAACGGTCGAGATCCAGGGTCCGGCCGCCAATCCGGCGATTGCCCGACCTTCCCAGATTTTTGGCGCCGGCCGTCGCAATTCCCGGGGATTTGACATCACCGACACGGTGACGCTGGCGGCGATCGACAAGGCCAAGGCCGCCTTCGCCGGGCTCGACCGCTGGCACGCCAAGCCGATCACGCGTGCCGCCGGCTATGGCGAGCAGCGTCCGATCGTCAACCCGGCAAAGCCTTCCGAAGTGGTCGGCACGGTCAGCGAAGCCGCTGCCAAGCAAGTCACGACCGCCGTGCGCTTTGCGGTGGAAGCGCAGCCGGCCTGGGCAAAGCGTCCCGTGGCCGAGCGCGCCGCGATCCTCAACCGTGCCGCCGATCTCTACGAAGCCAATGCGGTCGAGTTCTTCGCGCTCGCCACCCGCGAAGCCGGCAAATCGCTGGCCGACGGCGTCGCCGAAGTGCGCGAGGCCGTCGACTTCCTGCGCTACTACGCCTCCGAGGCGGCTAACGCGGAGGCGGGCACGCAAGCGCGCGGCGCCATCGTCTGCATTTCGCCGTGGAATTTCCCGCTCGCCATCTTCACCGGCCAGATCGCCGCCGCACTTGTCACCGGCAATTCGGTCATCGCAAAGCCGGCCGAGCAGACGCCGTTGATCGCCTTCCGCGCCGTCGAATTGCTGCGCGAGGCCGGCGTGCCGGAAGATGTCATTCAGCTTCTGCCTGGAGACGGCCCATCGGTCGGCGGGCCGCTGACATCAGATCCGCGCATTGCCGGCGTCTGTTTCACCGGCTCGACCGAGGTCGCCAAGCTGATCGAGAAGCAACTGGCCGAGACGGCCGCGCCCGACGCCATGCTGATCGCCGAGACCGGCGGCCTCAACGCCATGATCGTCGATTCCACCGCACTGCCCGAACAGGCGGTGCGCGACATCCTGGCCTCGGCCTTCCAGAGTGCCGGCCAGCGCTGCTCGGCGCTGCGCGTGCTCTATGTGCAGAAGGACGTCGAGAAGAAGATGCTGGAGATGCTGAAGGGCGCCATGGAAGCACTCAGCATTGGCGACCCCTGGCGGATTTCGACCGATGTCGGCCCGGTCATCGACGACGAGGCGCAGGCTTCGATCCGCGAGTACTGCACGAAAATGGGCCTGCAGGGCCGGCTCATTGCCAAGCTCGAAGCACCCAAGGAGGGGCGCTTCGTTGCGCCGCATGTCTTCCGGGTCAAGGGCATCGAGGACATGGAGCGCGAAGTGTTCGGGCCGGTGCTGCATGTCGCCACATTCGACGCCGACGACATCGATGCGGTTATCGCCGCCATCAACCGCAAGGGCTATGGCCTGACCTTCGGCCTGCACACCCGCATCGAGGGCCGCGTGCAGCATTTCGTCGACGGCATCCATGCCGGCAACATCTACGTCAATCGCAACCAGATCGGCGCCGTCGTCGGGTCGCAGCCGTTTGGCGGCGAGGGGCTTTCCGGCACCGGACCCAAGGCCGGCGGCCCGCACTATCTCAGGCGCTTCCGCAAGGGGCCGGAGGCCGGCACGCATTTGCAGGATGGCCATAAGGTCACGGCGACCGAACTTGCCGACAATCTGCCTGATCCCACACTTGGCGGCTGGTCGACGCGGCCGGACCGCATCGCCATTTTGAGGAAGCATCTACGCGGCAAGGGTGCCGCGGCCATTGGTGCCGCCGCCGGCATCGACTTCGGCCAGGTCGACCTGTCCGGGCCGACCGGCGAGGCCAACACGCTGTCGCTGTCGCCACGCGGACGGGTGCTTTGCCTTGGACCCGACGGCGATACGCTGCTCGCGCAGGCGATCCAGGCGCTCGCCGCCGGCAATGCGGTGCTGGCGGTGGCGCCCGGCGCGCCGGCAGCCCTTTCGGCGCTGACCGGCAAGGGGTTGCCGCTAGCCGCCATCGACGGCCGGCCGGATCCGGTCGAAGCGCGCGCGCTGCGCGTCGACGTCGTCGCATTTTCGGGCACGCCCGAGGCCGCGCGCATCGTGCGCAAGGTCATCGCCGACCGCTCCGGCCCGATCGTGCCGCTGGTCAGCGAGGTGCTGAACCCGGCTGCCTATGCGCATGAGCGCGCCGTGTGCGTCGACACCACCGCCGCGGGCGGCAATGCGAGCCTGCTGGCCGGAGCGTGACTCTGGCCAGAGTTAGAGCATGTCGTTGTCCCAAAACCGGGACCACTTTTGGGCGACATGCATTACGCGCCTTCGACGACCGAAAATCCCTCGAACTGGGGGTGGCCGAGATAGTGCACCTTCGTCGTGCCGACATTTCGGTGGGCGGTCCGAAAATTCTCTGATTTGGTCCAGGCGACGAAATCAGCGTGGCTCGCCCACACCGTGTGCGAGGCAAACAGCGTGTAGCCTTCGGTCTCGTTGACCGGGCCACGCAGCAGATGGAATTCCCGAAACCCTTTCATCTCCGCAAGGCTGGAATCGCGGTTCTTCCAGACGGCTTCGAAATCGTTCTCCGAGCCGGTCTGCACCTTGAAGCGGTTCATGGCGATGTACATGGTGGTTCCTTTCATGCAGTTTTGAACCTTGACGATGGATGGATGGAGTAACGGGGCGACGGAGGCTCAGAACGGGCCGATTGGTGCTTTGAAGCGCCAGCTCAACAGTCCGGTCTCTGGCGGAATGGGAGGGAAAGGTGCCTGTTTTCGCACCAGCTCTAAAGCGAATTGATCAAGTTCCGGAGAGCCTGAGCTCTTGGCAAGTTGCAAGTCGCTGATGTTTCCATTGGCCAGCACCACAAATGCCACCATAGCGTTGTTGCGGGCTGTCGTTTGCGCCGCTTTTGAAACGCGGCGATTGGCGCGAGCCAATTTGCCGGCCACCTCGCCGCTATAGCGAGACGCTGCCGCGTCGCCGGCATCAGTTTGTTTTCTGCCCTTGCTGGCGATTGCCGCTTTTATCTCGTGGCCGTCCGCTGTGCCGCGCTTTTCGTATTGTTCGCTTGCAGTGGCTGGGGTGGCTGCCGGAGTTGGCCTGGCGCTGGGAATCGGCGGCTGCTCCGGAACGGCCACCGGCGCCTCGGTGCTCTCAGGCTGAACGGTCGGCTGCGCCAGTGTTTCGGTCTTGGGAGCTACGCTCTGGTCATCGGGGCGTGGGGCGCCGGCCACCAATATATCTGGGGTAACCGTCTGCTGTTTGACAGGTTCCGGCAAAGGCTTGAGCGGCGGCTTTGCCGCTTCCCTGGCTGGTTGAGAAGGTTCCGTTGGCGGCGACGGCTTGGGCGGCGTTGCCGGCTGTGGTTTGACCGGTTGCGGATTCGGCACCAGCGCGACATTTATTGCCGCCGGGTCCTTGTCCAGCGCACTGCCGACTACGTTGGTGCCGGACTGATCACTGCCTTCCGACTGCATCGCGTCCGGAAAACTTGATATCCCCGAGGGCGAGATCAGGAAGGCCGCCGCCACGGCGCCGTGGAGCAGGCAGGAGATGACGATCGCTGCCGTCCATTTGCGGTTCCAGGCCGATGGCCGCGGCGGTGCAAGCGGCTCGGCCGGTTTTATGGCCAGCTCGGTGCCGGCGTCTGGGAGGGAGTTGATATCGTGCATGTCTCGCGCCGAGACCTGCAGCGACACGAGCAGAATTGTCAAATCAAGATCGCTTGGTCCAGACGTGTGGGAGCCGGCGATCGGCCGCGCCACAGTGTTTTGTAGGAATGCACGGTGCAGTCCCACCTCAGACGCCGAAAGCGATACCGGTCTTGGTGCCCGTCTTCAGCTTGCGCATGCAGGCATTCGGTTCGATGCCGGTGCCGTTGCATTCGGTCGCGCTGTTGATCAGCACGCGGCTGACCTTCGCACATTCGGTGCCGGCCAGATCGAAGCGCGTCACCTTGGTCTTGCCCGCCGGCAATTCCTTGAAGTCGAGCACGGTCAGCCGGTCGACGACGCCGGCCTCGTTGAACAGGGCGATCTCGAACGCCGCCTTGGACAGGTCGGCGCCGAGATTGTTGTTGACCACGAAAGTCAGGCGGCAACCCTTGTCGGAGGGTTGCGCAGCGTTGAGTTCGAGGGTGAGGACCTGCGCGGACTCTTGTGCCCACGCCGGAACCATCGCAAGCGACATCGCCAGCGTCGAGGTCAGCAGACGAAGGGATGTCGTCAAGCTCCTCATGGTCATCAGCCTCCAAACCGCATCGTTGCCGCCAGCTTCAAGGTGACGCCGGGCTCATAGACCGCAACTGTCGTGCTGCCATTCAACGGGTTTGCGTATTTGACATCGAACAGGTTGTCGGCACGGAAATCAATCTTCAAACTGTCGGTCGCCTGATAGCTGGCGAAGGCATTGACCAGCGTATAGTCCTTGGCAACCGCATTACCCTTCGGCTTGCCATTATACTGCACCTCGCCGCCGACGGTCAGCTTGTCCTCCAGGAAGCGCAAGCCGAGCTGCGCGGTGACCTGGGAGGAGGGGATTGTGGCGAGGTCCACTCGGTCGCCTTCATACGATATGGTGTGACCATTGATGATGGAGGCCGAAAGTCCAGCATAGCCCCATGCCGCGTCGTAAACACCTTCCATCTCGAAGCCGTCGATCTTGGCCTTTGCGAAGTTCTGATACTGGAAGCAGATCGGTATGCCGGGGCCGAACGGGCAGCCGCTGGTCGGGTCGAATGCTGACAGCGTCACGCCATCGATGTAGTCGTCAACATCGTTGTTGAAATAGGCCGCCTTGAGACGGAACGCGTCGCCAGCCTCGAGAATGTCGTTCTGCTTGTAGTTGACGCCGAATTCGGTCGTCTTGCCGGTCTCAGGCCGCAGATTGGGATTGGGCAGGAACGGGAAGCTGACGCCTGCCGGGTGATTGCCGCTGATCAGCGTCTCGGTTATCGACGGCGAGCGATAGCCCTCGGCATAGGTGCCATAGAACTGAAGGCCGGCAAGACCTGCCGATTCGAACGGCGAGACGCCGACGGTGATGCGCGGCGATACCCTATCGCCAGAGTTGTCGTGGGTGTCATCCTTGAGGCTGTAGCTGTCGTAGCGGAGGCCAGCGATAACTTCGAGCCACTCCCAGGTGAGCTTGTCCTGGACATAGGCGCCGGAGACATTGCGCTTGCCTGACGGCGTGTAGAAGCTGTCGCCACCGGCCGCACCGCCGGTCTTGACGTTATCGCCGACCCAGTCGCCGCCATAGGTCAGTTCATGCGCGATCCCACTCGTTTCGAAGCGGGACGTGTTCCAGATGTCGATGCCGGTCGTGCCGACGTCGAATGTCGACTGCGATCCCGCCGGCAAGACAACGGGAAGACCGGTGACCGGATTGAACCGCTTCTGAGCTACAAGGCTGGTCAGGTCGAGATTGGTCTTGTTGTAGGAGGTGTTGATGTGGAGATCGAGCCAGCTCTTGTCCTCATCCGTGATGTTGTAGCGCGCCGTGAAGGTGTTCGACTTCAGGTCGACGTCATTGACCGGCACGCCGCCGCTGATCTCGTTCCAGCCGTCGCTTGAGCCGACCCAGCCGAGCTTCAATTCACTGTTGTCCGTCGCGCGGATGGTGGTCTTGAGCAGGCCGCTGAGCACGTCGAAGCCGGTGCCCTTGACGGTGTCGCCGCCGCCATCCTTGTAGTCGTCATAGTTGCGGTAGACGATGTTGCCGAGCGCATCCCAGTTCTCGTTGAAGCGGTAGGCGCCGGATGCGCTTGATGTCCAGCCCTTGCCGTTGCTTTCATAGCGTTCCGTGACGGAACCAGCCCATGTCTCGTTCGGCTTGAGGAAATCCTCGGCGTCCTTGGTGTCGAAGAAGACGACGCCGCCGATGGCACCCGAGCCATAGGTGTTGGCGACGGGGCCGCGGATTACGTCCACGGATTTGACGAGCTCGGGGTCGATGTAGAAGGTCGACTGCGTGCCGTGGTCGGAGCGCTGGAAATTCTGCCGGGCGCCGTCGACGATCACCGCGACGCGGCCGAAATCCTGCAGGCCGCGGATGTTGATGCTGGTGCTGACGCGCCTGGCGTCCGCTTGCGCGGCGACACCTGGCACGCCGAGCAGCATCTCGTTCGGCGTCGTCGCCATGCGGCGGTCGAGCTGTTCCTGGTCGACATGGCTGGTCGACGCCAGCGATTCGATCGCGGTCTCGCCGGTGCGGCTGACGACGAGGATCTGGTCGAGCAGCGTTGCTCCCGCTGGTGCTGCCTTTTCCTCGTCAGCCTTCTTCGTTTGATCCGTCTGCTGCGCCGCCTGTTGGGCGTTTGCGAGCTGTGCGGACAAGGCGATCGCCGCCACGCTCGCCAGCAAAGCCGCCGCGCCGTTCGCCGCCAACCGGCCGCGCCATTCCCAATTCACCAACCCCATGCCCCAACTCCAAAGTCCAGGTTTCATGCTGGCTGGCCCGGGGCTGGCTGGCATTTTTGATCGTGTCCGGCGTCTTAAATCTTGACTCATTTAATCCGGTATTGCACTGACTAGTAAACATGATTATTCAAGTCAAGAAATGAATCGGATTACGCAACGCCTAGCCAGACGCCCGGCACAGGAAAGGGATCGATCCAGATGAACACCCACAATCCGAACGATTTTCGCTATCGCGTCCGCCGTTCCGACGATGCCTCCGCCCGTTTCGACCGGGTTCCGCTGGCGGTGCGAACCCTGTCCAGCAACACCCTGTTCCAGGGCGAGCACGAGATCGGCATCGAGCATCATGGCGCGCTCTACCGGCTGAAGATCACCCGCCAGGGCAAGCTCATTCTCAACAAGTAAGACAAGGCGACAGGGACGAGACATGGACCAACGCGTAAAACCCGCCCCGCATGAAATCCGGCGGGCACGGACAGACAATCCGAAGACGCGCGAGCGTGATCTGGCTGCCCAGCTCGGCATTTCGGAAGCCGAGCTGGTCGCAGCCCATTGCGGCGACGGCGTCGTGCGCGTCGAGCCACGCGTCAACGATCTTCTGACCGGCCTCGAGGCCGTCGGCGAGGTCATGGCGCTGACCCGCAACGAGAGCGCGGTGCACGAAAAGATCGGCGTCTATGACAAGGTCGTCACAGGCAACCACAATGCCATGGTGCTCGGCGAAAACATCGACCTGCGCATCTTTCCGAAAGTCTGGGCACACGGCTTTGCCGTGGAAAAGCGCGACGGCGACGAAATCCGCCGCAGCCTGCAGTTCTTCGACGCGGCCGGCGAGGCCGTGCACAAGGTGCACCTGCGGCCGGCCTCCAGCCTCTATGCCTATCAGAAGCTGGTCGCCGCGCTCGAATCGTCCAACCAGGAGCCGACGGTCGACATTTCCGGACCACTCGCCGATGACGAGAACCATGGCGACGAAGCGACCGCCAATCTCGACGATCTGCGCGACCGCTGGAGCCGGCTGACCGACGTGCACCAGTTCTTCGGCATGCTGAAGACGCTGAAACTCAGCCGACGGCAGGCAGTGCGCATGGTGGGCCATGACTATGCCTGGCTGCTCGACAATGACGCCGTCCGGGCCATGTTCCATCACGCCGCGGAGGGCGAGATGCCGATCATGTGTTTTGTCGGAAACCGCGGCTGCATCCAGATCCATTCCGGGCCGATCAAATCCATCAAGCCGATGGGGCCATGGATCAATGTGCTGGACGAAACCTTCCATTTGCACCTGCGGACCAACCACATCCACGAGGTCTGGGCGGTGCGCAAGCCGACCAAGGACGGTCATGTCACCTCGCTCGAGGTCTATGACGCCGACGGCAAGATGATCATCCAGTTCTTCGGCAAGCGTCATGAGGGCGAAAGCGAGCGTGACGACTGGCGCTTCCTGGCGGAGAACCTGCCGCGCATCCCAAGCCCGACCGCAGCCTGAGGACGATAGAAATGGTCTCCTTTTCCAGACTGGCGCCTGTCCTCAGCTTGGCGTCCGTTCTAAGATCGGCAATGGGGTCAGCGATCGGTCTTTCCCTGGCTTTTGTGGCGCTGCAACCTGCTGGCGCCACCGAAGGCACGGCCGTATTTGCCGATCCCTCGAAGATTGCCGCCATTGGCGGCTCGATCACCGAGATCGTCTATGCGCTCGGCGAGGAGAAGCATCTGGTGGCGCGCGATTCCACCAGCCGGTACCCAAAGGCGGCGCTTGAGCTGCCCGATGTCGGCTACATGCGCGCGCTGTCACCCGAAGGCGTGCTCTCGGTCAACCCGACCGGTATCCTGGCGCTGCATGGCAGCGGTCCCAAGGAAGCCGTCGATGTCTTGAAGAAGACGAGCGTTCCGTTCATCGAGGTGCCCGAGCACTATAGCCACGAAGGCATCCTCGAGAAGGTCCGCATAGTCGGCAAGGCGCTCGGCGTCGATGCCAAGGCCGAGGTGCTGGCCAGGGGGCTTGATGCCAAGCTCGCGGCAGCCGAACAGCGGACGGCGTCGATCAAGGAGCGCAAGCGCATCCTGTTCGTGCTGTCGGTACAGGGCGGCAAGATCCTGGCGGCCGGCAGCGAGACCGCCGCCGACGGCATGGTCAAACTGGCCGGCGGCGTTAACGCGGTCGAGGGCTTTTCCGGCTACAAGCAAATGTCCGACGAGGCTATTATCACCGCCAGGCCGGACGTAATCCTGATGATGAGCAATGCCGGGCCTCCGGTATCGGACGACGAACTGTTCGGCAATCCGTCGATCGCCTCGACGCCGGCTGGAACCGCGCGCAAGCTGATCCGCATCGATGGCGCCTATCTGCTCGGCTTCGGGCCACGCACGGCCGATGCCATCCACGACCTCGCCGTCTCGCTTTATGGCGGGCAGGTCACGGACTGAGCGGGCGGATCATGGTCGATCAGTTGATCGCCTGCCCGGTGATGGCGCGCGTATCCGAAGGCGACCGCTCGGGCCGCGCCCGCATTGTCATCCTGTTGCTGTGCCTTGGGCTCGCGGCTGCCGTTTTTCTGTCGCTGACATCGGGGGCATCGGACGCATCGGCCGTCACCGTCATTGGCGGTTACCTGTTCGGCACCGTGCCTGATGACGCCGCGCTGAGCGCCCGCGACAGCCTGATTGTCTACGACATCCGCCTGCCGCGTATCATCCTCGGCATGCTGGTCGGCGCGGCGCTCGCGGTCTCCGGTGCGGTCATGCAGGGGCTGTTCCGCAATCCGCTGGCCGACCCCGGCCTGATCGGCGTTTCGGCCGGCTCCAGCCTCGGCGCGGTTGCGGTCATCGTGCTCGGCGCCACAATATTGGCTCCGGTGACAGCCGTACTCGGCACGCTTGCCCTGCCGCTGGCGGCATTCTGCGGCGGGCTTGCCACGACTCTGGTGCTTTATCAGGTCGCGACGCGGCGGGGGCAAACCTCGGTCGCCACGATGCTTCTCGCCGGCATCGCACTGGCAGCGCTCGCCATGGCGCTGACCGGCATCCTCATCTTCATGGCCGACGATCGTCAGTTGCGCGACCTGACCTTCTGGCAGCTCGGATCGCTTGGCGGCGCGACCTGGGCGAAGATCGCTTCCGTCGGGCCGATCATCGTGACGGCGCTGGCGGCGATGCCGTTCCTGGCACGCGGCCTCAACGCACTGGCGCTGGGCGAGGCGACCGCCGGTCATCTCGGCATTCCGGTGCAGCGGCTGAAATATACGGCTATCATCGGTGTCTCGGCGGCGGTCGGCGCATCCGTTGCCGTCAGCGGCGGCATCGGCTTCGTCGGCATCGTGGTGCCGCATCTGCTGCGCCTGCTGATCGGCCCCGACAATCGCTATCTGCTGCCCGCTTCGGCGCTGCTCGGTGCCTCGCTGCTGCTTCTGGCCGATGCGGTCGCGCGCACCATCGTCGCGCCGGCCGAGCTGCCGATCGGCATCGTCACCGCAATCGCCGGCGCACCGTTCTTCCTTTGGATACTGCTGCGCAAGCGCGGCGTGATTGACTTGTGAGGCTTGGATGATCGAGGCAAGGGATGTTTCGGTTGATATCGCCGGCAAGCCTATCGTCAGCGGTGTCGATTTCCACGCGCGGCCCGGCGAGATCGCCGCCATCGTCGGCCCCAATGGTTCGGGCAAAACGACTTTCCTCAAGGCGCTTTCCGGCGAACTCGCCTACACCGGGCGCATCGCGCTCAACGGCCGCGATCTCTGCGCGATGAAGCCGGTCGAGACCGCAGTCCATCGCGCGGTGCTGCCGCAGGCGACGACGCTGTCGTTCCCGTTCACGGTGCGAGAAGTGGTCAAGCTTGGCCTTGTCGGCGGCCGTTCGGGCGCCCTGCCAGGCGAGGATGCGCGGCTGCCGGAGCGGGCGCTGGCGCGCGTCGATCTCGACGGTTTTGCCGGCCGTTTCTACCAGGAGCTTTCGGGCGGCGAGCAACAGCGCGTGCAGCTTGCGCGCGTGCTGTGCCAGGTCTGGGCGCCGGTGCTCGACGGCAAACCGCGCTATCTCTTCCTCGACGAGCCGGTTTCCAGCCTCGACATCAAGCACCAACTGATCATCATGAACATTGCCCGCGACTTCGCCAGAAGGGGCGGCGGCGTGGTCGCCATCCTTCACGACCTCAATCTCACGGCCATGTATGCCGACCGGATCTTCGTCATGCATCGCGGCCGACTGGCCGCCACCGGATCGCCGCAAGACGTGCTAAGCGATGATCTGATCGAGAAAGTGTTCGACTGCCGGCTCAGGGTCGGCGTGCTGCCGGCCGGCAACATGCCGTTCGTGCTGCCGCAGTCAGCGGCCTAATTCATTGCAACTAGCCTCCTCGCTGGGTTAGGCGGCCGGGGCGCGGCGCTCCAGCATGTCGATGCCGAGCAGGTTGCGCACACTCGGCCGCGCCGCCACCAGATCGGCGATTGTGTAGCGGGCGAGCACGGCAAAGAACGCATTCAGCGCCTCGCGTAGCGCCGAATTCAGCGCGCAGCTGTCGACCAGCGGGCACTCGGCGGCATCGTTCTCGAAGCATTCGGCCATGGCGAAGCTCTCCTCCGTCACGCGCACGACATCGAACAGGCTGATGGCTTCCGCCGCCCGGCCAAGCTTGACGCCGCCATTCCTGCCACGAACGGTCTGGACAAGGCCGTGCTCGACCAGTGGCTGCAGGATCTTGAACAGGAAAAGCTCCGACACCGAATAGGCGGCCGCGATCTCGGGGATGCGGCTCAATCGGTCATCATTTGCCGCGCAATACATCAAGATGCGCATGGCATAGTTGGTCTGGCGGGTAAGCCGCATTTTGTCCTCACAAGGCACTGGTGCGGTGCAACCACGCCAGGTTTCAAAATTTGCTGATGCGGCTTTAACCCGAAATTCCGGATTCGCCACACTGGCCTTGCCGGAATATGGCCTATACCTTGGAACAATTCTAGACTAGCTCAGCACGATAGATGAATTTTCTTCTCAACTTTGTAGCGCAAGCGGGCAAGGTTCGGGGCGAAACCGGCTGTCACGGGTATTCCGGTCGTCGAAGCACTAAATAGGCTCAGATCGACGAGGAGCGGCTCATCCATGTCACAATCGGTTTCGTCCCTGGCGCCTGTCCGTTTCGATGCCGACGCGGATGCCAAGCTTTCCGCGTTGCGGCGGACAAAATTCGTCGCGGCGGCCGCACTGGCGCTTTGCGTGCTGGTGTTTGCGCTCGCCAAATCATTCGAGCACATCTATCCGTGGCTCGGCTTCGTCGCGGCCTTTGCCGAGGCTGCGACCATAGGCGGGCTGGCCGACTGGTACGCGGTGGTGGCGCTGTTCAGGCGGCCGCTGGGGCTGCCGATCCCGCACACCGCCATCATCCCCGAGAACCAGAACCGCATCGCCGACAATCTCGGCCGGTTCATCGAGGTCAACTTCCTGGCGCCTGAACCGGTGCGTGAAAAGCTCGCCGAGGTCGATTTCTCGGCGCTCGTCGCCGACTGGTTGGCCGATGCCGAGCGCGCCGCCGGTCTGTCGCGCTTCGTCGTGCGACTGGTGCCGCAGACGCTGGCCGCCGTCGAGCAATCCGGCCTGCGCGGCTTCGTCACCAGCCGCATGCTCGAACAGATCGAAAAGGTGCCGCTGGCCCCGCTAGCCGCCGAACTGCTCTCCGCGCTCACCGATGATCGCCGCCACCAGAAACTGTTCGACGAGTTCACCAAGGTGATCGGCCGGTTTCTCAACGACGAGCAGGCGCTGGCGACGATGCGCGAGAAGATCCGCGAGGAACTGCCGTCGCTGTTCAATCTGTTCCGCGCCGACGCCTATCTCCTGAAGAAGATCGTCGCCTCGGCCGGCTCGCTGCTGGACGAGGTGCGGGCCGACCCCGACCACTCGATGCGCGCCGAGTTCGACCACTTCGCGCAGAGCTTCATCGAAAAGCTGAGGACATCGAAGCAGTATGCCAAACGCGCCGAGAAGCTGAAGCGCGATTTCCTGGCTCGGCCGGAGGTCAAGGGATTGGCCGGCGACATGTGGGCAAGCCTCAGCCAATTCATCGAGCAGGATGCCAAGGCGTCCAATTCGGTCATACGTGCGCATCTTGCCAACATGTTCGTCGAGGTCGGCCGCCATCTTGCCAGCGATGCGCAGATCCGGGCCGACATGAACCAGGGGTTCGTGGTGGCGCTGACGTCGTTCGTGGAGAGCCAGAAGAGCGGCGTGTCGACATTCATCGCCGACCAGGTCAAGCGCTGGGATCTTGCCCAGCTGACGCGGCTGATCGAGATGAACATCGGCAGGGACCTGCAATACATCCGCTTCAACGGCATGATCATCGGTGGGCTGGCCGGCGTCGTGCTTTATGTCGCCGAGCGGCTGTTCCTCGCCGGCTGACGTCGGTTTCGGGTCGGTGCCGATTCGGCCGTAGGGTTACGAACTCGGATTAACAGGTTCCTTCGGAGCCTTCGCCGGCGCGTTGGCTGACGGAGCATCAACGAAAAACCCGCCTGTGCGGCGGGTCACTGGCGTAAATCAGCACCATAGGCAAATATGTACCATAGCTGACGGCAGGGAGTCAAGAAAAAATTCCTATCGTGAAAAAGGCTGCCCGGCACAAAAGCTGCCGACACCGCCGAAGTTCGGGCCCTTGGATTCGGCTTCACTCGAATGGACACGCGGCACTTCGGTGCTATTCTCTTTCGCGGGAGCGCAAACGGCGGCGATAGGGGGAGAAGACCAACATGGCCAAGCAACCGGAATCCGATTCCTTCATGGACATGTTCGGCCGGTTCGGCCGCGACCTGAAGGTGCCCAACGTCGATGTCGAGGCGATCCTCGCCCATCATCGCAAGAACCTCGAAGCGCTGGAGAAATCGGCACGAGCCGGTGCCGCCGGCGCGACCTCGCTGTTGTCCAGGCAACGCGAGATGCTGCAGGACACTCTGCGCGAAGTCACTGAGATGGCGCAAAGCTACAGGGCGCCGGGCAATCCGCAGGAACTGATGGCCAAACAGACGGAGTTTGCCAAAAAGTCCTTCGAGGCCGCATTGAAGAATGCCGGCGAAGTGGCTGAGCTGGTCAAGAAATCCGGTACCGAATCGGTCGACATCCTGCGCATGCGCATCAAGGAGGCGATGGAGGAAATCCGCGCCGGCTACGAGAAGAAGTAACCTTCTCTGACCCTGGCGGTTTGCTGCTGCCTGAAGCCTGGAAAGTCAAGAAATCCCGATTTGACCTGCCTCCGCGCGCTGGCAGGCATGGCACGATTCAGGCCTAAATCGGCGGAACGGATTCGCGCAGGGCGAATTGACAGGGGCCGCCAGTTCGTGGTCCGGAGGCTTTGCAAGCGATCGGGAAAGCAGGAATGAACGAAATACGGCCTAAAACGCCGCCGACCTTCGACCAGTTGAGGACGATGGCCGGGCAGGAACTTGGCGTGTCGGAGTGGACGACGGTCGACCAGAGCCGTATCGACCAGTTCGCCGAATGCACCGGTGACCACCAATGGATTCATGTCGACCCCGAGAGGGCGCGGCGGCAAAGCCCGTTCCGCACGACGATCGCGCATGGCTATCTGACGCTGTCGATCATCGGTGCGCTGGCGCTTGGCATGGGCATCGTGCCTGAGAACACCCAGGCTGCCTTCAATTATGGCTTCGACAAGGTTCGGTTCCTGGCGCCGGTCAAGGTCGGCGCACGCATCAGGCTGCGCACCACTCTGCTGTCCATGGAGGACAGGGGACCCGGACAGTATCTGATGAAGGCAGCCAACACGGTCGAGATCGAAGGCGAGGAGAAGCCTGCTTTGATGGCTGAAACGCTGGTCATGCTCTACGAGCGCCGCAAGCGGGCAGGCGCCTGAGCGGTCGGTTTGCGAAAAGTCAGAGGTCTCGCGACACTTCCACCAGTCTCCGCCGCCTGAACTCGGCGCGGGCCGAGAGCAGTGCGAGAAACAGCGCGATCAGGGCCAGCACCGTCGCCGTCTGAAAGGTGACCTGCACTCCCCGGGCCGCCGCCTCGGAACTCAGAAGACCGCTGCCTTCTTGCCCTTTGGTCGATGCGACGGCGAATATGGCGCCCATCAACGAGGCGCCCGTGATCAGGCCGAGATTGCGCGAGAGATTGAGCAGGCCGGAAACGACGCCGCGCTGGCCGGCACTGATACCGGTCATGACGGCAGCATTGTTGGAGGTCTGGAACAGCGCATAGCCGATGCAGGTGACAGCAATCGGAACGACATAGCCGGCAATGCCGAGTTTGGTCATGGCGAGCGACAGAAGGAACGTGCCTGTCGCGAGGCTTAGCAGGCCGGTGACCATCATCCTGTGCGCTCCGAAGCGATCGGCCAGGCGTCCGGCGACCAGTGCCGACAGCGTCGAGACGAGCGGGCCGGTCGACAGCACCACGCCCACCATTGCAGCATCCAGGCCGAGCCCACGCGACAGGTAAAACGGGGCCACCACCAGTGTCGCCATCATCACCGTGGCGACGACGAGGCTCATGACGAGGCTGGCGCTCAGCTGGAGATCGCGGAAGCTGGCAAGCTGGATCAAGGGGTTTTTCACTCTCGCTTGCGCCGCGGCGAACAGAAAAGCGCCGGTGCCTGCAGCGACCAGCAGGCCGATGTTGACTGCGCCGAAATTGCCTCTGCCCAGCGTCATGGCCAATGCATAGGCGGCCAATGTCATGGCCAGCAGGGCCGTGCCCACGGCGTCGAACCTGCCTCGGTCGGCCCGCGCGGTCTCATTGCGCGCCGGCAGGCCAAACCAGGCGAGCGCGAAGGTGAGCACACCCAGCGGGACATTGACGAGGAAGATCGCGCGCCAGCCGAAGCCGGCAATCAAAAGGCCGCCGAGCGAGGGACCAAGCGTCGTGCCGATCGCGGACATGGCGCCGAGCAGGCCCATGGCGCTGCCGATTCTGTCCTTGATCACGATTTCGGCAACAAAGGCCAGCGTCAGCGCCATCATCAGCGCAGCGCCAAGTCCCTGCACGGCGCGTGCGGCGATCAGCAGCCAGAGTGTTGGCGCCAGGCCGCAAAGCACCGATGCCGATGTGAACAGCGCGATGCCACCAAGCAGCAACGGCCGGCGCCCGAACATGTCGGCCAGCCTGCCAGCGCTGACGATCAGTGTGGTGATGGCAAGCAGGTAGGCCAGAACCACCCATTGCACGGACTGGAACGTCGCGCCGAAATTCTGCATCAGCGACGGCAGGCCGACGCTGGCAATGCTGGTTCCCAGCGACGACAGCAGCGTGGCGAGCGACAGGCTTGCCAGCGCCCAGCCGGCGGATTGGGCCTGTTGCGGCGCCGATGTCAGACTATCCAGATTTTGCTCGGCAATTGCCACGGCGCTCTCCTTTTCATCAGCTCCAGAACCGGAGCTTGCGGAGAGATCTAATCTCCCATATCGCATGGCGGAAGGCGCAGCATTTGCATGTTATTCATGCACCAAACGCCATGTCTTGTGCTATGATGCGCCGATGACATCACCCGATCTCAATCTGCTGTTCGCGCTCGATATCCTGCTGGCCGAAGGCAGCGTGGCGCGCGCTGCCAGCCGCCTGGGGCTCAGCCCCTCGGCGATGAGCCGCACCCTGGCGCGGCTGCGCGAGGCCACTGGCGATCCGCTGCTGGTTCGCGCCGGTCGCGGCCTGGTGGCGACGCCGCGTGCGGAAGAACTGCGACAGCAGGTTGGCCGTGTCGTTCAGGATGCGGAGGCGCTCCTGCGTCCCACCACCTTGCTTGATCTCCGGCGCCTGGACAGGGTGTTCATACTGCGCACCAATGAGAGCTTCGTCGAGGAATTCGCGCCGCGTCTCGTCGCCCGTATCCAGGCGGATGCGCCAGGCGTGCGGCTGCGCTTTGCACCGAAGTCCGACAAGGACGTCATGTCGCTGCGCGACGCGGCGATCGACCTGGACATAGGCGTCGCTGGCGAGACCGGACCTGAGCTGCGCATTCAGGCCTTGCTTCGTGACCGTTTCATCGGCGCCGTGCGAACAGGCCATCCGTTGAGCGAGGGCGCGGTGACGCCGGAGCTTTATGCGGCAGGCCGGCATATCAGTGTTTCACGGCGTGGCCGCGAGAAAGGACCCATCGACGAGGCTTTGGACCGAATCGGGCTGCAGCGGACCGTCGTGTGCATGGTTTCCGGTTTCTCGGCAGCACTAGCCATGGCCCGCACCTCGGACCTGATCGCCAGCGTGCCGGAGCGGCATACCGAGGGCGCACGCGCCGGCATGCACAGTTTTCCGCTGCCGGTTGCCACCGCGGAGGTCACCATTTCCATGCTGTGGCATCCGCGCCTCGATGCCGATCCGGCACAGCGCTGGCTGCGCGACTGCGTGCGGGAAGTCTGCGCGCACCGCTAGAGCGGAATGGCGCTAAATCAGGCTGACATTGCTTGTTCAAGCACCTTGAAAATCCGCTCGTCCGCGCATTGGGCAACGTTGAAGCGCAGGAAACGGCTGGCGGTTCCTGACAGGCTGAATGCGTTGCCGGGCGCCAGCACGATGTTGTCTACCAGAGCGCGGCGGGCGACTTCGGCCGCATCGACGCCATCCGGCAGGCTGCACCACAGGAACAAGCCAGCCGGCTGGTCGATCCAGGGTGTGATGCCGAGCGCCTTCAGGCGAGCGCTAGTCTCGCCCATGGCGCGCGCAAGCTTCGCGCGCAGCAAATCCATGTGCTTGCGATAGCTGCCGTCCTTCAACAGGGTCAGCACCAGTTCGGCCGCAAGCCGCCCACCGCCGAAGGTCGTGGCGATCTTGAGGTCGGTCAGCGGCTCGATCCAATCGCGCGGCGCCGCGATGAAGCCGCAGCGAACCGACGCCGAAAGCGTCTTGGAGAAGCTGCCGATGTGGACGACCCGGCTCAGGCCATCGAACGCCGCCAGCCTGGGGGCTGGCGCATGTTCGAAATCGGCGAAGATATCATCCTCGATGATGGTCAAATCCGATTGGTCGGCGAGTTTCAGCAGCCGGTGTGCGGTGACCGGCGACAGCACTGCGCCGGTCGGGTTGTGGATGGCGGAGTTGGTGATGTAGAGCCGCGGCCGGTGCTCGGCCAGCGCCTGCGCGAACAGATCGATATCCGGTCCTGACGGCGTGTAGGGGACGCTGACGACCTTGGCCCGGTGGGCGCGCAACAGGGCGTGGAAATTGAAATAGCAGGGGTCGTCGACCAGCACAGCGTCGCCCGGTTCGATCAGGAAGCGGCAAAGCAGGTCGATGGCCTGCGTGCCGGATTCCGTCAGCATGATCTGTTCGGGCGAGGCTTCGATGCCGTGCGCGGCCATGCGCCGCGCCAGAAGCTGGCGCAGCGGCGGCAACCCGAGCGGCGTACCGTAATCGGCCAGCGCGATATCGTCGGCACGCGCCACCGTGCGCAATGCCCGGCGCAGCCCAGCCTGCGGCATCCATGAAGCGGGCAGCCAGCCGCAGCCGGGCTTCAGCATATCGTCGCCGGCTTCGAGAGACTGGCGCGAGATCCAGAACGGATCGACGGCGCGGTCCAGCCGAGGGCCGATCTCGGCCAGCGAAAGCGGCGCCAGCGAGCCGGCGGCATAGAAGCCCGAGCCCGACCGCGAACGGATCGCGCCTTCGGCCGCCAGCCGCTCATAGGCCTCCACCACCGTTGATTTCGACACCTGCATGGATTGGGCGAAAGCGCGGATCGACGGCAACCGCGCTCCCGGCGTCAGGCTGCGCGCTGCGATCCGCTGGCGGATTGTCGCCATGACGCCTTCGACGAGCGTTCCGCTTCTCTCACTTTCCGAGGTCCGATTGTCCATCCGTACTGTTCGATCGACCATGACAGTTCTGCATAATTGTACCGCATTGTCTCTGGCAATGCCACCGGCTCAGAGCGATACGGAGCCGAGAAACGGAGCCTATGATGGACAAGATTGCGAGCGGCTGGATGAACGGGTTCATCGGCGTGTTGATCTTCAGCGGCTCGCTGCCGGCGACGCGCGTGGCGGTGAAGGATTTCGATCCGACATTCCTGACGTCGGCCCGAGCAGCGATTGCCGGCCTGCTTGGGCTGGCGCTGCTGCTCCTGTTTCGGCAGAAACGTCCGGAACGTGGCGATCTGCTGTCGCTGGTGGTCGTCGCCCTTGGTGTGGTTGTCGGCTTTCCCTTGCTGACGGCGCTGGCGCTGAAGCACGTCACCACGGCGCATTCGATCATCTTTGTCGGTCTCCTGCCGCTGGCCACTGCGGTCTTCGGTGTGCTGCGCGGCGGCGACCGTCCGCGTCCGGCTTTCTGGCTGTTCTCCTGCATCGGCAGCGCGCTGGTCGCGGGTTTTGCCCTGACGCAGGGCGTAACGGCCTCGCCGGTCGGCGACGGCCTGATGCTCGGCGCCATCATCGCCTGCGGCCTGGGCTATGCCGAGGGTGCCGCGCTGTCGCGCAGGCTCGGCGGCTGGCAGGTGATCTGCTGGGCGCTGGTGCTGTCGCTGCCGATCATGCTGGTGCTGAGCTTTGCGACACTGCCGCCATCCTTTGCCGGCGTCGGCTCCAACGCCTGGATCGGCCTCGCCTATGTCTCGCTGTTCAGCATGCTGATCGGCTTCGTCTTCTGGTATCGCGGCCTGGCGCAAGGCGGCATCGCTGCCGTGGGGCAATTACAGTTGCTGCAGCCCTTCTTCGGCCTCGCGTTGGCGGCGACGCTGCTGCACGAGCAGGTCAGCCCGATGATGGTGGTGGTCACGCTCGGCGTGGTGGCCTGTGTGTTCGGCGCGAAGAAGTTTGCGAGATAACTACCTTCGCGGGGAGGCGGCTTCCGCCGTCTAAAACTTCGTCACCACCCCGATGCCGATGCCCTCGAAGCCGCCCATCGCCATCAGCGCGGCGGGCGCCTCGTCGAGACTGATCTTCTTGCCGACGAGCAGTTCGGGCTTGAGCTTGCCGTGGCGGATCATCTCCATCATCGCCGGGTAGCGATAGGCCTGCATGCCGTGACTGCCGAGGATTTCGAGTTCGAAGGCGATCACCTTGTCCATCGGCATCTGCGGCCGGGCATGCTCGCCCAGCATCAGGCCGACCTGCACGTGGCGGCCGCGCCGGCGCAGATTCGAAATCGAGTTGAACGAGGTGGTCGGGTGGCCGAGCGCGTCCATTGACATATGCGCGCCACCATTGGTGATCTGCTTGACCGCCTTGACCACATTCGGCGTCTTGGCCGCATTGATGGTGGCGACGGCGCCGATCTTTTTGGCGAAATCCAGCTTCTCGTCGGTGAGGTCGATGGCGATGACATTGGCGCCCATGGCGCTGGCGATCATGATCGCCGACAGGCCGACGCCGCCGCAACCATGCACCGCCACCCACTCGCCAGGCGTCACCCGGCCCTGGTCGACAATGGCGCGAAACGAGGTGACGAAGCGGCAGCCGAGGCTGGCGGCGGTTGCGAATTCCATCTCGTCGGGCAAGCGCACGAGGTTGGTGTCGGCATGTTCGATGGCGACATATTCGGCAAACGAGCCCCAGCCGGTGAAGCCGGGCTGCGTCTGGTGCTCGCAGACCTGGTGATTGCCCGAATTGCATTCGAAGCAGCGGCCGCAGCCGACGGCGAACGGCACGGTGACGCGCTCGCCGGCCTTCCAGCGGGTGACCTGCTTGCCGGCGGCGACCACGATGCCGGCCAGTTCGTGGCCCGGCACATGCGGCAGCGTAATGCCGTCGTCATGGCCCATCCAGCCATGCCAGTCGCTGCGGCAAAGGCCGGTCGCCTCCACCTTGATGACGACGCCATCGGCGGCCGGCTTCGGGTCGGGAACGGTCTGGATCGTCGGCGCTTCGCCGAACTTCTCGAAGACGACGGCTCTCATCGACCACACTCCACCCTGCTGCATCTGGGGAAACGATAGCCGATTCCCTGTCCGGTCAAGCGAAAATCCATTCCGCCAGCCCTCCGGCGCCGACGCCACACGTGGGCCGATGAGGCCTACTCGGCATCGATCTGGTTCTGGGGAGCGGCTTTCTGGAAGGCCGGCAGCGCCATGCAGGCGGCGTTGATGCGTGCGATCGTCGGGTAGGGCGTCAGCTCGACCCCGAAGCGGGCGTTGCTGGCAATCTGCGCGGCCAGGCAGATATCGGCGAGCCCCGGCGCGTCGCCATGGCAGAATGTACCCGTCTCGGGCGAGGCAGCCAGGATCTTTTCAAGCGGCTGAAAACCTTCGTTCACCCAGTGACGGAACCAGTTGGCGATGTCCTCGTCACCGGCGCCGAACAGCGTGCGCAGCGAAGTCAGCACGCGCAGATTGTTCACCGGGTGGATGTCGCAGGCGATCATCTGCGCCAGCATTCTCACGCGCCCCCGGCCGGCCGGGTTCTTCGGCAGCAGCGGTGGTTCAGGGTTGGTCTCGTCGAGGAATTCGATGATCGCCAGCGATTGCGTCAGCAGCGTGCCGTCGCCGAGGATCAGCGCGGGCACCAGCCCTTGCGGGTTGACCGCAAGATAGGCTGGTTCCAGATGCTCGCCATGGCGCAAATGATGCGGGACGTAGTCGTAGCTCAGCCCCTTCATCTCCAGCGCGATCCGCACCCGGTAGGAGGTGGAGGAGCGATAGTAGTTGTGCAGGACGAGGTCGGTCATACGCTCACTTCGGTTGGCCGATGGTTATCTCGATCGTGCCGATGCCGTCGACGCCGCCCGTCATCGTGTCGCCGGCACGAACCGCGCCGACACCAGCCGGCGTGCCGGTGAAGATCAGGTCGCCGGGCTCCAGCTCCACCGCCTCGCTGCAGATCGACACGATATCCGATATTGGCCAGATCAGCTCGGCGAGATCGGCGTCCTGCCTGACCTTGCCGTTGACGGCGAGCCAGATGCGGCCCTTTTGCGGGTGCCCGGATTTCGCGGCGGGGACCAACGGGCCGCAGGGCGCGGACTGGTCGAAGGCCTTCGACCAGTCCCACGGCCTAGCTGCCTTCTTGGCCTCGTCCTGCAGATCGCGGCGGGTGAGGTCGATGCCGACGCCATAGCCCCAGACATGGTCCAGCGCCTTGTCACGGGGAATACGGAAGCCGGCTTTGCCGATCGCGGCCACCAGTTCTATCTCGTGATGCAGATTGGCCGTCAGCGGCGGGTAGGGAATCGTCGTGCCGGAATCGACCACCGCGTCGGCCGGCTTGGTGAAGAAGAACGGCGGATCGCGCTCGTCATTGCCGAATTCGCGGGCATGCGCCGCGTAGTTGCGGCCGACGCAGAAGATGCGGCGCACCGCGAAACGCTCGGACGAGCCTGCAACGGCCACCGATGCGATAGCGGGCGAGGGAAGGACGAATTCTGTCATGGAAATCTCTGCTTGGTTGCCGCAACATTCGACCGATTTGGGCGCCCGGGCAAGGCGATTTGGCTGAGAAAGTGCCGGCGGCACGTTCCGCCGGAGATGGCGATATACTATTTGGCAATAATCTGGCCATGCTGGCGGGGTTATCCTCATCGCCCACGAACTGAAATGAACCCCATGACCGCAACCCACGATCGCGCCCGGTTCCTGATCATCGACGACCATCCGCTGTTTCGCGAGGCGCTGCACAGCGCCGTGCAGATGGCCTATCCGGAAGTCGACACGGTGGAGGCGCGCTCGATCACCGAGGCGCTCGATCTGCTGGCCGGCGCCAGGCCGTTCGACCTCGCGCTGCTCGACCTCTCGATGCCCGATGTGCACGGCTTCGAAGGCCTGCTGCAGCTCCGAACCCGCTATCCGCGCCTGCCGGTGGTGATCGTCTCGGGCTATGAGGAGCCGAAGATCATTTCCGAGGCGCTGTCCTATGGTGCTGCCGGTTTCATTCCGAAATCGGCGCGCAAGAGCGACCTGGCCGCCGCCATACGCTCGGTGATGGAAGGCGCGATCTATGTGCCGGAAACCTATGAAGGCCGGCCGCCGGACGCCGACAGCGCCGACCGCGCCGACATGGTGCAGCGCCTGTCGACGCTGACGCCGCAGCAACTGCGCGTGCTGCAGATGCTGCGACAGGGCCTGCTCAACAAGCAGATCGCCTATGAGCTGCAGGTGGGAGAGACCACCGTGAAGGCGCATGTCTCGGAGATACTGCGCAAGCTCAATGTCTACAGCCGCACACAAGCGGTGATCGAGGTTTCGAAGCTGGACAATGCGGAGCTGTTTCGCGACCAGGCGGGGTTTTGATTTTTTTACCCTCCACCTTGTGGGGAGGGTCGATCCGCGAAGCGGAGCGGGGTGTGGGAAGCTTGGCGCCGCACCCCACCCCGGCGCTCCGCGCCGACCCTCCCCATCAAGGGGAGGGTATGGAGCTAAGCCAGCAAATGCGCCCGAGCGCTTGACCAGGGCCAATCCGCCGCCTCTTTCACCAGCCGCGCGCGTACAGGATTCAGCCCGACATAGCGCACTGCCGACAAGAGATGATTCTCGTCCATCGCGACGGGGCCGAAGCGGCCTTGCCAGAAATGCCCGGTTTTCTTTTGCCTTGCGTGAATGGTCCCCGCATAGGTGCGGTGCACCTTGGCGAGCGCACGACGCAAGCCATCCGGGTCAGCCGGCGTGAGGATCAGGGGGTTCGGCATCAGGGCCAGATGCCGACATCAGCGGCATGGCATGCTCGACCAGCAGCGTCTTGTAGAGCGCATAGTCATCGGACGTGAAAAACACTTTGGCGCGCCCGTTGCCGCGCTGGGTTACGTGGTGCGGCAGACCCGGGTACGACAATGCGGGCGAGGCGAGCCATGCGGTCGGCCAGGAATGTCATTCACATCCAAACCGCGCCTTGGCCAAATTCAATATCAACTTGGTGTCTTGGTCGAAGCCGCGCAACTCAGATACCACGCGGCGTTTCACCTGATCAGTTAGACTTAATATTCTCACCAGAGCGTTCCGCGCAGAAAGGCGATCTTCATCCTCTTCGTTGAGGAGTATATTCACTAGCTCGCAAGCAACTTGGTTATCCCTATAGCCACTAAGATAGTCAGGTGAAAGCTGAATCGCAGTTATCCTGCCATCTGGCCACGACAAATTTTCTCCAAAAATTAGACTTCGTAGTAACGGGCGGTATCTGTCAATTAACTTTAGATAGCGGCATAGTGCCTTGAACGCGATCTCCCCGTAGGCTTCCGCAAATGGAGGCTTGATATAGCGCTCCATTCTTAATATGTCGTCGTCATTCCCGCAGTAGCCAACGATATATAATGCTGATGCGATATCACCTTGAGAAGTGCTTAAGATGTTCCTCGCAAATTCTAGCTCTTCCGGAGTGACTGGCCCCTCCGAAACGCCTTGTGCGCGGTCTCGGATTTTACTGATATCCATCATTTTTTCTTCGAACCTTCACCTGATTTCGACCCGCCTTTAGGATTTGCAGTTTGTTTATCATGAGACTTGTCAGCCTTTGAATTGCGGTGACAGTGCACTATTTTCCTTTGGCCGCCTGCCTCGTTTCCGCAGTTTCACGGCTTTTCCGGTTTGCCCGAAAATCCGGTCCAGAAATGCCTCGCTGCCCACCGGCCGGCCGATGCTCTCTGTCTTGCGCAATGTGTGGAACGCCGCGATATCCGTGTCGAGCAAATCGAACAGTCCGATCGACGACGGCAACCTGTCCTTCATCGGCGCTAGATCCGTGACGCCGTCGGGTTCACCCGTCATATGTGCCCGAGCGCTTGACCAGGGCCAATCCGCCGCCTCTTTCACCAGCCGCGCGTACAGGATTCAGCCCGACATAGCGCACTGCCGACAAGAGGTGATCCTCGTCCATCGCGACGGCGCCGAAGCGGCCTTGCCAGAAATGCCCGGGTTTCCTTTGTCGTGCGTGGATGATCCCGGCATAGGTGCGGTGACCTTGGCGAGCGCACGACGCAGGCCATCCGGGTCAGCCGGCGTGAGGATCGGGGGGTTCGGCATCAGGGCCAGATGCCGACATCGGCGGCACGACAATGCTCGACCAGCAGGTTCTTGTAGAGGGCATAGTCATCGGACGTGAAAAACACTTTGGCGCGCCCGTTGCCGCGCTGCGTCACGTGGTGCGGCAGGCCGGGAACGACAATGCGGGCAAGACGAGCCATGCGGACATCTAGACATAGTGGGGGCGGATAGGCATCGTAAAAAGTGCACTGTCACCGTAATTCTCGCTTTATGGCACTACATCGGCGCGCATCAGCGTAACCCTTCTTATTTTGTCCGCATGAGGCCCGTACTCGATATGAATTGAATGGCGCGTTCCATCAAATCGATCCCAAGGACCATATTCTCCCAAGATAACATCCCTATGTGCTGCGCCGCTTTTTGCAGGTTTCCCGAGCAAGTTTAGCACCTCGCTGCGCTTAGATGAGGATGAAAAACCAAGGAATGGCCGATCAAAATTATCGGCATCTATAAATATTGAATTAATTCTCTCGTCGCTATCGCACACAATTGATAAACCATTATCTCTACTAGTATAATTTATCTCAACATTTGGAAGATCATCGTCTACTGATCTTTCAAATTTCCAATGAATGAATTGATTAGATTCAAGAAGAACGGATATGGGCTCTCCTAGATAATTAGTCAGTGGGATTATCATCTATTTTCTTGGCTCCAACCGCTCCATCGCTTCGCTCACTCATGGCCTTATCAAAATCCTTTTTGTCGCGCTCGGCCGCTGCATTCAAATTGCTAGCGTCTTCATCACTTTTTTTCTTTGTATTTCTTCCTCCATATGTCGGGCTTGTTCTTTGATGCACTCCACGAGGGGAAGCGACGGCAGGTGTTTCTAATCGGAGGCTCGCTTTTTCCTCAGGGCTCAACTTTCTGCCTAAGGCATTCTCTCGAGATTTCACCTGCGCTGCAAACGAGGGCTGGTGATCCATATCCAATGGCTCAGTTTCGCCGTATGCCTTCTTTTGGTCTTTTAGCTGTCCAAATGGACCAGTGTCGCCTGGCTTTACAGCTTTTTCCGTTAAGGTCTTTTGCGGCTTAATGGCAATTTTTGCTTCGGTCCTTGCCAGAGCACGCGCAGCTTTGCTCGCCCCTGCCGGAAGACCTGGAACGACGGCCGCAACGGCATCAACACCCAGATCAACCCAACCGTTGTTCCATGCTTCTTGGTCGTCAGCGAGATACCCATAGCCGATCATCCCGGTGTCGTAAGCGAGATTTAATCCATCCCATACTGTGTCGATGATGTGCCCATTCGCATCACTCTTATTCACCGGATCATTCTGCGCATAGGCATACCGGTTGGTCCCCACCCCTGGCAGCGTCGGATCCCAGTCATCCGGCGAAATAAACCGCCCCAGCACCGGATCCATGTACCTCGCATTGAGATACAGCAGCCCGGTCTCGGCATCGAAGCGTTCGCCGATGTAGTTCTTCTGCGTCTGGAAGCCGGTGTTGAGGCTCTCGCCATAGGTGGCGTAGCTGGTGGCGTCGACGACGGTGCCCGACATGTCGGTGACCTGGCGCACCGAGGCGAGATGCTCGCGGTGCAGGAAGTATTTGGTCGTGCCGACGACCTTGATGTCGGTGCGCCGCACCCACCACGCTCAACGATGGCCGGGCGAACATGGTAAAAAGTGCACTGTCACCGTAATCCGCAATTCGAATTCTTGATGGAAAATAATCAGTTCATTTTCCTCAGGTCTTCCTCTTTATACATCCCTTCATACTCCCATAGAAAGTGCCGCCTAAGGCAATACAAGCAATCGTACCAAGTTTCCGCCTCGCAAGATTCAACAAGTCCTAGTATCTTTTCTCGAAGACCTCTGTAGCTGTATTCTTCAAAAATTATAGATTTTGTTTTTTTTGGAATCGTTTTTCTATTTCGATCCGTAGTAATCAAGCATTTGAAAATATCAGTCTTACCTGTTCCATCAATGCCGATATCTAGGGAGAGTTGAAAAGTCACGTCGCTCGGGTCCGGGGCCTCATACCCTTCTTCTTGTCTAAAATCGATCACTTGATACTCGTTGGGCAGATCCCCTGATGTGCCGAACGCTATGCAAAGCTTTAGATTATGGTGCTTCGACATCGACATGCACGTTCCTATTGTATGTAGAGCTGCCGGGGGTTCGAGCTTCGAAATTTGCCTGATAGCCTGTTTTAGAATTACGGTGACAGTGCACTATTTTCCTTTGGCCGCCTGCCTCGCTTCCGCAATTTCATCACTTTTCCGGTTTGCCCGAAAATCCGGCCCAGAAATGCCTCGCTGCCCACCGGCCGGCCGATGCTCTCTGCCTTGCGCAATGTGTGGAACGCCGCGATATCCGTCTCGATAAGATCGAACAGTCCGGTCGGCGACGGCAACCTGTCCTTCATCGGCGCTAGATCCGTGACGCCGTCGGGTTCACCCGTCAGATGCGCCCGAGCGCTTGACCAGGGCCAATTCGCCGCCTGGACTCGCCAGTCCGGCGCGCACGGGGTTCAGCCCGACATAGCGTATTGCCGACAAAAGGTGATCCTCGTCCATCGCCATGGCGCCGAAGCGGCCTTGCCAGAAAAGCCCGGTTTTCCTTTGCCGTGCGTGAATGACCCCGGCATAGGCACGGTGCACCTTGGCAAGCGCGCGCCAAAGGCAACACGGACTCCCCCGCCTCAAGCCGCTTGATCGCCGCCAACTTAAAGGCCGTCGGAAACGTTGTGAACGTCATTCTGTCTGTCATAGGCCATCCCTTGGGATAGCCTGTCACAGAAATTACCGTGTCTCACCTGCGGGGTGCAGTCCAGCACTGTCACCGTAATTCCCATAATTCACCGTCACCGTAACCCGCTAATTGATTATTCGTTGACCCATTGTCGGGATGTCTTCTGGTCGAAAAAACATGCTCGATTCGCCTGTTTCAGCGAGGGCGTTTCTTAATTCGTCCGAAACTACTATGTGATTTAGTTGCTGCTCATCTCGAGCCAGATGCTTATTTCCCAAGCATTTTTCATAGTGAACATAATACCTGCACGAAATTATAAGGGTTATATCCGGATTTTCTATTTTGCTTGTCACGTCCGATTGATCGGGATTTATACAGCGCACTCGACTGAATGGAAGAACCCAAGAGAATTTCTGACTTTCGCCGTCTCTGGCCATCAGTGTTATCGGGAAAAATTGAACAAGTTCCTTTGGTACGAATCGTAAAATTACTTCTTGCCACAATAAATCAACAGCCGGGGGGTCTCCAGTGGGCGGGCAATGGAGGCGTTCGAAATTTTTCAAGCTTGATTTGGTCCGATAAAGTGGGCGACCCAAGCCTGGATCAATTGGAACTGACGCCAATGAATCGATCATTCTTACCGGAGAGTTATAGTCGAACTGAGCAGGCTCAAAATTCGTATCAAGTCTGTCGTACCAAACCCAAGCCATATATAAATCCGATCTTTACTTATTAGGAACCGAATCATTCACGCGCGATGCGCTGTTTCCGTCCGATTTTTCTGACTTTGTTTCACTGTCTTTTGCCATCTCTGATTTGGTCTTGGACAGTGCATCGGGATTTTTTTCCACGTACTCCTTCATTCGGGAGCGCAGAGCTGCCACTTCTTGGCGGGCTTTCTCAGGTGTAATTTGGCGAGACTCCAGCAAGTGATTTATCGTGTCTAACTGACGGCGCACGTCTGTATTGTATTCCCTATGTGAGGCCGTAAGCCCTTTCTGTAGAGCTGGCATGAGGTTTTCGCTAGCGTCCAGGTCGATATTTAGGGTCCTTATCAAAGGATGGTCTCTGAAGGTACCAGATATGATGTGATGATTTTCTATTTTGGCCAGTGATCCGACCCTTGCGGAAACCGCGGCGGTTGCGGCGTATTTTCCGAGTGCTGCGAATGTGTCGTCGAAAGCCGTCGGCGTTGTCGCCGAGAAGTTAGTGACGACGTCTGCATACGGGTCATACGCGGCGCCTACCTCAACGACAGGACCCACGGCCATGTTCATGGCAGACGCGAGTGAATTGAGCGCTACGTCTGCATTGCGATAGCCGGTATCGAATGGGCCAATTGGCCCCCCGCCCCAGTACCCCGGATCGCCATCAGCATGCCCATTCGCATCACTCTTATTCACCGGATCATTCTGGGCATACGCATACCGGTTGGTCCCCACCCCCGGCAGTGTCGGATCCCAATCATCCGGCGAAATAAACCTGCCCAGCACCGGATCCATGTACCTCGCATTGAGATACAGCAGCCCGGTCTCGGCATCGAAGCGTTCGCCGATGTAGCCCTTTTGCGTCTGGAAGCCGGTGTTGAGGCTTTCGCCATAGGTGGCGTAGCTGGTGCCTTCGACGGTGTTGCCGGACATGTCGGTGACCAGGCGCACCGAGGCGAGGTGTTCGCGGTGCAGGAAGTATTTGGTCGTGCCGACGACCTTGATGTCGGGATGGGGGTAGCGCGTGTAGATTTCTCCACCCGATATCGCCGGATTGATCTCGACATTGGCGTCGGGATAGAGCGTCGTGGCAAAACTCGATGACTTCTTGGCTCGCGCTCCATCTGGCCCATAGGCGAGGTTGACTATGTTGGAGGCGAGGCTGACGGTCTTCAACCGGTTGGCTTCGTCCCAGGTCAGCGTGCGGCTGCCGTCTGAGACCATATTGCCATTGGCATCATAGCTCAGCGTTTTCGACCCGACCGTGATGGGGGCATGCGGGCGCGGTGCGTTCGCGGCGGGATAGGTGTAATAGCCGGCACGCCAGCGCGCCGTCATATTGTCGTTGGGTGAATAAGCAAAACCCTCGTCCAGCGTGTTGTCACCGAGATTGTCCGCCGAGATCAGCCGATCGGCACTGTCGTAGACATAATGCCAACTGTTCGGACCCGTGGCCGAGATTCCAGCGATGTCAGTAATTCGGCCGAGGCTGTCACGGGTAAACTGGCGATCCATGACTGTCCCGGCGCCGAGCGTGGTGGTTGTCCGCGTCAGCCAGCGCCGGGTCGGCGAGTAGGTGAAGGATGTTTTGACGCCGTTGGCGTAGGTGATCTCCTTCGTCTGGCCGTCAGCCTCGTAGAGCGTCGAGGTGATGAAGCCGGGAGCCGCATAGAGCCTGTTGCCCGCGGTGTATTGCAAGTGCGCTGTCGGCGTGCCGAAGTCGAGTTGCACTGGAAAGTACTGGCTGCGAAGCGTTTGGCCGGAGCCGTCGCGGACGGTGACCGTGGTGTGGGTGAGGCCCGCGATGGTGGCATCCTGGCGGGAGACCTTGCCGAGACCGTCATAATTGTAGAGCTGGATGGCGGCGGCGTTTACCGAGCGGGTCAATTGGCCGATGTTGTAGTAGCCCGACGCCGCCTGATCATAGGTGTTCTGGGTCAGCGTCACCGGGCTGCCGCCCGGCGCGGTGGCCGTCTTCAGCGTCAGCCGATCCATCTGGTCGTAGGCGAGATTGGTGACCGTGCCCCTGGCATCGGTCTGTTTGATCAGCCGGTTGGCGGCATCGTAGACATAAGTCCAGGTGCCCAGATCGGGATCGGACGCCGACAGCCGGTTGCCGACCATGTCGTAGGTGTAGGTCCAGGTCGAACCGCCGGGATCGGTGATGCCGATCAAGCGGCCGAGAAGATCGTAGCCGCGCGACGCCGTCAGGTTAAGGCCCGCCTGATCGCGGATAAGGGCGGCAATGTCGCCGCGTGTCGTCGACGGGTTTCTGGTCAAATGACCGAGCTCATCGGTCAGCGTCACCCCGTAGAGCCGAGGGTTGGGTGTGCCGGCTGCGGTCGCCATGTCGTGCAGATAGCTGCGCTGGCTGGCATCCGGATTGACCGTCTTCACCAACCGGTCGGCCCAGTCATAGAAGTTGGTGGTCCATTGCGCGGCATCGTCGACAAAGCGCGGGAAGGCGGTGCGCAGCACATTGCCGCGCGGATCGTAGTCGGTGTCGGTGATGCGTCTTGGCCCGGTTGCCGTCTCGCCGGGCGTCATTACCCGGTAGACCCGGCCAAGCCCGTCATACCAGGAGATGGTAAAATCGTCGCCTGCGCCATTGGGCAGCGGCGTGTATTTGATCAACGCTTGCGCCCCAGGGTTGCCTTCGTTGACAAACTGGTTCCTGACATAGGCGCCCAGCACGTTCTGGGAGACCTGATAAGGCCGGCAGAACGCATCATAGGTGAAGGACTTGACGATGCCGTTCGGGTCGGTCTTCGTCGCCGGCAGCCCACACACGGCATTGTAGGTGGTGGTCGAGACAAAGCGCGTGTCGGCCGGCTGCCCGCCGGTGGCGAAATAGCGCGGTGCGCGCTCGGTTACCGGATAGAGGTGATAGGTGGGGTCATAATCCCACTCGGTCTTGTGGCCGAGGCCATTGCTAGCCGAGATCCTGTTGCCATAGGCGTCGTAGGCGAAATACTGGCTGGTCGTTTTGGTCAGCCCAGTGTCGACGAAGCTCAGCATCCAGGTCAGGTTGCCCTTGACCGGCACCGCCCAAACATCGGTGCTGCCGTCATAGTAATTATGCTTGTAGCTGACATAGGGCTCGGTGCCGGTGAGTCCGGCATGCGTGCGCTCGGCGATCGGGGCCGAGACGATGTAAGCCGAGATGTTGGGCGAGAAGAAGCGTTCCGTCCAGGTCTCGTCGCCGCCGACATCGGTGCGGCCATAGTCCTTGATGCTGGTGATGTTGTTGTAGGCGTCGAAGCCCCGCTCGACCCGCAAGCTGCGCGCAACATTCTCGGTCAGCGTCGTGTCGGTCGCCGTGTTCTGCACCGTGTAAGGCTTTGCCGCTGCGTTGACCGCATAGGTCTCGGCCACCTGCTTGTGCACGGTGCCAGCGCCATCCTTCCAAACCGTCAACGACGGCAGGCCGTAGCTCGCCAGATCCTGCCGATAGGTGGTCTCGATCGTCGAGGGCGCCGTCTCGCCATTGGCCAGCGGTTTTGTCTCGACGATCGAGGCGAAGCCCAGAAACTTGCGCGCCGCCGGATCGTATTTGCCGCCGGCATAAATGTAGGTGCTCACCGCCGTCTGGCCGCGCCCATCGCCGACCGAGAGTTTTGTCACCGCATGCACGACCTGCGGCAGGTAGTTGTTCGCCCAGGTGGATGACGGCGCATATTCGACCGCGACCGTGCCGCCGAGTTCGGTCGTGATCTGCTTCAACAGGTTCGGGTTGCCGGTGCCAGCGTTCGAGATGAACATGTTGTTGTAGTCGGTAAAGTCCGGCAGGCCGTCGCCGTTGAAGTCGCCGACCACCGTGCCGGCGGTCATCGATGCCGGCAGCGTGGACTGCACCGGTGTCATCGCTGTCGACGATGGCCGCAGCGAGAAAACTCTCACCGTGCCGGTTCTGCCAGGCCAACTGGTTAGCGTACCTCCAATCGTGATGACATCCATCCGCCCATCATTGTCAAAATCGCGCAGAACAGCAGAGGTCCCAGATATCGACGAGACTGTGTAGCTTTTGAAGCCGACCCCGGTCGACAACCATGCCCCGGCAGTGCCATCAACACCGCTGTAGCGGAAAACGTCTGTTGCCCCGTCGCCGTTGATGTCGGCCAACACACAGGTGGCAGGTGTTCTATCATAGGGCGTTGCGGAGCAGCCGATCGAGAACGACGTCCCGCTGCCCTGCCATTTGCCATTCGAAAGCACACCTTTTTGGAAGGAACTAACGCCGGCGAACAGCGGCTGCTGCCTGCCATTGCCAAGGAAATCACCGACCATGAGTTGATGGCCGCTAAAACTGGCGCCAAAATTGGGTGTGTCGATGCCATCCCCATCCGTGTCAGCTACGAAGGATGGCACCGCATTTTGATCTGTCAGAGTGCCGGTGTTGGGCAATGCCAAGCAAATCGCTTCATAACCGGCCGGCGCAGTTGGCGTGCAGTTGGCCTTGGTCAATGCCAATTGCGCGTCGGTTAGGAGAATTGAGCTGTAGGCCGAGGTTCTGGTGTTGCCGTTCTGGCCGAATTCTGTCGTGTTTTTCGCCACATAGACGAAATCCATTGCATTTTTGCTGCCCAGCAGTCGCCCCGGCTCTAGGAAGGAGTCGTGGTTCTCGGGGTTGCTGGTGACAACGTATGAGTCAAGATTTACGGAGCTTGATCCTGCCAACACTCCGCTTGGCCCGTATTTGTATATTTTGGCATGAGTTTTTTTTGTCGTTGTCGTGTCGCCGCTGCTTCCTCCAGATCGGGTCGTCGTTGTCTCAACATAATTCCCGAAGAGCTCATCGCGACCGTCGAAATTCAAATCGCCGACTTGCTGCGGCTGCTCAACGTTGGCCGAAGGCGGCAGTGACGTCCCATAAATCTTGGCCGCCACCGTCCCATAAGCCCCATCCGTATTCTGATAGGCCATCTGGCCGAGCACCTTCGCCGTGCCACCAGAAATGGTGCCGTCGGCTGTCATGGCGGTACCGATGCCGTAGCGCGTAACGGCGGTCAGGCGCGAGGCGTTGGAGAACGGCGCCTGATCGTAGGTCAGCTTATAGGCGCTACGCAGTGAGTGGCTGACCCAGACACTGACCGTCTTCAAGCGCAAGTTCGTCTCGGAAATGCCGAGACCATTGCCCATCAGGATCGTATCTGGCCTCTGCTCATAATGAAGCCAAACGAACGCGCCGTCCGCGATGTCTGCACCGCCCGTGCCGTTATAGCTGATCGTCGTGGGGTAGCAGACCGGCACTGTCGGGCAAGAGTAGCCATAAGTGACGGTGTTGCCATTGGTGTCGGTGACCGAAGTCAGCACCCAGCGGTAGGCGAAGGCGAGGTTTGCGTCGGGCGCGGAGGAGCCTGCGACGACCCCGACCGACTTGAAAACCGAGACGGTGCCGTCGCGATCCGTCACCTTCCACTCACTGGCGGTTCCGTTGAACGCAATGCGGCGATAGGATTCATTCTCGGTCGCATGCGTGCCGCCGGTCGAGCAGGACGGCGAGACCATGCCGGCGGTGCAGGCGACCATCGCCTGGCCGTCGAGCAGGTAGATGTCGTTGCCATCGAAGGCAGGCATGCCATAGCCGGGGCTTGCCCGCTCGATCACGTCGAAGCCATCAAGGCCCCAGGCGTAGCCGAGCCAGCCCTGATAGAGGCCGCCGAGCTTGGTCTTGCGCGACGAGTTGTAGGTCAGCGCGATCTGCGGCTCGATGCCGTGGAAGGCGGGAACATCGATGCCGATGGAGTAGCCGAGATTGCCGTTGCCGCCAGCCTTCGGCAGGTCCACCTTGGGCGTGCCGATCGCTTCGGGATCGCCGCTGGCGGTCGTCGTGGCGGCCGCGACCGCCGCCTGCGCCTCAGGCTCGGTATCGGTCGTCTTCGCGGCCGTGCCGGCCTTGGCATCGGTTGTCTTTGTGTTGGTCGGTTTGGCATCCGTCGACTTGGTGTCGGTTGTTGGCTTGGCATCGGCCGGCTTGGCGCCAACCTTGGCCGCCGCATCCGGGCTGCCGGTGGCCGCTCCGTCTGAAGCTGCATCTCCTGCCGGCGCTGCAGTGCCTGACGCCGGTGTGCCACCCGCCGGCTTCCCACTGCCCAGCGCCGCGCCGCCATTGCCGTAGCCGGCAGGCGCGCCAGGTTGAGGCGATGCCCCTGGCGCTTCTTGCGCAAGAGCATCTATTCCTGCATTTCCTCTAATATAAGAGATGAAAGATGTATCCGCGCCGACTACACAAGCAGCAAGAAAAGCCGCGCCAACAAGCAAGCGGTTCATGAAAATCCCCCGACCCAGTTGCTTTAGGATATTCCTCCTTCACTTGGCCGATACGACACCAACTGGTCGCGCCAGGAATATCCACAGCTTTATTTGCGGGAGGGAGCCGCCTTTCAAAATGAAGGGCAACTGCTTGAGAAGCGATCAGGCCAGCAAATGCGCCAACAGCGCCCGCAATTGTGCCGGCTTCAGCGGCTTGCGCATCAGTTCGATGCCGCCGGCGCGGGCGGCCTTGGCGACGGCTTCGGAACTGTCGGCGGTGACGATCAGCGCCGGCACGGCGCGGCCGAGATAGTCACGGACCTCGGCGATGGTCGCGGTGCCGAGATCGCCGCCGTCGAGATGCTGGTCGGCAATGACGATGTCGGGCACCCAGTCGGTGTCGCCAAGCATGTCGAGCGCATCGTCGGTCGAGGTCGCGGCCCGCACCAGGCATTGCCAGCGTTGGAGCAGGAAGGTCATCGCCTGCAGCACCTCGACATCGTTCTCGACCAGCAGCACCTTGGTGCCGAACAGGCCGTAGCCGCGCGGCCGTTCCATGTCGGCGATGCTGGCGATGGCGTCGGCAGGCGCGCCGAGGCCGACTGGAACGTCGATGTGGAAGATCGTGCCGCGTCCGACCTTCGATGAAAACGTCACGGGGTGGCCGAGCGCGCTGGCCATGCGGCGCACGATGGCCAGCCCAAGTCCGAGACCGCCGCCGTCGATCTCGGCATTGGCGGGCGAGGTGCCGCGGTGGAACTCCTCGAACACCGCCTCGCGCTGGTCGTCGGGAATGCCGCAGCCGGTGTCGGCGACGTCGATGCGGATGGTGTCGCCGCGATGCCTGGTGCCGACCAGCACGCCGCCCGAACGCGTATAGCCCAGCGCGTTGGAGAGGATGTTCTGCAGGATGCGGCGCAGCAGCGTGCGATCGGAACGGACCACGGCATTGACCGGCCGGAATTTCAGCGACAGCCCCTTCAATTTCGCTACCGGCAGGAAATCCGAACGCAGCGACGAAAACAGCGCCTCCAGGCTGACGTCGCTCGTGTCGGGCTCGACCACCCCGGCGTCGAGCTTGGAGATGTCGAGCAGGGTGCGCAGCAGATCTTCCATCGTCTCCAGCGAGCGCTCGACCTGCCGCACCAGCTTCTTGCCCTCGTCGCTTGTCTGCACTTCGGCGAGCGCCGAAACGGAGAGGTGGGCGGCGTTCAGCGGCTGCAGCACGTCGTGGCTGGCGGCGGCGAGGAAGCGGGTTTTCGACAGGTTCGCCAGTTCGGCGTTTTCCTTGGCGGCGCTGAGGTCGATGTTCGACTGCTCCAGTCGCCGCAAGGTCGAGTGCAGTTCCTCGGTGCGGGTGCGCACTCGATTTTCCAGCGAGATCGCGGTCTGGAACAGCGAGAAGGCATTGCCTTGCTGGTCCATCGACCGTTCGACGCGGCTGACCAGTGCCGCGTTGATCTTCTTCAGCTTTTCGAGATCGTTTATGTCCCTGAGCGGCATCTTGTTGCGCCGCCTTATTCCGCCGCCTGGCGCTCGCCGAAGGCGATGCCGGTGAAAGTCTGGTTCAGATGCATCGACCGGTACTGTTCGCCATAGGTGCCGAAGCCGATGACATTGTTGACCCGGTAGAGTTCCGAGATGTCGCGAAACACCTGCCGGTTGCGCGCATCCAGCCGGCGCAGCACGCAATCGAAGCCGAGGATCATGTCGATGCCGCCAAGCCTCTCCTCGACATCGCGCAGGGCCGCGCGCGTCGCTTCGACCATATCCTTGGGCTGGGCGATCGACAGCACAACGCCGTCGTCTATGGCGCAGAAGAACGACAGCGAGCCGTCGGCATGCATCTTCTGGATCGACCGGCAATAATATTCACCGCCCACCTTCACCACCACCGGATGCGATGCGAAGTTCAGCGGCGTCAGCGTCTGCGCGACGATGCCGACGGAGGCGGCATATTCCTCCGCCGCATTGGTGGCGTTGAATTCGCGCACAATGCGATGATCGGGATCGGAAGCCGTCACCACCAGCTTTTCGTCGGTGGGGACGAAATTGTCGGTCTTGAAGACATGGAACGGAATTTCGGTCGATATCAGCACGATGATGGCGCTGTCGGAGGTCACCTTGCCGTTCGAGATCAGTCGTGTCGTTTCGAATTTCAAATCGTCGCCGGCCGAGCCGCCGAGCAGCGGTATGTCGTCGAGGCCCCAATGGATGGCCGAACTCACCGCCTCCTCGGCAGAGGAGAGGCCGTCGATGAAGCAGAGCGCGAACGTGCCTTTGGTGCGATCGCAACCCAGGTGCCCACGCAGCGACCGCCGCAAGGCCTCGACCTCGCCGGTGATCCTGTCCATGCCCGACGACGACAAATTTTCGACCATCACGCTGACGGCGGTGAACACGGCGGACGGAAGCAGCATGGCCAGCACATGACCATCCTCGAGACCTTGCGGCGTGATCTCGCCGGCGGTCGAGCAACCTGCATGGTGGAGCCCCGGCGCGTTGGTCATGAGCGCCTGGGAAAGGGCACTGGCCTCGACCAGGCTCTGGGAAAAGAACAGCAGGGCAAAGCCGGCGTCGATAGCGGCTGCTTCCTGGGCGATTGCCCTGGCGAACGCCTCCATGTCGGGCTCGTCCGTGGTGAGCGCCGACAGGCCGCATGCATAGCGCGTCCGTGAACTGGCCAGCGACGTTCTCCGCATTTCCTCCGACGCTCTTTTTGTACGCGGCTGTTTTTACATGCTTCTGCGTGCGGGCGTCGACCGACATTGTTGCCCTCAATCGGCAGTTTGGCAATGGGGCCACCGCGACCCCACGTTTGGGCGCGGCCATGACCGAAAGTACAATGTGCCGCGTTTGCGACGTGCTGTTTTTTGTCCGGTGTGCGGTGTACGAATGAAGCATGACCGATGCGCCAACACCGCGTTGGCGGCGTGATGACCAAGGTTGATACCCAGGGAGGGACCATGTCGGACGTTTCGTTGATGGTGAACGGAAAAAGGGTCAGCGGCGCTGCCGAGGACCGAACGCTTCTGGTTCACTTCCTGCGGGAAAATCTCGGCCTTACCGGCACGCATGTCGGTTGCGACACCTCGCAATGCGGCGCCTGCGTCGTCCATGTCGACGGCAAGGCGGTCAAATCCTGTACAATGCTCGCGGTGCAGGCCTCCGGCTCTACCGTGGTGACGATCGAGGGCCTGGCCAATGGCGCCGACCTGCATCCGGTGCAGGCCGCCTTCAAGGAGCATCACGGTCTGCAATGCGGCTTCTGCACGCCGGGCATGATCATGACGGCGACCGACATGATCAGCCGCCACCCCGAAGGCCTCGACGAGGCGACGGTGCGCACCGAGCTCGAAGGCAACATCTGCCGCTGCACCGGCTACCACAACATCGTCAAGGCGATCCTTGCCGCATCGAAGACGATGAAGGGGTCGAAGGGCAAGGCGAAACAGGCTGCATGAGATGAAGTGAGTAGCGAATAGAGAGTAGCGAATAGCCAGTATTCCACTGACTGAACGCGGCTCTCGATCTTCACTACTCCCTATTCGCTACTCACTATTCGCTATTTCAGCATTTCGGGAGGAATTTCTGATGGGCATTGAAGGTGTTGGCGCTCGGGTCGCGCGCAAGGAAGACAAACGATTCATCACCGGCGCCGGCCGCTATGTCGACGACATGGTGGTTCCCGGCATGAAGCACGCGGCCTTCGTGCGCAGCCCGCACGCGCATGCGCAGATCAAGAAGATCGACGTCAAGAAGGCTCAAGGCATGCCCGGCGTCATCGGCGTGCTGACCGGCAAGGAACTCAAGGCCGACGGCATCGGCAATCTCATCTGCGGCTGGATGATCCACTCCAAGGATGGCTCGCCGATGAAGATGGGGGCGTGGTCGCCACTGGCTTTCGACCGCGTCCGTTATGTCGGCGACGCCGTCGTTATCGTCGTGGCAGAGACCAAGGGGCAGGCGCGCGACGCCGCCGAGGCGGTCGAGATCACCTACAAGGAGCTGAAGGCCGTCGTCGACGCCTCCAAGGCGATGGACAAGGGCGCGCCGCAGATACACCCCGAAGCCGACAACAATCTGATCTTCGACTGGGACATCGGCAATGCCGACGATACGGCAGCGGCCTTCAAGAAGGCAGCCCATGTCGTCAAGATGGACATCATCAACAACCGGCTGGTGCCCAACGCCATGGAGCCGCGCGCGGCCCTTGGCCATTACGACAAGGCCGAGGACCACTATACTTGCTGGACGACCTCGCAGAACCCGCATGTGGCGCGGCTGGTGATGAGCGCCTTCTACAACGTCGCGCCGGAAAACAAGCTGCGAGTCATAGCGCCCGACGTCGGTGGCGGCTTCGGCTCGAAGATCTACATCTATCCCGAAGAGATCGTCTGCCTGTGGGCGTCGAAGAAGACCGGCGTGCCGGTCAAATGGGTGGCCGACCGCACCGAGAGTTTCCTGACCGACGCGCATGGGCGCGACCATCACACCCATGCAGAAATGGCCTTCGACAAGGACCACAGGATCCTCGGCCTCAAGGTCGAGACCAAGGCCAATCTCGGCGCCTACATGTCGCTGTTTTCGTCGGCGACGCCGACCTATCTCTACGCGACGCTGCTGTCGGGCCAGTACAACATCCCCGCCATCCACGCCAATGTGAAGGCGATCTACACCAACACCGCGCCCGTCGATGCCTATCGCGGGGCAGGACGGCCGGAAGCGACCTTCGTCATGGAACGCATGATGGAGACCGCCGCGCGCCAGTTCGGCGTCTCGCCGGCCGAGTTGCGGCGCAAGAACTTCGTCACCGCGTTCCCGCACCAGACGCCGGTCATCATGTGCTATGACGCCGGCGATTATGCGGCTTCGCTCGACGCGGCGATGAAGGCGTCGGACTATGCCGGCTTTGCCAAGCGCAAGGCCGCTGCCGCCAAGAAGGGCCTGCTGCGCGGCATCGGCATGAGCTGCTACATCGAGGCTTGCGGCATCGCGCCGTCCGCGGCGGTCGGGTCGCTCGGCGCCGGTGTCGGCCTTTGGGAAAGTGCCGAGGTGCGGGTCAATGCCGTCGGCACGATCGAGGTGCTGACCGGCTCGCACAGCCACGGTCAGGGCCATGAGACGACCTTTGCGCAACTGGTCAACGAGCGCTTCGGCGTGCCGCTCGATTCCGTCTCCATCGTCCATGGCGACACCGACAAGGTGCAGATGGGCATGGGCACCTATGGCTCCCGCTCGGGCGCTGTGGGCATGTCGGCCATCGTCAAGGCGCTCGACAAGGTCGAGGCCAAGGCCAAGAAGATCGCCGCACATCTGCTCGAAGCCGACGAAGGCGACATCGTCATCGAGAACGGCGCGCTGAAAGTCGCCGGCACCGACAAGAACGTTCCATGGTTCCAGATGGCGCTCGCCGCCTACACCGCCCACAATTTGCCGGGCGGCATGGAGCCCGGGCTGAAGGAGACGGCCTTTTACGATCCGTCGAATTTCACCTTCCCGGCCGGCTGCTACATTTGTGAGGTCGAGGTCGATCCGGAAACCGGCGTGACCGAGATCATCCAGTTCGTTGCCGCCGACGATTTCGGCAACATCATCAACCCGATGATCGTCGAGGGCCAGGTGCATGGCGGACTGGCGCAAGGCATCGGCCAGGCGCTGCTCGAAGGCGCCCATTATGACAATAGCGGCCAGCTTTTGACCGCGAGCTACATGGACTACACCATGCCGCGCGCCGGCGACCTGCCGTCGTTCAAGGTCTCGACCTCGAACACGCCGTGCCCGGGCAATCCGCTCGGCATCAAGGGCTGCGGCGAGGCCGGTGCCATCGGCTCGCCGCCAGCGGTGATCAACGCCATTACCGACGCCATCGGCAGCAACGATCTCGCCATGCCGGCATCGCCGTCCACAGTGTGGGCTGCGATCCGCGCGACGAAACACTGAAATAGGAGTGAGTAGCGAGTAGTGAGTAGCGAATAGAAAAGCGCTTCGCCAACGCGGCAGCTGACCATTCACTACTCACTACTCACTACCTACTCTTCACCAGGGGAGAATCCCACATGTACGCAGTCAACTATCATCGCGCCGCCTCGGTCACGGATGCCGCCAAGCTGATCAAGACGGGCGACGCCAAGCTGCTTTCGGGCGGCATGACGCTGATCCCGGCGATGAAGACGCGGCTCGCCGCTCCGTCCGACCTTGTCGACCTGTCGCGGATCAAGGAGCTGCAGGGCGTCAAGGTGTCGGGCAAGACCGTCACCATCGGCGCCGCCACCACGCATCACGCAGTTGCCAATGACGAGAAGCTCAAGAAGGCCTGTCCGGCACTTGCCCATCTGGCGTCGCTGATCGGCGATCCGGCGGTGCGCCACAAAGGTACGATCGGCGGCTCGATCGCCAACAACGATCCGGCGGCCGATTATCCGGCGGCGCTGCTGGCGTTGGGCGCCACCATCGTCACCAACAAGCGCCAGATCGCGGCGGACAAGTTTTTCAAGGGCCTGTTCGAGACCTCGTTGAAGGATGGTGAAATCGTCACTGCCGTCACCTTCACCGCGCCGGCCAAGGCGGCCTATGAAAAATTCCGAAATCCGGCATCGCGCTACGCCATCGTCGGCGTGTTCGTGGCCAAGGGCAAGAATGGCGTCAGCGTTGCCGTCACTGGAGCCGGCGACGACGGCGTCTTCCGCTCGAAGGAGATCGAGGCCGCACTTGCCAAGAATTTCGCGGCCTCGGCGCTTGATGGCGTGAAAGTGCCGGCGAAGAATTTGATGACCGACATCCACGCCTCGGCCGACTATCGCGCCAACCTGATCGCGGTGATGGCCAAGCGCGCGGTTGCGGCAGCCAACGCCTGAGAAACTGTTTGGAAACTCTACTCTGGCGGCCATCTGATGGCGTTTTCTGCGCTTCCGGTGCTCACGTACCAAAAGTACGCTCCGCTCCGGTTCTCGAAACCACCACCATGTGACTCGCCAGAGCGAGTTTCGAAACAGTTTCTAATACGATCAGTCGCAGACAAGGAAAGGGGCCTCCGTGGCCCCTTTTTCTCGTGCGGCTACCTGTATCCGTTCAGTTGCCGATGGAATCGCTGCCGCACTGCTTGAAGCAAATCCCGCCGAACCCGACCCCGGACCTGATCCGGCGACAATCTCGCACTTGCACAAATTTATCTCGCACTGCAATATGGACTGGGGCGGGAATGCGAGCAGGGTTCGGAGTGTACCGCCGTGCCCTTTCGCATGATCAATGCGAGAGGACCGGCATGACCGACATTTCCGCGACGCATGTCGTTCCGTCCCGATCCGCCGTCGACAGACCGGTCAGAACAAGGCTGGCTTATCTGGACGGCTGGCGCGGGCTTTCGATCGCGCTGGTGCTGATCGGCCACTTCTTTCCCGTTCCCGGAATCAATCTCGGGGTGCTGGGTGTCGAATTCTTCTTCGTGCTCAGCGGCCGGCTGATGGGCGAGATCCTATTCATCGAACGCTACCCGCTGAAGAAATTCTTCAAGCGCCGCTTCTCCCGCATCTATCCGGCGCTTCTGGTCTTCGTGGTCGTCGCGATGATCGCGCTCTCCGGCACATTCGTCGCCTTCAAATGGAAGGCGGCGCTGACGGCGCTGACATTCACCTACAATTATGCCGGCATTCTGGTGACGCGGGCAGGGGCGCTCGACCATATCTGGTCGCTGTGCATCGAGGAGCACGCCTATATCATCCTGGCGCTGATCAGCGTCGTCGTCTCAAGCCGCTCTCGCGTCGTCATGCTGCTCCTGGCGCTGGCCTTGCTGGCCATGGCCAACGGCGCGGTTTCGTACTGGCTCTTCGGGATGGACTACGAAACCACCTACTGGCGCACCGACGTGCATATCGCATCGATCCTGCTGTCGGCTTCCATCTGCCTGCTGAAGGCCGACGGCAGGCTGCCGGCGATCTTGCGGGGCAGGCATATGGCCCTGGCGGCATCGATCTGCGCCATTCTGCTGTTCCTCGATCCGGTGCCGACGCCGATCCACTATCTCTTCGCAGTGCCGCTGCTGGCGCTGGCCGTCAATACGCTCGATTTCAGCCCCCGCTATTTTTCAGGTTTGCTGTCTTCTTGGCCGATGGCAACGCTGGGGCTGTGGTCGTACTCGCTCTACCTCTGGCAGCAGCCGTTCTACAAATTCGTCTATGATCAAGGCAACGCGCCGATCCCGATGCTGGCCGGCGTGTTTGCCTGCGCGCTCTGCAGCTACTACCTCATCGAGCGACCGGCGCGCGAATGGCTTAACCGCAACTGGTGAATGCCGCTGCGGTTAGGCGTTGTTCCAGTAGCCGCGCCGCCATCGCAACACTGTTTGGCGTGATGGGCGGCAATCGCGCCAACAGGTATAGCACTCACCCACCCCAGCGTTGCCTTTCTTTTGGCAATATACTTATCATAACTGCTGGCTACGAGACCGCTCTTGACAATGCTTGAGCGGTTGCGGCTGGGGTTCGGTGCCATGCGGGTTTGGCGCTTTGGGTGGGGCGATTGGATGCATAGAGTTGTAACGGCTCTTGGGCTGATGCTGTGGTGCGTGCTGTTTGCCTTGCCGTCGTTGGCCGCCGACAAAGTGGCTCTGGTCATCGGCAATTCGAATTATGACCATGTTGGCCTGCTTCCCAATCCGAAGAACGATGCCGACGACGTCGCCGCAGCCCTTCAGGGCATTGGGTTTTCGGTTCGAAAAGCGACTGATGTCACCTTCGAGCAGATGAGGCAGGAACTTGGTGCGTTTTCGCACGACGCCGCTCTGGCCGACATGGCAGTCGTGTTCTTCGCAGGACACGGCATCGAGGTCGACAAGCACAATTTCCTGCTTCCAACCGATGCGAAACTGGAAAGCGATCTGGACGTCAACTTTCAGACCGTGCCACTCGATATGGTCGTGGACGCGGTGAGCCGGGCGCACAACCTGAGACTGGTCCTTCTCGACGCTTGCCGAAACAACCCTTTCGCCAACCGCATGCGCCTGTCGGACGCGACGCGTTCGATCGGACGGGGATTGTCGCCGATCGAACCCAAGGGCAGCACGATCGTTTTCTATTCGGCGCGCGACGGAACTGTCGCCAGTGACGGATCGGGCCGCAACAGCCCCTACAGCCAGGCACTGCTCAAGTATCTCCCGCAGGCCGATCTCGATGTCGACAAGATGTTGAGGAAAGTCAGGGATGACGTGCTGAAGGCCACCAACAATACCCAGGAGCCCACCACCTATGGGTTGTTGCCCAGCGACGACATTTTCTTGGTTCAGACGCGGTCAGCGGTTTCTCTTGTCGAAAAACCGAAGGGGGATGATCCACCGGTGACAGTCCCGGCTGTAATTCCGATCGACCCGGCAGCGACCGAATGGGCGGCGATCGAAAACCTCGAAAGTCCGGCAATTCTGCAGACCTTCATCCGAGCACACGGTGATACCGTATATGGAAAATACGCCGAGGCTCGGCTCGCCGAATTGCAAGAGCGCGAAAAGCAACGCCGGCAGACCGAGGAGCGGCAATCCGATCAGCCGCCATCTCAACCGACTAGCCAGGGGTCGCTTCAACCGTCGCCGCAGCAATACAACATTTCTTCCACAACGCCGCCCTCGCAGCCCAGGCACTGGTATCTGGCGACGTATTCCAACGTGGATTTCTACGGCGGAGATCTGTACTCGAAAGGTCTTGAAGCGGCCTCGCTGGATCAATGCGCGCAGACTTGTGCCGCAAATCTCTCCTGCAAGCTCTTCACCTACAACAGTGCAAAAAACAGGTGTTTTCCCAAGTCGGGATTTTCCTACGCCCAGATAATGTCGGGTGCTCAGGCGGGTTATTTCTTTGAAAGCGAAAGACGGGACCAGGCTCCGGCATTCAGGGCCGAATGGGAGATCTTCGTGAAGGCCGACCTTTTGGGCGGTGACAATTACTCCGCCAGAGCATCCTCGTATGACGACTGCCTGCTGATGTGCAAGTCGGACCAATCCTGCCGCGCCTTTTCCTATGTGCCGTTCGGCAAAAGCAAAAGCTGTTGGATCAAAACGTTCGCCGCGACCTTGCCCACATACAGTCAGAAGACGGAGCGAGGCATTGTATCGGGCAGGCGGGCCGATATGGTCGTCAGGGCCGATGGCGTTTACGACACGGCCGCGCGGTACTGACCTTGCCGTTTGGGGTTGCAGTGGCTGTCATGGTTAACGGTCGGTTAGCGACCTCGACGTATTGATTGCAGGGAAACCGCCAAACGGGAGATTCACGGTGTTCTCCATCAATCTGGTAACCGGGGTTTTTTCGGCGTTGCTGATGACGTCGGCGGCTGTCGCCGGCCCGCAGACGGCTCAGGTAAGGGCCGACTCCAAAGCGGCCACTTCGCATGGGCTCAATGATTCGAGTCTTCGAGTGATGATTGGCCAGATGATCCTGGTCGGCTTCGATGGAGTCTCCGCCGACGCGGCGTCGGTTGCGGCGGTCAGACACGAGATCGCCGACGGCAGCATTGGCGGGGTCATGTATCTTTCCGACAACGTCAGCGACAGAACACATGTGGCCGCGATGAACGCGGCGTTTCTGGCCGCCAATCGGAAGTTGCCGCCCTTCATTTCAGTGGATGAGGAGGGTGGGGCAATTGCAAGATTGACGGCTGGCAATGGATTCCACGAGGTGCCGGCCGCCGTCGACGTCGCCAGGAATTTCACGCCTCGCGGCGCTTACGAACTCTACTCCGGGCTCGCGACGGATTTGCATGAGTGGGGCTTCAACCTCAATTTCGGCCCGGTGGCAGACCTGAATGTGAATCCCGCCAATCCCATCATCGGGAAGTTGGGCAGGAGCTTTTCCGCCAATCCGGAAATCGTCGCCCAATATGGTGCGGCTTTCGTAAGGGCACACCGCGATGCGGGTGTCGCAACCACGCTCAAGCACTTTCCCGGGCATGGCTCGAGCTCGACCGATAGCCACAAGGGACTGGCGGACGTGTCGGATACCTGGTCGAGCCAGGAGTTGCTTCCATTTCGCAAACTGATCAATGCGGGCTACGCCGATTCGATCATGGTGGGCCATCTCTACGATCGCGCCCTGCAGAAGGGGGAAGCCATGGGGCCAGCCTCGCTCTCGTCGGCCATCGTTACTGGCCTGTTGCGCAAGGACCTTGGCTTTGAAGGCGTAGTCTTTTCGGACGACCTGCAAATGGACGCCGTGGAAAAGAGGTATTCGTTCGGTGGCGCGATTGTGCGCGCCGTCGAGGCGGGAGACGACATTCTGATTTTCTCGAACCATAAAAACCCGGATGCGGATCTACCCGAAAAGGTCATCAACATACTCATCGCTGAAGCCCGCAGGAACCCGGTGGTAGCGGCCAATATCGTGAAGTCGTTTGCCAAGATATCGGCTCTCAAGGCAAGCCTCGCGGAGCGGAGTGGTCCAAAGGTTGATCTGCTTTCGACCAAATCCATCGAGCCTGATACCGGAAATGAGGTCATGCCAGCTGACGTGGAGATGGTTCGGCGCGATTTGGCCTTGAAGGTCGTTGGGCTGTCGGGCTGATCCGTCTACGCCTGACGGACTAGCACGTCGTGGCCAATTCCCGAGCATAATAGCGCACCGCTTTCTTGCCGCCGTGGATAACGGCGTCGCCGGCTTCGGCGAAGCCAAGGGCGGCGTGAAAGGCATCCGAAGCGGGGTTCGGTGGGTCGGTGTTGACTTCGCAAGTGACCAGCATGTGGCCGGCGCGCTCCACATGGCCGAACAGATCCTGATAGAGCCGGCGGGCATGGCCGCGGCCACGCGCTTGTGCCGCCACGACCACACGGTCGACATAGACGAAGCGTTTGTAACGCTTGCGGAACCACAGGAAATTCGGGCTGTCGTAGCGGGCGTCCTGGTCGAAGGTCATGATGAAGGCTTCGAGATCGCCGATGCGCCTGGTGTAAAACGCTTCACCGAGCAGGAAGGACAGCCTTTGGGGCTCCAGCCACGACAGTTCGGCGGCGTGCTCGTTGTTGAGCGCCAGGATCGCCGCTTCGTCTTCGGTCGCTACGCGGCTGATCGGGGCAGGGCGCGCGCTCATGCCTTGGCTGCCGCGATCGTAGCCGCCACCAGCGGTGTGTCGGTCAGCGTGTTACGATATTCGCGGTCGAGGTCGGAGCCGCCCATGCCGACATGGGGATTGCGGTAGTCCATGGCGCTCGGCATATCCTTGAGGGCGGCGAAATGCATTTCGGCCAGCCCGGTTTTGCCACGCACTTCGGCGATGTTGTGCAAATCCAGGCCGCCGCAGCCGAGGATGACGATGCGGTCGCCGGCCTGCCGCACCAGATCCGTCAACAGCGGCAAGCCTTCGATCGCGGTGTCACGCTGGCCGCTGGTCAGCACGCGGCCGACCTTGCAGCGGATCAGTGCTTCGAGCGCCTCGGCCGGGTCGCGCGTCATGTCGAAGGCGCGGTGGCAGGTGACGTTCAAGGGACCGGCAGCCTGGGTCAGTTCGCTCATGCGTCCTTCGTCAATGGTGCCGTCGGCGTTCAGGCAGCCGAACACCACGCCGGGTACGCCCAGCCCGCGCAGTGCCGAGACATCGGCGAGCATCGAGGCGTATTCGGTTTCGCTGTAGAGAAAATCGCCGCCGCGCGGCCGCACCATGACGTGAAACGGCACGCTTGCCTGGTCGAGGGCGGCGCGTACCGTGCCGAAGCTCGGCGTAATGCCGCCTTCGATGAGGCTGGCGCACAGTTCGATCCGGTCGGCGCCGGCAGCTTGTGCCGCCACAAGGCCGTCAATGCCTTCGACACAGATTTCGATCAGCGGCAGGCGAGGTTTTGTGGTCAAGGGGCGATCCAATCCATGATGTCGCCGCCAGCCCTAGCATCGGGCCGGTTGGCGCGAAAGCGTGAACAGCGCGCCGCCATTTGGGCCAGCCGGCATTTCCCTGCTTGACAGTTATATAACTGCGTGGTTATGAATAAACTCATAGCCGATTGGTTATTGATTGGTGGTTGGTAGCGCGGCGGCAGCCGAAAATTTCATCGAACCGAGAACCTGGAGGCGTGCGTCCGGGTTCGACAAAACACGCCCCGACGAACTCTTCAAAAGGAGAAAGACCATGCAAGCGAGAATCAAGAATCCGGTGATGCTCATCCCTGGCGCCCTGCAGGCGCTGCTGGCGCTGGACAAGTCGACGGAGGCGGCCGACGTGCCCTATGTGACGCGCAAGCTTATCCATTTGCGCGCCAGCCAGATCAACAACTGCGCTCTCTGCGTCGACATGCACGCGCGCGAACTGAAGAAGGCCGGCGAAAAGGACGAGCGCATCTTTGCGCTGGCGGCCTGGCGGGAGACGCCATACTTTACCGACGCCGAACGCGCGGCCCTGGCGCTGGCCGAGGCCGGCACGAGGCTCGCCGACCGGGCAGACGCCGTACCGGACGATGTCTGGGACGAAGCCGCCCGCCACTATGACGAAAAGGCGCTTGCCGCGCTGGTCATCCAGGTAGCGCTCATCAATGCCTTCAACCGGTTGAACGCGACGACACGGCAGATGGTCGGCTCTTGGGGCTGAGCGTTGGGTCAGCGCTTCGGCAGGGCGGTTGTCTGCGACTGGGCGGGAAAGGCGGGTGGCGCATTGCCTTCCGCCTTCGGGCACAACTTGGCGGCTACTGGCGCAGCTCCGTGTTCTTGGCGCCTTCCTCGACCTGATCGATCACCAGCAGCTTGACCTCGATATCCCCGATATTGGTGGCCTGATGCCATTGGCCGATCATTTCGATGATGAAATCGCCCGTCTTGTAGGTGTTGCTGTTGCCGGTCTCGACATTGGTGACTTTCAGCGTCCCGGCCTGGACGTAGGCATAGCGCGGGAAGGGGTGCCTGTGGACCGGCAAGGTGGCGCCCGGCGCGATGTCATAGGTCGAAACCAGTACCTGGACATTCTTCTGCGGCAGCGTGATCGGTTGGCCGGACGCGGTCGTCGTGCGGGACGCGAGCGGGGTCACGACGACGGGCGTGCCGCTGCTGTCCAGCGCGTGAGCCGGATTTGCGGAAAAGGCCGCCGCCGCGAGGAGCAGCCCTGACATCGGAATTTTTCGCATGATTCTCTCCAACCCGGGCACCAGCATCGCGCGCCGGTCAGCTGCGTGCAAGGTAGCGCTGAGCGCCGAGTCCAGTGGACCTCGTGCGATACGGCAGAGTTGGCTAGCAAGAGCGGGTCGGCGATGCAGACAGGTTCCGGGTTGCCAGCCGTGTCGTCCCGCTGAGCTGTCTTCCAGCCGAACAGGACAAGATTGTCCGTCGCCAAGCCGTCTCGGGCGGCTCAGTCATTCTCCGCGCCTCGTGGGTCAACGGACGCCCCGAGCTGCACGTTCGCGGCCTGGCTGGCTGTAGATGACGCAAAGAGGATCGTCTGAGTTAGAAGAGCCGAGAAGACGGCGACCTGGAACAGCACAGCGGCAAAGGCGATCTTTTTGAGCATGCGAGGGAACGCTCTTCAACGCCCCCGGTTCCCCTGACTTTCAGTTTTCCGGCTCCATAACGGAACAAGAGACCGGCGGTCCGGTTAACTGGATTATGGCAAACAAGATCAAAGAACCGCCATCGCAGCCCGAACCGGAGAAGGTCCAACGTCGGGACAAAGAAGCACCGCCAGACCTTCGACATCTCGATCCGCCACCGCGAGACGTGCGAGAGGCGCCGGTACCCAATCCAAACGGCGACAAGAAGTCCTGACCGGCGGCACGCGCGATGATGAGGCTGCCGAGATAGCGGTAGCGAGGCCGGCGCTGAACTCGAAGCAAAGTGGAATCGATCCGGATAGATCTAGCCCAGCCGAGAGCATGCGCAAATTTGCGTACGCTCCAAATCCTTCAGATCATTGAAAAGATTGGCTCCCCGGGCCGGATTCGAACCAGCGACCAACCGGTTAACAGCCGGTTGCTCTACCACTGAGCTACCGGGGAACGGATGCTCTTATGTGAGTGGCGCAGCCTATAGCTGCCCTTTTCGGCTTTGCAAAGGAGCTTTTCGCATTTTTCCGAGGCTTTTTCGCGCAGGCGTTTCTCGCAATCGACGAGGGATGCCCTCATATTAGCGGTCTTGGCAGGGATATGGAACCGAAAGCGCGGCCGCGGCTTTGGTTCAAGCATGCTTTCGAACGATCAAATGGGTCAATCTTTCAAGACGATGACAGCACAAGACGATCAGATGCCGGCACGGAAAATCTCGGTTTTCGGGCGCGAGTTCAAAATGCCGCGCTCGCGCGGGTCCAGAATCACCATCGGCATCCTGCTGACCATCGGTGGCATCCTCGGTTTCCTGCCGATCCTCGGCTTCTGGATGGTCCCGCTCGGATTGCTGGTGCTGTCCTACGAATTCGCGCTGGTGCGGCGCCACAGGCGCCGCTTTGTCATCTGGTGGGAACGGCGCCGCCGGCCGAATGACGATCGATAGAGCAAGGTGGCGCGCGTCAGCGGGCGGCGTGCACTTCCAATGGCTCGCAGATCTGCTTGAGAAACGCCTCGGCTGAGGCAAGCCTTGCCACGTCATGCAGCGACAGCGGCGCGCACTGCGACGGGGACGAACCGGACGTCTTGTGCCACAGTTGCCAGGTGCATGGCTTTGCGCGCTGGCGAGGAAACCGTTCGGAATGCACGGTGGCCGCTTGACGGCATTTTCGCCGCAACCTATTGGAACCGGGTGGAACGCCGGGAGCAACGAGGCCTCGTGGCGGAGTGGTTACGCAGAGGACTGCAAATCCTTGCACCCCGGTTCGATTCCGGGCGAGGCCTCCAATGCCCGGGTCCCCGCGCAGTAGCGCCGGGGGCCTGAAGTTCCGACATAATGAACCGCGGTTCTGGCGCGGCAAGCGGATTGGTTGGAACATGAGCGCTGATTTCTCCGAGCTTCGCGTCAAGATGGTCGACGGCCAGGTGCGCACCACCGATGTGACCAGTGCGCCGCTGCTCGAAGCCATGCTTGTCGTGCCAAGAGAGGTCTTTGTCGGCCCCGCCCAACGCGATCTCGCCTATATCGACGAGGACATCCGCATTGCCGCGGGTGCGGACGGCGCGCGCTACCTCATGGAAGCCTCGCCGCTGGCCAAGCTTATGCAGCTGGCTGAAATCAACCGGACGGATTCGGCGCTCGATGTCGGCTGCGGCACGGGCTACGCCTCGGCCATCCTGTCGCGGCTGGCCGGGTCCGTGGTGGCGCTTGAGAACGATTCGGCGCTGGCGGAGACCGCCAGATCGACGCTTTCGTCGTTGGGCTGCGGCAATGTGACCGTCGTCCAGGGGCCGCTGGCGCAAGGGCATGCTGCCCAGGCGCCTTACGATGTCATCTTCGTCGGCGGCAGCGTCGCGGAAGTCCCGGCACCGCTGCTAGACCAGCTTGCCGAAGGCGGCCGACTCGTCGCCGTCGAGGGGCAGGGCAATTCCGGCGTGGCCCGACTTTTTTTTAAGGCCGGGGGGGTTGTAACCGGAAGACGCGCATTTAATGCGGCAATTAAGCCACTACCGGGGTTTGAACGCATTCGTGCCTTCGAATTCTGAATGATTTGGCCTTGCAGGAGAGGCTTTGTCATGGTCGCTTGCGTTTGAACAATCGTTGCTGATCCGCAAACTGGGGGCACTTTGGGGCTGAGCAGCAGGGAACATTGAAACACGCGGTGCCGTCTGCTCAAAAAAGAGAAGCTGGCGCGGCGTGGTTCCCATGGAAAACGAATGAGGGATACACCGTGCCGTCTGTACGCAAATCACTTTTCACCGCCGTCCTCGTTTCGGCGACCATGCTGTCCCCACTGGCCGCTTCGGCCGAAAGCATCTCCGGCGCTCTTGCAAAGGCCTATCAGTACAATTCCTCGCTGAATTCGGCCCGCGTCGGCGTTCGTGTCACCGATGAGGGTGTCGCCATCGCCAAGTCGGGCTGGCGCCCGACTGTCACAGGCTCGGCGAATATCGACTATTCCAGCAGCCATCTCAACGGCACGAATCAAAGTGTGCGGCTGACGACCGGCAATTTTGGCGTCCAGATCAATCAGACGCTGTTCGACGGCTTTCAGACCAGGAACAATGTCGCTGCCGCCGAAGCGCAGGTTCGCGCATCGGTCGAAAGCCTGCGCAACACCGAAGAGAACACGCTGTTCAGCGCGGCCCAGGCGTATATGAACGTGATTCGCGACCGGCAGGTCGCCGTGCTGACGGAACAGAACCTGCAATTCCTGACCGAAACGGCGCGCGCGGCGCGTTCGCGATTCGAGGTTGGTGAAGGCACGCGCACCGACGTGGCACAGGCCGACGCTTCGCGCGCCGCCGCTGTGGCGTCGCTGAGTGCTGCGCGGGCGCAGGCGCTGGCAAGTGCCGCAGCCTATCGCCAGATCGTTGGCGACGAACCGGGCAAGCTCAAGGCCGCTTCACCGGTGGCAAAGCTGTTGCCGTCGAGCCTTGCCGCCGCCGTCGGCGTGGCCTCGAACGAGCATCCGGCTATTCTCGCCACCCAGCATCTTGTCGACGCCGCGGCGTTTTCGGTGAAGTCGGCCGAAGGTGCGTTGCTGCCGCAATTGTCGGCCTCCGCCGGTGTTTCGAGCGCCTATCGCAACACCTCACCCTTGCCGGGCGTCAATTCGCAGGACGGCACGACCAATTCGGCCAGTGTCGGGGCAACGCTGACCATCCCGATCTATTCGGGCGGCCGAAACTCGGCCGTCGTGCGCCGGGACAAGGAATCGCTCAGCCAGGCGCGCATCGAGGTTGACGTCAGCCGCGATCAGGTGCGCCAGGCCGTCACCGCCGCCTGGACCGAGTACACCGCCGCGCAGCAGCAGCTGACGGCCAACAGGCAGGTGATCGAGGCCGCCAAGCTGGCGCTGAACGGCGTCATCGAAGAACGCAATGTCGGCCAGCGCACCACGCTCGACGTCCTCAACGCACAGGCGGCGGTCATCACGGCCCAGATCAACCAGGCCGGCTATGAGCATGACGTGGTGGTGGCGAGCTATGCCATCCTGCAGGCGACCGGCCGCCTGTCCGTCGACGGCCTTGGCCTGCAGGTGGCTAAATACAAGCCTGAAGAGCATTACAACGCGGTCAAGGACAAGTGGTACGGACTGCGCACGCCGGACGGCCGCTGAGGGCGTTCGGCTCTCACTGTTTGAGCGGATTTCTTGCTCCGCAGCTCTCGCGTTCGAGATCACCCTAATCTGTTGAAATCCCACAAGTCCCCAGATTGGGGATTCTCGTACGGCGATCCGTCGGTTACGCTGTCGCCATGATTCGTTCCGGCTTTGCCGGAGCGGAAATCCACAGGGGTCACAAAGGCGGCGGATGTGACGATGGCAACGGCAAGCAGCGCACAGCGCGAACCTTCCATGGAAGAGATACTGGCTTCCATCAGGCGGATCATCGAGGACAGCGACGGCGGCCGCAAGCAGCCGGGCGACCCGGATGAGTTCAGCCGGAATCCGGAGCGGGCGTCGAGCGCCGATCCAGTTCCCGACGTCGAGGCATTCCGTGCCGACCTGCATGCCGCTCCCGAAGCCAGGAAGCCGGTCACGCTGGCGGAAGTCCGGGCACAGTCGCCGGCCGCCGAGCCGGCCGCGCGTGTGGAAACGCCGGCGCGCCCCGATCCCGCCCCGGCAAAGCCGTCGATGACACTTGCCGAGGTCAGCGCCCGCGTTGCCGCCGAGCCGGCCACTGTCGACGCACCAGTACCGCGTCCTGTCGTTGCTGCCGAGGCTCCCATTGCCGATTGGCGGCGCGAGATCGCCGCGGTTGGTGAGCAGGCGAGGGCGGTGCCTGACAGGAGCGAGGCACGCAAGCCGGTTGCCCAGCCGCCGGTGGAGCTTCCAAGAGACGAGCCGACTGCGAAAGCAGCCGTCGAGCCGTCCAGTCCGGATGCAAGCGTGGTGCGACCGGTGGCGACCAGCGACGCGCCGCGTCCGGCGATCGTTTCCGAGCACACCGGCCGGCAGGTCGCAGCCGCCTTCGGTGAGCTTTCCGATGCGTTTGCCAGCCGCAGCAAGAAGACATTCGACGAGATGGCCGAAGAGATGCTGCGGCCGATGTTGCAGGATTGGCTGGACAACAATCTGCCGACACTGGTCGAAAGGCTGGTGCGCGAGGAGATCGAGCGCGTGGCGCGTGGCGCGCAGTAGTCTTCATATCGATTGCCAGAAGAGCCGGCGCCCTCGTGGCGCCGTTTCCTTTTGTGAGGTCAGCTCGCGCTGGTTACAGCGGCGTTGGCACGTGTAGGCAGGACGACGGATCGCTTTCCGTTGAAATGACCAAGGCCACGCCTATTTGCTTGTGAGGGTCCGAGACAGCGCTTGCGGTTGACTTGGCCAAAACCTTCCGATTTACACCGGACCAGCAAAACTCCCGACAGCGCGGACCATTTTCCCATGCTTGAAAAGACCTACGACGCAAAAACCGTCGAGCCGAAGATCGCCAAAGTCTGGGAAGAGGCCGACGCGTTTCGCGCTGGTGCCGGGGCCGAGGAGGGGGCGGAGGCCTTCACCATCGTCATCCCGCCGCCGAACGTCACCGGCTCGCTGCATATGGGCCACGCGCTCAACAACACGCTGCAGGACATATTGGTGCGCTTCGAGCGCATGCGCGGCAAGAACGTCTTGTGGCAGCCGGGCATGGACCATGCCGGCATCGCCACGCAGATGGTGGTCGAGCGCCAGCTGATGGAAAAGCAGATCCATCGCCGCGACCTGACCCGCGAACAGTTCATCGAGAAAGTGTGGGAGTGGAAGGCCGAATCCGGCGGCGCCATCTTCAACCAGTTGAAGCGGCTCGGCGCCTCGGCCGACTGGTCACGCGAACGCTTCACCATGGATGAAGGCCTGTCCAAGGCGGTGCTGGAAGTGTTCGTCACGCTCTACAAGGAAGGGCTGATCTACAAGGACAAACGTCTCGTGAACTGGGACCCCAAGCTGTTGACGGCGATCTCCGATCTCGAGGTCGAGCAGCAGGAGGTCAATGGCAACCTCTGGCACTTCCGTTATCCCATCGAAGGCCAGGTCTTCGACCCGGAAAACCCAAAAACCTTCATCACCGTGGCGACGACACGTCCCGAGACGATGCTGGGCGACACGGCCGTCGCCGTGCACCCTGACGATGAGCGTTTCCGGCATCTGGTCGGCAAGAACATCGTCCTGCCGATCGTCGGCCGCAAGATTCCCGTGGTGGCGGATGAGTATTCCGATCCGGAAAAAGGCTCGGGCGCGGTCAAGATCACGCCGGCGCACGACTTCAACGACTTCGAGGTCGGCAAGCGCCACAAGCTGCCGGCAATCAACATCCTGACCACCGAGGCGGCGGTAAGCCTCAAGGACAACGAGGATTTTCTCGCCGATATCGAGGTGACGCCGGAGCGCCAGGCGGTCTGGAATCAGCTCGACGGCCTCGACCGTTTCGTCGCGCGCAAGAAGATCGTCGAGCTGATGGAAGAAGGCGGCTTCCTCGAAAAGGTCGAGCCGCATCGCCACGCCGTGCCGCATGGCGACCGCGGCGGCGTGCCGATCGAGCCGTTCCTGACCGAGCAGTGGTACGCGAATGCGGCGGAACTGGCCAAGCCGGCGATCGCCTCGGTGCGCGAGGGCCGCACGAACTTCGTGCCGAAGAACTGGGAAAAGACCTATTTCGACTGGATGGAGAACATCCAGCCCTGGTGCATCTCGCGTCAGCTCTGGTGGGGTCACCAGATCCCGGCCTGGTACGGGCCGGACGGGCGTGTCTTCGTCGAGAAGACCGAGGAGGAGGCCCTTGGTGCGGCGATCGAATATTATCTGGCGCTGGAAGGGCCGTGGAAGGCCTGGGTCGAGGACAAGCTCGAGAATTTTCAGCCGGGCGAGATCCTGACCCGCGACGAGGATGTGCTGGACACCTGGTTCTCGTCGGCGCTGTGGCCGTTTTCGACGCTGGGTTGGCCCGATGAAACGCCCGAGCTGAAGACTTATTACCAGACCGACGTGCTGGTGACTGGCTTCGACATCATCTTCTTCTGGGTCGCCCGCATGATGATGATGGGCCTGCATTTCATGGACGAGGAGCCGTTCCACACCGTCTATGTCCATGCGCTGGTGCGCGACAAGAACGGCGCCAAGATGTCGAAGTCGAAAGGCAACGTCATCGATCCGCTCGACCTCATCGACGAATACGGCGCCGATGCGCTGCGCTTCACGCTGACGGTAATGGCGGCGCAGGGCCGCGACGTGAAGCTAGACCCGGCGCGCATCGCCGGCTATCGCAATTTCGGCACCAAGCTGTGGAACGCCACGCGCTTCGCCGAAATGAACGAGGTCGCGCGCAATGACGATTTCTGGCTGAACGACGCCAAGCTGGCGGTCAACCGCTGGATACTCACCGAGCTGACGCGGGCCGCGCGCGAGATCACCGACGGCATCACCTCATACCGCTTCAACGAGGCGGCGGGTGCTGCCTACCGCTTCGTCTGGAACCTGTTCTGCGACTGGTACCTGGAACTGCTGAAGCCGGTGTTCATGGGCACCGACGAGGCGGCCAAGGCCGAAAGCCGCGCCTGCGTCGCTTTCGTGCTCGACGAGATCTACAAGCTGTTGCATCCGATGATGCCGTTCATGACCGAGGAACTGTGGGCGCAGACCGCAGGCGAAGGCAAGGAACGGTCGTCGCTGCTGTGCCATGCCGCATGGCCGTCGCCGGACTTCGAGGATGCCGAGGCGGCCGCCGACATCAACTGGCTGGTCGACCTCGTCTCCGGCATCCGCTCGGTGCGCTCCGAGATGAACGTGCCGCCGGCGGCCATCGCACCGCTGGTCGTGGTCGGCGCCAACAACGTGACCCGCGAACGGCTTGTTCGCGAGGAGTCGGCGGTCAAGCGGCTGGCGCGGGTCGGCGACATCTCGCTGGCCGACGTCGCGCCAAAGGGTTCGGCGCAGATCGTGCTCAACGAGGCGACGATCTGCCTGCCGCTTGGCAGCCTGATCGATCTCGCCGCCGAGGCTGCACGGCTGCAGAAGGAACTGGCCAAGGTGACCGAGGAAATCGCGCGCCTGCACAAGAAGCTGTCGAACGAAAGATTCGTCGCCAGCGCGCCGGCCGAGATCGTCGACGCCGAGCGTGAAAAGATCGCCGAATACCGCGATGCGCAGGACAGGCTTTCGGTGGCGTTGACCAGGGTTCGCGACGCCGGCTGAGGGTAGATTCGCGGGACTTTAGCGCCCTCTAAAATGGGTGGCTTTCTGCCTCGAAAATAGACATTCCGTTGCGTTAATGTTGACGTAAACGGAAGTTTTTGCCCCATTGTTGCCATAATGTAACAATGGGGCTCTTGGCCTCGAAAAAGCACTATTTTTACGCCTTTTTGGGTGGTTTTTCTCCGTTTTTGAGGACGAGACCCGCACCAAGGGCCGTTTTTCGGCGTTGTTGCATCCGGTTGCATTAAGTCGAAAATGCGCCTGGCGAACATGTACATGTACGCCCATGAATTCGTTGTTGCACCGTTAACCTGAATTGGTTCTAGCTTGATGCACTCGAATTCGGGGAGGACATTTCATGACTATTCTGAAACTGAAAGCGCTGCTTGGGGCGGGCTGCTTTTCACTGGCTTTGATCGGGACAGCGATGAATTCGGCGCATGCCGGCGGCATCGAACGCGGTGGCTACGACATCGATCTTCTGTTCGATCCGGCTCCGTTCGCGACGGAAGCCGAAGCGACTTACGTCATGCCGCAGCGCAAACTCAAGAATGGTGTGGACACTGACCCGAGCGACGGCAATTTAACGTTTCTCGGCAGCACGGCGAACGACAGCGAGAGCTATTGGGTGCCGCGGATCGGCGTCAAGGCGCAGATTGTCCAGGGCATCGACTGTATGTTCGACTATTCCCAGCCTTGGGGCGCGCACACAAATCCGGGTCTGTGGGCCGGCGCCGAATCCAACATGGAAACGGACATCAAGAGCGACAACTACGCCACGACTTGTTCCTACAAAATGGATGCCGGCAAAGGCCAGGTTCGCTTCATCGGCGGCGTGTACTATCAGGAAGTCTATGGTTTCAAGGAAGATCTGGTGTCGCCGTTGGTGCCGGGTTTCCAGGGTACCGGCCGTGTCGACCTCAAGGGGACCGGCTGGGGCTGGCGCGCCGGCCTCGCCTACGAGATACCCGAGATCGCATTGCGCGCCAGCCTGGTCTACAATTCGCGGGTCAAGCTCGACAATATCTCGGGCTCGCTGGATTTGACGCATGTTGGCCTTGTCGTGCTGCCGATCTACGGCGCGACGCAGTACATGCCGGACACGGTCGAATTGAAATTGCAGTCAGGCATTGCGCCAGACTGGCTCGCCTTTGGTTCGCTCAAGTGGGTCAATTGGAGCCTGCTGCAGAGTGTTCCGATCTGCGTCGTAGGTACTCCCGCCGCGGCATGCGTTACGGGTGATGCTCTCCATTCAGGCCAGATCACCTCGCTGGACCTGATGTATCGCGACGGGTGGACCGTCACGGGCGGCCTCGGCCACAAGTTCAACGATCAGTGGAGTGCTGCCAGCCAGCTTTCCTGGGATCGTGGTACGTCGCATGGCTATGGCTCGCAGACCGACACCTGGACACTGGGCGGCGGCGTCGCCTTTACGCCCAAGCCCAACATCGAGGTTCGTCTGGCTGGTGCGATCGGCGTAATGACCAGCGGCCATTCGGGGACAGTGGCTGGCGAGAACGGCTATGTGGCCGGCGAGGAAGTCAGCTACGACTTCGGCAACGATCTGGTCACGGCGATTTCGGGCGGTCTCAAGATCAAGTTCTAAACCTTTGAAAATTCGAATGAAAAGGCCGGGCATCGCCCGGCTTTTTCATTGCTGCCGGCTCGACAATGGCAATTCCATCACCGCAGCTTTCAAGCTGCGTTGCATATTAGCCGCACCGCTGGCGCCTCCTGCGATTGTGACGTTTTGGCAACACTTTCTGAACAACCCCTGCGCTAGAAGTCAGGCCGAGGAAATTGCCCATTTCCCGCCATAAACCCGGCGCACCTCGATCTTGTCTCGGGACACGCGCCAAAAGGCTCGGCGATGGGGCAGGCCGCACCGCCGCGGCAAGGAAGAGTATGGACGCCAAAGTCATTTCCAAGGCTAAGCTCCCGAGCCGCTATGTGACCGTCGGTCCGGCGCGTGCGCCGCACCGTTCGTATCTCTATGCCATGGGCTTGTCGGCGGCCGAGATCGCGCAGCCGCTGGTCGGCGTCGCCTCCTGCTGGAACGAGGCCGCACCTTGCAACATCTCGCTGATGCGCCAGGCACAGGTGGTCAAGAAGGGCGTCGCGGCGGCCAACGGCACGCCGCGCGAATTCTGCACCATCACCGTCACAGACGGCATCGCCATGGGTCACCAGGGCATGAAGTCGTCGCTGGTGTCGCGCGAGGTCATCGCCGATTCGGTCGAACTCACCATGCGTGGCCATTGCTACGACGCGCTGGTTGGGCTGGCCGGCTGCGACAAGTCGCTGCCCGGCATGATGATGGCCATGGTGCGCCTCAACGTACCGTCGATCTTCATCTATGGCGGCTCGATCCTGCCCGGCAGCTATCGTGGCCGCCAGATCACCGTGCAGGATGTGTTCGAGGCGGTCGGTCAGCACTCGGTCGGCACGATCGATGATGCCGAACTGCTCGAAATCGAACAGGCCGCCTGTCCCTCGGCCGGCTCCTGCGGTGCCCAGTTCACCGCCAACACCATGGCCACCGTCGCCGAGGCGATCGGCCTGGCGCTGCCCTATTCCTGTGGCGCGCCGGCCCCTTACGAGATGCGCGACCGCTTCAATTTCGCCTCGGGCGAAAAGATCATGGAGCTGATCGCGAAAAACATCCGGCCGCGCGACATCGTCACGCTGAAGGCGCTGGAAAACGCGGCGACCGTGGTGTCGGCCACCGGCGGCTCGACCAACGCAGCACTGCATCTGCCGGCGATCGCGCACGAGGCCGGCATCAAGTTCGACCTGTTCGACGTGGCGAAGATTTTCGAGAAGACGCCTTACATCGCCGACCTCAAGCCGGGCGGCAAATACGTCGCCAAGGACATGTTCGAGGCCGGCGGCATTCCGCTGTTGATGAAGACGCTGCTCGACCACGGCTATCTGCATGGCGACTGCCTGACCGTGACTGGCCGCACTTTGGCCGAAAATATGGAGCACGTTGCCTGGAATGAACACCAGGATGTGGTCCGCCCGGCCAACAAACCCATTACCCAAACCGGCGGTGTCGTGGGCTTGAAGGGAAACCTTGCCCCCGAAGGCGCGATCGTGAAGGTCGCGGGTATGACGGAGTTGAAATTCTCCGGCCCGGCGCGCTGCTTCGATTCGGAAGAGGAATGTTTCGAGGCGGTGACGCATCGCAACTACAGAGAAGGCGAGGTTCTCGTCATTCGGTACGAAGGGCCGCGCGGCGGCCCCGGCATGCGCGAGATGCTGTCGACGACGGCGGCGCTCTACGGTCAGGGCATGGGCGGCAAGGTGGCGCTGATCACCGACGGGCGCTTCTCGGGCGCCACGCGCGGTTTCTGCATCGGCCATGTCGGCCCCGAGGCAGCCGTGGGCGGCCCGATCGGGCTGCTCAGCAATGGCGATGTGATCTCGATCGACGCGGTGAACGGTACGATCGACGTGGCGTTGTCCGATGATGAACTGGCGGCGAGGGCGAAGACATGGAAGGCGCGCACGACCGACTATCAGTCGGGCGCGATATGGAAATATGCACAGACGGTAGGACCGGCGCGCGATGGCGCGGTGACCCATCCGGGCGGTGCGAAAGAAACACACTGTTATGCGGACATCTGAGTTGTTGAGGTCGTCTGTCTTTTCGGCACTGGTCGTGATCGCCACTTTTGGCGCGACCTTTGGCGCCGTGGGCCAGGCCATGGCCTTCGACGACAAGGTGTTCGACGACAAGACCGGTGTGAAGCCGCAATCGAGCCCCTGGGCGGTGTTCCAGTTCGGCTTTTCCGCCTACAAGAACGGCCATAAGGAACAGGCCGCCGAGGCCTACAAATACGCCGCCGAAAACGGCCAGATCGGCGCCACCTGGAAGCTTGCCCGCATGTATGCCGAGGGCGACGGCGTGGCGCGCGACGACTACGAGGCGTTCAAGTTCTTCTCGGAGATCGTCGACCAGGATGTCGAGCCCGGCTCGCCCGAGGAAAGCTATGTCTCCGACGCGCTGGTCGCCCTTGGCGACTATCTGCGCAAGGGCATTCCCGGCAGCCCGGTCACCGAGAACGAGGTGGCGGCCCAGGAATATTACATGCGCGCCGCCGCCAACTACCGCAATCCGAACGCGCAGTTCGAGATGGGGCAGATGTTCCTGAAGGGCGAGGGCGGCGTGAAGGCCAGCGTCAAGCAGGCTGGACGCTGGTTCCAGCTTGCCGCCGAGAAGGGCCATGCCGGCGCTCAGGCGACACTAGGCCATCTGCTGTTCCAGAGCGGCAAGATCGTTCGCGGCCTGGCGATGATGACGGCAGCTCTGGAACGCGCTTCCCCGGCCGACCAGCCATGGATACGCGGCATGCAGGAAGAGGCATTTGCCACCGCCGGCGAAGCCGACCGCCGCACCGCGATCTCGTTGGCCGACGACATCCTCACCAAGGGCGGCAGTGCGGACCAATAGGCGTTGCCGCGTGCTTGAGATGTATCGCCCGCTTTGCGGGCATTCAACTTCGAAACCCTGCGTCGCCCCTCATTGCCCTGCCGGGCATTTCTCCCCGTATAGTGACGGGGAGAAAGGTGCTGACCGCAATGCTGGCGCTCATCTTTCAACGTTGGCGATTGGCGAAACCGGTAATGAGAGCGTCCCCCTCCCCGTCACTATACGGGGAGAGGATGCCGGCAGGCAGGTGAGGGGCGGCGCAGACGTTGCCAACTTAGTCCGAGTTTCGGCGACAAGAAATCTACCGAGAAATCAGTTCGCGGTCGGCTCCGTCGGCACCATGCTGGGTGCCGGCGTCGAGATCGGCGTGACAGGGGGGTGTGGCGCTAGCGTATTTTCCGGGCAGCTATCCCCGATCTTCGTCCACGATGTGTTGTTGAGCACCATGTCGCAGCGGGCCAAGTGGCTCTTGTCGGTCACCGTCAGGCAGGCGACCTGACCGATCTGGAACGACTTTCCATTGGCCAGGCATTCGGGCGCGGCAAGAGCCGGAGCGGCCACGGCCATGGTGCAGACCAGCCCGATCGGACAAAGGATAAGACGTATGGTCATGGGAACCCCGGCCACCATGATGATGCAGTATCAAGCGCGCCATTTGTGGCGATATGAGGTTTGAGCGGCGGAGACTGACTGTTCGCTCGGGTTCAGGCCGGCTGCAGCGCCAGATCGATCGCCACCGGGACATGATCGGACGGCTTTTCCCAGGCGCGCACATGCTTTTCGATCGAGGCCGACGAGAACCGGTTGGCGGCTTCCGGCGACAACAGCAGATGGTCGATGCGGATGCCGTTGTTTTTCTGCCAGGCGCCGGCCTGATAATCCCAGAACGTGTAGGTGTCGGACCCGTCGGTGACCGCGCGCACCGCCTCGGTGAAGCCAAGATTGAGCAGCCGGCGGAAGGCTTGCCGCGTCTGCGGCTGGAACAGCGCGTCGCCCAGCCAATTCTCCGGAAAGCGCGCGTCGATCGGCTCGGGAATGACATTGTAGTCGCCGGCGAGCACCAAAGCCTCCTCCAGTCTGAGCCGCTCTTCTGCCCAGCGCTCCAGCCGCGCCATCCAGGACAGCTTGTAGGGAAACTTCTTCTCGTCATCGATCGGGTTGCCGTTCGGCAGATAGAGCGAAGCGACGCGCAGCGCGCCCTTGTCGGTCGAGAACACGCCTTCGATGAAACGTGCCTGCTCGTCGGCATCGTCGCCGGGCAGGCCTCTGGTCACCTCGTCGAAGCGCAGCTTCGACAGCAGGGCCACACCGTTGAAACCCTTTTGGCCGTGGGTTTCGACGTTGTAGCCCAGCGCCTCGATCTCGGCGCGCGGGAACTGCTCGTCGACCGTCTTGATCTCCTGCAGGCAGACGATATCGGGCGCGCTTTCGGTCAGCCAATGGGTCAGGTTGCCGATGCGGGCGCGGATGCCGTTGATGTTCCAGGTGACAATTTTCATGACGGTCTCGATGCTGTTCAATTGGGCTCTTGCGGCGGATGGCGTTCGACCAGGCCGATCGTATTGCCAGCCGGGTCCTTTAGGAAGGCCATCCATTCGCTTTCCCCCGCTGGACCGAACTGGCCCTCGGTGTCGCGATGGACAAGTGTTGGCGGCGCGGTGAAGGGCACGCCCGCCGCGGCCGCCGAAGCATGGAAGCGATCGAGCCCGAATATATCGAGATAGACGGTTCCGGCCGGTATGCCGTCGGTGAACAACAGCCTGATATCGCCGGCCATGATGAAGGCAATGCCGGGCGGATCGAAGCGTGCATGGACAGCCATGCCGAGCACATCGCGCCAGAAAGCCAGCGTCGCGTCGAGGTTGCGTCCAGCCGACAGCGCGATCTGACGGACCGCGCCGATCGCAGGCATTCTATATGGAGAAGCTCGTGCCGCAGCCGCAGGAAGCGACCGCGTTCGGATTGCGGATCTGGAACGACTGGCCCATCAGATCGTCGACGAAATCGATCACCGAGCCGCCCATATAGACCAGCGACAGATCGTCGATCAGCACCGTGGCGCCGTCTTTCTCGATGGCGACGTCGTCGTCGTTGCGCGTATCGACCAGATCGAACTTGTAGGAGAAGCCCGAGCAACCGCCGCCTTCGACCGACACTCGCAAAGCCGTTTTGCCGGCTTCGCCCGAGACAATCTTGGCGATCCGCCTGGCGGCGGCCTCGGTCATGTCGACTTTCATGGCAGTCTTGGCATCCGCGCCCATCGGCGTCACCTTGCTTTCGGTTTCACATGATAGGTATGAAGCGCGACGGGGCAAGTCAACTGCGGCATCGATCATGACCAATGAGTTGGGCGACATCGGATTTGGCTATCGACCACGCGCCGCCTATGCCTGCGATCCGGCAAAGTCGCGCGGACGGCTGTTTGACGAGGTGGAAAGCCCGACCCGAACGCCATTCCAGCGCGACCGCGACCGCATCATCCATTCGACGGCGTTCCGCCGGCTCAAGCACAAGACGCAGGTCTTCATCGCGCATGAAGGCGACCACTATCGCACCCGGCTGACCCATTCGATCGAAGTGGCGCAGATCGCGCGCGCGCTGGCACGGGCGCTGCGTGGCGACGAGGATCTCTCCGAAGCGGTGGCACTGGTGCATGATTTCGGCCACACGCCCTTCGGCCACACCGGTGAGGATGCGCTGAACGAGAAGATGGCCGCCTGGGGCGGTTTTGACCACAACGCACAATCGCTGCGCATCGTGACGAGGCTGGAGGCGCGCTACGCCGAATTCGACGGGCTCAACCTGACCTGGGAAACGCTGGAAGGCCTGGTCAAGCACAATGGACCGCTGACGGATGCCAAGGGCAAGGGCCTGAAAGGGCCGGTGCCGCAGGCGATCCGTGATTATTCGCAACTGCACGACCTCGAACTCGACCGTTTCGCCGGCATCGAGGCGCAATGCGCGGCGATCGCCGACGATATCGCCTACAACACGCACGACATCGACGATGGCCTGAGGTCAGGGCTGCTGACGCTGGACATGCTGGAGGTGGTTGCGCTGCCCGGAACCATTCTGAAGGGCGTGCGCGCTCGCTATCCCTCCCTCGATGACGTACGCACCGGCCACGAGCTGATGCGGCGGCAGATCACCGCCATGGTCGAGGATGTCATTGTCTCCACATCAGCCAATCTCGAGCGTATCAGGCCGCAGAGCGCCGATGCGGTAAGAGCGGCGGGCGAGACTATGGTGGCTTTCTCGGCCGAAATGGCTGCCTTCGAGAAAGAACTGAAGGCGTTTCTTTACAAGCATCTTTACCGGCACGCGGAGGTGATGCGGGTGCGCGCGGACGCCGAGCAGATCGTCAACGATCTGTTCGACGCCTATTTCGCTGATCCCCGCGCCATGCCGGACGGCTGGCGCGAGGGCCTGGATCGGGCCGACGACCGCATCAAGGCGCGCAGCGTCGCCGACTTCCTGGCGGGTATGACCGATACTTACGCGCTGAAGGAACACCGGCGTTTGTTTGACCATACGCCTGAATTGAGCTAGGGCGGGCTCGATTTTGCCGGCCAACGAGCCGGATTCGCCACAAAGCCGCCAGAGCCAGTCCCCAGAGTCACACAAATGAATATCTTCGCCGATTTCACCGCGCGAATCATAAAAGCCGTCGAAGCGCTTGATCTGAAAGACAAAGACGGCGTTTCGCTTGACCTGTCGCGCATTGCCGTCGAGCCGCCACGCGACGCCAGTCATGGCGACCTGGCGACCAATGCGGCGATGGTTCTGGCCAAGCCGACTGGCCAGAACCCGCGCGCGCTGGCCGAAAGGCTGGCGCAGGCGCTGCGCGACGACAAGGATGTCGCGGCGACAGAAGTGGCCGGTCCTGGTTTCGTCAATCTGCGGCTCAAGGACGGCTTCTGGCAGGCACATCTGACCGCACTGCTCGGCGAGGGCCGCAACTACGGCCGCTCGACGATTGGCGGCGGCCGGAAAACCAATGTCGAATATGTCTCGGCCAATCCGACCGGGCCGATGCATGTTGGCCATTGCCGGGGTGCTGTCGTCGGCGACGCGCTCGCCAATCTGATGGCCTTCGCCGGCTACGACGTGACCAAGGAATATGTCATCAACGATGCCGGTTCGCAGATCGACGTGCTCGGTCGTTCCGCATTCCTTCGCTACCGTGAAGCGCTGGGCGAGGACATTGGCGAAATACCTGCCGGTCTTTACCCCGGCGATTACCTGATGCCTGTCGGTCAGGCGCTGGTCGCGGAATTCGGCCGCTCGCTGCTGCAGATGCCGGATGATGAGGCGCTGGCCATCGTCAAGGACCGCACCATAGATGCGATGATGGCGATGATCCGCGAGGATCTGGCGATGCTCAACGTGCATCACGACGTATTCTTCTCCGAGCGCACGCTGCACGCCGACAATGCCAGGAAGATCCGCTCGGCGATCAATGATCTGACGCTGAAGGGCCATATCTACAAGGGCAAGCTGCCGCCGCCCAAGGGCGAGAAGCCCGACGATTGGGAGGACCGCGAGCAGACGCTGTTCCGCTCGACCGCGGTCGGCGACGATATGGATCGGGCGCTGATCAAGTCGGACGGTTCGTTCACCTATTTCGCCGCCGACGTTGCCTATCTCAAGGACAAGGTCGATCGCGGCTTCGTCGACCTGATCTATGTGCTCGGCGCAGACCATGGCGGTTATGTCAAGCGGCTGGAAGCTTTGGCACGGGCGATTGCCGGCGAAGACGTGAAGCTCACCGTGCTGCTTTGCCAATTGGTGAAACTGTTTCGCGACGGCGAGCCGGTGCGCATGTCGAAGCGGTCGGGCGATTTCGTGACGCTGCGCGAAGTGGTGGAGGAGGTCGGCCGCGACGCGATCCGCTTCATGATGCTCTACCGCAAGAACGACGCACCTTTGGATTTTGATTTCGCCAAGGTGACCGAGCAGTCCAAGGACAATCCGGTGTTCTATGTGCAGTATGCCTCGGCGCGCTGCCATTCGGTGTTCCGGCAGGCGAGCGAGCAGTTGGGCGAAGCCAATTTCGACCGCAACAGCCTGGCGTCCGCCGTGGCCTTGCTGACCGACGAGGGCGAGATAGGCATGGTTCGCAAGCTTGCCGAATACCCGCGTCTAATCGAGTCCGCCGCACTTGCGCTCGAGCCGCATCGGCTGGCATTTTACCTCTATGATCTGGCTTCCAGCTTCCATGGACATTGGAACCGTGGCACGGATAATCCGGACTTACGTTTTGTTAAGGTTAACGACCGACAATTGACGCATGCCAGACTAGGGCTGGTGCAGGCTGTTTCGGACGTTTTGACGTCCGGCCTGACGCTGATCGGAGCCGCCGCGCCCACCGAAATGCGTTAGGTTTGACTAAATAACCTGTCACCTTTTGCCCACATTGCGCTGGTAAGGGCCAACCCTACGCGACGTCCATGGCGTCCGAATGAGTGCGAGTTCGGGAACAATAATGGCAGACAGAACCCAGCTGAGAGTAGCCGACAACAACGACGTCGCTGACGATGATCCGTTCGCGGAACTGACCAGGATCATGGGGTTCGACCCGCGCCAGCCGGTCAGGCCGCAATCGCCCGCCCAGCCGAAAGCTCCCGTTGCCGATCACGCGACGGAGGAGGGCGATTTCGATATCGATCTCGAGAAGGAATTGATGGGCGAGTTCGGCGCTGATGACAGCGACGCCGCGCCGGTTGTCGAGGCTGTTGAGCCGACATTCGAGCACGAGCCGGCATTCGAAGCGGCCGATGCCAGCGCGATGGACGACGAGCTTTCGGTGTCGCTCGACGACGATTTCCACCTGGACATGGCTGAGATCGACGACCACCTGGCCGGCGCCAGCCATGTGGCCGCAGCTGAAGCCGTGCCGTCTGTCGAGCCTGCTTTCGATTCCGATTTCGACAATGCCGTCGCCAATTCGCTCGCAGACGTTTCGCCCTTCGAGGACGATCAGCCGATGGCGGACGAGCTTGCCGCGTCGCTCGACCAGGATTTTCGGATCGACGAGGAAGCCGAAGAGGCACAGCATGCCGCGCCAGTCGCTGACGCGCCTGCTTCTGTCGAGCCGGCCGCCGCCGATGATGAATTCGACGATGCGGTTGCGATCTCGCTCGAAGACGAGTTGATGCTCGACGACCATTCGGCGCCCGAACAGTCCTACATGGCGGCCGATCCCGTCGAGTATCCCATGCCGGCACAGGCGGCTGCGCGTGAGACCTCCGACGAGAATTTTGCCGGCGATTTCGACGACGCCATGGCTGATGTCGACATGGATTTTGACAGTCGCGGGGACGAGCCGGTCGCCTTCGAAGAGCCGGAAGCGCATGATGAGCTTGCCGCGGACGCGAAAGGCGAGACTTCCAGCCCTGAAGGCGCGTCGGATGACGCTTTCGACCTGGACTTCGACGACACGTTTGCCGAAGCAGTCGAAGAGCCGGTCGCAGAGGTTGCCGCCGCAGCGGTTCAGCCGGTGGCGCTAGCCGCCATTGCGGCGGAGCCGGTGCAAACCCCGATCGCTGAAGAGCGGAGCCTGGAAGACGAGTTGAATGCGCTGCTGGGCGCCATGACCACGCGTGCGGCCCCGGCGACCAGGGAGCCCATGACGACTCAGCCGGCTGTTGCCGCTGAGCCGCCGCCTGTCGCCGAAGTTGCGGACACCGCCGAGGAGCCGGCCGATCTTGTTGGCGACCTCGACTGGGATCTCGACGAATCCACGTCGGAGCAGGCCCAGCACGTTGGCACGGCCCACGCGGCCGATGCGGATATCGACGATCTCATGGTTGATGAACTCGAGCAGGAGGCTTCGGATCCGGACGCCGAACATGGTGATATCAATTTTGACGATGATGCGTTCGACGCGGCTTTGGCCAAAAGTCTGGGTCCGCGCGATACGGCCGCTTCCCGGGACAATTCGGCGGATTCTATGGATTGGTTGGCGGAGCGTTCCACCGCCTCTGAGCCTGCCCGTTCATGGAGCCGCGTGACGCCGGTTCCGCAGCAGCCATCATTCGGCGCCCAGCCGTCATTTAGCACTCAGCCGTCAGCTTCGATGTCATCCATGGCCGCAGCGCCGGCAGTCGCCGCAGCAACGTCCTATCGTCCGGCCGAGCCGGTCGAGACCGTCGCCCAGGCTGCTCCTGTGTCGGCGCCGCAATCGCGCCAGTCCGCGCGCTACGAAGACGTGCCCGATGTAGAGACGGTCGATGTGCCCGAACGTGTCGTGGCGCTGGCGGACGATCTCGATATTCCGGAACTGCACTTCGAGGAAGATCAACCGGCGACGCCTGGCTATGACGATCTCGACGCCGAGTTCTCCAGCCTTCTCTCCGAGATGAACGCAGTAGAAGTCGCTGCCGCTCCCGCAGCCAACGCGTCCGGCGCGTCTTACGATGATGACTCCTACGCCGCGGGCTTCACGCATGGCTATGACAACGCCAAGCCGGGCTATGACGCAGTCAGCCCGGGCTATGACGGGGTCAAACGGGGCTATGACGGGGTCAAGCCGGGCTATGAGCCGGAAGCGCGGACCTATGCGGCGCGGCCGATGGACATGTCTGCCCGCGCGGCGGCGCCCACGGGTTATGCCGATGCTTCCGGCTTCGATCTCGACAGTCTGCCCGGCAGCCAGCCGGTTTCGCAGGCCGATGATTTCACCGTCGATGAACTCGACTACGATCCCGAACTGGACGAGGCGATGGCCATTCCGGGCCTCGGCGAGCGCGAGGCCGCGAGGCCATGGCGCGGGCGTGGCTTGTTCATCGCCGCGATTGTCGGCGCGGTGGCGGTCGCGGGCGGCCTTGGTGCCTTTGCGCTGTCTTTCGGCGGCAAGGGCGGCAGCGAAGCGCCGGTGATCGTCAAGGCCGACAACGCGCCGATCAAGGTCAAGCCGGAAAACCCGGGCGGAGCCGTGGTTCCGAACCAGGACAACAAGGTCTACGACGCGGTCAGGGGCGCGAAGCCCGCCGAGCCGGTCCAGGAAAAGCTGGTCACCAACGTCGAAGAGCCGGTGGATGTGCAGGCGAAGGACCCGGCCCGTGCCATCGATCTCTCGCCAGACCAGAATGCCGCTGCCGGCGGAACGGATGACGGCAGCGCCGCATCGACCGCCGTCGCCGCCCCGGCCGACAGTGCCGCTGCCGCGCCGGCCGACAGTGCCGCTGCCGCGCCGGCCGACAGCGCGGCCCCGGCGCCCAAGTCCGAGGATCGCATCGCGCAGGTGCTGCAGGATGCCGACAAGGGCACCAATGCCGATGTCGTCGCCGTTGCGCCGCGCAAGGTGAGGACCATGGTGGTCAAGTCGGATGGTTCGCTGGTGCCGCGTGAGGATCCGGCGCCCGCCGCCCCGCAAGTGGCCGCAACGGAGCCGGCCGACCCGGCGCCGCAGCATGTTGCCCCGACGGCGCAGGCCGACGCCGACCAGACCGGCACCGTGACGCCCGCTGCGGCCCAGGCCGACGCCGAACCGGCCCTCAAGCCGGTGGCGCCAGCCAAGGCCAAGGTGCAGTCGGCCAATACGCCGGCAAAGGTTCCGCTCGCGCCGCAGCGGCCGTCCGACCAGCCGGTCGATGTCGTCGGCGAGGTCAAGCCCGATCAGGTTGCGTCCATCGATCCGGCATCGACCGCGACAGGCGGTGGTTCGTGGTCGATGCAGATCGCTTCGCAGCCGACCGTCGAAAGCGCCCAGTCCAGCTATCAGGATCTGCAGCGCCGCTACGGCAGCGTGCTGTCCGGCCGTACCGCCAACATCGTCAAGGCCGAGATCGCCGGCAAGGGCACGTTCTACCGCGTGCGTGTTCCGGCGCAGTCGCGCAATGACGCGATCAATTTGTGCACCAGCTACAAGGCGGCAGGCGGCAACTGTTTCGTCTCGCGCTAAAGCCGGAGCCAACCAATCAAAGCCGGCGCGTTCACCGCGCCGGCTTTTTTCATGGGGAAAGCAGATACAGCGTTGCACCGTATGTGATCCCCGGCGATTCCCTTTGATCGCGCGAAGCCCTAAACTCCTGACATGACCGAATCAAAATCCATGATCCTCGGCTGTGCCGGGAAATCGCTCACCCGCGAAGAAATCAATTTCTATCGCAATGAATGCCCGTGGGCCTTCATCCTGTTTGCGCGCAACATTGGCGAGACCGAACAGATCCGCGATCTGGTCGCCGAGATGCGCGACTGCATCGGGCGCCCGGAGGCGCTGGTGTTCATCGACCAGGAAGGCGGGCGTGTGCAACGCCTGCGGCCGCCGCTTGCCCCGAACTATCCGGCCGGCGGCGCGCTGGGCGCACTATGGCGCGACGACCATGATGCCGGCGCCCGCGCGGCGTGGCTGATGGCGCGGCTGCATGCCTTCGACCTGCTGCGCTACGGCATATCAGCCGATTGCCTGCCGGTGCTCGACGTGCCGATCGAAGGTGCCAGCGACGTCATTGGTGCGCGCGCCTATGGCAAAGACCCGCAACCGGTGATCGAGCTTGGCCGTGCCGCGGCTGAAGGGCTGATGGCGGGCGGCGTGCTGCCGGTCATGAAGCACATTCCGGGTCACGGACGTGCCTTTGCCGACACGCATTTCGAGTTGCCGGTGGTCAATGCCTCGCTGAGCGATCTGCAGCGGCATGATTTCGCCCCGTTTAGGGAGCTCAACCATCTGCCGATGGCGATGACGGCGCATGTCGTCTACAGCGCGATCGACCCCAACAACCCGGCGACCACCTCAGGCAAGGTCATCGACGAGATCATCCGGCGCGAAATCGGCTTCGACGGGCTGCTGATGAGCGACGACACCTCGATGAAGGCACTTTCTGGGGATTTCCCGACAAAGGCGGCCTCGATCCTTGCGGCGGGCTGCGATCTGGTCCTTCACTGCAACGGCGTTTTCGAGGAGATGGCGGGCATCGCATCGCGGACCACGGGGCTTGAGGGCACGTCGCTGGAGCGCGCAAAGCGGGCGCTGACCTATATAAAGAACCGCGACACGGTTGAAGAAGCCGAAATACGCGCCGAATTCGCCACCTACTTCGATGCGGTGGCATAGCAAAGGGAAAGTGACAGGCAGTGGCGGAAACATTGGAAAGCAAGGCCGCAAAGGCCGCACCGATGGACCGTCTGTGGGCCGAGAATGACGATTCACGCGTCACCGGCGACCCGTCTCTGGTCGTCGACGTGGCCGGCTTCGAAGGTCCGCTTGACCTCCTGCTGCATCTTGCCCGCACCCAGAAGGTCGATCTGGCGCGGATTTCGATCCTGGCGCTGGTCGAGCAATATCTGACCTTTGTCGAGACGGCGAGGGCGCTCAGGCTAGAGCTTGCCGCCGACTATCTGGTGATGGCGGCGTGGTTGGCCTTCCTCAAGTCTAAGCTTTTGATCCCCAAGCAGCCGGGCGACGAGGGCGAAAGCGGCGAGGAACTGGCGGCGGTGCTGCAGTTCCGGCTAAAGCGGCTGGAGGCCATGCGCGACGCCTCGGCGCGGCTGGTCAACCGCAATCGGCTCGGTCGTGACGTGTTCGCGCGCGGCATGCCGGAAATGGTCATCGTCGAGAAGCGCAACGCCTACTCGGCCTCGCTCTACGATCTCCTGACCGCCTACGCCCAGCAGCGGCAGAAGCAGGCGATCAACAATGTGACGATCGCCAGGCGCGGTGTGTGGTCACTCAAGGACGCGCGCGACATCCTGACCCGCCTGGTGGGGGCTGTGAGCGACTGGACGACGATGGAAAGTTTTCTGATCGCCTACATGACCAGCCCCGAGGAGCGGCGCACGGCGATCGCCAGCTCGTTTGCGGCCACGCTGGAGCTGGTGCGCGAAGGCACGATGGACATGCGGCAGGACGACGTGTTCGCGCCGATCTATCTGCGCGGCCGCACGCAGGCAATCAAGGCAGTCGAGGTGGCATCATGAGCGAACGCGCCAACGCTTCGGTTATCCCGTTCAAGGACGGCGATGAATCCGAAGAGGAACTGCTTTCCCAGGACCCGGCCGAGCAGCAGATGGTACAGAACCCGGCCGAGCGGCTGCATTTGGCGGAAGCCGTGCGCATGGCCGAGGCGATCGTGTTCGCCAGCGCCGAGCCTGTCAGCGAAAAGCAGCTTGCGGCACGCCTGCCGGACGGCATCAACATCGCCCTGGCGATGGCCGAGCTGCAGCAGATCTATGCGCGGCGCGGCGTCAACCTGGTGCGGGTCGGCGATGCCTGGGCGTTCCGTACCGCCGGCGACCTGGCTTTCCTGATGAGCCGGGATACCATCCAGCAAAGGAAGCTCTCCCGCGCGGCCCTCGAAGTGCTGGCGATCATTGCCTATCATCAGCCGGTGACGCGCGCCGAGATCGAGGACATCCGCGGCGTCGAAACCTCGAAAGGAACGCTCGACACGCTGCTGGAAACGGAATGGGTGCGCATGCGCGGCCGGCGCAAGACGCCGGGACGCCCTGTCACCTACGGCACAACAGAGACCTTCCTCGACCATTTCGCGCTGGAGGAAATCCGCGATCTTCCCGGCATGGAGGAACTGAAGGGGGCGGGGCTGCTTTCCGGCCGCATGCCGTCGAATTTCTCCATTCCGCAGCCGCCGGCCGATCCCGACGCACTGGCCGACGACGAGGATGCGCTGACCGACATCGACCTCGAGGAACTCGGACTTCTGACGCCGCGCGTCACGGAAGATTGACTGGCATTGGCCGCCGATATGTCGAGGATGCGCGGATTCGTAGCGGCCCTTCGCATCGAAAATGCGTGACATCCGCCACCCTTTCATAAACTCTGTCGCAGTTGTGTTTGAATCCCAACGCGAAAACGCATAGATCATCGCCAGGGAAACCATTCGAGAGAGATTTGCTATGGGTTCATTTTCGATTTGGCACTGGATGATCGTGCTGGTGATCGTGCTTTTGGTGTTCGGCCGGGGCAAGATTCCCGAGCTGATGGGCGACATGGCCAAGGGCATCAAGAGCTTCAAGAAGGGCATGGCCGACGACGACGTTGCCGAAGACAAGCGCACCGTCGAACATCGCGCCGACGAGACCGTTGCGGCCGCGAAGGAAAAAGCCAGCAAGAGCTGAGCCACGGGTTCTAGTCGGAACAAATTGCCATGTTTGAAGTCGGCTGGACCGAAATGCTGGTCATCGCGATAGTCATGATCGTGGTCGTCGGGCCTAAGGATTTGCCCAATATGCTGCGCACCTTCGGCCGCACGACGGCGAAGCTGCGCGCCATGGCGTCCGATTTCCAGAAACAGTTCAACGAGGCGCTGAAGGAAGCCGAGCTCGACGACGTCAAGAAGTCCGTCGACGAACTCAGGGGCCTCAGTCCGATGACCGAGATCAGGAAGCAGCTCAATCCGTTCGAACAGGCCGCGGCTGACGTTCGCTCCGGCGTCGACGCGGCGATGAAGCCGAAGCCGGCGGCCGATCCGGCAACGCCCGCTGCTTCGTCCCTGCAGGCGGCCGAGCCGTTGAAGAACACCGCAACGACCATGCCTGGCGTCAACGGGCCGGAAGCAGCACCAGCAGCGCCGATTTTCCCGGCAATGACCGATGAATCGGTGGTGACCGGGTCGGTGCCGACAGAAGCTGTTGTGGCGCCGAAGGCGCCTGCGACGAAGAAAGCAGCCAAGCCTGCGCCGGCCAAGGCTTCGGCAAATGGCGCAAAGGCTCCTGCACCGGCGAAAATGGTATCCGCGAAAGCCACGCCCGCGCCTAAGGCGCCGGCGAAGACCGTGACGCCGGCAAAGCCTGACACGCCCAAGGCCGCGAAGCCCGCTGCGGCCAAGACTGTCGCGACTAAGACCATGGCGACCAAGACGGGGACGAAGACCGAACCGAAGCCTGCCGCGGTGAAGAAGCCGGCGGCCAAGGCGGGAGCCGCCAAGTGAGCGTTTCGGACAAGGAAAGAGACGAGATCGAGAAATCGTCGGCGCCACTGATGGAGCACCTGATCGAGCTGCGCCGGCGGCTCATCTGGTCGCTGGGCGGTTTCTTCGTTGCCTTCCTGGTCTGTTTCTTCTTCGCCAAGAAGCTGTTCAACCTTCTGGTCGTCCCGTTCAAATGGGCGACGCAGTGGGCCGGGCTCGATCCGCACAAGGTCGAGCTGATCTATACCGCGCCGCAGGAATTCTTCTTCACCCAGGTCAAGCTCGCCATGTTCGGCGGCATGGTGATCGCGTTTCCGCTGATCGCCACGCAGATCTACAAATTCATCGCGCCCGGCCTCTACAAGAACGAGCGCAACGCCTTCCTGCCGTTCCTGATCGCGTCGCCCATCCTGTTCCTGATGGGAGCGTCGCTGGTCTATTTCTTCTTCACGCCGATGGTGATGTGGTTCTTCCTCGCCATGCAGCAGGCCGGCACCGATGAGCAGGTGCAGATTTCGCTGCTGCCGAAAGTGTCGGAATATCTCAGCCTGATCATGACGCTGATCTTCTCTTTCGGCCTGGTGTTCCAGCTGCCGGTGGTGACCAGCCTGATGACGCGCGTCGGCATGCTGTCGTCCAAGGGGCTGGCCGAGAAGCGCAAATGGGCGATCGTCATCGCCTTCGTCGTTGCGGCCGTGCTGACCCCTCCCGACCCGATGAGCCAGATCGGTTTGGCTATTCCGACGATCCTTCTCTACGAGGTCTCCATCTGGGCTGCCCGGCTGATCGAGCGCGATCAGGAAAAGCAGCGCGTGGCGCGCGAAAAGCAGGACGCGGCGGACGAGGTCGCCGAGAAGAAGCCGGCGGACGCGTCCTCTACATAGGTTGCGGCAGAGCGCCCCCTCTGTCCTGCCGGACGTTCGTCATTTGGAAAGCCAAGCCGTTGGCTTTCCATCCGCTTCGCGGCCCAATCCTCAACCCCCACAAGGAGGGGGATTGGCAGCTTCGCTGGTAGCTCATTTCCTCGACAGATTGCGAAAGCCGTGATGGCGGCCGATCTCCCCACCCGTGGGGGAGATGTCCGGCAGGACAGAGGGGGGCGCCAAGGAATGCCAACGCTGGCATTCGTGCCCCGGCAGCGGCGGAAAACGGCAGCCGCCGCCTCGCCCATCTTGCATCGATCAAGGATGCGGTTTACGCCCTCTGGCCTAAGCTCAGGAGCGTTCAAACATGCTTGACATCAAATGGATTCGCGACAACCCGAAGGCCCTTGTCGAGGCGCTGGTGAAGCGCTCGTGGGACGCCGGCGAGGCGCAGTCCACGGTCGACGGGCTGATCGCTTCGGACGAGGCGCGGCGCGAACACGTTACGGAACTGCAGACCAAGCAGGAGCGCCGCAATGCCGCCTCGAAGGAGATCGGCAACGCCATGCGGTCGGGCGACGCGGCCTTGGCCGAGAAGCTGAAAGCCGAAGTCGGCGAGATAAAGGCCTTCATCCAGAACGGCGAGGCGCGCGAACGCGAGCTCGACAAAGCGCTGAACGACGCGCTGGCGGTGCTGCCCAACGTGCCGTTCGACGACGTACCGGTCGGCAAGGACGAGCACGACAATGTGGTCAAGCACATCGTCGGCAAGGTGCCGACGCGGCCGAACTGGGTGAAGGAGCATTTCGAGATCGGCGAAGCGCTCGGCATGATGGATTTCGAGCGGGCGGCAAAGCTCTCAGGCTCGCGCTTTACCGTGCTGAAGAGCGGTCTGGCGCGGATGGAGCGCGCGCTCGGCCAGTTCATGCTCGACCTGCACACGACCGAACATGGCTACGAAGAAGTCATCCCGCCGTTGATGGTGCGCGACGAGGTTTTTTTCGGCACCGGCCAGTTGCCGAAATTCGAGGAGGACTTGTTTTTTACCGATCCTCGTACGCCTGAATACGACGACTGGACGTTCAGGATGGCTCGAAAGCTGGCTCTTGAGGGGACATCCGTAGGGGGCCCTCCAACGTCGATCGCACAAGGAGTGGATCGCGCCATTAGCTTCATTCGTGATGCCGAGTATGAGGCCACCAACTTTACTCCCGATGACTACCAACATTCGAAAAGGCGGCTTGGCCTCATTCCCACCGCCGAAGTTCCGCTCACCAACCTTGTGCGCGAAGAGATCACCGCCCACGAGAAATTACCGCTGCGCTACACCGCGCTGACGCCGTGCTTCCGTTCCGAAGCAGGCTCGGCCGGGCGCGATACGCGCGGCATGCTGCGCCAGCATCAGTTCTACAAGGTCGAGCTGGTGTCGATCACCGATCAGGAATCGTCGCTTGCCGAGCACGAGCGGATGACGCAATGCGCCGAGGAAGTGCTGAAGCGGCTCGGCCTGCCGTTCCGCACCATGACGCTGTGCACAGGCGACATGGGCTTTGGCGCGCGCAAGACCTACGACATCGAGGTCTGGCTGCCCGGCCAGAACGCCTATCGCGAAATCTCGTCCTGTTCGGTGTGCGGCGATTTCCAGGCGCGCCGCATGGACGCCCGCTACAAGGACAGGGACGGCAAGGGCAACCGCTTCGTCCACACGCTCAACGGTTCGGGCACCGCCGTCGGCCGCGCGCTCATCGCTGTCATCGAAAACTACCAGAACGAGGATGGCAGCATAACCATTCCTGAAGTGCTGCGGCCTTACATGGGCGGTCTGGAAAAGATCGAATCATCGAAGTGACTAGCTTGGCAGTGTCGCATTCTTTGGCGCCCCCCTCTGTCCTGCCGGACATCTCCCCCTCTAGTGGGGAGATTGCGCTGTCATCACGGCTTTCGCCAATTGTTGGCGTAACGAGGAACGCGGCGGCTACGGCACTGCCAATCTTCCCCCTTGAGGGGGAGATGGCCGGCAGGCCAGAGAGGGGCGCCATAGAGCGCTGCCGTCAGTCCAATTCTGCGAAGGCGGCTTCATGCGTATTCTCCTGACCAATGACGACGGCATTCATGCCGAGGGCCTTGCGTCGCTTGAACGGGTCGCGCGCACGCTATCCGAGGATGTCTGGGTGGTGGCGCCCGAGCAGGACCAGTCCGGCTATGCGCATTCCCTGTCGATCTCGGAGCCGCTGCGGCTGCGCAAGATCGGCGAGAAGCATTTTGCCGTGCGCGGCACGCCAACCGATTGCGTCATCATGGGTGTCAAGAAGATCCTGCCCGGCGCACCCGACCTGATCCTGTCCGGCATCAATTCCGGTGCCAACATCGCCGACGACGTCACCTATTCGGGAACCGTCGCCGGCGCCATGGAAGGCGCGCTGCTCGGCATCCGTTCGATCGCGCTCAGCCAGGGCTACAGCTATGTCGGCGAGGACCGGGTCGTGCCTTACGAGACGACCGAGGCGCTGGCGCCAGCGCTGCTGAAGAAACTTGTGGCGACGCCGTTGCCCGACGGCGTGCTCCTCAACGTCAATTTTCCCAACTGCACTCCCGAGGAGGTTGTCGGCACGGTGGTCACCTCGCAAGGCAAGCTCGTGCACAGCCTCTGGGTCGATGAGCGCCGCGACGGGCGCGGCCTGCCTTACTATTGGCTGCGTTTCGGCCGCGAGCCGGTCGAAGGCAAGCAAGGCACCGACCTCTACGCCCTGCGCAACAGGCTGGTGTCGGTGACGCCGCTGCAGCTCGACCTGACCGCGCACGAAATTCGTGACCAATTGAGCAAGGCGCTTGCATGAACCTCCCGATCGATGACCGCGAAGGCTTTGCCGCTTTTCTCCTGCGCCTGCGCGGCCGGGGAACGGTGCCGAAAGCGCTGATCGCGGCTTTCGAGGCGACGCCGCGGCGCGGTTTCTTGACGGCCCAGTTCCATTCCATCGCCTGGTCGGACCGTATGCTGCCGATCGAATGCGGGGAAGCGATCGAAGGCGCCGACATGCAGGCGGCGGTGATCGCGGCGCTCGCCATCGAGGAGGGCAACCGCGTGCTCGAGATCGGCACCGGCTCAGGCTACACCTCGGCGGTGATGTCGCGGCTGGCGGGGCGGATCGTCACCGCCGATCGCTACAAGACGCTCGTCGAGCAGGCCAGGCAGCGCTTCGAGGCACTCGGCATCGGCAATGTCATTGTGCGCCACGCCGATGGCTCCGGCGGTCTGCCGAATGAAGGGCCATTTGACCGCATCGTCGCCTGGGCAGCCTTCGACAGCTTGCCGCGCTTCCTGCTCGATCAATTGTCGAGCGGCGGCATCGTCATCGCCCCGATAGGCCCCGAGGAGGGCGAGCAGGTGCTTGCCAAGTTGACCAAGGTCGGCAGCCGGTTCGAGCGCGAGGACATCGGCCTCGTCCGCCTGCAACCGATCTTGCGCGGTGTCGCCGCCGTCATCTAGGCGGTGTCGATATTCAAGTGACGCTGCTCGACGAATGGCGGCTTGCCGCGCTTTCGGACTCACCGAACCCAATGTCTGGTGCCTTCCGGGTCTCGGACCAGCCACTCTCGATGCGGCCAGACCTCAGTCCCAACATGCCCAAGCCAGTCCTCTAATATTTTAAGAAAAATCGCGTCGGATTCCATGGGGTTAACCGTCGAGTAACATTAACGCGCTTTAATCATGCCTAGTTTGTACCGGGTATGTGCGGGTTAGTGCGATGCAACTCAGTGTTTTGAAGACAAGCGGTCGCAATCTGGCGCGAGGCTGCGCCATACTGGTGGTCGCGGGGGCTGCTGCGGGGTGCAGTTCCCAGGTTTCGCGGTTCAATGGCGTCGACGACGTCTTTACATCCTCGACCAACAATCAGCGCACCATCATCAACAAGCAGGATGCCGTACAGCAGCCTTATCCGGGTGATGTCGCCGCCGCTCCGATCGATGGCACACACACACAGTCGGTTAGCCGCTCCAGCCTGGAGCCGGTCTCGACGCGGCCGCTGCCGCCGCCCGTTGCCCAGGCGCAGCCCGCTCCCGCACTGGCACCCGCCGCAAAGCCGGTACGCACCGCATTGGCTCCGGCGCCGCATGTCGACAGGACCACCACCGGCACCGTCGCTCCCGCCGCGGCGCCGTTCAAGGTCGCGCAGCCCGATGCACCGCGCGTGGCTGCCTCAGGCAATCCGCACGCAACCGAGATCGTCGTCAGGGACGGTGAAACGATTTCCGGCCTGGCGCAGCGCTACAAGGTGCCGTCCGACGTGATCATGAAGGTCAACGGGCTGAGCGCGACCAAGGGGCTGAAGACCGGTCAGAAGCTGGTCATCCCGGCCTATGCCTACTCCAGCAAGGGTGAGCCGAAAGTCGCCGATGCCACGCCGGCGAAAGACGGCAAGCGCAACCTGCCGGCCACTGCGCCGGACAAGGTCGCCGTTCTGCCGCAGCAGCCGAAGCTCAAGGAGGGCAAATCCGCCGCACAGGTCGACACCTCGGCTGCGGCAAACCAGCCCAAGGAGCCCAAGCCGCAGGTGGCCGCAGCCAAGGCGACAGGCGCTGCTGGCACCTACACTGTCCAGTCGGGCGATACGATGTCCTCGATTGCCAGGAAGACCGGCGTCGGCGTCGTTGCTCTGAAGCAGGCCAACGGGATGAAGGATGGATTGCTCAAGATCGGCCAGACCTTAAAGGTACCGGCCGGAGGGACCGCGACCGTCGCCGCTGCCAAGCCGGCGAAGATCGATCCGGTGACCACGGCCACAACGCAGCCGGCTGCAAAGGCCACGCCGTCGGAAACGCTGGCGTCCTACACGCCGCCGAAGAAAGATTCGAAAGTCATCCAGCAGGCCGAGGACGACGATGCCATCGCTCCGGATGCGACAGGCATCGGCAAGATGCGCTGGCCGGTGCGTGGCCGCGTGATCTCCGGTTTCGGATCCGGCAAGGACGGTGTCGACATTGCCGTGCCGGCGGGCACGCCGGTCAAGGCGGCCGAGAATGGCGTCGTCATCTATGCCGGCGACGGCCTCAAGGAATTCGGCAACACGGTGCTGGTGCGCCACGAGAATGGACTGGTCACCGTCTACGGCCATGCCAGCTCGATCGAGGTGCAGCGCGGCCAAAAGGTCAAGCGCGGCCAGGAAATCGCGCTGTCGGGCATGAGCGGCACGACGGACTCGCCGAAGCTGCACTTCGAAGTGCGCAAGAACTCCGCTCCGGTCGATCCCTCCGGCTATCTCGAATAGTCGGGGGCTGTCTCGAATAGAAGAAAAAAAGCAATTTGCGGGCCGTCTGACCTCCAGTCCGGCCCGCCGGCTCAGCCCGTTCCGCAAGGAGCGGGCTTTTTCAGTTGCTTTTTCCCCGACTTAGTCCTTCAGCGGTTTGCCAAGCCGTCCCGCCAGATCCTGGGTGAACTGCCAGGCGACGCGGCCCGAGCGGCTGCCGCGCGTCGTCGCCCATTCCAATGCTTCGGCGCGCAGCTGCTCGGGATCCATGACAAGGCCATGATGGCTGACATAGCCGTCGATCATGTCGAGATATTCGTCCTGCGAACATTTGTGAAAGCCGAGCCACAGGCCGAAGCGGTCGGACAGCGACACCTTTTCCTCGACCGCCTCGGATGGGTTGATCGCGGTCGAGCGCTCATTGTCGATCATATCGCGCGGCAGAAGATGGCGGCGGTTCGAGGTGGCATAGAAGATGACATTGACTGGCCGGCCCTCGACGCCGCCTTCGAGCGCTGCCTTGAGCGATTTGTAGGAGGTGTCGTCGTGGTCGAAGGAGAGGTCGTCGCAAAACAGGATGAAGCGGAAGGGGGCTGCCTTGAGCAGACCCATCAGCTTCGGCAGCGTGTCGATGTCCTCGCGGTGGATTTCGATCAGCTTCAACGGCAGGTCGGACTTGGCCTTGGCGTTGATTTCCGCATGCACTGCCTTGACCAGCGACGATTTGCCCATGCCGCGCGCGCCCCACAACAGCACGTTGTTGGCTGGGTAGCCTGCGGCGAAGCGTTCGGTGTTGTCGACGAGGATGTCGCGGACGCGGTCGACGCCGCGGATCAGGCCGATGTCGACGCGGTTGACCTTGCGCACCGGTTCCAGATAGCCCGGATCGGCCTGCCAGACGAAGCAATCGGCCTCGCCGAGGTCGGTTTCGGGCACCGGCGGCGGGGCGAGGCGGCTCACCGCTTCGATCAGCCGGTCGAGTTTCTGGTTCAGGGCTTCAATGCTGCTGTCGGTCATGTCTGTCTTTTGTCTTTGCGTTTTTGACGTGTGGGAGCGTGGACGTGACCGATTCCGCAGGGTTCGAAACCGGTTGCAACCTTTTGTTCGAACGTGATTTCTGGCAAACGGCTTCCGTTTGCCCGGGAAAACCGTCTCGCGCTTTTCGCGATCATGCTCTAACACGGCTCAACAGGCCGGAAAAGCAGCCGATTTGGCCGGCCGCGCAGTTGCATTGACAACTTTACCGACTATATTCCGGCCAAATTTCAAGGGGCCGTCAAATTGACGGCTGTTTTCAAAATTCAGGAGTACCTCGATGTTCGTGACACCGGCATACGCCCAAGGCGTCGGCGCTTCTCCCGATATGTTCATCAGCATTTTGCCGTTTGTCCTGATTTTCGTGATCATGTATTTTCTGATTATCCGGCCGCAGCGCACGCAGCTGAAGAAGCGCGGCGAGATGCTGGCGGCGGTCCGTCGCGGCGACACGGTCGTCACCGGCGGCGGCTTCGTCGGCAAGGTGACCAAGGTGATCGACGACAACGAACTCGAGATCGATCTCGGCAATGGCTTGAAGGTGACGGCGCTGCGCTCGACGATCGCCGATGTGCGCGTCAAAGGCGAGCCGGTGGCGAACCAGAACGCCAAGAAATAATCCAAATTCAGGCGGAGTGATCCGCGGACACGCTCTGACGGACGACGCCATATGCTGTATTTTTCGCGCTTCAAGATGATCCTGATCTGGGTGGCTGTGGCCATCACAGTGATCCTCGCCGCGCCCAACATGTTCTCCGCCAGCACGCTGGCGCAACTGCCCAACTGGGTGCCGAAGCGGCAGATGACGCTGGGCCTCGACCTGCAGGGCGGTTCGCACATCCTGCTGGAGATGAACCAGAACGATCTGATCAAGGACCGGCTGGAGACGACGCGCGACGAAATCCGCACCCTGCTGCGCGACGCCAAGATCGGCTATACCGGTCTTGCCGGCACGGGACGGACCTTGCAGGTCCGCATCACTGATCCCGCCCAGCTCGATGCCGCCAAGAAGGCGTTGAAGACGTTGACCGATCCAGTCGCTGCCGGTCTGTTCACCGGCGGCTCGATCCAGGAAATGACGCTCGACGATTCCGAGCCCGGCCTGCTCAAGTTCAACGTCACCGACGCCGGCATCAAATACCGCACATCGACGGCGCTGACGCAGTCGATCGAGGTGGTCGAACGCCGCGTCAACGAACTCGGCACGACCGAACCCATCGTGCAGCGGCAGGGCGACGACCGTATCCTCGTCCAGGTGCCGGGCCTTCAGGACCCGCAGAGGCTGAAGGAAATCCTCGGCCAGACCGCCAAGCTGACCTTCCAGATGGTCGACCAGTCGATGCCGGTGCAGGACGCGCTCAATGGCCGTCCGCCCGCCGGCTCCTCGGTCCTCTATTCGCAGGACGACCCGCCGGTTCCATATCTGATCGAGAACCGCGTCATCGTTTCGGGTGAAAACCTCGTCGATGCGCAGGCAACCTACAATTCGCAGAACAACGAGCCGGTGGTGTCGTTCCGCTTCGATTCGAAGGGGGCGGCGCGCTTCGGTCAGGCAACGGCGCAGAATGTCGGCAAGCTGTTCGCCATCATCCTCGACAACCAGGTGATTTCGGCGCCGCAGATTCGTGAGCCGATCCTTGGCGGCACCGGCCAGATCTCCGGAAATTTCACGGCCCAGAGCGCCAACGATCTCGCCGTGCTGCTGCGCGCCGGCGCGCTGCCGGCGACGTTGACGGTGATCGAAGAACGCACGGTTGGTCCGGGCCTCGGCCAGGATTCGATCCATGCCGGCAAGGTCGCAGGCATCATCGGTTCGATCCTCGTCGTTGCCTTCATGTTCGTCGCCTACGGCTTCCTCGGCTTCCTCGCCAACATCGCGCTGGCGGTGCATGTGGCGATGATCGTCGGGGTGCTCTCGCTGCTTGGCGCGACGCTGACCTTGCCTGGTATCGCCGGTATCGTGCTGACCATCGGCATGGCGGTCGATTCCAACGTGCTGATCTACGAACGCATCCGCGAGGAGCGACGAAACGGCCGCTCCGTGATCCAGGCGATCGATACCGGTTTCACCAAAGCGCTGGCGACCATCGTCGATTCCAACATCACCTCGCTGATCGCGACAGTGGTGCTGTTCTATCTCGGTACCGGACCGGTGAAGGGCTTTGCCATCACCTATGCCATCGGCATCCTGACGACCGTCTTCACCGCTTTCACCTTCACCCGTCTGCTGGTCTCGATCTGGCTGCGGCGTGCGCGCCCGAAGGAATTGCCGCGCGCGCCGGTGACCTTCGTTCCGCCCGGCACCAAGATCCCCTTCATGGGCATCCGTCGCTGGACATTCACGCTCTCGAGCGCACTTTCGATCCTGTCGGTGGTGCTGTTCATGACCGTCGGCATCAACTACGGCATCGATTTCAAGGGCGGTTCGCTGATCGAGGTGCAGACCAAGAGCGGCAATGCCGATCTCGCCGACCTTCGTGCCCGGCTGACTGAACTCAACATCGGTGAAGTTCAGGTGCAGCAGTTCGGTACGCCCAACGACGTGCTGATCCGGGTCGGGACGCAGGATGGTGGCGAGAATGCCGAGCAGACCGTCATCGACAAGGTGCGCGGCGAGCTGCAGGACGCCTATGACTTCCGCCGCGTCGAAGTGGTGGGACCGACCGTGTCCGGCGAGCTCGCCAAGCAAGGCACGATCGCCATGCTGATCGCGCTACTCGGTATCCTGGTCTATGTCTGGTTCCGCTTCGAGTGGCAGTTCGCGGTCGGCGCCATCGTAGCCACGGTGCACGACGTGGTCATGACGCTCGGTTTCTTCGTCATCACCGGGCTGGAGTTCAACCAGTCATCGCTGGCGGCGATCCTGACGATCATCGGCTATTCGCTGAACGATACGATCGTGGTCTATGACCGTGTCCGAGAGGACCTGCGAAAATACAAGCGCATGCCGTTGCCGCAGCTCTTGAACAACGCCATCAACGAGACGCTGTCGAGAACGACGTTGACCTCCGTGACCACGATCCTGGCGCTGCTGGCACTGGTGCTGTTCGGCGGCGAAGTGATCCGCTCGTTCACCATGGCCATGCTGTTCGGCGTCGTCTTCGGCACCTATTCGTCGATCTTCATCGCCGCGCCGCTGCTGATCCTGTTCAAGCTGAGGCCGCAGGCTTCGACCGACGAGGAGAAGCCGGTCAATGGCGGCAAGGCGGTCGCGACCTGACGCGCCCCGAAGGGGTTTAACGGTGACCGGCAAAGGCATCGTCATCCGCGAGGCGCATTTTCCAGGCCGCGCGCCGATCGAAGCCTACGGCAATGGCGGGTTCCGCTTTGCCGACATGTCGCATCGCGGCTCGCTCATGTGCCTGCCATCCGGCATCCATGGCTGGGAACCGGCGGATCCTCTGGCGCTGACGGCGGCGGATTTCGACAGGCTGCTGGCTGAGGCCGACAAGGTCGAGATCCTGGTGGTCGGCATGGGCAGGGATCTCCGGCCGTTGCCGGCGGCACTGCGGGCCGCGCTGAAGGCCGCCGGCATTGCGCCCGACCCGATGTCGACCGGGGCAGCGGTGCGGACCTACAATGTCCTTCTGGCCGAGGACCGCGCCGTGGCCGCAGCACTTATCGCCGTCGATTGACATGTCCCAGAATGCCAAAATCGTCATGGATGCGGTGCGCTCCGCCGACCATGACCGCTATCTGACCGCGCTTTACGCGCCGGCGGACAAGCGCGACGCGCTGTTTTCGCTCTACGCCTTCAATGCCGAAATCGCAGGCGTCCGCGATCGCATCCATGAAGCGCTGCCTGGCGAGGTGCGGCTGCAATGGTGGCGCGATGTCATTGCCGCCGGCGGGGAGGCTGGCGCCGGCCATCCCACAGCCGAAGCCTTGAATACTGCGATAACGACATTCAGCCTACCGAAACCGGCCTTCGAGAACATGCTCGATGCGCGCATTTTCGACCTCTATGACGACCCGATGCCCTCGCGCACCGATCTGGAAGGCTATTGCGGCGAGACGGCAGCAGCACTCATCCAGCTTGCGGCGATGATGCTCGATCCCGGTGAAGCGCCACGCTTTGTCGACCTGGCGGGCAGGGCAGGCTGCGCGCAGGCGATGACCGGCCTGCTGCTATTGCTGCCGCTGCACCGTAAGCGCGGACAATGTTTTATCCCGGCCGACATTTTGGCGGCGGCGGGATCGTCGCCGGAAGAATTCGTTGCCGGCGACGGCGGGTCCGGTGCCAAACGCGCGGTGGCGGCGATGATCGCGCTGGCACGGGAACATCTTTCCGCCTTCGAACAGGGCGCGTCGGCTGTGCCGGCCTCGCTACGCCCGGTATTCCTGCCGCTGGCCCTGTCGCGTGCTTATCTCGGCAAGATGGAGAATGGCTCGCCGCTCAACGGCGTCGCGCGGCTGTCGGCCTTGCGCCGGCATTGGCTGCTGCTGCGTCGTGCGACCAAGGGTTGGTAGGCGCTTTGACGTAAACGTCAATCGTGCTAAGAAGTCTCCGCGCCAAAACTGTCGCCACAGACGACAGGCCGGCCGGAGGAGATACCCGTTCAATGAGCTTGCCTTTGCTGGTTGCGATCGTCGCCCTTGGCATCGCGCTGTCGGTTGCCGCGGTGCATTTCACCGGCGGCAGCAAGATGGCGACGCTGACCGGCAAAGATCAGGCGCTGAGCCGATTCGCTGAGGATTTTCCTGACGAAATCGCAACGGTGGTGCGGCTGACGACGGATGCCAGGACCGCGTTTCTGGATATCGGGCGAGGGCGCGTCGGTATCGTCCACAGCATCGGCGACTGCTTTTTGACCCGCATCGTCACGCCTCGAGATGTCGCGGTTTTGAACGCCGGAGATGCGAACACGGTCTCGTTCCGACTCGCCGATTTCACCTGGAAGGGCGGCCGCTTCCGCTTCGCCAGCGCAACGGATGCGCAAGGCTTGCTGAAGGCGCTTGAGCCGCAACGTTCGAATTCCGCCAGGGAGGCCGCGTGATGGACGACTACAATTTCCCGCAAGTCACCCAGCTGGCCATCCCGTTCTTCGTAGTCGCGATCCTGATCGAGCTTTGGCTGGTGCGTACCGGTCGTGCCAAAGGCTCGTTCGAGACGCGCGACACCTTGACCAGCCTGATGATGGGCACCGGCAATGTCGTTGCCGGGCTGCTGCTTGGCGTCGTGTCCTACTGGGCGCTGCTGTGGCTGTGGCAATTCCGCGTCTTCAATCTCGGCCTGTCGGTCTGGGTTTTTCTGGTGGCCTTCCTGCTCGATGATTTGCGCTACTATGTCTATCACCGCATCGCGCACCGGGTTCGCTGGGTGTGGGCCGAGCACGTCAACCACCATTCCAGCCAGCACTACAACCTGTCGACGGCGCTGCGGCAAAGCTGGACCGGTCTGTTCACCTTCATGTTCGTGCTGCAGGCGCCGCTGGTGCTGCTCGGCTTCCATCCAGCGGTGATTGCTTTCACCTTCGGCTTCAACCTGGTCTGGCAATTCTGGATCCACACCGAGACGATCGGCAAGATGTGGGGCTGGTTCGAGTTCGTCTTCAACACGCCCTCGCATCATCGCGTCCACCATGCCACCAATCCGCGCTATCTCGACGCCAACTACGCCGGCACGCTGATCATCTGGGACCGCATGTTCGGCACCTTCGTCGGGGAACTGGAAGAAGACCGGCCGCGCTACGGCATCGTCAGGAACCTCGGCACCTTCAATCCGCTGAAAGTGGCGTTCCATGAATGGATCGGCATGTTCAGGGATGCCTTTGCACCGGGACTGACCTTGAGCGATCGCCTGAACTACCTGATCAAGCCGCCCGGCTGGAGCCATGACGGCTCGCGCGAAACGTCGGAAACGCTGAAGGCAGCGTATGTTCGGAGAAATCCATCACAGGCGGGCAAGCCGGGGTTGCCGATGGCTGAAGTCGAGCCGGCTGAATAGGGAGTTTACTCCGCCGCTTCGGCCGTTTCCGTTTGTGCTGCCAACCCAAGCCATTGCCGGCAATCAGCGCGTGCGCGCGAGGTGATGGCATGGCGCTTGGCTGATGTCCTGTCCTTGCCGCGCACGCGTCTGCCCTCGGTCTTCGGGGCTTCGACGGGCGGGAACAGGCCGAAATTGACGTTCATCGGCTGGAAGGAGCGCTTTCCAGGCTCGTCATCGGAGACGATGTGCCCGCCGGTGATGTGGTTGAGCAGCGCGCCGAAAGCCGTGGTGAGGGGCGGCAGCGACGGTGCATGGCCGAGCCTTTCGGCGGCGGCGAAGCGCCCGGCGAGCAGGCCGATCGCCGCACTCTCGATATAGCCCTCGCAGCCGGTGATCTGGCCGGCAAAACGCAAGCCGGGGCGCGACTTCAGTTGCAGCGACGCGTCGAGCAAGGTCGGCGAGTTGATGTAGGTGTTGCGGTGCAGGCCGCCGAGGCGGGCGAAATCGGCGTTTTCGAGACCGGGTATGGTGCGGAATACGCGCACCTGCTCGGCATGCTTCAGCTTGGTTTGGAAACCGACCATGTTGTAGAGCGTGCCCAGCGCATTGTCCTGCCGCAGCTGGACGACGGCATAGGCCTTTACATCAGGATTGTGGACATTGGTCAGCCCCATCGGCTTCATCGGTCCGTAGCGTAGGGTCTCGACGCCGCGTTCGGCCATGATCTCGATCGGCAGGCAGCCATCGAAATAGGGTGTGCCTTCCCATTGCTTGAATTCGGTTTTTTGACCCTCAACAAGCGCCGCCACGAAGGCGAGATATTGCTCCTTGTCCAGCGGACAGTTGATGTAGTCCTTGCCGGTGCCGCCCGGCCCGACCTTGTCATAGCGCGACTGGAACCAGCAGGTATTCATGTCGATCGTGTCGAAATGGACGATTGGCGCGATGGCATCGAAGAAGGCCAGCGCATCGGCGCCGGTAGCTTCCGCGATCGACTGGGCAAGCGAAGGTGCGGTCAGCGGACCGGTGGCGACGATCGCCTGGTCCCAATCCGCCGGCGGCAAGCCCGGCACCTCCTCGCGCTGGATGGTGATCAGCGGGTGTGCTTCGAGTTTTTTCGTCACGGCATCGGCGAATCCGTCACGGTCGACGGCAAGCGCACCGCCGGCCGGTACCTGATTGGCGTCGCCTGCACTCATGATCAGCGAGCCGGCCAGCCGCATTTCGGCGTGCAACAGGCCAACGGCGTTGTTTTCGGCGTCATCGGAGCGGAAGGAATTGGAGCAGACGAGTTCGGCCAGGCTATCGGTCTTGTGGGCATCGGTGCCGCGAACGGGCCGCATTTCATGCAGGATGACCGGAACGCCGGCTTGCGCGGCCTGCCAGGCGGCTTCGGAGCCGGCAAGGCCGCCGCCGATGATATGGATGGGATTTTTGCTCATGAGCGCCGGAATAATCGCTTGGTGCGGCGATTGCAATTGCCGTGCGTGGTGCGGCGCAAACAGTTGCTCAGGGAATCAATCCCTGAAAACAACAACACCCGCCGGGGGAGGAGGTCCGGCGGGTGTCGTTTTTGGGGTCGACCCTCGGGAGGAGGTGAAGGCCGACCGTGTTCGTCATTGCCGGGGAGGAGGTCGGCTTTGACGAAATTTCTTTCGCAGTTTGAAAAGGAGCGAAACCTTTGGGGCAAAATTCGTTTTGCCCCGGGGGGTAACAGCGCCCGCCGCGGGAGGAGGTGCGGCGGACGCCGTTTTTGTGGTCAACCCTTGGGAGGAGGTAAGGGGTGACCGTATTCGTCAGGGTCGGGGAGGAGGTCGACCCTGGCGAAATTCAGATTAGATCGCCCGGCGGGCGACGATCTTGATTTCGTCGCGGACGATACCGAGATCATGCAGCTGGCGGTTGGACAGGCGACCCAGCTCGGTAACCGTCTCGCGATAAACGCGCCAGTTACGATAGTTGCGGATCAGGTTCATTGTCGTTCTCTTTTTCAAAACTGGTTCGGACCATTTGCGGTCCGAAGAATTAGACCGCCTTGCGAGCGACGTAAGGAATGTCGCTGCGGCTGATGCCGAGGTCGGTCAGTTCACGGTTGCTCAGGCGGCTCAGCTCGGACACGGTGTCCCTGTAGCGGCGCCAGTTGCGGTAGTTGCGGATCAGGTTCATGGTAGTTCTCGTTTCGTCTTTCTTGCGGATCATTCCGTTTGTGTACGAACCATAAATAGGCGGACCCATATCGATTTAAAAGCGCCATGGCTGCATGGCAGCAATGCAAATTGTGCAATGCAGCATTAACGCGCGTTCACGGACCGGACACAAAGAAACCCGAATCGGAAAATGCCTTAGCGTCAACGGTTTGACCGGGTCGGCTGAAAAAAAGACCAAACTGGGGGAGAAGCAGCATGGCGGGGTATTCGTCGCGGGTCAGGGCTGATATCGCGCGTTGGCAGCAGGCCGGGCTGATCGATGCCGTGACTGCCGATTCGCTCTCGCGCGATGTCGAGGCCAACGAGCGCAAGTCGCTCAGCTTCGGCTCGATCCTGGCGATGATGGCCGCCTTGCTTTTCGGCGCCGCCATCCTGATTTTCGTCGCCGCCAACTGGGACGCCATTCCGCGCCTGGCGCGCGTGGCGGCACTGTTTGCCATCATCCTTGGTGGCCATGTCGGCGGCGCCGTACTGAAGATGCGCGACCATGCGGCGATCGGCGAGGCTCTGTGGATCGTGGCGGCAGCGGCTTTCGGCGGCTCGATCGCACTGATCGGCCAGATGTATCATCTGTCGGGCGACGAGGCGTCGGCTTTGGTCACCTGGGGCGCCGGCACGGCACTGGCGGCGGTGGCGCTGTGTTCGAACCCGCTGACTGTGGCTTCGGTCGGCATTGCCGATGCCTGGCTGTTCCTGAAAGGCTTCGACTATTACAGCCGCAGCGATTTTCCGCATGGCTTCGTCGTCATGGCGATCGTTTTGTTTGCCGTCTCGTTCTGGACCCGCAGCCAGGCAGCGCGGCACCTGATCATCCTTTCGGTGCTGTTCTATCTGGTGCTGCTGGTCACCGAACACGACACGCTGCAGGTGGCGATCCCGCTGGTCGTCGCCTCGGCGCTGCTGTTCGCGGCCTCCGTCTTCGCACCTGACCCGGTCGACCGGGTGGTGCAGCTCGGCGGCCGCTTGCCCTTGCACGCACTGCTCGGCTTCCTCACCGGCCTGGCAATGATCCAGTTCGAACTGGCCGACGAAAGCACCTACAACAGCGGCTTCGCCATCGCCTCGGTGATCGCGTTGGCAGGCATCGTCGCGGCAATTGTGCTGGCCGGGCGGGCGAGCCGGGGTTTGCGCTGGCTTGCCTATCTCGGCTTCGCCTTCGAACTCGCCATCATCTATGTCGTGACATTGCAATCGATGCTCGATACGGCCGGCTTCTTCCTGGCCGCCGCGGTGCTGCTCGGCATCCTTGCGATCGTCATCATCCGCGTGGAAAAACGCATGAAGGGTCCAGCGACTGGGGGAGCCACGGCATGATGACCGGAAAGAGACTTGTTATCTCGGCACTGGTGCTGGCGCTCGTCCAGATCGGATTTCTAAGCTGGATCATCGCCGGCCGCGCGGCGATCCTGCGCAACGGCAAGGAGGTGCTGCTGAAGATCGAGCCGGTCGATCCGCGCGACCTCCTGCGCGGCGACTATATTATTCTCGGCTACGAGATTTCGCGCATACCGGTGAAAATGATCGCCGACATTCCGCCCGACAAACTCTCCAGCGACGATACGTCGATTGTCGTGCGCCTGAAGAAGGGTGCTGATGGCTATTGGGCACCAACGACCGCCTGGTTCGGCAAAGCGCCGACACCGGCCACTGCCGACGAAGCCGACATATCTGGCCATATCGCCGAGGGCTGGGATCTTCGCAGCGAAGGGGGCACCGTCGCGCCGGACTACGGCATCGAGCGCTTCTATCTGCCAGAAGGCGAGGGGATGGCGATCCAGAACGATATGCGGGTGCGCCCGTTCGGCATCCGTCTGGCGCTCGCCGGCGACGGCACCGCGCAGATCAAGGCGCTGGTGGACGGCGACAAGACGCTGTTCGAGGAACCACTCTATTAATATCCGTAATCAATATCCGTATCAGCATCCTGCTTGCCGTGGTGTGAAGCATGCCAGTTAGCCTGTCGACGCGTGAGGACATCAACCTCGACACTGTTTTGCGCGTTGCGTGGAAGAAGGACACGGTGGCGATCGGCGAGAAGGCCTTGCAACGCATCGCCGAATGCCGTGCCTCGTTTCTGAAGCTCATTGAAACTAACCCGCCACCGGTGATCTATGGCGTCACCACCGCCATGGGGGAGCTGGCGAGCCGCAGGCTCGAATCTGACGAGCGGGACCGTCATGCGCGCATCAAGGCGTTCGCCGCCGCCACTTCCTTTGGCGATCCGCTCCCGGATCGCGTGGTTCGGGGGATCGTGCTTGCCCGGCTGACGAATTTCATCGAGGGCAACGCCGCCACCACGCCACGCATTGCGCTCGCCGTTGCCGCCATGCTGGATGGCCGGCCGATGCCAACGGTACCGTCTTCCGGCCAGGGCGGCGCCGGCGAGATCCTGGCGCTCTATCCCTTGTTTGCCGAGCTTTCGACGCGCTTCGATCTCGAGATCAAGGAGCGGGGCTCGCTGATCAACGGTTCGCCCTGCGCTGCGGCTCTTGTAGCGGACGCCGCACTCGCGGCGCGCCGCCGCCTTCAGATGGCGCACAAGGTCTTCGCGTTGTCGATCGAAGCGTTTCGTGCTCCGCTCGAGCATTATGACGCGGCGCTCGATACGCTCTGGGGCGATGAGCATGAGGCGGCGGCCCTGCAGGGATTGCGGGAGTTTCTGGTTGGCGCCGGCGATGGGCGGCGCAATTATCAGGCGCCTGTCAGCTACCGAATCGTGCCGCGGGTGCTTGGCCAGGCGCATAGGGCACTATCGTCTGCCGAGCGGGCGGCCAATGTGTCGCTGGCCTCGATATCGGACAATCCCGTCTATATCCCGCCGGACGATACACACCCGCTCGGCCGCTGCATCTCGACGGGCGGCTATCACAATGCCATGGCGACGCCGGCGCTGGACGATCTGGCGGCGATATGGGCCGATATCTGCCTGCTCTGCGACCGCCACGCCTCAAAACTTCTCAATGGCAAGGTATCGCTGCTGCCCGACCTGCTGATGAGCGGGCGGCACTCAGCCGACAGCGACGGTCACGGCAATGTCGGCTACGTGCCGATGGCGATCACCGGCTATCTCGAACAGGCCAAGCTGGCCGCACAGCGCACCTTCATCCCGGGAACGGAATCGGCCGGCGCCGGACAGGACGATGTCGCCACGACCGCGTTCTTCGCCTGGACCAAAGAGGCAACCGCCGGCCGTTGCGTCGACGCAGCGATGGCGATGCTGGCCATGATCGCCTCGCAGGCACTGCATGTCACCGAACGCCCCGCGCCGTTGGCGTTGCAACACTTTGTCGATGAAATCAGAGGCATTGTGCCGCCTGTCGACGATGATCGCGTGCTGGGACCGGAGCTTGCAAAGCTGGCAGAATGGTTCACGGAGAGAGCGTTCGAGGCGTAGGCGTTGATGCCAGGGTCGTGGCCGGCGGCTATGGTGCGCGTGAATGGATGGAGTTCGAACCGGCCCCGTCCTTCTTCGCCAAGGCTCCGAATGACACTCCTTCGTCTAAAAGAACTTCAGGTGGCCTGCCACTCGAAGCTTGAAGAGCGAAGGGTGGTGCGGATGAAGGGACTCGAACCCCCACGCCTTTCGGCACTGGAACCTAAATCCAGGGCGTCTACCAGTTCCGCCACATCCGCATCGACCCGGCAATCCCATGTAGCCATCATTCTGTCAATGTCAGAGACAAGATGTAGGTCAGAGACAAGATGTCGAGTCAGCGTCAAAATGTTGGCCGTTCGCCGGAATGCGAAGACTGTTGAAAATTAGCCTCGCCTGTGACAAAAGGCGTGTCAAATGTGACGGGACGCGACGATCCGCTTCTGCAGAATGTGATAAGAAGTAGGAAAAACAAGAACTTATTCACATTTTGGAACGCAGTTTGGGAGAGTTTGAGCCGGGTTTTCGGTCAAATCGCCAGGTTCCGTACCAAAAGCCATTCCCGGCAAGATTATACCGGCAGGCTGTGAACGGCAGAGGCCGTGGCAGTCTCATTGGTGAAAACAAAGGTTTTACGATGCAGGTCACCGAAACGCTCAACTCCGGTCTCAAGCGCGAGATCAAGATCACCGTGCCGGCCGGTGACATGGAAGCCAAGCTGATGGCGCGGCTTTCGGATGCCCGCAACAAGGTCCGCATCAACGGCTTCCGTCCCGGCAAGGTGCCGGTGCAGCACCTGCGCAAGGTCTACGGCAAGTCGTTCATGGCCGAAGTCGTCAACGAAATCCTCAATGATTCGACCCGTTCGATCATCACCGGGCGTGGCGAAAAGGCTGCCATGCAGCCCGAAGTCATCATGACCGAGGACGAGAAGGAAGCCGAGAAGATTCTGGCCGGCGGCGCCGACTTCGAGTTCCGCCTCAACTACGAGATCATTCCGGCGATCGAGATCAAGGACTTTTCCGATATCAAGGTGACACGCCAGGTGTTCGATGTGCCTGACGCCGAAATTGACGAGCAGGTCCAGCGCGTTGCCGAATCGGCGCGCAGCTACGAGCCGAAGGCCGGCAAGGCCGCCAATGGCGACCGCGTGACCATCGACTATGTCGGCAAGATCGACGGCGAGGCCTTCAATGGCGGCGCCGGCACCGATCAGCCGCTGGTGCTGGGTTCGAAGGAATTCATTCCCGGTTTCGAGGATCAGCTGGTTGGGGCCAAGGCCGGTGACGAAAAGCAGGTCACCGTGACCTTCCCGGAAAACTACCAGGCGGCGCATCTGGCCGGCAAGGAAGCCACCTTCGACGTCACCGTCAAGGAAGTGTCCCAGCCCGGCGCGCTGGAAATCAACGACGAGACCGCCAAGAACCTCGGCCTGGAGTCGCTGGAGCGCCTGCGCGACGTCGTGCGCGGCCAGATCGAGAACCAGTTCGGCGCCATGACGCGCCAGAAGGTCAAGCGCCAGCTGCTCGACCAGCTCGATGCGGCCTATTCGTTCGAGGCGCCGTCGAAGCTCGTCGACGCCGAGTTCAACAACATCTGGGCGCAGGTCAATCGCGACCTGGAAGCAGCCGGACGCACCTTCGCCGATGAAGAGACGACGGAAGAAGAGGCGCGTGCCGAGTATCTGCGGCTTGCCGAGCGCCGTGTGCGCCTCGGCCTGGTGCTGGCTGAAATCGGCGAGAAGGCCGGCGTCACCGTATCGGACGACGAGCTGCAGCGCGGCCTGTTCGAGCAGGTGCGCCGCTATCCTGGCAACCAGCAGCAGGAAGTCTTCGAGTTCTACCGCAACAACCCGGAAGCGCTGAACACGCTGCGTGCGCCGATGTTCGAGGAGAAGGTGGTCGACCATCTGCTCGGCCAGATTTCGGTCACCGACGTCAAGGTCAGCAAGGAAGAGTTGATGGCCGACGACGAAGAGGACGAAACCTCCGTCAAGGCGAAGCCGGCGAAGAAGGCCGCCGCCAAGAAGGCTGACGATTCGGAAGAGCCCAAGAAGAAGGCCGCGCCGAAGAAGAAGGCCGCCAAGGACGCCGAATAACACCAGCACCCCGCTGAAACAGGAAAGGCCGCCCTCGAGGCGGCCTTTTTCGTTGCCAAACTGCAACAGCCGCCACGCTTCGCGAGCGATGGCCCTATGGCGACCAAGCTTTTATCATTATCTGCGCTTCTATTGCAGGCCGCTTGGCTGTTGGAGGGCGCGTTGAGACTGTTCGTCGGATTGGGACATGCCGCGGCAATCGCGCTGATCCTTGTTTCGGTCTGCGGGATTGCCCGAGCCGATACGGTGCCTGACAATTGGCGGTTCGATACAGGCGAGGACGGCCTCGTCACGGCGTCGCTCTATGCCACCAACAAGCTGATTACCGGCGGCGGCGCCTTGAGCTACAGCCCGATCCTGACCATTGCCTGCCGGGCAAACGGTGAGCCGCATTGGACCGAATGGTTGCAACTGAACGACGCCGTGTCGGCCAGCCGCAAGATCACTATGTCGATCACGCTCGACCAGGGCAGCAAGTTCGATGAAAGCTGGTCGGTCGGGCCGCGCGGCAGGATGCTGGTGCGCGATGGCGCCGACGGCATCAGGCGCCTTGTCGCTGCGAACCGGCTTCAGCTTTCGTGGCGGTTCGGGCTGCTTTCGGGGCGCGGCGAGGCCGATTTCGACCTCGCGGGGCTCGGCGAAGCGGTCAGCCAGGTGGCCGGCAGCTGCAACACCGATGTACCTTGAGCGACCGCAGACCACCTAAACCTTTGTACGGTCGACCTCTTCTACCTGCCGGCCGGATTCTGTGGTATATAGATGCCGTAATTCCATTTGGGGGAAACGGATAATCTATTCTGCCGTGCAAGGCGTATTGCTGGTGGGCCGGTACGCGCAGATCGTCTCGGGCACATTTGATGATCAGGGAGGAAAAGTCATGCGCTTAGTCGCGTTTTTCGCCGTCGTGTCTGTTGCAACCTTCGTCGCCAATCCATCGCAGGCTCAGGATGCTGCTGCTGGCGAGAAGGTCTTCGCCAAATGCAAGGCCTGCCACATTGCAGACGAGGACAAGAACAAGATCGGTCCATCGCTGCATGGCGTCATCGGCCGCACCGCCGGTACGCATCCGGATTTCAAATATTCCGATGCCATGATTGCGGCCGGCAAATCCGGCGTCAAATGGGACGAACCAACCCTGACAAGCTACCTTCACGATCCCAAGGCCATGGTCAAAGGGACCAAGATGGCGTTCCCCGGCCTCAAGAACGATGCGGATGTGGCCAACGTCATTGCCTATTTGAAAACGTTCTCCAAGTGACCTGGCTCCTCCGTCTTGCGTTTAACCTCTTGTTTTACTGTGATCTTATCCGAACCGAAGGGCAGCGTAAGCAAGATCGGTTTCAGTTTTCGCTCGCGCCTTCAGTTCGGGATCGTAGCCTAGCTTGCCTGCTTTCATCGGTCCGAGATGTCGACTAGGGAAAACCGCCTCAGGGATACCGGCATCCGCCTCTCGGAAGCGACGGCGGGTGACTTCTTCGCGCTTTTGAAACCGCGGGTCATGGCGCTTGCTGTATTCACTGCTTTCGTTGGCCTGATGGCGGCGCCTGGCGCGATGAATCCCGTCATCGCCGTGATTGCAATCGGTGCGATTGCGATCGGAGCAGGCGCGGCCGGGGCTCTCAACATGTGGTACGACGCGGACATCGACGCGCTGATGTCGCGCACATCAAAGCGGCCGGTTCCGTCGGGCCGCGTCACGCCGGGTGAAGCTCTCGGCTTCGGCGTGGTGCTTTCCGCACTTTCGGTCATGACGCTGGGCGTGCTGGTGGGCTGGCTTGCCGCATCGCTGCTGGCCTTCACCATCTTCTTCTACGTTGTCATCTATACGATGTGGCTGAAGCGCTCGACGCCGCAGAACATCGTCATCGGCGGCGCGGCGGGCGCCCTTCCTCCTGTCATTGGCTGGGCGGCTGCCACTGGCGCGATCGGCGTCGAAAGCCTCATCCTGTTCCTGATCATCTTTCTGTGGACGCCGCCACATTTCTGGGCGCTCGCGCTGTTCAAGGTCGGCGACTATGCAGCTGCCGGTATCCCGATGATGCCGAACGTGGCCGGCCAGGCCTCGACCAGAAAACAGATACTCGCCTATTCACTGCTTCTGGCGCCAATCGGCGTGCTGCCCTGGGCGTTCGGATTTGCGAGCGGGTTCTATGGAATTGTTTCGATTGCATTGGGCGCGGGTTTCATCTGGCACGCCTGGAAGGTTCTGGTCGGTCCAGACGAGGAGATGAAGCCTGCAAAGGCGCTGTTTGCCTTCTCGATTTTCTATCTTTTCGCGATCTTTGCCATGCTGCTTGCCGACACGATCGCAATGCGAGCGTTCATGTCAGTCTGAGGTTGACGGCATGACCGCTGTTCTCGGAATACCCGACGGGCCGAGAGGGCTAATGCATGTCGCCCAAAAGTGACCTCGGTTTTGGGAGAACGACATGCATAAAAACAAAGACCTAAAGCGCGTCGCATGAATCCGTTTCAGCGCGACGCGCTTTGGTCGGTGATTGTTGCATTGAAGACATTGCACGCCAGGGCCGGCTCGAACATCACGATGGTATTGCACAGAATCCCAAGATCAGCAGGGCGACTATGCCAAGGCCGAGTATGAGAAGTGTCCTTCCGTCCATGACCTTCACCTTTGACCGCGAGAATATCGAAAAAAGACCACCAGAGCTAGCCAGATCGCCAGAGCTCTTCTGACAAAGCGCGACAAGTCTCCAGCAAGAGAGTATGTTGATTGCGGTGCAGGTCGCGGTTTTACGTGGCCAGTCATGTAAAACGGCAGCACCGTGAAACCGCGACCTTACCGGACCTGGTCTGGAGGAATGGTCATGGCAAGCTTTCATGTGATTGCAGGCGCCAGCGAGACGCTGGAACATACCAGAATTCGAAAAATCGGCGTTTCCGACCTTTTCGACGCGCTCAAGCGGGGCGTCGACGATTTCATGGTCAAACCATCGCATATCGTTTTTCTCTGCCTGATCTATCCACTCGTGGGCGTCGTGCTTGCCGCTTGGACTTCGGGCGCCAATGCGTTGCCGTTGTTGTTTCCGCTGGTCTCCGGTTTTGCACTGATCGGCCCATTCGCGGCGATAGGCCTCTATGAAATCAGCCGCAGGCGGGAATCCGGACTCGACACTTCCTGGAGCCACGCTTTCGAAGTCAGGAATTCTCCGGCGCTGCCGGCCATCGCGGCAGTCGGGATTATGCTGTTTGCAATCTTCATCACCTGGCTTTTGACGGCGCAGATGTTCTACCAATATCTTTTCGGCTCGGCTCCGCCGGAATCGATATCCGGCTTCATCAATGAAATATTTGCCACCGGACGTGGCTGGACGCTAATTATCCTGGGGCACGCCATAGGCTTCGTCTTCGCCGTGGTGGTGTTGTGCACAACGGTCGTCGCCTTCCCATTGCTGCTCGACCGGGACGTCGGCGCCTACGAAGCCATCCACACCTCGGTGCGTGCGGTGCTGGCGAACCCGATCACCATGGCTATCTGGGGACTGATTGTCGCCGTCGCCCTGATCGTCGGCTTGCTGCCGGTGTTCGTTGGGCTGGCCGTCGTGTTGCCGATCCTCGGTCACGCCACCTGGCATGTCTACCGCAAGGTCGTGGAGCCGCCCGCCAAATCGGCGAGTTGAGGAAATTCTGCCTCACCGCACCGGCGAGGGCGCCGGTGCAAGTCTGGTCGAAGCCGTCAATAAGCCGGGTGACTGAAGCGAGCCTGATATGCGCCCATGGTCAGGTTGCGGAAGTCCGCGCCACTGACATGCACCAGCGTTTTATGGTCGCCGCCTTCGAAATAAATGTCGGCGGCATCGCCAAGGCTCTCATCGACAATCACCGGCACATCGTAAGCTGCGCCGATCGGCGGGATGGCGCCGGTGTCGCAATCACCGAAGAGCGAAATCACCTCGTCTTCGGAGGCGAGTCCGAGCCGCTTGTTCATGACGTCTTGCAACCTGCCAAGTTCGATCCTGTGAGTGCTCGGAACCACGGCCAGCGTATAGCCAAGCTCGTGGTGAACGACCACGGATTTCGCCATGATGCTGCCGGGCACATGCGCGGCTATTGCCGACTGCCGGCTGGTTGAAGTGCGATGATGAGCGACGGTGTCGTAGGAAATTCCCTTGCCGTCGATGAAGTCCTTCAGTCTGTTTGCGATCGTCATCTTGGCCTCCCTTGCCGGAGTTCGGAGCCTGTTCTATCCCGATAAGTCGGGATGAGCTCTCTGCTTTTGTTTGAGCATGATCTTTCCGAACCCGAAGATCAGTGCAGCAAAAGCCGGATCCACTTTTCGACATCATGCTCTAACAAAAATGGACCAGTCGCCGATTGTTTCAAGGCGCCGCCAACCGAACTTGACGCAGGCCGCACGCGTGGATCCTGACTGGATGCCATAGCACGTCAGGGTCCGGCTCCGAAAAACGCCAGCCGGGTGAAAAGCGTGTAGTCGGCTTCGAAGACCATCATTGTCACGAACACCAGCACCAGTATCGGCGGCAGGATGATCGCATAGGTCAGCGCCAGCCGTTCCCAGGCCATGTGCATGAAGACGGCGACGATCAGCCCTGCCTTGAGGATCATGAAGATCAGGATCAGCGACCATCTGAGATAACCGTGGAGGCCAAAATAATCGACCAGGTAGGAGCAGGTGCTGAGGATGAACAGCCACGCCCAGACCACCAGATAGAGCTTGATCGGGTGCTCCTGATGGACCTCCGCATGGGAGATGCCGGTCGCCGGCACTTCATGTGCGTGACCAACGTCAAGTGCGTGTTGCCCGAGGCCGTTTGCGGTTGCTTCAGCCATGTCTGCCTCTCACCAAAGATAGAAGAATGCGAAGATGAACACCCAGACCAGATCGACGAAGTGCCAGTACAGCCCCATGATCTCGACGTTCTCATAGCGGCCCGTGCGGCTGGTGAAGAAGCCGCGCCGTCCGGTGTCGAAATCTCCGCGCCAGACCTTGCGCGCCACGATGATCAGGAAGATCACCCCGATCGTCACATGGGTGCCGTGGAACCCGGTGATCATGAAGAAAGACGAACCGAATTGGGCCGCACCCCAGGGATTGCCCCAGGGCCGCACCCCTTCAGTGATCAGCTTGGTCCATTCGAAGGCTTGCATGCCGACAAAGGTCGCGCCGAGTGCCGCGGTCAGAAGCATGAGAATTGCCGTCTTGCGACGGTCGCGGCGATAGCCGAAATTGACCGCCATGGCCATCGTTCCGCTGCTTGAGATCAGCACAAAGGTCATGATGGCAATGAGAATCAGCGGGATATCCGAGCCGCCGATACGAAGCGCGAAGACCTCGCTCGGATTGGGCCATGGCACGCGGGTCGAAATGCGCGCGGTCATGTATGAGAGCAGGAAGCAGCCGAAGATGAAGGTGTCACTGAGCAGGAAGATCCACATCATGGCCTTGCCCCAGGACACGTTCTTGAACGCACGCTGATCCGAGGACCAGTCCGCGGCAATGCCTTGCAAGCCTGCGGGCCTTGGCTCCGTTCGGCCGATATGCGTCAGTGTCTCTGCCATCCGCTTGATCCCTAAATCAGCAACTGTCGGCAAATGTCGATGAACGTCGCGGCCCAGCCGGCCAGCAGGGCGAAGATGGCGAGCCAGACGAAGAGCAGGAAATGCCAGTACATGGCGCACAACTCGACGCCGAGGCGAAGCCGTTCCGGCCGCGCTCCATTCCAGGCGCCGGCGGTCGTTCTGCCGAGGCCCACCAGCCCGCCCAGTATGTGCAGGCCATGCATGCCGGTGATCAGATAGAAAAAGCTGTTGGCCGGATTGGAACTCAGCAGATAGCCGTCTTCGGTCAACTGCCGCCATGCCATGAGCTGTCCGATCAGGAAGGCAAGGGCGGTGAGCCCGGCCGTCGCAAGGCCGAGCCTGACCATGTCGATCTGCCGCTTGCGCGCGGCGACCACGGCGCATTGCAATGCGACGCTGCTCAAGACGAGCACGCCGGTGTTGAGCCAGAGCAGGCGAGGGAGCGGCAGGGGCTGCCAGTCCGACAGCGCCATGCGCATGAAGTAGGCGCTGGTGAACAGTGCGAACAGACAGCCGACGACGGCGAGGAAGACACCGAGGCCGATCTTGGCGGTGGGCAGCGCTGACCGGTCGAGGGCAACAAAGTCTCCGGCCAGACCTTGCTCGAGCCATGGCCTCGACATCAGCCGCTGATGGGAAAGCCACCATCCGGCAAAACCGGCGATGACGAACAGGAAGACTATGATGACGCTCATGCCGGCTCCTTTGAGGGGCCGAAGGAGCCCGGCACGTTCTGTGGGATGAAATCCTCCTTGGCGCCGGGCACGCTATAGTCATAGGCCCAGCGATAGACGATAGGCAGGTCCTTGCCGAAATTCCCATGCGCCGGCGGTGTTTGTGGCGTCTGCCATTCGAGCGTCGTGGCCCGCCATGGATTGCCGCCGGCCTCGCGGCCATGGCGGATGCTCCAAATCAGATTGAACAGGAACACGATCTGGGCAAAGCCGACGATAAACGCCATGATGCTGATGAACGAGTTCAGATGGTGGGCCGACTCGGTCATCACTGTCATGTCGGTCAGTTCGTTGTAACGCCGCGGCACGCCCATCAGGCCGAGATAGTGCATGGGGAAGAAAATCAGGTAGGCGCCGAGGAACGTGGCCCAGAAATGGAACCGGCCCAGCGTTTCGTTCAGCATCCGGCCGGTGACCTTCGGGTACCAGTGGTAGATCGCGCCGAAAACCACGAGGATAGGGGCGACGCCCATGACCATATGGAAATGTGCGACGACGAACATCGTGTCCGACAGCGGAACGTCGACGACGACGTTGCCGAGGAACAGGCCAGTCAACCCGCCGTTGACGAAGGTGACGATGAAGGCCAGGGCAAAGAGCATCGGTATGGTGAGATGGATATCGCCCCGCCATAGGGTCAGCACCCAATTGTAGACCTTGATGGCGGTCGGAATGGCGATGATCAGCGTCGTGGTGGCGAAGAAGAAGCCGAAATAGGGGTGCATGCCGCTGACATACATGTGGTGCGCCCAGACCACGAAGCTCAGTGCGCCAATGCCGACGATCGCCCAGACCATCATCCGGTAGCCGAAGATGTTCTTGCGTGCATGGGTGCTGATCAGGTCGGATACGATACCGAAGGCCGGAAGCGCCACGATATAGACCTCGGGATGGCCGAAGAACCAGAACAGATGCTGGAACAGGATCGGGCTGCCGCCGCCATGCTGCAATTGCTCGCCCATCTCGGAGATCGCCGGCATGAAGAAGCTGGTGCCGAGCGCACGGTCAAACAACATCATCACGCAGGCGACGAACAACGCCGGGAAGGCGAGCAGCGCCATGACGGTGGCGGTGAAAATGCCCCAGACGGTCAGCGGCAAGCGCATCAGCGTCATGCCGCGCGTGCGGCCTTGCAGCACCGTCACCACATAGTTCAGACCGCCCATGGTGAAGCCGATGATGAAGAGGATCAGCGAGGAGAGCATCAGGATGATGCCCCAGTCCTGGCCGCCTGGTGTGCCGCTCATGATGGCTTGCGGCGGGTAGAGCGTCCAGCCAGCACCCGTCGGCCCGCCGGGCGCGAAGAAACTCGACACCAGAACCAGAACGGCGAGCAGGTAAATCCAGTAGCTCAGCATGTTGACATAGGGAAAAACCATGTCGCGGGCGCCGACCATCAGCGGGATCAGGTAATTGCCGAAGCCGCCCAGGAACAGCGCGGTGAGCAGGTAGATCACCATGATCATGCCGTGCATGGTGATGAACTGGTAGTAGGCTTCCGGGGTGATGAAGTCGAACGTGCCGGGGAAGCCGAGTTGCAGCCGCATCAGCCAGGATAGCACCAGGGCGACCAGGCCTATACCCGTTGCTGTCGCCGAATACTGGATGGCGATGACCTTGGCGTCCTGCGAGAAGACGTATTTCGTCCACCAACTGTGCGGATGGTAGAGTTCCATTTCCGCGACTTCGGCCGGCGGGATGCCATCTGCAGGCGTGATGTCGACCATAGGAACACCTCCGTGTCCTTCTTCAGCGAGACCCGACCGTTTCGAGCCTTGCTGCAATTTCGGGACCCGGCGCCGCCGTCTGTCCCGTCGTCTCGTCTGCCGACCCCGTCTGCTGGGGGGCCGACAATTGTGCGAAAGTTTGCTGCTGGCCGAGCCAGGCCACATAATCTTCCTGGGCATCGACCATCACGACGCCATGCATCATCGGATGTCCCTGGCCGCAAAGTTCGGCGCACAGGACCTGAAAGGTTCCGGTCTTGGTCGGGGTGAACCAGAAATAGGTGACCGAGCCCGGGATCATGTCCATCTTGGCGCGGAATTCCGGGACATAGAAATCATGCAGCACATCGATCGAGCGGAGCAGCATCTTGACCGGCTTGCCGACCGGCAGATGCAGATCAGCCGCTTCGACCACGACATCGTCCTGACCATTGGGATCGCCGGCGATCACGCCCAGCGGATTGTCCGCGGTGACGTTGCGGGTGTCGGATGTGCCAAGCTTGCCGTCCTTGCCGGGCAGACGGAAACTCCACTGCCACTGCTGGCCGACGACTTCGACGTCGGTTGCGTCGCTTGGGACGTTGACAAACCGGCTCCAGACGAACAGGCCGGGGACCAGCAACGCCGTGACCCCAACCGCGGTGACGATTGTCAGCCACGATTCGAGCCGCTTGTTCTCCGGTTCGTAGGCAGCCCGGCTCCCTTCCCGATGACGGAAGCGGAAGACGCAATAGGCCATGAACAGAACCACGGCGGCGAAGACGACACCGGTAATCCAGAAGGTGATGATGATGGTGTTGTCGATATAGCCCCAGTTCGAGGCAATAGGCGTCCACCACCATGGACTCAGGAGGTGAAACAACACCGAGCCCACAACGATCAAAACGAGTACAAGCGCTACGGCCATGTCCCGTCCTCCCGGCATTCAAGGGGGCGCGAAGCTGTCCCAGGAAAAACCAAGTGCATCATAGCTTGATTTGGGGTCGCAATTCTAGAGCCGACTATCTTGACGGGAAAATGCCGCCTTTTTTGCCGCCACGACTCCTTCGAGAAGGGCCGGCCCTGGATCAGCAGCAGTCCCTTCATGCTGGCGTATCCCTTGCGTCCGATGATGATGTGGTCATGCACGGCAATACCCAGGCGCTTGCCGGCCTCGATGATCTCCTTCGTCATCTCGATATCGGCGCGCCCGCCCACATTGCTCCGGCGCGGACATAAAACCGTTCCGGCCTGGATGGAACCATTTCTGTTCTCCGATCAAGTGCCGACCCATGCGGATGGATTGCGGGGCGCGGTGCAAGGCAGACCACCGCGATGATCAGAACGGCAGCTTGTCAGTTCATGCACAGCGCGCCCAGTGATACGGCGGGCACAACCATGCTTGCCAGCCCGAGAAAGGCGATCGTCAGCCCGATGGCCTTGCGGCGCGTGGACCGGTGCCCGGTGGTGCCTGTTATAGCGATCTGCGACACGCCCAGAGCGGCAAGCGCGACGGCCGGAATCGTCGCCAGGCCGAAACCCATCATGAACAAGGCACCCGTTACCGGGGTGCCGGTCAGCATAGCGGTCAGCAGCGCATTATAGACCATGGCGCATGGAGCCGCCCCCCAGGCCATGCCCAGAAGCAGAGCCGACGAGTCCCGAAACGCCGACGGAAGATTTCGCCCGAATATCCTGCCTGAGACGGCGATGGCGGGGCGGTCGAAAATCTGGGGGCCGGGGACGACGCCGATCAGAGCCAACCCCACCCAGACCAGCATAGCCGCGCCAAGGATGCGCAGCAGGGGCTGAATTCCCGCGAGATAGAGAAGATCATCCAATGCACCACCGGCAACGCCGACGAGACCGCCTGCGATCATATAGGTGACCGTGCGACCGAGTTGGGTAGCCAGCAACGCCTTCGCTCTTTCCGGTCCGGAAGTGACCCGACCGTTGGCGATCATCAGGGACGACGCGATGCCACCGCACTGGCCCGCGCAGTGAAGGCTGCCGCCAAAGCCCATCAGGAAACCTGCAGAGAAGATAGCGGTGAGGGCCAACGGGTCCGACATCATGAGCTTTCCAGTTTGCGGACATCACCGCTGATCGCATCTCGGATCAAGCTGCGGAGCTGGAGGCATTGACGACAGGCGGCAGGTTAATTGCCGGATTCCGGTTGAAAAAACCGCTCGGCATCAGCTTGAAACCAGTGAAGACGCAGGGCTGCACCGGGAAGTCCTCGACTCGCACGGGATGATGCAGGCCGAAGATGTGCCAGAGCACGATATCGGTGTTTTCGATCGGCCGGTCCTTGGCAATGAACTCGACAAGCCCGCCGGCTCCGTCGGAATGGTTCATGAAGTCGCCGGCGGGAAAGCGTTCATCCGGATCGAACGCCGTTACCCATACGTGATTCTGCACGAAGGCGGCGCGTTTTCCGGAAGGCGAGTCCGGATGCACGAATGGGGTCACGCAATGGTTCGCCTCGAGCTTGTAACCAACCGCTGCACCTGTATGATTTGTCTTGTTCGGGTTGATGATTTTCCAGTAGCGATGCGACGCCGGGTTGGCGCGCCTTGCTGCCTCACTTTCCCGCGTGAGAATGGTCTGCTCCTCGTAAAAGGCGTTCCCATACGGGTTGGATGGCCCAAGCGGCTCGGAATAGGTGTTGCACTCCACCACGCTGTTGGCGTCGCCATCGACCGCCATGTCCAGGCGTGCACATAGGATATGCTGATGGATGTGGCCGACGACGCCGGGCGCCACTTCGCGGCCATATTTCGGCGGCTGGCCGGGAATGCACGCGGCCGTGTTGATAATTCCGGTTGCCTTGACCTCGTGTTCGATTGTGCCGTCGAGAAAGAGGTACCAGTACAGTCCGTATTCATAGTTGCCGACGGTGCAGATCGTGGAGATGACCAGTTTGGCGCCTCGGCGGATTTCGGCACGCTCCGTGCGGAAGTCGATGTGCTTCCAGAGAAGCCCGGAATCCTCCTCATGCACGCAGATGGCTTTCTCGATAGTCCAAGGGTCGCCATCCATGGTGTTGAGATGCACGTCGAGATACTTGATCACGCCGAGGCAGTCGCAGCCGAGTTTCAGGGAGTTGGCAAGCTTGCCGATGCCGTATTCGCCAATGTCGAAGACGTTCTTACGGAAGTGGCCGTTGTCCGGGCTGCCATACGGCACCGTCATCTCAACGATGGAGGCACGGTTGACTATCGGTCGGCCATCAAAGCGGATGTCATGAAGGGTCAGGGCCTCGCGTGCGTTGAAGCCGACCACAAGGGACCAGTTGCGCCATGTGATCCGGTGGCCGTCGAAGGCGAAGTTCACGCCTTCCGGCTGAACAACGTTGATCGGCCTGGCTTGAGGCTGAAATGTTTCGATGAACTGGCTTTCATAGTTCACTTCCTGCATGGGAATAGGAACGATGCCATAGTCGTCGACGCGGATCACCTCGTTGGTGTTGAGGTCGATAACCGCGTTCAGCCCCTCGATCGGATGGGCGTAGAAGTTCTCGTTCTCGCGTAGCCGCACCCAGCAGAACACGTGGCAAAGATGGCGGCCTTCCTCGCCCGGCACATCAAAATTTCCAGCCGACCAGGGGTCGATGCAAACCGTGTCCATGTCGGTTATCCCGCGGCGTTTGCAGGCGGCGATGAAGGCTGGATCAGTGCGGACGATTCCCTCGATACCAAGAAACTGCTCGAGCTGGATCATTGGCCGTCTGCCGGGGAAATCCTTGCGGCTGAGAATCGTTTCCGTGTCGAGACAGACGATGAGGCTCGTCACGCTGACAATGGCTGCGCTGAACACATTGACCCTTGCCTTGCGTTCTATCGCCACACCGGGCGAAAACGCGCTTACCGTTGCCTTGTCCGGCTCCATCAGCTCGATCGTCTCGAAGCGCGTGTCATTCCCATAGGGCGCGCATGTGCGTACGATCGCCGCCGCCTGGCGGATCTCCTGCGGCGTCAAGGGCTGCAGGGGATGGCTGACGACCATTGGCATCTGATGGGGCGGGCTGGAAACGCAGCAGGTATCCATGGTGTTCGTCCTTTATCCTTCGAATATGGTTTTTGACTCAAGCCAATAGCGGGAGGTAAACACGCTCCTCGCAGCCTGTTGGAACCGTCCCTGTCAGGCGAAGGCTCGGCCGAGATTGGCGTAAACATCGGGCTTGCGGGTTCTCAGCCAGACCGCAAGGATTGCGCCCGCAAAGCCGATCAACACCAGAACCACGGGGAAGCTTGCAACGATCGGGGATTCCGAACCGCTGACGAGCGGCAGATTGATGACCATCAGAATGAGACAGACCAGCAGGCCGGCCATGCTGACCACCGGTGCAACGATGCGATGCCAGATGCCGATGCCCCGCGTGTCATTGCGGAAAAAGCCGATCACCGCCAGGCAGACCATTGTCTGCAAAAGGAGAATACCGACGCTGGCAAATGCACCCATCCAGGCAAACACGACCGCATAAGGGTCCTGTCCAGCCAGCGCAAAGGCGAGGATCAATGCTATCATGATCACTGTCTGGGCCAGGCCGGCTACATGCGGCGACTGATGGCTTCCATGAGTGCGGGCGAAGCCGGACCATGCCAGTCTCTCGCGGCCGAGCGAATATAGGTAGCGGTTGATTGTATTGTGGAAGGATAGCGCGCAGGCAAAGAGGCTGGTGATCAAAAGCGCATTGAGGGCAATTCCGGCGGGGCCGCCCAGCATTGCCCTTACGGCAGTCAGGTAGAGCGTCGCGGTGTTTACCTTCGCCTCGGCGGCGATGTTGGATGGGCCGTAATGTAACGCCACCGCCCAGGTGACGAAGGCGTAGAAAACAGCGATGATCAAAACGGCGAGATAGGTTGCACGGGCAATCGTACGCTTGGGATCGCGGGCCTCTTCGCCGAAAATGGCGGTTGCCTCGAAGCCGATGAATGACGCGACAACGAAGACCAGAGAGACGCCCATTCCCGGCGCGAAAACAGCCGAAGGCCCAAAAGGCGCCATCGTAATGCCTTCCGGCCCGCCGCCTGAAAGCAGAACGCGCAGAGAAAAGAGCGCCAGAATGGCGATTTCTGCGATCATGCAGTAGCCGAGAATTCGGCCTGAGAATTCGATGTTCCGGCGACCGCAGACGTGGATCAGGACTGCAAGCAGGCCGGCATAGATCCACCAAGAGATATCATCGCCTCCGGACGTTTTGACGATATCATTCACGAAGAAACCGAAGAGGCCAAACACCGCCAGTTCGATGGCGATATACGTGGCAAGGGCGATAAACGCGCCGGCTACGCCGGCAGGACGTCCGAGGCCAGCAGCAATATAGGGGTAAAATCCACCAGCCGAACCGAGAAACCGGCTCATGGCTGTGAAGCCGACGCTGAAGAAGAGGTAAAGCGCGCCTACAAGAAGATAGGTTGCCGGAACGCCCGATCCATTCCCGAATGCGAATGCTGCGGGCGACGCACCGACTACCGCTGTCAGCGGCGCTGCAGCAGCCACGACGAAAAAGACGATGTGGCTGACGCCAATGGCATTTCGCCGGAGATCGGTTCCGGTTTTCCCAAATTCGATCTCGGACATAGTAGGTTCCTTTTCTTGAGTGGCAGCTTTATTTGGATTGCCATGGCGGAATCAAAATATAGTGCAGTAACGGCGTAGATATACGCGCGCTTTTCAAGGCGAATTGCAGAATGATTCGAGTTTTAATTTCGAATTTTCAGCAACAGTTATCTGATGTTGATCTTAGTCAGACCTGCTGCCCTCGTATTTGACAGTTTGCGCCAAAATTTCCCGGCGGCGAATGAAGGCGGTTTGGCATGGGTTTTGCTCCCGTATCCGGCAGACGTGGAGCGCGGACTATGGAAACCACTGGTGTCATCGCCTCTTCCGCCATGAACGGAATGCTTGCTTCCATCAGCTTGGGCGGGCTTGATATGAACGCGGTTTCGGCAGGCGTAGGGCTTGGAAGCAATGCGTTGTTTGCCGATAGCGAGTTCACGCCACTGGCCGCCTTTACCTGCGCACTCGAGGTCGCATCGGAGGAAAAGGGCGATCCGTTGCTGGGCCTGAAACTTGGCAAAGAATTCGAATTCCAAGCACTTGGCTCGTTAGCGGCGGTTTTTCTGACGGCGCCGACGTTGAAACATGGCTTGATTCAGTTCAGCCGCTATTTCCCTGCACTGCAAAGTAATACCCGCTCCGCCCTGGTGGTGGAGAACGATGTTGCGCGCTTCTCCTATTCGATCCGCGACAACACAGTACGGCACAAAACTCAGGACGCGGAATTCACGGAAAGCGTGCTGAACACCATTCTCGCTACAACGATCGGAGAGGATTGGCAGCCGCTCTGCATAGAGTTTGAGCACATGCCAGGTGAAAATCTGGCGCTTTATCGCTCACATTTTGCCTGTCCTTTGGCATTCGGGCGCCGGGAAAACGCAATCGTTTTTCCCAACAAGTTCCTCGACCGTCCGATCGGCACCGGAGGCGATGCCCAACATCATCTGCGAGTCGCGTGCGAACTGTCAGATATTCTTGGTCGCCGCGAGAAACGCCTCGATCTGGTTACGGCGCTTAAGGCGTGGATCGCTGCAGCGCTCTGCCGACATGCGAGCATCGACGTCGAGGACGCGGCGGCAGATTTTGGCATGAGCCTGCGAAGCTTCCAGCGCAAGCTTGCCGATTGCGGCGTCAATTACGCCGAACTGCGCAACGTGGTGCGGATGGAGATTGCGAAGAGCTTCCTCGCCAATACGCACCTGTCGATGTCAATCATCACCGATCGACTCGGCTACAGCGAATTGAGTGCCTTTGCTCGCAGTTTCCGCCATCTCACCGGGTTCACTCCGGCTCGTTTCCGTGAGGCAACCAGAAATCAGGAACGCTCACCGCGACCGGCTACTGCTTGGGAGTGACGAGCCGAGGCTTGTCAGCGCTTTGGTCTGCTGAACGATCATCGCACCGGCGACCGGGCCACTCAGATCAGCAGCAGTCCCTTCATGCTGGCGTATCCCTTGCGTCCGATGATGATGTGG
>SAKE01000077.1 GCA_004017275.1 Mesorhizobium sp. | reverse complement strand
CGAGTACACTACTCAAAAACAATGATTGATGTGATGTCTGGTCTAATAGCTCCTTTATAGGATGGATAGGTATGACTAGGGTATGTCCCTTTTAATAAGGTAGAAAGCAACCTCCCATATCCTGAGACCCCCTTTGCTGGGTAAAGCATATTTCCAGTTTTTTTCTTGACTGGAATGTAGTTTGAGTGACCTATTCCGTCTTCAATCAAGGGAAATGTTTTTTTTCAAACAACGTACGCCCCAGATAAACAGACCTTTTTGGACCTCGGATAGGCGTTTTCTTTTAGAAAGAGAAAGATGTGCGCTTGACACGCTAGATGTTATGTGCTCTCAAGGCGAAATCTGAGATGAGAAGTCGAAAGCTAGTCCGTATTGAGATAAGCCCGATAAAGCTAGGAGACACGTACATAAGTAGGACTCTACTAACCGTCGTTTAGCAAGTCCGATCAAGCTCTTTCTATCCATGTGGGAGAGGTAAGCAAGATCTTTGATTGATGTGCCTGAATCAGGTTGATCAATGGTAGCTGCTTGGAGCTTTCTCTATACCTTAATTGAACTGCCCTGCTTGAATCTCTCTTTTGACAGACAGGTCATATATGAAAGGGATTTTAGAGAGACATAATGCTATCAGCTTCTGCTATTCCACATGCTACCGCTTTGAAGCTTCCCCCCTTTATCCGCCCATGCAAGTAAATTAATGAAAAAGATTAAAGGAATGTGAACAAGGCGTTTCGAGACTGAGGTTTCCTAAGAAAAGGGCTCAGCTGATTCCCGGGTAGGGTCAACCATTATTGATAAAATATGTTATAATTATATTCCCAGAAAAAGTTTAATCTTTTGATGCTTTTGTCATGCCATTGAGATCCTTTTAGAAAGAAGGATGCTCAGAGTTTTAGTCTCACATAATGGAATTTCCCAAGATATGAATGCTCAGTTCAATGGGTATGGAAAGCCTCTCTGACTATAAAGTCTGGAATGGAGAGACCAATAGAAGTAGGAAATTGGGCACCTTAGCCAATTGTAAGACCCCACCTCTCTTAGGACATGACTCGGGAACAGGACTCATTTTTCTTTCTTCTTTGCTTTGCCTAAGCCAAGCTTCACATTAAACAAAAGAATTGGACCACTTTGTGGGGCGAGTTTGCTATTGCTAGAAGTTCGAAAGGAGTAGTAATAGGGGCTTTGGGGCATTCCCCCAGGGCATAACTAATTAGCGGCCTATTCTTTTTACTGTAATTATATTCCCATCTCTCAAGCTAAAGATAAGGAACTAAGGTAATAAGGTAAGCCCAAGCAGCTGCTATTTGAACAACGGATTAAGCCATTGAAGATCTACAACTTATGACTCCACTGGTAGTATACTATATGCAACCTATTCCGTAACAAGCGATTCTGGCTATAGCACCAGCTCATTCCCTGACTTCCTTTCTTCTCTCAGGACATTCTTTTCTTTTTTTTTACGATGTCATTTGCTTTCACTAGCACCGGTTAGGAGAACAGTAAGAGTTCCTCCCGTCCCACCGACTAATCGAAGGCTATTGCTTCTGTCTTCGTCTTTCTGGCAGCTATCTTTCTAAACAGGAGAGAAAGATAGCCCTAAACTCAGTGACTTTTCAAAGACACAGCTTAACCACACAAAATAAGTCTAATGGGATCTAGAGGCGATCTTCTATATAGAGATCGGTTTCCAAGTAATAGTAGGGATTTAACTTTGCTTTATCGTATAGTTTCTAGAAGCTGCTCGATCCCCTTCCCGAAAAGAGATTACTTCGAGCTTAAAATGATTTATCTAAGTCAAAGCTTATGGTTGCTTATAGGCAGTAGCTAAGCGCGCTGCATCGCCTTCTTCTTCCATTGAAGGAGTGTGAACTGTTCAAGACACCCGATAATAAAAATGAAAGGAATAAGAACAATCAAAAAAAAACAAAAAGTACGCACCTACTAGAACAACCGGGATCCATTCGTAAAAGATCAATATCAATATAAGATCAGTTGTATCTTCTACGACCTGACATTCTTCCAACAATATCTTCCACAAGAGTGCTCTAATGGCAAAGAGCAGTATCCACTTGAAACTCGGCATTACTTACTTATCAAACACACCTAGCCCGGGGCACTTTCAGCCGGTGGTAGGGGTCCCTAACTTGGTTGGAGCTTAGGCCACTAGAACGCGTCTTTAATCTAGTTCAGGAAGGAAGTCTGGCACTCATCTCAGTCTCAGGGACATGCCCAGAAGAAACAGCTGGTGTCAGGTTTTCGGGAATTGAATCAGGATTGTCTTGTGCCAGAACTGATTGCACTAGGAGAGGAGAAGAAAGCCAGTTGTTTATTCCCATTCCCTTTAAGTCAGGGATTCGTTTAAAGCCTTTCGCTAGCATTACAACAGAACAGAATAAATGGCATCCATCAGATTCATTAGCTGCGGACGCATAGGAATTCTTTCTTACTGTAGCCACACAGAGATAAAATGCGATTTCATAGACGAGGCGGTAATCAAGTAGCAATTGACTTTAAAACCTCTTCTTTATCAGAGTTTGAGGAGCGAAAAGAGTATTTCCTCGATGGGACGAAAGAAGCAAAGAGCCTCCTCATAGCACTACTTCTCAGAGATAGAGTTATTGGCTAAGAAAGCAGTCTATAGTTAAGTTTTAACAAGTAAACTACTTCTCTGCCCTTGCGGTTCGAAGGTCCCATCCATGGGTATCCGGCGAAGAACCGCCATCAACCAACCTATCATGGACAGGGGCTAACAACCTCTGATTGACGTAGTTTCCTATGCTTTAGGGTGGGAGAATAAAAACCGAAGATGAGTGATCTGCCCCAGTTGATGAGCCAGAAGTGGGTGAACCATAGTTTAACCC
>SAKE01000076.1 GCA_004017275.1 Mesorhizobium sp. | reverse complement strand
TCCTTGGAGACCGTGGCACGTCCCCCTCCCCCTTGTGGGGAGGGGTTAGGGGTGGGGGTGCTGCGCTGGCGTTCGGGGTTGGGCGTGGCGCGTCCCTCAGCTTCTTGCGGCGCGTCCTTCACATTGCCCTCGCCCGCCACCTTCAGCCGCACGATGGGCGAGCCGATCGCCACCGTGTCGCCGATCTCGGCACCCAGCCACAGGATTTCGCCGTCGACCGGCGACGGAATTTCGACCGTCGCCTTGTCGGTCATCACGGCGGCAAGCACGGTGTCCTCGCGCACCATGTCGCCGATCTTGACGTGCCATTCGACGAGCTCGGCCTCGGCGACGCCTTCGCCGACATCGGGCAGCTTGATGATGTGTTCGCCCATCTCAGGCTCCCATGGTTTCAAGCAAAGCGCGGCCGACCCGTGCGGGACCGGGGAAATAGTCCCACTCCTGCGCGTGTGGATAGGGCGTGTCCCAGCCGGCGACCCGCGCCACCGGCGCTTCCAGATGATAGAAGCAGTTTTCCTGCACCAGCGCCGACAGTTCGGCGCCGAAGCCCGACGTCAGCGTCGCCTCATGCACGATGACGCAGCGCCCGGTCTTCTTGACCGAGGCAACGATCGTATCGAGGTCGAGCGGCAGCAGGGTCCTCAGATCGATGATCTCGGCATCGATGCCGGTTTCCTCGACGGCGGCCTGCGCGACATAGACCATGGTGCCGTAGGCCAGCACGGTCATGGCGGAACCCTGCCGGCGGATCGCCGCCTTGCCGAGCGGCACCGTGTAGTGGCCGTCGGCCACCTCGCCGAGCTCATGTTTCGACCATGGCGTCACCGGCCGGTCGTGATGGCCGTCGAACGGGCCGTTGTAAAGCCGCTTCGGCTCCAGGAAAATTACCGGGTCCGGATCCTCGATCGCCGCGATCAGCAGGCCCTTCGCGTCATGCGGGTTGGACGGCACCACCGTCTTCAACCCCGACACATGGGTGAACAGCGCTTCCGGGCTCTGGCTGTGCGTCTGGCCGCCAAAGATGCCGCCGCCGGTCGGCATGCGCACCACGATCGGGCAGGTGAAATCGCCGTTCGAGCGGTAGCGCAACCGCGCCGCTTCCTGGGTCAGCTGGTCGTAGGCGGGATACATGTAGTCGGCAAACTGTATTTCCACGCACGGCTTCAGTCCATAGGCGGCCATGCCGATGGCCGAGCCGACAATGCCGGATTCGTTGATCGGCGCGTCGAAGCAGCGGCTCTTGCCGTATTTGGCTTGCAGGCCCTGCGTGCAGCGGAAGACGCCGCCGAAGAAGCCGACATCCTCGCCGTATACGACGACCTTGTCGTCGCGCCCCATTGACACGTCCATCGCGTCGCGGATGGCCTCGATCATGGTCCGTCTCGGCATGGTCAGACTCCCGCCTGCTGACGCTGACGTCTGAGATGCGGCGGCATTTCGGCATAGAGCCCCTCGAACATGTCGCGCGTCGACGGCTTGCCGCCGGCATGCAGTGTGCCGTGGCTTTCGGCCTCCTTCTGCGCCGCGATCACCGTGTCGAGGATTTCCGCCTCGGCCTGCGCGTGGCGCTCGTCCGACCAGACGCCGAGCGCGATGAGATGGTTCTTCAGCCGCACGATCGGGTCGCCGAGCGGCCAGGCGTCGGATTCGGTCTTCGGCCGGTAGGCGGACGGGTCGTCCGAGCTCGAATGCGCGCCGGCGCGGTAGGTGACATATTCGACCAGCGTCGGCCCGAGATTGCTGCGCGCCCGCTCCGCCGCCCATTTGGCCACCGCATGGACGGCGAGATAGTCGTTGCCGTCGACGCGCAGCGACGGGATGCCGAAGCCGAGGCCTCTTGCCGCGAACGTGCCCGAGCCGCCGCGCGCAATGCCTTGGAAGGTCGAGATCGCCCACTGGTTGTTGACGACATTGAGCACGACAGGGGCCTTGTAAGTGGAGGCGAACACCAGCGCCGAATGGAAGTCGGACTCCGCCGTCGAGCCGTCGCCGATCCAGGCGGCCGCGATCTTCGAATCGTTCGATATGGCCGACGCCATCGCCCAGCCGACGGCCTGGATATACTGCGTCGCCAGATTGCCGGAGATCGAGAAGAAGCCATGCTCCTTCGACGAGTACATGATCGGCAATTGCCGGCCCTTCAGCGGGTCGGCCTCGTTGGAATAGATCTGGTTCATCATCGTGACCATCGGATAGCCATCGGCGATGAGCAGCCCGGCCTGACGATAGGTGGGGAAATTCATGTCGCCCGACGCCAGCGCCTTGCGGAAGGCGCAAGCCACCGCCTCTTCGCCCAGATGCTGCATGTAGAACGAGGTCTTGCCCTGCCGCTGCGCCATCTGCATGCGGGCGTCGAAGGTCCGCAGCGTCATCATGTGGCGCAGGCCGGCCAACAGTTCGTCGCTGGAAAGCAGGCCTGCCCAGGGACCGACGGCTTCGCCAGTGCGGTTCAGCACGCGGATGATCGAGAAGGCATGGTCGCGGATGGTGCGCGGATCGACATCGATGTCGGGGCGCGGCACCGAGCCGGCCTTCGGGATCGGCACATTGGAAAAGTCAGGCGTTCCGCCCGGCCGCACTTCCGGTTCCGGCACATGAAACCGCAACATCCCAGCATCGGCCATGACTTGTGTCCTCCAATGTTGCCTGGTTGGGGATATTTGCATATCCGCGCGGCCAGTGCGAATTCGTCGGGCAAGCCCGCGGACCCGGCCGCGCCGGCCGATGCAGCCTCCCGCACCCAAGATGAAGATATGTCGGCGAAATTTCTTGTCGATGTTGGGCCGTGGCGCGCAATTTGGGAGAAGGATGAGCGGGATTTGCTGGCAGATAAGGTGATTGGTTGGGTGGATGCTTACCTTGGAGCATTGATAATTGGCGAAAGCGGCGAAGCGCATAATCTCCCCCCTCGAGGGCAGGGCTATCGCATCTGGATTCTTGCGAAGAAGGACCCCCACCCTAACCCTCCCCACAAGGGGGAGGGAA
>SAKE01000075.1 GCA_004017275.1 Mesorhizobium sp. | reverse complement strand
GTGGGAGAAGGTGGCCTCGCGAAGCGAGGTCGGATGAGGGGTGTTCCAGCTTGGCAAAGACGGTGTTCCGTCCAACACCCCTCAACCGTCTCGGCGCTACGCGCCGATCCACCTTCTCCCACAAGGGGAGAAGGAAAGCGCCGCGCCTTCAACCGATTTGCATCCTCGCCGCCCGCAATCTCCGCTTGAAGCCGTTTGTGCAACGCGATACGCCGTTGCCGACTTCGACAAGGAGAGACCTGTGAGCACGCCAAAGACCAGAACCGAAACCGACACGTTCGGCCCTATCGAAGTCGCCGCCGACCGCTATTGGGGCGCGCAGGCGCAGCGTTCCCTTGGCAATTTCAAGATCGGCTGGGAGAAGCAGCCGGCGTCGATCGTGCGCGCGCTGGGCATCGTCAAGCGGGCGGCGGCCGAAGCCAATATGGACCTTCAGCGGCTCGATCCGGCGATCGGCAAGACGATTGTCGAGGCGGCGCAAGAGGTCATCGACGGCAAGCTCGACGAACATTTCCCGCTGGTGGTCTGGCAGACCGGCTCGGGCACGCAGTCCAACATGAACGCCAACGAGGTGATCTCCAACCGGGCGATCGAAATGCTGGGCGGCGTCATGGGCTCCAAGAAGCCGGTGCACCCCAACGACCACGTCAATATGAGCCAGTCGTCGAACGACACCTATCCGACGGCCATGCACATCGCCTGCGCCGAGCGCATCGTGCACGACCTCTTGCCGGCCCTGAAACATCTGCACAAGGCGCTTGAAGCCAAGACACACGCCTTCGCGCACATCATCAAGATCGGCCGCACGCACACGCAGGATGCCACCCCCCTCACGCTTGGCCAGGAATTTTCCGGCTATGCAGCGCAGGTCGCCTCGTCGATCAAGCGCATCGAGTTGACGCTGCCGGGCCTGCAGGAACTGGCGCAGGGCGGCACCGCAGTCGGCACCGGCCTCAACGCGCCGGTCGGCTTCGCCGAACGGGTCGCGGATCGCATCGCCGCCATTACCGGCATCGCCTTCGTTACCGCGCCGAACAAGTTCGAGGCGCTGGCGGCCCATGATTCCATGGTGTTTTCGCACGGCGCCATCAACGCGGCGGCCGCCGCACTGTTCAAGATCGCCAACGACATCCGCTTCCTCGGTTCCGGCCCGCGTTCGGGCCTCGGCGAACTGTCGCTGCCGGAAAACGAACCGGGCTCGTCGATCATGCCGGGCAAGGTCAACCCGACCCAGTGCGAGGCAATGACGCAAGTCTGCGTGCAGGTGTTCGGCAACAATGCGGCGCTCACCTTCGCCGGCAGCCAGGGCCATTTCGAGCTCAATGTCTACAATCCGCTGATGGCTTACAACTTCCTGCAGTCGGTGCAGCTGCTCTCCGACGCATCGGTCTCCTTCACCGACAATTGCGTCGTTGGCATCGAAGCGCGCGAAGACAACATCAAGGCCGCACTCGACCGCTCGCTGATGCTGGTGACGGCGCTGGCGCCGACCATCGGCTACGACAATGCGGCCAAGATCGCCAAGATCGCCCACAAGAAGGGCACCACGCTGCGCGAGGAAGCGCTCGCCACCGGGCTGGTCAGCGAAGCCGACTACGACCGGCTGGTGCGGCCGGAGGACATGACGCATCCAGGGTAAGCAATTCCAGGAAAAGTGTCTTACGGTTTTCCGTCCGGAATTGCGTCAACCGGAAACCCGACATTTCGCGGCGGGAGAATTTACTCCCGTCGGACCCTGAGCCGACGCGAATTTTGCGCAACTCGCCCGATCACGGAAATGTAAGCACTGTGAACAATGTGTCGCCACTCTGGCGGCTTTGGTGAACAGTCCGCTTGCTCTATCTCACCGGTATCAACCCCTCCCGGAGAGAGCCATCATGTCCACCAACACTTCAGTCGCCGGTTCCGGCGCATCCAATGCCTCAACCACCATCCTGCTCGGCCGCGTCCTGCTTGCGGTCATCTTCCTGCTTTCAGGTTTCGGCAAGCTCACCGCCATCGCCGGCACAGCCGGCTATTTCGGCAGCCTCGGCCTGCCCTTGCCGACCGTAACGGCCATTGTCGTCGGTTTGATCGAGCTTCTTGGCGGTCTCGCCATCCTTGTCGGCTTCAAGACCCGGATTGTTGCCTGGGTGCTGGCGGCCTTCACGGTCGCTACCGGTTTGGTCGCCCACACCGGTTGGGCCGACCAGATGCAGATGATCCAGTTTCTCAAGAACCTCGCCATCGCCGGCGGCTTCCTCGTGCTAGCTTCCTCGGGCGCCGGTGCCTATTCGATCGACGCCAAACGCGGCTGAGCCAAGCCTGGCAATAGCCGAACAAAAAGGCGGCGCGGAATTTTCCGCGCCGCCTTTTCGTTGTTGGTACATGCCCGCCGATCTGCCAGCTGGATTGTCTGCTAGGATCGGGAGCATCGAGACTAGGCCGACTGGCGGCCGACAACGGAGGTAACCATGCCCCGCAACGTGCTGCTCCTGCTTTCCCGGCTGCTGCTCGCCGCCCTGTTCGTGCCCTCCGGCTTCCAGGCGCTGAGCGACATTGCCGGCACGACAGGCTATTTCGCCGGCCTCGGCCTGCCGCTGCCGACACTTGCCGCCTGGGGCACGGGACTGTTCGAACTGATCGCCGGGCTGCTCATCCTGGTTGGTTTCCAGACCCGGATCACGGCGCTGCTGCTTGCCGCCTTCTGCATTGCCGCCGGTTTCATCGGCCACTACGGTCAGGGCGGCGGCGACGCGATGCTCGCCTTCCTGCACCAGCAGATGCTGATGAAGGACATTGCGATATCAGGCGGGTTTGTTGCGCTGGCGATGGCCGGTGCCGGAGCCTGGTCGGTCGACGGGCGTGGTGCGGTATAATATCTTGCGTAGATGCGCCCTGGTCGACCCCCACTTCGTCTCGGCTTCGCCGAGCCACCTCTTCCCCGATCGACGGGGTAGAGGAAAGGCGCGAGCCGATTGCCGCCAACGCTCTTCCAACGAGGCTCCCTTCCTTTCCCTCCGAAGGGGGGGCTATCGCATATGGGAATTCCTGAGATGTCTGCCCGGCACGGACCCCCACCCCTAACCCCTCCCCACA
>SAKE01000074.1 GCA_004017275.1 Mesorhizobium sp. | reverse complement strand
GAGAGAGGAGGGTGAAAGAGGAATTAATTTGCCTGGAAGTTCCAATTTAACTTTCAAGTTAAGCAAGCATAATTTCTAGTCAAGCATAAGAGTAGGGGTAAGCCCTGTAAGCCAATATGGATTTCTTTTTATTTATCCTAGAGAAGATGCTTTCACCATATATTGTTTAGTGCGTGTGTATTTAGTAGCTGGCCTAGTGGCTATCCTATTTCCTGCAGTCCTAAGCTAAGTCCCAGTACTTATGTATGGGCTTCTAATCTAAGGTACCTCCGTCCCTTGAGATATTAGTTTACCAGTGTTGGATTTCATCGGTGTTTAAAAAGGAATATAAGCAGTGGAAGCCCAGTATAGCAGGAGGGGTGGGAGCCCTCGTAGCAGTACCTGTTATTGCCCTTACAAATAGAGTGGCATCTCTTTCCCGTGCCATTCCTGCCTGTTTCTTGTGAGCCAATTGGAGAAAGCTTACATGGAGTTCAATTTCTTCCTACCTGCGAGCGAGTTCGACTTCTAGGGGTTAGAGTCCCTAAGGCTAACAAGCAAGTTAAGGCAATGCTGGAGTCAGTCAGCCATTGGGAGTTGCCATAGGTTGTCTCCCTAAGCAGGAATTGTTTGCGAGCCAGTTGCAGTGACAGTTGGAGTTGCTTTACTTGGTAGAGTCTAGCATTCCGGCGGCTTTATTTGCGTAAATAAGGAAGGGCATATCAAAATAATAGAAAGGGACGCCTTTTAAGCTACGAAAAAAGGAAGTGGCAAAGGGTCTTTTTCGTCTTTATGATGTATAGAATTTTTTTAGGATTATACTTGGATTCGGTACTTATTAAGTTAAGCATCGAAGGCGGGACTCTTTCCCTAGATAGAGAGATGGTCTAATTCAAATCACGCCAAGAGAGGTTTAATCTTCTCCCGTATCTATATAACATTTTTATTACTCCTCCATTCCGCGTTTCCTAAGAGATGACTCCAAACATTCTTACCTTTTTATCCGAGATGGCAAATCGAGCAGCCTATTGCGCTAACGGGAAGAGGCATGTCGGACAAAAAGACGGGGTTTACTCAAACGAGTTGAATAAGCAAGCCAATAAGATAAGATTGCTCTTGTTGAACCAGCTACTAATCACCAAGTCCTTTGTTTAGCAAAATCGGCTTGGGGGTTGGTGAGAGAATGGATTTTAGTATGTTGATTGAGAGATGCGAAGAAGTCACGAATCTAACTATAACTCCTAGAGTGAACGCAAAAAAGCAAACCTGACTAGACGGAATAATAGGCTTTAGCGAATCGGAAGAAAGGGAGGATGCTCAAACCAGCGCGGGAGAGGCAAACGCGTCCTCGGAGAGGGAGGACACGTTTGATCTGGACGTTATCCAGGAATCCTGGCCCAGCGGAACAGAGGAAGCGGGTCCAGCTAATACGACCCTACCAGTGGTCCCCTACCCGTATCAACCTGATGAAGTCATAGGGGGGGACTGTGTCAACGCAATTGCGTGCCGCCTGCTCAACCAATACTCCGATCCTTCTTCCGAGGTCATACAAATGATGCGGATTCAGGCCGAAGACCTATTCGAGGTCAAGGTTGAGATTATCCAAATCATGGCGGGCCTTGACCCGACGGGGAATTGGATGGGAAAGGGGGCCCTCGCTTTAAAAAACCCCCGAACCTCCACGGGAGAGGAACCCCTAGATCGACTCTATGCCCTATTGGAAGACCTCAATAGGGGTGGAGTCCAATCTGAGGCCTTTTCCGACTTAAAGGTAAAAGTCGAGTACCGTATTGTTCCGGACGAAAACTCGTCCGCATAAAAAAGCAAGCACGCGCTTGAACCAACCACAAATAGAAAGGGAGGACCGGGGGCCAGAGCAAGTTGGGTTGGGGTATAGAGCCGTAAGCGCGGTGGGGGGGTTACAGAGGACGTGCTCGTACGGTTCAAAGAAGGGTATGATCAACTCGTTGTTGGGAACTTTAACTCCTCTATATTCGAAATATGCCTTTCTAGGAGCATTACGATCTGCAGCTCAAATGGTCTCTTATGAAGTATCTATTGGTCTTATTCTTATTGTGCGCCTTGTGAGCGCGTTTGGATCCGCGAAGGCAATCGCTCGGATGTTCCCCTAACCCAACCCGGGAACGGACCGGAGGGAACCGCAGCATGGGGGATGTCCGCGTCTCGTCGCAAGGCTAATTTTAAGTTTTTGGTCATAGGGCGGGCGGATTTATCTGATCAAGGGCCGGGGCACAAGGGTCCTGGTACTATCCTGGTGCGAAGAACCCCGGAGGTGACTGCAATGAGCAGAAATCTAACTCACCGGCCTAAACGACGAGCAAACACTCGAACGTGAGAGCAAGGGATCACCTAACGAATGGACGAGCTCCAAG
>SAKE01000073.1 GCA_004017275.1 Mesorhizobium sp. | reverse complement strand
TGGGGTGACAGCGCCGGCGCCAGTCACCCCCACCCCCGAGCTCCGCTCGGGACCTCCCCCATCGAGGGGGAGGTAAAGCGAACGTCGCCCGAAGCACCTACCGCCGAAGTCGCACCTCCCATTCGCCAGCCGTCGCCGATTGAAGCACAGCCGGTCATTGCCGAGATCGCGCCCGAACCGCAGGCTATTCCGCAACCTGCTCCAAAACCCGTTCCAGCCCCCGGCAAGGTGACGGTCACCAAGAAGGTCGAGCAGAAGGCCGAGCCGCAGAAGGCGCCAGAACCGGCACCGAGGCGTTCATGGTTCCAGCGCATGAAGGACGGGCTTGCCCGCTCGTCCAAGGAACTGACCGGCAACATTGCCGGCGTCTTCACCAAGCGCAAGCTGGACGAGGAGACGCTGCAGGATCTGGAGGACGTGCTGATCCGCGCCGATCTCGGCATGGAAACCGCCCTTCGCGTCACCGATGCGCTGGCATCCAGCCGCTACGGCAAGGATGTCTCGGACACCGAGGTGCGCGCCATCATGGCGGCCGAGGTGGAAAAGGTGCTGACCCACGTCGCCATGCCGCTGGAGCTTGATCTCTCGCACAAACCGCATGTCATCCTGGTGGTTGGCGTCAACGGCACCGGCAAGACCACGACCATCGGCAAGCTCGCGGCAAAACTGACCGATGGCGGCCTGTCGGTGATGTTGGCGGCCGGCGATACGTTCCGCGCCGCCGCGATCGAGCAGCTCAAGATCTGGGGCGAGCGGACGAAATCGCCGGTCATCGCCTCCAAGCTCGGCGCCGATGCCGCCGGCCTCGCCTACGATGCCTTCGAACGGGCAAAGGAAGCCGGTTCCGACGTGCTGATCATCGACACCGCCGGCCGCCTGCAGAACAAGACCGAACTGATGGCGGAACTTGAAAAGATCGTCCGTGTGCTCGGCAAGCTCGACCCCGAGGCGCCGCATACCGTGCTGCAGACGGTCGACGCCACCACCGGCCAGAACGCGCTCAACCAGGTCGAGATCTTCCGCAATGTCGCCGGCGTCAACGGCCTGGTGATGACCAAGCTGGACGGCACGGCACGCGGCGGTATTCTGGTGGCGATCGCGGCAAAGCACAAACTGCCGGTCTATTTCATCGGCGTCGGCGAACAGGTCGACGACCTCGAACCCTTCTCGGCAAGCGAATTCGCCAGGGCGATCGCTGGAGTGGCTTAACAAGCATGTCCCAAAAAGTGCAGGCTTTTTGGATCGGATCATGCGCAAGAAAGAGTTCCCATGAACCCACCCATTCTCGAACGCGACCCATCCGACCCGCAGAAACAGAAGAAGGAAGGCGTCAATCCGCTGCTCAAGCTGGCGCTTGAGCTGGGTCCGTTGATGGTGTTCTTCTTCGCCAATGCGCGCAGCGGATGGCTGGTGCAGAAATTCCCCGCTCTTGCTGAATTCGGCGGCCCGATCTTCGTTGCCACCGGCCTGTTCATGGCCGCCACGGCCATCGCCCTGATCGCCTCATGGCTTTTGATGCGCACCTTGCCGATCATGCCGATGGTGTCGGGCGTCGTCGTCTTCATCTTCGGCGCGCTGACGCTCTATCTGCAGGACGACATCTTCATCAAGATGAAGCCGACCATCGTCAACACGCTGTTCGGCGGCGTGCTGCTCGGCGGCCTCTACTTCGGCAAGTCGCTGCTCGGCTATGTCTTCGATTCGGCCTTCAGCCTCGACGCCGAAGGCTGGCGCAAGCTGACCTTCCGCTGGGGCCTGTTCTTCCTGTTCCTGGCCCTTGCCAACGAAGTGGTGTGGCGGAATTTTTCCACCGACGCCTGGGTTACCTTCAAAGTCTGGGGCATCATGCCGATCACGCTTCTGTTCACCTTCAGCCAGATGCCGCTGATCCTGCGCCATTCGCTCGATGAAAAGACCGGGAAATAGAGCGATTCCAGGAAAAGTGTGAAGCGGTTTTCCCGGGAAAAGCACACGGCGCTTTCCCTTGGGAATTGCGTCAAAACGAAGAGGGGAGAGGGCCATGGAATTCGTCACCACGCGCGACCAGCTGAGGACGATCTACAAGACGCCGCGACCGACCGACGGCTCGATCCGCAAGGAGTTGAAAGTGCTCGACGGCCATTGCCGCTCCTTCATCGGCAAGAGTCCGTTCGTGCTGATCGGCTCCTCCGACGGCGCCGGCAATGCCGACGTGACGCCGAAGGGTGACAAACCGGGCTTTGCCGCCGTGCTCGACGACACAACCATCGCCATTCCGGATCGGCCCGGCAACAACCGGCTCGACACACTGGAAAACATCCTCCTCAATCCCTCGGTCGGGCTGCTCTTCCTCATTCCCGGCATGAACGAGACGCTACGTGTCAACGGCGACGCCCGCATCACCGTCGATGCAAATTTGCGCGAGCGGCTCGCCGTCGATGGCAGGGAACCGCAAAGCGTCGTCGTGGTCAGCGTCAAGGCCGCCTACATGCATTGCGCAAAAGCCTTCATGCGCTCGGACCTGTGGAAGCCGGAGACCTGGTACGACCGGGCAACGCTGCCGACGCTCGGCCAGATCATGCGCGATCAATTGGCGGTTGCCGATTCGGCCGAGGCGACCGACCGCTGGCTCGACGAGGAATACAAGAAGACGATGTGGTAGGTTTTTCGACCACGATTCGTCCTGACTGGTTCCTACCTTGCTGAACATCCTTGCCATTTCCGGCAGCCTGCGCGCGGCTTCCACCAATTCGGCACTGGTCGCCGCACTGGCGCACAACGCGCCGCCCGGCTGCCGCGTCACTGTCTATGACGGGCTTGGCCGTCTGCCGATCTTCAATCCCGACGATGAGGGCGAGCACACGCCGCTCGAAACCGCCGCCTTGATCGATGCCGTCACCCAAGCCGACGGCGTTGTCGTCTCCTGTCCGGAATATGCCCATGGCGTGCCGGGCGGGCTGAAGAATGCCCTCGACTGGCTGGTTTCGCGCGATGCCGCCGTCGCCAAGCCCGCCATGCTGGTGCACGCCTCGCCGCGCTCGCTGTTCGCCCGCGCCGCCCTGGTGGAGATCATGCGCACCATGTCATTCGCACTCTGTGACGATGTGCTGGAGATTGCCCTGCTCGGCAAGAAGCCGCCGGAGGTAGAGAGCATCCTGGCGGAGCCGGCGAACCGGCGGGCGATGCATGATGCGCTGAATGCTTTCGCGGATTTCATTCGCTCGCGTTGAGGCCGAGCGCGGCGTTTTGCCTTCTCCCCTTGTGGGAGAAGGTGGCCTCGCGAAGCGAGGTCGGATGAGGG
>SAKE01000072.1:1943-3285 GCA_004017275.1 Mesorhizobium sp. | reverse complement strand
TTGGAGCTTCGTTCACGTCAGGAAGGAAAAGCAGAAAGAGGAAGTCCGTCCCCCGCAGGAAAGCCCGCGTATTCTTATTTATTCTAATGTCCATTGGAGCTTCTCTTTTCTTCCCGCTATCTGGCTGTTCTATGTATACGCCTGTTCCTCAGTCTGACTTTATCATGCCTTTCTTTTATCCTTTCTACTTCTGTTACAGTAGCTATAGTTGTAATGGCAATTACAAGGTTATGCAGGTCTCCTTCTCATTGAGTAGCGTAGCGCTTAGCATAGAACGTTTACCGCTTGCCTTACTAATAATCGGGAATCTGAACAGGCAACTATGAGACTAATTTCCCATTGTCCCGAGCAAGTTACTGCGTACCTGAAGTGAGTGTGTTGGTCTCCTTTCTTTTTTCTTTGCAGCTGCCGTCAAAGTAAAGCCTTAGATTATAACAGGAATCTCACCGCCTGCTCCCCGACTCGCTACTAAGGTTCTTAAAGAAGGCCGCTAAATCAGCAATAGAGGATCTATGAATAGCCAACAAAGAGCCTAGCTTGATTACAGGAACTAAACAGCAAGCTGCCTAGCTCACTGGCTCGTATGACTAGCTCGCTTACTTTAACTCAACAGCCTAGCTCTAACAAGCCAACTCCGTTCCTAGTTTCGCTACCAGAAAAAAGCAAGCCCCCCAGGCCTAAGTGTAGAGTTTTGCTTTAATCTCAACCTCTCTGAAACTCCCGAGAGGCCTATCTTTCTGATGAATGGAGATGGCTATGGGGCCTACCTATGAATGATTTCCCTTACAGGTCCGAAAGGCATCTGATGCCTGGGCACATATCCGCCTCTGGTGATGGGACAGATGGATCGAATGCAGGCAGCATAGGGGTCAATGGCAGCAACAAATAAAACAACTAAAAGCGACGTCCGCGCCCTAATAAATAAGGGGAATTAAGCATCCATCGACGCTCACTTGTCTATGTTCCCTATGTCAGTCTCCTTTTTAAGGATCCTTCCTAGCTCTCTTATTCATTAAGAAAACGTACTCGTCAGGTGTCGGCATCACACATTTATATTTAAAGTGTGCCGTGAGTGGCTTTACCAACCGGAAAATAAGTCCCAAGGAAACCAACTAAACCCGGACTTACCCGGAAACCAGGAAAACAATAATAAGTAAGAACAAGGAAAGAATTCCCAGCTTTTCTCGTATAAAAGCTGCTAAAAGCCTTTGTTTGCTGTTTAATGCAGTCAGGGGATTAGCTACATTATATAGTCAGGTAAGGCCAGGGAGAAGTCATTGATGAGGACATAAAAGACGTACCACTCATCAATACGGTGGGAACCCGAATTCAAAAGCAATAC
>SAKE01000072.1:0-1933 GCA_004017275.1 Mesorhizobium sp. | reverse complement strand
CCGGGTCCAGCACCTTCGGTGGATTTTCAGTAAAAAGAATATAACCTAGCCAGCTTATCTAATCTCCCAGACTTTATCGAGCCAGTTCGAGGTAGTTCCATCCATCCTAACTAAGCTCTTCAATTGCTAATGCCGTACTTGGTAGAAGGAGTGGAAATTCTATATGGAGTTCTCTTTGCTCTTCTGTCTCTCGCCCTTCCAGTCCATCGATTGTTAGTTCTCTTGATACTTCTGTTACATCCCTTAAGTCAGTCTTAAGGGTAGATAGGCTAACGATAAGATTCAAGGGCCTTCTATTTAGTCGATGCTTGTTTTTCCGGATAAGTAGTATTCTCTCTTCAAGTTCAAGGGAGTTGTTGGAGTGCTTTTGTAAGTCCTGTTGGCGTGCTATGAAATTTAATTTGAATGATAGGCCAATCTAAGTCTTCCATGTCGGTTCGAGGGGAAGGAAGTTATAATTTTGAAACCTGCGAGCTCTAGAGCAAGCAAATAAGAAAGCTAGAGATAGAGCGGCAGGATAGACATAAAGCTATGGAGAGCTTAGGCAAGTTTGAAAACAGGAATCTTGAAAGCTAGCAGTCTCTTTTTAGCCTATCTGTCCTCATGCTAGCCAATCTCTGGCAATTGGTCTATGGCAAAGGGTAATATTCAAGATGTGAACAAATCGGATGTGCACATTCATGCAAGATCCGGTGCTCTCTTTGAAATATCTGCTCTTATAATAAAAACTTCTTTCGGAAGATAAGAAGTTGCAGAATCCGTCAGCTTGCCACAGAACTCATCCAGATGGAGTATGCAGCCAGACTGACTACGGAGATAGAAAGAAGAGGATGGGAAGATGAATCGATATTCAAAAAAGGTTGCTAGAGAATCGGATCTTAGATAGTGCACGAATGAATGCATAGTGAAAGTCAGTCTTGGGTGGGGTAATATCCTCTTTCCTGCCCCTAGGTCCTAGGTTGCAAGTCAGCTGCTCACTCTCTCTTTCTTCGAATTCAATGTCTTAAGCAGCATGTAGCAAAGAATTCCATGTGGGACCTGAAAACATAAGCTAGAGTTGAACGATCTACTTTTCTATCCTGTGGGCCTATCATAAGGAAATAAATAAGGTCTCTTCTTTATAGAATAGAAAGGCCTGGTCTGTCTCTCAATCAGTCTGTCCAGTCAAGTCCTTGACTTCGGTCGTAGGTTGAAAGTTAAAAAGTAGCTGCTCTCCCGACCTCCGAATAGAAGAATTGATAAGTGGAAAGCTTCGTTCTTCCTCTTCTTCTGCTTAAGACTTTAGAAAGCATTTGTGGGCGATATGCAAGGCATCCGGATCCTTTTTCGATTGGGTATGGTTAGAAAGAATGGAGGCAACCTCTCCGCTCCTTCGTCGTCTAAGATGCTTGCATCACGGGGAATTCCACTAAGACATACAAGAGAAAGAAAAGAGAACAAGCTAAATAGTCCAACATAATTTTCCAAAGTAATATTCCAAAACAAAGGGTGGAAGAAGAGTCCACATGTTTACTTCAACAAGCCATATATAGACTTGATTCTTCTTTACCATGTTCACCTTACCGGCCACTTCGTTCACTTGGCTTTAGGCACTCCAAAGGCATAAGAAAGCATATAAGATAGGCTGATCACCAACCAATTCACCAGAGGCTTCTAGAATGTCTTATTTGGCACTTAAAAAAGCCAATCAACGGAATAAATTGATAGAGAACAATGGACTGTGCCTCCGTTTCACTCCTATCCATGGCAAGTCCCTGAGTAACTTCTCATGCCCGAGGAAAGCAGGGAAGACAGTGATATCCGACTTTCGGCGGGCGTAGACTGAAACCTACACTCTTTCTTGTGTGTAATGAGTGGCTACTAGTTAGAAAAAATTCTTTTCGGTCTTTAATTTAAGACCAACTCCTTTTCTAAGCTAAGCTCTTTATTAAAC
>SAKE01000071.1:2064-3504 GCA_004017275.1 Mesorhizobium sp. | reverse complement strand
CACTCAATCAATAGAATACTTTTTCCCTCCGGGGGTTCGGTTCCCTGCGGGGCAGTTACAGTCCGGCCCTGAAGAGCTAGAACATCCGGGATGGATGACGGGTCTCTCAATCAAGTCAAGTACTTTTATGTAACATGAGTCACATAAAATAACATAGTTTCAGTGATCACTTAGGCAATTAGTCTTAGCTAGCGCATATGCCCTTTTAAGTTAAGAAATTTGGAACTATAGGATATAGGATAGTTGACCCGGCCAATGATTGTCAAACTTGTTTTACAGTCATGAGGTCGCCCGAAGAAGGGAAACTGGCTGCTTCGTTTAGGTCTGGCAGAGGGAGTTGGTATGGTGACGGTGACAACAACCTTTTATCATTAGAGAAGAAGTTTGTGGAATTTACGGTTACCCTTGATGTGACTAAGGCTGCTTTACAGTAGGTGTGAAAATTGAGGGGAATTCTATTGGGCTGAAGGCAGGTTACTTTGGGTTAGTGTTCAGTGACAATGGTAGCTAACATTACATGAGATGCGGTTGGAAGCGAGGCAGCAGTCTTTCTATGTTTTTCCACTCTAACGAAGTTTCTCTGGGTGAGCTTAGATGACCCGAAACAATGACCAACTCAATTATCTCCGCCCTTTGCGGAGGAGTTTCTTTTTCTTAAACAGTCCCGTCTCGAACCGGAGGCACCCACTAGTAGTAGGGAGAGCCCATAATTGACCCGGGTAGGCGAGCGGGCTATAGTTACCAGTTTCGAGTTACTTAGCAGGTATTCCCCAGCACGGCTTATGCGGATCTCTCTCTCTACTACCAGGGAACGGGTTAGAATCCCGGAGCACTACAGGCCTAACTTATTATTCGATATAATGAGAAGCACCTTTATTGAACTAAAACCCTTATCCCCCAACTGATCTACCCAGTAATGTGATGAGTTCCGACCTCGAAGGCCCAATCCTTCGTCGTACGGAATGAGTATGACTTGGCTACAAGGGAAACAAAGCGCCCAAGAGATCTAGCTTCTTTGAGGACCTGTTGCTAGCCCCATCATCATCCCGAGCTTTTCACCGTCGGTCCCATGACTGCACGAGCCCTATGAACTAGCTCTTCCGTGTCCGCCGAACTGTACGATGGAGGGCGTTCAATTCGAGTCTTGAATCTTCCCTACCTCACTGATTGACTCCTCCGGGAAATGTCGAATAGTAGGGACAGCGGAAGGGTGAGATTCTTTCTTTTAGGCGGATGGAGGGGCAATTCCATTCTAACGCTACTGTTAATGGCCGAGCCTCCTCTTCTTCTTGCTGCCTTACTTGCGAGACTTTATACTTTCTACAGCAAGAAAAGTGCTTGCATATAGTGGAAGGGCTTTTGCACATGAAGAAGAAAAGGAAGAAGAAGCTGTTGAGTCAGATGTGGCATTATACTTTTTTCAAATAGAATCCCTTAAGC
>SAKE01000071.1:1047-2054 GCA_004017275.1 Mesorhizobium sp. | reverse complement strand
CTTTAGCCTTGGGATAAATCGATTCGGTAGTGAGAATCGATTGAGACTTAATCATACCTGAGCCTTCTCTGACCTTCTTTGTCTGGGCAGTTAGCTATAAAAAAAAGCAATAAATGAGAGCTAGAACTAATGCCACGCCACGGTCTATGTCTTTTGACAAAACTTTAAAGAGAGAACTCTAGGATGATCATCTGGTAGGTCGTCAAGGGTCTCAATAGGAATCTAGTTGGAAATCTGGTCTGTCTGTCAAGAAAGAAAGCTCTAGTTCAATTCAAATAGGTCAAGCGAAGGAGGACATATAATATTAGTATTGAAAGAGACGTCGGGCTTAAGAAAAGAAAAGCAGGTTTCGGAGCTTAGATCCGGGTACACACCTGGAACAGGCCTAGGAAAGAGAGACAACGGAATCATAAAACCTATTCGTCATAAAGATCTAGAAAGCAGGGAAAGGGGGCTTCTCCTCACAAGAATACACGGAATAGATAGACGCTAAACGATTCCAATCTTAAGGATAAGTTTCAAGCATAGACGCCTTATCCACCCACAATTGGACTCAACAATATCTTTTTTCATAAGAAAGGGAACAGGGGACTTAGGGTTTCAGCGTGCCAAATCCAATCCCTTCTCCCGTAGAGTACCTGTATCCTGTCTTTCTGGCATATCTCTCTTTTTGTGCCTATACATCTGATAATGGATGCCCATTCCCGGGATTGCTGCCATGATATGGAATAGAATAGCGGACTTTCTTTCTGAGGTGTGGTCTATCCGAATAGCTAGAAGCAGAGCGATAAGAAGAAGAGCGGTGGGTTTCCAAGAACCGGAGATGGTGTTATCTATATACGGAACAGCACGAACTATCCTTGCCCTTTCGATTGAGGGTCTTCAGCAGTGGGCTTTCCATAAGGTAGGAGGTGATTGAAAAAGGGGAAGCCCAAAAAGAAAAAGAGCTTATTAGCTTTCTATTAACAATCTCCTCTTTCCTCATGCATACAAAAATCTCGCTTCTC
>SAKE01000071.1:0-1037 GCA_004017275.1 Mesorhizobium sp. | reverse complement strand
CCCATCACCCCGGCATCGGATTCTCACACTCGGAGCGGCTCCCTGTGCCAACCTCGGTGAATGTCGTAGTTTCGCTTGAAAAATAAAGACTTACTTATAGTAAGATTGGGAGCAACCTTCCTTCGTGGCTGTTGGACATCTTCCGATTCGTAAGACAAAACTTTAATATCATCTCTATAGTTCCGCTTCTTGCTCTAAAGAAAGAAAGGGTAGCGGAAAGGAATAAGTGGGATAAAGGGTAAACCAGATAGCACAATGATCCATTTCCATTCTTCCCTTCGCTGTCTTCCTTGTCTGATCGCAGTAGCTTTAGCAAGGACTATCAGATCTGACGGAAGAACCGCGAGTATGATAACAGGTCAGAATCTGGTCCTTGTGGGAAAACCTCTTTGATGTTTGAACCGGTTTTGTTATGATGGTTTAAGAAAGAAATACGGCTTTTGTCTTTATTGTGTATCTCTCCCTTCTATTTTCTTTTGCATCTCCTTCTTTTTTTATTTCCTGCGCATCTATCTACTTAATCGCTTGGGTATTCATTCTTTTTGGAGATATTGTTTTCCCCTTTCTAATTGTGGGTGTATCGGGGACTTCCGGGGAATCAAGCTCATCAAAACCTTGCCCTCGGTGGGACATTGACTTAAATCGTCCTCCAGCGGCTGAGCCGGAGCCTGCCTCCTCCACTTCGGACCACCCGAAGGAGGTAGTGGATCAAGCTCTCTCGGAAGCGGAGGATAGGATTCTGTATCGATTACGCCCATTCCCTCAAGCAAATGCGGACAAGCTGCTTATGGATGGAGGAAGCGCGAGCGATCGCTCAACTAAAAGGGCGGATTGTCGATCGAATGGCGCAATTGGATTCCGCCGCGTACTTTTGGCGAGAAAAAAAAATGCTATTATTGGGGAGTCAATCCTTACGAATAGGCAAACTTAGTATCCTTACCATAAACTGTCTCAGATGCTTGAGGAATTGTGTCGCGCGGATGCCCACACATCCTCTATCTACTTTTAAATAAAAATATTTCTACTATCTACTATAT
>SAKE01000070.1:2759-3531 GCA_004017275.1 Mesorhizobium sp. | reverse complement strand
ACCTAGTACCTGGTGCTAGTTTCCCAAACCTGCCTGCTTATCGAATGCTACCTGCCTTTTAATTTCAGCCCCTTGCGCTAACATCGTTCAGTTCCCCGGCCCCCTATCATCTGGGGATTCAATTTTCATACGTAGTCTTTCAACACTTGATTCAATGGTGTCAAGCTCCTTCTGCTTTGATGCTTCGCTTAGCGCTACTACTCCTATGATATTTATTTATTAAGTGCATGGCTGCGGGCAGGAGGTAACAAGAAAAAGAAGGTCTTTTTTCACTAACTAAAATCCCTCTTTGGATGAACATTTCATGGGATTCTTCCAATACTTACTGAGAACTAGTACACCACCTTCTATTCTTAGCCGCAGAGAGCCCTCGTCACTAATTTATGGTGATTATGTATTGGCTTAGCCACACCGGTCAAGGGCCATTTCGGTATCGTGCTAGTAAGGTAAGAGCTGCTGTCGATTCTGGTAGCATTCCAAGTCTTGGATTGGTCCATTCGTTAAGCATTGGAATCGCTTTGCCCGCTATTCCTTCTCTTTCTGTCTATCGTTTATCTTTTTATTTTTTGCGAGTTAAGTTCCTCTCCTTTTAGATGTGCATTCCCGATCTTTTTAGTCTCTTGAATATTCGATTTAGAGTTAAGAGGCGTCTATGCCACTAACCAACTCAACTCCTTAAAGAAATACAAGAGCTTCTCCGGCAAACCACTAGAAGTACCCATCGAGTCGAGCAATTGGATGCTAAGAAAGGTATCTTTCTGGGCAAAATTCT
>SAKE01000070.1:0-2749 GCA_004017275.1 Mesorhizobium sp. | reverse complement strand
TATCCTACCCTAAGACGAGAGGGTTGGGCTTAGAACAAGACCCATCGGTGGATAAGATCACATCTTCATAACAAAAGGTGTACACGTTCGGCCTCACTCAAGGTAATGGGCCAAACCTAACGAGTCCAAACAAATTGGATCTTTTTGTATGACAAAACCACATATTGGTAATTTTTTTCAGTAATTTTTTTATTTCCTCAAGCAATAGGGTTTTACCAGTCCCAGCAGAGCCTGTGATGAACACGGATTTGCCCTGAGGGATGGCAGACAAAATATGCTTCTGCTCGTTTGCCCATTCTATTGGAGTGAAGGTTAGCCCAATGTTAGCATTCAGATCCATTTTCAGCCCGGAAATGCCACCTTTTCCTGGCTTTCCAAACAAAGCCCATCGAAGTCCAGTCCATCTAATTCATTTTATTCCCATTCCAGGACGGCCCAGGCCGCTATCCGAGTGCAATCGGCAAAAGCAAGTTTACCTGACTTATATTTTTAATATAATGCGTTCTGCTGTCAAAAGTAGGGGATAGTGTCTGATCCTTTCAATCAAGCGATAGAGGCAGAGGCTTTACTTCTTTCGCCTACGCTAGGACGGAGCTGCTGTCGAGTGAGGGTTGGCCGAGGGGAGTTCCATCATGAAGCTGGGTACAAAAAAGCCAGTAAAAGACAAGTAGAAGCCAGTGAAAGAGGAGTAGTCAGGGTACGACGAAGCACGCCTGGTACGTAAGCGAATACGGATCACGTGGGTTTGTACTGATCCGCTTTCGAGCTGTCGAGTGAGGATTGCTCCATCTATGAAGAAAGGACGCAGGGGGCCTCTCTTATTATATTATAAAGGGGGGGTACTCTCTTCTCTGATGTGCGCTATATTATTTTGTTCTATTTCTGAAAGAGTTTTCGGGATTAAGCCACGTGGCGATACCCGCGAAAAACTAAAGACTCTTTTTTTTTTGGCTTAGAGCTTCCCACGTCTATAAATAGAAGCTGCTTTCTCTATTTGGCAAAGCAAGGGGAGATATGGATCCACCAGTTACCACTTTAACGCTTTTTCAAATTGAGCAAGCTATTATTAATGTAGAGAACGCAAAGCTCCAGCAGGAGCAAACCCTGGCTGCCTTCTGGGAGCACATGCCTCCTGTCGAGGAGGAGGTCCTGGTAAAGCGGATACAAGAGCTCCGGGACCGCATTCGCGCTCTGGAAGAACAAAGGAGGTTTCTCATCCGAGAGCGCGAATTGCTGCTTATCAGGGCGGCCTCCATCATCCGCGGGAGACCTGGGGGAAACAACTAAGAAGTCCTTTGTTTTTGCTTTTCTTTTTAACTTCATATGTTGTTTGTTTACTTTGTTGTAATGTTGTGTTTAGTTGTGTGGCTGGTTTGTCTATGTGTGCGTAAGCTTCATAAAGGGTCCGTCGACTCTTTCTATAAGATTTTAATAAGTGTCTGTAGACGCAAAGTAGTGTGTTTTAATGTATGGTGTTCTTTGTCTTTTTTAGTGGAGATCTACTCCGGATGCTTACTGGAGATAGACTCCTATCTATGCTAACTATCTTTGTTTGGTTTTATTTATTATGTTTGCATGTATGGTATGGGAAAAGCCCTAGTTGTAAATCTTTACTACTTTATATAATTAATAATAATGTTCGTAAAAATGTGCTGAAAATTTAGAAGGTGTAAGCTCAGTGTACTGGAGATGCGCTTATTAAGCCTTTCTAGCTTTGAAGCAAACTTCTTCCTTGAGTCTGCGCCGTCTTAAAAACCAAACCCTAATCTTGCTAGTTCAGTTCGTGTGTTTTACGTGAGCGCGTTGAACTAGTGTGCATGGACCTTAGCCACGAGTTTTTCGGCCTAGACGCTAATAACACGAAAACACTTTGGTCCTGGGTTTTCTATCTCTGTTTTTGCGCTTAGTCTTGCTAACTAGAAATGAACCTTCACGAGTTGAGTAAAAGCACCTAGCCTATCTTACTCCCCCTATGCAAAATAGCAGTTCGTCCAGCCGTCTTCTAGCTTCGACCAACAAAGAGGATTCCTTATATGAAGGAAGAAAGTCTCAGGAGTGATCCTGCACACTCCAACCATTCAGGTCTATGGCCATCGAGAGTTTGACCCCACGTTGACTTGCTTTGTCTGGCTTACCGGCTCGGAATTTAACTAAAAAAAAAGGGACTTACTCTAACGATGCATATCTTTAAGTAAGCAAACCAACAGGAGGAAAGATCACAGCTGGTCTAGGAGCCGAAAGAGCTCAACTGACTTAGTTATAGAGGGCGACTGAAACTGAAAAGGAGGCTCGACCCACAGGGAGAGCGGTGGGCAGAGAGAGAAAGGAAGCGGTACAAGGGATGGTACTTAAAATATTGTATAGGATTGCGCACTTGTACCTTACTCTGAGAGTAAAAAAAAAATAATATTTATATAATAACACGGAAGGACAGTTGCACCCATGGCAGGGGCAGATAGGCTACCGATGAGTTGTTCTGCTTTGAATCTACTAACGCCATAGGATGTCTTTCAAGAGAACCTTTGTGGAGACGGAGATAGAACTCCTGATGATGCGCACCCGATGGCTTAGTTATGCTATCCTTGCTTTATAGCTCAGGGAATACCTAAGGTCAATTGAAAGCCACCCAACAGATTATCCCGACTTCGAGGACCGAGTGCTTACCTTGCCTTATTCATTGTATGGCTCTTTTCCTTTAGCTGAGGCGCGAGCTAGCCTGTCTATAGTTTACCCCAACAGGGTATCAACT
>SAKE01000069.1 GCA_004017275.1 Mesorhizobium sp. | reverse complement strand
CCTCTCCCCGTCACTATACGGGGAGAGGATGCCGGCAGGCAGGTGAGGGGCAGCGGCAGCGCTCGGGAAGAGGATGGGCCAATCCAAACCTGAAGCGATTGCCCTGCCAGATCGCGGCAGCCACCTGGCAGGCTCCTTGCGGCTTGATTGTCGATGCCCGCAATGCTCCGTTGCCGCTACGGACATCCGGAGATGATTCATGACAGGCTTTGTCGACCGCCAGCGCGCGGCGCAACTGATGGCCAGCGCCGGCATCGAGGCGCTGATGCTGTGCGCGCCAGAGGCATTCCACTATGCGACCGGAGCCTCTATCGGACCGGCAGGGCTGTTCCGGCGCGCCGGCGCCGGCTTCGTCGTCATCCCAGCCGGCCAGGACTTGCCGATCGGCGTCGTGGTGGCGGACTTCAATGCGGCGCAGTTGCGGCGTGTCATGCCGGACGCCGTCATCCGCAGCCACCCGATCTGGATCGAAACCGCCACGCTTGACACCTCGACCTCAGGGCAGGGGCTGGCGCAACGCATCGAGACCGGCTTGGCCTCGTCCGGTCGGGCGCCCGGTTTTTCGCGGCCGGCGACATTTGAACTCGCCCATTCCGTCCGCGCGCTGGAAGATATCCTGAACGGGTTCGGTCTTGAGCGTGCAACGATCGGCGTCGATCTCGATTTTATTCCCGCCGCCGACTTCTCGGCCATGCAGGCGTTGCTGCCGGGCTGCACGATGGTCGACGGCTCGCCGGTGTTCGACAGGCTGCGGGCCATCAAGTCGCCGCGCGAGATCGATCTGCTCCAGCAAGGCGTCATCCTGTCGGAAGCCGGGCTGGAGCGGCTGCAGGTGGATGCCATGGCCGGCATGCGCCAGACCGATCTCGTTGCGCTCTACCGGGAGGGCGTCGCCACCGCCGCTGCAGGACTGGCCCATCCGGTCGCAACCGCCGAATATGTGACGCTCGGCGCCCGCCCCAAAAGCGCCGATGCGAAGGCCATGCCGGGCGATCCGCTGAAATGCGACATGGTCTGCACGGTCGGCGGCTATGCCTCCGACATGTCGCGCAACTTCATTTTCGGACCGCCATCCGCCGAGCAGGCCGAACTGCACGCAATCGCCGAACGGGCCTTTGACGACGGGCTGGCATCGCTTGTCCCCGGAAACTCGCTCGGCCACGTCCATCACATCGCCACCGACAGCCTGGCGCGGCAAGGGCTGCCCTCCTACAGCCGCGGTCATTTCGGCCATGGCGTCGGCCAGTCGGTATTTTCGGAACAATGGCCGTTTATCGCGGCCGACAGCGATGTCGTCATCGAAGCCGGCATGGTGCTGGCCTTCGAGATCCCGCTCTACATCGACGGCCTCGCCAGCTTCAATCTCGAGGACCAGTTCCTGATCACGCCGGACGGACCTGTCGCCATGAACCGGCTGCCGAGGCGGTTGGAGAGGATCGGGTAGCCGGCGGGGTGGTCTTTGTCGCTGTCGGCACTCTACGGCGCCCCCCTCTGCCCTGCCGGGCATCTCCCCCTCAAGTGGGGAGATTAGCAGCTTCGTCGTCTCGCCCACCTTACCGTGTTGATGATTGGCGAAAGCCGTTGAGCGCGTAATCTCCCCCCTTGAGGGGGAGATGTCCGGCAGGACAGAGGGGGGCGCCGTAGAGTGCGACGGTGGATATTGGCTCTCCCCTTCAGCGCCCCACTTCGCCCCCTTGTCATACCGGTCACCTAACCACTCATCGCCGGCCGCCTCCCTCCAATTGCGCCGATGCCATGCACCCGCCTGGCGCCGGTCAGCTGGCACATGACGTCGACATCTGAATTCGGAGAAGGTGAGGTTTCCCCGACGACATGCTGTGGTTGCGATGCGTCAGGCACGTGGAGCCTGGACGTGCAAACATGCTAAGACGTCAGCCTCGCAACCTGTCCGGCGCATCCCCGACATCATCTCGCTAGTCAAGGATTCCTACAGGCAATTGCGTCCGGCCGAACGCCGCGTCGCCGACGTCGTGCTCGACGACGTCAAATGCATTGCAGAAAGAGGGAAGAAATGCTCGACATGGCACCATCGAAACAGGCAGCCGCATGGCTCGGCTCCTTTGCCAGGGCGCTCGAAGCGGGCGATGGGGCGGCGGCGAGCAATTTGTTCGTCGACGACTGCTACTGGCGCGACCTGCTGACCTTCACCTGGAACGTCACCACCATGGAGGGCCGCGAGGCGATCGCCGACATGCTGGCGGCGACGTTGGCGGCGACCAAGCCCAAGGCATGGCAGCTGACCGGCGAAGCGACCTCGGACGACGGCACCATTGAGGCCTGGTTCAGTTTTCAAACCGCGGTGGCCAGTGGCGAGGGCATCATGCGGCTGCGCGAAGGCCGTTGCCACACGCTGTTCACGGCGATGACCGAGCTTAAAGGGTTCGAGGAGCGCAAGGGCGCGGCGCGGCCGCTGGGTGTGCGCCACAAGGCCGATCCAGAGCGCGAGACCTGGTCGGAGGCGCGGGCGCGCGAGACGCGCGAGCTCGGCGCCGAGGAACAGCCTTACTGCCTGGTTATCGGCGGCGGCCAGGGCGGCATCATGCTGGGTGCACGGCTGCGCCAGCTCGGCGTGCCCACCATCGTCATCGAGAAGAACGCAAGGCCAGGCGATTCCTGGCGCAACCGCTACCGCACGCTCGTGCTGCACGACCCGGTCTGGTACGACCACCTGCCCTACATTCCCTTCCCCGAAAACTGGCCGGTGTTCACGCCCAAGGACAAGATGGGCGACTGGCTGGAAATGTACACGCGCGTCATGGAGCTCAACTACTGGGTCGCCACGAAATGCCTTAGCGCCTCCTATGACGAGGCGGAGAAAGTCTGGACCGTGGTGGTCGACCGCGTCGGCCGGCAGATCACGCTCAAGCCCAAGCACATCGTCTTCGCCACCGGCGCCTACGGGCCGCCGAGGCGGATAGACCTGGCCGGTGCCGACCGGTTCAAGGGCGAATTGCTGCATTCCAGCCAGTATGCCAGCGGCGACAAATTCCGCGGCAAAAAGGTTGCCGTCATCGGCGCGGCAAGCTCGGGGCATGATGTCTGCGTCGACCTCTGGGAAAGCGGCGCCGAGGTGACCATGATCCAGCGTTCGCCGACCACCGTGGTCAAGTCGGACACGCTGATGGAGGTCGGCTTCGAGATATTTTCGGAGTCAGCACTGGCACGCGGCATCACCACCGAGAAGGCCGACATGATCGTCGCCTCGACGCCGTTCGCGCTGGTGCCCAAGGGCCAGCGGGCGCTCTACGAGGTGATCAAGGCGCGCGACGCCGCCTTCTATATCAGCTTGCGCGCCGCAGGTTTCGCCATCGATTTCGGCGACGACGAGACCGGCCTGTTGATGAAGGCCTACCGCACCGGCTCCGGCTTCTACATCGATGTCGGCGCCTCCGACCTCATCATCGACGGCAAGATCGGCATCCGTAGCGGCGTCGCCATCAAGTCGCTGACGCCGGGCGGCATCCTGTTCGAGGACGGCAGCGAACTCGAGGTCGACGCTGTCATCGCCTGCACCGGCTACCAGTCGATGAACGAGAACGTCGCCGCGATCGTCTCACGCGAAGTCGCAGACAAGGTCGGCCCGTGCTGGGGCCTCGGCTCCGGCGTCAAGGGCGACCCCGGACCCTGGCAAGGCGAGCTGCGCAACATGTGGAAGCCGACCGCCCAGGAAGCGCTGTGGTTCCACGGCGGCAACCTGGCGCTGTCGCGCTTCTATTCGAAGTACGTGGCGCTGCAGATCAAGGCGCGGATGGAAGGGATTGAGACGCCGGTTTACGGCAAGCCGAGCTGACGCTGTTGATCTCCCCCCTTGAGGGGGAGATCAACTAGAGCGGTTCAGATTTTGACTGAATCTGTGGGATTCCTATCGGAGTGATTTTG
>SAKE01000006.1 GCA_004017275.1 Mesorhizobium sp. | reverse complement strand
CACCCCTCATCCGTCGCCTTCGGCGACACCTTCTCCCACAAGGGGAGAAGGGAAGAAGCGCCGACCTCAATAAATATCAAAGTCAAAATACTTGGCCTGGATCTTCTTATAGGTGCCATCGGCGACGATGGCGTCGATGGCCACGTTCAGCTTGTCGCGCAGGGCCGTGTCTTCCAGGCGGACGGCAATGCCGGCTTGCGTTTCCGTGCCCTTGACGTCGCCGACCAGCTTGCAGCAGCCGTCGCTTGCCTTCTTCAGCCAGTCCATCAGCACGAACTTGTCCGAGATCACGGCGTCAAGTCGACCGTTGGTCAGGTCGGTGATCGCCTCTTCCTGGGTCGGGTAGAGTTTGGCCTCCGCGCCCGCCTTGCCATATTCATTCTGGGCATAGTCGGCCTGCGTGGTCGAGGCCTGGGCGCCGACCGTCTTGCCGGCAAGGGCCGACGGTTCGGTCGAGGTGAGATCGCTGTCCTTCGGCGCCACCAGAGCGAGCGGTGTCGTATAATATTTGTTGGTGAAGGCGACCTGCTTCTTGCGCTCTTCGGTGATGCTCATCGAGGCGATGATGGCGTCGAATTTCTTCGCCTGCAAAGCGGGAATGATGCCATCCCAGTCCTGCGTGACGATCTCGCATTCGACCTTCATCTGCGCGCACAGAGCATTGGCGATGTCGATGTCGAAGCCTTCGACCTTGCCGTCAGCCGTAATGGTGTTGAACGGCGGATAGGCGCCCTCGGTACCGATCTTGATTTTTTCAGCTGCCTGCGCCGACAAAGAGCCGGCCGCCACCACCAGCATGGCAGCGCCCGCTGTCGATACGATCCATTTTGAAATCTGCATTTTCTTGGTTCCCCTTGAGCGCCGCCAGCTTGACGGACGGCAAGGCAGCCAAGCATGGCGGGCCAGCCCAGGCAAGTATTTTGCCTTGGGGCAATGGGCCTCAGCGCGCCGGGCGAAAATGCTTTGACAGCTTCAGGCCCTGCGCCTGGTAGTTGGAGCCGAGATCGGTGCCGTAGAGCGCCTGCGGCCGCTTCAGCATATGCTCGTAGACCAGCCGGCCGACGATCTGGCCATGGTCGAGGATAAACGGCACTTCATGGCTGCGCACTTCCAGCACCGCCCGGCTGCCAGTGCCACCGGACGCGGAGTGGCCGAAGCCCGGATCGAAGAAGCCGGCGTAATGGACGCGGAACTCGCCGACCAGCGGATCGAAGGGCGTCATCTCGGCGGCGTAGAGGGGCGGCACATGCACCGCCTCCTGGCTGACGAGGATGTAGAATTCATCAGGGTCGAGCACCAGTTCGCCGGCGCCGCTCTTGTGGATCGGCTCCCAGAAGTCGACGACCTCCTGTGCCGCGCGCTTGTCGACGTCGACGAGACCGGTGTGATGCTTGCCGCGATAGCCGACCAGCCCGTTTTGATCGCCGTTGAGGTCGATCGACAGCGCGATGCCGCCGCCGGAAATGTTGGGCGGCTCGGTGGCGACCAGCGTCTGCGCGCGATGCAGGTCGTGCAGCTCGGCTTCCGAGAGCAGCGCATTGCCGGTGCGGAAACGTATCTGCGACAGGCGCGAGCCGGTGCGCACGACGATCGGGAAGGTGCGCGGGCTGACCTCCAGATAAAGCGGGCCATGATAGCCGGCGGCGATCTTGTCGAACTCGTGGCCGCGATCGGTCATGACGCGCGTGAAGATGTCGAGCCGTCCGGTCGAGCTCTTCGGATTGGCCGAGGCCGAAATGTCCGCCGGCAATGCCAGGCTTTCGAGCAGCGGCACGATATAGACGCAGCCGGTCTCCAGCACCGCGCCCTCGGCCAGATTGATCTCGTGCAGCTTCAGCCGGTCGAGCTTTTCCGAAACCTTGTGGTTGGGGCCAGGCAGGAAGGAGGCACGCACCCGCCAGGCCTTGTCGCCGAGCCTGAGATCAAGACTGGCCGGCTGGATCTGGTCGGCATCGAGCGCACGCGCCGACTTTAGCGCGCCGGACTGGAACAGCGCCGATATGTCCTGGTCAGGAAGAATGCCTGTCTGCCGCAAGGCTCCACTCCTTAGCCAGGCGATTTTCTTGTCGCAGGTTCTTGTCGCAAAACCGTGGAACACTTTTGCGGAACCTGCTTGGTACAAACCTCTTAATGAAGCCGGCAATTGACGCAAGCGCGGTGCGGGTCTAAAGGGTCGTTATCCCGTGGTGATTTGGCCGGTCGGCTTGCAGCCACGTTAAACAAGTCGCTAAAGGACCGTCGGGCCGCAAGGCCGTATGGACCGGTTGCGACTTTCGCGGCCGGTTTTTTTGTGTCTGGAAGAAGAGCGATGAGCACCAAGAAGCGTAACTGGAAGCCTCAGACGGCACTCGTGCACAGCGGAACGCTGCGTTCCGGTTTCGGCGAAACGTCGGAAGCGATTTACCTCACCCAGGGCTATGTCTACGAAACGGCGCAGGCCGCCGAAGCCCGTTTCAAGGGCGAAGAACCGGGCTTCATTTATTCGCGCTACGCCAATCCGACCGTCGACATGTTCGAGAAACGCATGTGCGCGCTCGAAGGTGCGGAAGACGCGCGCGCCACCGCCTCCGGCATGGCCGCGGTGACGGCTGCGCTTCTGTGCAGTGCCAAGGCCGGCGACCATATCGTGGCGGCGCGCGCGCTGTTCGGCTCCTGCCGCTGGGTGGTCGAGACGCTGGCGCCGAGATACGGCATCGAGGCGACGCTGGTCGACGGCACCGACATCGCCAACTGGGAAAAGGCGGTCAAGCCGAACACCAAGCTGTTCTTCCTGGAGAGCCCGACCAATCCGACGCTGGAAGTGGTCGATATCGCCGCTGTCGCCTCGCTTGCCAATTCGATCGGCGCCAGGCTGGTCGTTGACAATGTCTTCGCCACGCCCTTGCAGCAAAAGCCGCTGCAGCTCGGCGCCCATATCGTCGTCTATTCGGCGACCAAGCACATAGACGGCCAGGGGCGCTGCCTCGGCGGCGTCATCCTGTCGGACAAGAAATGGATCGACGAGAACCTGCACGATTATTTCCGCCATACCGGTCCAAGCCTGTCGCCCTTCAACGCCTGGACGCTGCTGAAGGGCCTGGAGACGCTGCCACTACGGGTGCGCCAGCAGACGGAAAGCGCAGCCAAGATCGCGGATTTCCTGGCCGAGCGGCCGGAAATCGCCCGCGTCATTTATCCCGGCCGCGCCGACCACCCGCAGGCCGATATCGTCAAGAAACAGATGTCGGGCGGCTCGACGCTGATCTGCCTCGACGTCAAGGGCGGCAAACAGGCGGCTTTCGCCTTGCAGAACGCGCTCGACATCGTGCTGATTTCCAACAATCTCGGCGATGCCAAGAGCCTGATCACCCATCCGGCGACGACGACGCACAAGAATCTGAGCGACGAGGCACGCGCCGAGCTCGGCATCGGGCCGGGTACGCTCAGGCTGTCGGTTGGCCTGGAAGACACCGACGATCTGCTTGAGGATATCGCGCAGGCGCTGAAGGCCAGATAAGAGGACTGTCGTTTCAGGCGCCGGACGGCGTCTCTTCCAGCTCGGCCGTCTTGGTGCCGATGGTCATCGCATTGCCGCGCAAGTCGACGGCGCCGCCGAGCCAGCCGCGCGCCCACATCGCCGGCAGGATCAGGTCGCGCGCCATGATCGCGGCGATTATGCGTGGCGACAGGTACCAGCCTTTGGACCAGGCCAGCGCGCATTCCGGAAGATAGAAGGCCGCCAGCACGGCGATGGCGGTTGCCCAGAGGCTGATGCCGGCGCTTGCCGCAGCAAGCAGCGCAAGCGCCAGCGGCACCACCGCACCGGTCAGGATTTCGGGTGCGAAGAACAGCGGGAAGGTGACGCGACGCAGGCGCGCCCAGCGGGCCTGACGTGACCAGATCTCGTCAAACGTGCGTCGCCCGAGCGGCTGCTCGAAGGGCGCGGAAACGAGATTGACGCGCAGGCCGAGGCCGTTGACCAGCTTGGTCGCGGCAGCGTCCTCGGCGATCTCGGCGGCCAGCGCGCGGATGCCGCCACTGGCGTCGAGCATCGGCTTGTTCCAGAGCATGCTCTTGCCCTGGGCAAAGCCGAGGCCAAGCGCCTCGCCGGCATATTGCCAGCGCGCCTGCAGCGTGTTGAGGAAAGCGCATTCGACCTCGGCCCAGAAGCCTGCCGGCCGCGAGCCGATCGGCGTCGAACAGACAAGGCCGGTTTCGGGCCGCCATGCGGCCATCAGGTGTTGGACGTAGTCTCTCGGCATCAGCACGTTGGAATCGGCCAGGATGACCCAATCGTGGCGCGCCGCTTCCCAGCCCTTGATGCAATTGTTGAGTTTCGGATTGGCGCTGACGCGGTCGTCGCCGATAAACAGCCGGGCCGTCACCTTCGGAAACAGGACAATCGCCCTGTTTATCAATTTGACTACCGGATCGTCGGCGTGGGCGACGCAGAAAATCAGCTCGTAGTGCGGCCAATCGAGCGAGAAGGCGCGCTCCAGTGTCTCCTGTGTGAATGGTTCGACGCCGCGCGACGGTACGATGACCGACACCGGCTGCGGCTTGGCGGCCGGCGGCGCGATGGTGCAGTGCCGTTTCAGACGCGAAGCGGCAAGCAGGATGCTGGCGAGATTTGAGAGAATGAGAGCGATCGAAAGCGAGGCGGCTATGAGAGTGAGTTCCATCGAAATCCGGTCACTCCAGAATCGGTGCGCATCGCGACCGATTTCAACAGTTCGACAGAGCGCCCGATTCGCGCGGCACCAGTCCGCGCACACCATCATTGTCGTATGTCACTTAAATGACATTCTTTGTCGGCACCTGCCCGCGAGGTCAGCCGGAGAAGGCCGCAGCCCGTTGACCTAATCGCGCAGAGCGCCGAAAGTTCCGCCGGAACCGTTTTTTGGAGCCGCTTATGTACAGCGCCGTCACGCGCAACATCGAAGTACAGGTCAGGCCGTTCTATCTGGAGGACCGCTCAAATCCCTCCGAGAACCGTTATGTCTGGGGCTATCAGATAACGATCGACAATCAGTCGGACGATTTCGTGCAGTTGTTGTCGCGCTATTGGCACATCACCGACGGCACCGGCCGGGTCGAGGAGGTGCGCGGCCCCGGCGTCGTCGGCGACCAGCCCGAGCTCAATCCCGGCGACAGCTACCAGTACACGTCCGGTTGCCCGCTCTCGACACCGTCCGGCATCATGGTCGGTCACTACACGATGCGCAACAAGCGGGGCGAGACGTTCGATATCGCCATCCCTGCGTTCTCACTCGACCTGCCTGGGACGCGGCGGACGGTGAATTAGCGTCTTTCTGGGCGGCGCCGGATCCTGAGATTATCTTCCATGGATACAACATTGAGTACGCGCGGCCATTCGCCGACGTTTGCGCTGCCCCTCATCCGCCCTTCGGGCACCCTCTCCCCGTAAACGGGGAGAAGGAAAAACCCTGCTACTGGGCTGCAAATTCCGCCGGATCGAAGTCATATTGCTTCGAGCAGAATTCGCAGGCGACGTGGATGCCGCCGTCCTCGGTGCTGTCCCTGATCTCCTGCGCGGAAAAACCCTCGAGGATGCCACGGATCTTGTCGCCGGAGCACGAGCACTGGTCGGCGACCGGAACGCCGCCGAAGACGCGTACGCCATGCTCATGGAACAGCCTGTAGAGCAGCCGCTCGGCGCCGATCGTCGGATCGATCAGCTCGGTCGGCTCGATGGTGCCGAGCAGCGCCAGCAACTCCTGCCAGGAATTGTCGGCCGGATCGTGGATCTCCTCGCGCGGATCGCCATCGCCACCCGGCAGGTCCGGCACGCGCATGCGCTCGGGCGACTGCGGCAGGAACTGCGCCAGGATGCCACCGGCGCGCCACTGCTCGCGGGCACCGCCGGGTCCGGGCGTCAGCAGCTTGGCCACCGACAGCCTGATATCGGTCGGAATCTGCTCCGACTGGCGGAAGTAGGTGCGTGCCGCATCCTCCAGCGTCTCGCCATCAAGCTGGACGATACCCTGATAGCGCTGCGTATGAGCGCCCTGATCGATCGTCAGCGCCAGAACGCCGCTGCCGAGCAGCGTCTGCTGGGACGTTTCGCCTGCCGCGACCAGCGCTTCCAGCCGGTCGGCATCGAAACGCGCATAGGCGCGCAACGCCGAGGGCGTGGAAAAATCCGCGACCAGCATGTCGACAGGCCCGTCGGTGCGGGTCTGCAGGATGAATTTGCCCTCGAACTTGAGCGAAGTGCCGAGCAGCACGGTCAGCACACAGGCCTCCGCCAGCAGGCGGGCGACCGGCTCGGGATAATCGTGACGGCCGAGGATGGCGTCGAGCATCGGCCCGAGCTGGACGGTGCGGCCGCGTACATCGAGCGGGCCGACCTCGAACGGCACGACGTGATCGTCGCCGGCGTAGCCGAATTCGCCGAGTTTGGGGTGATGTTCAGTCACTTGATAGGTTTCCAACATGACAAAGCTCCGGGGCGCGGCCATGCCGCCCTCCGGGGCGCATGCGTCGAAACGCGCTTGATTTGCGTGATGCGGCGCAAATAGGCATCACAACCCCGCAGATCAAGCTCCCTGAGATCAAGCGCCGAGACACCAGGCGAGCACGGCCTTCTGGGCATGGAGCCGGTTCTCGGCCTCGTCGAAGACCACCGAATGCGGTCCGTCGATAACCTCGTCGGTCACTTCCTCGCCGCGATGCGCCGGCAGGCAGTGCATGAACAGCGCGTCCGGCTTGGCGCGCGCCATCAGCTTGGCGTTGACCTGGTAAGGCGAGAAAACGTTGTGGCCGCGGGCGCGATGCTCCTGGCCCATCGACACCCAGCAATCGGTGACGATGCAGTCGGCCTGATCGACGGCTTCCTCGGGCGAGCGGGTGAAGTGCAGCTTGCCGCCATGCGCCTGCGACCAGTCGATATGCTTCTGCGCCGGCTCGCTGCCTTCGGGAACGGCAACGTTGAGGTTGAAGCGGAACCGGGCCGAGGCCTCGAGCAAGGAATGCAGCACATTGTTGCCGTCGCCGGTCCAGGCGATGGTCTTGCCGGCGACCGGACCGCGATGCTCCTCGAAGGTCATGATATCGGCCATCAGCTGGCACGGATGGGTGTCGTCGGTCAGTCCGTTGATCACCGGCACGGTAGCGTTCTCGGTCAATTCCAGCAGCCGCTCATGCGAGGTGGTGCGGATCATGATGGCGTCGACATAGCGCGACAGCACCTTGGCGGTGTCGGCAATGGTCTCGGAGCGGCCGAGCTGCATCTCGGTGCCGGTCAGCATGATGGTCTCGCCGCCGAGCTGGCGCATGCCGACGTCGAAGGACACACGCGTGCGCGTCGACGGCTTGTCGAAGATCATCGCCAGCACCTTGCCTTCGAGCGGTTTGGTCCGCTCGCCGGCCTTGAGGCGCGCCTTTCGTACCACCGCATCGTCCAGCATGAAGCGCAGATCGCCTTCGGAGACGGCGGAAAGATCGGTGAAATGGCGAACTGACATCAGCAATGGTTCCGGGATTACTTCGCGGCGGCGGCGGCGATCGCCTCTGCCAGGCCTTTGGCGCCGGCGCGGATGCGGTTGAGCGCGTCGTGGATCTCGGCATCGGTGACGGTGAGCGGCGGCAGCAGGCGAATGACGTTGTCGCCGGCCGGAACCGCCAGCAGGTGCTGGTCGCGCAGTGCCATGTTCACCTTGGTGTTGGGCATGGCGCATTTGAGACCGAGCATCAGCCCGGCGCCCCTGATGTCCTCGATGACTTCGGGAAACTCGTCGGCGACCGATGCCAGACCCTGCTTCATCAGCAGCGCTTTGCGCTGGACGTCTTCGAGGAAGCCGTCTTCCAGAACGACATCGAGCACGGCGTTGCCGACGGCCATGGCCAGCGGGTTGCCGCCGAACGTGGTGCCATGCACGCCTGCGGTCATGCCGACGGCCGCTTCATCCGTGGCAAGGCAGGCGCCCATCGGAAAACCGCCGCCAATGCCCTTGGCGATCGCCATGATGTCTGGCGTAACACCCGACCATTCATGCGCGAACAGCTTGCCGGTTCGGCCAATGCCGCACTGGACCTCGTCGTAGATCAACAGCAGGCCGTGCTGCTCGCACAATTGCCGCAGCCGCTTCAGCGATTGCGTCGGCACCGGGCGGATGCCGCCCTCGCCCTGCACCGGTTCGATCAGGATCGCGGCGGTCTCCGGCGTGATCGCCTTTTCGGCAGCGTCGATGTCGTCGAAGCCAACCTGGTCGAAACCTTCGACCTTGGGTCCGAAGCCTTCAAGATATTTGTACTGGCCGCCGGCGGCGATGGTCGCCAGCGTGCGCCCATGGAAGGCGCCTTCGAAGGTGATGACGCGGAAGCGTTCGGGATGTCCTTTGACGAAATGGTAACGCCGCGCCGTCTTGATCGCGCATTCCAGCGCCTCGGCGCCGGAATTGGTGAAGAACACCTTGTCGGCAAAGGTGGCGTCAGCCAGCCGCTCGCCAAGCCGGCTCTGTCCCGGGATCTCGTAGAGATTGGAAACATGCCAAAGCTTGGCGGCCTGCTCGGTGAGTGCTGCGACCAGATGCGGGTGGCTGTGGCCCAGCGAATTGACGGCGATGCCGCCGGCGAAATCGAGATATCGCTCGCCCTTGTCGGTAACCAGCCAAGTGCCTTCCCCGTGGTCGAAGGCCAGGGGTGCGCGAGCAAAGGTCTCGTAAAGCGCCGAACCGCTCATTATATGCGTCTCCGGTACCGGAAAATCAAAAAAGCCGCCTAAGCGGCGGCCTGTGCGGCTTATCGTGTTTTTCAGCCATGAAGTCAACGAAAACGTCGCGTAGTGACGCGCGGCAAGCCCTCTGACGAGACGCCGGCTCATAAGCGACCGGGCAAGTTGGGGAAAACCGAAAAAACCGATTCGTGTTGCACTTGGGACTCTTGTCACCGAGTCAGCGCATAGAGTAGTTGTAGTCGAGAAATAACTAGATTTCGTGCGGCGGACCTAATCACCAGATATATGTGGTGTCTGCCCCGGCAAATTTTGCCGGGTCGGGAGTGGATTCCGAGTGCCGCACGCTTAGCAGGAGCGCGGTCTCATGAACTGGACTGACGAGCGGGTAGAACTCTTGAGGAAACTGTGGTCGGAGGGTCTGAGCGCAAGCCAGATTGCTGCGCAGCTTGGGGGGGTCAGCCGCAATGCGGTCATCGGCAAGGTGCATCGGCTGAAACTGTCGGGCCGAGGACGCTCGACTGCCGCGCCGGCACGCCAGAAGAAGGCCACGCAAGGATCGACCGTTCAGAAATCGGTGTCGCGCGCCGCAAGTGCTGCACGCCATGTCACGACATCGATCGGCGCAACGGCCTTGCAGACGCAGTTCGATGCCGAGCCGGTGGCACGCCACTACATCCGTCCGGTCGAAAATGTCGTGTTGCCGATCTCGCGGCATCTGCAGCTCGTCGAGCTGACCGAGCGGACCTGCAAATGGCCGAACGGCGACCCGCTTTCGGAGGACTTCCATTTCTGTGGCAACGAGGCCGCCGAAACTGGACCGTACTGCAAGTACCACGCCCGCGTGGCGTTCCAGCCGGCATCGGAGCGGCGGCGGAGCCGCTGAGCGAATAGCGAATAGCGAATAGCGAATAGCGAATAGCGAATAGCGAATAGAAACGGCTTGGCTTCTGTGACAGGGAGCAAGCCGTTTTTGTATTCGCTATTCGCTATTCGCTATTCGCTCTCTTTCACAGCCAACCATTCTTGCGAAACCGCCAGTAGAGAAACGCACAGATCAGCGCTATCGTCGCCAGCACTATCGGGTAGCCATATTCCATCTTCAGTTCGGGCATGTCGCTGAAATTCATGCCGTAGATGCCGGCGAGCGCCGTTGGTACCGCCAGGATGGCGGCCCAGGAAGCGAGCTTCTTGGTGTTCGCCGTTTCCTGACTCTGGCCGACCAGAAGGCTTGCCTCGAAAGCGAACGCCAGCACCTCGCGCAGGCTGTCGATCTTTTCCTGGACCGTGCGGATGTGATCGGTGACGTCGCGGAACAACGGATGCATGGCCGTATGGATCTGCGGCAGCTCGGCGCTGGTCAGCCGGCGGCAGACTTCGACCAGCGGAAGCGCCGCATTGCGCAGGCGCAAAAGATCGCGGCGCAGCATATAGAGCCGCTCGATGTCAGGACCGGTCATCGGCTTCAGCAGGATCTTGTCCTCGATCGCCTCTACCTCGTCCTCGATCTGCTCGAGCACCGGCATGTAGTTGTCGACGATGAAATCGAGAATGGCGTAGAGGACGAAATCCTCACCCTTGGCCAGCGAATGGGGGCAGCTTTCCCAGTGCTGACGAACGGCGGCATAAGAGGTGGACGGACCGTGCCTGACGCTGACGATGTAGCCCGAGCCGACGAACAAATGGGTCTCGCCGAAGGTGACACGCCCGTCGATGAGCTGCGCGGTGCGGGCGACGATGAACAGGGCGTCGCCATATTGCTCGATCTTCGGCCGCTGATGCGGGTGCTCGGCATCCTCGATCGCCAGCTCATGCAGGTGAAACTGCGCCTGGACGCGCAGCAGCAGGTTGCGATCAGGCTCGAGCAAGCCAATCCAGACAACATGACCGGACTTTTTTGCCCATTCGCCGGCTTCCTCGATGGGAATGTCGGCGATACGGCGCCCGGCCGTGTAGACGCCGCAAGCGATAATGCCGGATGCCGGCGCAGATGCCGGGCTCAGGTTCCGAACATTTTCCATCACGGCCTCCCGAAGCAAACCCACGGACGAGGATAGAGGTAAAAGCCCGGAAAGCTTAGCCTAATTCGGGTGACGGTTCGAGAGCGCGACGTTCAATTAACCGGCAATGTCGAAGAAAGGCTGATCTTGTCGGTCTTGTCGCCCTTGGGCCGCTCGGCCGGCATCTGTTCGCCGGTGACGATATAGTAGATGGTCTCGGCAATGTTGGTGGCGTGATCGCCGATACGCTCGATGTTCTTGGCGCAGAACAGCAGATGCGTACAGGGCGTGATGTTGCGCGGATCTTCCATCATGTAGGTCAGCAATTCACGAAACAGCGATGTGTACATGGCGTCGATCTGGTCGTCGCGATCGCGCACAAAGCCTATTTTCTCCACCGAGCGAGACGCATAGACGTCGAGCACTTCCTTGAGCTGGGTCAGCGCCAGGTTGGTCAGGGCCTCGAGGCCGCGGAACAGGCTGGTCGGCTGGCGTCCGTCGGTGACGGCGACCACCCGCTTGGCAACGTTCTTGGCGAGATCGCCAACCCGTTCGAGGTCGGCGGAGATGCGAATGGTCCCGACGATCTCGCGCAGATCCGTTGCCATCGGCTGCCGCCTGGCGATGATGATGATCGCCTTGTCGTCGATTTCGCGTTGACCCTCATCCAGCACGGAGTCGTCGCGGATGACCTTCTGGGCGAGGCTTGGGTCGGCATTGACGAGAGCGGTGATCGCCTGGTCGACCATGCGCTCGGCGTGGCCGCCCATCGCGGCGATGCGCTTCGACAGATATTTCAGCTCTTCGTCATAGGCGCTGACGATGTGCACGGACTGCATGGCAAATGCCTTCCCACGGGGTGTTCTAACTTTGAGTCGTTTCCTCGAATCCCCGCTGATACGCTAGCCAGATGACAGAAAAAAGAAACGGTCCCCTTGAAACTAGAGCGATATCAGTGCGTCGGCAAATGAACCGAGAATGCCGCCCCCTTGTCGACTTCGGACTTGATCGAAAGCCTGGCGTTGTGGCGCGTCAGGATATGCTTGACGATCGATAGGCCAAGGCCGGTGCCTTTCTGGGTGCGGCTCGTCTCGACATCGACGCGGTAGAAGCGCTCGGTGATGCGCGGGATGTGCTCTTCGGGAATGCCGGGGCCAAAGTCCCTGATCGTCACGTCGATGCCCGGCTCCGAGCCGGCATCGCTGTGCGCGATCGACACCATCACGCGCCCGCCCGACTGCCCGTATTTGCAGGCGTTTTCCAGGAGGTTCTCGAAAACCTGGAAAAGCTCGTCGCGATCGCCCGGCACATCGAGCGGCCCATCGGCATAGTCCCGCTCGATGGCAACGCTGTTTTCCCTGGCCAGCGGACCGAGCGAGTCGATGACGCTGTCGACGGTCTCGCGCAGATCGACCTCGGTTCCCGGCTTCAGATAGGGCTTCATCTCGAGCCGCGACAGCGACAACAAATCATCGATCAGACGCGCCATGCGGCCGGTCTGGCTCTGCATGATCTGCAGGAACTGGTCGCGCGCCGCCGGATCGTTGCGGGCCGGCCCGCGCAGCGTTTCGATGAAGCCGGCAATGGAGGCCAGCGGCGTGCGCAGTTCGTGGCTGGCATTGGCGATGAAATCGGCGCGCATGCGGTCGATCCTGCGCGCTTCGCTCTGGTCCTTGAACACCAGCACATAGAGATCGGTGGCGTGACCGACCGAGGATGCGCTCACCCGGTAAGCCCGTTCGACCGGCAGCTTCTCCGTATAGTCGACGACATCGGAGGCGACATCGCCAGACAGCACGCCGTCCAGCAGAGCCTGCATTTCCGGTGCCCGGAACTTCAAAGACAAAGACATGCCCGGCGCGATCCCGCCGAAGGCGGCGAAAGCGGCGGCATTGGCATGCACGATGGTGGCGGTCCGGTCGAAGATGATCAGCGGATCGGCGACGGCGGCGGCCAGGTATTCACCGGAGAGCCGCTGCAAGCCGATGGCCTCGATGGCAGCGCCGCTCTCGGTGGATTGGCGCGCGCCGGCGACCGGCAGTATTGCCGCGGCAAGCAGCAAAAGCAGCGCGGCAAAGACGACATAGGCTGAAATCGCGGCCAAGGCATAAACAGCGAGAACCGCAACAATACCGGCCGTGAGCAGCCAGCGGCTGTTCCACAGCCGGGTGGCCAGGGTCTGCGCCACGCCTTTCTGCTCTGCGTCCAGATTGGTCATTCGCTCGCGCGCCCGCGTCCCATGTCTTCCCACCGGTCAGGCGGCAACGGAAACTTCCGCCGGACCGCTTGCCGCATGACCCCAAAAATCGGGAATCGATTTTCGGAAAGGATCATGCGCAAATTAAAAGTGCTACAGCGTCCTTTGCGAGTCCAAACGGCGCGCGGCGCTGTAGTGGCTCCCAATAGCATGAGTCCAGAGGGTTAGAAGGGTTCGTCTCGATGAAAAAAGCCAAGGAAAACTCCGCCACGCCGACTTCGGGACCGCTGAAGATCAGGATCGATGGCAAGGAGCGGGAGTTCGACATCGAAAACCCCGTGCTTCCCGACTGGGTCGAGGACAACAAGCTGACCGCAGGTGGCTATCCCTACGACAAGAAGATGAAAAGCGACGAATATGACGGGACGCTCGAGAAATTGCAGATCGAGTTGGTCAAGGCGCAAGCCTGGCTGCAGTCGACCGGAAAACGGGTGATGGCGCTGTTCGAGGGCCGCGACGCTGCCGGCAAGGGCGGCACGATCTTCGTGGTACGCCAGTATCTCAACCCGCGCACGGCACGCAACGTGGCGCTGACGAAGCCGACCCCCACAGAGCTGGGGCAATGGTACTATCAGCGCTATGTCGACCATTTCCCGACATCGGGCGAATTCGTCACCTTCGACCGGTCCTGGTACAACCGCGCCGGCGTCGAGCCGGTGATGGGCTTCTGCACGCCGCAGCAGCACGAGCAGTTTCTCGACGAGACGCCGCATTTCGAGCGGATGATCTCCAACGAGGGCATCCACTTCTTCAAGTTCTGGCTGAACATCGGCCGGGAGACGCAGCTCGAGCGCTTCCACGACCGCCGCTACAGCCCGCTGAAGAGCTGGAAGTTTTCGCCCATCGACGTTGCCGGCATCACCAAGTGGGACGACTACACAAAGGTGCGCGACACCATGTTCGAGCACACCCACAAGGAATTCGCGCCATGGATCATCGTGCGGGCCAATGACAAGCGGCGCGCGCGGCTGGCGGTCATGCGGCGCATCCTGTTGTCGCTGCCCTATGAGGGGCGCGATCTCGACGTGATCGGGAAGGAGGACAAGAAGATCATCGGCGAAGGGCCGTCGTTCCTCGGAAAACAGGACTGACGCGTTTTGCGCCGCGCGACCAAGGCCGCGCGGCGCGTATTGCTTGACGCATTCGCTCAGGCGGCGAGCCGGGCAATCCGCTGCAATCGCCGCAGCGTGGCGTCGTCCTGCAGTGCCTGCTGGAAAAGCGAAATCTCCTGATCGATGCGGTCGCAGAGCGCCTGGGTATTCCCCTTCAGCAAGCCGCGCGTCTGCAGCAGGGCGGCAACCGGTTTCTTGACAAGCTGTCTCGCCCTGCCGAGGGCCGCTTCCTCGACGCTGCCGCCCGGCACGATCTCGGCGACGAGGCCGAGTGCCCTGGCGTCCTCGGCGCGAAGCGTGTCACCGAGGCAGAAGAAGCGGAAGGCACCGGCATAGCCGAGCTTCTGCGGCGCCAGGATGCTGGTCGCGGCATCCGGCACCAGGCCAAAATCGACGAACGGCACCCGGAAAGTGCTTTCATTCGACGCGATCACCATGTCGCAATGGAACAGGATGGTGCAGCCGACGCCGACCGCATCGCCGTCGACGCAGGCAAGGATGGGCTTGGGAAACGTCGCCAGCGTGCGGAACAGGTCGGTGACGGCGGCGATCAGCTTCTGGTGCTTGGTGGCGTCGAGGAATTCGGAGAAGTCGCCGCCGAGACAGAAACAGCCAGCGAGGCCGCGCAGCACGACGACGCGGACCTCCTCATTGTCGGCGGCTTCATGGAAGGTCTTTGCCAGGCTTTCATAGGCTCTCCTGTCCAGCACCGGCCGACCATCGGTCGACGACACGGTGACCACCAGCGTGTGGTTGCGAAGTTCAGGTTGCGGGTGTGTGCTCATGACTGTCTCCGATCTCACGACGCACGCCTTTGCCCGAGCATGTCGGGGTACCCCCTGGTCAGCACGGGAGCAAAATGATTGCGGCGCGAACGCACCACATCGAGCGTGTGCTCGTTGAAGGTGAGCAGGGTGGCCACGACCTGCTGGTTGCCATAGGTGCGCTGATAGCCCAGCGGGGTTGCCAGGAAATGCAGCTGCAATGCGCGCAGCACCCACATCGGCTCGAACTCGATGATCACCTTGTCGACGCCGCGCTTCAGCCCCCACTCGACGAAGCCGGCGATCAATTCGGTGCCGACGGTCGAAACGCCGCGGCGGCCATCGCGAAAACCGGGAGCCACCGCATAGCGGGTCAATTCCCAGATATTCGGACCCGATGGCGGCGTTCCTTCGGAAAGGTCAGTCAAGACCTCGGTCAGCAGATGAGGCCGCGTGGTCGGCAACATCCTTTGATAGCCCGCTACTTCGTTACCCCTGATGACGATCTGATGGACGGCCTCCTCGTGATCGAACTGGTCGAGCTCGAGTCCGTCCGGGCGCCTGAGATCATCCCACCCCATCTCCTCCACGAATATCTTGTAACGCAGCCGATGGACTGCCTCCCAAAGGTCGGGACGTTCCATCAATTCCTGGGTTGTAAGGGAAAAAAGCATGCCGCCGTCTCCTGTGTTCAGAGGAAGATACGGCCGTGCTTCGATGAGAAAATTGCGTGATCGCGTAGGCAAGAATTGCTAGGCCGGCACGGCCGACCTAACTAATGTAGCCGCGTCGTATCGCTTCCGCGACGGCTTGCACCCGGTTGACGGCACCGAGTTTGCTTTTGGCGTTAAGAAGATGTTTCTCCGAGGTGTGCTCGGAGATGCCGAGAATTTGCGAAATCTCCCATTCGGACTTGCCGACGGCGGCCCATTGCAGGCATTCGCGTTCGCGCGGCGTCAGCACGATATGATCGATGGTCTTGCTCGCCATGGTGTGGAGTTGCATGGCGCGGCCAACCGCATAGGTCGACACCAGCGACACCTGGCCGAACTCGGCAGCGGACAATTCCACGGCCTCGCCGCCCAGCGACACCATGACGATCTGGCCGTCGAGCGTGATCAACGGGAAGGCCAGCCCATCACGCAGTTTGAAGGCGCCGGCATCGCCCATCACTTCGCCGCTGCTCTTGTCTATGCGGATGCTCTGCGACGCCTCGCGCCACTGGAACGGCGCCTGCAGCTGTTTCATATGGCTGACGACCGGGTCGTGATCGACATAGTTGCGCGCGACATAGCGCTCCAGCCACTCGCCGGGCCAATCGCAGAGAAGCACATGCTGCTTTTGCTGGCCGGCCGGCGTGCCCGGCTGCGGCACGGTTCCCGCCATCAGCGCGGTAAGACCGAAATCCGACGTTATGCCCAGCAGCTTTTCGCAGACCGCCGCCGCCGTTGAGGCGTGCTGCAGTTGGTCTATGAATTCCAGCGTGCGATCGAATTGACCCATCGCAACATCAACCCCATATTGCCTCATTCATTGCGGCCGATGATGCGTGCCTGATTTACACTTCGCCAGCGACCACGGATTGCAAATCGCATTCTTATTCTATGATTACCGACCTTGATCTTCTCACCAAGGCGGCCAAAGCTGATTTGCAAACCGGCTAAATCATATCCTTAAATCGGCGTGTTGAAATCAAAAACCATTGTGCCTGTACCATTTTCGTACGAGAACCGGCGCGAGCACGACGGTGGCGGAGTTTTATCTTGGTGTTCCAGTGGAGGTCCTTCGCTCTCGCGATGCTGATCGGATTGCTGTCGTTCGCCGATGGTGCGCGCGCCGCGGGACCCCAGGTTCCGGTGCTGTGGGATGCCAAGGAGCGGCTGCCCAAGCCGGATCTCTCGGCGCTTCCCCGGCTGAGATTCCTGACCACCACGGATTTCCCGCCCTTCAATTTCCTCGACGGCTCGGGAAAGTTGTCCGGTTTCCACATCGATCTGGCACGCGCCATCTGCGCCGAACTCGGCATCGTCGAAAAATGCCAGATCCAGGCCTTGCCCTGGGCTGAGCTCGAAGGCGCTTTGCAGAAAGGCGAAGGCGAGGCGATCATCGCAGGCATCGCCGCAACGCCGGAATCGCGCGCGACCTATGCCTTCTCGCGCTCCTATCTGCAGTTTCCCGCACGCTTCATCATATCGAAGAGCAAGGCGCTGACCGAGCCGGTCTTTGACAAATTGCACGGCAAGCGTGTCGGCGTGATATCGGGCTCGGCGCATGAGCGCATGCTGCGCGACTATTTCAACACCGTTCAAGTGGTTCCCTTCGACAGGCCGGAGGACCTCTATGCCGATCTCAAGTCCGGCAAGGTCGACGCCGCCTTCGGCGACGGCATGCGCCTGGCCTTCTGGCTGGGCGGCTCGGACGCAGCGGGCTGCTGCCGTTTTGCCGGCGGCCCCTATCTGGCGCCAGAATATCTGGGCTCAGGCATGGCGATCGCCACCAAAGCAGACAATCCGGCACTGGCCGCAGCGTTCGACTACGCGCTGCAGGAGATTTCGATGAAAGGCACGTTCGCCGAATTCTATCTGCGCTATTTCCCGGTCAGCTTTTTCTGAATCCGGTTCCGGTCAGCTTTTTCTAGGCGCTGTTGATATTCAGGTAAGCGTGCGCAGCCGCGCTTTGGCGGCACGGCCGATGGCGGCGACGGTCAGCGTGTCGAGATCGAGCTGGCGCCGGATGAGCTGCAGCACCCGAACTTCTTCCATGCGCATTTCGAGATCGACGGCGGCAACCTCGAAGGCGGCGGCATAGGCGGTGTCGCGCAACCGCTCGGGCAGTGCCTCGGCTACTTCAGCCAGAACGCCTTCCAGCCCGTCCTTTTCGTGCAGGCGCTTCTGGCAGTCCTGGGCGACGCCGACCAGCCTGTCGTGGTTGAAATCCTCGAATACCGGCCATGAGCGGACGACATCGCCGATCCGCGCCAGTTCGACATCGGTCATGTCGCGGTCAGAGGCCGAGGTGATGACCATCAGGTAAATCAGGGCTTCATGCGGCGTCGGCAATTTTTTCTCCTTGAACCGGGTCCCGAAGGTAGGAACGCGCTATCGGCACCGCAAGGAAAAAGCGCTGCGCGCGTTGACGCTCTGGCGCTGCACGCCTAGAGACCGGTTGAAAAACCCTTAGCGCGGCCCGACTTCGAATGATTGAGCCGACGAATGATTTGGAAAACTGTGACATGGCGGGATCAAACATCATCGATCTCAATTCCGAGCTGCTGGCGGCTGCGACCGAGAGCAAGGCATGGCCGTTCGAGGAAGCCAAAAAGATCATCGAGCGCTACAAAGGCGCTGACTTTCCGCAAACGATCCTGTTCGAGACCGGCTACGGACCGTCCGGCCTGCCGCATATCGGCACGTTCGGCGAGGTGGCGCGCACATCGATGGTGCGCCATGCCTTCCGCGTCCTGACGCAGGACAAGGTCGCGACCAAGCTGCTTTGCTTTTCCGACGACATGGACGGCATGCGCAAGATACCCGACAGCGTGCCGGACCGAGCTGCACTCGAGCCGCATTTGCACAAGCCGCTGTCATCGGTCCCCAATCCCTTCGGTGGAGACTATGCGAGCTTCGCCGACCACAACAACGCGATGCTTTGCCGCTTCCTCGACACGTTCGGCTTCGACTACGAATTCGCCAGTGCGACGCAATACTACAAGTCCGGCCGCTTCGACGCGATGCTGCTGCGCGCCGCCGAACGCTACGACCAGATCATGGCGGTGATGCTGCCGACGCTCGGCTCCGAGCGGCAGGCGACCTACAGCCCGTTCCTGCCGATTTCGCCGAAGACCGGCCGCGTGCTTTACGTGCCGATGAAGCATGTCGACGCCAAGGCCGGCACCATCACCTTCGACGACGAGGGCACCGAGACCACGCTTTCGATCACCGGCGGCCGCGTCAAGCTGCAGTGGAAGCCGGATTTCGGCATGCGCTGGGCAGCGCTTGGCGTCGACTTCGAGATGTTCGGCAAGGACCACCAGACCAATGCGGTGGTCTACGACCGCATCTGCAACATTCTGGGCGGACGGGCGCCGGAGCATTTCGTGTACGAACTGTTCCTCGACGAGAACGGCCAGAAGATCTCGAAGTCGAAGGGCAACGGGCTGACCATCGACGATTGGCTGACCTATGCGCCGACAGAAAGCCTAGGGCTCTACATGTATCAGCGGCCGCGGCAGGCCAAGAAGCTGTATTTCGACGTCATCCCGAGGGCGGTGGACGAATACTATACCTTCCTCGCCGCGTATCCCAGGCAGGACTGGAAGGAACGGCTGGGCAACCCGGTCTGGCATATGCATGACGGCAACCCGCCCGCGATCGACATGCCGGTGCCGTTCTCGCTGCTGCTCAATCTGGTCAGCGCTTCCAATGCGCAGAACAAGGATGTGCTGTGGGGTTTCATCTCACGCCATACGGTGGGGGTGACACCGAAGACGCATCCCGAGCTCGACCGGCTGGTCGGCCATGCGATCCGCTATTTCGACGATTTCGTGAAGCCGACGAAGACCTTCCGGCCGGCAGACGAGATCGAACGCGAGGCGCTGGCAGCCCTCGACGAAGCACTTGGCGCGCTACCGGCGGACGCCAATGGCGAAGCAATCCAGAACGCTTCGCTCAATGTCGCGCGCAAGATCGAGCGCTATCAGGACCATTCCAAGCAGAGCCCGGAAGGCGGCCCCGGCGTATCGGGCGCCTTCTTCCAGATGATCTACCAGGTGCTCATCGGCCAGGAGCGCGGCCCGCGCTTCGGATCGTTCGCCGCGCTCTATGGCATTGCCGAGACACGTGCGCTCATTGGGCGGGCGCTGGCCGGTCAGCTGGCTTGAGCACGCCGTCGACCTCTTCCAGGATCGAACCCGGCGCCTGAGGCGCCGGGCCTGGCGCGGCCGGCATCGCCGGCATGCCGGACAGATCCGGCGCCGATCCGAAAATGCCCTTCTTCGCCGTGCGTGCCTTGTCGCCGGCCTCGACATAGGGTCCGCCCTTGGCGGCGCGCGCCCAGCCGTTTTCGACCAGCCACTGACCGACATCCTGCTTGCCGATCCGGCATTCGGCGGCGATCAAGTCGCGGCCACCTTGCGGCGGCACCGTGCAGACCACCGCGCGGCCGCGCAGGAAGGCGCGGAATGCCGTCCGCGCGCGAACACCGCACGGCCAGGATTTGCCGTCCTCGCTGCAGATCTCGTCCTGCCCGACGATGTCGATGCCGGAAACCGCGACCGAGTAGCCTTTCGCCTCGATCAGGCCGGCGGCCGGCGCAACCGGTTGGAACAGCTTTGTGCCGTTCCAATCGTCAGGCATTTTCGGCTTGGGCGGCACGGCCAGCGCAAGCTTGCTCAACGGCTCGCGCGGCTCGACCCGTTCAAGCCCCTCGGCGGTCTGTTCCGGCGGGGCAATGATTTCGGGATCGATCGCCCTCGAATGCGGCGCCGGTTTCGGCGGCTGCGGAGCTGCTATGGCTGAGGTGGCCGGCTCATCGGGCACCGTTTCAGCGCCCGGCTGCGAGACCGTATCGGCGCCCGGATCAAGCTGGTCCACGGTGACGACGCTGTCGCTTCCCTTCAGCGTGCGTCCGCCTGCGACGACCATGGCGGCCATCACCGGGACCATCAGAACCGCCAGGGCATGATGAAGGAGCCGCACCAGCTTGACCTACTGGCTAGCCCAGACAATTCGCGCCACCCACTCGACATCGCGCATGGGAATATCGCGGTCGGGATGGTCGGGATTGAGCGAAACCAGCGCAATCGACTTGACGGTCTGGCGATCGAGCACCTTGGCCATCACCTCTCCGCCGGTGGTTTTGACGACAACGCGATCGCCTTTGCGGGTGATGGCGCCCGGTTCGACGATGAGGACGTCGCCATTGCGGTAGAGCGGCAGCATCGAATCGCCCTGCACCTGCAGCGCATAGGAACTCTCGGTCGACTGCGCCGGAAGTTCGACCAGGTCCCAGCCCTGCCCGACCGGAAAGCCGGCATCGTCGAAGAAGCCGCCGGCGCCGGCCTGGGCAAAGCCGAGCAACGGCACCGAGCGCCTACGGGCAACCGAGGCGTCGGTCGAAGCACCATTGCTGATCCCGGGCCGGCCTTCGATCAGGCCGGTGAATTCGTCGAGCGAGGCGCCCGTCGCCTCGATGATCTTGGCCAGTGATTCGGTCGAGGGCCAGCGCGGTCGGCCATCCGACGACAAACGCTTCGACTTGTTGAAGGCAGTGGAATCGAGCCCCGCACGCTTGGCCAGACCCGAGGCCGAAAGCGAATAGCGCTTGGCAAGAGCATCGATGGCAGCCCAGACTCGGTCATGCGAGAGCATGCTCGCTCTCCTTCGGTGCAGGAAAAAATACCTTTCCCTTCTAGTCTTGGAATGTCGTTTTGTCCACCGGTCGTGGAGTGGTTGCAAACATTCCCGTCGATCGTGGAAAGTCCGATTACCGGGATCGATCGACACCCTTGGCCAAGCTGCGCAGACCCTGGTGCGATGTCATGAAAATCCGCTCCGTTTGCGTCGGTGGCCGCGGGTTCACGACACGACCAAGTGCCGCAACGACCTCGTCAATCTCAAGAAAATTGCGAGCCTTGCGATCGTAGAGGCCGGCTGTCGTCAGGATCAACGCGGCCGTCTCGCCATTGTCGAGGACGAAGCGGTGCTTGCCGATAAGCTGGGTGCCTTCCCAGGTCTCGATCGAGGACACCACTTCAAAGCGGCGCCACAGCCTGATCTCGCGTGCATAGACCGCCTGCAGTCCGCCCATCATCGGCGCCCAGCCATTCTTCCTCGCCAGCGTGATGAGGCCTGCACGAACAAACAGGTCGATGCGGCCGAGATCGGCCAGCATCATATAGCGCGCATTGTTGAGATGGATGTTGAAATCGATGTCGGTCGGCAGGCAGCGGAAAGCCAGCCGGCCTTCGCCGCCCATGACATAGGGGCCACGGCTGCGCGCCGTGGCCATCATGCGCACCATGCGCGCCCAGACATACATTACAGCGCCCCGCGTCCTCTTAGAGGCGCAAAGGTCGCTGCAAGACGCCTGATTTTGCCCATGCGTCAGGCTGCCTGCTTCACGTCGCCTTTCGCATAGGGATCGAAGCGCTGGTAGAAGGTCTCGCCCTTCTCGGCCATGTCGAGCAGCAGCTTGGGTGCCTTGAACTCGGCGCCGTATTTCTTCTGCAAACCCTTGGCGATCTTGACGAATGTCTTGGCGCCGATGCCGTCGATGTAGGACAGCGCGCCGCCGGTGTAGGGCGCGAAGCCGAAAGCCAGGATCGAACCGACATCGGCCTCGCGCGGGTCTGTGACGATGCCTTCCTCCATTACCCGGGCCGCTTCCAGTGCGATGGTGACCAACAGCCGCTGCTGCAGCTCCTCATAATCGACCTTCTCTGGCGCGAGCTGCGGATAGAGATCCCTAAGCCCCGGCCACAGCTTCTTCTTGGCGGGCTTTGCCGGATAGTCGTAAAAACCCTTGCCGTTCTTGCGACCGAAGCGGCCGTGGGTGTCGACCATGGTGTTGATCAGCGCCATCTGCTTTGGGTCGACCGCCTTGTCGCCGAGATCCCTGATGGTCTGCTTCATGATCTTCTGGGCAAGGTCGATGGCCGTCTCGTCGGTCAGCGCCAGGGGGCCGACCGGCATGCCGGCGGCTTTCGCCGCGTTCTCGATCATCGGTGCCGGAACACCTTCGATCAGCATCTTGTAGGCTTCCGACATGTAGCGCAGCACGCAGCGGTTGACGTAAAAGCCGCGCGTGTCGTTGACGACGATCGGCGTCTTCTTGATGGCGCGGACGAAGTCGATCGCCGTGGCCAGCGCCTTGTCGCCGGTCTTCTTGCCCAAAATGATCTCGACCAGCATCATCTTGTCGACCGGCGAGAAGAAATGAATGCCGATGAAATTCTTCGGCCGCGCCGAATTCTTCGCCAGGCCGGTGATCGGAATGGTCGAGGTATTAGACGCGAAAATCGCCGACGGTTTCAGCACGGCCTCCGCCTGTTCGGTGGCGGCCTTCTTGACACCGGAATCCTCGAACACGGCCTCGACCACCAGATCGCAGCCGGCAAGGTCCGCATAATCGGCCGTTGGCGTGATCAGCGACAGCAATTTGTCCTTGTCCTCCGGCTTGGCGCGGCCCTTCTTCACCTGATCCGAGATCAGGCTGTCGGAATGCGCCTTGCCTTTCTCGGCCGACTCCATGTCGCGGTCGAGCAGCACCACGGGAATGCCGGCTTTGGCGGTGACGTAGGCAATGCCGGCGCCCATGAAGCCGGCGCCGAGAATGCCGATCTTCTTGAATTTGGTTTCGGGCACGCCGGCCGGGCGGCGGGCGCCCTTGTTCAGTTCCTGCAAAGACACGAACAGCGAGCGGATCATCGCCGCCGCTTCCTTGGTCTGCATGATCTCGGTGAAATAGCGCTGCTCGATGCGCAAGGCGGTGTCGAACGGCACCAGCAGGCCTTCATAGACGCATTTGAGGATCGCGGCGGCGGCCGGATAATTGCCATAGGTTTCGCGGCGCAGGATGGCGATGGCCGGCGGCCACAGATTGAAGCCGGCGGGCGAATAGATCTGGCCGCCGGGCAGCTTGAAACCCTTCTCGTCCCATGGCGCCACCGGCTTCAGGCCGTTCCTGATCATCGCCTTGGCGGTCTCGACCAGTCTGGCCGGCTCGGCGATTTCATGGATCAGGCCCATCGACTTGGCCTTCTGCGGCGACAATGTCTGGCCGGAGGTCAGCATCTGCAGCGCCTGCTGCTGATCGGTCAGCCGCGGCACGCGCTGGGTGCCGCCGGCGCCCGGAAAGATGCCGATCTTCACCTCGGGAAGCGCCATCTTCACCTTGTCGCTGTCGGCGGCGACACGGCCGTGGCAGGCCAGCGACAATTCGAAGGCACCGCCCATGCAGGTGCCGTTGATCGCCGACACCCACGGCTTCCCGCAGGTTTCCAGCTTGCGGAACAGGCCGGTCATCATGCCGGCATTGTCGAACAGCGCTTTGGTGGCCTTTTCGGCGTCCTTGTCTTTTTCCGCGGCGAAGGTCGTCAGCATCTTCTGCAGCAGGGTTATGTCGGCACCGCCGGAGAAGGTTTCCTTGCCGGAGGTGATCACCGCGCCCTTGATGGCGGCGTCACCTGCCACCTTGTCGACGATGGTATTCAGCTCCCGCATCGCCTCTTCGGTGAAGACGTTCATCGAACGGCCGGGCATGTCCCAGGTGACCAGCGCAATGCCGTCGGCGTCGATGTCGAGGGTGAAATTGGTGTAGCTCATCGTTTATCTCCCCGTCAGACGCGTTCGATGATGGTTGCGGTGCCCATACCGGCGCCGATGCACAGCGTCACCAAAGCGGTGTTGAGATCGCGGCGCTCGAGCTCGTCCAGCACCGTGCCGAAGATCATCGCGCCGGTGGCGCCGAGCGGATGGCCCATGGCGATGGCACCGCCATTGACGTTGATCCTGTCATGCTCGATATCGAACGCCTGCATGTAGCGCAGGACCACCGAGGCGAAGGCTTCGTTGAGCTCGAACAGGTCGATGTCGGAGAGCTTCATCTTGGCGCGCTTCAACAGCTTCTCGGTGACGTCGACCGGACCGGTCAGCATCAGCACCGGTTCTGAGCCGATGTTGGCGAAGGTGCGGATGCGGGCGCGCGGCTTTAGCCCCATCGCCTTGCCGGCCTTCTTCGAACCGAGCAGCACGGCTGCCGCGCCATCGACGATGCCGGACGAATTGCCGGCATGGTGGACGTGATTGACCTCTTCCACCTCGGGGTGCTTCTGCACGGCGACGGCATCGAAGCCGCCCATTTCACCGGGCATGACGAAGGACGGATTGAGTGAGGCCAGCGACTGCATGTCGGTCGACGGGCGCATATGCTCGTCATGGTCGAGGATGGTCAGGCCGTTCTGGTCCTTGATCGCGATGACGGACTTCTTGAAGCGGCCGTCGGCCCAGGATTTGGCGGCACGCTTCTGGCTCTCGACCGCATAGGCGTCGACGTCGTCTCTGCTGAAGCCATATTTGGTGGCGATCAGGTCGGCCGAGATGCCTTGCGGCACGAACCAACCAGGCAAGCCGACCGAAGGATCCATGAACCAGGCGCCGCCGGAGGCACCCATGCCGACGCGCGACATCGATTCGACGCCACCGGCGATGACGATCTCATCGGCGCCTTGCGCGATCTTTGCGGCGCCGAAATTGATAGCGTCGAGTCCGGAAGCGCAGAAGCGCGAGATCTGCATGCCGGGCGCCTTGGTGTCGTAGCCGGCCTCGAAGGCTGCAGCGCGCGGAATGACCGAACCCGCCTCGCCGACCGGATCGACGCAGCCGAAGATGATGTCGTCGACATTGCCGGTGTCCAGCCCGTTACGATCACGCAACGCCTCGAGCGTCTTGGCGGCAAGCCGCACCGCCGGCACCTCGTGCAGTGATCCGTCCTTCTTGCCCTTGCCGCGCGGCGTGCGCACTGCGTCATAGACATAAGCTTCGGCCATCGTTTTGCTCCTTGGGTTTATCGAACGGCTTTAGACTGATGCATGTCGATTTCCCAAAACCGGGACCACTTTTGAGCGACATGCACTAGACTGATGCATGTCGATTTCCCAAAACCGGGACCACTTTTGAGCGACATGCACTAGAGCGAGCGTCCGATCAGCAATTTCATGATCTCGTTGGTGCCGCCGTAGATGCGCTGGACGCGGGCGTCGCGGAACATTCGGGCGATCGGATATTCATTCATGTAGCCATAGCCTCCATGCAATTGAAGGCATTCGTCGACGACTTTCCCCTGCAGGTCGCTGAGCCAGTATTTGGCCATCGACGCGGTCACCGGGTCGAGGCCGCCGGCGATGTGGCGGGCGACGCAATCATTGTAGAAGACGCGGCCGATGGTGGCCTCGGTCTTGAGTTCGGCCAGCTTGAACTGGGTGTTCTGGAACTCGATGATCGCCTTGCCGAACGCCTTGCGCTCCTTGACGTAACGAATAGTCAGCGCCAGCGCCCGCTCGATCATGGCGATGGCGCCAGTGCCGATCTGCAGCCGCTCCTGCGGCAATTGCTGCATCAGCTGGACGAAGCCTTGCCCCTCTTCATGGCCGAGCAGATTGGAGGTCGGCACGCGCATGTCGCTGAAGAACAGCTCGGACGTGTCGTTGGCCTTCAAGCCGATCTTGTCGAGGTTGCGGCCGCGCTCGAACCCTTCGACCTCATCGGTCTCGACGACGATCAGCGAGGTGCCCTTGGCGCCCTTCTCCGGATCGGTCTTGGTGACGACGATGATGAAGTTCGCGAGCTGACCGTTGGTGATGAAGGTCTTGGAACCGTTGATCTTGTACTGGTTGCCATCCTTCTCAGCCCGCGTCTTGACGCCCTGCAGGTCGGAGCCGGCGCCGGGCTCGGTCATGGCGATGGCGCCGATCAGCTCGCCCGTCGCCAGCTTCGGCAGCCATTTCTTCTTCTGCTCCTCGGAGCCGTAGTGGAGGATGTAGGGCGCGACGATCGAATTGTGCAGGCCGATGCCAAAGCCGTCGACACCGACATGGCCGATGGCCTCGATGATGGCGCTCTCATGCGCGAAGGTACCGCCGGAGCCGCCATACTCCTCCGGCATCGAGGCGCAGAGCAGGCCGGCGGAACCTGCCTTCAGCCAGCTTTCGCGATCGACCATCTCGTTCTTCTCGAACTCGTCGTAACGCGGCGCGATCTCCTCCGACATGAAGCGATGCGCCATGTCGTAGAGCATGCCGACTTCGTCTGCCGCCCAGGCAGGCTTGGGGAGGTTCAGGATTTCGGCTGGGTTGGTCATGCTGGTATGATACTCCTCCCAGAGCGCATCTTCAGAGTTGAGGTCGGCGCGCTCCACGCAGGACCCCACCCGGCCCTTCGGGCCACCCTCCCCTCGACGGGAGGGAGACGCCGATCATCTTTAGAACGCTTCCGCCGGCAGTGCCATCAATGTGTCGGCGCCGCTGGAGATACGAGCGAGATGAGCCGATGTCTCCGGCATGATCCGTTCCATGAAGAAGCGCGCCGTCACAACCTTGTTGTCGTAGAAGGCCACGTTGTTTTCATAGGAAGATTGGGCGCTATTGGCGTCCGTCTTGCCAAGTGCCGCCTTGGCCATCTGCGCCCACATATAGCCCAGCGCGACGAGGCCGAAGAGATGCATGTAGTCGGTCGAGGCCGCACCCGCATTGTCGGGTTTGGCCATGCCGTTCTGCACCAGCCACATGGTGGCGGCCTGCAAATCGTTGAGACCCTTTTTCAGCGTCTTGGTGAACGGCGCCATCTTCTCGTCGGCGCGGTTCTCCTCGCAGAATTCACCGACCTCCTTGAAGAAGGCCTGCACGGCGCGTCCGCCATCCAGGCCGAGCTTACGGCCGACGAGGTCGAGCGCCTGGATGCCGTTGGCGCCTTCATAGATCATGGCGATGCGGGCATCGCGCACGAACTGACTCATGCCATGCTCCTCGATATAGCCGTGGCCGCCGAACACCTGCTGCGCCATGACGGCGTGGTCGAACCCCTTGTCGGTGAGCACACCCTTGACCACCGGCGTCATCAGGCCGGTGTAGTCATTGGCGGCCTGGCGGTCCTTGTCGTCACCGGAGCGGTGGGCGATGTCGGACTTGATCGCCGTCCACAGCGCCAGCGCGCGGCCGGCCTCGTTGAAGGCTTTCATGGTCATCAGGCTGCGGCGGATGTCGGGATGGACGATGATCGGATCGGCCTTCTTGTCCGGCGCCTTCGGCCCCGACAGCGAGCGACCCTGCAAACGGTCCTTGGCGTAGGCAACGGCGTTCTGGTAGGCGATCTCCGACAGCGACAGCCCTTGCAGGCCGACGCCAAGGCGCGCCTCGTTCATCATCGTGAACATCGCCTTCAAGCCGCCATTGGCCTCGCCGAGCAGCGTGCCTTGCGCCTCGTCATAGTTCATGACGCAGGTCGAATTGCCGTGGATGCCCATCTTCTCCTCGATCGAGCCGCAGGAGACGGTGTTCCGGGTACCCGGATTTCCCGATGCGTCGAGCATGAGCTTGGGCACGATGAACAGCGAAATGCCCTTGACGCCTTCCGGCGCACCCTCGATGCGGGCCAGGACCAGATGGACGATGTTGTCCGACATGTCGTGTTCGCCGGCCGAGATAAAGATCTTCTGGCCTGAAATCTTGTAAGTACCATCGCCATTCGGCACCGCCTTGGTGCGCAGCAGGCCGAGATCGGTGCCGCAATGCGGCTCGGTCAGGTTCATGGTGCCGGTCCAGGCGCCTTCGATCATCCTGGGCAGCCATTTGGCCTTCTGCTCGTCGGTGCCGTGGGTGATGATCGCGGCGATCGCGCCCTGCGTCAGGCCGGGATACATCATCAGCGACATGTTGGCCGAGACCATATATTCGGCGACGGCGGTGTGCACGGCATAGGGAAGGCCCTGGCCGCCGAACTCGACCGGTGCGGCCAGTCCCATCCAGCCGCCCTCGCGATACTGGTCGAAGGCCTCCTTGAAGCCCTTCGGCGTCGTCACCGAGCCATCGTCATGACGCACGCAGCCCTCCATATCGCCGACACGGTTCAGCGGGTGCATGACGTTTTCGGCGAGCTTGGCGCCTTCGGCGAGGATAGCCTCGAGCACATCGGGCGTGGCATCGGAAAATCCAGGAAGGTTCGAATAGCGCTGATAGCCCAGCACCTCGTTGAGCACGAACAGCGTATCCTGGACCGGAGCCCTGTATGTCGGCATGCTTTTTCTCCACCCTGCAAACCCGGTCCGAACGCCCCGATGACAAGCCAGGGGTGGCATGCGGACCCATGTTGGGAGCGGAATAGCAAAAATTGACGTTTGCGTAAACGTCAATTTTTCAATGCGACAAGATTTCCCGCCCGTAGCGACGATGAGCGTAGCGGCGCAGGGTCGCGCAAGCCAAGGTCGAAAGGCTGATGGATAACGCCAGGACGACGAAAAGCCGCGCGGCAGGGCCACGCGGTTTTGATAATCAGACAACCGGCGTATGAAGAGTTTGACGCGATTCCGAACGGAACTGCTTCACACTTTTCCCGAAATTGCGTCTTACCTCGCGACGCTCGCCTGCGGCGCCGAACGTTCGGCCAGCATCTGGCGCACCGCCGACATCGAGCCGCTCAGCTCGTTGATGGCGTCGTCGATCAGCGCCCGCTGCTTCTGCAGGCGGGCAAGCTGCTTTTCCGACTTGTCCAGAGCAAGCTTGAGCTGCTTGGTGTTTGAACCGGTCGGATCGTAGAGATCCATCATCTGCTTGACGTCGCGCAGCGAGAACCCGACCTTGCGGCCAAGCAGGATCAGCTTCAGCCGGGCCTTGTCGCGGCGCGTGTAGAGACGGGTCGAACCGTCACGCTGCGGGTTGAGCAGGCCCTTGTCTTCGTAGAAACGCAGCGTGCGCAGCGTCACTCCGTATTTCTTCGCCATCTCGCCGATGCGGACAAGGTCTTCGCCGGCTTCGACAGACATATTGGTATTGGCCGCGGTCTCGCCGGCCGAGCTAAGTTTCATAGTCACTGGCTTTCCCCGTCTGGTGGCGTCGCGGTCCTGGACCGTGCGTCGCCTGACTGGAAGCGGGGGCCTGCTTCCAGTCGTGGTTTCAACAAACAAATCGCAAACAGCACGCTCGATGCGTCTTTTACGTTTACGTCAATTCTATACCGATAGCCGCCTCATGACGCAAGGGCGTTTTGCGCGACGCCCTTTATGCCGCACCGTTAGGCCGGCAGCCAACATCCTCGCAACTTCTTAAGTTTGGTTAACGCGTTGTTTACCACGTTGGGGGAAATGTGGGCACGTCGGCTACCCGTGTTTATCCTGTATCGAATTTTTCACGGTTTTTCGGAGCGCGGGTGAGAACCTGGGAAGCTCGTCTTCCACCGCGGCATAGAAGCCCGGTTGCCTTCGTTCCGACAGGGACTTGGGGGAACTGGCACGAGCCAGCCATTCTGAAAGACGGACGCACCGATGAACAGTAAGCGGTCCTATCTCGACACACTCAACGCCGGCAGGCAGCGCAGGCCGCAGACTACGCTCGAGCAGTTGAACCGGTCGCTGGAGACGCTGGAGCAGCGGTTGGAGCGGACGCGCGAGGAACCGATGGCACGTTCCGATCTCCGCCAATCCGATCCCCGCCAGTATGGCGCCGATGCGCGCTATCCCGCCGCCCGGCCCACCGGCCAGCAGCGCTGGTATGAGGATCCGCAGCCGGCGCCGCGGCCGAAGAGCCCGATGCAGGGAGCCGCCGCTTTCGAGCAGAATTACCAGGCTATTGCCCGCGACATCGATCGCGTACGAGGCCAGGAAGACGGCGTCGCCATGGTCGGCAAGATTGCTGGCGAACTTCGCGGCATGCGCGAGGAATTGCGCCACCAGATGACATCAGGGCTGCAGCGCGAATTCGAAGCGCTGCGCAAGGACATCGAGCGGGCGTTCCAGTCAGGCGCCAGGCCCGGCGCTTCGGCCAAGGGCAGCGCCGAACTCGGCCTTGAATTCGAAAGGCTTTCCGGCGCCATCCAGACACTGGCCGAGAAGAGCGACGACAGAAGCGTCAACATGCTGCGGCTCGAACTCGAACAGGTCAAAGCCGCGCTCGAAACGCTGGCGCGCGAAGAGAGCGTGCAGAAGGTCGACCGCCGCTGGGACGATTTCGATCGCCGCTGGACGGCTTTCGAGGACCGCGTCGACGCCAATCAGCGCAACCGTTCGGACGACCCGGGCCTGTCTGTTCTGACCGACCGCCTGGAGCAGATCAGCAACGCTGTCAACAACCTGCCGGAATCGCTGTCGCTGCGCTCGCTCGAGGAAAAAGTGCGCACGCTTGCCGGCGCCGTCGACCATTTCGTCAGCCAGCAGGACAATCGCGGCAGCGACACGCTTGGCATGATCGACGAGCGGCTGGACGAAATTTCCCGCGCCATCGTCGCATCGACGGTCGCGGCACAAGCCAATTCATTCGACCACGAGGTTTTCGAGCGCATCGAGAAGCGGATCGACTCGCTTGCCCGGCAGATAGAGGAAGTGGCGCAGGATAGCCCCGGCAACGCGGTCATGGACCGGTTGAGCACCTTGTCGAGCCGGGTCGATGAGCTCGCCGGCCGCGCCAATCTGCCGGAGCAGGCGATGGAACGCCTTGCCAGGCAAATCGCACTTATCGCCGACAAGATCGACCAGGCGCCGGCCATGCCCGACGCCGACTACATCTTCCACGGGCTGGAGCAACGCTTCGACGTGCTCTCCAGTATGATGGAGCGCCGCCAGGGTGACGCCATCGAACAGGGCAACATGCTGTTCCGCGATCTGGAGCGCCGGCTGGACGAGGTTGCCGACAGGCTCGACCAGCGCATGCCGCAGGTCGACAGCAGCGGCATCATGGAAGCCATCGATGCCCGCTTCACCGCTTTGGCCAAGCGCATGGAAACGCGCGTTCCCGATCTCGCGGGCGAAGCGGCGATCCGCGGCCTGGAAAGCCGGCTCGAAGACATTTCAAGCCGGCTCGACGTGTCGGCCGCGCAGGTGGCCGGCATCGATCCGGCACTGATCCGTAGCTTGGAGGCGCAGGTCGCCGGCCTGTCCGCGCATCTTTCCAAGCCCAGCACGCCGCTGCCGGAATTCGAAGACATCAGCCCACGTCTCAATGAAATCGAAAAGTCGCTCGCCGGAACCCGCGAGTCCATCCTTGGCGCGGCGCGCGAAGCGGCCGAGAACGCAGTGCAATCGCTGGCCGGTTCGAGCGCCAATACGACCGCCGTTTCCGGTCTCGCACAGGATTTGAAGACACTTGAAACGCTGACCCGGCGCTCCGACGAGCGCAATTCGAGGACGTTCGAGGCCATCCACGACACGCTGCTCAAGATCGTCGACCGGCTGGGTTCGCTCGAACCCGGCGAGCCTGTCGAAGCGATGAGCGAATTGCTGGATGCGGCACCGGCCGAGCCGAGCAACCGGCACCGCGCACGGCGACCCATGATGGCAGTCGACGCGCCGTCGATGGATATCGATCAGCCCCTGCCATTGGCTGGGGACATGGCCGATCTCGATAGCCGCGCCGCCGCCATCCTGCGCAATGAGCCGAGTGCACGTAGCGACCTTAGTGTTGGCATGGGCACGCGCACGCCGGCCGAGGCTGCCGCGGCGGCCGCCATGGCCGCGCTCGGTTCCGACACGATCGCCGAGAAAGGCGATCAGGCAGGCGGCCGCAAGTCGTTGTTCGGAGGGCTGGCCCGCGCCTTCAAGGGCAAGAAGGAGGCGGACATTCCGCCGCTGGCCGGCTCGGCGCCGACGGCTCCGATACCAAGCGTCGATCTCGACGAGCCGCTTGATCCGAAAATGGCCAACCGGCCGCTCGAGCCCGGCTCCGGAGCACCTGATCTCAACGCCATCATGAAGCGCGTGCGCGACGAACGCGGCCAGCCGGCCAAGCCCAGCGACACCGACGCCGCGAAGTCGGATTTCATCGCCGCAGCCCGGCGCGCCGCGCAGGCCGCGGCCGCCGAGGCCGATGCGCTGAAGCGCCAGTCGACGATAACCGGACCGGTGAAGGCGCTGCGGATCGGCGACTTGCTCAAGGCACGGCGCAAGCCGCTGCTGATGGGAACAACCGCGATCCTGCTGGCGCTGAGCGGCCTGCAGCTGGGCAAGGCCTTTTTCGCCGAGCCGGCGCAAGTGGCGAGCAACGACGCCTCACCAATCGCCGCCTCGCAACCGGTGCAGACCGCCTCGCTCGATACCGCGAGCCAGCAGCCGAAGACGGACGCTCAACCCACGGCAGTGGAAAGCGCGCCGGACCGCACCGTCAGACAGGCCGAACCGTCCGCACCGGCCACCAAGGATGACCTGGCCGCGCAAAACATGATGGCCACACCGCCCGGACCACCGATGGATGCCGCGCCGGTCGCAGAGTTGGTTCCCGCGCCCGTCGCCTCGGCTACACCAGCCGATGCCAGCGCGGCGACTTCCGACACGATAGCCTCGGCTGCACCGACCCCGACTGTTCCAGTCGCCCCGGAAGCAACCGATGCAGACACCGGCACCCAGCCCATGGCGGCTCAGCCGACCAGCATCAAGGACAGCACGGGCGCGGTTCCGCCAGCGGACGCTTCGCCGGCGGTGACCACTGCAAAGATCGACATTCCAGCCGACGCCGGCCCGGTCGCCTTGCGCGATGCCGCCGCCGGCGGCGATGCCAAGGCGCTGTTCGAGATCGGCTCGCGCTATGCCGAGTCGCGCGGCGTCAAGGAAGACATGGCGGCGGCGGCCAAATGGTACGAGAAGTCGGCGGAACTCGGCTTCGCCCCGGCCGAATATCGCATTGGCAATTTCTACGAAAAGGGCATCGGCGTCGCGCGCGACATCAAGAAAGCGAAGACCTGGTACCAGCTTTCGGCGGCGCAGGGCAACGCCAGCGGCATGCACAATCTGGCCGTGCTGTTCGCCATGGCCGCGGACGGCGTGACCGACAATGAATCGGCCGCGCACTGGTTCCAGGCGGCGGCCGATGTCGGCGTCAAGGATAGCCAGTTCAATCTCGGCATCCTCGCTGCCAAGGGCGTCGGCATGAAGCAGAACCTCGAAGAGTCCTACAAATGGTTCGCGCTCGTCGCCAAGACCGGCGACAAGGATGCGGCGGCCAAGCGTGACGAGATCGCCAATGCACTGCGGCCAGAGCAGCTCGAACGCGCCCGCGCCGCGGCCGAGCTGTGGAAGGCCAAGCCGCTGGATGCGGCGGCCAATTCGGCCGACATCCCTGAATCCTGGCAGGACGGCGCACCGCAGACGACGGCCAGCATCGACATGAAGAAGGCCGTCCAGAACATCCAGCGCATTCTCAACAAGAATGGCTATGACGCCGGCGGCGCCGATGGCAAGATGGGCCAGAAGACGAAGACCGCGATCATGGCTTTCCAAACCGACAACAAGATGCCGGCGACCGGCGATGTCGATGAAAAACTGGTCAAGGCGCTGCTGGCGCGCAAATAACGGCAGAGGCGTCGTTTCCACGACGCCTTGCCACACATTTGCCTGTTAACTGATTGAGATGTTTTTTGTTTCGGCGGCGTAGCGCGGTTTGACTTCGCAGCACCTCCGGCGCAAGAACGAATTGGCTTGTCGGTCCAAGATGCCCGCAACGGTTGCATTCGCCGACAGGCAGAACTGATCGAGACTGACGGGTGGGCATCTATCTCCCGATCGCGGAAATTTCCGTCAACGTCTTCGTCCTGCTGGCCATGGGTGCGGCGGTGGGTTTCCTGTCGGGCATGTTCGGCGTCGGCGGCGGCTTCCTCATCACGCCGCTCTTGATCTTCTACAACATCCCCCCGGCGATCGCGGTCGCCACCGGCGCCAACCAGGTCATTGCCTCCTCCGTCTCCGGCGTGCTTTCGCATATGAAGCGCGGTACGCTCGACTTCAAGCTCGGCGGGGTGTTGCTGGCCGGCGGCATCATCGGTTCCACCGGCGGCATCTATGTCTTCGCCTTCCTGCGCAGGCTCGGCCAGCTCGATCTGTTCATCTCGCTGCTCTACGTCGTCCTGCTCGGCACCGTCGGCGGGTTGATGCTGGTCGAAAGCGTCAATGCGCTGCGCGCCACGCGCAGCGGTGCGGCGCCGGTGCTGAAGAAATCCGGGCAACACAACTGGATCCACCGCTTGCCGCTGAAGATGCGGTTCAGGGCCTCAAAACTGTTCGTCAGCGTCATCCCGGTGCTTGGCCTTGGCGCCGGCATCGGCTTCCTGTCGTCGATCATGGGCGTCGGCGGCGGCTTCATCATGGTGCCGGCACTGATCTATCTGCTGAAAGTGCCGACCAACGTCGTTATCGGCACCTCGCTGTTCCAGATCATCTTCACCTCCGCCTATACGACGCTGGTCCATGCCACCACCAACCAAACGGTCGACGTCGTGCTGGCCTTCCTGCTGATGGCCGGCGGCGTCGCCGGTGCGCAATATGGCGCCAAGGCCGGCCAGCGGCTGCGCGGCGAGCAGCTCAGGGCCTTGTTGGCTTTGCTGGTGCTAGCGGTGGCGATCCGGCTTGCCATCGATCTTTTCGTCACCCCGCCCAATCTCTATTCGCTCTCTGCCGCGGACCTCAACTGATGAGGGCTCCGAACGCGTTCGCAACCGCGGTTGTCCTGTCCCTGCTTGCGGCCACCGCGCCGGCGAAGGCACAGGTCCCGCTGACGGAAGGCATCCAGATCGGGCTTTCCACCGACAATGTGTCGATCACCGCCGGCTTTTCCGGCGCCGACCTGACCATTTTCGGCTCGCTGGAAAATCCCGACCCACTCGTCGCGCGCCAGGGCCGCTACGATGTCATCGTCGTGCTCGAAGGCCCTCCCAAACCGGTGGTGGTGCGCCGCAAGGACCGGGTGCTCGGCGTCTGGGTCAATCTGGACTCCGAGACCTTCGAGAACGTGCCGGTGTCCTATTCGGTGGCGACGACGCGGCCGCTGCAGGACATCACCGAACCCAACAGCTACAAACAGCTATCGCTCGGCGCCTCCAACCTTTACATGCAGCCGGCCGATGCCGGCGACAGCCCGGCGACCATCGAGGAATTCACCGCTGCGCTGCGCAGCCGCAAGGCGGCTACCGGCCTCTACAGCGAGAATGTCGGCGGCGTGCAATTCCTGTCCCAGAACCTGTTCCGCGCTACCGTCAGACTGGCGCCGAACGTTCCGGTCGGCACCCATAAGGCGCGCGCCTTCCTGTTCAAGAGCGGCGTGTTCATCAAGGAGAGCTCGGCCCAGCTCGAAATCCGCAAATCCGGTTTCGAACAGTCGATCTTCCGTGTCGCCCACAATTATTCCTTCCTCTATGGCATCTTCGCGATATCGCTGGCGATGCTGACGGGCTGGCTTGGAAGGGTGATCTTCCGAAAGGACTGACCCGTCCAAAAGGGGTTTCCCTTTCGCCGATCATGCTATAGACCGCACCTCCCCGCCCAACGGGCAAACACACACAATTCACTTCGGCAGAGTGGTCCGGTTGCCCGGACCGCGGCGCACGTCTCCCGGCGAGCGCCGATCCGCTGCCTGGACAATGACAGGAGGCTGCTTTGCGACCAGCATTCGGCGGCATCGATTTCGGCACTTCAAACTCCACCGTTGGCGTCGTCAGCAACGGGCAGCCGCGCCTCGTCGTGCTTGAGGACGGCCAGGTGACGCTGCCCAGTGCCGTGTTCTTCAACTTCGAGGACAACCGCACCTGTTTCGGCCGCCATGCCATCGCCAACTACACCGACAGCATCGAAGGCCGGCTGATGCGTTCGCTGAAGAGCGTGCTCGGCAGTTCGCTTGCCCATGAAAAGACACGCATCAAATCGCGGTCTATCGGCTTCATGGAGATCGTCGGCATGTTCCTCGGCCATCTCAAGAAGAAGCTGGAAGCAGATGCCGGCGATACGGTCGAGACCGTGGTTCTTGGCCGGCCGGTGCAATTCGTCGACGACGATACCGAGGCCGACGCGAAGGCGCAAAGCGAACTGGAGAACGCCGCGCGCGCCCAGGGCTTCAAGCACATCGCTTTCCAGTTCGAGCCGATCGCGGCGGCGCTCGACTACGAGCAGAAGGTGACGCGCGAGGAACTGGCGCTGATCATCGATATGGGCGGCGGCACCTCGGACTTCTCGATCGTGCGCGTTTCACCGCAGCGCTCCCGGTCGCTCGACCGCAAAGACGACATCCTGGCCAGCCGCGGCGTCCATATTGGCGGCACGGATTTCGACCGGCTGCTAAGCATCGCCCATGTGATGCCGCAGCTCGGCTATTTGACGCCAACCAAGGACGGCAAGCGCAATCTACCGGCAAGCTACTTCATCGACCTCGCGACATGGCAGCGCATCAACCTGGTCTACACCGCCAGGGCGATGACGCATCTGCGCCAGATCCGCTACGAGGCTGAGCGCGCAGACCTGGTCGACCGCTTCATCCACATCGTCGAACACCGCTACGGACACGCGCTGGCGGCACTTGTCGAAAAGGCCAAGATCGAGCTGACCGACAGCTCATCCGCCCATGTGGCGGTGAAGTTGCCGGGTGCGGAGTTCGCCGCCGAAATCACGCGCAGCGGGCTGGACGCGACGATTGCCAGGGACATCGAGCGGGTCACCGCCACGGTCGGGCAGACCATCCGGGACGCTGAGGTCCAGCCATCCGACATCACCGCGGTGTTCCTGACCGGCGGATCGACCGCGATCCCGCTGGCAAAGCGAGAAATCCTATCGCTGGTGCCGCAGGCATCCGTCATCGAAGGCGACATGTTCGGCTCGGTCGGACTTGGCCTGGCGCTGGATGCGCAGCGAAAGTTCGGCTGATCCAGGGTCCATTGATATTCCGGTGATGCCGGCCTGCAAATGGCTAACCGGAATCTCAACGACCCCTACCCAGGCGCAGAGCCGTTCATCTCCACAACCAAATGCGCCTTGAGCGCCATCTGGGCCAGGCTTGGCTGGCGATCGCGATGGGTGATCATGGCGAAGTCGCGTTTCGGCAATTCGAGCGGCACGGATTTGAGACTGCCTTCGGCGACGGCGCGCGCCACGACAAGCTCCGAAATGATGGTGGCGCCGGCTCCCGCCTCGACCGCCTGTCGGATAGCCTCGTTGCTCGGCAGCACCAGGAATATCTGTAAGTCGGCAAGCGAAATTCCTTCGCGGCGCGCCAGATCCTCCAGCACCTCGCGCGTGCCCGAACCGCCCTCGCGGATGATCCAGCGCAAGCCTTTGATGTCAGGGCGGCCGGGCGCGACTTCGGCGATCTCCGGGTGCGAGCTGGCAACCACCAGCATCAACCTGTCGACGTCGACCTTGGTGCGGCGCAATATGTCAGACTCGGTGCGCCCCTCGACCAGGCCGAGATCCGCCGCGCCATCGAGGACATTGGCCTCGACCTGCCTGGTGTTGCCGATGGAGACGCTCAGCCTGACGGCGGGGTAGGCTTCATGGAAGGAAGCCAGCCGGCGCGGCAGCCAGTAGCTGGCGATGGTCTGGCTGGCGGCGATCGAAAGGCTGCCGGTGACCGTCTGCGAGACATGTTCCAGCACATTGCGGGCAGCAGCGGCCCGTTCGAGCACTGCTTTAGCCTCCGGTAGGAACCGGTGGCCGGTCTGGGCAAGCTCGATATTGCGGCCAACCCGGTTGAACAGATGGACGCCGTGCTGCTCTTCGAGCGCCCGGATGGCGGCCGATGCGGCCGACTGCGAGATGCCCAGCAGCTCCGCCGCCTTGGTCATGTGGCCGCGCTCGGCGACGGCGACGAAAATCCGCAACTGGTCCAGGGTCATGGGCGCATTAAGAACCAATATCGATCGAATTTACAAGAACAACTGATTAGACAGATCGATAGCTTTATTCTAAGTTTTCGGGCGAAGTTAGAAAAAATTCGCCAGAGGATCGCAGAGAGCAGAATGATTGGGCGGTTCAGATCTCTGCTTGCGCATTGGACCCGCGGCATCAGGCGGCGGATGGCCGGCGATCGATATCACCCGGAAGAGCATTACATGCGCGGCCCCGGACCGAAGACACGGGCCAAATCCTTGGGCCGCACAGGCACCGGCGGATCATGATACAGGGACCGCCGCGCGGCGTGAATTCGGCACCATCGCAACGCCCGCTTGCCGATACGCGCGCACCCAATGAAGGCGATGGCGTCGACACCTCGCCTGACGTTTCCGACAACATTGCCAAGACGACCTGCTACATGTGCGCCTGCCGCTGCGGCATCGATGTGCACATCAAGGATGGCAAGGTCCGCTACATCAACGGCAACAAGGACCATCCGGTCAATCGCGGCGTGATCTGCGGCAAGGGCAGCTCCGGCATCATGCAGCATTACAGTCCGGCAAAGCTGAAGAAGCCATTGCTGCGCACTGGCCCGCGCGGCTCCGGCGCGTTCCGCGAGATCGAATGGGAGGAGGCGTTCTCGATCGCGACGGAGCGACTCTCGGCCATCCGTCGAACCGACCCGAAAAAACTGGCCTTCTTCACCGGCCGCGACCAGTCGCAGTCGCTCACCGGCTGGTGGGCGAGCCAGTTCGGCACGCCGAACTTCGCCGCCCATGGCGGCTTCTGTTCGGTCAACATGGCGGCGGGCGGGCTCTACACGATCGGCGGTTCGTTCTGGGAGTTCGGTGAGCCCGACTGGGACAACACCCGGTATTTCATGCTGTTCGGCGTCGCCGAGGACCATGATTCCAACCCGATCAAGATCGGACTCGGCAAGCTCAAGGCGCGCGGTGCCAAGGTGGTGTCGATCAATCCGTGCCGCACCGGCTACAACGCGATAGCCGACGACTGGATCGGCATTCGGCCCGGCACCGACGGCCTGTTCGTGTTCGCCCTCATCCACGAATTGCTCAGGGCGGGCCGCGTCGATCTCGATTATTTGCTGCGCTATACCAATGCCCATTCGCTCGTCATCCAGGAGCCGGGTGCGGCCGATGACGGGCTGTTCGCTCGTGGCACCGACGGCAATCCACTGGCATGGGACAGGGTTGCGAAGGCGCCTGTCAGTGCCGCCGATGCAGATGCCAAGCCGGCTTTGACCGGCAGCTTCACTATCGATGGCCGCCGCTGCGTTCCGGTGTTCCAGTTGATCGCCGACCGCTACCTCGATGAGAGCTATGCGCCGGACGCGGTTGCCGGGCGCTGCGGCATCCCCGCCGACACGATCCGCAGGATCGCCGCCGAACTTGCGCATGTCGCCTTCGAACAGACGATCGAATTGCCCATTGCCTGGACCGATTGGGCCGGACGCCGGCATGAGACGATCAAAGGGCGGCCTGTCTCGATGCACGCCATGCGCGGCATCTCCGCCCATTCCAACGGGTTTCACACCTGCCGCGCCATCCATCTCCTCCAGGTGCTGCTGGGCACGGTGGATGTCCCTGGCGGTTTCCGTTTCAAGCCGCCTTACCCTCGCTCCGCGCCACCCGGTCCGAAGCCGACCGGCAAGACGGTCAAGCCGATGACGCCGCTCGAGGGTACGCCGCTCGGCTTCGTCTGCGGGCCGGATGATCTTTTGGTCGATGAGGCCGGCACGCCGACCCGTATCGACAAGGCCTATTCCTGGGACGCGCCGCTGGCCGCGCACGGTCTGATGCACTCCGTCATCCGCAACGCCTGGGCTGGCGATCCCTACAGGATCGACACGCTGATGATGTACATGTCGAACATGGCGTGGAATTCCTCGATGAACACCGTCGAGACCATGGCGATGCTGACCGACCATGATGACGCCGGCAACTACAAGATCCCCTTCATCATCTATTCCGACGCCTATTATTCCGAGACCGTGCCGTTCGCCGACCTCGTGCTGCCGGACACCACCTACCTCGAACGCCACGACTGCATCAGCCTGCTCGACCGGCCGATCAGTCATGCCGACGGACCAGGCGACGCCATCCGCCATCCCGTCGTCGAGCCTGACCGCGACGTCAGGCCGTTCCAGTCGGTGCTGATCGAACTCGGCGCCCGGCTCGGCCTGCCCGGTTTCGTCGATGAGGACGGCACGGCCAAGTATGCCGACTACGCCGACTACATCGTCAACCATGAGCGCACGCCGGGCATCGGCCCGCTCGCCGGCTGGCGTGGCAAGAATGGCACCGCGATCGGCAAGGGCGAGGTTAATCCGGACCAGCTGCAACGCTACATCGACAATGGCGGCTTCTGGCACCACGATTTCGCCGACGACCAGCGCTACTACAAGATGGCTAACCGCTCCTACCTCGACTTCGCGGTGCAGATGGGTTTTATCCCCAAGGCGGAGCCGATCGTCTTCCAGCTCTATTCCGAGCCGCTGCAGCGCTTCCGCCTGGCGGCGCGTGGGCATGGCCCTGTCTTGCCGCCGGAAGGCGATCGCGAGCGCATCGAGACCTACATGGACCCGCTGCCCTTCTGGCACATGCCGTTCGAGGAAGCTGTCGTCGAACTCGAAAAATATCCGTTGCATGCGCTGACGCAGCGGCCGATGCACATGTACCATTCCTGGGGTTCGCAGAATGCATGGCTCAGGCAAATCACCAGCCAGAACCGGCTGTTCGTGCATCACCGGACGGCAGCTGGCCTCGGCCTCGTCGATGACGACTGGGTGTGGATCGAAAGCATCAACGGCAGGGTGAAGGGGCAGATCAAGCTGATCGACGGAGTGAACGAAAGCACTGTCTGGACATGGAATGCGATCGGCAAGCGGCGCGGCAGCTGGGGGCTGAAGGACGACGCTGCCGAATCCAATCGCGGCTTCCTGCTCAACCATATCATCGGCGACCAGACCTCGGCCGACGCGCAGGGTAAACGCTATTCGAACTCCGATCCTGTGACCGGCCAGGCAGCGTGGTTTGATCTGCGCGTGCGTATCGTCAAATGCGCGGCGGAAGAAGCCGGCTTCACCGAGCCGCAATTCGAGCGATTCCAGCAACCGCCGCATTTCGAACCCTCGCCCGACAAGTTGACTTTCGGCGCCGAGTTTCGGCGGGCAAGAGAGGCAGCAAAATGACCTGTCTGCCAAGTCAAAGCGGCAAGAAACTCGGCCTGGTCATCGATCTCGATGCTTGCGTCGGCTGCCAGGCTTGCGTCACCGCCTGCAAGGAATGGAACACCGGCGGCCACATGGCACCGCTGACCGACATCGACCCCTATGGCGGCCATGTCGACGGCGTCTGGTTCAACCGCGTGCACGCTTATGAACACACGACCGAGATGGGCGGGCGCACCGTCAACTTTCCGCGCTCCTGCCTGCACTGCGAGACGCCGGCCTGTGTCACCGTTTGCCCGACCGGCGCCTCCTACAAGCGAGCCTCGGACGGCATCGTGCTGATCGACGAGGACAAATGCATCGGCTGCAAATTGTGCAGCTGGGCCTGTCCCTACGGCGCACGCGAGTTCGACACCGATGTCGGGGTGATGAAGAAGTGCACGCTGTGCGTCGACCGCATCTACAATGACAATCTGGCCGAGGAAGACCGCGTGCCGGCCTGCGTCGCCGCTTGCCCGACCGGTGCCCGCCATTTCGGCGATCTCGGCGATCCATCGTCGGCTGTCTCGCAACTGGTGGCGGAGCGTGGCGGCGTCGACCTGATGCCGGAACTCGGCTATCACCCGACCAACAAATACCTGCCGCCGCGCGCCCACAGCAAGCGCGCCGCATCGGTGGCCGCGCCGGCACTCGAACCGGTGCGGGCCGAAGGCGGCTTCCTCGGCTGGGTCGACCGCATGCTTTCGAACTAGCCATGCATCCAGCCTTCTCCGTCGTCTTCTTCACCACCGCCACCGGCGCCGGCTATGGGCTGCTCGCGCTGCTGGGCGTGCTCGGAGGCTTTCAGATCATCCCGCCCGATTTCTGGCTCGGGCTCGTCGGCCTTGGGCTGTCGCTCGGCCTGATCATGGCCGGGTTGTTGTCCTCAACGGGTCATCTCGGCCGCCCCGAACGCGCCTGGCGGGCGTTCTCGCAGTGGCGGAGCTCATGGCTGTCGCGCGAGGGTGTTGCTTCGGTTATCACCTTCATCCCGACGGGACTGTTCAGCATCGGCTGGGTGTTTTTCGGCCGCATCGATGGCTGGGTCGGCATCGCCGGATTTCTAATGGCCGGCTGCGCAGTCGTCACCGTCTGCACCACCGGCATGATCTACGCCTCGCTGAAACCGATCGCCCAGTGGCATAGCCGTTTCACCCTGCCCGGCTATCTCATTTTTTCGGGGATGACCGGCAGCATGTTTCTGAATGCCCTGCTGCACGGTTTTGCTGTCGGCTCGAAAATGCTTCTGGTGGCTTCCGTGCTGCTGACCTTGCTCGGCTGGGGCTGGAAACTGGCGACCTGGCGATACAATGACCGGCTCGAAATCCCGACCACCGCCAACACCGCTACCGGGCTGGCCGGCGGCACAGTGCGGTCGCTGGAATGGCCACACACCGAGGAAAACTATCTGCTCAAGGAAATGGGCTTTCGCATCGCGCGCAAGCACGGCGCCCGGCTACGCCAGATCACGCAGCTTCTGGCCTTTGCCTTGCCCGTCCTGCTGCTCGCCATTGTGCTCGCCCTGCCCTGGCCGCTGACGGCGTTGCTGTCACTGCTCGCTGCGATCGTGCAGTTCGCCGGCATGCTGGTTGAACGCTGGCTGTTCTTCGCTGAGGCGAAGCACACGGTGACGCTCTATTACGGCAGATAGGGCTGTTTCAGCCGGGCCGCAACATCGAGCGCGAAATGGCGAAGATGCGGTCCGCGCCAAGCATGTAAGCCATCAGCGTGTCGAGCCGGAACAGCCCGGCATAGGCGCGGTCGAGCACGTTGAGCGAACCGGTATAGGCGCCGAAAGCCGGCATGATCATGCGGCCGCCGTCGCCGGCAAAGCAACGGCGGCGCACCGAACGGCCGCGCTGGACGATGCGGGCGCATGGATGCAGATGGCCTGCTATTTCGCCCTCGACACGCTCCTTCGACGGCTCATGCCGGAACAGCAGCGAGCCGATGGCAAGCTCACGCACCGTCTCGCCGGGCAGGTCGGCTGGCGCTTCAGGATCGTGATTGCCGGCAACCCAGAACCAGTCGCGGCCTGACATCAGCGCTTCGAGCCGCTCGCGGAAGCTTGCATGCATACGTTCGGCGCCGCCGCCATCGTGAAAACTGTCGCCAAGGCTGATCATGATCGACGGCTGGTAGTCTGATATCACCGCCTGCAGTCTCAGCAAGGTCGCGCCCGTGTCATAAGGCGGGATCAGCGCACCGCGCCTGGCCAGCGACGAACCCTTTTCCAGATGCAGATCGGAAACGGCCAGGAGCCGCAGATCCGGAAAATACAGCACGCCGCGCGGGTCGCAGACGGCGCGCTCGCCGGCGATGCCGACAAGGTCGGCCTCGGCGATCAGCGATGCGCGCGCCAGCGAAAAATTCATCTCGAAATCAGACTCATCTTTGGCCCATGGCCTCCTCGACCAGATCGGCGGCTTCCATGAGCAAGGACTCATTGGCGCCGCCATTCACCGATTCCTTGCCGATCTCCAGCATGATCGGCACCGCCAGCGGCGATATCTGCTCGAGATGCTTATGCATGATTCGACCGCGCACACGCGAGAGCATCTCGGCAAGTCTGCTGACATCGAGCAGTCCGGCCGCCGCATCGGTGCGCGTTGCCTGCAGCAATATATGGTCCGGTTCATGGCTGCGCAGCACGTCATAGATGAGATCGGCCGACACCGTCACCTGACGGCCGCTCTTCTCCTGTCCAGGAAAACGTTTCTCGATCAGCCCGGCGATGACCGCACAGGTGCGGAACGTCCGTTTCAGCATCCAGCTGTCGTTCAGCCAAGCCTCGAGGTCATCGCCCAGCATGTCTTCGTCGAACAAGGCGGCCAATGACGGCTTCTTCGCCCTGAACAGGGCGGCCATGTCGTCCAGCGCCCAGACGGCCAGCGAATAGTCGGTCGCGACGAAGCCGAGCGGGCGGGCGTTTGCCCGCTCCAGTCGGCGCGTCAACAGCATGCCGAGCGTCTGGTGCGCCAGCCTGCCTTCGAAGGGATAGGCGACCATGTAGTGGCGGTTGCCGCGTGGAAAGGTCTCGACCAAAAGGTCGCCGCGCTTCGGCAGCACCGACTTTTCCTTCTGCAGCCGTAGCCAATCGGCGACCTGCTCGGGCAACGCCTGCCAGCGATTGCTGTCGGCCAGCATGCCGCGCACCTGGTCGGCGAGATAGGTCGACAGCGGAAACTTGCCACCTGCATAAGACGGCACGATGATGTTGGCGCCGGCGCCGTTGGAGACGACGCATTCGTTCTCGCGGATGCCCTCGAAGCGCAGCACCTTGCCGGCGAACAGGAAGTTGTCGCCGGGCCGCAGCGTCTCGGCGAAATACTCCTCGACCTTGCCCAGCACCGGCCCGCCGCGTCCCGCCATGCCACGGCCCTGCCTGACATAGCGGATATTGAGCTCCGGCATTTCGACGATGGTGCCGACATTCAGCCGGTATTGCTGGGCGATGCGCGGATGCGAGACGCGCCACAGCCCGCCGATCGTCTTCCGGATGCGGGCGTAGCGCTCGTAATTCTTCAGCGCGTAGCCGCCGGTGGCGACGAAATCGACAACGCGATCGAAGGTCTCACGGGCCAGACCGGCATAGGGCGCGGCACTGCGCACTTCCTCGAACAGATGGTCGGGATGGAAAGGCGCGCCGCAGGCGACGCCCAGCACATGTTGCGACAGCACGTCGAGCGCGCCGTTGATCAGCGGCGGCGTGTCCTGCGCACCGAGATAATTGGCGTCGAGGGCGGCCCGGCATTCCAGCACCTCGAAACGATTGGCCGGAATGAGGATCGCCTTGGAGGGTTCGTCCATGCGGTGGTTGGCGCGGCCGATGCGCTGCGCCAGCCGGCTCGCACCCTTCGGCGCGCCGACATGCACGACCAGGTCGACATCGCCCCAGTCGATGCCGAGGTCGAGTGTCGAGGTCGCGACGATGGCGCGCAGCGCATTCTCGCCCATCGCCTTCTCCACGCGCCGACGCTGACCGACATCGAGCGAGCCGTGGTGCAAGGCAATCGGCAGCGAATCCTCATTTGCCCGCCACAATTCCTGAAACAGGAGCTCCGCCTGGCTGCGTGTGTTGACGAACAGGATCGTCGTGCGGTGCCGCTTGATCGCCTCATAGATTTCGGGAATGGCATAGCGGGCCGAATGGCCGGACCATGGCACATGCTGTTCGGAGTCCAGAATGGAGATGTCGGGCTTGGCCCCACCGGCCACGGTGATCAGGCCGGCCATGGTGCCCGGCGGATTTTGGCCGACCAGCCAACGCCGCAATTCGTCGGGCTCGGCCACTGTCGCCGACAACCCGATCGTCTGCAGACCAGGCACATAGCTGCGCAGCCGCGCCAGGCCGAGCGCCAGCAGATGCCCGCGCTTCGACGTCACCAGCGAGTGCAACTCGTCGAGCACGACATAGCGCAGATCCTCGAAGAAACGTCGGGCGTCAGGCGCCGCGATCAGCAGCGCCAGTTGTTCGGGCGTGGTCAGCAGGATGTCGGGCGGCACCAGCTTCTGGCGCTGTCGCTTGTGTGATGGCGTGTCGCCGGTGCGCGTCTCGATGGTGACGGGCAGGCCGATCTCCTCCACCGGCTTGCCGAGATTGCGCTCGATATCGACGGCAAGTGCCTTCAGCGGCGAGATGTAAAGCGTGTGGATTCCGCGATGCGCCTGGCCTGGCCTTCTCCTTGGCCGGTTGGCCAGTTCGGTCAGCGAGGGCAGGAAGCCGGCCAGCGTCTTGCCGGCCCCGGTCGGCGCGATCAGCAGGACCGACTGTCCGGCCTGGGCTTTCGCCAGAAGTTCGATCTGATGGGCGCGTGGCGACCAGCCCTTTTCGCCAAACCATCTGATGAATGGTTCGGGCAGGGCCACGGTGGCATTCTGTTCGGCAAGGCGCGGCTGCTCTGTCACCCGCCAGAGGTAGCGCGACGGCGCGCGAACGCCAAGGAAAATCGGAACAAAAGGTGATCGTTCTTCCCTTCTCCCCCTGTGGGAGAAGGTGGATCGGCGCGCAGCGCCGAGACGGATGAGGGGTGTTCCAGGGAACACCAACGTCTCACTCCGCTGGAACACCCCTCATCCGTCGCCTTCGGCGACACCTTCTCCCACAGGGGGAGAAGGAAGAAACTGCACTACGGCCGCCGAAACCCTGTCGGACCGCCATAAAGGTAGCCGATGCGATCAACCGCGTCCTTCAACCCTTCGCGCGACACTAGCATGGTGTGGCCGTTGGCGTGGATCATGGTGTCGGCGTCGGTCATGACGGCGACATGGCCCTTCCAGAACACAAGATCGCCGCGCCGCAACCCTGAGAAGTCAGGTCCAGGCTCCAGCGGCTCGCCGAGCGTCGCCGCCTGCATGTCGGAATCGCGCAGCACGTCGCTGCCGGCCATGCGCATCGCCAGTTGCACCAGGCCCGAACAGTCGATGCCGAAGCCGGAAGTACCGCCCCAGAGATAAGGCGTTCCAAGAAAGGTCTCGGCAACCGCGACATAGTCGGAGGCTGCTTCACTGAGCGGCCGCAGATGACCCGCGATGATCGCCTCGCCGGGTGGCAGGACGGCATAGTGCGTGCCACGCGTTTCGGCAGCATCCGTCACCGTCACCGTCGATCCCATCGACAATTGTCCGGCGATCGGAAAGCGCAGATCCGGCCCGGGGTAGAGGAAGGTGCGCGGCACGCAGACGATGTGGGTGGGCGCAAGGTCCCGCCCGCCCAGCATCGTGTCGGCGACATAGCCGACATAGCCGTCGCGTTCGGCCTGGACCCATGCCCAGCCCTCAGCGACCTCGAAGACGAGGACATCATCGCCGAACAGAAGTTGCGTGTTGACGCCGGCATCCGGCCGCGGCGCCTTGCGCATATCAGCCACGGGCGCGGTGATCCGCGCCGGCCGACCGGGGACGAAGCGGTCGGCGGCGACCTCGCCCTTCAGCCGTGCATCGGCAAGGTCGGAACGGAAAGCGTGAAGGCGGGCATCCCTGGCAGTCAAATCGGCAACTCGGCTTTTGTTTGTTTCCGCATGATCTTGTCCGAAAACCGGTTCCCACTTTTCGGGATCATGCTCTAAATCGGCAGTTCGTGAGCCTTGGCAATGATACCATCACCGAAGCGCTCGACAAAGAGCGCCCCCTCGACGGTGCGCCTGATCAGAACATTGCGCTTGTCGAGTTCGTCGCGGTGACGCGACACCAGTTTCAGAGCGCCCATCGTGTCGAGCGCGCGGGTGATCACCGGCTTGGTGACATTGAGGCGCGCGGCCAGCCCGCGCACGGTGTGCGGCGGCGGGTCGAGATAGATGGTGAACAGGATCGCCGTCTGGCGCATGGTCAGATCGGGTGCGTCGTCGCGCACCTGCGACAGCATCACTTGCTGCCACAGTCGCAGGGCCTGGCTCGGGCGCATCGCAATCGACATCCGAGCAGCATGACGGCAAATTGTTTCGGTTCCGTTTCAGTCAAAGCAATTTGCCGGCTCTGCCAGCAACCGTCAGCCGTAGCGTTTCGAGATGATCCGCTCCAGCGCGCGGATGCCTTGCGCCTCGCCGCCGGCGGGGCCATGCGGGCGGTCGGCGGCGTTCCAGGCGAAGATGTCGAAATGCGCCCAGCCCACGGTCTTTTCGACAAAGCGCTTGAGGAACAGTGCCGCCGTGATCGAGCCAGCAAAACCGTCCGTGGTGACGTTGTTGATGTCGGCGATCTTCGACGACAATTTTGCATCGTAGGGCCGCCACAACGGCATGCGCCACAGCGGATCCTCGGCGGCGACGGAAGCCGCCGCCAGCTCGGACGCCAGCGCTTCGTCGCCGGTATAGAAGGGCGGCAGGTCGGGGCCAAGCGCGACACGCGCAGCCCCTGTCAGCGTCGCCATGTCGACCAGAAGCTGCGGCTCCTCCTCGTCGGCCAGCGCCAGCGCATCGCCCAGCACCAGCCGTCCCTCTGCATCCGTGTTGCCGATCTCGACCGTGATGCCCTTTCGGCTCGTCAGCACGTCGCCTGGACGGAAGGCGTTGCCGGCAATCGAATTTTCGACCGCGGGAATGAGCACGCGCAACCGCAAATTCAGGCCGGCAGCCATGATCATCGAGGCGAGACCAAGCACATTGGCGGCACCGCCCATGTCCTTCTTCATCAACAGCATGCCGGACGATGGCTTGATGTCGAGGCCGCCAGTATCGAAACAGACACCCTTGCCGACCAGCGTCACCTTCGGCGCGCCTTGCTGGCCCCACCGCATGTCGATCAGGCGCGGCGCGCCGGCCGACGCGCGGCCGACGGCATGGATCATCGGGAAGTTCTGATCGAGGAGATCGTCGCCCTTCACCACCGCGACTTCGGCCTTGTGCCTGACGGCCAGGGTCCGCACCGCCTTCTCCAGGTCTTCCGGCCCCATATCGCTGGTCGGCGTGTTGACCAGATCGCGGGTCAGGAAGACGCCATCGGCAATGCGGCGAACACGCCCGGCATCGGCGCCGGCCGGCAGTTCGAAGCGCAGCGCCTTGCCTGACTTTTTGCCGTAACGGGTGAAGACATAGCCGCCGAGCACCAGTGCGGAGGCCGCGAGTTCGGGTTCGACCGGCGCCGAGGCGAAATGCCAGTCGCCTTCCGGCAAGGCTTTCGACAGTGCGCCGAGGGCGAGCGCGCCTTCGCCATCGCCGATACCGAATAAGGCGCCGCCGAGCGCTCCATTCTCGCCGGGCACGACCAGCGTCCTGCCTGCCTCGCCGGAAAAGCCGTTGGCTCTGGCCCAGGCGACAGCGGCCGGCGCAAGACCGGCTGCGTCCAGACCGTCCCTGGCGACCAGATGGACCGGCAATGCGCCCGGCAGTTTCTTCTCGACGAGTTCGACAGGCATTCGCTGTTCTCCGTGTGAGTCGCCGTTCTTAACCGTCCGTTAGGGTTAACAGAATATTTCTGCGGGAGGGAAGACGGCCACGCAATGGCCGCGCATGAATGGAGGCTTAGGTGCCGATGCCGACCAACCGCAGGATCAATGCCAGGGGAAAACGGCTCATCACCACGGCCCTTGTGCTGGCGCTGGCAGCGGGCGTCGCTGGTTGCGGAACCGACAAGATCTCCACCGGCTCGATCGGGCGCACCAGCGGCAAACCGCTGGAAACCATGTCGGCGGGAGAACTGCACAATGCCACCGGCGCACTTGGCCAGTCCTACGCCAGGAACCCCAACGACAAGCGGATAGCGACAAATTATGCGGCGGCACTGCAGATGGACGGCGACGCCGACCAGTCGCTGGCCGTGATGCGCAAGCTGGCGATCGCTCTGCCGAAGGATCGTGACGTGCTTGCATCCTATGGCAAGGCGCTGGCCGCAAATGGCCAGTTCGAGGCGGCCCTCGACGCCGTGCGCCGCGCTCAGACGCCGGAATATCCCGACTGGAAGCTGGTGTCGGCCGAAGCGGCCATTCTCGACCAGACCGGTCAGAAGGACGATGCGCGCCAGCTCTACCGCAAGGCACTCGAGCTCAGGCCGAACGAGCCTTCCGTGCTCTCCAATCTTGGCATGTCCTATGTGCTGGAAGGTGACCTGCGCACCGCGGAAACCTATATGCGCTCCGCCGCGCAGCAGCCGAATGCGGACAGCCGGGTCCGCCAGAACCTGGCGCTGGTCGTCGGCCTGCAAGGCCGTTTCGACGAAGCCGAGAAGATCGCCTCGCAGGAACTCTCGCCCGAACAGGCGCAAGCAAATGTCGCCTATCTCAGGCAAATGCTGGCCCAGCAGAATGCCTGGAGCCAGCTCAAGGATCAGGACAAGCCGAAGTCCGCGACCAACTGAGACCACAATCCCAACCACCCCAAACGAAGAAGCCGCGCTGCATGCAGCGCGGCTTCTTCGTTTGGGGTTGAATGAAGGAATTTGCCTCGCCGCTACTGGGTGTTTGTTGCCGGCGCCGAATGATCTCCGAAGATACCGCGCTGGCTGACCTGAATGCCGGCGGGACCCAGAATGATGGCGAAAAGCACCGGTAGGAAAAACAGGATCATCGGCACGGTGAGCTTTGGCGGCAAGGCGGCGGCCTTCTTCTCGGCCGCATTCATGCGCATGTCGCGGCTTTCGGCGGCAAGCACGCGCAGTGCATGCGCTACCGGCGTGCCGTAACGCTCTGCCTGGACGAGTGCCTGCGACACCGACTTGACCGAATCCAGGCCGGTGCGGCTTGCCAGATTCTCGTAGGCCTGCTTGCGCTCCTGCAGATAGGAAAGCTCGGCGTTGGTCAGGATGAATTCTTCCGCCAGCGCCACCGATTGCGCGCCGATCTCGTCAGCGACCTTGCGCAGCGCGGCTTCCACCGACATGCCCGATTCGACGCAGATCAACATGAGATCGAGCGCATCCGGCCATGCCATCTGGATCGACTGCTTGCGCTTGGTGGCGCGGTTGTTGACATAGACGACCGGTGCGTAGAAGCCGCCATAAGCAACGAGGATGCAAACGAACAGCCTAATGATCAATGGCTTGTCGGGCAATCCTCCGAGCACGAAGATGTAGATTGCGGCCAGTGCGAAGCCGGCAAAAGGAAGCACGAGGCGGAAGAAAAGAAACCGCGTCAGCGGGTTCTGTCCGCGAAACCCGGCCACTTTGAGTTTCTGCAACGTGCCCTCATCGGCGAGTGCGCGCCTCAGATCCAGCCGGTCGACAATATTGCGCATGCCAACCGACTGCTCCTCGCGCAGGCCCTTGCGACGGCGATCTGCCTCGATGGCAAGCCGGGCGCGCTGTTTGGAACGCAATTCGTCGCGTTCCAGCGCAACGCTTTTCATGCGTGCCTTGAGCTGATTTCCGCCAAACGCCGGCAGCAAGGTGAAGACGGTCGCAAACACCGCTATTGCGACCAGCAGCGCGATCAGGAAGCTCGGATCCGTCAGGGATTTGATGACTTGATCGGTCATGTCAGCATCCTAGACATCGAAGTTCATCATCTTGCGCATCACCATGATGCCGATCGACATCCAGATCGCCGAGCAACCAAGGATCAGATTTCCAACACTGGTGTTGAAAAGCGGCATCAGGTAGGCCGGGCTCGACAGGTAGACGAGAAAGGCGACGATGAAGGGTAGCGCACCGATGATCGCGGCGGACGCCTTCGCTTCCATCGATAGCGCCTGGACCTTGGCTTTCATCTTCTTGCGATCGCGAAGCACGCGCGAAAGATTGCCCAGTGCCTCGGAAAGATTGCCGCCGGCCTGCGACTGAATCTGGATGACGATGCCGAAGAAGCTTGCTTCCGTACAAGGCATGGTTTCGGGCATGCGCAAGGTCGCATCGGGGATCGAGAGGCCCATCTGCTGTGAATCGACGATGCGGCGAAACTCGGTCTTCACGGGTTCGGGCGACTCGTTGGCGATCAGCCGCACGGCGTCGTTCAACGGCAGGCCGGATTTGACAGCGCGCACGATGATGTCGAGCGCGTTTGGAAATTCGTTGAGGAATGCCTTGACCCGGCGGGCGCGACGAAACGAGACGAACCAGCGCGGCAGGCCCAGCGCCCCGGCCAGCAGCGCGCCCGGCAAGGCGAACATCGGCGCTCCGGCCATAAAGGCGGCCATCGTCAAAACGAGGCCGCACAGGGCGGAATATATATAGAAGCGCTCGACGGTGGTCTTCAGGCCGGCTTGGCGGAGTTGGGCTTTCAGCGGCGGTTTCTTGACGGCGCTGTCCTTGGTTTTCTGCTTTGCGTCGAGTTCGTTGAGCGAATCTTGAACCGATTTGCGCCGTTTGGCCGCTTCCGCCACGCGGTCTCGCGAGGCCTTGACGACGGAGCGATCCGTCTCGGCGGTCCTGATCGTTTCGAGCCGCTTGCCGACCTGTTTCTCGTTGCTGATCCGGGTGAACAGAAATGCATAGGCGACGGCGCCGGCGCTGAAGCCGGCGAGCACGACAAACGCCAGTACTGTTCCGTCAATTCCAAACATTGGCCCGAACCCTTACGCCCCAAGATGCGTCAGTCAGCGCGTTTCTCCATCGCCTCCAGCGCAATGGCGAGACGTTGTTCCTCGCCATAATAGCGGGCCCGGTCCCAGAAGTGCGGTCGACCGATGCCGGTCGACACATGCTCTCCCAGCAGCCTGCCATTGGCGTCCTCGCCCTTGATGTTATAGAGGACGATATCCTGCGTAATGATGACGTCGCCCTCCATCCCGATCACCTCGGTGATGTGGGTGATGCGACGCGATCCATCGCGCAGGCGCGCCGCCTGGATGATCACGTCGATGGAGCCAACGACGATTTCGCGCACCGTCTTCTGCGGCAGCGAATAACCGCCCATGGCGATCATGGATTCGATACGGTTCAGGCATTCGCGCGGGCTGTTCGAGTGGATCGTTCCCATCGAGCCGTCATGGCCGGTGTTCATCGCCTGCAGAAGGTCGAACACTTCGGGTCCGCGCACTTCGCCGACGATGATGCGTTCGGGACGCATACGCAGGCAGTTCTTGACCAGGTCGCGCATCGTCACCTCACCCTCGCCCTCCAGATTGGGCGGGCGGGTTTCGAGGCGCACGACATGCGGCTGCTGCAATTGCAGCTCGGCCGAGTCCTCGCAGGTGATGACGCGTTCCTCGCGGTCGATATAGTTGGTCAGGCAGTTGAGCAGCGTCGTCTTGCCCGAGCCGGTACCGCCCGAAATGACGATGTTGCAGCGAACGCGGCTGATGATCTTGAGAACTTCGGCGCCCTGCGGGGAGATGGCGCCGAACTTGACCAGCTGATCGAGCGTCAGCTTGTCCTTCTTGAATTTGCGGATGGTGAGCGCGGCACCGTCGATGGAGAGCGGCGGCGCGATGACGTTGACGCGGGAGCCGTCGGGAAGGCGCGCGTCGCAGATAGGGCTGGATTCGTCGACACGACGGCCAACCTGGCTGACGATGCGCTGGCAGATGTTGAGGAGCTGCTGGTTGTCACGGAAGCGGATGCCGGTCTGTTCGACCTTGCCGTTGACTTCGATGTAGACGTTCTTGGAGCCGTTGACCATGATGTCGGCGATGTCGTCGCGGGCGAGCAGCGGCTCGAGCGGTCCATAGCCGAGCACATCGTTGCAGATATCCTCGAGCAGTTCTTCCTGCTCGGCGATCGTCATCGCGAAATTCTTGATCGCGATGATGTCGTTGACGATGTCGCGGATTTCCTCGCGTGCGCTTTCCGGATCAAGCTTGGCGAGCTGCGACAGATCGATCGTGTCGATGAGCGCGGAGAAAACCTGGCTCTTGGTATCGTAATAAGTTTCGCTCTTTTCGCGCTGTGCCCGCTTCGGCTCGGGCGCCAATGGCGGAGCCTCGACCGCACGGCGCGCCGGCGGCGCGACAGGTGCGCTTGGCGTGGCCGCAGGCCGGGTCAGAACCGCGGTGTCCACAGAACTTGCAGCCGGCGGCGCAACAGGCGCCGGTGCTGGCTGGCGAAATTCCGGCGTGAACCGGTTGCCGTCGTCGCTGCCTCTTTTACCAAACATGATCGACTACCGATTCCACTGCTGAAGCGTCACTTCTTGTTGCGCGAGAGCTTGCTGAGCAGGTTGCCGAGCCCAGCCTTCTTCTTGGCCTTGATTTCACTTCGCCCGGTCAGCACATGCGCGATTTCGTTGATCATTGCGACAACCGGATTCTTGGCATCCATTTCGCCAAGCATGCGTCCGTTGTTGGCGGCATTGCCGAACAGCAATGGATCGAAACCAATGACCGACATTGGCGACAGGCCGAGCGGCTCGGCGAAATCGGATGGCGAAATCTCCGGGCGCTTTGGGACGCCGGCCTGGTTGATGATCAGCTTTGGCGGGGGGTCGTTGGGACGAAGCCGTTTGAGCATGTCGACGAGGTTCTTGGTGTTGCGCAGATTGGCCAGTTCCGGTGTCGCCGTTATGACGACCTCGTCTGCCTTGACCAGGGTGTTCTTGGTCCAGCCCGTCCAGGCATGGGGAACATCGAGGATCAGAAGGGGCACGCTGCGCTGGGCGGTGTCGATGAGCTGGGCGAAGGCTTCGGGATCGAAGTCATAGACCCGTTCAAGCGTCGAAGGCGCTGCCAGCAGCGACAAATGCTCGGCACACTGGGTCAGCAGCCGGTCAAGATAGACTTCATCGATGCGCTCCGGCGAAAATACCGCCTCGGCGATGCCTTGCGCCGGGTCCTGGTCGAAATTGATGTTGGCCGTGCCAAAAGCCAGATCGAGATCGGCGACGACCACCTCGGATTTGAACAGGGATGACATCGCCCAAGCCACATTATGGGCGATCGTCGAGGAGCCGACGCCACCCTTGGCGCCGACAAAGGCGATCGAGCGGCCGAGCGGCTCGGCTTCCGGATCGATGAAAATCGACGATACCACGCTGACGATATCAGCCATCGACACCGGTGCGATCACATATTCGGAGATGCCGTTGCGGATGAGCTCGCGGTAGAGGCCGACATCGTTGTAATGGCCGATCACCACGACCTTCGAAGTCGGATCGCAATATTCCGAGAGCTGGGTGAGTTGCTCCAGCAATTGCTTGGGCTCGCTTCGCGATTCCAGCAGGATCAGGTTGGGCGTCGGCGCCGATTGGTAGAATTCGATGGCGGTGGGGACGCCACCCATATGGACCTTGAGATGTGCCTTCGCCATGCGGCGGTCCTCGCCGGCCCGCTCGACCGGATTCGCAACGCCCTCGGTCTCGCAGAATGCCTGGATCGAGATGCGCGGGATCGGCCGCAACGCCTGCATCGCGGCGATGTCCTGCTGCGAGGTATCGCTGCCATCCACCGGGGCGTCGTAGGCAAGGTTGCTCATCGTCATACTCTTTCCCGTAGCCTGTTCTGTCCGAGACTGGCGGCTCAGTACGTCACTTCCGAATTGCCGAGGAACTCGTCCGAGATGCCTCTTGCGCGGTAGACATCGATCACCGCGCCGCGATTTTCAGCATCGATTGTAGAAGGCTTGCGCGGGCCGATCAGATCGGCCGGATTGGCCATCTGGGCGGCGAGGTTGTTCTGATAGGAGCAGCCGAAATCGGCGTAGTGCTTGTTTTCCGAGGTCTCCACGAGATCTTCGGGCCAACGCCCGCATTTATCGGTCTGGGCTTTCACCGAGATATAGGCAACGCGAATCGGGGCCGAGGCTTCGGCGGAAACGGACTGATAGGAGGTGACGACGATCCGGTTCCGCTTGACGCCGCTGGCGACCGCGAGTCGGGCGAAATCGCGGGACGCAGCAGTCGCGGCGACCTCGTTTGCCGACCCGCTCGGGACCTGGATCGTCAGCGTCGGGGCAGCACTCCTGTCATAGCCGTCCAGGAAGCCAAGAAGCGTATCGCGCTGGGAACCGGTCATGCCGCGATCACCGGCGCCAACCGGCAGGTCGATCTTCTGGTTCTTCTCGGCGATCACGATCGGATGGTTGGTGCGATAGTCATCCGGGATGGCGCCGACCGTGATGCTGTCGCGCTGGGCGCAGCCGGCAAGCAGCGCGGCCACGGCAACCGCCAGGATCGGAACGGCTCGCTGGCAGATCTGCGAACGGCCAAAACGCATCGTTGTGGCGACAGTCCTTGCCTTCAATGCTGACTGAGACATGTCCGCTTCCCCGCTCACTTGTAGATGAAGCCGACAACGCCGTGGTAGCGGCCGTTGGGCTTGTCGGTCTGCATGGTGCCGTAGACGCGATTGACGCGGCCAAGAAACATGGCGGCGCCATCGCTGGCGGCGTTGAAATTGTCGTCCGGCTTGGCAAGTTCGTTGCGTGCCACCGGCTTCACCAGGTAGGGCGTGATGATGATGACGAGTTCGGTCTCGTTGCGGACGAAGTCCCTGCTGCGGAAGAGCGCGCCGAGCACCGGGATCTTTGTCAGTCCGGGCAACCCGTTGACGGCTTGCCTTACATCGTCGCGCACCAGGCCGGCGATCATCATGGAGCCGCCCGAGGGCAGTTCCACCGTCGTATCGGCAAGACGCTTGCGAAGTGACAGCGCATTCATGCCGATACTTTGATTGTCCGTGGATGATGACGCGGAGCCTTCGGTTGTCGGTTCGGAAACCGAGGTTCTGACTTTCAGGCTTATGCGGCCGGGAGACAAAACCACCGGCTGGAATTCCAGGCCTATGCCGTACTCGATTTTTTCGACGCTGTAGGTCTTCAGACCGGTCTGGTTGTCTTGCGATACGTTTGCTGAGACACCCGTCACCATATTGTATTCACCACCGACCTTGAAAGTCGCCTTCTCCCCGGATACGGCGGTCAAGGTCGGCTCGGCCAGTGTTTTCATAACCCCGGACTGCTCCATGGCGTTGACATAGGCCTGTAAGGCGGAGGTGCCGATAGAGAGGCCCGCGTTCGACAACGGCTTGCCGAGACCCGTGAAAGGGTCACTGAGCGCGCCGTAGCTGATGCCATTGCTGCCGCCGCTGCCGACCATGTTGACGCCGAGCTGCTTCATCACCGAGCGGCTGACTTCGGCGACCGTCACCTTCAGCGTAACCTGGTCGTCGCCGATGATCTGGAGCAGGTTGACGATCTTGCTGGTGCGGCGCTCCTGGTCCGGATTGTTGATGTCGACGCCGCTCTGGGCAGAACCGCCGGCCGCGGTCTGCGAATATTGTCCCGTCGTCGCTTCACCGCCCGAGACGAAGATCGTCGCGAGATCGACCGCGCGTTTTGCGTCCAGCGGCGTGTCGACCGTTCCGGTCAGGACGACGTTGTCGTTCAGCAGTTCGACCTTGATGGCCGACGTCGGGAGGAAGCGCTTGATATAATCCTCGAGGCCTGCAACGTCGCGTTCGACGGCCAGGTCCAAACTGACGATCTGCTCGCCGTTCGGGCCGAAGACAAAGATGTTCGTCTCGCCGACCGCCTTGCCGAACAAATAGATGCGTCTTGCGGTGCGGGTCACTGCATCGGCCACCGCCGGGTTGGCGACGAGAATGTCGTAGGCATCGTTCGGCAGATCGATGACCACCGACTTGTTGAGGCCGAGTTTGACGCGCTGGGTGGCCGTCGATGCCGTGACCTGCGCGTTCTTTGCCTCGACAACGCTGCCTTGCACATTCGTTCCGACGAGCAGCAGGCCGAATGCCGCGGCTACGATTGCCGGCAGTTTACCACTTAGCCTCATTTCCTTGCCCCTACTTCGGAAACTTCGCCCGACTTGATCAGCCTCACCGTTCCCCTGCGGCCATTGCCGGAAACGAGATAGTCGGCCTCACCCACATTCTTTTCCTGCGTGTCAGCGACCGCGCGCAGCGCCAGGGTCAGGCGATCCGCCATCTGTTGGGCGACGGTGATGATCTCCGCCTGCTTGGGCGTCAGTTCCAGCGTGGCGGTCTGACCCACCCTGGTCTTCTTGCCTTCCTCATCTTCCTGAATGGTTTGGTCGATGGCCAGGACGCGGATGTTCTTGAGGATGGTCTCGGTGTTGAAGCCGGCGGCGCCGCTGGCGGCATCGGCCCTGCGGGTCATGATGACATCGACAAAATCGTTCGGAAGAATGAAGCCGCCGGCCGACGTATCGGCCGAGATGGCCGTGGCGACCGCCCGCATGCCGGAAGGCAGGATCGACGACATGAAGCTCTGCCCCTCGCCGATCAGCTTGGAACGCCGCAGAGGCTCTCCGGCGTACATCGCCACACGGGCAACGGAACCCTTAAGCTTGTCCAGCGCCTCGGGCTCGGCGGTGCGGGTGATGAAATTCGCGTTGATGCCGTCAGCGGGCCAGGATTGCCAGGCGATGTTGCTTTCGAGTGGGCTGCCCATCGGAACATCGCCCGAAAGCACAAGCACGTCTTGCAGAGACACCGCCGGCGCTTGCGGCCCGGAATCGACGACAATCGCGGGTGGCGGTGCCACCATGTTTTTCGCGACATAGCCGGCGCCACCTGCCGCGGCCACCGCCACGCTCAGAATTATCAATCGCGATGCTGGCATCTGTCCGAACCCTTGCCCTGGCAAACCACGTAGCCAGGCCGGACTTTGCAGCGGCAATCGTCAAAACAAGGTTAATGTAATGCTTACGATCGTGATTAATTTAAGGTTTACATAATTTAGACGGAATGTGGCCAGACCGGCCAAAATGACCGGGCGGACCCCTGTTGAAGGCCGGTTGCGGCAATGCTGACAGATAAAAGAATTCGTGTTCAGGCCGCCAGCCTGGCCAGCGCCCATACCATCAAAGGCGAATCCGGATAGGTCAGCAACCCGCCAAGGCCGAGCGCGACGCCGTAAGGAACACCGTTTGCCTCGTCGGCGAAGTGGCGCAGAAACGGATTTTGGCCGGTAACGGCCGCAAGCAGCGACTTCCGGTAGAGGATGATCGCAAGCGTCAGCAGACCGCCGATGATTGTCGAGGCGACGAGATATGCGACGAGATTCACATTAAGACCCATCCACATGGCGGTGGCAGCCAAAAGCTTGGCGTCGCCTCCTCCCATGCCACCCATTGCAAACAAGCCGAACGTCACGGCCAGCACCAGGGCGCCGGCGGCGAAATGTCCGCCATAGGCCGCCCACTCCATACCCGTCAGCGGCGCAACCAGCGCGAAAACAACTACAAGCAGCACAGGCACGCGATTGGCGATCGTCATCGACAGCATGTCGGAGATCGCCGCAAACAGCATGCAAAACGGAAAGACGACGAAGATCAGGGCTTCAAGCATCGGCGCTATGCCTATTGTCCGATTTCAAGGGGCTCAATCTAGGCATGTTCGATTAACGATTGATGAGGCGCGGAACGAAAAGACGACTGATATTGGCAGCGGCATGGAAAAAGGGCCGCCATGTGGCGGCCCTTTTCCAGAACGCAATCCAAGTGCTCAGCAATATTGCAGATCAGCTGCCGGTGCTGGCCAAGGTGTTGCCGATCTTGAGGAACTTGTCGTTGAGTGCATTGCCGAGCGCGCCGGCGCCGGTGATGATGGCGAGCGCGATGAGAGCGGCGATCAGACCATATTCGATAGCGGTCGCGCCGGATTCGTCCTTCACGAAACGTGCGATGAGATTAGACATTCGAGAGCTCCTACTCCACGTGTTACAGCACTTCCGTCAACTTCTGTGATGGTTGATCGGATGCTGCCAATCTAGGGAGAAGCTCTTTCGATCGGCTTAATAAACAGCCTTACCGATTCCTTTCCCGGTCCGAACACATTGCGTGGTTAACTCCAGGCTAAATGCCGTCCGACCTTCCATTTCCTGGTTTTGTGGCGCTTGCGGCCCGGGCGGATCACACCTCGCGGGCAGCCTTGCCGGCCTGGAACAATTGGCAACGACGCGTCGCTTAACCGTTGGTTCACCAATCTCGTTCATGTTCCGTTGATCAGTCTGCTTGCGTGGAGCGCCTCAATGGCCCAGCCGAGATCGTCAATCCTGATTGCCGCGCTTCTTGCCGCCACGACCTTCGCCGCGCCCGCCATGGCCGGCGCCGGCATTGAGGTCACGATGAACCAGGCCAAGATCGTCAAACTGTCACGCCCCGCCGACACCATCGTGGTCGGCAACCCGGCAATCGCCGACGCTTCCGTGCAGGACGCTTCGACGATCGTGCTGACCGGCAAAGGCTTCGGCGTCACCAATCTGGTCGTGCTCGATACGGACGGCAGCCCTATCGTCGACGAGCAGGTTACCGTCGTGCGGCAGGCCGCCTCGTCCGTGCGCATCTACCGGCGCGCCGAAATCCAGACGATGTCCTGCACGCCTTATTGCGAAAGCTCCTACAAGAGCGATGCGGAGAAGTCTTCCGAAGCGGAAATGAGCGTCAGCCGGTAGGATGGCGTAGCCGAATGCCGTTCCGGTTATCGGCTGGTTAAAACGCCAACGCCGACTTTAACGGTCATTCAAACCGGACCTCAATCGGTTTGCGCTAATGCTCCTTCCGAGACCGCATAGAGATCGGCAGGATCAGACATGAGCAAGGAATTCGGCTGCGCAGGCGACCACAAGGCGAGGCGTTCAAGGTTTTTCGCCCGCTTCCTTCGTGACCGACGCGGCGCCACGGCGATCGAATTCGCAATCCTTTCCGTCCCATTCGCACTGCTTGTCTTTGCCATTCTGGAAAGCTGCATCTCGTTTGCCAGCCAGGAAGTGATGGCCAACATCACCGACGATGTCGCGCGCAAGCTGCGCACCGGCCAGTTGAGGGCAGCCGACATCGCCGGAACCAATTTGCGGGACATGATCTGCACAAAACTGCAGATCATCGTTTCCCAGGATTGTCCCAATCAACTGCTGGTGGATCTTCGCCAATATACATCGTTCGCCGATGCGGCCACGGCGGGCTTCAAGATCCAGAACGGCGATGTCGTATTGACGAAAGGCACCGCAACCCAATCGTTTTCGGTGACAGCAGGTGCGGCGGAGTCGAGGAACATGCTTCGGGTCTTTTACAAGTGGCCTATCATGACCGACCTGCTGGCGCAGTCGATGGGCGGCAACAAGACACTGCATTTCGCTTCGGTGACCTGGCAGAACGAGCCGTTCGACAACTGAGTTCGAGGCGGATGCACGGGCAGTATAAGAAAAGGGCAATGGATATGATGCGTGCGGGGGCACATCTTATGGCTAGGGGAGTTTGGCGGAAAGCAAGTCGATTCTGGTCCGATTGCCGCGGTATCGCTGCGGTCGAATTCGCTTTGATCATGCCCATTCTGCTGGTCATGTATTTCGTGACGATGGAAGCGTCACAAGCCATCGAGACTAGCAAGAAGGTCAGTCGTATCGGCAGCATGGTGGCAGATCTCGTCACCCAGCAGACAAGCGTGGTCGAGGCGGATGTCAAAGCCATCATGCAGATCGGCAGCGTCACCCTTCAGCCCTACAGCCGCTCGGACCCGACCATCACCGTCACGGCGATACAGATCACGCCCGATGGCGCGAAGGCCATGGTGGTTTGGTCACGCAAGTTGGTCAATGGCGTCCTCAGCGCCGGCGCCACCGGGGAGACCACGGTTCCAGCAACGCTCAGGGTCGCCAACACCTTCCTCATTCGCGTCGAAAGCAATCTCGTCTATGAGCCGGTCATCGAGCTTGCGATAAACTCTGCTTTCAACCCGATAAATATGGGCGAAACCTACTTTCTGCGCCCCCGCAGAAGCGTGACAATCCCCTGCACCGACTGTTGAACAGTGACTGCCGATGCGGTTTTCACGATCGCTCCAGCTTTCCGTTGGCACCCACTGCGAATATAAACCCGTTCCCGGAATTGCGTTACCGTTGCGGACCGCCCGAGACGAAGCGCACGATTGCAACGGCAATCTCGTAGTCTTTTGATGCGACGGTGGCAAAGCCCCCGGAATGCTTCGATTCCAGGAGGCTGTAGACGTCCGGCGTCGTCGACTTGAGGTTGGTGAGGAACACGGTGAGCCGGCGCTTGGCTTCAGGGTCGAGATCGCTGCGGACGGCGTGGGGGCCGTATCTCAGCAAGCCAGACGTCCATACGACCCGAAGCGCCGACACTGAGAGCCCTGCCGCTTCGAGCCTTGCCTGCGTGCCCGATGCTTCACGCTGGCCGTCAGCCGCGGCCGTCACCCAGCCGAACAAGCCATCGGCCTTGCCATCGACCAGCATCGTTTCAGCCGCCTCGGCCGAGTCGGCATGGACCAGAAACGGTGCGTCTTCCGCGACCTTGCGGCCTTCCGCCGCCAGCGCCGCCAATGGCAAGAGAGATCCGCCGACGCTGTCCGAAGGCGCCATGGCGATGCGATAGCCGTCCATCGCCGCCAGGTCAGGCAGCTTGCCGTCCCGCGTCAGCAGAACGGAGCGGATGCCGACCGCGCCGTCAGAATCGACCGGAGCCACAAGCGGCTCGATACATAAGCAGCGTTGTGACGCCGTCGCATAGGCGGCGGCCGAATAGATCGCGTATTGGATGCGGGCACTGGCCTGCGCCTCGATCAGCGCGGCATAGTCCCGGGCAACGACAAACTCGACTTTCATGCCCAAGGCCTTGGTGTAGGCGTCGGTCAACAGTGCCAGCCCCGGAACGGAGTTGCCGGCGCCTGGCTCGGCAACGATGCCGATGCGAAATGTGCCGATATCATCGCGCCAATTGGCACGCGCCGGATTGGACCAAAGCGCGCCCTGCACCAGCATGAGAGCGGCATAAGTCATCAGCCTCATGACAGAACCGCCCTCTGTTGTCCTCGATCCATGCCCACGCCCCGGCGCATCGATGCGCCATGCACTCCTTGTTTTGTGCATGTCGTTGCCCAAAACCGCTGCGCACCTTTGGGACATCACTGGACTATCACGCCAAGCCGTTGCCGTTTGGTTTCCGAATTGCCAATGAAGTCGCGGAACCCTATGTCTGGTCGTTCAAACTGGCAACAACTTGATGGCGCGCGCTTTCCTCTTCGTTCTGGACTCCTTCGGCATCGGCGGCGCGGCCGATGCCGACCGCTACGGCGATGCCGGCGCCAACACGTTCGCGCACATCGCAGAAGCCTGTGCAGAGGACCGCGCGGATCGCGAGGGGCTTCGCAGTGGACCGCTGTTTGTCCCCCACATGGCCTCGCTCGGGCTTGGCAAGGCTGCCGAAACCGCGACGGGGCTGGGCTTCGCCAGCAGCGGGACGGATCTGCTTGCCACTGCCTTCCACGGCGCCGCACAGGAGGTTTCGAGCGGCAAGGACACGCCGTCGGGCCATTGGGAAATCGCCGGCCTGCCGGTGCGCTTCGACTGGGGCTATTTCCCGGATACGGTTCCCGCCTTCCCGGCTGAGCTGACCGAGGCGATGATCCGCGAAGGCAAGGTGCCGGGCATTCTCGGCAATTGTCATGCGCCGGGCACCGAGATCATCGAGCGGTTCGGCGAGGAGCACATCCGCACCGGCAAGCCGATCTGCTACACGTCGGTCGACTCGGTTCTGCAGATCGCCGCGCATGAAGTCCATTTTGGCCTCGAGCGGCTTTATGAATTCTGTCAGGTGGTGCGCGGTCTGGTCGACCCGCTGAGGATCGGACGAGTTATCGCGCGGCCGTTTGTCGGCGAAACCACCGCCACTTTCGAGCGGACGTACAACCGCCATGATTACGCCGTGCCACCGCCGGAGCCGACCCTGCTCGACCGGCTGACGGCGCGCGGCAGCCGGGTCATCGCCGTCGGCAAGATCGGCGACATCTTCGCGCATCGCGGCATTTCGCAAGTGCGCAAGGCGGCGGGCAACATGGCGATGTTCGACGAGGCGCTGGCCGCGATGGATGATTCCGGCGACGGTGATCTCGTCTTCGCCAATTTCGTCGACTTCGACACCGAATTCGGTCATCGCCGCGATGTTGCAGGTTATGCTGCCGCGCTCGAGGCCTTCGACCGGAGGCTGCCGGAGGCATTTGCAAGGCTGCGGCAGGGCGATCTTCTCATCCTGACGGCCGATCACGGCAACGATCCGACCTGGCGCGGCACCGATCATACGCGCGAGCGCATTCCGGTGATCGGCATCGGACCGGGCTTCAAGGGCGGCGACATAGGCTTGAGAACGACATTCGCCGACATCGGTGAAACCATGGCCGAGCATCTCGGGCTGGCGCGCGGGCGCTACGGCACTTCTTTTTATGCGGCGATCGGCGGTCATGCCTGAATTGCCGGAGGTCGAAACCGTCCGGCGCGGACTGCAGCCGGTCCTGGAAGGCGCCACCATTGCCCGTGTCGAGGCGCGTCGACCGGATCTGCGTTTTCCATTTCCCGAGAAATTCTCGCAACGGCTGACTGGCAAGACGATCACGGCGCTCGGCCGCCGGGCCAAATATCTGACCATGAACCTGGAAGGCGGTCCCGTGCTGATCTGCCATCTCGGCATGTCAGGTTCATTCCGCATCGAGACAGCTGATGGCAGCGACATGCCCGGCGTCTTCCAACACGACCGCTCGAAGAGCTCCAATCACGACCACGTCGTCTTCCATGTCGTATCTCCGGCCGGTGCCCGATCTCGTGTGATATTCAATGATCCGCGCCGCTTCGGCTTCATGTTGTTTGCGGATGGGCCGGTCGTTCATCCGATGCTGGCCGGACTCGGCGTCGAGCCAACGGGCAACACATTGGACGGCACGCTGCTTGCCTCATTGATGAAAGGGCGGCGATCACCGCTGAAGGCAGCGCTTCTCGACCAGAGACTGATCGCAGGGCTCGGCAACATCTATGTGTCGGAGGCACTGTGGCGCGCCAGTCTGTCGCCGCTGCGCGAGGCGGGCACGATCGCCAAGCCCGGAAAGAAAGCCCAGGCCCAAAGCGAGCACCTCGCGCAAGCCATTCGTTCGGTGATATCAGATGCGATCGCGGCTGGCGGGTCCTCACTGCGGGACTATATGCAGACCGATGGGTCGCTGGGTTATTTCCAGCACGCTTTCGCCGTCTACGACCGCGAAGGCGAGGCTTGCTCCAAGCCCGGCTGCAGCGGCCACATCGAACGGATCGTACAGAGCGGCCGATCGACCTTCTATTGCCGGACGTGTCAGCGGTGAGTTAGACGAGCGCGAGCGAGGAGAAGCAAGTCATGGCCTATGAGACGATCATCACCGAGATGCGCGGCAAGGTCGGGCTGATCACGCTGAACAGGCCGCAGGCGCTCAACGCGCTGAACTCCCAGGTTCTCACCGAAGTGGTCGCGGCCGTGAACGGCTTCAGCGCCGATGCCGGTATCGGCGCCATGGTCATCACCGGTTCCGAAAAGGCTTTCGCCGCCGGCGCCGACATCAAGGAGATGCAATCCATCTCCTATGCGGACGCCTACGCGCAAGACTTCTTCGTCGGCTGGGAAGAGCTTACGCGGGCACGAAAGCCTATTATCGCGGCGGTGGCCGGCTATGCCCTCGGTGGCGGCTGCGAGCTGGCGATGATGTGCGATTTCATCATCGCCGCCGACACGGCCAAGTTCGGCCAGCCCGAGATCACGCTCGGCGTCATTCCAGGCATGGGCGGGTCGCAACGGCTGACCCGCTTCGTCGGCAAGTCGAAGGCGATGGACATGTGCCTGACCGGGCGGATGATGGATGCCGCCGAAGCCGAGCGTTCTGGCCTGGTGTCACGGGTCGTGCCTGCCGGCGAACTTGTCGAGGAGGCGCTGAAGGCGGCAGCCAAGATCGCCGCTTTCTCGCTGCCATCGGTGATGATGGCAAAGGAGGCGGTCAACCGCGCCTTTGAGACGACGCTTGCCGAGGGATTGCGGTTCGAGCGCCGACTGTTTCATTCGCTGTTTGCACTGGACGATCAGAAAGAAGGCATGGCGGCCTTCGTCGAAAAGCGAAAGCCGAATTTCACCAACCGCTGACGCCAATCCCTTGACTGCGAAGAAGATGGCTGGTGGCCGCCAAAAAGAAGGCCGGACAGCGTTGACGCATCGGAAAAGCTGAATTATAAGCCGCACCAACCGAGGCGGCCCCGTGGCTGCCCGTTTGTTTTTTTGCGCCCTGCGGCATCCCGCATGCGCCGACCAGATCAGAAGAGAGGCATCATGGCCAACACATCCTCGGCCAAAAAGGCAACGCGCAAGATCGTCCGTCGCGCAGCGGTCAACAAGAACCGTCGCTCGCGTGTCCGTACATATATCCGCCAGGTCGAAGAGGCGCTTGCCTCCGGTGACAAGGCTGCCGCACAGGCTGCCTTCAAAATCGCGGAGCCGGAATTGATGCGCGCCGCAACCAAGGGCGTGATCCACAAGAACACAGCGTCCCGCAAGGTGTCGCGACTGGCTCAGCGGGTCAAGGTTCTGTCGGCCTGACATTACTTCCCTAGACTGACGTTCTTAGAGCCCGGCCGTTTGTGCCGGGTTTTTTCGTTTGCCGGCAAGCACTTAAAAAGAATGTCCGCAAACGGTGTCTTACTCGGATTTCACGATTGGGAATACTTTGCCGGCATATGCATGCCCGCTGTTGGTCGCCAAGCTTGAAAAGGGCTGACTTAAAGATTCCTGGCTATCAGAAATAGTCTATATTTTTCATACGGTTACAGATGGTGATCCACAGCTTGTCCACACCAGACCAACCCGATGGGGGACAAGTAGCTGTCAAGCGAATTATTTCAGAATATTTCTCTCGGCGCCCGGTTTTTCATATTCGCCGGAAAAGGGTTTGAATCACAATGGCTTTGTTAAAATGTGCCGTTGCGGCACGCCACTCGAACCTGCCTCCAGTAACCAGATTCCTTAAAAATCAGTTAGACGTGGCCTTGCCCTATCCACAGCGATTTCGGTAGTGTCGATCTATCGAAAGGGACGGGCTCTGGCCCTTAACCCAAGCCTGAATCGGGCCAGCTTAAATTGGCGGGATTTGCAACGCGGATCAAGTCCGCGGACGGGTTTGGTTTGTGTTTTTTCGATACGTAGGGGACTGGCGTAACTAGACATGGCAGGTAGACGGCGCGCCGGCGCTCTTTTCGCCGGACGGTGTTGTATTGCCCTGACATACCCACAACGCGGACTGGCTTCCATGGGCCGGCACCGGTTCCCGCCGATAATGGGCGACGTTCATCTGCCGGCGGCGGCAGCAGACGTCGTAGCAAAGACTTAGGTCGCCGGAACCGGATGCAGGAGGCGCATCCCCGGCGGAAACAGGTACGGAAAGACAAGGAAAAGATCATGCAGAGCGGCATCGAAAGGGAGCTTACGGGCGACCTCCCATTTCCTGGAACTTTGATCGGAGCAAACGACATGGCGGTGTCCAGCGACGCGGAACAGAAATTCGACCGGGTCAAGACCCAGTTGAAGGCGCGTCTGGGAACCGAAGTCTATTCGAGCTGGTTTGGCCGCATGAAGGTCGCCGAGGCTTCCAAGGGCATTGTCCGCATCTCGGTGCCCACCGCCTTCCTGCGCTCATGGATCAACGGCCACTATCTCGACCTCATTTCCGAGCTGTGGAAGCAGGAGGATCCCGATCTCCTCAAGATCGACATCGTCGTGCGCACGGCAACCCGTCAGGGACGCAGCCAGGCCGAGCCGGAAGTGACGCCGGCACGCAAGATGACGCGGCAGACGCAGACTGCGCTTGCCGCCGGCACCGTGAGCCCCGGCCGTACAGAGCGTGTGCCGGTTCCGCGTCCGGGCACACCGGTCGAGAGCGAATTCCGCCACAACGTGCTGGGATCGCCGCTTGATCCGCGCTACACGTTCGGCTCCTTTATCGAGGGGCCGTCGAACCGGGTGGCCTTTGCCGCCGCCAAGGCAGTGGCGGAATCGCAATCGAGCGCGGTGCGCTTCAACCCGCTCTTCCTTCACGCAACCGTCGGGCTCGGCAAGACACATTTGTTGCAGGCTATCGCCGCGGAATCGCTGAAGCAGAACCCGAAGTCGCGCGTCGTCTATCTGACGGCCGAGTATTTCATGTGGCGCTTTGCCACCGCGATCCGTGACAACAATGCGCTGACGCTCAAGGAACAGCTGCGCGACATCGACCTGCTCATCATCGACGACATGCAGTTCTTGCAGGGCAAGTCGATCCAGCATGAATTCTGCCATCTGATCAACATGTTGCTCGATAGCGCCAAGCAGGTCGTCGTTGCTGCTGACCGGCCGCCGTCGGAACTGGAATCGCTCGAACCGCGGGTCCGTTCGCGCCTCAATGGCGGCGTCGCGCTTGAAATGTCGGCACCTGATTTCGCCATGCGCCTTGGCATGCTCAAATTGCGCCTTTCCACTGCCAGGGTCGATGACGCGTCGCTGAACATTTCGGAAGAGATCCTCAATCACGTCGCCCGCACCGTGACCGGCAGCGGCCGCGAGCTGGAAGGCGCCTTCAATCAGCTGCTGTTCCGTCAGTCCTTCGAACCGCAGATCACCATCGACCGGATCGACGAGATCCTCGGCCACATCTATCGCACCGGCGAGCCGAAGCGGGTCCGGATCGAGGACATCCAGCGCATCGTCGCACGCCACTACAATGTATCGAAGACCGAATTGCTGTCCAACCGGCGCACGCGAACCATCGTCAAGCCCAGGCAGGTCGCGATGTACCTGTCGAAGGTAATGACGCCGCGCTCGCTGCCCGAGATCGGACGGCGTTTCGGCGGCCGCGATCACACCACGGTGCTGCATGCCGTGCGCAAGATCGAGGACCTTTCCGGCAACGACAACACGCTGGCGCAGGAACTCGAGCTGTTGAGGCGGTTGATCAACGATCAGGCCTGACCGGTCAGGGGCGAACCGGAACAACACCGGAATTCAATGACTTGCCAGTGCGGCCCGGGGTCCGGAATGGGCTCGCGGTGCCGGCTGGAAGGGGTCCGGATTTCGGTTTTACGACACCGGCTCGCGGACTTCGGGCTCGTTATCCCCAGAAAGCCCGCCCAGCCGGCCCGAACCGGCGGCGCGGGCTTGCGTTTGCTGGTTTTTTCCTGTCAGTTTACGCAGATTCTGAGCCTGTTCAGACCTTTCGCGGGACGCCGCCCATTGGTGACCCGTCATTCATTCAAGCGAGCCTGTTTCGTCATGCGTGTTATCCTGGAACGGTCAAATCTCCTGAAGTCGCTCAACCACGTTCACCGTGTGGTCGAGCGGCGCAACACCATACCGATCCTGTCCAACGTGCTGCTCAGCGCCGAGGGCGCCAGCCTTGAAATGAAGGCAACCGACCTCGATCTCGAGGTGACGGAAGCGACGCCAGCCAAGGTCGAGCGCGGCGGGGCGACGACGGTCCCGGCACATCTGCTCTACGACATCGTGCGCAAGCTCGCCGATGGCGCCGAGGTGATGCTGAAGACGGACGAGGACGGCAACGCCATGACGGTGACGTCAGGCCGCTCGAGCTTCCGCCTTCAGTGCCTGCCGCAATCCGACTTCCCGGAGCTTTCGGCCGGGTCGTTCTCACACATCTTCCGTCTCGACTCGGTTGCCCTGAAAGGCCTGATCGAGAAAACCCAGTTCGCCATCTCCACCGAAGAGACGCGCTATTACCTGAACGGCATCTACCTGCACACGCATGAGGTCGGCGGCAAGCTGAAGCTGCGCTCGGTGGCGACCGACGGCCACCGCCTGGCACGCGCCGAGATCGACGCACCGGCGGGTTCCGAGGGCATGCCGGGCATCATCATTCCGCGCAAGACGGTGAGCGAGTTGCAGAAGCTGGTCGACGATCCGGACGTTGCGGTCACCACCGAACTGTCGGACACCAAGATCCGCTTCACCATCGGCAGCGTGGTTTTGACCTCGAAGCTGATCGACGGCACCTTCCCCGACTATCAGCGGGTCATTCCGACCGGCAACGACAAGAAGCTGATCATCGACCGCCAGAGTTTTGCCGCCGCCGTCGATCGCGTCTCGACCATCTCTTCCGAACGTGGCCGCGCGGTGAAGCTTTCGATCAGCGAAGGCCAGGTGACGCTTGCGGTCAACAATCCGGATTCAGGCAGCGCCACCGAGGAACTGGCAGCGGATTACTCATCGGATCCGATCGAAATCGGCTTCAACGCCAAATACCTGCTCGACGTTGCTGCACAGTTGACCGGCACGGAGGCCAAGTTCATGCTGGCTGACGCCGGCTCGCCGACGCTGATCCACGACATGGCCGACGAGACCGCACTCTATGTGCTGATGCCGATGCGGGTATAGCCGGCGCGGTGGCGCTAATAAGGTTCTGTGACGGACCGGCGGCAAGAGCGTTGCGGCAACTTCGACAGGCGGATAGCGGTTGCCGGCACAAAACCACATAAGTAAGCTTATACTTACCAATTTCCGCAACTACGCGGCGCTGGCGATCGATCTGGAGCCGGGCGCCGTGGTTTTTTCCGGCGACAATGGTGCCGGCAAGACCAATCTCCTCGAAGCGATCTCCTTTTTGACACCGGGGCGTGGTTTGCGCCGCGCGCCTTATGCTGACGTCGCGCGCGAAGGCGGCGACGGCGGCTTCGCGTTGCACGCCCGGCTCGACGGGCCTGACGGCCAGGTCGAGATCGGAACAGGCATTTCCGGCGGCGACAATCCCGGCGAAGGCGGCAGGCGGGTGCGCATCAACGGCGCTTCGACGCGTTCGGCCGAGGAGATGCTGGAATGGCTGCGTGTGGTGTGGTTGACGCCGGCCATGGACGCGTTGTTCACCGGGCCGGCCGCAGATCGCCGACGCTTTCTCGATCGGCTGGTGCTGGCGATCGATCCCGGCCACGGGCAACGTGCGATCGACTACGAGAAGGCGATGCGCGGTCGTAACCGGCTGCTTACCGAGGGTTCTCGCAACAGCAGCTGGTTCGACGCGATCGAGACGCAGATGGCCGAAACCGGTGTAGCGATCGCCGCAGCACGAGCCGAGATGGTGCGCCTGCTTGCCGCCATGATCGACAGGCTGCCCGACACGGGACCGTTTCCGCAGGCCGATATCGGCCTTTCGGGTGACCTGGAAGCCGAAATTGCCTCCGCGCCGGCGGTCGATGTCGAGGAGCGGTTCCGCCGGACGCTTGCCGAGGGCCGTGACCGCGACCGCGCCGCCGGGCGCACGCTCGACGGCCCGCATCGTTCGGACCTGGTGGTTCGGCACCATCCCAAGGCGATGCCCGCCGAGCTCTGCTCGACCGGCGAGCAGAAGGCGCTGCTGGTCGGCATCGTGCTGTCGCATGTAAGGCTGACCGGTGAAATGTCGGGCATGACGCCGATCCTGTTGCTCGACGAGATCGCCGCGCATCTCGATAACGGACGGCGCGCGGCACTGTTTTCCATCCTCGAAGATTTGAACTGCCAGGCATTCATGACCGGAACCGATGCCGCGCTGTTTTCCAGCCTCAAGGGGCGTGCACAATTCCTGACGGTCGACCACGGTACGGTTGGGCCAACGATCTAGATCTTTGTGCGCTTCGTACTCTTGGGCGACATGCACCAGGTGTATTGGCCCCTGACAAGGTTTTTCAGTCCCTGTATGGTCAGGCAATGACTACTGCCGCCCTGACCGCCGACGAGATAGAACGCTATGCCCGCCACATCGTGCTGCCCGAAATCGGCGGCGCCGGCCAGCAAAGGCTGAAACAGGCGCGGGTGCTGGTCATCGGCGCCGGCGGGCTGGGCGCGCCAGTGCTTGAATATCTTGCCGCTGCGGGCGTCGGCACGCTCGGCGTGGTCGACGATGACACCGTTTCGCTGTCCAACCTGCAGCGTCAGGTCATTCACAGCACCGATACTGTCGGCATGCTGAAGACCCATAGCGCCAAGGCGACAATCGCCCGCATCAATCCCAACACAATGGTTGAAGCGCACACAATCCGGCTGACCCCGGACAATGCGGCTGCCCTCGTCGCCCGCTATGACGTCGTCGTCGACGGTTCCGACAATTTCGAAACCCGCTACACGGTGGCGGATGCCTGCGCCAGCGAAGGCAAGCCGCTGGTGCATGCCGCCGTCGGACGCTTCGACGGTTCCGTCACCGTGCTGAAGCCGTTCGAGGACGACAAGGACGGCAAGCCCAACCCAAGCTATCGCGATCTGTTTCCCGAGGCGCCGCCGCCTGGGCTGGTGCCGTCCTGCGCCGAAGCCGGCGTGCTTGGCGCGCTGACCGGCGTCGTCGGCACGCTGCAGGCGATGGAGGCGATCAAGCTGATCACCGGCATCGGCGAGCCGCTGGTCGGCCGGTTGCTGCTCTATGATGCGCTGGCGGCACGCTTCGACACCATCCGCTACAAGAGAGCCTGACCCCATTGGACCGTGTCGAAGCTGTCTCCATCACACAGATCCTGGCCGATTTCGACCGTTGGGACGATGTGCTCGCACTGATCATGCGCGCCTTCGCCTCGATGGACGGCGTCATCGACCCGCCCTCCTCGGCCCACCTGTTGACCGCCGACACCCTGCGCGACAAGGCGCGGAGGGAGATCGGCTTCGTGGCGCTCAAGGGCGACAGGATCGTCGGTTGCGTCTTTGCCCTTGAAAGGGAGGCGGAACTCTATGTCGGCAAGCTCGCTGTCGCGCCGGACTGCCAGGGACAAGGCTTTGGCCGGCAGCTGATGCAGGCGGCCGAAGACCTTGCCCGCAGCCGTGGCAAGGCCGCCATCGAGCTTCAAACGCGCATCGAACTGACCGAAAACCACGCAGCCTTTGCTCGCCTCGGCTTTCACGAGACCGAGCGGACGGCGCATGAGGGCTATGCCAGGCCGACCTCGATCACCATGCGCAAGACTCTTTTGTAATGTAAGCCTGGACTTTCACTCGAAAGACCGGAGAAGGTCGCGCTGCGATAGTGTCAGGTTCTGAGCGGCAGCACGCGGTCCGGCGGGCGGTGGCCGTCGACGAATGCCCGGATGTTGATGATGACCTTCTCACCCATGTCGATGCGGCCCTCGAGCGTCGCCGAGCCCATATGCGGTAGAAGCACGACCTTGCCCTTGGCGGCCAGCTTCAGCAGCTTGCCGTTCAAAGCCGGTTCATGCTCGTAGACGTCGAGGCCGGCTCCTGCGAGCTTGCCGTCCTGGATCAGCTTGACCAAAGCGTCTTCGTCGATGATGTCACCGCGCGCGGTGTTGACGATATAGGCAGTGGGCTGCAGCAACGCCAGCCGCCGCGCCGAAAGCAGATGGAAGGTCGCCGGGGTCGAGGGGCAGTTGACCGAAATAATGTCCATGCGGGCCAGCATCTGGTCGAGGCTTTCCCAATAGGTGGCCTCCAGCCCGTCTTCCACGGCCGGCAGCACACGGTGGCGGTTGTGGTAGTGGATCGACAGGCCGAAGGCCTTGGCCCGCCTGGCGACGGCGGTGCCGATGCGTCCCATGCCGACAATGCCGAGCCGTTTGCCCCAGATGCGCCGACCCAGCATCCAGGTCGGCGACCAGCCGGCCCATTTCTTGTCGCCGGTGAGCACATTGGCGCCTTCCGCCAGCCGCCGCGGCACCGCCAGCATCAGCGCCATGGTCATGTCGGCGGTGTCCTCGGTCAGGACATTCGGCGTGTTGGTGACGGTGATGCCCTTCTTGGCCGCGGCCGTGACATCGATCTTGTCGACGCCGTTGCCGAAATTGGCGATTAGCTTGAGGTTGTCGCCAGCCTGGGCGATCAGCGCCGCATCGATCTGGTCGGTCACCGTCGGCACCAGCACGTCGGCTTCCTTGACCGCCGCAACCAGTTCCGGCTGCGTCATCGGCCTGTCCTCGACATTCAGCCGGGCGTCGAACAGTTCGCGCATGCGGGTCTCGACCGGGTCGGGCAGCTTTCGCGTGATGACGACGAGAGGCTTCTTTTTGCCTGCCATTGTTTCCCTCTCGAGTATTTGCCGCAATTCCGAACGCAAAACCGCTTCACTGGAATTGCTCTAACCCGATCTCGTTGAGACCTCTTTAACCAAAACCGGCGAAACTGAAAGCCGGTCGCGGTGCCGATTACCTCATGTAACAAGCGGTGCTGCCGAAGACAAAGAAAAAGGGCGCCGATGCCGGCAGGCAAGCGCCGAAAGGAATGAAAGTGTCTGGTTTCGCGTCGTTTCGCCTGACCCTCAGCGCAGCACTTCTCGGCGCTCTGCTTTATTCTCCGCTTGCTGCAGCGCAGAGTGCGGCAGCCCCCGCACAGAGCGTCGTCACGCTCGGGCCGAGCGGCCTGCCGCTGCCGCGCTTCGTCAGCCTGAAATCCGGCCGCGTCAACTCGCGCGTCGGCCCCGGCGCCAACTACTCGGTCGACTGGATGTATATGAAGGCCGGCCTGCCGATGGAGATCATCCAGGAGTTCGACACATGGCGCCGCGTGCGCGATGCCGATGGTTCGGAGGGCTGGATCAACCAGTCTCTGCTGTCCGGTCGGCGCACGGCGATCGTCGCTCCATGGCAGCGCGGCAAGGGCGCCCAGATCAACCTTCTCAACAGCCCCGACAAGGACGCAAGGGTGGTGGCGATGGTCGAGCCGGGCGTCATGGGCACGATCAAATCCTGCGACGGCCAGTGGTGCGAAATGACGTTCGATGGCCACACCGGCTGGCTTGCCCAGTCGATCGTCTGGGGCGCCTATCCCGGCGAACGGGTCAAGGACTGATTTTCGATCTTTTTGCGCGATCCGTCGAAGATTCGTGGTCGTGGTTCAGCGTCCGATGCGGCCGAGATGGGTGTCCTGAAAGCCGGTCGGCAGCTTCAGGCCGTAGCCCAGCGCACGGTCGATGGCGATGTGGGCGATCCAGATCAATGCGACCGCCATGGCGGTCGCATTGCCCCACACGTGCCCGGCAAGCAGCAGCAGCATGGGCACGATCAGGATGTGCAAAGCGTTGTAAGCAAGAGCGCCGATGCGCGGTCCTGCCAGATAGCCAAACATTGACAGGTCAGGCGCCAGGATAAGCAATCCGAAGAGCCACCAGGACAGGCCGGTTGATCCGTAGAAAACGACGGCAGCCACCGCCACGATTGCCCATTCGAACCGGATTACGAGATCGAGGGGTTTCATCCCTGGCCGAAGATTCTGGCCTGGCCGATCATTCGGGGCGCTTGGGGCGCAGCCTCACCACGATGTCGACATTGGCGATCTCCATCCCTTCCGGCGGCTCCGGCAGGTTGGCAACCGTCACCGGACCGCTGTCGATATCGAATATGCGGTTTTCGCCTTCGATATAGAAATGGTGGTGGTCGGAGGTGTTGGTGTCGAAATAGGTCTTCGCGCCCTCGACAGCGAGGATGCGCAGCAGTCCCGCCTGGGTGAACTGGTGAAGGGCATTGTAGACGGTGGCCAGCGATACCGGCACACCGGCGGCGACCGCCTCCTCGTGCAGTTCCTCGGCCGACAGATGACGGTCGCCCTTGGCGAAAAGCAGGTCGGCCAGCGCAATGCGCTGACGCGTCGGCCTCAGGCCGGCTTCACGAACCCGCTTGTCCACAGCGACATTTTCCTTCCGGCCGTCCAGGTCCATCTTCTCGTCGAACCCCACAGTTCCGCCCCAAGACACGCCCAGAATGGCAAAAAAATGGACATCTGCCGAAACCGGACCTCTCAGGACATATATTCTGTCGCCAGAATGCGATCAATAGCGCGCATTGACCCAGGCAGACGAGCAGGTTAAGCGCAAACGCCGGTTTCCGGCCTGAAACAGATTGTGTTAGGAAACCAGCGACAAGGGCACCCGATAGCCCGTAACGATATGGGGACGAGATTGATGGCGGGTAAATCCAGCTACGAGTACGACGAATTGCTGGCCTGCGCTCGCGGCGAACTGTTCGGGCCGGGCAATGCCCAACTGCCCTATCCGCCCATGCTGATGTTCGACCGCATCACCGAGATCAGCGAGACCGGCGGCGCCTTCGAGAAAGGCTTCATCCGCGCGGAATTCGACATCAAGCCGGACCTGTGGTTCTTTGCCTGCCATTTCATCGGCAACCCGATCATGCCGGGGTGTCTCGGCCTCGACGCCATGTGGCAATTGACGGGCTTCTACCTTGGCTGGCTCGGCGAACCCGGCAAGGGAATGGCGCTGTCGACCGGTGAGGTCAAATTCAAGGGCATGGTGACGCCGGCGGTCAAGAAAGTGGAATACGGCATCGACTTCAAGCGCGTGATGCGCGGACGGTTGGTGCTCGGCATCGCCGATGGCTGGCTGAAGGCAGACGGCGAGCCCATATATGCGGCAACGGATCTCAAGGTGGGTCTGTCAAAGCAGTCGGCGGTCGCCTGATCGTCACCGCACACTCTGGAAGGAGCAGCCCATGAGACGGGTCGTAGTCACAGGCCTCGGCATCGTATCGTCGATCGGCAACAATGCCAACGAGGTGCAAGCCTCGCTGCATGACGCCAAATCCGGCATAAGCTTCTCCGATTCCTTCGCCGAACACGGCTTCCGCTGCCACGTCTGGGGAGCGCCGACGCTCGATCCCTCGGCCATGATCGATCGCCGTGCGCTGCGCTTCCTGAGCCAAGGCGCTGCGTGGAATCACGTCGCCATGGATCAGGCGATCGCGGATGCGGGCCTCGGCGAGAGCGACATCACCAACGAGCGCACCGGCATCGTCATGGGATCGGGCGGACCTTCCACCCGCACCATCGTCGAGGCAGCCGAAACCACGCTGAAGAACGGCAGTCCCAAGCGCATCGGTCCGTTCGCGGTGCCGAAGGCGATGTCGTCGACCGCATCGGCAACCCTTGCCACCTGGTTCAAGATCCACGGTGTCAACTACTCGATCTCGTCGGCCTGCTCGACCTCGGCGCATTGCATCGGCAATGGCTACGAATTGATCCAGTGGGGCAAGCAGGACATGGTCTTTGCCGGCGGCCACGAGGATCTCGACTGGACAATGTCGGACCTGTTCGACGCCATGGGCGCCATGTCGTCGAAATTCAATGACAGGGCATCGACCGCTTCGCGCGCCTACGACGCCAATCGCGACGGCTTCGTCATCGCCGGCGGCGCCGGCGTGCTGGTGCTGGAAGAACTGGAGCATGCCAAGGCGCGCGGCGCCAAGATCTACGCCGAAATCGTCGGCTACGGCGCGACCTCGGATGGCTACGACATGGTCGCCCCTTCGGGCGAAGGCGCGGCGCGCTGCATGCGCCAGGCGCTGGCCACGGTTTCCACGCCGGTCGACTACATCAACACTCATGGCACGTCGACGCCAGTGGGTGATTCCAAGGAAATGGGCGCGATCCGCGAAGTTTTCGGCCCAGAGATGCCGTACATCACCTCGACGAAATCGCTGACCGGCCATTCGCTGGGCGCGGCAGGCGTGCAGGAATCCATCTATTCGATCCTGATGATGCAGGGCGGGTTCATCGGCGAAAGCGCCCATATCGAGACCCTCGATCCCGAATTCGAGGGTATGCCGATCGTGCGAAAGCGCATCGACGACGCCAGGATCGACACTGTTTTGTCCAATTCGTTCGGCTTCGGTGGCACCAACGCCACGCTCGTTTTCCAGCGCTATTCCGCATAAGGATTTGCCGGCCATGGACGGATTGATGAAGGGCAAGCGCGGGCTTGTCATGGGTGTCGCCAACGACCATTCGATCGCCTGGGGCATCGCCCGGAAATTATCCGAACATGGGGCGGAACTCGCCTTCACCTATCAGGGCGATGCCTTCGGGCGCCGGGTCAAGCCGCTCGCCGACAAGCTCGGCGCCTCGCTGGTCGTGCCGTGCGACGTCGAGGACAGCGCTTCGGTCGCCGCCACGTTCGAGACGTTGGGCAAGGAATGGGGCGGGCTGGACTTCGTCGTCCATGCCATCGGCTTTTCCGACAAGAACGAGTTGAAGGGCCTCTACGCCGACACTAGTCGGGACAATTTCGTCCGCACCATGGTGATCTCCTGCTACTCCTTCACCGAGGTCGCCCGCCATGCCGCCGCCTTGATGCAGGACGGCGGATCAATGATCACGCTGACCTATGCGGGGTCGGTCCGTGTCATGCCGAACTACAACGTCATGGGCGTTGCCAAGGCAGGCCTGGAGGCCAGTGTGCGCTACCTTGCCAACGACTACGGTCCGCGCGGCATCAGGGTCAACGGCATATCGGCTGGACCGGTGCGTACGCTTGCCGGCGCCGGGATTTCCGACGCGCGCCACATGTTCTCCTACCAGCAACGCAACTCGCCGCTGCGCCGCACCGTGACCATCGACGAGGTCGGCGGCTCGGCGCTTTATCTGTTGTCGGATCTGTCCTCCGGCGTTACCGGCGAAATCCACTATGTCGATTCCGGCTATCACATCGTTTCCATGCCAACGCTCGACGAATTGAAGCAGACCGACGGCGGGCGAGACTAATGTATGTCGCCCAAAAGTGCACAGCCGCTTTGGGACAACGACATTTATAAAACAAAAGCTTAAGGTGCGCCGACTAAATCCGTTTCAACGTTACGCGCTTTAACCAGCTCAAGAAATACTTTCGGTCCAATAAAATTGGACGCATTCGCGGAAACTCATTTTAAGGAGATATCCGCTAGAAAGCCTCGTACTCTGGGGATCTTTCAATGTCCGCCGTCAGCAACCCGAAGCGAACACCGGTGTTCCGACTGCTCACCATAGCAAGCTCGGGTATCGGCAGTTTCGTCCTCGGACTCTGGGGCCTGAAGCTCGGTCTCGGCAATGGCTTTGCCGGCATCTCCACGGACATGATGGTCGCAGTAATGGCCGCTCTTTGCGCACTGGCGGCGTCAATAGCTGCGATGTCCTTCTTCGCTGGTGTCGATGAATCGGTGGATTTCGTCTTCACGGAAACCCATTTCGACAAGCTGACCGGCCTTTTGGCGCGCCCGGCGATGGTCGGCAAGATTGCCGAGGCGGCATGCGCGACAAGCCGGACCGGTGAGCCGATGTTCCTCATCGATATCGATATCGACCGATTCAAGCAGATCAATGACGCTATCGGCTACAGCCAGGGCGACGAGTTGATCCGCGCCTTCACCAAGCGATTGAAGACCTGCGTGCCGCAGCGCGCGCTGATCGGACGCATCGGCGCCGGTGAATTCGCGATTCTGCTTCCCGACAATCAGGTGTCCGGATCGCTGGAAAGCACCATAGAGAGGCTCATCGACGAGATGATGGAGCCTTATGAGCTCAGCACGCACCTGCAATCGGTCAGCCTGTCGGTCGGCATCGTGGCGATGCCAAAGGACGGTGTCGATCCCGTACTCATCCTGCGCCGCTCCAACCTGGCGCTGCAGAATGCCCGAGCCAGCGGCGTCGGCAACTGGTCGGTCTTCCATGCAGAAATGGGTAGGGTCGCCGACCATCGCCAGTGGGTCGAATCCGAACTGCACATCGCCTTCGAGCGCGGCGACTTCGATCTTCACTACCAGCCGCAGCTCGATCTCCCAACCGGCCGCATCGTCGGCTACGAAGCACTGATCCGCTGGCGGCATCCCGAACGCGGCATGATCCCGCCGATGGAGTTCATTCCGATCGCCGAGGAAACCGGCATGATCGGCCCGATCGGCGAATGGGTGCTCCGCAAGGCTTGCAGCGACGCCCGGCATCTGCCCGACGACTGCTTCGTCGCCGTCAACATCTCGCCCGTGCAGTTCATGACCAAGGACTTCGTCGGCACCGTGCGCGACGCCATGACGAGCACCGGCATCAAGCCGTCGCGGCTGGAACTGGAAGTAACCGAGACCGCGATGATGCAGGACCGCGACCGAGCCGCCGCCATCCTGAAGCAGCTTGCGGATATGGGCATCTCAGTCGCCGTCGACGATTTCGGCACCGGCTATTCCAATTTGAGCTATTTGATCGACTTCTCGTTCGGCAAACTGAAGATCGACCGGTCCTTCGTCAGCCGCCTGGACACAGATACCAGCTCCGGCGCGGTCGTCTCGACCATCGTCGGGCTATCGCGCGCGCTTGGCGTCAGCATCATTGCGGAAGGCGTCGAGACCGAAAGCCAGGCGACGCTGCTGCGGGCAGCCGGCTGCGAGGTGGTGCAAGGTTACCTGTACGGCAGGCCGGCACCGCTCCAGATCAGGGTTGGCGACGCGCATATCACCGACAAGTTCCGACGCGTCGCCAATCTGCATTGAGCGCGGTGCGTTGTGTCAACGCCGCGCCGACAAGATCTTGAACATGCCGTCGCGGGCGAGTTCGGCATGGCTCGAGAAGGCGGCTGACAGCACCGGCTCATAGGGGAGCTGACGGTTGGCGACCATGAATAGTCGCCCACCCGGCTTCAAGGCCTTGGCAGCGGCGCGGATCATGCCAGCGCCGATCTCCGGCTCGGCCGCCCGGCTGCGGTGAAAGGGCGGGTTCATGGCTATAACGTCATAGCGCTTCTCGACCGGCTCCTTCAGCAGATCGATCCAGAAGAAGTTCCTGGCGATCGACTGGTTAACCCCTGCCAGATTGAGCTTTGCGGCTTCGAGCGAGGCGAAATCCGCCTCATGGAGGTCTAACGCCGAGACGCCCGGTGAGCGGGCGGCGATCTCGGCAGCCACATAACCCCAGCCGGCGCAGAAATCGGCGACGCTGCCGCGCAAATCACCAGGCAGGTTCTCTACCAGCAGTTTCGAGCCGGTGTCGATCCGGTCGAAGGAAAACATGCCGGGCGCGGTGTGGAACCGGCCTTCAACCAGCAAGGCGGGATTGGCGGTGCGCAAGTCTTCCGCGGCGGCCAGATCGGCGGGACGGCGCAACCAGAAGGCAATGCCGTGGTATTTCGGCAGATGGCCTTCAAGTGGCAGAAGTTCGTCAACGCGCTTGCGCAGGCTGGCAATGCCATCGTCCTTGCCGCCGGCTATGACGACCAGGTCGCCCGGTGCCACGCGCTCAAGCGCCTCTGCAATGCGCACTTCGTTCAGGCCGCGATGCCGGCCGGCTAGCACAAGTGCCATATCGAAGCCGCCGCCCTCCGCTTGCGCGGTGACGGTGAAGCCGGATGCCTGCAGCGCGCGAAAGTGCGGCCGGAAGCCTTGCACGAGGTGAAGCGTGGCCTCGAAGCCTTCAGGCAGGCGAAAACCCGGCTCAGCGCCGAGAAACAGGGCGCGCTCAGCCTTTCCCAGCAAAGGCACAGCCTCTGCCTCAAAGGGATGAAAAAGCGTCTTCAACGGCTCGGCGGACATTGTTCGATCTCGACCTGTCTTGACGATCTGAAAGTGAAAACGGGTCTGAAAATGAATACCCGGGGCTGAAATGAAAACGGGCGCGACATAAGCCGCGCCCGCCTCGATTTATGACTTCAGACCGGTCAGGCGGCGTTTTCTTCGCCTTCGGTCTTCTTGTCGCGGGCGAGTTCCTTGCCGGTGGCCTGGTCGACCACCTTCATCGACAGGCGGACCTTGCCGCGCTCGTCGAAGCCCATCAGCTTGACCCAGACCTTGTCGCCTTCCTTGACCACGTCCGAGGTCTTGGCGACCCGGTCGTTGGCAAGCTGCGAGATGTGGACGAGGCCGTCACGCGGACCGAAGAAGTTGACGAAAGCGCCGAAGTCGGCGGTCTTGACGACCGTGCCTTCGTAGATCTCGCCGACTTCCGGCTCGGCGACGATGGTGTGGATCCACTTCTTGGCCGCCTCGATCTCCTTGGCGTTGGAAGAAGCGATCTTGACCGTGCCGTCGTCCTCGATGTTGATCTTGGCGCCGGTCTTTTCGACGATCTCGCGGATGACCTTGCCGCCCGAGCCGATCACGTCACGGATCTTGTCGGTCGGGATGTGCATCACTTCGATGCGCGGTGCGAACTCACCGAGTTCCGAACGCGCGCCGGTCAGAGCATGCGCCATCTCGCCGAGGATATGCTGGCGGCCATCCTTGGCCTGGTCCAGCGCGATCTTCATGATCTCCTCGGTGATGCCCTCGATCTTGATGTCCATCTGCAGCGAGGTGATGCCGTTGGCGGTGCCGGCGACCTTGAAGTCCATATCGCCGAGGTGATCTTCGTCACCCAGGATGTCGGACAGAACCGCGAAGCGCTCGCCTTCCTTGATCAGGCCCATGGCGATACCGGCGACGGGCTTGGCCAGCGGCACGCCGGCATCCATCAGCGCCAGCGAGGTGCCGCAGACGGTCGCCATCGACGACGAGCCGTTGGACTCGGTGATCTCCGAGACGACGCGCAGCGTGTAGGGGAACTGGTCAGCGCTCGGCAGCATCGGGCGAATGGCGCGCCAGGCGAGCTTGCCATGGCCGATTTCGCGGCGACCCGGCGAACCCATGCGGCCGGTCTCGCCCACGGAGTAGGGAGGGAAGTTGTAGTGAAGGAGGAACTTCTCCTTGTACATGCCGGTCAGCGAATCGACATACTGCTCGTCCTCGCCGGTGCCGAGCGTGGCAACGACCAGCGCCTGGGTCTCGCCGCGGGTGAACAGCGCCGAACCATGGGTACGCGGCAGGACGCCGACTTCGGAAACGATCTTGCGGACCGTCTTCAAGTCACGGCCATCGATGCGCGAGCCAGTGTCGAGGATGTTCCAGCGCACGACCTTGGCCTGGAGTTCCTTGAACACCGAACCGATCTGCTCGGAGGTGTACTTGGCGTCTTCGCCTTCGGCCGGGGCAAACGCTGCCTTGACCTTGGCCTTGACGGCGTCGACGGCGGCGTAGCGCTTCTGCTTGTCGACGTTCTTGTAGGCATTGCTGAGTTCGTCGCCGACGATCTTCAGCATCTCGGCTTCAAGCGCGGAATAGTCCGGCGCGGTGAAGTCGCGCGGCTCCTTGGCGGCGACTTCGGCCAGCTTGATGATGGCGTCGATCACCGGCTGGAAGCCCTTGTGGCCGAACATGACGGCGCCGAGCATCAGCTCTTCGCCCAATTCCTTGGCTTCGGACTCGACCATCAGCACGGCGTCGGCGGTGCCGGCGACGACCAGGTCGAGCTTGGATTCCTGCATCTCGTCTACATGCGGGTTGAGCACGTATTCGCCGTTGATGTAGCCGACGCGGGCGCCGCCGACCGGACCCATGAAGGGAACACCCGAGAGTGTCAGAGCGGCCGAGGTGGCAACGATCGACAGGATGTCGGGATCGTTCTCGAGATCATGCTGGACGACGGTGACGACGATCTGGGTGTCGTTCTTGTAGCCGGAGGCGAAGAGCGGGCGGATCGGGCGGTCGATGAGGCGGGAAACCAGCGTTTCCTTCTCGCTCGGACGGCCTTCACGCTTGAAATAGCCACCCGGGATCTTGCCGGCGGCGTAAGTCTTTTCCTGGTAGTTGACGGTCAGCGGAAAGAAATCGAGGCCGGGCTTCGGCTCTTTCATCGAAACGACGGTAGCGAGGACCTTGGTCTCGCCGTAGGTGGCGAGCACCGCGCCATCAGCCTGGCGCGCGATCTTGCCGGTTTCGAGGATGAGCGGACGGCCGCCCCATTCGATTTCCACTTTGTGGTGATTGAACATCTCTTGTCCTTAATATGAGGAAAGGGCCGCGCCGTTTCACGGTGCGCGGAGATGCCCTTTCCCTGGCTTCCTTTCTCGGGCAGCCACGGGCAAGACAACGGGAAGCTCGGGTGATTCCGGCGCGGTGCGCGCGCGAGCGTCCTGCAATCCTGCCCCATGACCGTCCATGGGCGGTTTCGAGTGCCCTCTGCACGATCGAAACCGGGTCTGGCCAGTCGATACGACTGGCAGAATGCGCGACCGGCGGGCTCTCCGAAGAAAGCCCGCCGGTCAATTCGTCAACGGCGCAGACCGAGCTTCTCGATCAGCGTCTGGTAGCGCGCGTCATCCTTGCGCTTGAGATAATCAAGCAGGCTGCGGCGCTGGGAGACGAGAGCGAGCAGACCACGGCGGGAATGGTTATCCTTCTTGTGGTCCTTGAAATGGTCGGTCAGGTTCTTGATGCGCTCGGAAAGGATGGCCACCTGGACTTCCGGAGACCCGGTATCGCCCTTGGCGGTTGCGAATTCACCCATCAATTCCTGTTTGCGCTCGGCAGTAATCGACATCGTGTTTTTCCTTATCTGTTTGAGGAAACGGGTCGCCCTCAGCCGGGATGTCGTCCAGCAGGGGCCGGTGCAAGCAAAGCGTCATAGCGCTATGCTGCGGCGCATATAGTGCAATTCCCTGCAAAACACCAGCCCAATTCACAAGCCGGCTTTTCAGGCCGAAATGGCCGATTTTATCCTTGTCAAAGCCATTTCTTCCATTTGAAGAAGGCAATCAGCCCGAAAGCAACAAGCGCCATGAACAGGAGCGACAAGGGATAGCCGTAGTAGGCTTTCAGTTCCGGCATGTTCCAGGGCGAAGTCTCCGGATCGAAATTCATGCCCCAGATGCCGACCAGGAAGGTCAGCGGCATGAAGATGACCGAGACGATGGTGAGATAGCTGATGACGTCGTTGGTGCGCGCCTGGCTCAGCGACAGATGCATCTCGATCAGGCCGGTCAGCATGTCGCGCTGGGTTTCGACCAGTTCGATCAGCCTGAGCGAATGGTCGAGCGTGTCGTTGAGGAAGATCTTGGTCTCGGCCTTCACATAGGGCACGTCGTTGCGGATCAGCGTCGCCAGCGCATCGCGCATCGGCCACAGTACGCCTTTCAGCACATTGGCATCGCGCCGCAATTCATGCAGCTGCCGCATCTGGTGCTTGTGCGGCGAATGCAGCATCTCGTCCTCGATGCTGTCGACCGTGTCGCCGGCGGCCTCGATCGGCGGAAAATAACTGTCGACGACGGCATCGATCAGCGCATAAGCGAGGTAATCGGCGCCGCGCGCGCGCAACCGGTTGGGCGCCGAGCTTTCGATGCGCTTGCGCACGGGGTTGAACGGGTCGCCCTCGCGTTCCTGGAAGGTGACGACGAAATTGTTGCCGAAGAAGACGGCGATCTGCTCATAGCGGTGCGACGTGACATCGTCGATCATCCTGACGACGACGAAGGCATGGTCCTCGAAGAAATCGACCTTCGGCCGCTGGCCGGTGTTGACGACGTCTTCCAGCGCCAGCGGATGCAGACTGAAAATGCGGCCGATCTCCTCGATCAGCGGGATGTTGGCGAGGCCGGTGCAGTCGAGCCAGATAACGGGCCATTTGTCGCAATGGGTGTTGAGGTCGTCGATGCTGGCATTTTCGATGGTCTGGAATTTCTGCGGCGAGATCAGCGTCAGCCGCAGTTCCGAGCGGCGGGCCGACGGATCGGCAATCAGCGTACCTGGCGACGCGCCGACGGGCGGCCGCCGCGTCTTCACCGGCGCCCGCTTGTTCACTGCTTCGGCCTTTGCCATGGTGCCCCTCGAATGTAGAGTCGAACTTGACGTTAGACGAGAGCTGTCACCCGGCAAAGACCCGCTTGGGCTTGAACATGCCTTGCTCGATGGCACCGATGGCGACCAGCTTGCCGCGCGCCGTGGCGCAGGCTTCCTCGGCTTCCACTGGTGCATCGCGGCCGCGGATGATGACCGGATTGCCAAGGCGGATCTTTGTCGCCGCGTCGTCGCTGATGGCGATCTGCGGCAGGCAGTCGAGGGCAGCCGATGTATCGACCAGGAGCGCATCGATGGCGTCGAAGTCGATTGGTGCCTCTACCGCCTCAGCGACCTCGGTCGTGTCAGCTGCCTCTGTCGTGTTGGCGGCGCCCGTCACGTCCGAGTTGTCCTGCACGCCGAAGCGGGCGGCTTCCAGTTCGGCGATGGTGACGAAATCCTCCGGCGTGAACGGGTCGACCTCGACCCGGCGCAGTTCGGAAATATGGCCGAAACAGCCGATGTCGCGGCCCATGTCGCGGGCAAGCGAGCGCACATAGGTGCCCTTTCCGCATTCTACCTCGAAAACCGTATGGTCGGCGCCGTGCTCGACGACATCGAGCCGGCCGATCTCGACCTCGCGTGGTGGAATGTCGACCGTCGCGCCATCACGCGCCAGATCATAGGCGCGCTCGCCCGCGATCTTGATGGCCGAGAATTGCGGCGGCGTCTGCATGATGACGCCGGTGTATTTCGGCAGCAGCACCTTGACCTCGGCTTCCGATGGCCGCTGGTCGGACTCCTTCGTCACCGGACCTTCGAGGTCGTCGGTCGAACGCTCCTGTCCCCAGGCAACAGTGAAGCGATAGATCTTGGCGCCGTCCTGCACGTAAGGCACGGTCTTGGTGGCCTCGCCGAGCGCGATCGGCAGCATGCCGGACGCCAGCGGATCGAGCGTGCCTGCATGTCCGGCCTTTTCCGCCTGGAACAGCCATTTGATCTTGGAGACGGCTTCGGTCGAGCCCATGCCGACCGGCTTGTCCAAGATCAGCCAGCCCGAAATCGGCCGGCCTTTCTTCTTGCCGCGACGCGCCACTATTCGGTGTCCTTGTTGTCGTCTTTGTCTCGGTCGACCTTGTTTTGGTCGACTTTTTCCTGGTCCTCAGGACCCAGATCGCGCGCCACTTCGGGCGACTTCAGCAGGTTGTTGATCCTGGCGAAATTGTCGAAGGAGGTGTCTAGCTTGAAGCGGAACTCCGGCATGAATTTCATCTGCCGCAGAGCGCCGGAGACACGGCCACGGACAAACTTCGCATGCTTGTTCAGCGCCTCGACCACCGCATCGGTATCCTTGGCGCCGAGCGGCGAGACGAAAGCGGTGGCAACCTTGAGGTCCGGCGACATGCGCACCTCCGAGACCGACACCACGGTGTTCTCGATCAGCGGATCGATGATCTCGCCGCGCTGCAAGGTTTCGGACAGCGCATGGCGCACCTGTTCGGCGACGCGCAGCATGCGCTGGGATGGGCTGGAAGCGGTTGGACGGGGCATTTTTTCTCAATCCTGAAAGCGTGAGGCGCGGGATGGGACCGTGCCGCATGTCTCATATGGTTTGGGCGGCGGCCTCTCGACCACCGCCCGGTATCAACACGTCACTCGAACTCAGAGTGTCCGGGTCACCATCTCGACGCGGAAGCACTCGATGACGTCGCCGACGCGCATGTCTTCGTAGTTCTGGAAGGCCATGCCGCACTCCTGGCCGCCGGGAACTTCCGAAACTTCGTCCTTGAAGCGCTTCAGCGTCTTCAGCGTGCCTTCGTGGATGACGACGTTGTCGCGGATCAGGCGCACGCCCGCACCACGCTCGACCTTGCCTTCGGTGACACGGCAGCCGGCGATCTTGCCGACCTTGGTGATGTCGAAGATTTCGAGGATCTGCGCATTGCCGATGAAGGTCTCGCGACGCTCCGGCGAAAGCAGGCCCGACAGAGCCGCCTTAACGTCATCCACGAGGTTGTAGATGATCGAGTAGTAGCGGATCTCGATGCCAGCCGCCGCTGCAGCGGCACGCGCCTGGACGTTGGCGCGGACATTGAAGCCGATGATCGCGGCACCCGACGTCTCCGCCAGCGACACGTCGCTTTCGGTGATGGCGCCGGCGCCGGCATGGACGATGCGCGCACGCACTTCGTCGGTGCCGAGCTTGTCCAGCGCGGCGTTGATCGCTTCGATCGAGCCCTGCACGTCGCCCTTGATGACCAGCGGGAATTCCTTCAGCCCGCTCGTCTGCAGCTGCGACATCATCTGCTCGAGCGAACCGCGCTGGCCGGCATGCTTGGCAACCGCCATCTCGCGCGCCAGACGCTGGCGGTATTCGGTGATCTCGCGGGCACGGGCCTCGTTGTTGACCACTGCGAAGCGGTCGCCGGCCTGCGGAGTGCCCTGCAAGCCAAGCACTTCGACCGGCATCGCCGGCGGCGCTTCCTTGATCTGCGTGCCACGATCGTTGACCAGCGCGCGCACCCGGCCCCATTCGTTGCCGGCGACGAGGATGTCGCCCGGCATCAACGTGCCGGTCTGCACCAACACGGTGGCGACGGGGCCACGGCCCTTGTCGAGCTGGGCTTCGATGACGACACCCTCGGCGGTACGATCCGGATTGGCCTTCAGGTCGAGAATTTCGGCCTGCAGCAGGATCGCCTCGAGCAGCTTGTCGAGATTGGTGCCCTTGGTCGCCGACACTTCAACGTCCAGAACTTCACCACCCATGGATTCCACGAAGACCTCGTGGCGTAGCAGTTCGGAGCGCACTTTCTGCGGATCGGCATCATGCTTGTCGATCTTGTTGATCGCCACGATGATCGGAACGCCGGCCGCCTTGGCATGGCTGATCGATTCGATCGTCTGCGGCATGACGCTGTCGTCGGCCGCAACCACCAGGATGGCAATGTCGGTCGCCTGGGCGCCACGAGCACGCATCGCCGTGAAGGCGGCGTGGCCGGGCGTGTCGATGAAGGTGATCTTGTGACCGTTCTTCTCGACCTGGTAGGCGCCGATATGCTGGGTGATGCCGCCGGCTTCGCCGGACACGACATTGGCGTTGCGGATCGCGTCGAGCAGCGAGGTCTTGCCGTGATCGACATGGCCCATGATCGTCACGACAGGCGGACGCGAGACCAGGTCCTCGGCGTTGTCGGCGATGTTGAACAAGCCCTCCTCGATATCGGACTCGGCGACGCGGCGGACCGTGTGGCCGAATTCGGTGGCAACCAGTTCGGCCGTGTCGGCGTCGATGACGTCGCCGGGCTTCAGGATCTGGCCCTGCTTCATGAAGAACTTGACTAGATCGACCGCACGCTCGGACATGCGTTGCGCCAGCTCCTGGATGGTGATGGTCTCTGGCAGGATCACTTCGCGCATGACTTTCTCGCGCGGCTCATTGTGCATCGCGCGTTTGAATTTTTCCTGGCGGCGACGCATCGACGACAGCGAACGAGCCCGCGCATCTTCGTCGGACAAGGCTGAATTCAGCGTCAGCTTGCCACGGCGGCGATCTTCCTCGCTCTTGGTCGGCTTGGCCGGACGCGCCACTTCAGGCGTGACCGGACGGCGCACCGGTGCGCCGGCACCAACCCGCTTCGGCTTGACCTCTTCCTCGTCGTCGACTGTCGCCAGTTCGGCGGTCAGCGGCGCGCGGCGGCGCGCCTCTTCCTCGGCCCGACGACGGGACTCGGCCTCGGTCTGCAGCCGCGCCTCTTCCTCGGCCTGACGGCGCGCGGATTCGTCGCGTTCGCGCTTGCGGCGCTCTTCATCCTCGGCGCGGCGCTTGGCATCCTCGACGGCGCGCTGACGGTCCTCGACCTCGCGAACCTTCGAGCCTTCGAGTGCCCTGCGGCGTGCTTCCATTTCACTGCGCGACAGTTCGTTCAGCACCATGCCGCTGCGCCCGACCGGGGCCGGTGGCGGCGGGGGTGGCGGCGCCTTCGGTGCTTCCTGCACGACGACGGGTGCGGCCACGACCGCCGGCTTCGGCGTGAAGACGGGGGCGGCAACCGGCTCCGGCTTGTCGCCGGGCATCGAGAACTTGCGCTTCTTGGTTTCGACGACGACCTGCTTGGTGCGGCCGTGCGAGAAGTTCTGGCGCACAGTGCCCTGTTCCATACCGGGGCGCTTCAGCGTCAAGGTCTTCTTCGGCGTCACACTCAGCGTATTGTCGTCACCCGATTTCGTATCGCTCATTCCATATCCTCTGCGGCATCATCTTCGTCAGCAACAGCCGCAAGCATTGCCAGATCGTCCGGGGAACCGCCCCGATACCGGTCGAGCGCAACCATGCGCTTCTGGACCGCCCTGCCCGCGTCTCCCGCGAGAACGGCAGCATGTATCACATTTGTACCCCCCAATGCCAAGCTCAACTCGGCCTCGGAGAAAAGTTTGTAGGCAAGGATAGCGGGGCCGCCGAGATGGACTGTCGCCCGTCGCGCCTGGCTGATCTTGCGCACGCCGTCATCGGACGCCTCGGTCGCGTGAAGCACGAAAAGCGCCAATCCGCCACGCACAGCGCTTTCGACCTTGGTGGCGCCCAGCGCAATCGCGCCTGCCTTGCGGGCAAGACCGAGCATGCCCAGCGCGTATCTTGACAGCAACCCGTCAACCATACCGCCAAGATCGGACGGCACGATCACCTGTGCCTTGAAGGCTCGGGCAAAGAGGTTCTTCGCCGCAGCCTTGTCGATATGTAGGCGGTCGGCACTTACCCAGCAACCGCGGCCAGGCAAATTTCTCTTGATGTCGGGAACGACGGCCGAATCCGGGCCGACGACGAACCGGATCAGATCATCCGGTTCGGCCTGCCTGCGGGTGACGATGCAGGTGCGATCGTTCATCTCGTCCAAGGGCGGGTTCGGTGCGATGCGGGTTCACCTCACGCACCAACGGCTTCGTCAGCCGTGACTTCTTCGGCTGCAAGCTCGTCTTCGGTGATCCAGCCGGCCTTGAGGCGGGCGGCCAGAACCATCTGTTCGGCATCTGCGCGGGTCACGCCATGATTGGCCAGCACGCCCGGATAGACTTTTGTCTCGCCGTCCTTGCGTTCTTTCCAGCCGGTCAGGTCGTCCGCGGCATAACCAGCGAAGTCCTCGATCGTCTTCACGCCGTCCTCGCCAAGCGTCACCATCATGGCGGTGGTTACGCCGGGGATTTCACGCAATTCGTCCGAGACGCCGAGCGCCTTGCGCTTGTCGTCGTGCTCGGCCTCGATCTTCTCCAGATACTCGCGGGCACGGGTCTGGATTTCCGACGCGGTGTCCTCGTCGAAGCCATCGATCGAGGCGATCTCGCCCGAATCGACATAAGCGACTTCCTCGACGCTGGTGAAGCCTTCGGAGGCCAGCACCTGGCCGACCATCTCGTCGACGTCGAGGGCTTCCATGAACAGCGACGAACGCTCGACGAATTCCTTCTGGCGACGCTCGGATTCTTCGGCCTCGGTCAGAATGTCGATATCCCAGCCTGTCAGTTGCGAAGCGAGACGCACGTTCTGGCCGCGGCGGCCGATGGCCAGCGACAGCTGGTCGTCGGGGACCACGACCTCGATGCGTTCGGCATCCTCGTCAAGCACGACCTTGGCGACTTCCGCCGGCTGCAGCGCGTTGACGATAAAGGATGCGGCCGATGGCGACCACGGAATGATGTCGATCTTCTCGCCCTGCAATTCGCCGACGACGGCCTGGACGCGGCTGCCGCGCATACCGACGCAGGCGCCGACCGGATCGATCGAAGAGTCTCGCGAGATGACGGCAATCTTGGCGCGCGAGCCGGGGTCGCGGGCGACCGACTTGATCTCGATGATGCCGTCATAGATTTCCGGCACTTCCATGGTGAACAACTTGGCCATGAACTGCGGATGGGTGCGCGACAGGAAGATTTGCGGGCCGCGCTGCTCGCGGCGCACGTCGTAAACGTAGGCGCGGACGCGGTCGCCATATTTGTAGTTTTCGCGCGGAATCAGCTCGTCGCGACGGATGATCGCCTCACCGCGGCCTAGATCGACGATGACGTTGCCGTATTCGACGCGCTTGACGGTACCGTTGACGATCTCGCCGATGCGATCCTTGTATTCGTCATACTGGCGGTCGCGCTCGGCCTCGCGCACCTTCTGCACGATGACCTGCTTGGCCGACTGGGCGGCGATACGGCCGAAATCCATCGGCGGCAGCTGTTCGGCGATGAAGTCGCCGAGCTGGGCGTCGGGATTGCGCTCGCGAGCCGAGGAAATGGCGATCTGCGTGGCGTAGTCATCAACCTTTTCCACCACTTCCATCAGCCGCTGCAGCTTCATCTCGCCGGTGTTCGGGTTGATGTCGGCGCGAATGTTGGTCTCCTGACCGTAGCGCGAGCGCGCCGCCTTCTGGATCGCATCGGCCATGGCGGCGATGACGATCGACTTGTCGATCGACTTTTCACGCGCGACCGCATCGGCGATCTGCAGCAATTCAAGTCTGTTGGCGCTTACAACCATCGTTTTTCTCCCGAGCCTGTTTGCCGGACCTTTGCGCCCGGCAGCTCAATCATAGTTCCTGTTCGTGTTCTTCCGTGGCGTCGGCTTCCGTACCCGACTCGTCGTCGTCCGGTTCGCCGCGGCGTTTCTTGGCTTCCTTGCGCGCCCTGTTGTCCTTCGACAGGGCATCGCGGATGAGGTCGTCGGTCAGGATCAGGCGCACGTCGGCAATCGCATCGTAGGGGATGCGCACCGTCGGCTCCTCGCCATAGGCGGCCTTGTCGCGCTCGATCAGCACGTCGTCTTCGCCGGCCTCGGCGATCTTGCCTTTGAAGCGCTTGCGGTCCGCGACGACGACCGATGTTTCCATCTTCACCAGATGACCCGTCCAGGTCGCGAAATCCGATTTGCGGACCAGCGGCCGGTCGATGCCGGGCGACGAGACTTCAAGGTGATAGGCCTTTTCGATGGGATCATCGACATCGAGCGCCGGCGACACCGCGCGGCTGACCTCTTCGCAATCCTCGACGGTCATGGTGCCGTCCTCGCGTTCGGCCATGATCTGCAGCGTCAGCCCGTTCTGGCCCGACAGATGCACCCGCACGAGGCGGAAGCCGATGCCACGCAGAACCGGCTGGACGATCAGCGCGATGCGCGCATCGATGCCGCTTTCGCGGATGATGCGATCGTCGCCCTCGCTTGCCGTTGCAGTCATTGAAGTCCTATCGTTCTATCCGAAGCTACCGGCAGGTAATAAAAAAGAGCGGGACCGGGTGGACCCACTCTCCGTCATACCGACCAAGAATTTGAGCTTGATATAGACGATCATGGCCGCTGTTTCAAGCCCGCTATGCTGGTCGGCAAAGCAGCAGCCCGGGGAGGCAAGCGTTAGCGTTGCATGGGGCGCATGGCGCCTATGCGGCAACACCCATGTGATCGGGGTAGAAACGCACCTATCTACGCTGCAGCGCACAATGTGGCTGCGCCATAGGTGCGCGAAAGGACATGACCATGAGTAACCGCAAGATATTTTCGGCAATCGGCGATCTCTTCACCGTATTCGGCAGCGCCGTTGCCGCCTCCCGGGCCGTGGAAGCCGGTCGCAGGCCGCGCGCCAACGACCTGCGCAACCTCGGCGTCGAGCCTGCCGCCTTCGATCGCATCGGCCGCCGCTTCTAAGACCCGTCAGCCCGACATGGGAAGCTGAGGTTCCCCGTCGAGGTAAAGCGCGCCTTCAAGCAATCCGCTATTTCCGAACGAAGGTAAGATAGGCTGGCCGCCGGCCCTCGCGAATGGCCTTCGCCTCGTAACGGGTACCCGGCCAGCCATCGTAAGGCCGGTGCCAGTCCGCCGCCTCCGAAGCCTGCCACGCGAACGCGCCATGCGCGCGGCAGTGCAGCAAGGTCCAGTTGACATAGGTGTCGATATCGGAGGCGAAGCGGAATTTTGAACCCGGCTTCAGCACACGCGCGAACCGCTCGAGATTGACCGGGCTGACGAAGCGCCGCTTCCAGTGTTTCTTCTTCGGCCAGGGATCGGGGTAGAGCAGATCGATGCCGTCGAGCGAGGCTTGCGGCAGCCAGTCGAGTAGCCTTGTGGCGTCGTCGTCATAGACCCGCAGATTGGCGAGCGGTTTTTTCCGCACCGCCATCATCATCTTGGCCATGCCGTTGACGAACGGCTCGACGCCGATAAAGCCGACAGTCGGCGCCTCGGTCGCGCGATGCAGGAGATGTTCGCCGCCGCCGAAGCCGATCTCGAGGCGAACCGCGCTGACATCGCCTTCAAACAGAGCGTGCAGATCGGGCGGCGGTTCGGCCGTGAGATCGAGCCGATAGGTGCCGAAGCCGCTTTCCAGTGCTGCTGCCTGCTGCGGCCGCATGGTCTTGCCGCGCCGGCGACCGAAGAAGGCTTCGGTCGCGCGGCTTGGTCTGTCCTTCGGGTCCATGGCAGGACTTTGCGCCGCCGCTATCAGGCGGCGACCGCATCCTTGAGCGCCTTGGCGAGATCGGTCTTTTCCCAGGAGAAAGACCCGTCGCGGCCGGCCTTGCGGCCGAAATGGCCGTAGGACGACGTCTTGGCGTAGATCGGCTTGTTCAGGTCGAGGTGGCGGCGGATGCCGGACGGCGACAGATCCATCACCGAGCGCAGCGCCTCCTCGAGCTTTGCCTCGTCGACTTTGCCGGTGCCGTGCAGGTCGACATAGACCGACAAGGGCTGGGCAACGCCGATGGCGTAGGAAAGCTGGATGGTGCAGCGGTCGGCGAGTTTCGCCGCTACGACGTTTTTGGCCAGATAGCGCGCCGCATAGGCCGCCGAACGATCGACCTTGGTGGTGTCCTTGCCGGAAAAGGCGCCGCCGCCATGGGGTGCGGCACCACCATAGGTGTCGACGATGATCTTGCGGCCTGTCAGGCCGGCGTCACCGTCCGGTCCGCCGATGACGAACTTGCCGGTCGGGTTGATGTACCACATGCAGTTGTCGGCGATCTTCAGTTCGCCCAGTGCCTCGCGGATATAGGGTTCGACGACCTTGCGGACCTTCTTCGAATCCCAGCCCGCATCGAGATGCTGCGTGGACAGCACGATCTGTGTCGCCTCGGCGGCCTTGCCGTCGACATAGCGAACGGTGACCTGGCTCTTGGCGTCCGGCCCGAGCCTGCCGGCTTCACCGCTACCTTCGTGACGGGCAGCTGCCAGCAGTTCGAGGATCTTGTGGCTGTAGTAGATCGGCGCCGGCATCAGATCCGGCGTCTCGCGGCAGGCATAGCCGAACATGATGCCCTGGTCGCCGGCACCCTCTTCGCCCTGACGGTCGGAGGCATTGTCGACGCCTTGGCCGATATCCGGCGACTGGCCGTGCAGCAGGACCTCGATCTTCGCCGTTTTCCAGTGGAAGCCGGCCTGCTCATAGCCGATTTCGCGGATAGCCTTGCGGGCGACCGACTTGAACTTGGCCGGATTGACGACCGGATGGCCGGCGGCATCCTTAAGGATGTTGCCTTCCTTGTCCTTCCTCAGCAGCGTCTCGGGGACGCGTACTTCGCCGGCGATGACGACGCGGTTGGTGGTGGCCAGCGTCTCGCAGGCGACACGGACTTTCCATGGGTCCATGCCAGCCTTCTTGGCTTCGCGATAGACCAGATCGACGATCTCATCGGAGATCCGGTCACAGACTTTGTCGGGATGGCCCTCGGCAACGGATTCCGAGGTAAAGAAGTAGTTCTGCCGCGTCACGGGTGTCCCCTCTTGAAAAACGATCGGCAAGCTGCCGATTTTGGCGCGCCACGTGTTAGCGGGACGATGCGCCGCTCGTCAAGCGGTGCTTCGGCTCTGGCATGAATGTCGATGCGTTTATCTTGTGCCACCGGCGGCAGGCCGCCGCCGGTCCTGGTGCGATCGCGGATCAGTCGGCATCGTCGGTGGAGAGGGACTTGACCAGGTCTATGATCCTGCGGCGCACCTTGGCGTCGGCGATCTTGACAAAGGCCCGGTTGAGCTGAAGACCTTCAGGGCTGCCGCAGAATTCGACGGCGAAAGCCATCGACGCGTCTTCGGCAAATCCACGGCCCGCCACGGGCTCCTGGCCGGGCGCATCCTCGAAAAAGAAGGCGACAGGCACGCCGAGGATGGACGCGATCGCCTGCAGACGGCTGGCGCCGACGCGGTTGGTGCCTTTTTCATATTTCTGAATCTGTTGAAATGTGATGCCGAGATTTTCTCCCAGCTTTTCCTGGCTCATTCCCAGCATATTGCGGCGAAGCCGGATGCGACTGCCGACATGGATGTCGATCGGATTCGGTTTCTTCTTGTTATCTTCTGTCATTTTTTCCTCGCCGAATTTTTTCGGCTTTCACTATTTTTTCTCGCCCAAACAAAGCCGGAGGCAACTGCCCCAACAGAACGATCCACCGACTTCGAGAAATTTCAGGCGCTTACAGTATGAGTTTCTAATGTGTTGGCTGTCAATTCACCCGTAGCCTTTGCCTTACGTTCAACAGCACTGCCCCAACGGCAAACAGCAACATGATCAGCATTCCGTTAATGCGCCGTTGGCCGGGAGATATGAGCGCCTGTCCGGAAATCGGTATATGGGCATCAATGGCGCCACGGGCGTTGATCGCCAGCGCATCGATGATGCGCCCGCGCGGGTCAACGACGGCCGAGATGCCGTTGTTGGCAGCACGCACCAATGGCAATCCATTTTCCACCGCACGGATCTGGGCCTGCCTGAAATGCTGATACGGACCCGGCGTGTCGCCGAACCACGCATCATTGGTAACATTCACAATAAGCTGCGCTGACGCAGCGTCAACTGCCACAAGATCGGGAAAGATCACCTCATAACAGATAAATGGCAGCGCACGGATGCCGCCGGGCAACGTGATGGCGTGCCGCTCATTGCCGGCCGCAAAACTCATCGGCCCGGCAACCAGCTGCTCGATGCCGAAACGCTCGAGCAGATCGGCGAACGGCAGGTATTCGCCGAACGGCACCAGATGAACCTTGTCGACGGCGTCAGTGATTTCACCCTTGTCGTCGATCGCGACCACGGAGTTGTAGTAGCGGCTGTCGGCGTTCGCGGCCGAGCCGCCTTCCTCGCGGACGACGCCGGCGATCAGCATCTGGCCGGATCCGAGCATGTCGCCCAGCGCCGTCAATGCATCCGGACGCTCGGTGAAGAGGAACGGCACCGAGGTTTCGGGCCAAAGGATCAGCTGCGGCTTTTGGTGACCTGATACCGGTGCCTTGGCCGAAAGCCCCATCAGGACCGCGAAGATACGGTCGCGAACCGAGGCGTCCCACTTTTCCGACAAGTCCACGGCCGGCTGGACGATACGGACATCCAGGCTGCGTGAAGCTGGCGGTTCGGGAGCGGCAAGCCTGACATAGCCAAAGCCGACATGGGCAGCGGCAAGCAAGACAAACAGCGCCGCGCCAAGGCGAAGATGCCGGCGCGCCGCCAGCAGCGCCGGCAGTGCGAAGACGAACACCGCGAGCGCGTTCATGCCGATCATACCGGTCACCGACACGCTTTGCATCAGCAGCGGCACGGGCATGGCCGCGTAGCCGATGGTATTCCAGGGAAAACCGGTGAACAGGAAATCGCGCAGCCATTCCGCCAGCCCGAAGCCGAAGGCAAGGGCGGCGATGCGGCCGATGTCGTTGCTCCACAGCAGCCGCGCAACCATGGCCGCAAAGCCGTAGAAAAAGGCGAGCATGAAAGGGATGCCGACCACAGCGAAGGGAAGCGCCCAGGCAAAGCTGTCGGCCTCGACCAGCAGGGCCGAGCCGATCCACCAGAGGCCAGCGAGGAAATAGCCGAAGCCGAACCACCAGCCAACGGCGAAGGCCGGCCGCAAGCGTCGGAACAGGCTGCCGGAGGGTTCGCCGGTGGTACCGTCGAGCAGCCAGACCAGCAGCGGAAACGAGATGAAACAGGCGGCAAAGAAATCGTAGGGCGCCTGCCCGAGCACCGCCAGGACGCCTGCGAGAAACGCCACGAGCGCGCGGCGCCACCCCCAAAGCAGAATTATCCGGCCGGCAAGGCGCACCATGCATACTTCCGAGTCGCGCGAATCAGGACGCAAGATTTAACAGGCCGCGCCCCGCGCTCCAAACACCGGATAGCTCGCCGTGACGCGAGCTCCGGCCACCTCCCTAGCGGTGCCAGCCGTCGATTTGAACGCCGCCCAGCCGTTCGGCCTCTTCGCGCGGAACCGCGCGTATGGTCTGTGTGAAGGTCCAGACATGGCCCTCGGGGTCGCACGCCCGATATTGGCGCTCGCCGTAGAACTGATCCGCCGGCTCCTGGATTATATCAGCACCGGCTGCCCGCGCCTGCTCGCAATGTGCATCGATACTATCCTTCAGCCTGACATAGACCGACTGCGTGTTCTTGCCCGAGACGGAAGCCGGGCTGGCGACGTAATCGGTCCATTCGGAATCGACGATGATGTAGCTGTCGCCGAACCGCATCTCGGCGTGGACGAGCGTTCCCTCGGCATCGCTGACCACCATGCTGCGCTCAAAGCCGAAGGCTGCTTCCAGCCAGTCCAGCGCGGCATGAGGATCCTTATAGAAAACACCGGAGCCCAGACTTGGATGTTTGAACGGGTCGTCGACAGTCATCGGGCGAGCGAAAGGCTCACGCCTGTTCGGTGCGCGCCGTGGCGCGCCGGCGGCGCTCGCCCTTCTGGCTCTGCACGATGCGCACGCGCTTGACGCGGCGCGGATCGGCGTCGAGGACGTGGAACTCGAAGCCGGGTATGGCCTGCACCACCTCGCCGCGGGCCGGAACGCGGCCGAGCGTGTTGAAGATCATGCCGCCGATGGTGTCGACATATTCGCCATGTTCGCCGGCGGCGAAGTCCCCGCCGATCATCTTGGCGACATCGTCGATCTCGGCCTTGCCGTCGACGATGAACACGCCGTCGCCGCTCTGGGTGATCATCGGCTCGTCGTCGTCATGCTCGTCCTCGATGTCGCCGACGACCATCTCGACGATGTCCTCCAGCGAGGCAAGACCGTCGGTGCCGCCATATTCATCGATGACCAGCGCCATTTGCGTGCGCGTCGTCTGCATGCGGCCCATCAGGTCGGAGGCCAGCATCGACGGCGGCACGAACAGCACCGGGCGGATCAGATTGAGGTCTCCAATGGTGCGTGCGAGGTCGACCTGGGTGAGATCGAGAACCGTGGCGACGGGTGTTTTCCTGGTCGTGCGGCCCTTTTTGACGCGCGCAATCTTGGTGATGTGGGCCAACACGTCACGGATATGGACCATGCCGCGCGGATCATCGAGCGTCTCGGAATAGACCGGCATTCGGGAATGGCCGGATTGTTCGAAGGTGCCTAGGAGATCGCCGAGCGTCGTCGTGATCTCGACCCCGTGGATGTCGGCGCGCGGCACCATGACGTCCTCGACGCGCACCTCGCGCAGCCGCAGGATGTTGTTGAGCATGGCGCGTTCGCCGGGCGAGAAGGCGCCGGCATCGCTCGTCGTCTCGGCAAGCGCGCCGGCAATTTCCTCGCGCAGGCTGGTTCCGTTGCGTTGCCGAAACAGGCCAAGAACGCGGTCGAACAGGGACGGACCGGCAGGCGATATTTCGCTGGCAACACTGCCGGTGCTGGCAGCACCAGAGGTAATGGTACTCGGACTTGATCCCTCTTCCGACGTATCGGAAGCCTTGGTCGCACTGCCGGCGTCGGGGCGGGCGGCAGTCTCTGGTTTGTCGTTCATCGTCGTCCGGTCAATTGGTCAGATGTAGTTACGCGTAGGGGTCGGGAATGGCAAGCCTTGCGAGCGCTGCGCGTTCGATGGCCTCCATCGCCTCGGCCTCGGTGTCGGTCTCGTGATCGTAGCCCAGCAAATGCAGCAGGCCATGGATGACGAGATGGGAGATATGGTTCTCGACAGGCTTCTCTTCCAGTGCCGCTTCACGCGCGACCGTCTCGGCGGCCAGCACGATGTCGCCCAGCATCGGCGGCAAAGGGCCACCCTGCGCAAACGGAAAAGCCGGGAAAGACAAGACGTTGGTCGGTTTGTCCTTGCCGCGCCAGCCGGCGTTGAGGGTACGGATATGGGCGTCGTCGGAAAAGACGAGGCTGAGTTCGGAATGGCCCACCACGCCGGTCTCGGCAAAAGCGGCCGCGACGGCCCGATCGACCAGCCGCGTCAGGCTTGCCTCATCGGGCCAATCGCCAGCTTCGACAGATATATCAATGTCGACGGGAACATTCCCGTCGCCGGATACAGAGTCCTCAGGCATGACGTCGCATCGTCAAAATCAATTCTCGGCGCCGAGGCCGCGTGCCAGCTTGGCGTCCCGGTCATAGGCTCTGACGATTTCCGCCACCAACGGATGGCGAACCACGTCGCCGTCGTTGAAGCGCACGGTGACCGCGCCGGCCACGCCGTCCAGCACCCGCAAGGCTTCGACCAGGCCCGATTTGGTGTTCGAGGGAAGGTCGATCTGGGTCGGATCGCCGGTGACGATCATGCGCGAGTTCTCGCCGAGACGCGTCAGGAACATCTTCATCTGCATCGGCGTGGTGTTCTGCGCCTCATCGAGGATAACGGCAGCATGCGCCAACGTGCGGCCGCGCATGAAGGCGAGCGGCGCGATCTCGATCACTTCGGCGGCAATCGCGCGCTCGACCTTGTCGGCCGGCATCATGTCGTAAAGCGCGTCATAGAGCGGCCGCAGATAGGGATCGACCTTCTCTTTCATGTCGCCCGGCAGGAAACCCAGTCGCTCGCCCGCCTCGACCGCCGGCCGCGAGAGAATGATGCGCTCGACCATGCCGCGCTCGAGAAGCATCGCCGCATGCGCCACCGCCAGATAGGTCTTGCCGGTGCCGGCCGGGCCGATGCCGAACACCAGTTCCGACCGTTCCAGCGCCCGCATATAGGCGTCCTGGTTGAGCGAGCGAGCATAGATCGTTTTCTTGCGGGTGGCGATCTGGGCGGCGGAGACCTTGCCTTTGCGCTCCAGCGTCGGCAGCGTTAGCTGATCGTCGGCGGCAATCGCCATGCGCACGGCGCCATCGACGTCGGACTGGCCGATATCGGCGCCCTTCTGGAGAATACCGTAGAGATTGTCCAATGCCCGGCGCGCCTGCTCTGCGGCCGACGCCGACCCCTTGATGGTCAGCTGGTTGCCGCGCGAGCGGATGTCGACGCCGAGCTTTTGCTCAAGCCTGGCGAGGTTTTCGTCGAACTGACCGTAAAGGGCGCTGGCAAGCTTGTTGTTGTCGAAAGTCAGAACGATGTGCGCCATGTCAGAAGCCCCAGATGCCGGTACCGGGGGCGGGTTCTTCAGCTCTGCTGCGCTCAACCGTCTCTCCTCATCTGCCGAGACCCTCAGGCCAATTCGGCGAACAGGCTGTTGTAGCCCGTCTTCGTGATTCGCACCTGGATAATGTCACCGATTTCGCCGGCCTTTTCATCAACAATAACCGGCTGCAGCCAAGGCGAGCGGCCAACCTTCTGACCAGCCTGGCGGCCGGGCTTCTCGATCAGCGTGTCGATGGTGCTGCCGACGAGGCTCAAGCCGAAATCCTGCTGCTGTTTCACAAGCAAAGCCTGCAGCCGCTGCAGGCGCCCGTCCTTGACCGTTTCCGGCACATGATCGGGCATTTCGGCGCCCGGCGTGCCGGGACGCGGCGAATATTTGAACGAGAAGGCCGAGGCGTAGTTCACCTGGCGCACCAGGTCCATGGTCGCCTCGAAATCCGCCTCGGTCTCGCCGGGGAAGCCGACGATGAAGTCGCCGGAGAGCGCGATGTCAGGCCGGGCAGTGCGGATGCGGTCGAGCAGCGCCAGATAATCCTTGGCCGTGTGCCTGCGGTTCATCGCCTTGAGGATGCGGTCGGACCCGGACTGAACCGGCAGATGCAGATAAGGCATCAACGCCGGCAGGTCGCGGTGGGCGGCGATGAGCTCGTCATCCATGTCGCGCGGGTGGCTGGTGGTGTAGCGCAGACGCGCCAGCCCAGGGATTTCGGCCAGCCTGAACAGCAGCCGGCCAAGGCCCCATTCCTCGGTCCTGCCCCCTTTGGTCTCGCTCCGGCCATGCCAGGCATTGACGTTCTGGCCAAGCAGCGTCACTTCGCGCACGCCGGCTTCCGCCAGGCGCTCGGCCTCCGCGACAATCTGTGCCACCGGCCGCGAGACTTCGGAGCCTCTGGTGTACGGCACGACGCAGAAGGTGCAGAACTTGTCGCAACCTTCCTGCACGGTGAGGAAGGCGGTGACGCCGCGCTTGATGACCTCGGCGCGCTTTGGCTGCGGCAGGTGCTCGAACTTGTCCTCGATGGCGTAGTCGGTCTCGACGATCTTTTCGCCGCCGCGCACCCGCGCCAGCACGTCGGGCAGCCGGTGATAGGTCTGCGGGCCGATGACCAGGTCGACGGCCGGCGAACGGCGGATGATCTCGGCGCCTTCGGCTTGCGCCACACAGCCGGCGACGCCGACCAGCATCTCGCGGCCGGCTAAGGCACGTTCGGCTTTCATGTCGCGGATACGGCCGAGCTCTGAATAGACCTTTTCGGCCGCTTTCTCCCTGATGTGGCAGGTGTTGAGCAGCACCAGGTCGGCCTCGCCGATGGCGTCGGTCGCGGCATAGCCGTCGGCGGCCAGCGCATCGGTCATACGCTGTGAATCATAGACGTTCATCTGGCAGCCATAGGTCTTGATGAAGACTTTCTTCGCTGCAGGGGAAAGCACCGCCGGCTGTCCGGCCGCAGTGCCGATGTCGTCGCTTTCGATCGTGTTCAAGTCCATCAGGCGGCTTCTAACGCCTTTCCGTGACAAAAAACAGACGATTCTCGGCATGCGCCTGCAGGGGCATGCGGGGCCTAGCGGCTCGGACGCGGATCGGCAAGCGCTGCCTGCATCATCTCGCGCACCTGGCTTTCCATCAGTTTCGACGTCTCTTTGCGGTTCGAGCCCTTGGAAAAGGCGATCGCCTCACCGAAATGCACTTCGACGTCGAGCGCGCCCTCCGCCAGCAGCACTTTTAGATGCGGCATCAGATCCTCGTCGCCGGTCCAAGCGGCAAGCGGCCGGTGCCGGCGGCCGAGCGGAACGCCATGCAGACGTGTGTAGGCGATCGCCACCGGCTGGATGAAGACCTGCTCGGCCGCGCCTTCCGAAATCGCCATCGAAGCGGCGCCGAACAGCGTGCTCTTGAACGGCAGGACCATGTTGCCATCGCCGGTCGAGCCCTCGGCAAACAGCACCATGGCATCGCCCTTGGCCATGCGGCTGGCGATCTCGCTTGCCTGATCGCCCGAGGAACGTTTGCGTTCGCGCTCGATGAACACGGTGCGCTGCAGCTTTGACAGCATGCCGATCAGCGGCCAGCCTTCCATGTCGGCCCTGGCGATGAATTTTACGTCGATCATGGAGCCGAGCACCATTATGTCGGTCCAAGAGATGTGATTTGAGGCGACCAGCAAGGGGCGTTTGTCGGAAAGCGTACCTTTGACATGGATGCGCATGCCGAGCGCCCTGATGATCAGCCTGTGCCAGATCTTGAGGATAAAGGTTTCCGGCCACCAGCCGGTCTTCATCGATAGTATCTGCAACGGCACGAGGACCAGCGAACCGGCGACAACGAGGCCCAGCGCCAGGAAAATCCTGATTTTCTTGATCATCGCCCTACCCCGGCCGTCTCGCTAGCGAAGATCGCGGCGCATGACAAGCGCGCCGGTCGGTCCGTGTTCCGGCGATCTGTAGTAATTCGGCCGCTTTCCAACCTCGCGGAAGCCCAGTCGCCGGTAGAGGGCGATCGCGGCGACGTTGGTCTCGTCGACCTCGAGGAACAGCGCTTCGGCGCGCTGCGCGTGCAGTTCGCGCAACACCGCGTCCATCAACTGCCAACCCAATCCCTGCCGGCGATGCGATCGCGCCACCGCGACGGTCAGGATCTCGCCTTCGCCGGCCGCGAGCCTCGCCAGCACGAAGCCGACCGGCGGCTTGGCGCCCTGTCCGGTTTCACGCGCGGCATAGCCGAATACGGTGTCCTGTTCGAGCAAAGCGGCGAATTCGCCATCGGTCCACGGACGGACAAAATCCTCGCGATGCAGCAGCGAAACCGCAGGACTGTCTGAGATCCTCAGCGGCTCGAGCGCATAGTCGCGGCGGCGTGGTTGGAGAAAGGGTATGCGCATCTAATTTTGTTGCCTTGAAAGAATGAACCCGGCCTGCGGCTTGGCGTCCGCACCGCGCAGATAGAGCGGTTTCGGCCTTTCGCCTTCGCCCTTGGCGACAGCCAGGCGGGCGTAGGTGACAATGTCGGCGGTGGCTGTCTGAGGGCCGACATCGAAGCAGCGCCCGGCCGATGCGGCAATTAGCGCTGCCGCGGTACCGGCAAGCACCGAAGACCTTTCCGTCGCCATGGCCACGACGTCAGCCAGTGTGGCCACAGCCGGACCGTAAGTCAGAGCTGACATTTCATCGTAAAAAGCCGCATGGATTTCCTCGCGCCCGGCATCGAGCGCCGCCAGCACGGCACGACCGGGAAATATCGCTGCCGCCTCGGCAGCCAGCGCCTCGAGCGTCGTCACCCCGATCGCCGGGATCTTCAGCGCCAGCGCCAGACCGCGGGCGGTCGAGACGCCGACCCGCAGACCCGTGAAGGAACCGGGGCCGACGGAGACGGCAATGGCGCCAAGACCCGCATAGTCGGTTGCACTTGCCTTCAGCGCTTCGGCGATGACCGCCATCAGGTGCTCGGCATGGCCCTTGCCGAGATCGAGCACCGAACGGCCAAGCTCCTGCTTCGTCGCCGCGTCATAGACGCAGGCGGCGCAGAGGTTGGCGGCACAGTCGATGGCAAGCAGTTTCATAAGACGACCGGTTCGAGAAACAATTCCCTGTGCCCGCCGCAGCCCGCCACCGCAAGGGGATAGTGCATAATTCGTTAAACGGCTTCGCTTCGGCTGGCGCTCTATCAGACCTGCTCGATGCGCAGCATGTGGTTGTCCCAGACATAGTCCGGTTCGGAGCGTGCGGCACCGCTGCCCTCGATGATTTCGCCGGCACCGGTGGTGGCCATGAAGCCGGTTCCGTCGGGCGCCACGCCGCAGACCTCGACCAGCGCGCTGTTCGAGACGATCCGGCTGTTCGCCGCATCGATCACGACAAGCGAGTTGCCTTCCGGCGAGGAGACGGCGACGGTACCGGCAGCCGGATTGGCGGCGACCGAGCCTATGTAGTTGCGGAAGCCGGACAAAACGTCCTGCGGCATGTCGAGCAGCTGCAGATCCTTGTCGCGCGCGGCGCGGCCGACCAGCAGCGGACGATCGGTGCCCGGCCCCCGGTATTGGCAACCGAACCAGACGGTGCCGGACGGGTCGGCGTCCATGTGGCGGATCGACAGCTGGTGCAGTGCGGCAGACAATTCGTGCTTCTCGGTGAGATCGCCGGTAATGCGATCTATCAGCACGTAGGACGGCTTCATGGTGGCGATGTTGAGTTCGGCTCGGCCATAATCCGGATGGGTCTCGATGCCGCCATTGGCAACTGCAATCGTCCTGCCGTCGCCCAGCAGCAGAAGCTCGTGCGGGCCCATGCCATAGGTTGGGAACTCGCCGACACGGCTGAATTTCGCCCGTGCATCGTAGACGCCGACGACACCGGCGGCATTGTCGAAGTCGTTTTCGGTGGCGTAGAGCAGCGCACCGTCGGCCGAAAACACGCCATGGCCGAAGAAATGCCGGCCGGCGATGCTGGCGATGGTCAGTGGTTCCTCGCGGCCTGAATGATCGAAAACCACCGCGAAAGTACCGGGCTGGCGCGCGAAAACCACCGAACGCTTCGATATGGGATCGAAGGTGACGTCATGGCCGCGATCGGGCAGGTCGATCGCATGCAGGACCTTGCCAGCTTCGGACAGGACGGCCGCGCCAAAGCTACCGTCGCGCTTGACGAAGGCGGTGGCGAAGACGGCGTCGGCCGCAATCGTCTTCACCCAGGCCGACGGCGCCATGGCTGCGGCAAAGCCAACGCCTGCAGCTCTCAGGAAATCGCGACGATCGATCAGAGGCATCCTCAAAATCAGTCTCCATCCAGCGAGGAGAAGCCTGCGGTCAGCCCGAATTCGGCGGTCAACCTGGTGCCGATCAGGGTCGACAGGCTGGAGGTGATCAGCGCGAAATGGTCGAGTTTGTCGCGCAGTGCCGGATCGGCAAGTGCCTTGTCAATTGGACCGCTGACGGCCGTGGCGGTGGCGACGCCGTTGACCAATTGAATGTGGATCGATTCCGCCATCCAGCGCGCATCGGCCGGCAACGCATCGCCAAGCTTCGAGGCCTGGAACAGAGCGTCTATCCCGGACAAATTGCCGGCCAGCGAATTGGCGGTGTTCTGCGAGCGCCAGTAGATCGCCTGTTTGGGCTTGTCCGCCTCCGGCTTGCCGCCGAAAAACCCTTTCAGGCGCACGTCGCGGACCATTTCCAATTCATTGATGAAGACGCCGACCAGTTCCGTCACCGCTTCGTTGCCGTCGCGATAGAGCGCGTTCTCAGGCCCCGGATTGGCCCAAAGCGCTGCAAAGCCGTCCGGCTTGTTCCAGGCGGCGCTGACCTCACCGGCCATGGTTTCGACGTTGCCGGCGACAGCAGTGCCATAAGCGCAACGATAGGGATCGTCCTTGCCGGCAAGTGCATCGGCACCGTCACCGAAAAGCACGAACTCCAGCGCACCCAGACCCTGCATTGCAACACTCTTGCCGGCCAGCTGTGCCGGATCGGTTGCGGTCGGATCCTTGGCCGACAGCGCCGCCTGCACCTGCTTCAGGCCGATGCTCTTGCGATCCGGCCAGAACAGCATGCGCTCCAGCCGGTTGTTCTCCTTGATCGGTCCGAAGCCGATGATTTCGACCGACGACCAGGCATAGAGCGTGGCGGAAAAATCGGCGCGGGCGGCATCGAGTTCTCGTTGCGAGGGCGCTTCGCAGAGCTTGCGCATGGCTACGGTCAAGGTTTTAGCATGCTCGTGCAGGCTTACATAGGCCGGGCGAACGAAACCGTCGATTGCCCGCTGGATGATGTCGGAGGCTTTGACCGCCGCCGACGCTGGGGCAACGCCCAGCAAAGCCAGCGGAAGAACGAGAAACAATGCAGAGCGCTTAAGCATCACAGTGACTCCAGGAATTTGAGCAGCGCATCGCGGTCGGCCGCGTTGGCGGCGGCGAAACGGTCGCGCGCTTTCTGCGCCTCGCCGCCATGCCACAGGATGGCCTCTGTCAGGCTGCGCGCGCGTCCATCATGCAGGAAGAAGGAATTGCCGTTGACCGTCCCGGTGAGGCCGATGCCCCACAGCGGCGGCGTGCGCCACTCATTGCCCGTCGCCTCGCCCACGGCCTGGCCGTCGGCCAAATCAGGTCCCATGTCGTGCAGCAGAAAGTCGGAATAGGGCCAGATCAGCTGGAAGGCCTGTGCCTTGTTGGGTGTGTCGCGGCGAGTGACGAATTTCGGCGTATGGCAGGCAATGCAGCCGATCTCGTAGAATATCTTTTTGCCAGCCAGCACGTCGGTATCGTCAAGGTCGCGGCGCGCCGGCACGGCCAGGTTCCGAGAATAGAAGGTGACGAGATCCATCACCAGTGGCGGCGCCTCGACCGGGCCGAGACGCTGCTGCACGCCGTTCGGCATGGCGAGGCATTTTGTCTCCGCGGCGGTGCAATCGCCCCAATGCTTTGGCTCTTCGGGCGTCGAGATGCCGATGTCGCCGGCAAAGGCATCAGCCACCTGCTGGCGGATCGACGCGGTCTGCGCCTTCCAGCCGAAACGGCCAAGCGTCAGCTCGCCGCCCTGGCCACCGCGCACGATGTTCGGCCTGCCTGAAATGCCGTCGCCGTCTCGGTCATCCGGGTCGGCATGGGCAAGAATGTCCGCCGGGGCGATCTGCTCGATCAGGCCAAGGCCGATCATCGGCGGCGTCAGGCGCGGCGACAAAGTGGTGCGCGGATCGAGTGGTCCATAGGCAGGATCGACGATCGAATAGGTGGGTTTGCGCAGGGAGATCACGGTGCCGTCGGCCAGCGTCACCTGCCGTTCCTGATAGTCGACATGCATCCTGCCTTCGCTGAGCAGGCCAGGTACGGCGAGCTCCTGCAATTGCGTGCCGTAGACCAGGTCGGGGAAATTGAGCACACTATGATCGGCGAAGGCTGCCCTTTCTTCCGCGTTGCTGGCGTCGCGGGCCAGCCGCAGGAACATCGACGTGGTGCCGGCGGCGCCTTGCGGCGGCCGGCCGCGGCCATCCTTCAGATGACAGTTCTGGCAGGCACGTTCGTTGAACAGCGGGCCTAGCCCGTCCGACGCCTGCGTCGAGGACGGCGACGACACCCAGTTCTTGCGGAAAAGGGCATTGCCGAGCTTGAAGTCGCCCTCTTCCTCGAAGGTGATGTTGGCCGAGGATTGCGAGAAGGAATCGCGGCTGACGTCCTTTCTGGACGTACCGGCGCCACCTTGCATCAGTTCGAACTGCTCGGGCCTGGAGAACTCCGGCGTCGGCCTGGTGATGGCGGTGACGCGCGCCTGGTCCTTCGCACTGAGGTCGGTGCGGGTGATGGCGAGGCCGGCAGGTTGAAGATCGCCGGCAATCGCCGAAGAGGTAAACGCGAACATGAGGACGACGCAGCGCCGACGCGCCAATCCGGCTGGCATCTTCTCAGGGAGCGGCGAGCCACCGGCCCGCCGCGAGCGGCGCACGATTTCTAGCAGGCGCCGCATTCCCGCATGCCCTTACTCCGCCTCGTCCGCCGATGCGGCGTTGAGCTGGCCGTATTTTTCCTCGCCGATCGAGGCAAGCAGATCGAGCTGCGTCTCGAGGAAGTCGATGTGACTCTCTTCGTCGGCCAGCAATTCCTCGAACAGCTTCATCGTCACGTAGTCGCCAGCGTCGTTGCAGATCTCGCGCGAGCGCTTGTAGGCGGTACGTGCGTCATATTCGCCGGCAAGGTCGGATTCGAGCACTTCCTTGACGTTCTGGCCGATGCGTAGCGGCGCCACGGACTGCAGATTCGGATGGCCTTCAAGAAAGATGATGCGGGCGACGAGCTTGTCGGCATGGTGCATCTCCTCGATCGATTCCGCGCGCTCCTTCTTGGCCAGTTTGGCGTATCCCCAGTCCTCAAGCAGGCGGAAATGTACCCAATACTGGTTGACGGCGCCGAGCTCCAGAAACAGAGCCTCGTTAAGCCGCTCGATGATCTGCGGATCGCCTTTCATGAATTCTGCTCCCGTATTGGACGCGCAGGCCTCTGACGCGATCCAGGTGTGAAACGACATCCACGCCGCTCGCCTCCGAGCGGGCGTGGTAATTTTCGGTGACCCGAATGATCGTTTCCACCACATTTGGGAAGCAGCCGCAACAGCGACCGCGCTTTTGCATGGCATGATAGATCTTCGCCGGCACGATCAGCTGCCAGGGATCCTGGTCCAGCAGCCCGACGATCGTCTGCTCGATCTCCTTCTCGGTGATGATATTGCAATGACAAATCAGCATTGGCTTGCTCGGCTGGCTGACGGCGTCTCCCGCGCCGTGTGGCTTGATCTTCTACCGGAGCCCGTTCCAAAGCCGGTTGTCCGGCTCCGGATTGGCTCCGCCTCGCGGCTACTTGAATACCTTGTCCGGCGCGTCGAGGCTGTCGGACCCTTCGAAAGCGATGGTGCTGAGCTTCAGGGAGCCGACGGCACGTTCGATCGACTTGGTCTGGTCGATCAGCGCGTCGATCGCTGCCTGCACGGTGGCATTGCCCTCCGCGTTGCCCTCGGCGATCTGCTGGTCATAGGCCTCGCCGGCCAGTGCCCGCGCCTTGATCGCCTCCATCTTGGCGACGGTGACATCGAGCTTGTCCGACAGTTCCTTGTCGATCGCCGGGTCGGCCGCCTTCACCATATCGGCCACCGAGGGACCCGAAACGACGGTGCCGTCGGGACGCGTGTAGCTCGCGTGATAGGCGGCGCGAATGCCGATGGCGTCGTAGAGATGCGAATTGTAGGTGTTGTCGGAGAAGCAATCGTGCTCCTCCTCCGGGTCATGCAGCAGCAGGCCGAGCTTCATGCGTTCGCCGGCCAGTTCGCCGTAGGACAGCGAACCCATGCCGGTGAAGATGGTGGTGATGGCGGTGTTCGGCTCACCATCGACCAGGGTCTTGCGCGCCGCGCCGTCTTCCTTCCAGTTGCCGACCATCTCCTGAAGATCGGAAACCAGAAGGTCGCTGGCCGACTTCAGATACTGGGCGCGGCGGTCGCAATTGCCACCGGTGCAGTTCTTGAGGTCGTAGTCGGTATAAGGGCGATCGCCAGCGCCAGGACCGGTGCCATGCAGGTCCTGGCCCCAGAGCAGGAATTCGATGGCGTGATAGCCGGTGGCGACATTGGCCTCGACGCCCCCGGCCCCCTGCAGCGTGCCGGAGAGGAATTCCGGCGTCAGGCTCGAAGCATCGACCTTCTTGCCGTTGATCTCGATCTCCTTGTTGGCGATCACATTGGCCGTATAGAGCGAATTCGCATCCGATTCTGTGCCATAGCTCTTGGCGACATAGTCGATCAGGCCCTCGTCCAGCGGCCAGGAGTTCACCTTGCCTTCCCAGTCGTCGACGATCTTGTTGCCGAAGCGGTAGACCTCGGTCTGCTGATAGGGAACGCGCGATGCCTTCCAGGCGTCGCGCGCTGCACTGAGAGTTTCCGCCGAGGGGTTGGCGAGCAGCGCGTCGACTGCCTTGTCGAGCGCCTGCGCGGTGGTCAGCGAATCCTCATATTTGGCGAGCGCGATGTCGGAATAGGTCTTGATGACCACCTTTGCATCGGTTTCGGCCTTTGCCGGCAACACGAATACCGCCGCCGTCAGCAGGGCCGTGGCGCCGATCGCCGCAAGCCTGCCGCCATATCGTGCTGTCATGATCACTCTCCAGTTTCTCGGAAATTCTGTAAACGGCGCGCGCGGCAGCCGGCGCCAGGCCATAGGCATGCCCCAAGCCATAGGCATGCCATTGAGCGCAAAAGATGCCGCGCCATCGCGCGGTTCGCGGAAGAAGGACACCAAAATGCCTCCAATCGAAAGGGTTCAAGGCCCAGACATTAAAGGGATGCGCTGACGCGCGAGCTTCCATAAAGCTGCGACATCGTCGGATGTCAATGACAATCCGCAAGAAAAGTCAATTGAAACAATAGTTTAGAATTATTCTAAACTACGACTGTCAACTTTATGCCTTTGCCTGCACCCGATCCTGCCGCTGAACTGTGCGATTGACAGCCGCCATCCCGGGTGCGACCCGCAAGAGCTCTCTTGCGGCGGCGCCAGACAATTGCCACCTGGCGAGGCACCCTAGGATAGAACCGGGATTGGAATGCGATGAACAACGGTGTGGTCATTGTCGGCGCGGGTCATGCGGGCGTGCAAGCGGCCGCCAGCCTGCGCGAGGACGGCTATGACGGGCCGGTGATCCTCGTCGGTGACGAGAACGAACTGCCATACCACAAGCCGCCCCTGTCGAAGACTTTCATCAAGGATGCCGAGGCCAAGCCGCAACCCTTGCGCGGCGAGGCCTTCTACACCGGCAGCGCCATCGACTACCGGCCGGGCGTCAGGATCGATCGCATCGATGCCGAGCGCCGCAGCCTGGAGATATCAGGCGGCGGCGCACTTGCCTTCGACCACCTGATCCTGGCGACCGGCTCGCGACCGCGCCTCCTGCCGCTGCCAGGCGCGGATCTTTCCGGCGTGCTGTCGCTGCGCTCGCTGGCCGATGCGCGGCTGATCCGTGAGCTCAGCGCACAGAGCGACGAGGTCGTCATCCTCGGCGGCGGCTTCATCGGACTGGAGATCGCAGCCACGTTGAGGGCAGCCGGGCGTATGGTGACCGTGGTCGAAGCAGTCGACCGGCTGCTGGGCCGCGCCGTGGCGCCGGTCGTGGCGAGCCACGTCCGGCAACGGCTGGAAGCGACAGGCGTGCGCATCCTCACCGACACCTCGATTGCCAGGCTCGAAGGCGAAAATGGTCATGTCACGGCTGCGATCACCTCGTCAGGCGAAAGACTGCCGGCACGCATGATCATCGTCGGCATCGGCGCCGTGCCGAATGTCGAACTGGCGCAGGCCGCCGGCCTCAGCATCGCCAACGGCATCCGCGTCGACCATCAGATGCGTACGTCGGTTCCTGAAATCCTCGCCATCGGCGACGCCGCCTCTTACCGGCACTGGTTCACCGGCGGCGACGTGCGGCTGGAATCGGTGCAAAACGCCACGGATCAGGCGCGGCTTGCCGCGCGTACGATCACCGGCCATGCCGACGCCTATTCGGCTGTGCCCTGGTTCTGGTCCGACATCGGCGACATGAAATTGCAAATGGTCGGCCTGACCGCCGGCGGCGACAGCCATGTCGTGCTGGGCGACCTGCCCGACAACAAATTCTCGATCTATCACTATGCCGGCGACCGGTTGCTCGGCATCGAATCCGTCAACAGACCTGGCGACCACATGCTTGGCCGCAAGATGCTCGGCGCCGGCTTCTCGCCGACGCCGCAAACGATCGCAGCTGGCCCTGAGGGGCTGAAAGCGGCACTGGCCGCTTTCCTCGAGAAAGAGCCCTCTAGAGCGGTGGGATAATTCCGGCCCGCAGGCCGGCACCTTACCGATCAGGCGGCGCAGACTTCCCGGATCGAGCTTTCCAGTATGTCGAGCGCCTCGTTCATGACCTCGTCCTGGATGGTGATCGGCGCGAGGAAACGGATGACGTTGCCGTAGACGCCACAGGTCAGCAGGATCAGGCCCTTGTCGAGCGCCTTCAGCCGGATCGCGTTGGCGATCTCGGCCGACGGCAGGCCTTTCTTGACGTCGTTGAACTCGACCGCGTTCATGAAGCCGAGGCCCCGGATATCGACGATCTCGGGCACGTCGTCGCGGATCGATTGCAGCCGCTGTTTCAGCCTTGCACCCAGCGCGTTGGCGCGGTCGCACAGCTTTTCGTCGTCGATCACGTCGAGCACGGCATGCGCCGCAGCAACACCGATCGGGCTGCCGCCATAGGTGCCACCGAGGCCGCCGGGGCCGGGCGCATCCATGATTTCGGCACGGCCGGTGACCGCGGCCAGCGGAAAACCGCCAGCCAGGCTCTTGGCCATGGTGGTGATGTCGGCCGCCACTTCATGGTGGTCCATCGCGAACATCTTGCCTGTGCGGGCAAAGCCGGTCTGCACTTCGTCTGCGATCAGGAGCATGCCGTGCTGGTCGCAGAGCTTGCGCAGTGCCGTCAAGAACTCGCGCGGCGCGTCGTAGAAGCCGCCCTCGCCCTGAACCGGCTCGATGATGATGGCAGCGACCCGGGCCGGGTCGACATCGGCCTTGAACAGCCGGTCGAGTGCGGCCAGCGAATCGGCGACCGATACACCGTGCAGCGCCACCGGGAACGGCGCATGATAGACGTCGCCCGGCATGGCGCCGAACCCGACCTTGTAGGGCACGACCTTGCCGGTTAGCGCCATGCCCATGAAGGTGCGGCCATGGAAGCCGCCGGCAAAGGCGATGACCGCCTGGCGGCCGGTGGCATTGCGGGCGATCTTGATGGCGTTCTCGACCGCCTCCGCACCGGTGGTGACGAAGATCGTCTTCTTCTCGAACTTGCCGGGCAGCATGGCGTTCAGCCGTTCGGCCAGCCGCACGTAGCTCTCATAGGGCACCACCTGGTGGCAGGTGTGGGTGAAGCGGTCGAGCTGTGCCTTGACCGCCTCGATCACCTTGGGATGGCGATGCCCGGTGTTGACGACGGCGATGCCCGACGAGAAATCGATATAGCGGCCGCCTTCGACATCCCAGATTTCCGAGTTTTCAGCCCGGTCGGCATAGATTTGCGTGGTCATGCCGACGCCGCGCGAGATCGACTGGTTCTTGCGTTCGGAAATGGCTGAATTCTTCATGATATCCCTCATCGGGCCGGCGCCCGTTCTTGTTTGATGCCGCTGACACGTCTTCTGACCTTATTTCACGTTTTCCTCAAGTCGGCACCGCCGGCAGGCGATTGGGCCTGCGATCCCGCTTAGCCAATCGGGCGATACGCGTACGAGACCGGTTTCCTTTTTCCGGGGATCGATTATCCTCCAGATGTTCGCGAGGCATCGCGATTGGCGAGCGGCCCGCGGCCGGGGGAGCCCATGAGCAGGAACGTGGCATCGTCCGTCTCGCCGCTATCGATCAAAACCTCCAGCCTTTTGCCGTTTCCAGCCGTCTCGGCGCTTCTCGCTTGCGCGGTGGCCCTTCTGCTGGCCGGCTGCCAGAAGCAGGAAGCAGCGGCAAAGAAACTGCCCGTCATGGTGCGTACGGAAACGGTGGCGATCGCCGACTATGCGCCGAGGACCTCGCTGACGGGGGTGATTGCGGCGCGCACGCTGAACAATCTGTCGTTCCGCGTCGGCGGCCGCGTCGCAGAACGACTTGTCGATGTCGGCCAGCATGTCGACCAGGGTGCGGTGCTTGCCCGCATCGACCCGCAGGAGCAGCAATCCGATCTGCGCTCGGCGCAGGCCGATCTTGACGCCGCGCAGGCGCAACTGACCCAGTCCGCCGCTGCCTTCGAGCGGCAGAAGACGCTGCTTGCCCAGGGTTTCACCACAAGGCGCGACTATGACGCCGCCGACCAGGCGCTGAAGGTGGCCCAAGGCAGCGTCGAGGCCGCCCAGAGTGCATTCGCCAATGCCCAGCAAGACCTGTCCTTCACCGAACTCAAGGCCGGCGCCGCCGGCGTGATCACCGCCCGTCAAGTCGAAGCCGGCCAGGTGGTGCAAGCCGCGCAAACCGTCTTCACCGTCGCCGAGGACGGCGACCGCGACGCCGTGTTCAACGTGCAGGAGACGCTCGTTGCCAAGACGCCGGCTTCGCCGGCGGTGACGATCACACTGCTGTCCGATCCGCAGATCAGGGCGACGGGCAAGGTCCGCGAAATCTCGCCAGCGATCGACCCGGCTTCGGGCTCGGTCCGGGTCAAGGTCGCCATTCCCGACACGCCCACCGGCATGCCGCTGGGAGCCGCCGTCATCGGCTCGGTCAGCGCCAAATCGGCGAAGGCGATCCTGCTGCCCTGGCAGGCGCTGACGTCCAGCGCCGGCAAGCCGGCGGTCTGGATCGTCGCCCCCTCGACCAAGGCGGTGACGATGGCGCCGGTCGAAGTGCTGGCGTTCGATTCCGGCACGGTGGTGATCGCCAAAGGGCTGGACGAGGGCCAAAGCGTCGTCACCGCGGGCGGACAGTCGCTCAGTCCGGGACAGACGATCGAGATATCGGGAGCGGGCCAATGAGCCGGCTGCGACCTATCCTGCTCGGTGTACTTACGCTCGGCACGCTCGCATCCTGCTCCAAGTCGGATGAAAAGCCGCCCGAGATTATCCGGCCGGTGCTGTCGAAGGTGATCGAGCCACGCACCACCCAGGTCTTTGGCTTCGCCGGTTCCATCGAGCCGCAAGTCAGCGCCGAGCTTGCCTTCCGCTTGCTTGGCCGGGTCGTCTCGCGCGACGTCAATGTCGGCGACATCGTCAGCAAGGGCACGACCATCGCCGCGCTCGATCCGACCGCGTTGGAACTGGCTGTCCAGGGGGCCAAGGCGGAGCTCTCCAATGCCGAGGCGCAATTCGCCAACGCCGCCGCCAGCGAGGAGCGGCAGCGCCAGCTGCTCGCCTCGGCCAACACCACGCAGGCCGTCTTCGATGCAGCGCAGCAGGCGCGCAAAGCCGCGCAGGCGGGTGTCGAACGGGCCAAGGCTTCGCTTGCCAAATCGCAGGAACAGCTGGGTTATGCCAGGCTGTTCTCTGATTTCGACGGTGTCGTCACCGCCGTCGGCGCCGAGGTCGGCCAGACGGTCTCGCCCGGCCAGGCGGTCGTCACCGTGGCCCGCTCGGACCTGCGCGAGGCGGTGGTCGACATTCCCGACCAATTGACCGGCGATCTCGCGGCCGGCACGCCGTTCCAGGTTATCCTGCAGTCGCTGCCGACAATCCAGACCGAGGCCAAGCTGCGCGAAATCGCGCCGCAGTCCGAGGGCTCGACCCGCACGCGGCGCGTCAAGCTGACGCTCACCGATCCGCCGCAATCTTTCAGGCTCGGCTCGACGGTGACGGCCACCCGTATGACCAAAGTGGCGCCGACGATCGAACTGCCTCTATCGGCGCTGCTCGAAAAGGATGGTTCCGACAGAGTGTGGATCGTCAATCCGGAGACATCGAGCGTGAGTGCGCGCGAAATCAAGATCGCGTCGAAGAATGGCGACGCCTTCACGGTGGCCGAAGGACTTGAAGCCGGCATGCGTGTGGTCACCGCCGGCGTCCACAGCCTGAGCGAAGGTCAGAAGGTGAAAGTGCCCGAGGGAGGGGCCTCATGAGGGGCTTCAATCTCTCCGACTGGGCGCTCAACCACCGCTCGCTGGTCTGGTATTTCATGCTGGTCTTCGTCGTGGCCGGCGTCTTCTCCTATCTCAATCTCGGTCGCGAGGAAGACCCCGCCTTCACCATCAAGACGATGATCATCCAGGCCAATTGGCCGGGCGCCTCGGTCAAGGAGACGGTGCAGCAGGTCACTGACCGCATCGAGAAGAAGCTCGAGGAGCTCGACAGCCTCGATTACACCAAGTCGGTCACCACCGCCGGCCAGACCGTGATCTTCGTCAACCTGAAGGACACCACCAAGGCGCGCGATGTCGTGCCGAACTGGATTCAGGTGCGCAACATGGTCAACGATATCAAGGCGCAGTTCCCGCAAGGCGTGCAGGGACCGTTCTTCAACGATCGCTTCGGCGACGTCTACGGCAACATCTACGCCTTCACATCGGACGGGCTGACGCCGCGCCAGTTGCGCGACTATGTCGAGGATGTCCGCACCAAAATCCTGACCGTGCCGAATGCCGGCAAGGTCGATTTGGTCGGCGCGCAGGACGAGGCGATCTACCTCGAATTCTCGACCCGCCAGATCGCCGCCCTTGGCCTGAACCAGCAGGCGATTGTCGCCAGCCTGCAAGCGCAGAACGCGATCACGCCGTCCGGCGTCATCCAGTCCGGCCCGGAGCGGATCAGCGTACGCGTCGGCGGCCAGTTCACCTCGGAGGAAAGCCTTCGTGCCATCAATCTGCGTGTCAACGACCGCTTCTTCCGGCTGAGCGACGTGGCGACGATCACGCGCGGCTATGTCGATCCGCCGACGGCGCTGTTCCGCTTCAACGGCCAGGATGCGATCGGGCTCGCCATCGGCATGAAGCCCAACGCCAATCTGCTCGAATTCGGCGAGGCCCTGCATCAGGAGATGAACAAAGTGCTGGCCGACCTGCCGGTCGGCGTCGGCGTGCATCTGGTCGCCGACCAGCCGGTTATCGTCGAGGAGGCGGTCTCGGGCTTTACCCGCGCGCTGTTCGAGGCGGTGGCGATTGTGCTCGCGGTATCCTTCATCAGCCTCGGCATGCGCGCCGGCTTCGTCGTGGCGTTGTCGATCCCGCTGGTGCTGGCTATCACCTTCACGGTCATGGCCTATCTCGGCATTTCGCTGCAGCGCATTTCGCTGGGCGCGCTGATCATCGCGCTAGGCCTCCTGGTCGACGACGCGATGATCGCGGTCGAGATGATGGTGGCGCGGCTGGAGATCGGCGACAATCTGCGCAAGGCGGCGACCTATGTCTACACCTCGACCGCCTTCCCGATGCTGACCGGCACGCTGGTGACGGTCGCCGGCTTCATCCCGATCGGCCTCAACAACAGCGCCGCCGGCGAATATACCTTTACGCTGTTCGTCGTCATCGCCGTGTCGCTGCTGGTGTCATGGATCGTGGCGGTGCTGTTCGCGCCATTGCTTGGCGTCACAATCCTGCCGTCGACGATGAAGACGAAACACCACGACCAGCCGGGGCGCTTCACCTCGCTGTTCCGGCGCGTGCTTGTCGGCTCGGTGCGCCATCACTGGCTGACCATCATCGTCACGGCGCTGTTGTTTGCCGCCTCAATCGCCGGCTTCGGTCTGGTGCAGCAGCAGTTCTTCCCGCCATCGGACCGGCCCGAGCTGATCGTCGACTGGAACCTGCCGCAGAACTCTTCGATCGCCGAGACGCGTGACCAGATGGAGCGCTTCGAGCAGCGGGCGCTGGTCGGCAATCCCGACATCGACCATTTCTCGTCCTATATCGGCCAGGGCGCGGTGCGCTTCGTGCTCGCCTATGACGTGCAGCCGGCCAACCCCTATTTCGGCCAGACCGTCATCGTCACCAAGAGCATCGAGGCCCGCAATCGGGTGAAGCCGGCGCTGGAAACGCTGCTGCGCGAGGAGTTCGTCGGCACCGACGCCTTCGTCAAGCCGCTCGAACTCGGACCGCCGGTTGGCCGCCCGGTGCAGTATCGCGTCGGCGGTCCCGACATCCAGACGGTACGCGAGCTGGCGCAGCAATTCGCCGGTGTCATCTCGGCCAATTCCAGGCTTGCCGCGCCGACCGTCGACTGGAATGAGCCGCAACGCGTGCTGAGGGTCGACGTGCTGCAGGACAAGGCACGCCAGCTCGGCATCACCTCTTCCGACATTGCCAGCGCGCTCAACAGCACGGTCGGCGGCGCCACCATCACGCAGGTGCGCGACGCCACCTACCTGATCAATGTCGTGGCACGCTCACGCGGGGCCGAACGCGGCTCAATCGAGACGTTGCAGAACATGCAACTGCCGACCAGCACCGGCGAGGCGATCCCGCTCGCGGCAGTCGCCAACTTCCGCTACGATCTGGAGCAGCCAACGGTGTGGCGACGCGACCGCATTCCAACCATCACCGTTCGCGCCGGACTGGTTGGCGACGTGCTGCCGGCCACCGTTGTCAACGAACTGAAGCCATCGGTCGATGCCTTCATCGCCAAGCTGCCGCCGGGCTATTCAATCGAGACCGCCGGCTCGGTCGAGGAGAGCGGCAAAAGCCAAGGACCGATTGCGGCGGTGGTGCCGTTGATGCTGTTCGTCATGGCAACGATCCTGATGGTGCAGTTGCAGAGCTTCCAGCGCCTGTTCCTGGTCGTGGCCGTGGCACCCCTCGGCCTTATCGGCGTGGTGGCGGCCCTGGTGCCGAGCGGCGCGCCGCTCGGCTTCGTCGCCATTCTCGGCGTGCTGGCGCTGATCGGTATTCTGATCCGCAACTCGGTCATCCTGATCGTGCAGATCGAGGACCTTGTCAGCGAAGGCAAGGACCGCTGGGCGGCCGTCATCGAGGCGACGGAACACCGGATGCGGCCGATCGCCCTGACGGCGGCCGCCGCCAGCCTGGCGCTGATCCCAATCGCGCGTGAGGTGTTTTGGGGGCCGATGGCCTATGCGATGATGGGCGGCATCATCGCCGGCACGGCGATCACGCTGCTGTTCCTGCCGGCGCTTTATGTGACGTGGTTCAGGATCAAGGAGCTGAAGGAGAGGCAGGAAGGCGAAGACACACACGGGGAAACGGTGCCGGAAGGTGGGGCGGCCTGAGGCAAAGTCGCGTTCTGTCGCGCCCCCCTCTGCCCTGCCGGGCATCTCCCCCTCAAGGGGGGAGATTGGCAGTTTCGGTCACCTCGCCAACCTTGCGCTGTTTGCAATTGGCGAAAGCGGTTGAGCGAGTAATCTCCCCCCTTGAGGGGGAGATGGCCGGCAGGCCAGAGGGGGGCGCCACAGAACTCGACCTAGAGATTCAGCTACGCCCTCACAAACCCGTCGCTGGCCCTGAGCAGATTGCGCGTATAATCCTTCGTCACGCGACGCTCGACGAGATCGGCCGCCGTCAGATTCTCCACGGCCTCACCGCCTTGCATCACCATCAGCCGCTCGCACATATGGGTGATGATGGCGAGGTCGTGGCTGACCATCAGGAAGGTCAGCTTGCGCCGCTTGCGGACCTCTTCCAGCAGGTTGAGCACTTCCGCCTGCACCGAGGCATCGAGCGCCGAGGTCGGTTCGTCGAGCAGCAGGATCGACGGTTCGAGGATGAGCGCACGCGCGATCGCCACGCGCTGGCGCTGGCCGCCCGATAATTGGTGCGAATAGCGGAACCGAAAACCGTTTCCCAGACCGACCTCGTCCAGCGCCCGCTGGATGCGCTTTTCACCGTCGACAAAGCCATGGATGGCAAGCGGCTCCTGCAGCAGACGGTCGACGGTCTGGCGCGGGTGCAGCGAGCCGTACGGGTCCTGGAAGACCATCTGCACTTCGCGGTAGAAGGCCTTGTCGCGGCGTGGCCCGAGCGTCTTGCCGTTGACGGCGATGCTGCCCGAAGCGACCGGCGCAAGGCCGGCGATCGCCCTGAGCAGCGTCGATTTGCCGGAGCCGGATTCGCCGACCAGGCCAAAGGACTCGCCCGGCTGCACGTCGAGGCTGACGCCCTTCAGCGCGCGAAAACGGTCGAAGATGACCTCCAGCCTGTCGACGGCAATCGCTGCTGTCATGCCGCCCACTCCGGCTTGCGGTCGAGCACCGGCAGCGGGTGGCGGTCGGCGCCGATCTTGGGCATGCAGTTCAGCAAGCCGCGCGTGTAGGGGTGCTGGGCCTGGCCGAGTTCCGAGGCCTTGAGCTGCTCGACCACCTTGCCTGCATACATGACGATGACGCGGTCGCAGAAGGACGAGACCAGCCGCAAATCGTGCGAGATGAAGATCAGCCCCATGCCGCGCTCGCTGACCAGCCGGTCTAGAATGCCGAGCACATCGAGCTGCACGGTGACATCGAGCGCCGAGGTTGGCTCGTCGGCAATCATCATTTCCGGCCCGGCGATCAGCATCATGGCGATCATGGCGCGCTGGCCCATGCCGCCGGACACCTCATGCGGATGCAGGTCGAAGACGCGGGCCGGGTCACGGATCTGCACCGCCTCCAGCATGGCCAGTGCGCGGTCGCGCGCTTCGGCCTTGCCGACTTTCTCATGCGTGCGCAGCGTCTCGACGATCTGGCGGCCGATGCTCATCACCGGATCGAGCGAATATTTCGGATCCTGCAGGATCATGGCGATCCGATTTCCGCGCAGCGCCCGGCGCTCGCGTGGCGAGACGCTGAGCAGGTCGATGCCGTCGAAGGCAAGCCTGTTGGCCGATATCCGCGCCTGCGGCGGCGTTAGCCCCATGATGGCGCGGCCGGTCTGCGATTTGCCCGAGCCGGATTCGCCAACGATGCCGAGCCGTTCGCGGCCGAGCGAAAAGGAGACGCCGCGCACCGCCTCGATCAGCCCTGTGCGGGTCGGGAAGGTGACGCGCAGATCGTCGACATCGAGAAGCGTCTCTGTCTTTCTGTTCATTGGTCGCCGCTCATTGGTCACCGCTCCGCGGATCGAGCGCGTCGCGCAGGCCATCGCCGAGCAGGTTGAAGCCAAGGCTGACTATGAGGATGGCAAAGCCAGGCGCACCCGCCACCCACCATTGGTCGAGCACGAAGCGGCGGCCGGACGCGATCATCGTGCCCCATTCGGGCAGCGGCGGCTGCGCGCCAAGGCCAAGGAAACCGAGCCCGGCAGCGGTCAGGATGATGCCGGCCATGTCGAGCGTCACCCTGATGATCAGCGACGAAATGCAGAGCGGCATGATGTGGCGCAGGACGATGCGAAAGGGCGAGGCGCCCATCAATTGCACCGCCTTGATGTAATCGGAATTGCGCACCGTCAGCGTCTCGGCGCGCGCGATGCGGGCGTAAGGCGGCCATGAGGTGATAGCGATGGCGAGCACCGCATTCTCGATGCCGGGACCTAGGGCGGCGACAAAGGCCAGCGCCAGGATCAGCTTGGGGAAGGCGAGAAAGATGTCGGTGATGCGCATCAGGATGGCGTCCGTCCAGCCGCCGGCATAGCCGGCGACGGTGCCGACCAGAAGGCCTATGGGTGCGGCGATGATGGCGACCAGGATGACGACATAAAGCGTCCAGCGCGAGCCGTAGAGGATGCGTGAAAGGATATCGCGGCCGAGATCGTCGGTACCGAACCAATGCTCGGCGCTGGGGGCCAGCAAACGCGCGTTCTTCAGGTCGCCGAATGTCGGCGAATAGGGAGCCAGCACGCCGGCAAGCGCGGCAACGACCAGCAGGGCAATGATGATGAGCAGGCCAAGAAACGCCAGCCGGTTGGCGGAAAAGCGCCGCCACGCCACATAGGCTCGGCCGAGCCTTGCCTGAGTGCGCGACGCCGGGCGCTCGCTGAGCAGCCAGTCGCGACGGGAGAGAGGGCGGGCGTCGGAGGCGGTCATGACGATGCCTCTTGAAGCTGTCGATCCCCACTCCGGTCTGCTTCGCAGACCACCTCTCCCCCGTTCGACGGGGGAGAGGAAAGGCGCCAAGCGCGCGACCGGGTTTTCCTCTCCCCCGGGCAGGGGGAGAGGTGGCCCGAAGGGCCGGAGTGGGGGTGGTTGGCCGCAACTGAGCCCGAAAGTGGGATACCTCTGCTCATTGAACCTTCGTCCTCGGATCGAGCACGCGATAGAGCAGGTCGGAGAGAAGGTTGATGGCGATGAAGACCGAGCCGATGACGATGGTGCCGCCGAGCACGGCGTTCATATCGGCGTTTTGCAGCGAGTTGGTGATGTAGAGGCCGATGCCCGGCCACGAAAATACGGTCTCGGTGAGCACGGAGCCTTCCAGCAGCCCGGCATAGGAAAGCGCGATCACCGTCACCATCGGCACCGCCGCGTTGCGCAGTGCATGGCCCCAGATGATGCGGGTTTCCGACAGGCCCTTGGCACGCGCCGCGACGATGTATTCCTGCGTCAGCTCGTTGAGCATGAACGAGCGCGTCATGCGGCTGATATAGGCAAGCGAGAAATAGCCGAGCAGCGAAGCCGGCAGGACGATGTGGCGGAAGGCATCGTAAAAGACGTCCCATTGCCCCTGCATCGCAGAGTCGAGGAGGTAGAAGCCGGTGATCGGCGTGAAGGTGTATTCGTAGACGACGTCGAGCCGCGCCGGGAAGGCGACCCATTGCAGCTTGGCGTAGAACAGCACCAGTGCCAGCAGTCCCAGCCAGAAAATCGGCACGGAATAGCCGATCAGGCCGATGACGCGCACGATCTGGTCGATGAGACTGCCGCGCTTGACCGCGGCCAGCACGCCAAGCGGCACGCCAAACAGCGCGCCGATCAGGGTTCCCAGCGTCGCCAGTTCCGTGGTGGCCGGCAGGGCGCGGCGAATGTCGGTCATGACCGGATTGGTGGTCAGTACCGATATGCCGAAATTGCCGTTCAGCGCATTCTTCACGTAGATGTAAAACTGCTCGATCAAGGGCAGATCGAGTCCCATTTCGCGACGCGTGCGCTCGACAACATTGGCCGGCGCCCGGTCGCCGAGCACCGCCAGCACCGGGTCGATCGGGATGACACGGCCGATGAAGAAGGTGACCGCGAGCAGACCAAGATAGGTCGTGATCGCGATGACCAGGAATCGGCCAAGCGACGATGCAATGGCGACGGCACGGGCGCTGCCGCGCCCCGCCGCCACTTCTTTTTCAACCATGCTCATGCGGCGTGTCCGCGAGCACTATTCCTTCGACATCGGCCCGACGAAGTTGCTGTCGAAGCTCGGGCCGAGCGCAAAGCCCTTGAGGTTCTTGCGCAGGCCGGCGACTTCCAGCTGCTGGTGGATGACGACGAAGGGGCTGGTGTCGAGGATCTTCTTCTCGAGATCCTTGTACATATCGGCGCGTTTGCCGGCGTCCTTCTCGAGCAACGCCGCTTCCGTCTGCTTGGTCAGGTCCGGAATGTCCCAGGCATTGCGCCAGGCCAGCGTCTTGGACTTGCCCGCATCCGAATTGTCCGGGTTCGAGGCAAAAGTCTGGGCATTGGAGTTCGGATCGAAATAATCCTGGCCCCACTGGCCGATATAGATGTCGTGGTTGCGGGCGCGGTATTTGGTCAGCGTCTGCTTGCCGTCGCCCGGGATGATCTCGAGCTTGATGCCGGCCTGTCCCAGCGTCTGCTGGATCGATTCCGCCATGCCGGTCGTCGGCTGGCCGGTACGAACGTCCATGGTTACGCTGAAACCGTCCGCCAGGCCGGCCTTGGCCAGCAACTCCTTGGCCTTGGCAACATCGAGCTTGAACGGATTCTCATCCAATTCGCCGAGCACGCCCTTGGGCAGGAAGGTCTGATGGATTTCGCCAATGCCCTTGAGGATGGTCGAGCCCAACGCATCATAGTCGACCAGATATTTGAACGCCTGGCGGACCTCCGGCTTGGCGAGGTTGGCGTTCTTCTGGTTGAGGCTGATGTAGTAGACGGTGCCCTTGGGCGCGCTGGTGGAGGTCAGATCGGCGTTCTTGGCGATGGCGTCGAGGTCGTTCGGCTCGAGGTTGCGGGCAACGTCGATATCGCCGGCTTCGAGCGCCAGGCGCTGGCCCGAGCTTTCCTTCATGTTGCGATAGATGACGCGGGCAAGCTTGGCCTTCTCGCCGTAATAATTGTCGTTGCGCTCGAGAACGACAGCCTCATTGGCCCGCCATTCGCGCAGCTTGAAGACGCCGGAGCCGGCATAGCCGGTCTTCAGCCAGGCATTGCCGAAATCATTGTCCCATTTGTAGTCGGCGCTTGGCGTTACCGCCGCGACATGTTCCTTGACCAGCTTGGCATCGACCACCGAGGCGACGGTTGCCGACAGGCAGTTCAGGACGAAGCTCGGCGCGTAGGCCTTGTCGACGGTGAACTGGAAAGTGCCGTCGTCGACCGCCTTGGCTTTTTCGGTGACGTTGTCGCCGCTGATGCCGAACTGGCCGATGATGAAGGCCGGGCTCTTGTCCAGCTTGACGGCGCGCTCGAACGACCAGGCGACGTCGGCCGCCGTGATCGGATTGCCGGAAGCGAATTTCAGACCGGGCTTGAGCTTGAAGGTGTAGGTCAGGCCGTCGTCGGAGACGGTCCAGCTTTCGGCAAGGTCACCCTTGACCTTGGAGGTGTCGCTGAGGTCGAGACGGACCAGCAGGTCATAGGTGTTGCCGGTGACCTCGGCGGTCGACAGCTCGAACGCCTCGCCCGGATCCATGGTGATGATGTCGTCGATGGCGAAACCTTCGACCAGCGTGTCGGCGGGCGTGACCGCACCGGCTGGCGCGCCGGCCAGAAGCAGCGCGGACATGGCTGCGCCCGCGAGCAAGATGCGGGAGCGTAGAGCAAAATTTTCCATCATCATGGTGACTGTTCCCTGTTTTGTTGTTTGTTGACCTGAGTTCCCGGCTCAGGGTTGCGGAATTCTTTTCGGGCCTGGAGACGGCCCTCCTGATCTCTTACCGTTGCGGTTTTTGTCCAGTTGGTCAACACCATATCCGGCAGTCTCGTGGCGGGCAACGAGCATTTATACGACGGCTCATTGGGCCAGAAAGGCCGGCCGTCGGGGTGTCGACGCAGGCCAACCAATCGAGGCTGCCAGTTGTGAAAAACCCGCTGATTTCGGAGCTATTTCAACGTTGCGACCAGGCCGGCGTCAGGAAAGCAAGTGGCGGCGCGGCCATTCTTGGCTTGCCATGTGCCGATCGAGCGGCGGGTCTTGAAGCCGGGCAGGCCGTCGGCGCTGCCGACATCGTAACCCTTGGCTTCCAGCGCCCGCTGCAGGGCGGCGATGTCCGAACGGTGCAGCCCGCCGACCGCGCCCCAACCTCCGGCAAAATTGGCGTCGCCATGGGCGATGCGATCGGCGCCATGGCCGATGAACAGCGCGTAGAGGTCGCTGGTGTTGTATTGTTTCAGCACATAAAAATTGGGTGTGGCGACAAAGGCCGGGCCGCTGCGCCCAGCCGGCATCAGCAGGAAGCCTTCGGCCTTCAGCTCACTCGCCGGAAACGGTTTGCCGCCAACACGGCTAATGCCCATTGCCGCCCATTCGGAGATTTTCTTGCCCTGGTCCGGGCCTTCCAGCGAACAGGAAACGCTTTCCGGCACCGTCACCTCGAAACCCCAGCCACGGCCCCTCACCCAGCCATAATGGACGAGATAGTTGGCGATCGAGGCCAACACGTCCGGCGTCGAGTTCCAGATGTCGACGCGGCCGTCGCCGTCGAAATCCACGGCATGTTTCAGGAACGAGGTCGGCATGAATTGCGGCTGGCCGAGCGCACCGGCCCATGACGACTTCATCGCGCCGACGGGGGCCAGCCCACGCTCGACGATTTCCAGTGCGGCCAAAAGCTCGGTGCGAAAGAAATCCTTCTTGGTCGACATGAACGCCTTGGTGCCCAGCACCTCGAAGGCGTCGTAGGGCATCTTGGCCGCGCCGAAGCCAGTCTCGCGGCCCCAGATCGCCAGCAGCACTTCACCCGGCACGCCATAGCGCTTTTCGATGGCTGCAAGTGTCCTGGCATTGGTGGCTTCACGCGCACGTCCGCCTGCCGTCACCGCGCGAACCGTCTTCTCGGCGAAATAGGCGCCGGGCGAGCCGAATTCGGCCTGATGCTGCTTCTGCGGCGTGGTCGCCTTCTCGCCCGGCTTGACCAGGTCGGGCAGCTTCAGATTGGGCTTGATGCCGTCGAAGGCGGCATCGAAGGTGTTTTTGGAAATGCCTTTCGCCTTGGCTTGCGGCCATAGGTCATTCTGTAGCCAGGTACGGAACTGATCGTCGATCTTGGCGGCGGAGGCGGGGGTGGAAAAGACCAGGAAGGCAAGCGCAGCCAGTAAGAATGCAAGACAAAACTGGCGAAGGCCGCGTTCTGGCGCGCCCCCCTCTGGCCTGCCGGCCATCTCCCCCTCAAGGGGGGAGATCGGCAGCTTCACGGGCGGCGCTCTGCCTGCAACGTTGGTTATTAGCGAAAGCCGAGCCACCAGCCAATCTCCCCCCTTGAGGGGGAGATGTCCGGCAGGACAGAGGGGGGCGGCACGGAGTGCCGACTTTGCGGGATGCGCAACAATCAAGATCCGCACCCTCTCCCCTAATTTTGTCAAAACGCCGTCCGCGAGCGCAGCGCCGCGGCCAGCGTGCCCTCATCGAGATAGTCGAGTTCGCCGCCGACCGGCACGCCATGCGCCAGCCGTGTCACTTTGATGTCGAAACCGGACAGCTGGTCAGTAAGGTAGTGCGCGGTCGTCTGGCCCTCCACCGTGGCGTTGACGGCAAGGATGATCTCCTTGACCTCGCCACCGGCGACGCGGTCGATCAGCGAGCGGACGTTGAGCTGATCGGGGCCGATGCCGTCGAGCGGCGACAGCGTGCCGCCGAGCACGTGGTAACGCACATTCATCGCCGCCGCGCGCTCCAGCGCCCACAGGTCGGAAACGTCCTCGACGACGATGATGGTGCCGGCGTCACGGCGCGGATCGGTGCAGATCGTGCAAGGATCCGATGTGTCGACATTGCCGCAGGTCGAGCAGATGCGCACCTTGTCGGCCGCTTCGGCCATGGCGGCGGCGAGCGGCGACAAAAGCTGCTCCTTCTTCTTGATCAGATGCAGGGCCGCGCGCCTGGCCGAACGGGGACCCAACCCCGGCACCTTGGCCAGAAGCTGGATCAGACGTTCGATCTCGGGACCGGCGATTCGCTTGGACATCGCACTGATCTAGAGCAATTCCAGGAAAAGTGCGAAGCGGTTTTCCGTCCGGAATTGCGTCAAAACGAAAAACTGGGGCGGTTCACCGTTTCCACGAAACGATGAACGGCCCCAGGATTTTTCAGAGCGCTTTGGAACATCCCACATCCGCTGACCCGCCATATTGGCTTGGCGGATCCATAGGGCGAAACACGGGGCGCAGATCAGTTGGTTTCGAGCGGCCGGCCCTGGCTGACAATCATCGCGCCGATGGCATCGGTGTTCTCAGGCGTCGACTGGAACCCCATCGACGCCTCTTGCGGCGCGTCCTGAACCGAGGAGATGACCCTCGTGTTCAGGGTTCCGCCAAAACGGGCGGCATCCGGTTCCTCCATCGGCTCCTGCATCGCCACCACCGTCGGCTCCGGCGAAACACTCGCGGATTTTGCGGTCGGCGCCGCTGCCGCGGTCACATAGGTCTGCTGGGCAGGAGCGGATCGACCGGCTGCCGGCTTGGCCGGACGTGCCGGCTCAGCGGACGCGACCATTATCACCGGCGCGGCTGGCTTCTGGGGCGCCGCCGAGGCAATGGCGACCTGCGGCTCATCCGGCAACGGCTGCCAGTTGCGGCCGCGCTTCTCATAGAAGGCATTGCCGCCGGCAACCATGGTGTAGTGCATGTTCTTGTAGGGGAAGCGTAAGCCGGCGGTATGAAAATACATCGTGTTCTTGAGCTTGGTCTTGCGCTCGCCCTTGAGCACCGCGTCGGCAGCTTCTTCGACATCGGGCATTGCGCGTGAATTCATCGGCCTGGTCATGACGCCGGGCGCAAACTGTCCGCGCTCGCCCACCACCTCGCAGATGGTGCTGCCGTGATTGCCGGAGCGCAGCCGGTTCATCACCACGGTGCCGACCGCGATCATGCCGTCGCGGCTCGAGCGGTTGGACTCAAAGAACATCGCCCGTTCCAGGCATTCCTTGTCCTTCGGCGTATGGCTGTAGGCCCGGGAACTGAGGAAACTCGGCGTGATGGCGTCGGTCAGGCTGGCGACGGACATGCCGTGTGAAGTGGTCTGGCTGCAGGCAGCCAAAAACAGGGGTGAAATGACGGCGCCGAGCAACAGCGGCGTCCTCCATCGCGTGGCAATCAACAGGTAACCCTCTCACTTCCATGCCCGCCCCCAGGCTGCGGCAAGAATGAGACACTTTCGGGCAAAATGATGGCCAAAACGTTATTGCTGAGGCTCTGTTGCCAAATTGGCACAATTGCGCGGCTTAATGCAGGCTAGCGCCCGGCTAAAATGGGCGCCGGCCGGCCAGGTTCAGCCTCTTCGATTTTCTCGGAAAACAGGCCGCGTTTCAGGAACAATGTCCGCGCGTCCCTGGCCGTCGGCGCGATCTTTCCCGGCCAGTCGCTGTCTATGAACTCAGCCTTGGTGAAGTCCGGATTTGTCTCGCAGGCCGCCTCCAGGAATTCAGCGATCTCCAGCACGATCGCGCGCTCGTCCTTCGAAAGCGCCGACGTACCGGCTTCGATCGAGGGCCGATGGACGAAATCCTCGAACAGATTGAAGTAGCCCTTGATGCCGACGAGATCGACGCCGTCGTCGCAATCTGCCAGGATTTCCAGGATCTCGTAGATCCTGTTGCGGATACGTTGCTCGATCAATCTTTCGGAGGGCTCTTCGGTCATGGCCGCACCGAAGGCTAGAAGGGCAGTTTCATTCCCGGCGGGATTGGCAGGCCCGCGGTCAGCGCCTTGGTCTTTTCCTGCATGATCTGCTCGACCTTGGTCTTGGCGTCGTTGTGGGCAGCCAGCACGAGGTCTTCCAGGATCTCGACATCGTCCTCCTTGAACAAGGACGGATCGATCTTCAGCGACTTCATCTCGAATTTTCCGGTCAGCGTCACATTGACCAGGCCGCCGCCGGCCTGGCCGGACGCTTCCAGAGTGGCGATCTCGTCCTGCATGGCCTGGAACTTGGCCTGCATTTCCTTCGCCTTGCCCATCAAGCCGAGAAGATCTTTCATGGTCTGGTCCTTTGCGGATTCGTGGCTATGGTCAGGTTTCGTCGTCATCCGCCGGCGGCTCGACCGGCACTTCGGCCTCGGTCGCTTCGGCTTCCGGCGCGTCTGGAATGCGGACGTCGATGATCTTGGCGCCGGGAAAGCGGGCCAGGATGGCGGCCACGGTCGGGTCGCTCTTGGCATCGAGGAAAGCGGTCTCGCGCTTGGCCGATTCCATTTCGGCGAGCGTCTGGCCACCCTCTTCCTTCGACAGCGAGACCAGCCAGCTGCGGCCGGTCCAGGCACGCAGCTTCGTCGTCAGGTCGTTGAGCAGCATCTTGGGCGCGTCGCTGGTCAGGCCGACATCGATACGGCCGGGCTCGATGCGCACCAGACGGATGCAGCTCTTGATTTGAACCTTGAAGGCGATGTCGCGCTGCGCGTCGGCCAAGGCAATGATGTCGGCCAGCGATTTCAGCGGCACCGATTGCGTCTCCACGACCGGTTCCAGCGGCGCGACGAAGGCAACGGGGGCAGGCGTGGCCTCGACCAGCCGCATGGTCTGTGCGCCGCCCGGCCCCGCAGGCATGCGCGTCTGTGCCACCGCGCTGGCGCCACCGCCATTGCCGGAACTTGCGGGCGCACCATTCGGGCGCGGCGCGCCATTTTGCACCGGCGCGGCGCCCTCGAGCGACCTCAACGCCTCGTCCAGCGTCGGCAGGTCGGCGGCGTGCGCCAGCCGAATCAGCACCATTTCTGCGGCACTCACCGGCCGGTTGGAGGACTGCACCTCGGGAATGCCCTTGAGCAGCATCTGCCATGTCCGCGACAGCACCCTGACCGACAGCGTCCTGGCGAAATCGGCGCCGCGCTGCCGCTCGTCCTCCGATAGCGAGGCATCCTCGATGGCCGTCGGCACGAACCGCAGTCGGGTGACGAGATGGTTGAATTCGGCAAGATCGGTCAGCACGGCGGCCGGATCGGCACCGGTGTCGTATTGCGCGCGGAACTCACCAAGCGCTGCCGCCACATCGCCCTTCATCACATGTTCGAACAGGTCGACGATGCGGGCGCGGTCGGCAAGCCCGAGCATCGCCCGAACGGCATCGGCGCTGACGGAGCCGGCGCCATGAGCAATCGCCTGATCGAGGATGGAGAGGGAATCACGGGCCGAGCCTTCCGCCGCGCGCGCGATCATCGCCAGCGCGTCGTCGTCGACCGAAATGCCTTCCTTGGCCGATATCGAGGACAGATGAGCGACGAGTGCGCCGGCATCGATGCGCCTCAGATCGAAGCGCTGACAGCGCGACAGGACGGTGATCGGAACCTTGCGGATTTCGGTGGTGGCGAAGATGAACTTGACGTGCGGCGGCGGCTCTTCCAGCGTCTTCAGCAGGCCGTTGAAGGCTTGCGTCGACAGCATGTGCACTTCGTCGATGATGTAGACCTTGTAGCGCGCCGAGACCGGCGCATAGCGCACGCGCTCGATGATATCCCTGATGTCGTCGATGCCGGTGTGCGAGGCGGCGTCCATCTCGATGACGTCGACATGGCGGCCTTCCATGATCGCCTGGCAATGCTCGCCGAGCACCGCAAGGTCGACCGACGGCTGGTCAATGGTCGGAGTTTTATAGTTCAGGGCGCGCGCGAGTATGCGCGCCGTCGTGGTCTTGCCGACGCCGCGCACGCCGGTCAGCATCCAGGCCTGGGCGATGCGGCCGGTGGCAAAGGCATTGGTAAGGGTGCGCACCATCGGCTCCTGGCCGACCAGTTCGGAGAAGTTCGAGGGACGGTACTTGCGCGCCAGCACGCGATAGGCGGCGGCCTTGCCTATCTCCAGGCTTTTTGGTCCCGAATTTCCGGCTTCGCTCATACGCCCGTAAAGCTCCTAGAGCGTGATGCCAAAAAGTTGCAGACTTTTTGGATAAACATCACGCGTACAAACATCGGCATCGCCCGAAGGCGGCCGATTCCTGCGCATAGTCTCGCCCGCGCTGCAATGCGTCGTCAATGTCGCGAGAGGGGCCGATGAGGTGGGAGGCTGGAACAATGACCCGTTCCGGGCTCGTTAGGGCTGCTTCCTTCCGGACCTGACCCGGTTGGCGAGTGGATCGTCCACCACCAACCTCCCGCTTTCCATATCGGCAATTGCGCGACGAAATGCAAGTGCGCCGACGAAATCGCAAAAATATGGAATTGGCGCACCAAACCGTGAGGGGCGCAATGATTCGCTTGCAGCCCTCTTGCCGCCGCTCTAGCGTTCCCGCGTTTGAAGAAACCAAGAAAAGCAAGGGAAACGCCGATGCTGCCGGGCCTGAAGGCCGGATTCACGCTGGATGCCCGGCTGGAGGCGGACAGCGAGCAGTTGATGTGGCTTGGGCTGTGCGAACTGCGCGTGATGAACGACCGTCGCTGGCCATGGCTGCTCCTGGTGCCGCAGCGGCCGGGCGCGGAGGAAATCCACGACATGACACCGCTCGACCAGGCGATGCTGACCTTCGAGACCAATATGGTGGCACAGGCGCTGAAGAAGGCGACAGGCTGCACCAAGATCAACACCGGCGCACTCGGCAACATCGTGCGCCAGTTGCACATCCATGTCATCGCGCGTTCGGAAGGCGATCCCGGCTGGCCAGGCCCGGTGTGGGGACATGGCCTGCGTGAGCCCTATCAACGTTCCCACCTGCGGCGGTTTGCCGAAACGATCAAGGCAGCGCTATAAGCGTTCCCCGTGTCCATCCCGCAACCTACCCCAGAGTCTCCATGAGCTTCCGTCTGTTTGACGCGCCCTTGCGCGAGCCGAGCCAGTTCGTCGGCTTTGCCGGCAACACGATAGACCGGCAATCCGAGAACCGCGCCGACGATTCAGTGGACAAGGCGCTCGTCGACCCAGCGACGCGGCTGCTTCTGATGCATGGCGGCAGGCTCTATCTGAAGCTCGGGGATGGCGGCGCTCTCGACCCCTGGTTCGGCGCGACCGAGAGCGAGCCCTTCAAGGTTTCCCTGGCGCAAGGCATCCTGCTCGGTTTTTCCGAGCAAGGGCCGGTACTCGCCGTGCCCGCCGGCGTCGATCCGGAACAGCTTCCGGAAATCATCAAGGCCATCGACTACCGCTCGGTCTACATGCAAGGGCTGATCGACGAAGCGGCGGCCGGCGCGATGGCGCAAGGGGCGGCCCTGCTTGCCTGGCATGCCAGCCATCGTTTCTGCAGCAAATGCGGTACCGAATCGCAGATGCGGGCCGGCGGCTACAAGCGTCATTGCCCGAATTGCGGCACCGAGCATTTTCCGCGCACCGACCCGGTGGCGATCATGCTGACTGCGACCCGGGAGAAGTGCCTGCTCGGGCGTGGCCGGCATTTCGCGCCGGGCATGTACTCGGCCCTTGCCGGCTTCATCGAACCGGGCGAGACGATCGAAGCGGCGGTGCGCCGCGAGACGCTGGAGGAGGCCGGCATCAGGCTTGGCCGCGTCGTCTATCACGCCAGCCAGCCCTGGCCGTTTCCCTATTCGCTGATGATCGGCTGCTTCGGCGAGCCGCTCAACGACGATATCCAGGCCGACCTCAACGAGCTGGAGGACTGCCGCTGGTTTGCCCGCGACGAGGTGCGCCTGATGCTGGAAAGGACGCACAAGGACAATCTGGTCACGCCGCCGAAAGGCGCCATCGCGCATCACCTCATCCGCGCCTGGGTCGACTCGGAATGATGGCCGCGATTATTGAAAGACATTGCAGGAGCAGCACATGATCCGTCACACCGTCGTTTTCACGCTGAAGCATCCGCCGCATTCGCTCGAGGAAAAGAGGTTCCTGGTCGACGCCAGGAAAATCCTCACCGCGATCAGGGGCGTCACGCATTTCGAGCAATTGCGGCAGATCAGCCCCAAGAACGACTACCATTTCGGCTTCTCGATGGAGTTCGCCGACCAGGCCGCCTACAACAGATACAACGACCATCCCGACCATGTCGCCTTCGTGCGCGACCGCTGGGTGCCGGAGGTCGAGACGTTCATGGAGATCGATTACGTGCCGCTGGGCGCTGTGATTTAGTCCGCCACCTTCCATTGTTCACGCGACTCGCTGGCCGGATAGACGCCGAGTATCCGCACTTCGCGCGAGAAGAAGCGGAGCTCGTCCAGCGCCAGCTTGACCAGCGGATCGTCGGGATGGCCTTCGATGTCGGCATAAAACAGCGTCGCCGTGAAAGCCCCTAACTGGTAGCTCTCCAGCTTGGTCATGTTGATGCCGTTGGTGGCGAAACCGCCCATCGCCTTGTAGAGCGCGGCCGGCACGTTGCGGACGCGGAAGATGAAGGTCGTCATCATCTTGACGTCCGGCGATGGGCGCTCGGCCCATTGCTTGTTCTTGGTCAGGACGACAAAGCGGGTCACATTGCTGTCGGTGTCCTCGACATTTTGCTCGATGATGTCCAACCCATAGAGCGCTGCTGCCAGCGCCGGCGACAGCGCCGCCATGGTGCGGTCCTTGACCTCGGAGACCATCTTGGCGGCACCGGCCGTGTCGCCGGCGACGATCGCCTTCCAGCCGTTCTTGCGGATGTATTTGCGGCACTGGCCAAGCGCGTGGATGTGGCTGTGCACGGTCTTGATTTCGTCGCGTTTGACGCCCGGCAGCACCATCAGCTGGAAATGGATCGGCAGGAAATATTCGCCGACGATGTGCAGCTTCGATTCCGGCAAGAGATGATGGATATCGGCGACGCGCCCGGCAATGGTGTTCTCGATCGGGATCATGGCGAGGTCGGCCTTGCCGGTCTCGACCGCATTGAACGCGTCCTCGAAGGTCGGGCACGGCAACGGCTCCATCGAAGGGTAGACGTTGCGCGAGGCGGTGTCGGAATTGGCACCCGGCTCGCCCTGGAAGGATATTCTGTTGGTCTTTTCAGGCATGCCGTTCTCGATTCTAGGGGCTCTGTTCGAAGGGATTCTCAGTTTGCAAGGATGGTTCTGGCGCGTTCGAGATCTTCCGGCGTGTCGACGCCAAGCGGCAACGAGCGCACGATCTCGGCGTCGATGCGCATGCCGGCTTCCAGCGCCCGCAATTGTTCCAGCCGCTCGCGCCGTTCAAGTGGCGACGGCTTCAGCGCGACGAAGCGCTCCAACGCAACGCGGCGGTAAGCATAGAGGCCGACATGGTGATAGAGCGGCCCCTCGCCCCAAGGTGCCGTGGCACGGGTGAAATAGAGCGCCCTCAGCCTGGTGCCGGACAGCGGCGAACCGACGATCTTGACGACGTTGGGATTGGTCTTTTCCTCGTCGCGGACGATCTCGACACCGAGCGTGGCGATGTCCACCGCGCCGTCCTCGAACGGCCTGAGCGACGCGGCGATGATCCCGGGATCGATGGTCGGCAGGTCGCCCTGCACATTGACGATGGTTTCGACCTTGCGCTCGGGATCGAGCGCGACCAGCGCCTCGTGGATGCGGTCGGAGCCGGATTCGTGATCTATGCGCGTCATCACGGCCTCGAAACCATGCGCGCGCACCGCTTGCGCCACGCTTTGCGTGTCGGTCGCCACCACCACCCGGCCGAGACCAGCCTCGGCCGCGCGGCGGGCGACATGAACGATCATCGGGGCGCCGGCGATGTCGGCCAGCGGCTTGCCCGGCAGGCGGGTCGAAGCCATGCGGGCCGGGATCAGGATCAGCGTGGACATGCGATGTGCAAGGCGTCTCAAAGAGGACAAGGAAAGTGGCAAAAGGTCTCACTGGAAGCGCCCTTATAGGTGTTGCAACGCCGCAGCAAAAGACCTAGTTTCCGCCCGATTTGACCGCCCTAGCGGGGTGGGTCACGATACCGACGGACGGAGTGGACGGTTCTGTCCGCCGGAAAAGGGAGCAAGGGGCGTATGGATTCCAACGAAGTCAACAAACTGCTCGCCGGATTGCTCGGAACCGTTTTCGTCGTCTTCTCGGTCGGCATTGTGTCCGATGCGCTGTTTGCCTCGCCGGCGCCGGAAAAGCCCGGTTTCGCCATCGAGGCCGCCGAGCCAGCCGAAGGCGGCCCGGCCGCGCCTGCCGCCGAAGCCAAGCCGATCGCCGATCTGCTGGCGACCGCCAATGTCGAGCAGGGTGCGGCGGTCTTCAAGAAGTGCCAAGCCTGCCATTCCGGCGAAAAGGGCGGCCCCAACAAGGTCGGCCCGGACCTGTGGGACCTCATCGACCGCCCCGTCGCCGAGCATGAAGGTTTCGCCTATTCGGCCGGCATGAAGGAATTCTCCAAGGGCGGCGCCGAGAAGTGGACATACGACAACATCAACCACTTCATCACCTCGCCGAAGAAATTCGTGAAGGGCACCGCCATGGGCTTCGCCGGCCTGCCCAAGGACGAAGACCGCGCCAACGTCATCGCCTATCTGCGCACGCTGTCGGACAATCCCAAGCCGCTGCCGGCGCCGGGTGCCGCCGCCGACGCAGGCGCTCCCGCCAAGCCGGTCGATGCAGCAGCCCCGGCGAAGCCGGCTGAAGGTGCCGCGCCTGCCAAGCCAGCAGCTCCCGCCGCCCCAGCTCCGGCCGCACCGGCCAAATGAACAAATTGTCACCTCAACGATCTTGAAAAAGCCGGGTTCAGCCCGGCTTTTTCGTTAGGAAAACCGCACAGGCGGCGACAAAGCCGCGCATGGCGGTTTTCACGAGCGCCAAATCATCTAGATTGTCCATGAGCGGGCATTGCGAAGAGGATAGTGCATGACGGTTGGCCGGACGCTTCTCAAGTCGATGCTGGCGGCAGTCCTCCTGGCGGCAGGATTGCAGGCTGCCGCCCGGGCCGACGAATGGCGCACCACCTCATCGCTGATCGGCGAGTCCAAATACGGCGACAATTTCCAGCACTATGACTACGTCAACCCGAATGCGCCCAAGGGTGGCACGCTGAATTCGGTGGTGCCCGGCACGTTCGACAGCTTCAATCCTTTCATCGCACGCGGCTCCCCTGCCGCAGGATTGAACTATCAGGGTGGGCTCCTCTACCAGTCGCTGATGGCGAAATCCCTTGACGAGGGCAGCGTCAACCATCCCGAGATCGCAGACGCCTACAAGTACCCAGCCGATTTTTCATCCGCGACTTATCGGCTCGACCCGCGTGCCAGATGGCATGATGGCCAACCTATCACCGTGGATGACGTGATCTGGTCGTTCAATTTCCTGAAGAAGGAAAGCCCGCAGTTCAACCGCTATTTCGCCAATGTCACGGAAGCGGTTGCCGTTTCAGATCGGGAAGTCGAGTTCCGTTTTGACCAGAAAGGCAATCGTGAACTGCCTCTGATCATGGCGGACGTGGTGGTGCTGCCGAAGCATTGGTGGGAAGGCACCGATGCCAATGGCAAGAAGCGCGATATCACCCAGCCAAGCCTTGAAATCCCGCTCGGTTCCGGACCCTACAAGATCGAGAGCTTCAAACCCGGTTCGGAAGTCGTCTGGCGACGGGTTCCAGACTTCTGGGCAGCCGATCTGGGCATCAATGTCGGGCGCAACAACTACGACACCCGACGCTACACCTACATTCTCGATGACAACGCCGCGTGGCAAGCCTTCACAAAAGGCGGCTATGAGGACATCCAGGCTGAAAACAGTGCGCGATTATGGATGACGCGCTACAATTTTCCGGCTCTCAAAGCCGGCGACGTCATCAAGCAGGAGTTCAAGGCGACGTCACTCGCCTCGATGCAAGGTTTCATGCTGAACACGCGACGGGCAAAGTTCCAGGATCGGCGCGTGCGCGAGGCGCTCGGTTACGCCTTTGACTTCGAAACGTTGAACCGCACCCAATCCTTCGGCCTCAACACCCGCTCCAACAGCTATTTCATGGGCAGCGAACTTGCTTCAAGTGGACTGCCGCAGGGCAAAGAATTGGAGATCCTCAATCAATACAAGGACAAACTGCCCGCAGAACTGTTTACCCAGGAATTCAAGCTTCCGGTCTTCGATAGCCCGAAGGCCGAGCGGTCATACCTGCGCAAAGCGATCGATCTGTTTGCGGCAGCGGGTTGGAAAATCCAGAATGGCCGGATGAGCAATGAGAAAAGCGGGGAGCCTTTTACCATCGAGATTCTGGGCTTCGACCAGGGTGCCGAAGCAACGGTCAATCCATTTGTAAATATGCTGGGAAAGATCGGCATCTCGGCTTCGTTCAGGATCGTCGATACCAGCCAGTACATCGCTCGCGTCAATAATTTCGACTACGACGTCATAACGTCCCGGCTGCCGCAGTCGGACTCGCCGGGCAATGAGCAACGCGAGTACTGGAGCTCGAAGGCAGCCGATACACCGGGCTCACGAAATTACGCGGGGATCAAGGACCCAGTGGTCGACGCACTGGTTGAACGCGTTATCTTCGCGACGGATCGCGACGACCTGCTCGCCGCCACCCATGCGCTCGACCGGGTTCTGTTGTGGAATTTCTATTGCGTCCCGCAATTCACCCGATCCGTAACCTGGCTGGCCTACTGGAACAAGTTCGGCATCCCGGAAAAACAACCGACTTACTTGGGTCCGGACATCGATTCCTGGTGGATCGATCCCAAAAAGGAAGCTGCGCTGGCGGCCAAATACAAGGGCGGCAATTGATGGCCCTTGCCCGTCGCGACTTCCTGGCCTTGGGCAGTGCCGCTGCCGCCGCCGCCCTGATGCCCGGCAAAGCCTTCGCCGACATTGCGACCGGCACCAAGCTGCATGGTCTGTCTGCCTTCGGCGACCTCAAATACAGGCCGGACTTCACGCATTTCGACTATGTCAATTCGGATGCGCCCAAGGGCGGCCAGATGAATTTCGCGCCGCCGAACTCGACCCTCAATCAGAGCTTTCTGACGTTCAACACGTTGAATTCCTTGGTGTTGAAAGGGGACGCGCCGCCGCGCACCGAGCTCTGTTTCGATTCCCTGATGACAAGCGCGCTCGACGAACCGGATGCGGTCTATGGCCTGCTTGCCGAAACCGTTACCCTGTCGCCAGACCGCAACGGTTTCCGCTTCGCACTGCGACCGCAAGCGCGTTTCCACGACGGCTCGCCGCTGACCGCGGAGGACGTTGTCTTCTCGCTGAAGCTTTACAAAGACAAGGGTCATCCGAACCTTTCCCAGGCGTTGCGGTACATGATCGACGCGGTTGCGGTCGATCCCGCCACCGTCGATCTCACCCTCAACGGCGAACAGTCGGCGCAGAACATCCTTGCGATCGTGGGGATGCCGATCGTGTCGAAGGCGTTTTACACGGCCAATGATTTCAATGCCTCGACGATGACACCACCGCTTGGCTCGGGACCCTACAAGATTGGGCGCGTGGCAGCCGGACAGACTGTCGAGTATGACCGCGTGGCCGACTATTGGGGCCGTGATCTCCCGGTGAACCGCGGCCTCTACAATTTCGACCGCATCCGCATCGACTTCTATCTCGACCGGCAGGCGGCATTCGAGGCCTTCAAGAAAGGCGACACGCATTTTCGCGAGGAATTCACCTCACGGGTATGGGCGACCGGATACGATTTTCCGGCGTTGAAGGACGGCAAGGTCGTCAAACGGGAGTTTCCTGGCGAGAAGACGCCAGACATGCAGGCTGTCGCGCTGAATCAGCGTCGTCCGCAATTCCGCGATGAGCGGGTGCGGCGGGCAATCGCCAGATGCTTCGATTTCGAATGGATGAAGCGGGCGCTGTTTTACGGCTCTTACGAGCGCTCTCAATCGAACTTCGAACGGTCGGATTACAAGGCCGAAGGCCTGCCCTCGCCTGAGGAATTGGCCCTGCTGGAGCCGTTCCGGACCGAGTTGCCGCCGGAGGTCTTTGGTGAAGCGGTAACACAGCCCCTGTCCGATGGTTCGGGGCATGACCGCAAGCTGCTGGGCGAAGCTTCGAGACTGCTTGCGCAAGCCGGCTGGAAGCGCGACGGCAGTTTCGTCGTCAATGACAAGGGTGAGCGGCTGCGGGTGGAAATGCTGGCGGAAGATGACGGCATTATTCGCATCTACACCCCATGGTCCGAGAATATGAAGGCGATCGGGATCGACGCCTCGATCCGGCAAATCGATTCGGCGCAGTATGAGCAACGGCACAGCGATTACGACTTCGATCTTGCCTTGCTGCATTGGTCGATCGGGGCGACGCCGACTGACGACAGCCTGCAGATGCTCTATGATTCCCGAATGGCGAAAATCCCGGGGCAGCGCAACTATCCGGGCACGGAAAGCAAGGCCATCGACGCGCTGATCGTGGCGGCCAGCAAGGCGAAAAGCCGAATTGAACTCGTCACGGCGCTCAGAGCGCTCGACCGGGTCTTGCGCGCGCGGCTGGACTGGATTCCAACATACTATCTGGCGAATCACCGCGTCGCCTATTGGGACATGTTCGGCTTTGTCGAGCAGAAGCCCGATTTCGGCTTTCCGGTCGAGACGCTGTGGTGGTTCGATAAGGGCAAGGCGGCAAAAATTGGCAAAGGCTGAAATGTTGCGCAGCACTTCACTCTCCCCCTTGTGGGGAGGGTCGGTGAGCACCCCGCGCGCAGCGCGGATGGCGAACCGGGGTGGGGGTGCTAGCGCCGGCATTGCCTTGAGATTATCCCCACCCCGCTCCGCTTCGCGGATCGACCCTCCCCACAAGGGGGAGGGTAAAAACTGATGGGCGCCTATATCCTGCGCCGCATCCTTTTGATGATCCCGACCCTGTTCGGCATCATGGCGATATCCTTCGCCGTCATCCAGTTCGCCCCGGGCGGTCCGGTCGAACAGGTCATCGCCAGGCTGACCAACCAGGGCGGCAGCGATCGCCTCGGCGGCGGCGGTGGCGACGCGGGCGCTGGCGGCAACTTCGATGCCGCCGGCGACGTCAGTTCGAAATATCGCGGCGCTCAAGGGCTCGATCCGGAATTCATCAAGAAGCTGGAGAAGCAGTTCGGCTTCGACAAGCCGCCGCTCGAGCGCTTCGGCATGATGCTGTGGAACTATATCCGCTTCGATTTCGGCGACAGCTATTTCCGCGACATTTCGGTGCTCGACCTGATCCTGGAAAAAATGCCGGTGTCGATCTCGATCGGGCTGTGGATCACGCTTTTGTCCTACCTGATCTCGATCCCGCTCGGCATCCGCAAGGCGGTCAAGGACGGCACTCCCTTCGACGTCTGGACCAGCGGCGTCGTCATTGTCGGCTATGCCATCCCGGGCTTCCTGTTCGGCATCATGCTGATGGTGCTGTTTGCCGGCGGATCCTTCTGGGACTGGTTTCCGCTGCGCGGCCTCACCTCGGACAATTGGGACCAGCTGTCCTGGTGGGGCAAGATCGTCGATTATTTCTGGCACATGACCTTGCCGCTGACCGCTCTGGTGCTGTCGGCCTTCGCCACCACGACGCTGTTGACCAAGAACTCATTCCTCGAAGAAATCCGCAAGCAGTATGTGGTGACCGCCCGGGCCAAGGGCCTGTCGGAACGGCAGGTGCTCTACGGACACGTCTTCCGCAACGCCATGTTGATCGTCATCGCCGGCTTTCCGGGCGCCTTCATCTCGGCCTTCTTCACCGGCTCGCTGCTGATCGAGAACATCTTCTCGCTCGATGGCCTCGGCCTGCTCGGCTTCCGGTCGGTGGTCGAGCGCGACTATCCCGTGGTGTTCGCCAACCTCTACATCTTCTCGCTGCTCGGGTTGTTCGTCGGGCTGCTGTCCGACCTGCTTTACACCTGGGTTGATCCGCGCATCGATTTCGAGCGGAGAGACGTCTGATGTCGGAGGCCACCGCCACTGCTGAAGCAGCACCGGAGCGGATTGCGCGGCCTTGGCTGTCGCCGCTCAACAAGCGCCGGCTACAGAACTTCAAAGCCAACCGGCGCGGCTACTGGTCGCTGTGGATCTTCCTCGTCCTGTTCGTGCTGTCGCTGTTTTCCGAGTTCATCGCCAACGACAAACCGATCATCGCTTCCTACAAGGGCGAGATCCTGTTTCCGGTGCTGGTCGCTTACCCCGAGGAAAAATTCGGCGGCTTCTATGCCGTTACCGACTATCGCGACCCGGTCATCCAGGACGAGATCAATGCCAATGGCTGGATGATCTGGCCGCCGGTGCGCTACTCCTATCAGACCGTCAACAACGCTATTCCCGAGGCCGCCCCGGCCAAGCCGTCCTGGCAATATGACGCCAAGGCGCGCTGCAACCAGTATCCGCAAGGTGCGGCCGATCCAGCCTGCATCGTCGGCAACTGGAACTGGCTCGGCACCGACGACCAGGCACGCGACGTGCTGGCGCGCGTCATCTACGGCTTCCGCATTTCGGTGCTGTTCGGCCTGATCCTGACTGCCGGCTCGGCCTTGATCGGCGTCGCGGCCGGCGCCGTGCAAGGCTATTTCGGCGGCTGGACGGATCTGCTGTTCCAGCGTTTCATCGAAATCTGGTCGGCGATCCCGGTGCTCTATCTCCTGCTCATCGTCGCCGCCATCCTGCCGCCGGGCTTCTTCATCCTGCTTAGCCTGATGCTGTTGTTCTCCTGGGTGGCGCTGGTCGGCGTGGTGCGGGCAGAGTTCCTGCGCGCCCGCAATTTCGAATATGTCAACGCGGCGCGCGCGCTCGGCGTGCCCAACCGCACCATCATGTTCCGGCACCTGTTGCCCAACGCCATGGTGGCGACATTGACCTTCATGCCCTTCCTGCTTAGCGGCTCGATCTCGACGCTGACCTCGCTCGACTATCTCGGCTTCGGCCTGCCGCCCGGCTCCGCCTCGCTCGGCGAATTGTTGAAGCAGGCGCAGCGCAACCTCAACGCGCCGTGGCTCGGCATTTCCGGCTTCATCGTCATCTCGCTGATGCTGTCGCTGCTGGTCTTCGTCGGCGAGGCGACGCGCGACGCCTTCGATCCGCGCAAGACGTTCAGATGAGCGAAGCCCCCCTGCTCAGCGTACAGGATCTCAGCGTCGCCTTCAGCCAGGGCGGCGGCCAGTCGACGGCTGTCGACCACATCTCGTTCGACATCGCCAAGGGCGAGACGGTGGCGCTGGTCGGCGAATCCGGCTCCGGCAAGTCGGTCTCGGCGCTGTCTGTGCTGAAGCTGCTGCCCTATCCCAGCGCCAGCCACCCCTCGGGAAAGATCCTGTTCCAGGGCGCCGACCTGCTGGCCATGAGCGAGAAGCAGTTGCGGCAGGTGCGCGGCAACAAGATCACCATGATCTTCCAGGAGCCGATGACCTCGCTCAATCCGCTGCACACGATCGAACAGCAGATCGTCGAGATCCTGAAGCTGCATCAGGGCATGGCCGACCGCCCGGCCAAGGAACGCACGCTGGCCTTGCTCAACGAGGTCGGCATCCGCGATCCGCAGAAGCGCCTCGACGCCTATCCGCACCAGCTGTCCGGCGGCCAGCGCCAGCGCGTGATGATCGCCATGGCGCTGGCCAACGAACCGAAACTTTTGATCGCCGACGAGCCGACGACGGCGCTCGACGTCACCGTGCAGGCGCAGATCCTCGAATTGCTGGCGGGACTGAAGAGCCGCAAGGGCATGTCGATGCTGTTCATCACCCACGATCTCGGCATCGTGCGCAAGATTGCCGACCGGGTCTGCGTGATGACCAAGGGCAAGATCGTCGAGACCGGACCGACCCAGGAGATCTTTGCAAATCCGCAGCATGCCTATACGCGGCATCTGCTGGCGGCCGAGCCAAAGGGCAAACCGCCGGCTGCCAATGCCGCTGCCAAGCCTGTGATGACCGGCAAGGACATAAAGGTCTGGTTTCCGATCAAGCAGGGTTTCTTTCGCCGCACCGTCGACAATGTGAAGGCGGTCGACGGCATCGATGTGACCGTGCGCGCCGGCCAGACGCTTGGCGTGGTCGGCGAATCCGGCTCCGGCAAGACGACGCTCGGCCTGGCGCTGGCGCGGATGATCTCGTCGACCGGGGCGATCCAGTTCAACGGCCGCGACATCAACCAGCTGTCCTTCAACGCCATGCGGCCGCTCAGGCGCGAATTGCAGATCGTCTTCCAGGATCCCTTCGGCTCGCTCAGCCCGCGGATGTCGATCGCCGAGATCATCGAGGAAGGCCTGAAGATCCACGAGCCGAAACTGTCGCCCGATGAGCGTGACGACAAGGTAGCGGCCGTGCTGAAGGAGGTCGGGCTCGATCCGGCGACACGCAATCGCTATCCGCACGAGTTTTCCGGCGGCCAGCGCCAGCGCGTCGCCATAGCGCGCGCTATAGTGCTCAACCCGCGCTTCGTGATGCTGGACGAGCCGACATCGGCGCTCGACATGAGCGTGCAAGCGCAGGTCGTCGACCTGCTGCGCAGCCTGCAGGCCAAGCACGACCTCGCCTATCTCTTCATCAGCCATGATCTGAAAGTCATCCGCGCGCTGGCCAACGACGTCATCGTCATGCGCAATGGCAGGATCGTCGAAGCCGGCCCTTCCCAGCAGATTTTTGAAAATCCGCAAACCGACTATACTCGGGCGCTGATCTCGGCCGCTTTCAGGATAGAGACGGCGCCGGTCGGCATCGTCAGCGAGTAATTGCTTAAAAGGGACTAACAGACCGCAATGGAAAAAGGCCGCATCCTGCTTGCCGTCACCGGCTTTCATCCGCAGCGCTGGCGCGAGCTCCTGTCGGCCGAACGCGAGGTGGTGCTGGAGCCGGACGGCGCCAGCGACCCCTCGATCACCTATGCCGTGGTGTGGAAGCAGAAACCCAACCTTTTGTCCTCACTGCCCAATCTGCGTGCCATCTTCTCGATCGGCGCGGGTGTCGACCATATCTTCGCCGATCCCGGCCTGCCGGATGTGCCGATCGTCAAGGTCGTCGCCGACAACCTGACCCAGTATATGACCGAATATGTCGTCTGGCGGGTGCTCGACCATCACCGCCAGGGCCTGCTCTACCGGTCGCAGCAGTTGAAGAAGATCTGGCACGAACCGCAGCAAAGGCCGGCCGGTGACATTTCGGTCGGCATCATGGGCCTCGGCAGTCTCGGTCGCGCCGCGGCCTCGGTGCTGCTATCGCTCGGCTTTGCCGTCAATGGCTGGTCGCGCAGCGACAAGGCCATGGAAGGCGTCGCGACCTATTCCGGCGAGGCCGGACTTATTCCCTTCCTCAAGGCGACCGACATACTTGTGGTGCTTTTGCCGCTGACGCCGGACACCAGGGGCATCATCAACTATGGCGTGCTCAAGGAATTGCGCAAGCGCAACGGTCTCGGCGGCTCGGTGCTGATCAATGCCGGACGCGGCCGCCTGCAGAAGGACGCCGACATTTTGCGGGCACTGAACGACGGCACGCTGAAGGAAGCGAGCCTCGACGTGTTCGAGGTCGAACCGCTGCCGAAGACCAGTCCGCTGTGGGGACATCCAAAAGTATTCGTGACGCCTCATGCAGCGGCGACTTCCGATCCCGTCCACTTAGCGCCAATCATGCTGCGCCAGATGGACGCCTTCGAGCGCGGCGAGAAGCTCGACAATCTGGTGGACCGCAAGGCGGGGTATTAGCCAGAACAGGGTCTTATCGGGCCAGGTCCCAGTCCCGGAAGCATTTCTTGACTGCTTGCCGTGACGATAACTGCACCTTTGGCAGATCGACTTGTTCAAGCATTGCTCGGTACCGGTTGCGATTTTTCGGTGTGGTCACGGCAATATGGCGGATCATGTCCCATTTGATGCTGTCGTGCCCGCCCTCCAAGGCACCGCGCCTTTCTCTCTCGAACAGCGTTCGCCTGATATAGCTCAGCAGACTTGTCGATGTCGAAATATCCAATAGGATCAGTCCCGTCGCTCGCAGAAAGCGTTGGGGCATGCAAACCGAATAGTTTCCATCCATCACCCAACGCTCGCCGGCGATAGCGGCGTCATGCAAGGCAATGAATTCGTCCCTTGGGCGCGCTTCCCAATCCGTGTTCGGGAGATGGAAGAGCTGATCGAGGTGAACAGTCGCCAGACCACGCTTGCGGGCAATCGCGTCGGCGAGGGTCGACTTCCCACTGTTGGACGGCCCCAAGATACATATGCGGTCCCCGAGCTCCGAGAGATGCATCCGATCGTGCCCTACAAGGTGGTTTGTTGTCTGCGATTCTCGACCCGTGGCGGCCTCGGATCTTCAGCCAGGCAGCGCCAACTTCTTCTGCTTGTCCGGCTGGCCGCACTGGCGGCGATCGATCGACCGGTTCATGGCATCGATCTCGCCGGTCACCTTGTCGGTATCGCGCTTGGCCTTGGAGCGCATGTCCGGGGTAAACGGGCCGAAGCCCATCGCCGGATTGGAGAAGGTCGGTTTGGCCTTCGTCGACAGGTTGTATTGCTGCGCCAACCCGTTGCGCTGCGCCAGCAACTTGTCGCACGGCACGGTGTCATACTGCAGGGAAGACTGTATGTCGGCGTCCTGCCTCTCGGCCATCGAGTTGCCCGCGCAGCCGGCGGTCAGCAGGCAAGAGGCCAAGACAATCATGTTCCAGCGCATCGACTATGCTCCTCGTGATATCCCGCCCTGACGCGACCAGATCGCAAATATCAGTCGCGCATGCAAATCGGACTTTTTCACAGCAAGAATGTTTGCGAGGCGGCGACGGCCCCTCAAGCCGCCGGCAGCTTGCCTGCCACAACGACAGGGCTACGAACTCGGGTTAACGGGTTCCTTCGGAGCCTTCGCCGGCGCGTTGGCTGACGGAGTATCAAACGAAAACCCGCCTGTGCGGCGGGTCACTGGCGCAAATCAGCACCATAGGCAAATATATACCATAGCTGACGGCAGCGAGTCAAGAAAAAATTCCTATCATGAGAAGCTACCGGCACAAAGGCTGCCGACAAGAACTGGTCGTCAGGTCATTTGTTAAGCTGAGTTCGGAGCCCTAGCCACAACGACCAACCCGCTGACGGGTTGCCCACGATCCTGCCGGATCACGGTTGGTTCCAGTGACAGGATCGAAAACCCGTTGGCGGCCAGGACGTCGCGCACGTAGTGTTGCGCATGCGCGTACCGGCGCGACGGCAGCAGCACAAAATCGCCATCGCCAGCCAGCGTCTCGACGGAAAACGCGAACAGGCCATCCCTGGCCAGCAAGCTGGCAATCGTCTTCACAACGCCGCTCAGTGCCCCGACATAGATGAAAACATCGGCCACCGTCACCAGATCGGCTTTCGGACCGGCATGAACAAAATCCTGCAGATCGGCCTTATCAAGGAAATCATAGGCGCCCTTGGCCCGCGCCTTTCTCAGCATCCTGGCCGAAATGTCATATCCCTCCAGCCGATCGACGATCGGCCGCAGCCTCTGCCCCATCAGGCCGGTGCCGCAGCCAAGATCGATCGCCAGCGCGAAGCGGCCGGGCCTTGCCGCTCGAATGGCCCGATCGAGCACCTCAGGCAGCCGGTATTCCAGCCTGTCGACCAGGGATTCATCGAAGCTCTCGGCATAGTGGTCGAACAGTGTCTCGACGAAGGCGTTGGGGAGCGCGTCGACCGCCGGTGCCTTGCCGATCAATTGCAGGTTCAGAGCAGCGCCTTGACGATCCGCCGGATCGAGTTGCAGCGACATCGTCCAGGCCTGCGCGGCGAGGTCGACCCTGCCTGATGTCTCCTGCATCTCACCAAGGCGAAACCAGCCCATCGCCCATTGCGGTGCCAGTTCCAGCGCGCCGAGCAGGAGTTCGGCCGCTTGGGCGTGATCGCCCGAGGCAAAGAGCATCTCGGCATAATCGGCACGGCGATCGGCGTTCAAATCGCCGGACGAAGCCTGAAGCGGTTTCATGGCGAGGGGTCCTGTCGGCGGATCAAGCCGGCGGTGCTTTATGCGGGAGTCAGCAGTCGCTTACAACAGGCTTCCCGCAGCGGAATTATATCCTATCTTGGGGGTTATGCGCGCCAGCGACCTGCTTCATCCCCGGCCCGAGGGCCTTTATTGCCCGCCGGGCGATTTCTTCATCGACCCGGTGCGGCCGGTGAACCGGGCGTTGATCACGCACGGCCATTCCGACCATGCGCGCTCCGGCCATCGCTCGGTGCTGGCCACGCAGCAGACTCTCGACATTATGGGCCTGCGCTACGGCGAGGATTTTGCCGGAACGACGCAAGCGGCCCGGTTCGGCGAGACAATTGTCCTCAACGGCGTCAACGTCAGCTTCCATCCAGCCGGCCATGTGCTGGGCTCGGCGCAGATATCGGTCGAGCATCAGGGCACGCGCATCGTCGCTTCCGGCGACTACAAGCGGCAGAGGGACGCGACCTGCGCGCCGTTCGAGCCAATCCCGTGCGATGTGTTCATCACCGAAGCGACCTTCGGCCTGCCGGTTTTTCGCCATCCACCCGACAAGGAAGAGATCGCCCGCCTGCTGAAATCGGCGGCGCAATTTCCTGAGCGCTCGCATCTGGTCGGCGCCTATGCGCTGGGCAAGGCGCAGCGGGTGATGCGGCTGTTGCGCGATGCCGGCCACTGCAAGCCGATCTATATCCATGGCGCGCTGGCCAAGCTCAGCGAGTACTATCAGAGCCAGGGCATAGACCTCGGACCGTTGGAGCCGGCTACCGTCGAAAGCGGCGGCAGGCAAGACTTCGCAGGCGCCATCGTCGTCGGCCCGCCATCGGCCTTCGCCGATCGCTGGGCGCGGCGCTTTCCCGATCCGATCTCGTGCTTCGCGTCAGGCTGGATGCGCATCCGCCAGCGCGCCAAGCAGGGCGGCGTCGAGCTGCCGTTGATCATCTCCGACCACGCCGACTGGGACGAGCTGACCGCCACGATCAAGGAGACCGGAGCCGAGGAGATCTGGGTGACGCATGGCCGCGAGGAAGCGCTGGTGCGCTGGTGCGAACTCGAAGGCATCGCCGCGCGACCGCTGCATCTGGTGGGGTACGAGGACGAGGGCGATTGATGGCGCTTTTTGACCTGCCAATCGCCAACGCCGAGTTCGACGGCGCCCCCCTCTGTCCTGCCGGACATCTCCCCCTCAAGGGGGGAGATTGGCAGTTTTGCCGCCGGCGCTTCTTCAGCAACGCCGGAGATTCGCGAAAGCGACGGCGACATCCAATCTCCCCCCTTGAGGGGGAGATGGCCGGCAGGCCAGAGGGGGGCGCCGCGCGCCGACTTTCGCTGCTGGCATGGTGCATCCAGCCATGAACCGCTTCGCCGAACTTCTCGACCGCCTGGTGCTGACGCCGTCGCGCAACGGCAAGCTGACCTTGCTGACCGACTATTTCCGCACCGTGGAGGATCCCGATCGCGGGCTGGCGCTGGCTGCCATCACCGGCGATCTCAACATTGCCGCGGTCAAGCCGGCGATGCTGCGCATTCTGGTCACCGAACGCATGGATCCGGTGCTGTTCGGCTATTCCTACGACTATGTCGGCGATTTGGCTGAAACGGTGTCGCTGGTCTGGCCGCAAACGCCCGGAAATATCCCGAACCGCGAGCCGACGCTTGGCGAGGTCGTCGCCAAGCTGCAGGCGGCAAGCCGCTCCGACGGACCCAAGGTGCTGGCAGGGCTGCTCGACAGCGCCGGCATCTCGGCCCGCTTTGCCATCATCAAGCTGGTCACCGGCGGGCTGCGCATCGGCGTGTCGGCGCGGCTGGCCAAACAGGCGCTGGCGGATTTCGGCACGGTCGATATCACCGAGATCGAGGAGCTTTGGCACGGGCTGTCACCACCTTACACGGCGCTGTTCGCCTGGCTGGAAGGCAAGGCCGAAAAGCCGAGGAATACGGCGATGGCGCTGTTCCGCCCGGTGATGCTGTCGAACCCGGTCGGTGACGGAGATCTCGAAAAGCTCGATCCGACGGATTATGCGGCCGAATGGAAATGGGACGGCATCCGCGTCCAGGCGGTGGCCGAAGGCGGCATCCACCGGCTTTATTCGCGCACCGGCGACGATGTTTCAGGCGCCTTTCCGGACCTCACTGAGGCCATGCAGTTTTCCGCGACGCTGGACGGCGAATTGCTGGTCGGCGATCCCCGCCAAGCAACAGGAACCTTCTCGGATCTGCAGCAACGGCTGAACCGCAAGACGGTGACACTGAAGATGCAGCAGCAGTACCCGGCCTTCATGCGATGCTACGATGTGCTGCAGATCGGCGGCGAGGATTTGCGCGCGCTGCCGTTTCGCGAGCGGCGCGCCCGCCTCGAAAGCTTCGCCGGGACGCTCGACCCGAGCCGTTTCGACCTGTCACCGTTCGTCGCCTTCCCGGACTGGCAGGCGCTGGAGGAATTGCGACGGGCGCCACCTCATCCAATCATCGAGGGCGTGATGCTGAAGCGCTGGGATTCAGCCTATGTCGCCGGGCGGCCGAAAGGTCCGTGGTTCAAGTGGAAGCGCGATCCGCACACGGTGGACGCGGTGCTGATGTATGCGCAGCGCGGCCACGGCAAGCGCTCCAGCTTCTATTCGGACTACACGTTCGGCGTCTGGTCGGGTGCCGAAGGCGAGGAGCAGCTGGTGCCGGTCGGCAAGGCGTATTTCGGCTTTACCGACGAGGAGCTGAAGCAGATAGACAAATATGTCCGCGACAACACGGTCGAACGCTTCGGCCCGGTGCGCTCGGTGCGCGCCGACCGCGACAACGGCCTGGTGCTGGAAGTCGCCTTCGAGGGGCTCAACCGCTCGACCCGGCACAAATCCGGCGTCGCCATGCGCTTTCCCCGCATTTCACGATTGCGCTGGGACAAGCCGGCCAACGAGGCCGACCGCATCGAGACGCTGCAGGCGCTGCTCGACCGCTAGACCTTGTCCGGCGCCCTTACGGTTCGACCGAAACCCGGATCTCGTAGATGTCCGCGGCCTTGCCCTGCTTGTCGAAGTCGGAATTGATGGCGATCGTGCCGGCCGAGCCCGGGCGCTTGTCGGGGAACTGCACGTCGAACAGATATTCGTTCTGCTGCTGGCCGACGGCATAGCGCTTGCGGCCGCAGTCGCCCAGTTCGCCGAAATTGCAGTCGACGGACATCTGCGTCTCCTTGCCTTCCTCGGAGCGGGCAATGATGTCGAACACGGCATGCTTGCCGGCGAGCTTTTCCAGCACGCCTTGCCCGACATCGAAGCTGATTGCCGAACCGGACGCGCCCGAACGGATGCGCAGGAACGAACCGGTATCGTCCTTCATCACCTCGGCCTTGGCATCCGACGGTGCGCTGACATGCGACGCATCGGTCGGCGAAAACACATTGATCCAGTCGCGCGCCTGATCCTCGGCACCGGGCTTTGCCGGGCCGCCATCGGCCGGTGTGAAATCGTCGTCGCCGACGGTCGGCGGCGCTTGCGGCGGGGCGGTGTCAAGCTGCGCCGACGTCTTGAAGACGCCGGTCTGCACGGCGAAGAACAGGCCGATGCCGACAGCGGCAAGCAGCGTCACGGTCAGGAAGATGGCGGTCAGCGGCAGGCGACGCCCCCGAATGCGTCGTTCATCGCGATCGGCCGCGACTTCGGCCGCGGTGCCGGCCGAAGTGGGAGCCGACATGTCGATGGACGGAGCGTCGGGAAGCGTGGCGTCCGGCATGATGTCGGGAACGACGGGCAGCACGCGCGAGCGCGGCGTGTCGTCGGCGGGTCGGGCGGATTGCACAGGCCCCTCGACGACGACATCGGGCGACGGTGCCTGTTGGCCAGTCTCAACCGCGGGCGCGGAGTCCGCACCAAGCTCGACCGCCGGTGCATCGCCTTGCGGGCCGACATCCGGCACGGCCGGCAGGAACTCGGATTCGATTTCGGTGATCTTCGCCTGGATCGCCTTGCGGCGCTTGATGGCGACTTCCACGGTCACGGTTGGATTGGCCTGGAGCGCGCGATCAAGCGCGGCAAAAGCGGCGCGATAGACCTTTTCGCGGTACGCGCGGTCCTCGGCGTTGCCCTTCTCCAAGGCGTTCCGGATCGCTTTTTCGATCGCGTCCAAGCGGGTCCCTCTGTCCGTTCATCAACCTTGCCGTGATCGTTAGCCGCAGGCGACCAATCAATCAACGGGCGAGCGGCGCATTCTGCCTTGGAGAGGTGACCAAAGTCCATGCCGACGCTGTTCCGGCAACGAAATCAGCATGTTTCATCGATTTTCACGCGCAGGAAGGTGCACGCCACGTCGAGATGTCACGTCATGGCCGATTGGCGAAGAACGCGGCGGCCGGCTTTCAATGGCGGCATGAGACGCCTGCATGATTTGCCAAGTCGCATCTTGAATTCGCAGCCGGTTGCGGCTATCACCCCCTCCATCTTGGAGGTCTTGGCCTTCCGGGCCGCTTTAGCTCAGTTGGTAGAGCACCGCATTCGTAATGCGGGGGTCGCGTGTTCGAGTCACGCAAGCGGCACCACTTCTCTTGCATCCCTGCCGTTTTTCACCTGCCGCACCGCCGCCGCTGGCGCAAAGGATTGCGACGCGGCGAAGCACATCCGCCATTGTCGCGACTCGGGTTTGGTGGGAAACTCGTGGCCTCAGCATGGGAGGTCAAAATGCCCAACAATTTCAAAACCGGAGACGTCGTCAAGCTGAAGTCCGGAGGCCCGAAAATGACGATCAGCGACGGCGCTGCCTCGGGCACGTATATGTGCCATTGGTTCAACCGTGAGGGTGATGTGTGGACCCCGCAACATGCCGGCTTCAAGCCGGACCAGTTGGTGGTGGCTGACCAATCAGAATAGCGGCCCGGCCAACGCGGCTTCGTTTGGCGGCAATGCCGTCGAATGAATTGGCATCGAAAGGGCGGATTCAGTCGCGTGAACGGATCGGCACGCGCGACCGACGGATTTTTCGGCTGGCGGCGTTTAACGGTTGAAGCGTGATGGCGGCACAGGCCGTCTGCAACGCGCCAACCGGAGACGCCAAGCATGATCAGACGTTCGATAGTCATCGTTGCCCTGAGTTTGCAAACCGTTGCGGCTCTCGCCCAGACAGCGACACCACCGCCCGCCTCCACGACTACCCCGGCAGTCAAATCCGACATCACGCTGGCCAAATTCCAAAAGCGGCGCGAAAAGGCGATCATGGCGGCCGATACGGACGGCGACGGCAAGATCAGCCTGCTGGAATGGGAGGCCTTCCAGGCAAAGCGCAACGCCAAGGGCGACGCCGCCAAATCCTTCAAGCGGATCGATTCCAACCATGACGGCTTTATCGACCGCGCCGAACTCGATGCCTTCTTCGCCAAGCGCTTTGCCCGGCTGGACAAGAATGCCGACGGCATTCTGACCGCCGACGAACTGCCGGGCCATAAAACCGCTCCCAAGCCAAAGCAATGACCAAGAGGCAATGACGTGCGATGAACATCGGGAGTGCGCCGGCTGATGGCTGCGGATCCGGACGAGGAGCTGGTTCGCCGTGTCGGCGCCGGCGATCCGGCAGCCGTGCAAGCCCTGGTCGCGCGCAAGCTGCCGCGCATCCTGGCGCTTGCCGTGCGCATGCTTGGCGATGCGGCGGAGGCCGAGGATGTCGCACAGGAAACCTTTGTCCGGATCTGGCGCCATGCGTCAAGCTGGCGCCGCGGCAATGCGCGCTTCGACAGCTGGATCCACCGGGTGACGTTGAACCTGTGCTACGACCGGCTGCGCCGCAGGCGCGAATGGGTGACCGACGAGGTGCCGGACGTCGCCGACCCTGCGCCGCTTCCCGATGCTCATTCCGGGGAAGAAGCTTATCGAGTCGAACAGGCACTGCAACGCATCGCACCACGACAGCGCGAGGCGATCGTTTTGGTCTACTATCAGGAGATGTCCAACATCGAGGCGGCCGCGACCTTGCAGATCAGCGTCGATGCCCTGGAGAGCCTGCTTTCGCGCGGCCGGCGCTCGCTGCAGACGATCCTGGCCAGGGATGGCGCCGATGAGTGAAAACCGGACAAGCATGACCGCGCGGCAGTCACGGTGCTTTGCCGGCACCGCCTGGCGGCAGGTTCCTGTCGGCCCTGTGCCAGGCGAGCACGCGGCCCCAACGGGCAAGGGGAAGGTACATGGCTGAAGGGTCCAGAAACGAACCGGCAATGGATGCCAAGCGCTTCGCGACCCTGGCCGAGGCCTATGGCGGCGACCTGCGGCGATGGCCAGAGACCGAACGGATGACCGGCACGGTCTTTGCCGCGAGCGAAGCGGGCGAGGCCATTCTGAAGCAGGCCGGGACACTCGACACGCTGCTCGACAGTTACCGCGTCGACGCCCCCGGCAAAGCGCTGCACGACAGCATCGTGCAGGTCGCCGGCCGGCATCTCGTCCAGCGCCGGCGACAGCGGTTCTGGTGGCTGGGGCTCGGACTTGCCGGCATTGGTCTGGCCGGCGCCGTGGCAGGATTGGCTCTGGTGACCATCGTCACCCCCGAACTCCAGCCGGACCAAACTGTGCTGGATGCCAGTGTGACGGCGTTTGGCGATGTCGGCCCCGATGCCGAGAACGGTGAGGAAAGCCTATGAGCCCGCGCTGGATCCGTGGTCTGGTCATTGCTTCCGTGATGCTGAACGTCTTTCTTGCCGGCGCATTTGTCGGTGGTGCGGTCTGGCTGAGAAATGCCAAAGCCGGCGTCTCGTTGGAATCGGCTGGCCGACAGCTTCCCAACCAGGATCGCAAGGCGTTCCGCCAGGCGCTGCGCCAGGTTCGTGTAGAGTCCCGGCAGATCATTCTCGATGGCCAGCAGGCCAGGCAGGAGGCAGCGGACCTGTTGCAGCAGGCTGTCATCGATAAGGCCGCCTTGTCGGCTGCCCTGGAGCGGGCGCGCAACGCCGACGCGACGGTCCGCACCCGGCTTGAACAAGCCATTGTCGACTTCGCGGCGAACACGTCGCCCGAAAACCGGAGCGTGCTGGCACAGGCATTGCTGCGCCATATGGAACGCCGCGCTGCCGTTGCGCCAAAAAAATCGCCATGACGATCGACGGAAAACGCTCGACACGCCGTTTAACGAAGGGAAGGGACAAGCCTGCCCGATCGCACGATGCGGGCGGCCAACTTCAAACTCGAATGCACCCGGAGTCCAATTATGAGTCGCCTGAAAAACTATGCAGCAGCAGCCATCCTGGCGGTCAGTGGAACTGTCGTGACCGCCACCGCGTCCAACGCAATGCCCGTCGTGTCCGTAACCCAGCCGGCCGCCCCGGCACTGGTCGAGCATGTCCGCTGGGGTTGCGGCATCGGCTGGCACCCTAACCGATGGGGGCGTTGCGTGCCTAACGGCGTCGTCGTCGTGCGCCCGCGCTACCACTACTGGCACGCTCCGGTCTATGGCTGGCACCCGCACCATTACTGGCGCCACTGGCACCATTACTGATCAAGCGACGCGGGGCCAGATGCCTGGCCCCGCGTCAGCGCTGGCGCACGCCGGGCGATCCTGCCGGCCGGTCCGGAGTTAAGGTTAGCGCCGCTCCCGTCCGTGGACGCCCGCTAGATACCTCTACCTCAGCCGATTGGGTCCGGCCCCAGCGTCGCCACCGTCTTCAGCGCGCCGTCGAGCATGTCGCCCTTCTCGTCCTTCAGCGCCATCTCGCGCAGGCGGCGGATCCAGTCGGCGGCGTCCGTCCGGCCCTTGACCAGGTCGAGCGCCGACAGCACGCGGTCGAATTTAGACTGGGCGCGGACATGGGTGTCGCTGTAGCCCTTGATCAGCCGGCGGCAGTTGAGGATTTCGACGGCAAGCGCGTAATCCTGGGGCACATGGTCGAGGGCCAGCGCGTACCAGCGATCGAGATGCGCGATCTCGACCTTGTGGCGCAGCAGGCTGCGGCGCCAGCGGCGCAGGCCGCCGATGAACCAGAGTGCTGCAAAGCCGGCAAAACTGTCGGTGCGGATGCGGCGGCCATGGTTGATGCGGCGATCGAGAAAGGCGGCAAGCTTCGGCCGGTCCTCGATGTAGCTGCCCAGACCCGCCGGCAGCGTGCCGCAGAACTCCTCGATGCGCGGATGGAAATATTCGGTCACCTGCAGGATCGAGTCGTCCTTGACGCCGACCTCGCGGCGCACACGTTTATCGCGTGTCGAGCGTGTCTTCAGATCGGCGACGCGGATCATGTCGTCGTAGCACAGCGCATTTGCCAGATGCTTTGCAGCGGCGATGGACAAGCCATAGCCGCGATCCGGCCCGTCCAGCGCGACGGCCTTGTCCAGCCGGTCGAGATAGTCTCGCCCGTAGGCGATATCCTGATAGTCGACGACCTTTCTTAAGGCGCGGAGCGCCATGTCGCGGACCGCCACTGGCAACAGATCGACGCGGGCGGCCAAGGCCTGCCAGCCTTGCAGCAGGTTTTGCGGGCCGCTGACGTTTCCTGCGCCCGGGGCAGATTCGACAAGCGTGGACTCGGCCGGCTTTGGCGCCGGTGCTGTCGTGCCGCGCGCGCGGTCAAACGCAGCGCCGAAGGCGGCGAGGCTGGCCTTGACGCCCCGGCCGCCGGCACCGATCGCCTGTTCGTAGCTCTCGCGCGTGAACGGCAGCGCGTCGGATCCGGCCAGCGCGCCAAGCAGGCTGGCCGAGATCATCGAGCCATTGTCGGCGGCGATCTTCTCCATGTCGAAAGCGATGAAGCGCTTCGATGCGGCTTCCGCCGTGGCATGCACCTTGGACGACGAGGCCCGGCCGTCGCCCGGTTCGATCTTTTCCGACACGGCGGCGATGCGGTGCGACGAGGCGATCAGCGTGGTGCGCTCGGGCGTGACGAAGCCGCGGATGATGGCGCGGCCGGCTTCCATCAGTTCAGCGGCGATCAGGATATCGACATCGCCTTGCGAGGGCGACAGCGCGAAGACCGGCAGCCGGCCGGTGTCGCGGGCCATCTCGACATAGTAGATGGTGGCACCGGTGCGCTGGGCGACGCCGGCGACCGAGGTCGATTGCGCGACATAACCACTGCGCTCGGCGACGTCGGTGATCCAGTCGGCGAGCACGCCGCCGCCCTGGCCGCCGACCGCCAGCACGGCAAGCTTGATGACACGCTCACTATCCTGAGCGCCGGCGTGGGCGCGAAGTGGGGGGACAGCGTCAAGCATCGGCGAAAGTCAGGCGCCGGCTTTCGCGGCGGCGCTGCAACAGGCCGATGGTGGCGCGGCGCGCGGCTTCCAGGAAGCGATCCCAGCGGCTCGGATTGTAGACGACATCGGCGCGATAGAAGGACGGGCACAGCACCGCCGCATCGGCGACCTCGCCGCAATTGCCGCAGCCGACGCAACTCTGGTCGATGCTAGCGACCGGGTCGTCGCGCAGCGGATCGTCGAGCGACTTGACCGACAGCGATGGGCAGCCGGAGAGGCGCATGCAGGCATGGTCGCCGGTGCAGATGTCCTCGTCGACGCCGAATTTCGGTTTCACCACTCGCTCGCCGCCCTTGATCGCCTTGTCGACCAGCGGCTTTTCGCGGCGCTGCCGGTTGAGCATGCATTCGGACGAGGCGACGATGACTTTCGGCCCCTTCTCCTCCGTGGTCAGCGCCTCGCGCAGCGTGTCCTGCATCTTGGTCACGTCATAGGTACGGTCGACATGGCGCAGCCATTTGACACCCATGCCTTTCACCGCCTCGGTGATCGGATGCTTCGTCGACTTGGTCTTGTTGCCGGCGCGGGACGAGAGAATGTCCTGGCCGCCGGTCGCGGCCGAATAGAAATTATCGACGATGACGATGACGCCGTCATTCTTGTTGAACACGGCATTGCCGATCGAGGAGGTCAGACCGTTGTGCCAGAAGCCGCCATCGCCGACGAAGGAGATGGAACGCCGCTTGGCGTCCGGCGAATTGAACGCCGAAGCGGAAGCCGGCCCCAGCCCATAGCCCATGGTGGTGGCGCCGAGTTCGAAAGGCGGCATGATCGAGAACAGATGGCAGCCTATGTCGGAGGCGATGTGGTGCTTGCCGAGCTCCTGCTCGACCAGCTTTGTGGCGGCAAAGATCGGCCGTTCCGGGCAGCCGATGCAGAATCCCGGCGGACGGCCCGGCACGACATTGATCAGGTCGGCGGTATCGACACCGTCGCCGACCTTGTTGGGCGCACGCACTTCGCCCGGCAACAGATGCGGGGCTTCGGCGCGCAGGAAGGCGCCGATGCCGTCGAGCATGACCTGGCCGGTGTATTCGCCGGCCATCGGCAGATGCTCCTTGCCGACCAGCCTGGTGCCGCGACCGGCCTTGTGCAGCATCGAGGCAAAGGCCTGTTCGATGTAATTGGGCTGGCCTTCCTCGACGACCAGCACCGACTGCTTGCCCTCGCAGAAGGACAGGAATTCGTCGTCGATCAGCGGATAGACGGCGTTGAGCACGTAGAGCGGCACGTCGGTGTCACCATAAATGTCGGCAAGTCCGAGCCGCTGCAGGGCGCGAATGACCGAATTGTACATGCCGCCCTGCAGGACGATGCCCACCGAACCATGATCCGAGCCGAAGAACTCGTTGATCTTGTTCTTGGCGATGAAATCCACCGCCGCGGGCCAGCGCTTCTGCACCTTCTCCTTCTCGTGCAGGAAGGAGGCGGGCGGCAGCACGATACGGCCGGTGTCGCGGCGCGGTGCTTCCAGCGCGTCAGCCACCGTCATTGAGGGCCGCTTGTTGTCCTTGGCGATGAAATGGCCGTGGACATGGCAGCAGCGGATGCGCACCTGCAGCATGACCGGCGTGTTGGAAATCTCGGACAGCTCGAAACCATCTTCCACCGCCTTGACGATCGACGGCAGGTTGGGGCGCGGGTCGAGCAGCCAGACCTGGCTTTTCATGGCGAAGGCATGGCTGCGCTCCTGCATGATCGAGGAGCCCTCGCCATAATCCTCGCCGACGATGATCAGCGCGCCGCCGGTGACGCCGCCTGAGGCGAGATTGGCCAGTGCGTCGGAGGCGACGTTGGTGCCGACGGTCGACTTGAAGGTCGCGGCACCGCGGATTGGGTAGTGCACCGAGGCGGCCAACATGGCGGTAGCGGTGGCTTCTGAGGCGCTCGCCTCGAAATGCACGCCGAGCTCGCCCAGAATGTCCTGCGCGTCGGCCAGCACGTCCATCAGATGGCTGATCGGCGCGCCCTGATAGCCGCCGACATAGCCGACACCGCATTGCAGCAGCGCCTTGGTGATGGCGAGGATGCCTTCGCCGGCAAACTCCTCACCGGCGCCGAGCCGGAGTTTCTCGACTTCCTTGGCAAAAGACCGTTCGGCCATTTTTTTCTCCCTTCCGTTGCCGCCCTGTGCTGGCGGCGCGTAGGTCTGTCTGTCTGCTTGAGCATGACCTCTTCCGAAAACCGGTATCCACTTTTCGGGGTCATGCTAGATGTCGTGCTTGCGAATGTTCTTCAGCATTTTCAAAAGCGTGGCGATGAGCGCGGAATATTCGGCGTCGTCGATATCGTCGAACATCGCCTCGAACGCGTCATGCATGGCCGGCCAGGCGCGGGTGAACTCGGCGCGGCCCTCATCGGTCAGGAACACATGGCGGATGCGGCTGTCGGTGACACCTTGCTCGCGCCGCACAAGACCCTGGCCTTCCAGCGAGTCGAGCGTCCGGCTCAAGGTCGACTGCTCGATGACCGTATAGACCGAGAGATCGTTGACGGTGATGCCGTCGGTGACCGACAGCACGGCCAGCGTGCGCACCTGCGGAATGGTCAGGCCCTGCTTGCGGAAATCGTCGCGCAGGGTGGCGTTGTAGCGGCCCATGATGCGGTTCATCAGATAGGGCGCGAATTGCTGCAGGCCGATCTGCCCCAGGGTCGAAATGCGCTGGCGCCTTTCGGCAACCTTCTCTTCCATCACAGCCTCCCCGCCAGGAGAAAGCCGGAACCGCCGCCAAGGCCGGCACCCGGATGGGTCGAGGCGCCGATATGGTAGAGGCCCTTGATGCCGGTCTGATGGTTGCGGCTGGTCTTGAATGGCCGCCACAGGAACGACTGATCGATGGTCGCAGACCCGCCATAGGGGTCGCCGCCGACCAGATTGATGTTCATCGCCTCAAGATCGGCTGGCGAATAGGCGCGGCGCTCGATGACGCTGGTCTTGAAGCCGTCGATATGGTTGGCGAGGATCGCTTCTGCACGATCCGCATAGGCTTCGCGCAACGCGTCGGTCCATTGGCCGTCGGCCGGTGCTTGCAGTTTGCCGGCGGCGTCGCCCTTGATGTGACGCGGCGCCTCGGGCAGTTGCAGCCACAGGATCGCCTTGCCTTCCGGGCAGCGCGTAGGGTCGAGCGCATGCGACTGGCCGACGCAGATGGTCGGCACCTCCGGCAGCATGCCGCGCGCCGCCTCGTTGCAGGCCTTCGACACGCCATCCAGTCCCGGCGTCAGGTGCAGCAGCGCGACCTTGTCCAGCCCTTCGCCGCGCCATGCAGGCGGTTTGTCCAAGGCGTAGTGGATCTGGAAATTGCCTTTGCCGTAGCGATATTTCCGCGTCGCCTCGACATCAGCTTGGGGAGCGTCGGTGCCAAGCAGGCGGCCATAGAGCTGCGTCGGCGTCACCGAGCAGATGACGCTCTTCTTCGCATTGACCGTTTCGCCCGAGGCTAGCCGCACGCCAGTGGCGCGCCCCCCTGTCAGGATGATGGAGGCAACGTCCGCCTCGGTGGAGATGACACCGCCGCGCTCGGTGATGAGTGCCTCGAAGGCCGAGAGCAGGTTCTTCGCGCCGCCCTTGACGATCGGCGCTCCGGCGGCTTCCAGCGCAAAGGCGATAACCTTGGCGATCTGCCCGGAGAAAGCATCCTCCGGCCCCAAGCCGGCATGCAGCACCCAAGGTGCCCACAGCGCGCGGATGGTTTCGGACTGGTAGGTACTTTCCAGCCAGTTGCGCGCCGGCACGAGTGCTTCGCCGAGAAAGGCGGCAAGGCCACGCGGGCCACGGCGCCATGCGTCACCAGCCAGCAGCTTGCCGGTCGGATAGGACCACAGGCTACCGCCGAGCAGACCGAACAGCAGGCCGGCATTGCGCTCGATGCCGCCAACATCTTCCTCGTGCCGGTCACCGTCGCCGGCCGCGATGGCGTTGAGCGCGGCGATGTTGGCGGCACGGTCGGTGCTGAGCACCGCATGGCTGCCGTCCGGCCGCAGCACGCCAGTCGGCGTGCCGGTGTGGCAGAATTCCAGCCCGTGGCGTGCAAGGTCGGCGCCCAGCGCCGCGAAGGCCGGCGAGGTGATGAACAGCACGAAGGTCGTCGCCATCACATCATGGATGAAGCCGGGTGCGGTGATCTCCTCGGTGCGAATGCAGCCGCCAATGCGGTCGTTGCGCTCGAGGACGAGCACCTTGGCCCCCTTGCCGCCAAGCATCGCCGCGCAGACCAGCGCATTGATGCCGCTGCCGACGATGATGTGATCGGGGGCGTTCATTGGCGATTGCTCTTCGTCGGCAGGACAGAGGGGGGCGCCGTAGAGTGGCGGCATTGCAAGCCTGCCACCCCTTACCCGTCATCACGACATTGCCTTCGCGCATGATCTTCTCCCGAAGACCCACCTCGCCCTATTGCTTCGACACAAGCGCCAGCGCGCGGATCGGGCTGCCGGTGCCGTGCTCGATCTTGAGCGGGGCCGCGATCAGGATGGCGCCCTTCGGCGGCAGCTGGTCGAGGTTGCACAGGCTGGCAAGACCGTAGCGGTTGGCCTTGTGCATCAGCGTGTGGGCCGGGAATGGCGGCTCCATGCCGCCGGCCTTGCCGGCATCGGTGCCGATCGTCTCTGAGCCCCAGCCCTTGATGTCCTTGCTGATCAGGAACTGGATGGCTTCGGCCGTCGGGCCAGGCGTGTGCGGACCGGTCTCGTTGGCGTTGAGGAACTCGGCTTCGGAGCCGTTGCGCTTGTACCAGTCGGTGCGCATCACCACCCATTCGCCGGCATTGATCGCGCCATGCTTGGCTTCCCACCCCTTGATGTGGTCGACGGTGAGCAGGAAATCGGGGTCGGCGGCGGCTTCCTTCGAACAGTCGATGACATTGACCGGGCCAACGAAATTCTGTGCCGGAATGGTGTCGGTCGCACCGTCGGCATAATCCTTGCCGCTGATCCAGTGGTTGGGCGCATCGAAATGCGTGCCTGAATGTTCGCCGAGCTTCAGCCAGTTCCACGCCCACCATGGGCCGTTCTTGTCAAAGCGGGAGATCGAATGGATTTCGATCTTCGGTGTGTCGACGGCAAGTTCCGGCGGTAGCTTGATCAGCGGCGTGTCGGGTCCGAGCGGCGCCGACAGGTCGACCACTTTGATGGCGCCCGAAAGTAGTTGACCGGCGACTTCGCCGAGGAGTTGTTGCGTGTCCATGGTCTCTGTTCCCTCTTTCGTGATGATGATCAAGGCTCGTTTCGGCCCTTAATATCCTACTAGACGAAAACATATGCATCTGCAATTATCTTTAAGCATAAAGGAAATGGGGAACGGGGCGTGAGCGAGTTCGACGCCATCTTTGTCGGGGCGGGTCACAACAGTCTGGCGTGCGCCGCGCATCTGGCGCTCAAAGGCTGGAAAACCGGGGTTTTCGAGCGCAGTGCAACAATCGGCGGCGCCGTCCAGACCCGTGAATTCACCCTCCCCGGCTTCCGCCACGATTTCGGTGCGATGAATCTGAGCCTGTTCGCCGGCTCGGCCTTTCACCGGAAATATGCAAATGAATTGAAAGCGCAGGGGCTGGAGTTCGCGCCCGTCGCCGACTGTTTCGCCAGCGCGTTCCCGGACGGACGCTGGTTCGGCGTCAGCAACGATCTGGAAAAGACCGCCGCGCGCATCGCCGCCTTTTCAGCCACTGACGCCCAGACATGGCGCAGACTGGTCGCCGCCTTCCCGGCGGAAGCCGAGCATCTGTTCCGGCTGCTGGGTTCGCCGATGAGCGCCCGCGCGCTTGCCGGCACGGCGTGGAACCTGTGGCGCAAGAAAGGTATTGCCGGCGCGCTCGACACCGGACGGCTGCTGTTGTCCTCACCCCGCGCCTGGCTGGAGGAGAATTTCGAGTCGCCTCATATCAGGGCAACGCTCGCCACCTGGGGCATGCATCTCGACTTCGCGCCCGACATCGCCGGCGGTGCGGTTTTCCCCTATCTGGAATCGATGGCCAACCAGAGTTTCGGCATGGTGCTGGGCAAAGGCGGCGCCGACACCATCATCCGGGCGCTATCGGGCATGGTGACCTCCGCCGGCGGGAAGATCGTCACCGATGCCGAAGTGGCCGAGATCACGGTTTCCGCCGGCAAGGCGACCGGCGTGCGGCTTGCTTCCGGTGAGACCCATACCGCCACCAGGGCAGTCATTGCCGGCGTTGCGCCCAAGGCACTGGCCGGCAAAATGCTGCCCAATGGGTCGGGTGACACCGACTTCGACACGGCGATGCAGAAATTCCGCCATGCGCCGGGCACGATGATGATCCATCTGGCGCTCAACGACCTGCCCGACTGGCGCGCCGGAGTCGAGTTGCGGCAGTTCGCGTATGTGCATCTGTCGCCGTCGCTCGACGCCATGTCGCGCACCTATCAGCAGGCGATGGCGGGCATGCTGCCGGACGAGCCGGTGCTGGTCGTCGGTCAGCCGACGGCGATCGACCCGTCGCGGGCGCCTGCAGGCAAGCATGTGCTGTGGGTGCAAGTGCGCTTGCTGCCCGCCGAAATCACAGGCGATGCCGCCGGCAAGATCGCGCCAGCGCACTGGGACCGGGTCAAGGAGGCCTATGCCGAGCGTGTCCTCGACATCGTCGAGACCTACGCGCCCGGCCTGCGCAACAAGATCCTCGGTCGGGCGGTGTTCTCGCCCATCGATCTCGAGCGCGAGAACCCGAACCTCGTTGGCGGCGATCAGGTCTGCGGCAGCCATCATCTGGCGCAGAACTTCCTGTTCCGCCCGGCGCGCGGCTTTGCAGGATGGAACACGCCGGTCGGCAATCTGCATCTCACGGGTGCCGCAACATGGCCGGGCGCCGGCACCGGTGCGGCTTCCGGTTACATGCTCGCACAACAGCTTGGCGGGAGGTAGGAGCCGAAGATTTCCTTGAGGCGACGAAGGGCAAGGCGCTGCTGCCCAAAGAGCCTGAACCAATGAACTGAAGACGCCGCGCGCAGAAACAAAACCAACAAGGGGAACGACCATGACAATCAACAGACGTGAATTGCTGGGATACAGCGCCGCGGCACTCGGGGTGGCCGCCGTCGGCCTGCCGCAGATCGCCAAGGCGGCCGCCGGCGAACTGACCATCGCCTACAATGTCAACCTGCCATCCTGGGATCCGACCACCGGCCCTTCGGCCGTCAACCCGACGATCCAGGGTCTCTACCAATCGGTGTTCGACCCGTTCATCCCGCAAAAGCCAGACCTGTCCTTCGCGCCGGGCCTGCTCACCGAATGGGGCTGGAACGACGACCGCACCAAGATCATGATGACGGTGCGCGAGGGCGTGACCTGGCACGACGGCTCGCCGTTCACGGCCGAGGACGTGGTCTGGTCGCTGCAGCGGGCGGGTGACGAAAAGACCGGCAACCCGATCCAGTTCGTCTGGAAGAACGTCAACAACTTCAAGATCGACGGCAACAAGATCACCGGCGACGTGGTGCAGTTCGACCCGGTGTATTTCAAATGGATGTCGTTCCTGACCGGCTACATCATGCCGAAGGCCTATTATGAGAAGGTCGGCGCCGAAGGTTTCGAGAAGGCGCCGATCGGCACCGGCCCCTACATGGTCGAAAAATTCGAGCGCAACGCCTTCCTGCGGCTCAAGGCCAACCCGAACTACTGGGGCGGCAAGCCGGCCTTCGAGAATGTGACGATCAAGTTCGTCGCCGATGCGGCAAGCCGCGTCGCCGAGATCGAGTCCGGCTCCTCGCAAGTGACGCTGGAAATCCCCTACGAGGAGTATGACCGGCTGATCGCCAAGGACGGGCTGGCCGGCTCGTGCAAGAACGTCTCCGACATCGGCATGATCTTCTTCAACGACATCGAGGCGATGCTGGACAAGAACGTCCGCCAGGCAGCCGTCATGTCGATCGACAAAAAGCTGCTGGTTGACCGCCTGCTTCGCGGCTACGGCCAGCCGATCGACACGCTGGAAACGCCGGAATACACGGCCTATGATGCGTCGATCAAGGTCGAGCACAATCCGGAAAAGGCCAAGGAATTGCTGGCTGCCTCGGGCTATTCGCCGGAAAAGCCGGTCAAGTTCACCATCCAGACAACCAAGGGCTTCAAGCCCAAGGACTACGAGATGATCCAGGCGATCGTCGGCATGTGGCGCAAAGTCGGCATCGAGGCGACGATCGAGGTCTACGAGATCGCCAAGCACTATGAACTGCGCGCCGCCGACAAGCTGGCGCCGGCGGCCTTCTACAATTGGGGCAACGCCATCGGCGACCCGACCACCTCGACAGGCTTTGCCATGTACGGCCCGAGCCCGCATTCGGTGTGGGACAGCCAAGACCTGATCGACATGATCAACCCGCTGTGGGGTGAGAAGGACGAAGCCAAGCGCATTGCCGGCTGGAAAGCCGTCGACAAATACATCGCCGAGCAGGCCTATGTGCTGCCGCTGATCCAGTATGCGCAGCCGATCGTGCATGCCAAGGGCGTCAACGTGGTGCAGCATGTGTCCGGCGCGCTGCTGCCGGCCCTGATGACTCCGGCCTGACCAATATGGGGAAGGCGCGCTGTCGCGAGACGGCGTATCTTCTTTAACGACGCAGGCCCCCTCATCCGGCCCTTCGGGCCACCTTCTCCCCGCTGGGGAGAAGAGACCGGCTCAGCCGCCGGCGACCTCTTCTCCCCTCGGGGAGAAGGTGGCCGCGAAGCGGCCGATGAGGGGGTTTTCGCTCAATCAGTCGCTTACACGCACTAGGCTTACGCCGGCATGCTCCTGCAACGATTCCTGATCCGTCTTCTGACGATGCTGACCACGCTGTTCGGCGTGGCCGTCGTCGTCTTTGTCGTGATCCGCGTGGCGCCCGGCGATCCGATCGCCATGATGCTGCCGCCCGGCGCGACGGATGCCGACATCGCCCGGCTGCGCGCGCTCTACGGGCTCGACAAGACCATCGTGCAGCAGTTCTTCATCTGGCTGTCCGGCGTGGCCAGGGGCGATTTCGGCAGCTCGATTTCGCTGCGGCAGGATGTGCTAGGACTCGTCTTCAGCCGGCTGCCGGCGACGCTGGAACTCGCCATCGTCGCGCTTGTGATGGCGGTGACGCTCGGCGGCACCACGGCGGTCATCGGCGCGCGCGAACGCGGCACGGCGGTCGAGGCCGGCATCGACATCGCCAGCGGCGCGGCGCTTTCCATTCCCGATTTCCTGTGGGGCCTGGTGCTGATCCTTCTGTTCGGCGTGCTGGTGCCGATCTTCGACATTTCCGGCCGGGTATCACCGCAGCTCGACCTGCCCTTCGTCACCCAGTTCTATCTCTTCGAGAGCTTGCTTCGCCTGCGTCTCGACCTGACCTGGGATCTGCTGAAGCACATGCTGATGCCGGCCGTGGCGCTGGCGCTGCCGCTGGCGGCGATCATCTCGCAGCTTTTGAAACAGTCGCTGAAGGAAGTGCTCGACCTCGACTATGTCGTGCTGGCGCGGGTGAAGGGCTTTTCGGAAACGCAGGTCATCCTGCGCGAGGCGTTGAAGAACGCCGCTTTGCCGACGCTCACCCTGGTCGGCGTGCAATTCACCTTCCTCATCGGCGGCACCGTCATCGTCGAGCGACTGTTTTCCTATGAAGGTCTCGGCAACATGGCGATCGATGCCGTCATCAATCGCGACCTGCCGCTGATCCAGGGCATCGTACTGGTCTTCGCGCTGCTGTTCGTGCTGATCAACCTCAGCGTCGACATGATGTATGCGCTGCTCAATCCGAGGCTGCGCCATGGATGAGGGCCGCGCACGAAGGCGAGGTGTGTCGCCACGCTTGTGGCTGGCCGGCGGCTGGCTGCTGCTGGCGCTTCTGGCCGCGATCTTCGCACCGCTGGTCGCGCCGCAGGATCCACTGGCGCAGGATCTGATGCTGGAGCGGCTGCCGCCATTCTGGCTCGATGGTGCCGAGCCCGGCTATTGGCTCGGCACCGACAGCCTTGGCCGCGATCTCCTGTCGCGGTTGATTTTCGGCGGCCGCATCGCCTTCATCGTCGCCTTCGCCGCGGCGATCGCCGCCTGCCTGGTCGGCTCGACGCTGGGCCTGATATCAGGCTATTTCGGTGGCTGGGCCGACCGCATCATCTCGCGCATCGTCGATGTCTGGATGGCGTTTCCGCCGGTGTTGTTCGCCATCCTGTTGGTGGCGGTGCTGGGCACGGGCTTGAGCTCCGTTATCCTCGCAATCGCCATCATCGACTGGACACGCTTTTGCCGGGTGATCCGTGCCGAGACCATGGGCCAGTCGCGTATGGATTATGTCGAGAATGCCCGCATCGCCGGCTATGGCCGCATCGGCATCATGCTGCGCGAAGTGCTGACCAATGTCGTGCCGTCGATCGTGGCGCTGCTGTCCCTGGAAATGGGCATCGCCGTCATCGTCGAGGCGATCCTGTCCTTCGTCAATCTGTCGATCTCGACCGACGATCCGACCTGGGGCGGCATCATCGCCGAGGGCCGGCTGTCGATCCACCAGGCCTGGTGGGTGCTGGTGTTTCCGCTGATCACGCTGATCCTGACCGTACTGTCGTTCAGCCAGTTCGGCGAAGCGCTGAAGACGCGTTTCGATCCGGTGCTGCGATGAGCGCCTGCCTCGACATCAGGGATCTGAGCGCCGTGCTGCCAAACGGCCAGCGCGTGCTGCGATCGGTGTCGCTTGCCGTCCAGCCCGGCGAGGTCCGCGCTCTGGTCGGCGAAAGCGGCGCCGGCAAAACGATGATCGGCAAGGCGGTGCTCGGCGTGCTGCCGTCGAGCGTGCGCATTGTCGAAGGCGACATGCGGCTCGAAGGCGAAGACCTCGGCAAATTGCAGCCGAAGGCACGGCGCACGCTGATCGGCGCGCGCACCGCACTGATCCCGCAGGATCCGTTGACCGCGCTCAATCCGTCGCGCCGCATCGGCTCGCAGATGACCGACCGGCTGGTGCGCATCCTCGGCTGGAGCGGCGAGAGGGCCGATACCCGCATCCGGCAATTGCTCGGCGAGGTGCAGATCCGCGACCCCGACCGTGTGCTGAAAAGCTATCCGCACGAACTGTCCGGCGGCATGCGCCAGCGCGTGCTGATTGCTGCCGCCTTCGCTGCCGAGCCCCGGCTGATCGTCGCCGACGAACCGACCACGGCGCTCGACGTCACCGTGCAGAAACAGATCCTGCGGCTGATCGCGCAATTACAGCGCGAGCACGGCACGGCGATCCTGTTCGTCACCCATGATCTCGGCGTCGTCGCCAAGATCAGCCAGAAGGTCTCGGTGCTCTATGCCGGCAAGGTGGTCGAGGAGGCCGAGACGGCTGCTCTCTTCGCCGCCCCGCAGCACCCCTACACACGGGCGCTGATGGCCGCCACGCCGCGCTACACCGATCCCTTCGCCTCGCTGAAACCGGTCGACGATGCGGTGCTGGCCGGGCTTGCCGCAGAGATCACTGCTGCCGACCAGGCCTGGAGGCGCCCGCATGGTTGAGCCGCTATTTTCCGTGCGCGGGCTGAAGGTCGCGCTGCCCGACATGACGCGCAAACCGCTGATCGGCCGCGCGCCATTGGTCGAGATTTTGAAAGGTTTGGATTTCGACCTGCCCAGGGGCTCGGTGACCGGCATCGTCGGCGAATCCGGATCGGGCAAATCGACACTCGGCCGCGCTTTGGTGCGGCTGCTGGAGCCCAGCGCCGGCAGCATCAGCTTCGATGGCCTGGATATCACCCATCTGCCGGAAGCGGAGCTCAGGCCGCTGCGCCGCCATCTGCAGATGATTTTCCAGGATCCGATGTCGTCGCTCAACCCGCGCCGGACCATTGCCAGCATCATCGCCGCGCCGCTCAAGCAGAATGGGCTTGGTGACAATCTGAAGTCGCGCGTCGCTGAGGCCTTGCAGCGCGTCGGCCTGCCGCAGAGCTTTGCCAGCCGCTACCGCCACGAACTGTCGGGCGGCCAGCGCCAGCGCGTCGGCATTGCGCGTGCGCTGGCGCTGTCGCCGAAATTCGTGCTGGCCGACGAGATCGTCTCCGGCCTCGACGTCTCGACGCAGGCGCAGATCCTGACCCTGCTGGAGAGACTGGCGGACGAGATGGGCCTGACCGTGGCCTTCATCAGCCACGATCTGTCGGTCATCCGGCGGCTGTGCCGGCAAGTGATCGTCATGCGCGAAGGCGTGATCGTCGAGGCCAGCGCCACCGACGCCTTGTTCGACAAGCCGCAGCAGAGCTACACGCGCGACCTCATCGCAGCCATTCCGCTGCCCGAGATCGATGCGGGCTGGCTGGACATCCCTGCCGCCGCAAAGGTCCCGACATGACTGCACACGCACGCCGAAAAGCGGGGGTCGGACGTGCGACCGCAACGACTTAGTCCCGCCAATGGAGAGGACTGACATGAAGACGATACTTCGAAACGCAACGCTCGCCGCCGCTATTCTCGGCAGCGTCGGCATCGCCGCCGCTAGCTCGATCCCCGGCATGCGCGGGCATGATCACACCGGCATCACGGTTCCCGACATGAAGCAGGCGGTCGACTTCTTCACCGAAGTGGTCGGCTGCAAGAAGGCGATGTCGTTCGGTCCGTTCGCCGACGACAAGGGCACATTCATGCAGGATGTGCTGGGCGTCGACCCGAAGGCGGTGATCGAGCAGATCACCATGGTCCGTTGCGGCACTGGATCGAACATCGAACTGTTCAAATACACAGCACCGGACCAGAAGGATCTGACGCCGCGCAACAGCGACATAGGCGGCTTCCACATCGCCTTCTACGTCGATGACGTCGCCGCAGCCAAAGCCTATCTCGACGCGAAGGGCGTCAAGACAAGGATGGGAACCATTGCCGGTCAAGGAAGGGCCGGCCGCCGGCCAGACCATCCTCTACTTCCAGGCGCCATGGGGGCTGCAGCTGGAAGCGATCAGCTATCCCTCGGGCATGGCCTACGAGAAGGGTGCCGAGACCGTTTTGTGGAGCCCGAAGAACCCGGAAAAGTGATGGGAAAGTGTGCTTGCGGGTGTTCCGCGGGCCCGCCACACCAATGCGACGTTGAATCATTTCAATATGAAACTTTAAGCTTGAAATAATTTACCTCCGGCGCGATACTCGAAACCAGCAAGCGAAGAGGAGATCGCAGACATGAAGGTTGCGGTTCTCGGCGGCGGACCAGCCGGGCTCTACTTTGCCATTTCGATGAAGCTTCGGGACGCCGCGCACGATGTGACGGTGTTCGAGCGCAACCGCGCCGACGATACGTTCGGCTGGGGCGTCGTGCTGTCGGCCGAGACGCTCGACAATCTCGCCAAAAACGACCCGGTCAGCGCCGTCTGGATCAAGAAGCACTTTGCCTACTGGGACGATATCGCCGTCATCCATGACGGTGTGCGCACCGTCTCGACCGGGCACGGTTTCTGCGGCATCGGCCGCAAGCGGCTGCTGGTCCTGTTGCAGCGCCGCGCCCGAGAACTCGGCGTCAAGCTGATGTTCGAGACCGACATCGCCGATCCCAAGCCCTATATGGAGACGCATGATCTAGTCGTCGCCGCCGACGGCCTGAACTCCAGGGCACGCAACACGTTCGTCGACATCTTCAAGCCCGACATCGACACCCGCAAATGCAAGTTCGTCTGGCTCGGCACCAAGCAGAAGTTCGACGACGCCTTCACCTTCATCTTCGAGAAGACCGAGCATGGCTGGGTGTGGGCGCACGCCTACCAGTTCGACAGCGACACCGCGACCTTCATCGTCGAGTGCAGCGAACAGACCTGGGCTGCCTTCGGCTTCGGCGCGATGTCGCAGCAGGAATCGATCGCCGTCTGCGAGCGGATCTTCGAAAAACATCTCGGCGGCTACGCGCTGATGACGAATGCCAATCACATCCGTGGTTCGGCCTGGATCAATTTCCCGCGCGTGCTGTGCGAGCGCTGGTCCTACAAGAATCTGGCACTGATGGGCGATGCGGCGGCATCGGCGCATTTCTCGATCGGCTCCGGCACCAAACTCGCATTGGAAAGCGCCGTGGCGCTGGCCGAGTATGTCGAAACCGAGCCGGACCTCGACGCCGCTTTCCGTAGATATGAGGATGCCCGCCGCACCGAGGTGCTGAAGCTGCAATCGGCGGCGCGCAATTCGCTCGAATGGTTCGAAGAGGTCGAGCGCTATCTCGGCCTCGATCCGGTGCAGTTCAACTATTCGCTTTTGACCCGCTCACAGCGCATCAGCCACGAGAATTTGCGATTGCGCGATGCCGAATGGCTGGGCGGGGCGGAGGAATGGTTCCAGCGCCAGGCGGGCGCCGGCGGCAACAGCCTGCGCCGTGCGCCGATGTTCGCGCCGTTCAAGCTGCGCGACATGAAACTGCAGAACCGCGTCGTCGTCTCGCCGATGGCGCAGTACAAGGCGGTGGACGGCTGCCCGACCGACTGGCATTTCACCCACTACGCCGAGCGCGCCAAGGGCGGCGCCGGCCTCCTCTATATCGAGATGACCTGCGTCAGTCCCGAAGGGCGGATCACGCCCGGTTGTCCGGGTTTCTACGCGCCAGAACATGAGGTGGCGTGGAAGCGGCTGGTCGATTTCGTCCACACCGAGACCGAGGCGAAGATCTGCGCCCAGATCGGTCATTCCGGCGCCAAGGGCTCGACCCGGGTCGGCTGGGAGGGTACCGACGTGCCGCTGGCCTCCGGCAACTGGCCAGTGATGGCAGCCTCGGCCGTCGCGTGGTCGCCGCAGAATCAGGTGCCGAAGGCGATGGACCGCGCCGACATGGACCGCGTGCGCGACGAATTCGTCGCGTCCACCGAGATGGCCGATCGCTGCGGCTTCGACATGCTCGAGATCCACGCCGCGCACGGTTACCTGCTGTCGTCCTTCATCACGCCGGTCACCAATCGGCGCACGGATGAATATGGCGGTTCGCTGGAAAACCGCATGCGCTATCCCCTCGAAGTCTTCCGCGCGGTGCGCGCCGCCTGGCCGGCGGAAAAGCCGATCTCGATGCGCATTTCGGCCAATGACTGGGTCGGCATCGAAGGTGTCACACCGGCCGACGCGGTCGAGATCGCGCGGTTGCTGCACGAAGCCGGCGTCGATATCTGCGACGTCTCGGCCGGCCAGACTTCGGCACTGGCCAAGCCGGTCTACGGCCGCATGTTCCAGACGCCGTTTTCCGACCGCATCCGCAACGAAGTCGGCATGGCGACGATGGCGGTCGGCAACATCTACGAGCCCGACCATGTCAACTCGATCCTGATGGCCGGCCGCGCCGATCTTGTTGCGCTGGCGCGACCGCATCTCGCCGATCCCTACTGGACGCTGCATGCCGGCGTGACGCTCGGCGACCGTGGCGTCAGATGGCCGGATCCCTATTTGCCCGGACGCGACCAGCTCTATCGGCTGGCCGAGCGCGACGCGGCAGCGGGGCTGAAAGTATGAGTGTTTTTCGCTTTTCAGGTCAGCGCTGCCCCTCATCCGCCTGCCGGCACCTTCTCCCCGTAAAGAACGGGGAGAAGGGTCAAGCACCAGCGTTGGCGCCCCCCTCTCCCAGTTCTTCACGGGGAGAGGGTAAGGGTGAGGGGCAGCGCCGACCTTCGAGGATACGCGCATGATCGCCGGCAAGCATGCACTGGTCACTGGTGGTGGCTCCGGTGTCGGACGCGCCATCGCGCTGGCGCTGACGGATGCCGGCATCGACGTCACCATCTGCGGCCGTCGCGAAGCGGAGCTCGCCAAGGTGGCCGGCGAAAACGACCGCATCTTCGCCATCGCCGCCGACGTCACCGACGAGGCGGCGATGGCGTCGCTCTACGAGAGAGCTGAAGCGGCGCGCGGACCGTTCGACATCGTCGTCGCCAATGCCGGCATGGCGGGAAGCACCCCTGCACACAAGACCACGCTTGCCGACTGGCAGCGGACGCTCGACGTCAATTTGACCGGCGCCTTTCTGACGGTGAGGCCGGCGCTGACCGGGATGGCCGCGCGCAAGGCGGGGCGGATCGTGTTCGTCGCCTCCACGGCAGGGCTGAAAGGCTACGCCTATGTTGCGCCTTATGTCGCCGCCAAGCATGGCGTCGTCGGCCTGATGCGGGCGCTGGCCGCCGAAACGGCGAAATCGGGCGTCACCATCAATGCCGTGTGCCCGGGCTTCGTCGAGACCGAAATGCTGGAAGAGTCCATCCAGCGCATCGTCGAGAAGACCGGCCGCTCGGTTGAGCAGGCGCGGTCGAGCCTTGCGTCGACCAATCCGCAAGGCCGCTTCATCCAGCCGCAGGAGGTTGCCGCCGCCGTGCTGTGGCTGTGTGGCGACGCCGCCCAATCGATCACCGGACAGGCGATTTCCATTTCAGGAGGCGAAACATGGTAGCCGGCCCCCTGCCCGCGCCGTCGGGACCCGGCAAGGACCGCTTGCGTCTATGGATCAGGCTGCTGCGTGCCTCGCGCACCATCGAGGCCGAGCTGCGCGAGCGCCTGAAGAAGGAGTTCAACACGACGCTGCCGCGCTTCGACGTGATGGCAGCCCTCTATCGCGCGCCGGAAGGCATGCTGATGAGCGACCTGTCGCGCTTCCTGCTGGTCTCCAACGGCAATGTCACGGGCATCGTCGACCGGCTGGTTTCAGAAGGACTTGTCGCCCGCGCCCGCCGCAACGGCGACCGCCGCACCTCGATGGTGCGGCTGACCGAGGAAGGCACGCAGGCCTTTGCCACCATCGCCGCGGCACATGAAGGCTGGATCGGTGATTTGCTGGGCAAGGTCAGCGAGGATGACGCGCGCCGGCTGACCGGCATGCTGACCTCGTTCCGCAGCAACTGGGAGGGACGCGAATGACAGAAATGGCCGGCCGCAAGCCGAAGCATTTCCTCTGGGAAGTCGAGGGCAGGATCGCAAAGGTCCGGCTCGATCGGCCGGAGCGCAAGAACCCGCTGACCTTCGACAGCTATGCCGAGCTGCGCGACGTTTTTCGCGACCTCGTCTATGCGGATGACGTGGACGCGGTGGTGTTCCTCTCCAATGGCGGCAATTTTTGCTCCGGCGGCGATGTCCACGACATCATCGGCCCGCTGGTCAAGATGGACATGAAGCAGCTCTTGGCCTTCACCCGCATGACCGGCGATTTCGTCAAGGCGATGCTGAATTGCGGCAAGCCGATCATTGCGGCGGTCGACGGCGTTGCGGTCGGCGCCGGCGCCATCATTGCCATGAGTTCAGACATTCGCATCGCCACGCCGGAAGCCAAGACCGCGTTCCTGTTCACCCGCGTCGGTCTCGCCGGCTGCGACATGGGCGCCTGCGCGATCCTGCCGCGCATCATCGGCCAGGGCCGCGCCGCCGAACTGCTCTACACCGGGCGAACGATGACTGCGGCGGAGGGCGAGCGCTGGGGGTTCTACAACAGGCTGGTCGATGCCGCCGCACTCGAAGCCGACGCGCTCGACATGGCGGCGCGCATCGTCTCCGGCCCGACCTTCGCCCACGGCATCACCAAGACGCAGCTCGTCCAGGAATGGTCGATGGGCCTCGACCAGGCGATCGAGGCGGAAGCGCAGGCGCAGGCGATCTGCATGCAGACCCGCGACTTCGAGCGCGCCTACAAGGCGTTCGTGGCCAAGGAAAAGCCGGTGTTCGAGGGGGATTGAGGATGAGCGGTTTGATAGAGATGTTGGCGGGACAGCGCCCCCCTCTGTCCTGCCGGACATCTCCCCCTCCAGGGGGGAGATCGGCTGTCATGCACGCCTTCGCGAATCGCCAACGTCTCAAGAAGGGCGCCGACGCCGACGCTGCCAATCTCCCCCCTAGAGGGGGAGATGTCCGGCAGGACAGAGGGGGGCGCCGTAGAGCGGAAGGCCTCAATAGCGGAGGCACCAATGCCTGACCGCTCCTTCCTCAACTGGCCGTTCTTCGAAGACCGCCATGGCGCGCTGGCCGACCAACTGGAGGCATGGTGCGCGAAAAACCTGCCGGTCGATCACCATGATGTCGACGCCGCCTGCCGCGAACTAGTGCAAAAACTAGGCCGGAACGGCTGGTTGAAGCCGACGGCGCTCGACACCGACAATCCTGGCCCCCTCGACGTGCGCACGCTATGCATCACGCGCGAGACGCTCGCTCGCCATGACGGGTTGGCCGACTTCGCCTTCGCCATGCAAGGGTTGGGCACCGGCGCGCTCAGCCTGTTCGGCACGGTGGAGCAGCAGCAATGGCTTTCGAAGACACGCGCCGGCAAGGCGATTTCGGCCTTCGCGCTTTCGGAACCGCGCTCGGGATCGGATGTCGCCAACACCGAGATGACGGCGACCCGCGATGGCGACAGCTATGTTCTTACTGGTGAAAAGACCTGGATCTCCAATGGCGGCATCGCCGACCTCTATGTCGTCTTTGCCCGCACCGGCGAGGCGCCGGGCGCCAAGGGGCTGTCGGCCTTCCTCGTGCCCGGCGACGCCAAGGGCCTTGGCACCGCCGAGCGGCTCGAAGTGATCGCGCCGCATCCGCTGGCCCGGCTGTCTTTCGACCAGGTCCGGCTGCCGGCCGCCGCGCTGATCGGCAAACCGGGCGATGGCTTCCGCATCGCCATGTCGGTGCTCGACGTGTTCCGCTCGACCGTCGGGGCGGCGGCGCTCGGCTTTGCCCGCCGCGCGCTGGATGAAAGCATCAAACGCGTGGCCGAGCGCAAACTGTTCGGCGCACCTATGGCCGAGCTGCAGATGGTGCAGGGGCATATCGCCGACATGGCGCTCGACGTCGATGCTGCAGCGCTTCTGGTCTACCGCGCCGCCTGGACCAAGGACATGGGCGCGCCCCGCGTCACCCGCGAGGCGGCAATGGCCAAGCTGTTTGCCACCGACAAGGCGCAAGAGGTCATCGACAAGGCCGTGCAGCTGCATGGTGGCGACGGTGTCCGCAAAGGCCATATCGTAGAGAGCCTGTATCGCGAGATACGCGCGCTGCGCATCTATGAGGGCGCCTCCGATGTGCAAAAAGTGGTGATTGCGCGGCAAGTGATGGGCGCGGCCTGACGGCAGAGATTGACGGGCATTCGATTTTGAAAATTGGTTTTTGGAATACCGGGAGGTTTTGAATGCACACGATTCTGCAGCCGGAAGGCTGGGCAAAACCTGTCGGCTACGCCAATGGCGTCGCGGCACGCGGGCAGCTCGTCTTCGTTGGCGGACAGGTCGGCTGGAACGGCCAATGCCAGTTCGAAACCGACGACTTTGTCGGTCAGGTGAAGCAGACGCTCAAGAACATCGTGGCAGTGCTGGCGGAAGGCGGCGCCGGGCCGCAGCACATCACCTCGATGACCTGGTATTTCACCGACAAGGCCGAATACCTCGCCAATCTCCGGGGCATCGGCGAGGCCTATCGCGAGGTCATCGGCCGGCACTTTCCGGCGATGGCCGCCATGCAGGTGATGGCGCTGGTCGAGGACCGCGCCAAGGTGGAGATCCAGGCGACCGCAGTCATCCCGGAATAAACGCCCATCGCGTCGTCATCCTGGGGCGGAGCAAGGAGCGAAGCGACGCAGCGGAGACCCCGGGATCCATGCCGCGACCTCAAAGCGTTACAACGGTGCAGGCTTCTGCTCCGTTGCACTCGCCGGCTGCTGTCGCGGCATGGATCCTCGGGTCTCCGCGACGGAGCTTCGCTCCTGCTCTGCCCGTGGATGACGAAGTTGGGAAGAGTTCGGCCAATTCCGAATGTTCTACCCAAACTGACGATGAAATCTGCCAACAGGCCGCCCGATCACTTCCCCGAGCAATGCTACGATACGCGTAGTCCCGCCTGTCTCAAAATCGGCAGCACGTGATCGCAGAAATAGGGCAGCTCCTGCGTGTAGTTGACGAAGGACAGCGCGATGCCCTGGTAGCCGTGCCCGGCAATCGCGACCATGTCGGCGGCGATCGTTTCCGGCGTTCCAATCAGCGGGTAGGTGCCGGCGCCACCGGCGAAGCGTTGCCGGTAGCGGTCATAGGCATGCGGGTCGTGCGACTGCGAGAATTCCTTCTTGCCAGCCATATGGGCATCGACCGCGTCGTGATCGGCCATATCAACGGCGTAGCGCGTGTAGTAGGCCTGCGCCTCTTCCATTGTCGGGCGGCAGACGACATGTGCAACCGTGTAGACGCCGACATCGCGGCCTGCCCTGTCGGCCCGCTCGCTGATATCGGCGACATGCTTGCCGGCATCGCTCATCTCGGAAAAGGTCGTGAACAGATAATCGCATCGGGCGGCGGCGAAATCGCGGCCCGGCCCGCCGAATGCGGCGTTCATGGTCACGGGGCGTGGAACCTGCAGGCTGGCCGGCCGGCTGACGGCTTCCTTGAGGCGATAATAGGTGCCTTCGTAATCGAGCGGCTCGGCCGAGGCATAAAGCTTTTCGAGGATTTCGATCCATTCGGCTGCCTGGTCGTAGCCCTTCTCGACAAGCGGCGTGCCGAACATGCCGAATTCCTTCGGGTTCCAGCCGCAGACGATGTTCAAGCCCGCGCGGCCCTGGCTGATATGGTCGACCGTCGCCAGCGCCTTGGCGGCATAGAGGGGATGCACCAGCGGCACATGCACGGTCATGAACAGGCCGATTTGCTCGGTGGCCATGGCAAGTGCCGCCGCCCAGGTGAAGGTCTCGAACGACCATTCCCGCACCTTGTTGCGCCCGCCGAAACCGCGCCAGCGCGCGATCGGCAGCATGAACTCCAGCCCGGCGCGGTCGGCGATCTGCGCCGCCGTCAGATTGTCCTGCCAGCTTGCCGTCCAGCGTTCAGGCACATCGGTGATGGCAAGACCACCGTCGGCATTGGTCGAAAAGACCCCAAGCTTCAGTTTGTTGGGGCCGTGCAAGGGGTGTGGTTTGTTCATGTAGCGACCTCCCGGCGAAGATCGCACGCTACGGCTCCGCGAAAATATTTCAAGCATGAAATAGCTTCGCCTCGCGGTGGTTTGCGGATATGGATTCTGGCAGAGACAAAGAGGGGATGGGGATGAGCGAGTTCCGCCAGAAATGCATTGGCAAGACGAGCCTTGTCGGCTCCTTTGCCGCCATTCCCCATCCCGTCGCGGTCGAAGTGATGGCGCAGTCCGGCCTCGATTTCCTCTGCATCGACTGGGAGCATGCGCAGATATCGCGGGACATGATCGAGAGCATGGTGCGCGCGGCCGATGTGCACCGCGTGCCGTCGATGGTGCGCGTTCCCGGCCACATGACGGAGGCTATCCAGGCAGCACTGGACAGCGGCGCACAAGGCGTGCTGGTGCCGCGCGTCTCGACCGCCGCCCAGGCCGAATCCGCAGTGAAAGCCTCGCTCTATCCGCCCAAGGGCGAGCGCGGCGTCGGACCCGGCCGCGCCGCCGGCTATGGCTATCGCATTCCCGAATATCTGGCCGGCGCCAACGACAGGATCGTCGTCGCGGTCCAGGTCGAGACATCGGAAGGGCTTGCCAACATCGAGGCGATCGCGGCTGTCGACGGCGTGGATGTGATCTTCGTCGGTCCTGGCGATCTTTCGGTGTCGATCGACGCGCTCGGCCCGCAAGGCGCCGACAAGCTCAACGCGGCGATCAGGGCGATCGTCGGCATGACGATCGCCCATGGCAAGGCCGCCGGCATATTTTGCGCCAGCCCGCAGCCCATCGGGCAATGGGCGGCCATTGGCGCGAGTTTCTTCATCCTGGCGAGCGACACGATGTTTCTTGGCGCCGGCACCACGGCCAACTGTACGGCCGCACGCGCTGAATTGGCATGAAGCGGGTGCAGCTAGGCGAAAAAGGCGTATCGGCCGGGCAACAAACTTTTTAAGCTTAAAACTTTCGCCTTGAAAACCGCCGTACTTTGGATAAGCATTCCAAAATCGATGGCGACTGACGTGCCGGAGGGCTTGCCGGCCAATCCATCGTGGTGTTCCGGGTGGGAGGGGTTTCAGTCCTTGTCGTCATACTGCCCCAGTCATCGTCCAGCGCGCGTTATGTCTTCGACGGCGTGCGCGCCCAGATCCACGACCGGCACACCGAAAACATCGCCAACCTTGGCGTGCGGGCGACCGCGCTCGACCGCATGGTCACTGCCATGAATTGACGCCCTGCCTGAAGTGGGGCGGCAAAAAACCGTGCGGGAGCAACCCGCCCGATCAACAATAGAGGGAACACAAATGAGCTTCACGCGTCGCAAATTGCTTCTTCTCGCCGCAGCCATCGGCATCGCCGCCGGCCCCGCCACCGCCTATGCCGCCGACGTGCTCAATGTCGGCGCCTACCCGACCAATCCGCCCTTCGAATACAAGAACGAGAGCGGTACCTTCGAAGGTTTCGAGGTCGACATCGTCAATGAAGCCGCCAAGCGCATCGGCATGACCACGGACATCGCCGACCTTGGCTTCCAGGCGCTGTTCGCCGCCACCACCTCGAAGCGCATCGATGTCGCCATCTCGTCGATCACCATCACGGCGGAGCGGCTGAAGTCGCAGTCGTTCACCCAGCCCTATTATGATTCCGACATGGGCATCGCCACCAAGGCCGACAGCCCGATCAAGGCCGAGGCCGACCTCAAGGGCAAGATCGTCGGCGTGCTTTCCGGCTCGACCGGCGAGACCTGGGTCAAGGGGCATCAGGAAGCCGACGGCTTCAGCGACGTGAAGGGTTACGACACGCAGCAGAACCTGCTGCTCGACCTCAGCGCCGGCCGCGTCGATGCCGCCGTCAGCGACATTCCGGGCATGGAGTATTCCTTCACCAAGATGAAGGACCTGGTCGTCAAGGAGCGCATCAAGACCGGCGAACAATACGGTCTGATGCTGACCAAGGACCACCCGCTGCTCGGCAAGCTGAACGACGCGCTGACCGCGATGAAGAAGGACGGTACGCTGGCCGCGATCCACAAGAAGTGGTTCGGCAGCGACGCGCCCGCCGACTCTTCGACCATGAAGGAAATGCCGCTGCCGAAGGCCTGAGCGGCAATGCATTGAAATCGTGCCGGCTTTTTAGGCCGGCACGATTCATTTCATGGACCGGCACCGGTCGCCGCGAAGACTGCCTCGCTGACCGCGAGGTCAATTGATTCTAACGTGAGCATTCTTTGCTCTGGGGTTCGGGAACGCTCCGATGTCGCTGATCGACACCTTCTTCAACCCCGATGTCATCATGTCCAGCCTGCCGGCGCTGCTGCGCGGCTTCCTGAACACGCTGCTGCTCGGTATTCTGAGCATCGGCATCGGCATCCCCATCGGCCTGGCGATCAGCCTGGTGCGGCTCTATGCGCCGAAGCCGCTGCGGTGGCTGGCGGTCGGCTACACCGACATCTTCCGTGCCCTGCCGGTGCTGGTCGTGCTGATCCTGATCTACTATGCGCTGCCCTTCCTCGGCATACGCCTGTCGTCCTGGGCTTCCGCGGTGACGGCCTTCGCCTTCATCATGTCGGCCTACTCGGCCGAGGTGTTCCGCTCCGGCATCGAAAGCATTCCGCGCGGCCAGTTCGAGGCGTCGCAGGCGCTTGGGCTGCCGTTCCTGCTGACCCTACGCAAGGTGGTGTTGCCGCAGGCGATCCGCGTCGTCATCCCGCCGATGACCAGCAACTGCGTCTCGATGTTCAAGGACACCTCGCTCGCCTCCACCGTGGCGCTGCCGGAACTCTTGAAGGAAGCGACCAACGCGCAGTCGCTTTATGCCAACCCCTCGCCGCTGATCGGCGCCGCACTCGTCTATCTCATCTTCCTCTGGCCGATGGTCCGCCTCGTCAGCCTGCTCGAGGAGCGGTTCAAGACCGAAAAGAAGCGCTGACCTCGCCAACCGATCCCCCGCCAAGCATTTCGCAGGAGCCTACCCGTGAACAAGCACCAGACCGACAATGCGAACGCCAGCGCGTTCCCCGTCGACACCATCCGCACCATGTTTCCCGCCTTGCAGCGGGCCGGCGATTTCATCTTTTTGGACAACGCCGCCGGCGCGCAGATCCCGCAGAGCGTGCTCGACGCGGTGACCAACCACCTGGTTTCGCACAATGTGCAGCGCGGCGGCCGCTATGGCCGCAGCGTCGCCGTCGACCAGTCGGTTGCCGATGCGCGGACAAGCGTTGCCCTGCTCATCAACGCCTATAGCCCGGCGGAAATCTGCTTCGGCATGAACGCCACCTCGTTCATTCGCCTGGTCAGCCTCGGCATCGGCCAGATGCTCGGAGAACGCGACGAGATCGTCATCACCGATATGGACCACGACGCCAACATCGCGACCTGGCTAGCGCTGGAGCAGGCCGGCGCCAAGTTTCAGTGGTGGCGCATGCGCGAGGACGGCAATCTGCATGTCGACGATCTACGCCCGCTGGTCTCCGACCGCACCCGCCTGGTCGCCTGCACGGTCACCGCGCATTCGATCGGCTCGATCGTCGATGTCGCTTCGGTGGCCGAGATCGCGCATGCGGCCGGCGCCGAAGTGTTCCTCGATTGCGTACACTACGGACCGCACGGGCTGATCGACGTGCAGGCATGGGATTGCGACTATCTCGTCTGCTCCGGCTACAAGAATTTCTCGCCGCATATGGGCTTCCTGTGGGGCCGCTTCGAAACGCTGAAGCGGCTGCCGACCTTCCGCGAGGATTTCATCCCCGACGAGCCGCCTTACAAGGTCGAGGCCGGCACCTTCATCTACGAGAACGTCTCCGGCATGGATGCCGCCGTGCAGTATCTGGAACTGATCGGCCGCAATCTGGCGCCATCCAACAACCGCTCGCGGCGCGACAACATCGTCGCCGGCATGGGCGCCATCCGCGACTACGAGTTGGTGCTGGCCCGCGAGATGCTGGCCGTGCTGAAGGATTGCGGGGCAACCATCTACGGTGTCGGCGACGAGGCGCGCATCCATGAGCGCGTGCCGACCTTCTGCTTCAACATCGGCAAATTGTCGCCGCAGCGGATCGTCGAGGAAATGGCCGAGATGCAGATCGGCATCCGCGACGGCCACATGTACGCGCCGCGGCTGATGAAGCGTCTCAACCTCTCGATGGACAGCGGCGCTATCCGCGCCTCGCTGGTCCACTACAACACGGTCGAGGAAGTCCGGCGCTTCGGCGAAGCGCTGCGCGCCATTATCGCGAAGTTGTCGTGAGAGGCGGCCTCTCCAGCGTCGTCATCCACGGGCGGAGCAAGGAGCGTAGCGACGCAGTGCAGACCCGAGGATCCATGCCGTGACGTTCGAGTGTTGCCACGGTGCAGAATTCTGCTCCGCTGCACCTTTCGGCTGAGGTAACGGCATGGATCCTAGGGTCTGCGCGACGCTTCGCGTCGCTCCGCCCTAGGATGACGAAGAGATGTTAGGCAGCCTTCTTCTTCGCCAACCTCGTCTTGATCGAGGCGACGTCGGCGCGCGGCGTCGCGGCGAACAGCGTCCTGGTGTAGCTGTGCTTGGGGTCGGCAAAGACCTCGTCGCGCGAGCCGTATTCGACCGCTTCGCCGAAATACATCACCATCACATCGTCGGCGATATAACGCACAACGGACAAATCATGGCTGATGAAGACATAGGTCAGCTGGAACTCGTCCTGCAGGTCGGCGAGCAGGTTGAGCACCTGCGCCTGCACCGAAAGATCGAGCGCCGAGACCGGCTCGTCCAGCACCAGCAGGCTCGGGTTGAGCATCAGCGCGCGGGCAATGGCGATGCGCTGGCGCTGGCCGCCCGAGAACATGTGCGGATAGCGGTTGTAGTGCTCGTGACCGAGGCCGACCTTCTTCAGCATCTTCATCGCCAGGTCGCGCCGCTCGGCGGCCGGCTTGTCGGTGTTGATCAAAAGCGGCTCGCCCAGCACGTCACCGATCTTCTGGCGCGGATTGAGCGATCCATAGGGGTTCTGGAAGACGATCTGCACCTTGCGGCGCATCTCTTTGGTCAATCCGCCCTTGGCGATGTCGACCTTGTTGCCGTCGATGAACAACTCGCCCGATGTCGCCGGATCGATCAGCGTGATGATGCGGGCGAGCGTGGACTTGCCGCAGCCGCTTTCGCCGACGATGGCCAGCGTCTTGCCCTTGTCCACGGTGAAGGAGACACCCTTGACTGCGTGCACGGTGCGCTGTGCGCGAAACAGCCCGCCTCCGACATGATAGTCGCGCACGATATTCTTGCCTTCGACGACCTTGATGCTCATGCGGCGGCTCCCGAGGGCGCCGGCTCGAACAGCATGTCGGACACGGTCGGCAGCCGGTCGCCGACGGCATTCTCCGGCAGTGCCGACAAAAGCGCTCGCGTGTAATTGCTCTTTGGCGATTCGAACAGCGACAGCACGTCGGCCTCTTCCATCTTGCGGCCCTTGTACTGAACGATGACGCGGTCGGCGGTCTCGGCCACCACGCCCATATTGTGGGTGATCATGATCAGACCCATGCCGTATTTGGCCTGCAGCGAGACCAGCAGATCGAGGATCTGCTTCTGGATGGTGACGTCGAGCGCGGTCGTCGGCTCGTCGGCGATCAGCAGTTTCGGATTGCAGGCGATGGCGATGGCAATCATGACGCGCTGGCACTGGCCGCCGGACATCTGATGCGGAAACGAGCTCAGCCGTTCTTCCGGGTCGGCGATGCCGACCTGCGTCAGGAGTTCGATGGCGCGCTCCCGACGCGGGGCTCGGTCCATGCCCATATGGAAGCGCAGCACTTCTTCGATCTGGAAGCCTACAGTGAAGCAGGGATTGAGGCTGGCCATCGGTTCCTGGAAGATCATCGACATGTCCTTGCCGACGATCTTGCGCCGCTCGGCAGGGCTCAACTTCAGAAGATCGCGGCCATTGAAGCTCATGCGGTCGGCGGTGACCGTGGCTGTCCATGGCAAAAGGCCCATGACCGCCAGCATCGACACCGATTTGCCGGAACCGGATTCGCCCACGATCGCCAGCACTTCGCGCTCGTCGACATGGAGCGACACACCGTCAACGGCGCGGAAAGAACCGGAAGCGGTCTGGAACTCGACGACGAGGTTCTGGATATCGAGCAGCGCCATCACGACCTCCTCAGTTTCGGATCGAGCGCGTCGCGCAGACCATCGCCGATCAGATTGATGGCAAGCACGGTAATGAGGATGGCAAGACCGGGGAAGGTCACCACCCACCAGGCGCGCAGGATGAATTCGCGCGCCGAAGCGAGCATCGTTCCCCATTCGGGCGTCGGCGGCTGGGCGCCGAGGCCGAGGAAGCCGAGCGCGGCTGCCTCGAGGATGGCGTTGGAGAACGACAGCGTGCCCTGGACGATCAACGGTCCCAGGCAATTCGGCAGGATGGTGCGAAGCATCAGCCTGATGTGGCCGGCGCCGGCGACCTTCGCCGCCACAACATATTCGCGGCTCTTCTCCGCCATCACGGCAGCGCGCACCAGCCGCGCGAAATGCGGCTGCAGGACAAGCGCGATGGCCAGCATCGCGTTGAACAGGCCGGGGCCAAGGATGGTGACCAGAACGAGCGCCAGGAGCAGCGACGGGAACGCCAGGATAAGGTCCATCACGCGCATGATCGCCACATCGACCCAGCCGCGGAAATAGCCGGCCAACAAGCCGAGCGTAATGCCGCCGGTGAGAGCCAACGTGACCACGACCGCGCCGATGAGCAGCGAAAAGCGCGCGCCATAGAGCAGGCGCGAAAGCATATCGCGCCCGACCGCGTCGGTGCCCAGAAGATATTGCGTCGAGCCGCCGGCTTCCCAGGCGGGCGGCCGCAGGAAAGCGGTCTTGTCCTGGATGTCGGGCGCATAGGGCGCCAGCAGCGGCGCAAACAGCGCTGCCAGCACCAGCAGGATGAAGACGAACAGGCCGATGACGGCGCCGCGGTTCACCGAGAAATAGTGCCAGAAGGTCCTGAAGCCGGTCAGGCGGTCCGGGTTGCCGGCGGCCATCGGGGCGATTTCGGTCGACTGGCTCATCACGACGCCCGTATGCGCGGGTTGATGACGGCGTAGAGCACGTCGACGATGAGGTTCACGGCCATGACGATGAGGGCGATCAAAAGTAGACCTGACTGCACGACGACATAGTCGCGCTTGAAGATGGAATCGACCATCCACTTGCCGATGCCCGGCCAGGCGAAGATGGTTTCTGTGAGGATGGCGCCGGCCATCAGCACGCCGACCTGCAGGCCGATGGTGGTGACCACCGGAATGAGCGCATTGCGCAAGGCATGCACGCCAATGACGCGCGCCGACGAAAGGCCCTTGGCGCGCGCGGTGCGCACATAGTCCTCGCTCAGCACTTCCAGCATGGCCGAGCGTGTCTGGCGGGCAATCACCGCCAGCGGGATAGTGCCGAGCACGATCGCCGGCAGGACCAGGTGGCTGAGCGCCGAGCGGAAAGCATCCCATTTGCCGTAGAGCAGGCTGTCGATGGTCATGAAGCCGGTGACCGGCTTGAAGAAGAACTGCAGGCCGATGCGGCCGGAAACCGGGGTCCAGCCGAGATAGCCGGAGAAGAAGATGATGAGCAACAGGCCCCACCAGAAGATCGGCATGGAATAGCCGACGAGCGCCGTGCCCATCAGCCCCTGATCGAACCACGAGCCGCGCTTGACGGCGGCGAAAATGCCGGCGGGAATGCCCAGCACCATGGCGAAGATCATGGCGAAGGTGGAGAGTTCGATCGTTGCCGGAAAGAGCGTCATGAAATCTTCGATGACCGGGCGCTTGGACGAGATCGATACGCCGAAATTACCGGTCGCGGCATCGCGGACATAATGCGCGTATTGCTGCCAGATCGGCAAATTGTAGCCGAACTGTTCCTTCAGTTCCGCGTAGCGCTCGGGCGACACGCCATGCTCGCCGGCCATGGCAAGAATGGGATCGCCGGGCAGCAGCCTGACGAAAGCGAAGGCACAGATGGTGATGCCGATCAGCGTCGGCAGCACCAAGACGATTTTATTGAGGAGATATCGGAGCATCTTGAAAAGGGGGCGGCGCTTGATTGCGCGCCGCCCGCCTAACAGTTCTATTCGGCCTTGTCGACGCCGTCGAAGCGATGGATGCCGAGCGGGTCCATCATGAAACCGCTGACATTCTTGCGCACGACCGCGTAGACTTGGCTGTGTGCCAGCAGGAAGGCCGGAGCCTGCTTCTGGAAGACGACCTGCGCCTGCTCATAGAGCTTGGTGCGCTCGGCCTGGTCGCTGGTCTTCTTGGCCTTCTGGATCAGGTCCTCGAAGTCCTTGTCGCACCAGCTCGAGTAGTTCGAGACGCCGATGGCGGAGCAGGCGAACAGGGTGGCAAAGAAGTTGTCCGGATCGCCATTGTCACCGGTCCAGCCAATCTGGAAGGCGCCGGGACGGTCCTTCTTCTTGCCCTCCGAGCGATACTTGGTCCACTCGTAGTTGACGATCTCGGCCTTGACGCCGACCTTGGCCCAGTCGGCCTGGATCAGTTCGGCGGCACGCTGGAAGTTCGGGTTGTAAGGACGAACGCGATCGGAAGCCCAAAGCTGGATTTCCGTGAGCCCGGCCGCGGCCAGCACTTTCTTGGCCGCATCCGGATCATAGGCGTCGGCCTTCACATCCTTGTCCCACGACCACATGGTCGGCGGGATCAGGTTTTCGGCGGGCGTGGCGCCGGCGTCCTGGAACAGCGACTTGATCAGCGCTTCCCGGTCGATGGCCTGGTTGAGCGCATGGCGCACCTCAGGCTTGTCGAGCGGCGGGATGGTGGTGTTGTAGCTCATGTAGCCGATATTCAGGCCGGCCTGGTCCATCAGGGTCACGTCCTGGTTGGCCTTGATCGTGCCGATGTCGGCCGGATTCGGATAGGGCGCGATGTCGCATTCGCCAGCGAGCACCTTCTGGATGCGGGCGGTCGCGTCAGGGGTGATGGCGAAGACGAGATCGTCGATCTTCTCCTTGCCCTTGAAATAATCCGGATGAGCCGCGTAACGGATAACCGAATCCAGCTGATAGTCGACGAACTGGAACGGGCCGGTGCCGATCGGCTTGGTCGAGAAATCGGCCATCTTGCCGGACTTCTCCAGCTGCTCGGCATATTCCTTCGACACGATCGAGGCGAAGTCCATGCCGAGGTTGGCAAGCATCGGCGCGTTCGGCTCGGTCAGGGTCAGCTTGACGGTCAGGTCGTCGACCTTTTCCCACTTGGCGACGTATTTCGGCATATCCATGCCGGTATAATAATCCCAGGTCAGGTTCGGCAGGTATTTGTCGCCGTTCCAGGGATTCGCCTTGTTGAACTGGCGGTCGAAGGAGAAGACGACGTCGTCGGCGTTGAGGTCACGGGTCGGCTTGAAATAATCGGTGGCCTGGAACTTCACGCCGGGATGCAGGTGGAACGTATAGACCAGGCCATCGTCCGAGACTTCCCACTTGTCGGCGAGGCCGGGTTCGACCTCGGTGCCGCCATGCTTGAACTCGACCAGGCGTGAATAGACGGTTCGCGACGAAGCGTCGAAATCGTTGCCGCCCGTCGTCGTACCCGGATCGAAGTTGGCCGGCGACGCTTCCGAGCAATAAACGAGCGTTTTCGCATTGGCCACGCCGCCCAGGACGCTTGCAGCCAGCAACGCGGCTGCAAAAGTCAGTTTCTTCTTCATTGAGCACTCCCTGATGTTCTTCCAAGCCCCTCTATCAGGCTCGCGAAGCGCGCATATAAGCACCGTTTTTCCGGCTTTGGAACACCCCGTTTGCTTACCCCGCGGGAAGCAGGAAAAAAATCCGCGATTTTGCTAAATGGCAGAAAAAATTAGCAGTTTTTTCCATTCACGAGATTATTAACGACTGCATTTTTTTATTGATCGCCGATCCGGCGATATCGATGCTGCGCTCGCTTGCGAGCAGCCGAGGCTGCGCCAGGACACAGGGCGGGAGTGTTGGTGGCAGGAAAGATTTTCGGCGGCAAATCTTTCGCCGCCTTGCCGCAAGGGCAAGACTTGCACGGTCGCCGATGGAGGCAATACATAGTGACATAACGGCGGCAGCGGAGGACGTCTCTGTCAATTCAGGGGCGAGCGCGGCGCTGGCGAAGAAGAATTGTCCAGGGAGGAACGGGTGGCAAAAGCATCAAGGACGACGGCACCGGGGAAAGCCGGAGCCAAGGCGGCTCCAAAGGCAGCCGGTGCGGCCAAGCCGAAAGCGCCAGCTGCCAAAGCCGCCGCGGCCAAGCCGAAGGCAGCCACCGTCCCGACAAAGGCAAGCACAAAGCCGGCGGCCAAAGCCCAAGCCAAGAGCGCTGCCGGAAAAACGACGCCTGTGGCAAAGCCCGTTGCCAAGCCAGTGTCGAAAGCATTGGCGGGGAAGACCCCGCCGCCAGCAAAGCCAACCGAGGCCACCGCCAAGCGATTGCCGAAAGCACTGACGGCGCTGGCCGCGGGACTGCCGGAAAAGCCGTGGCTCAAGAGCTATCCGAAAAACGTACCGGCGGAAATCGGTCCCCTGCCCTACAGCTCGATCGGCGATTTCCTGGTTGGCGCCTGCAAGCAATTTTCCGCGCAGCCGGCCTTCACCTGCATGGACAAGTCTATCAGCTACACCGATGTGGAGCGGCTATCGGCCGCCTTCGGCGCCTTCCTGCAGTCGAAGGGCCTGCAGAGAGGCGCGCGTGTCGCGCTGATGATGCCGAACGTGCTGCAATATCCGGTGGCGATGATGGCGGTCTTGCGCGCCGGTTATGTCGTGGTGAACATCAATCCGCTCTACACGCCGCGCGAGCTCGAACATCAGTTGAAGGATTCCGGTGCGCAAGCCATCGTCATCCTGGAGAACTTTGCCAACACCTTGCAGGCGGTGATCGCCAGGACCGCGGTCAAGCATGTGGTGGTCGCCACGATGGGCGACATGCTCGGCGGCCTTAAGGGCACGATCGTCAATTTCGTCGTGCGCCGCGTGAAGAAGATGGTGCCGGCATGGTCGCTGCCCGGCCATGTCAAGTTCAATGCCGCAATGAAGGCCGGCGCCGGCATGGGCTTCAAGCCGGCCAATGTGGCAGCAGACGATGTCGCCTTCCTGCAATATACGGGCGGCACCACGGGCGTGTCGAAAGGTGCCACGCTGCTGCACAGAAACGTGCTCGCCAATGTCGCGCAGAACGCGCAGTGGATGGAGGACGCCTACACGATCAAGCCGAAACCGGCGCATCCCAACTTCATCTGCGCGCTGCCGCTCTATCATATCTTCGCGCTGACGGTGAACGCGCTGATGGGCATGCAACAAGGCGCCCGCAATGTACTCATTCCCAACCCGCGCGACATTCCCGGCTTCGTCAAGGAACTGCAGAAATATCCGGTGCACATCTTTCCCGGCCTCAACACGCTGTTCAACGCACTGCTCAACAATGAGGATTTCCGCAAGCTCGACTTCAAGCCGCTGGTGCTGACGCTGGGCGGCGGCATGGCGGTGCAGAAGGGCGTCGCCGAACGCTGGAAGGCGCTGACCGGCTGTTCGGTCACCGAAGGCTACGGCCTCTCGGAAACCTCGCCGGTGGCCACCGCCAACAAGTTCACCGCCGGCGACTTCACCGGCACCATCGGCTTGCCGCTGCCCTCGACCGAGATCGCCATCCGCGACGACGACGGCAACAATTTGCCGCTCGGCGAGGTCGGCGAAGTCTGCATCCGGGGGCCGCAGGTGATGGCGGGCTACTGGAACCGGCCGGATGAGACCGCCAAGGTGATGACCAAGGACGGCTACTTCAAATCCGGCGACATGGGCTTCATGGACGAACGCGGCTACACCAAGATCGTCGACCGCAAGAAGGACATGATCCTGGTCTCGGGCTTCAACGTCTATCCCAACGAACTCGAGGAAGTCGTGGCGATGCACCCGGGCGTGCTCGAAGTGGCGGCGATCGGCGTGCCGGACGAGCATTCGGGCGAGGTGCCGAAACTGTTCGTGGTCAAGAAGGATCCGGCACTCACCGCAGAGACGCTCACCGCCTTCTGCCGCGAGAACCTGACCGGCTACAAGCGGCCCAGATACATCGAATTCCGCACCGAATTGCCGAAGACGCCGGTCGGCAAGATCCTGCGGCGAGCGCTGCGCGAATAGTGGACGACGATCTTGCCGACAACGATGCCCCGGATCGGTGCGCGCGCCTCGACCCGGCGACGTTCATCAAGGCGAGCATGCGCCTTGTCCGCGTGCCTGCGCTTCCAGAAATTCAGTTCTATGCGGCTCACCCAGGCAGCGGATTGAGGCGGCTGGTCGAGTCCGAAGACGATGCGGAAGACGCGCCAGAGCCACAACCGCCCTACTGGGCCTATCCATGGGCCGGCGGCACCGTGCTCGCGCGCTATGTCCTTGACCATCCGATGACCGTGGCGGGACGCCGCGTGCTCGACCTGGGCGCCGGTTCCGGCCTTGTCGGCATTGCCGCCGCCATGGCTGGCGCGCGCGACGTCATCGCCGCCGAAATCGACCGCAACGGCGTTGCAGCGATCGGCCTTAACGCCGCAGCCAACGGCGTTGCCATCACCGCGATCGCAGACGATATCACGATGGGTCCCCCGCCGCCGGTCGACCTTGTGCTCGCAGGCGACGTGTTCTACGGCCGCGAGGTCGCTCTACGCGTCATCCCGTTCCTCGACCGCTGCCTGGCAGCCGGCATCGACGTGCTGGTCGGAGATCCCCGTCGCAACGACCTGCCGCTGTCTCGGTTGCGGTTGCTCGCCGAATATCAGGTCCCGGATTTCGGGGACGCGAAGGGCGCTGCAGGCAAGCCGAGCGGGGTGTTTTCGTTCGAGGTGGAACAGCGGTAGGGCGACGGGTAAAGGCCGATGGCTGGAATGGCCGGGGATCGACTGGATGCTGACTTACGTTGAGGATGAACGACTGCTTTACGCCTCCGTGCAAACATTCGACTGCCTAAAGACCTATCCTATAAGCCGTCATTCGACGGGTCGTAAAAGAAGGGCGTTTTTGGGCTCAAGCATCGCCGGCGAAGCGGTCCAGGCAGAGGTCAGTGATTCTATTGTATTGCGGCGGGAGCCAGTATGGAGAGTACAACATTGCGCATTCCGGGATTCTGTGCGCAACAGCCGATTTCATGTTTGAAGCCGTCAACGAATTTGGTACAAAGTATGAACATCTAAATCTTGGAGTGCGGTGAGCCAATTTGACTTTTTTTTCAAAGCTACGGCTTCGTTTAACCGGCCATCACGCAGCCGCCCCACCTCCAAGATACGTCGATCTTGCACCAACCGACAAGGCAGATAAGTCCGGCATCTATTCGGATGCTCTAACCTATGCAACCAACAATCCGAATGTATCGAACATTGCGCTGACCGGACCATACGGCTCAGGAAAAAGCAGCATCATAAAAACATTCCTGACCAGATACGAAAGGCCAGTCCTACAAATATCGCTTGCAGCCTTCTTGCCTGAAGCCGACGGATCGGTCGCAACAACTGAGGCTAGGCATTCCCAGAGAGGCACCGTTAGCAAGCAGGAAATTGAGCGAAGCATCCTGCAACAGATGCTCTACGGCGCAGATGCCAATAGCCTACCACTATCACGATTTAAAAGAATTCAGTCGCCGCGATGGTCGTCTCGGTTCATTTCCTTGTTCATTGTCGCCGGCCTGATCGCCTGTTGGCGCTTGCTGCAAAACAGCACTGAAATTTCGAGTGGGGCTTTTTTCAAACCTCGGGACCTTACTAACTGGTTCAACTTATTGACCTTTGCGATAGGGCTCTTTTTTCTGTGGCAATTATTGCACTACATATATGTCAAGAGCTTCGGCGTATCTCTGAAGAGTATATCTCTAAGAGATATCGAGATCACTCCGGAGACCGCAGCAGAAGAGTCGATTTTGAACCGGCACCTGGATGAAATTGTCTATTTCTTCCAATCGACCAAATATGACCTGGTCGTCATCGAGGACTTAGACAGATTTAACAATCCCGACATCTTTGTAACCTTACGCGAGATAAACAGCCTCATAAATGCCAATGCAGGGGTGAAAAGGCAAATACGTTTCCTTTATGCCCTTCGAGACAATATGTTCGTGAACACGGATCGGACCAAATTCTTCGAATTTATCGTTCCGGTCATACCGATCATAAATAGTTCCAACTCGATCGATAAAGTTATCGAACAAGGGGAGCGTTTGTCCCTGGACAAGCGGCTTGATCGTCAGTTTCTGCGTGAGGTATCGCGCTACCTTAATGATCTGCGACTGATCCAAAATATCTTCAACGAATACGCGGTATATTTGGCAAATCTGGAGACGGATGGCGAGAATATTCTTGACGCAAACAAGCTGCTCTCTATCCTGATCTACAAAAATGTGCTCCCAAGCGACTTTGAAGAGCTACACCGCGAAAAAGGAAAACTCGCAGAAATACTGCGCCGACATGACGATTATGTCGCAAATGCTGAGGCCACCTATAAAGCTAAGATATACGAGCTAGAACGAAATATTAGTGACGCCGAAAAGCAATTGCCAGCTCATTTGGAAGAGCTACGCAAGATTTATGCAATGACTTTGCTTGACAGAGCTCCACCAGGCTACACCATGATCGAATTCAAAGGCGTGCGTATCGACGCAATGCATATTATTGGCAATCATCAACAATTCGACGAACTAATTGAGGCGCCGGAGATAGTGTTTCGTTCGCTGCAGGGTCATGTGCAGAGGGTCAATATCAGTGATTTACAAAAAGAGGTAAACTCTGAAAAAACTTACCAGGAACGAAAAACAGAAATCTTTCACAAATCCGGTGAATCCAAGGACGCCGCTGCACTAGCCGTTCGAGATCTTCGGGGGACAATTTCGGCGCTGCGTACGACAAAATTCAACGAGATCATTCGGAGCGACGCGAAAGGCACGCAAGAGCTGTTTGAGGCCTTTGGCGAAAACCGAGAGCTGGTGAAGTTTCTGGTTTTTGAGGGGTTTCTTGACGACAGCTATTATCAATATACGTCTTTATTTCATTCTGGGCGCCTATCCCCGAATGACAACAAGTATTTGATTCAGATACGAAGCTTCAACAATCCGGCACCAGATTTTCAGATCGATAATCCCAACGAAGTTATCGCTGCTATGCGCGAGGACGATTTCCGTCAGCCTTTCGCGCTCAACAAAACCCTGGTTGACTGCATGTTCAGCGATCCACACGCATATGGCCCACGGATAGAGCAGCTGATCGCCTACATTTCTTCAAATTTTTCCAAGTGTGATACATTCTTCTCGATCTATTATGAAAGAGGAAAGCGGGTCACCGAACTGACATCCGCTCTGACCAGCAGGTGGCCAGGATTCGTGTCAGCCGCGATTTCGTCTCCTGACAGCGCAAGCCATATTGCACGGATAATGGCGCATCTGCCGGAGAAGGATATTTCGTCGCTGGATCAGAAGGCTTCTGGAATATCTGGGTATGTTGCCACCAACCTGTCTCAAATTTTGGCGCTGGGGATCGACTTTCAACCCAGTCGATTGGCGCTGCTTCAATTTGAGCTGAAAGACATGAGGAGTCTGGGGGACTATCCAGCAGTAGCCCGGCTGGTAGCCGACGAAGGCTTATACGAACTTTCAATTGAGAACTTGGAATTCGTGTTTCGAGACGTGTATGGTTTGACCACTATACGGGACCTGAGAGCCAAGCACTATACAACTCTCTTGAGAACTGAAAACCCGGACCTCGTCAACAAGATCGAAAGGGACTTCGATCTTTATCTCAAGAACATTCTTCTTCAATCCAGCACCAATACCGAAGAGGACGTTTTGGCGATCATTGAGGTGATCAACCATGATGAAATTGAAAGCAAATATCTTGAACAGTTCATCGCGAAGCAATCCGCGAAGCTGCACTCGCTCGATCAGGTTCCTGTACGCCTGCATGCGGTGATGTTTCGCCACCGAAAGATCGAAGCTTCGTGGGAGAATTGCTTGGCATATTTGGCCAGCGAGAACTTTGATCCGATGACGCTCACAGCGTATTTGGATCACGAAGAATCCCTAGCCATCCTTTCTTCAGCCGCTGTGGCAAATCAGGATTCTGCCCTGCCATTGCACCAATTCCTTCTGAATAATGGTGATTTTGGGGATAATGCCTACAGGACCTATATCCGGGCCCTTCCAAGGCAATTCAAACAGTTCCCTAGCGGGCTCAGCTTGGACAAATTACAAATATTGATTGAGGAAGGGAAGATAACGTTTTCGGACGCCAGCTTTGGGTTTTTGAAAGAAAATGAGGACCTACAAGTCCTTTATATCGCGAACAACATTGATCGCTACCTTGCTGACAAGGGGAAATTTGCGTTTGACGACGATTTCCGTCAAAAGCTTCTGATTGCAAATATCAGTGACGATAGAAAGCTGCAGATCATCGCCGATATGGATTTGACCTCACTGGCTAGTTTGCCAAATCGAGCGCCGGCTATCGGACAGATATTCCACCGTGCCGGTGCAGACTTGGGTGACTTGAGTGCTGAGGTGGCTCAAGCTCTGATTAGACATTCCAAGCCAATTGCGACTCAGATTTCGCTTTTTAACAAATGCCAAAAGGCGTTGTCGGACGAAGAGATATGGGCAACGCTCAACCAATTGCCTAAGCCATTTTCGGAGATTGAGCCAGGTTGGAAGCAACCGACGATACCGACAACGCCTGAAAATCGCGAATTAGTAGAATGGTTGGAATCGCGCTCCATTATTTCTTCCTCCAAGCCGACGTTCTTTACAGACGAAATTCGTATCTACAACCGTAGAAAGAAGGCCTAGGATGGACATGATCAGGGCGAACCTTTGCCGATGTTGCATCTGTTAGATGCCCGTCGGCCGCCGTCCCCGTCTCGGCATCGATGACAAAGAACCTTTCCACCCCTCCCCGATCAAGCCGTCTCCTTCATCCGTGCAGCCAGGAAATCCGGCAGATCGGCAACGGAATCCAGAACAACGTCGGCAATGCCGGCCAGCGATTCGCGGGTGCCGGTGCCGGAGAGCACGCCGACCGCGAGCCCGCAACCGCCGGCACGCGCCATTTCGAGATCGTGGCGGTTGTCTCCGACCATGGCGATCTCCGCCGGCCTGAGGCCGGTGAGATCGCTGAAGGCCAGGATCGTGTCGGGCGCCGGCTTCGGATTGGCGACCGCGTCGTAGCCATAGGCCGCGTCGAACAGTTGGGCGACGCCGAGCGTGACCAGCGTCTTTTCCGCGCCGCTGGTCGAATCGTTGGTGGCGACGCCAAGCCGGTAGGATTTCCTGTGCAGTGCCGTCAGCGTGTCGACGATGCCCGGCAGCGCCACGGCCATAGCCGAGCCCTGCACCGAGGTGATCTCGTTGAAGCGGGCAACCGCAAGCATCTGGTCCTCGTTGGACAGCCGCGGAAACCACAATTCGACGACGTCGAGATTGGTGCCGGACGCAAAGATCGAGTCCGGCTTGAAGCGCTTGTTGGCGAAATCGAAGCCGGCAGCGGCCAGCAGCCTGTCGGCTTTCCAGCGATCGCCCTCCGACGCATCCATAGCCATGAAGTCGGCAACGCCGAGCCATGTGGCGTTGAAGTCGACAAGCGTGCCGTCCTTGTCGAACAATATTCCCTTGATGTCTGCCAAACTTTTCACTCCGAGCCACGCAAATGGTGGATGAATCCCACAAGGCCAGCGGTCGATGCGTCCCGCTTGGCGGCACTTTCCTTGCCTTCCACGACAGGCAAAAGGCCGGTGGCCAGTTCCTTTCCGAGCTCGACGCCCCACTGGTCGAAGGAGTTGATGTCGTACAGCGTGCCCTCGACGAAGACGCGGTGCTCGTAGAGCGCGATCAGCCGGCCGAAGGTGCGCGGGTCGAGTTTGCGGTAGAGGATGGTCAGCGAGGGCCGGTTGCCGGAGAAGACGCGGTGCGGAGCTATTTTGTCGACCTCGGCCGGCTTCATGCCCTTGGCCAGCATCTGGGCGCGAGCCTCATCCAGCGTGCGGCCCTTCATCAGCGCTTCCGACTGCGCCAGGCAGTTGGCGAGCAGCAGATCATGCTGATGCTTGAGATCGGGCTCGTGGCCGACGGCCGCGGCGAGGAACTCGACCGGGATGAAATCGGTGCCCTGGTGCAGCAACTGGAAGAAAGCATGCTGGCCATTGGTGCCGGGTTCGCCCCAGACCAGCGGCCCGGTCGGCGTCGTCACCGGAGTGCCTTCGAGGGTGACGCTCTTGCCGTTCGATTCCATGTCGAGCTGCTGCAGATAGGCAGGCAGCCTGGACAGGCGCTGGTCGTAAGGGATGACGGCGCGCGCCGGGTAGCCGCAGATCACGCGATGCCACCAGCCGACCAGCCCCAACAGCGCCGGCAGGTTCTCCTGCACGGGCGCGGTGCGGAAATGCTCGTCCATCTCGTGCGCGCCATCGAGGAAGGCGCGAAAATTCCTCGGGCCGACGGCGATCATCACCGGCAGGCCGATCGCGCCCCAGAGCGAATAGCGGCCACCGACCCAATCCCAGAAGCCGAAGACGCGATCGGGCGCGATGCCGAACTTGGCCACCAGGTCGAGCGCGGTCGAGACGGCGGCGAAATGCTTGCCGACCGCTTCCTTGCCGAGCGCCTTCTGCACCCAGTCGCGCGCCGTCTGCGCATTGGTCATCGTCTCGACGGTGGTGAAGGTCTTGGAAGCGATGATGAAAAGCGTGGTTTCGGCGGAGAGGCCCTTCAGCGTGTCGTGGATATGGGCGCCGTCGATGTTGGAGACGTAATGCGCGCGCGGCCCGTCATGATAGGGCGCCAGCGCCAGCGTCGCCATCGCCGGGCCGAGATCCGAGCCGCCGATGCCGATGTTGACGATGTCGGTGATCTTCTTGCCGGTGGCGCCAGCCGCCTTGCCCGAACGTACGGCGTCGGCAAAGGCACCCATGGCGTCGAGCACGGCGATGACATCCGCCTTGACGTCCTGGCCATCGACGGTGACGCCCTTGCCGGTCAGGTTGCGCAGCGCCGTGTGCAGCACGGCACGGTCCTCGGTGAGGTTGATCTTCTTGCCGGCGAACATTGCGGCGCGGCGGCCTTCGAGATCGGCCGCCCTGGCGAGCTCCTCCAGCAGATCCATGGTGGTCGCGTCGACGGCGCATTTCGACCAGTCGAGCAGAAGGTCGCCGTCCGTGGCCGAGAATGTCACGAACCGCTTGGGATCGGCGGCGAAGGCCTGACGCATGCTGGCGGGTGCGGCGGCGCGATGATCGCGCAACGCGGCGAGCTGTTTTTGAAACGACGGTTGATCCACTGCCAAACTCCGAGACCTCGAGTCATCATTACGGACCGGATGTTTCCGGCGCGTGTCGTCGCGACAATGTATTGAGCCGAATGACACTCGTTTCAATGCGCAGCGATGACGCATGAAGTCACGCGACCATACCGCGTTGCAGCATCAAAATGGCGTGAAGGATCACTGGCATAAATCCCAACGATCAGAAAAATTGATTGGCGCAACCCCTTGTGCCACGGCTACGTTCGGCTGGTCCAGCCAAGCGAAAAAGGCTGGCCATCGAGGAAATCTCCCATGCCACAGCGAAACGACACGGCGATATGGTCCGGCCTGTTCCGGATTTCGGCTGAATCCGGCCAGACCTTGCAGGCGCAGATCCGCCAGGCCATCGTGGCCGCCATTCTCGACCGCCAGATCGCCGCTTCGATGCCGCTTCCTTCCTGCCGGATCCTGGCCGAAAAACTTGGCGTGGCGCGCGGAACCGTGGTGCTGGCGTTCCAGCAGCTCGTCGACCAGGGCTTCCTGGTGGCGCGCGAGCGGCGTGGCCATTTCGTCAATCCCGATGTGCTGGCAACGCCGGCCAAGCCGCACCAGAAGGCGCCCGACCAGGCCAACGAAATCGACTGGAAGGCACGCCGCAAGATCGCCGCCAGCGATATGCCGCCGCCGGCCAAGCACGAGAACTGGATCAAGTCGTCCTACCCCTTCGTCTACGGCCAGTTCGACCCGGCGCTGTTCCCTACCGCCGAATGGCGCGAGTGCAACCGCATGGCGCTGGCTGTGCTCGAGATCCGCAACTGGGCGTCCGACATGGTCGACCGCGACGATCCGCTGCTGATCGAGCAGATCCAGGCGCGGCTCCTGCCCCGGCGCGGCATCTTCGCCAATCCCGACGAAATCATCGTCACGCTGGGCGCCCAGAACGCGCTCTACATGCTGGCGACTCTGCTGATGTCCAAGGGCTCCAAGGTGGCGATGGAGGACCCCGGCTACCCCGACGCACGCTCGATCTTCCGTCTCGCCGGCGCCGAGATCCAGCCGGTTCCGGTCGACCAGTCCGGCATCGTAACCGCTTCTATTCCCAATGATTCCGGCTTCGTCTTCGTTACACCCAGCCATCATTGCCCGACCATGGTGCCGCTGTCGGCGGAACGGCGGCAGGACCTTCTGGCGCAGGCCAACCGCCACAACCAGATCATCATCGAGGACGGCTATGACAGCCAGCTTCTCGACGAGGCACCGCAGCAGGCATTGAAGAGCCTCGACCGCTCCGGCCGTGTCGTCTATGTCGGCTCGATGTCGAAGACGCTGGCTCCGGGCCTGCGGCTGGGCTACATCGTCGCGTCCGCCGGACTGATCGCGGAGCTCAGGGCGCTGCGCCGCTTCATGCTGCGCCATCCGCCGGCCAACAACCAGCGCGCCGTAGCGCTGTTCCTGTCGCTCGGCCACCACGAGGCGCTGGTGCGGCGGCTGTCGTCGGCCTTCGACGAGCGGCGCAAGCGGCTGGTCCATGCGATTTCCGCCTTCCTGCCGGAATGGCGCTCGACCGATTCGGCCGGCGGCACGTCGCTGTGGCTCGAAGGACCGCGCGGCACCGATTCTCGCGGGCTGGCCGAGGCAGCGGCCTCGCGCAGCGTCATTATCGAGCCGGGCGACCGTTTCTTCGATCGCACTGAAAAGCCTTCGCGTTTCATGCGGTTGGGCATCTCGTCGATCGCACTCCAGCACATCGAGCCAGGCATTCGCGAACTGGCCACCGCCGCAGGACGCAGGCCCGCGGCAGCCTGATCCATCCCGCCCCTTTGGGACCGGAGCCGCGCGGGCGTGGCTCCGGTCCTTTAGTGTTCTGGCATATGCAGCCACACTGTCTGGCCCATAGGCTGTGCCAATGCCGGCGGCATAGTCGGAGCACAAAGGGGAAGAAGCAGCCGATGGTGGACCAACCGCCGCGCTCTGCTTCTCAGAAAGGTGGAGTGTCTCCATGTCAGTTATTGAAAAGCAGGAAGCGGCGGCGGATTCACGTTCGCGCCGCTCCGGCGGGCGCGAAGCGCGTCGCGCTATGCGGGCAGCGCCGTTGGCCGACGACATCAAGCCAGTGCGTGCCGGCCTCGAAGGCGGCAGCTACGGACCGCTGACCCACAATGACCAGGAACGCATCCACGAGGCGGTGCTGACGCTGCTGGAAACGGTCGGCTTCGCCAACGCCATACCCTCCTGCATCGAGGCCCTGACCGAGGCCGGCGCCACCTATGGCGACGACGGTCGCATCCGCTTTCCGCGCGCGTTGGTGCTCGACACGATCAGACGAGCGGCACGGCATTTCACCCTGCACGGCCAGGACCCCAAGCACGACATGCTGATCAAGGGCAAGCGCGTGCACTACGGGACTGCGGGCGCCGCCGTGCATCTGGTCGATGTCGAAAAGCGCGAATATCGTGAATCGCTGCTGCAGGACATCTATGACGCCGCCCGCATCGTCGAGGGACTCGACAACATCCATTTCTTCCAGCGGCCGATGGTGCCGCGCGACATTCCCGACCCGCTCGAAATGGACTTCAACACGCTCTATGCGTGCGTGATGGGCACGTCCAAACATGTCGGCACCTCGTTCACCGTGCGCGAGAACGTGCAGCCGGCGCTCGAAATGCTCTATGCCATTGCCGGCGGCGAAGAGAATTTTCGCGCCCGGCCGTTCGTGTCGAATTCCAATTGCTTCGTCGTGCCGCCGATGAAGTTCGCCGAGGACGCCTGCGGCGTGCTCGAGGCCTGCGTCGAGGGCGGCATCCCGATTCTCCTACTTTCGGCCGGCCAGGCAGGCGCCACGGCGCCGGCGGCTATCGCCGGGGCCGTGGTGCAGGCTGTGGCCGAAGTGCTGGCCGGTCTCGTCTATGTGAACGCCATCAAGCCGGGCCATCCGGCGATCTTCGGCACATGGCCGTTCGTGTCGGATCTGCGCACCGGCGCCATGTCCGGCGGTTCGGCCGAGCAGGCGGTGCTGACCGCGGCCTGCGCGCAGATGGCGCAATTCTACGATTTGCCGGGCGGCTCGGCCGCGGGCATGACTGCTTCCAAACTGCCCGACATCCAGTCCGGCTACGAGAAGGGCATCACCGATGTCATGGCCGGCCTTGCCGGGCTCAACCTGGTCTATGAATCGGCCGGCATGCACGCCTCGCTGCTCGGCTTCTGCCTGGAAAGCCTGATCATCGACAATGACATGATCGGCCACTGCCTGCGCTGCGTGCGCGGCATCGAAGTGACGGACGAGGCGCTGTCGATCGACACCATCGCCGATGTCTGCCTGAAGGGTCCGGGCCACTATCTCGGCAACGAGCAGACGCTGCGGCTGATGCAGACGGAGTATTTTTATCCGGCCGTCGGCGACCGCTTTTCGCCCAAGGAATGGAACGAAAAGGGCCGGCCCGACATCTTGCAGCGGGCCATCATCGAGAAGAAGCGGGTGCTTGCCGAGCGTTTTCCGCGCCATGTGCCGAAACCGATCGACGACAAACTGCGCGCCCGCTTTGGCGAGATGATCAAGCTGCCGCGCGGCAGCATGGGCGGGTAAAGAACGCTCGCCGGAACGGTTATTCGGCGCTCAGGCCGTAGCGCTCGACGACCTCGGCATTGATCAGCTTTGCGTGCAGCGTCATCAGCACGATTTGCGCGTCGAGGCTGTCTCCGGTTTCAAGGGCCGCCTCGATCCGGCGCTCGGCATCCAGCCTGCTTTGAACGCCATTGGATCGCTCAAAAGCTTCCGGTCCGGCGATGCAATAGCTGAACAGCCGCGCCACTTCCGCATAGACCGGGCTGGGCGGCTCGTCGGGCCAGTGATCCTTCATCAGATTGACGATGGTGAGTTTTACCCCTTCCGGCACAAGGGCGGGGTGAAGGTCGGCGCCACGCAACGCGGCGTCGAGCTGCCTCAAGTCGCCCGACCGGCCGAACATTCCGAGGAAACCGAGGGAAGAGCGCCGTCCGGCCATGAGGTTCCGTTCCGTTTCCAACCACTTAGGTGGTTCGCAAGCGGATTACAAAGGCGGCGGCTTTGGGCGACATGCGCTAGCCACCCGTCGCCAGCAGCAAGACGCCGGCAAGGGCGGATAGGGCGAGTGTCGGCAGCATACCGATTTTCAGCTTCAGGATGGCGACCATTGCGGCCACGGAAAGCAAGGCCGCGCGCCAGTCGATCGACGAAAACACCGGCACATTCATGCCGAGGCCCAACGCGTGCACCTCGCGGAAAATAACGTGCAGGGCAAACCAGAGAGCCAGATTCATGATCACCCCGACAACAGCGGCGGTGATCGCACCCAGCGCGGCCGACAAGGCCTTGTTGCCGCGCAGGGCCTCGATGTAGGGCGCGCCGAGGAATATCCAGAAGAAGCAGGGCGTGAACGTCACCCACAGGGTAAGCAACGCACCCAGCGATCCGGCAAGCAACGGGTCCGGCGACCCGGCGTGGCGGAATGCGGCGATGAAGCCGACAAACTGCAACACCAGGATGAGCGGACCTGGCGTCGTTTCGGCAAGGCCGAGACCATCGACCATTTCGCCAGGCGCGAGCCAGCCAAAGGACTGGACGGCTGCCTGCGCGACATAGGCGAGGACCGCATAGGCGCCACCGAAGGTGACGACAGCCATCAGACTGAAGAAGCGCCCTATCTCGGTCCACACGCTTGCAGAGCCGGTGACCCACCAGATCAAAAGGACGGGGCCGAGCCAGATCGGCAGCCAGATTGCGGCGACACGCGGTGCATGCCATCTGGTTGGTTTGACATGAGCCAATTCGCCGCGTTCGAACATCAGGTCGACCGCTCCCTTGACGTCGGGAACATCGCCCTTGCCATATGCGGAGCCGGAAAACAGGCCGGGAGCAATGCGGTCTCCCAGCCATCCGGTCAGGCCGGCGAGCAGGACGATGAGCGGGAACGGCACATTCAACGCATAGATGGCGATGAAGGCCGCGACCGCGATCGACACCATGACTGGGTTTTTCAGGGCACGCCGTCCGATCCGGATCACCGCCTCGACGACGATGGCAAGCACCGCTGCCTTCACCCCGAAAAACAGCGCCGCGACGAGCGGCATGTCGCCATAGAGCACGTAGAGGCTGCTCAAGACGAGCATGACCAGCGCGCCCGGCACGACGAACAGGATGCCGGCGACAAGCCCACCGATCGTCCTGTGCAGTAGCCAACCGATATAGATGGCGAGTTGCTGGGCCTCCGGGCCAGGCAGCAGCATGCAGTAGTTCAGCGCATGCAGGAAACGCTGTTCACCGATCCAGCGCCGGTCCTCGACCAGTTCCTTGTGCATCAAGGCGATTTGTCCGGCCGGGCCGCCGAAGCTGAGCAATCCGATCCTTGCCCAGACCTTCACGGCCTCGGTGAAGGTCGGTGCAGCCGGCGCCGGGACGTTTTCCGCTGTATCCGCCGGAACGAGAGCGCTCATGTCGGTTTACCCGCAGCCGGCCAATTGTGCGTTTCTTCGGTGGCGTCGCGGCACCAGCGAAAGAAGGCGTCGTAGAGCAACATGCCTGCTTCCAGTTGTTCCAGATCGTCGCGGAACATACGCGACAGACCAAGCGAGGCAGCCAGAAAACCGGCCGCCTGGGGCACCAGGTCGAGGCTTGCGGTGTCGGCCGCGCGCACGATCAACGCCAGGCGATCGAGCACCTCGGATTCCAGCCCGAACTCCTCGATCATCGTGTCGAAGGTGCAGCGTTCGCCGCGGTGGCTCCAGAACACATTGTCGATGTCGAACGGCACGGCCTGAAAGCGGTCGGCAACAGCCAATACTTCAGCGGGTTCGACAAACAGGAACACCGCGTCGGGATCGACGAAACGCCGGATCAGCCATGGGCAAGCGATGCGGTCGACCTTCGGGCGTGCCCGCGTCACCCAGATGGTGCGACCCTTTTCGTCGCGCTGCGGCAGTCTGTCGGTGCGGACCAGAAGCCCCCCGGCATCGCGCCAGGCTTCAAAGCCGCCGTCGAGGGATTCGGCGGAAATCCCCTCATGGCGCAGCCATGCAGCCACACCTTGCGAGAGCTTTTGTCCCTTTTGGCAGACGACGGCCACTGGCTTGCCGGCGAACGCGGCCGCCCAGGTCGAAACGGTTTTGAAATCGCGCCGGCACGAGGCCGGCAGCAGACGCGGATCGGCGGCCAAATCGTCATCGACGCGAACATCGATGATGACAGGCGCGCCCGGCAGGCCCATGAGCCGGGACAATTGCGGTACGGTGATAGCGGTTGTTGACGGCATAGCGTCCACCTCCTGAAAAGAGAAGCTTGGACGCGAACGTTGGGCTGACGCCTCACGGGGTCGTCGCGATGCACCCCTTGCCATCATGGTGGAATTGTTGGGTGCGCTTGTCAAGGATGACGAGCCCTGTCGACGCACTTGCTGGATGCGCCGCGCTGAACGGAAAACGACAGGTGGCCTGATTCGTCAGGCCGCCTGTTGTCGCTCCACATCATAATTGTCGGCAGGAATAATTGATTACTGCCCCTGGGAATAATCGATGATTAACCCTTGGAATAATCAATGATTGTCCCCGGAGCAATCAATGATTGTCCCTGGGGACACCGCTGGTGTGCGCGACATCCTGGTATTTCACCGCCGGCTTCAGCACCATTCCCTGGTCGAACTGGTCGACCATGCCGCGCTGGATCTCCTGCCAGGGCGTCTGGTGCTTGGGATAGTGAAAGCCGCCATTGTTCTGCAGTTCGGCGCGGCGGCGGGTGATCTCGTCGTCGGTGACAAGGATATCGGCCGTGCCCTTGCGCAGGTCGATGCGGACGCGGTCGCCGGTCTTGAGCAGCGCCAGTCCACCGCCGATCGCGGCTTCCGGCGAAGCGTTGAGGATCGACGGCGAACCCGACGTACCAGACTGGCGGCCGTCGCCGATGCAGGCGAGCGCGTGGATGCCCTTCTTGATGAGATAGGCCGGCGGCTGCATGTTGACGACCTCGGCGCCGCCGGGATAGCCGACCGGGCCAGCGCCGCGCATGAACAGGATGGTGTGCTCGTCGATGCCTTGCGCCGGGTCGTCGATGCGGGCGTGGTAATCCTCCGGCCCGTCGAAAACCATGGCGTTGCCTTCGAAGGCCTCGGGATCCAAGGGGTTGGACAAATAGCGCTCGCGGAATTCCGGCGAGATGCCACTGGTCTTCATGATCGCCGAATCGAACAGATTGCCACTGAGGTTGATGAAGCCGGCATTGGCCTTCAGCGGCTTGGCGACGGAGCGGATGACGTCGGGGTTTTCGTTGGCGACACCCTCGCTATTCTCACCGATCGACTTGCCGTTGACGGTGCGCGCGCCGGGATGCGGCAACAGCCCGCCCTTCATCAATTCGGCAATGACCGCCGGCACGCCGCCGGCATGATGGTAGTCCTCGCCGAGATATTCGCCCGTCGGCTGCAAATTGACCAGCAGCGGCACATTGAGGCCGACCGTCTGCCAGTCGTCATTGTCGAGGGGCACGCCGAGATGGCGGGCAATGGCATTGAGATGGATCGGTGCATTGGTCGAGCCGCCAATGGCCGAATTGACGACGATGGCATTCTCGAAAGCCTCTCTCGTCATGATGTCGGACGGCTTCAAATCCTCATGCACCATCTCGACAATGCGTTTTCCGGTCTCGTAGGAAATCTGGCCGCGCTCGCGGTAAGGTGCGGGAATGGCGGCCGAGCCCGGCAATTGCATGCCGAGCGCCTCGGCCAGCGAGTTCATCGTCGTGGCGGTGCCCATGGTGTTGCAATAACCGGTGGACGGCGCCGACGAGGCGACGATATCCATGAACTCGTCATAGCCGATCTCGCCGGCCGAAAGCCGCTGGCGCGATTCCCAGACGATGGTGCCCGAGCCGGTGCGCTTGCCCTTGTGCCAGCCATTGAGCATCGGGCCGACCGACAACGCGATCGCCGGGATGTTGACGGTGGCCGCAGCCATCAACAAGGCCGGCGTCGTCTTGTCGCAACCGATGGTCAGCACGACGCCATCGAGCGGATAGCCGTAGAGCACTTCGACCAGGCTGAGATAGGCGAGGTTGCGGTCAAGTGCTGCGGTCGGGCGCTTGCCGGTCTCCTGGATCGGATGGCAGGGGAACTCGAAAGGAATGCCGCCCATCGAGACGATGCCTTCGCGCACGCGCTTGGCGAGTTCGATATGGTGGCGGTTGCAAGGCGACAGATCGGAGCCGGTCTGGGCGATGCCGATCAGCGGCTTGCCGGACATCAGTTCGGCGCGCGTCAGGCCGTAATTCAGGTAGCGCTCGAGGTAGAGCGCCGTCATGCCCGGATTGTCGGGATTGTCGAACCACTCCTGCGAGCGAAATTTTTTCTTCTGGGTGGGGGCGCCTGCCATTGTGGTCTCCGTATTTGTAAGACAAATCGATATGGCAACGCGCGGGAGCAGGCAAGAGGGCGTGCGGTCGCAACCGGACTTTGGTGTGATAGACAGGCACCAAGCCGTGCGTTACGGCTTCAAGCAGTCTTGTCCTGGAGGGTTTTCATGGCTTTGGTGATCGAAGGCGAGGAGCGCATTGCCGCATCGCTGCAAAAAGTGTGGGAAGCGCTGAACGATCCCGAGGTTCTGAAGGCGACCATCCCCGGCTGCCAGAGCCTGGAGATGAAGTCGCCGACCGAAATGGCGGCGACGGTGGTGGTGAAGATCGGGCCGATCAAGGCGACGTTCAACGGCGGGGTCACGCTGAAGAACCTGAAGCCGCCGCACTCCTACACCATCCAGGGCGAAGGCAAGGGCGGCATTGCCGGCTTCGCCAAGGGCGGCGCCGACGTGACGCTGACCGAAGATGGGCCGGATGCCACGGTGCTGAAATATGCGGCCAAGGCCGATGTCGGTGGTAAGATCGCCCAGCTCGGCAGCCGGCTGATCGAATCGACCTCGAAGAAACTTGCCGGACAGTTTTTTTCCAGTTTTGGCGAGAAGGTAGGCGCTGCTTAGGATTGCAGCCTCGCTTGAACGAAGCTTGGTTCATCCAGGGCTGGCGCCGCCCCTCATTGTCCTGCCGGACGTTCGTCGCTCGGAAAAGCCAAGCAATTGGCTTTTCGTCCGCTGCGCGGACCACTCCTCAATTCCCCGTATAGTGACGGGGAGAAAGACAGCCGTTGCCGATGGTTTCGCCAATTGTCAGCGGTGCAGGAAAAGCGGCGAGGTTGCGACAGTTCTCTTCTCCCCGTCCCTGTACCGGGAGAAGGTGCCGGCAGGCGGATGAGGGGCGACGCCGACAGAACGAAAATTACTCGAACACGATACTCGGCACGGCGGCAGCAGCCGCACCACGCTCTTCATTGACCCGGTCCCAGACCTTCGAAGCGATGTCGCGGTAGATTTTCGCTTCGGGGCCGTCGGGCTTCGAAACGACCACCGGCGTGCCGGCATCCGAGCTTTCGCGAATGCCCATCTCGAGCGGCACGTCACCGAGGAAGGTGACGCCAAGGCGCTCTGCCTCGCGGCGGGCGCCGCCATGGCCGAAAATGTCGTAACGTTTGCCGGTGTCCGGAGCGATGAAATAGCTCATGTTTTCGACGATGCCGAGCAACGGCACATCGACCTTCTTGAACATGTTGAGGCCTTTTCGCGCATCGATCAGGGCCAGATCCTGTGGCGTCGAGACGATGACGGCACCGGCCAGCGGCACCTGCTGGGCCATGGTCAGCTGCGCGTCGCCGGTACCGGGCGGCATGTCGACCACGAGCACGTCGAGCCGACCCCATTCGACCTCGCGCAGCATCTGCGTCAGCGCCGACATCACCATCGGTCCGCGCCAGATCATCGGCGTTTCCTCGTCAACGAGGAAGCCCATCGACATCACCTTCAGGCCGTAATTCTCCATCGGTTTCAGGATCTTGCCGTCGATGGTCTGCGGCCGTCCGTGGATGTTGAGCAGCCTGGGCATGGACGGGCCGTAGATGTCGGCATCGAGCACGCCGACGCGCAAACCGTTGGCGGCGAGGCCAAGCGCGATGTTGACGGCGGTGGTCGATTTGCCGACGCCGCCCTTGCCGGAGGCGACCGCGATGATCGCCTCGATGCCGGGCACACCGCGCTTTCCCGAGCTGTGCGAAGCAGGCGCGTGCGGAGCGGCACGCGGCGCGGCAGCGGGCGGAGCCGGCGGCGCGGGCCTGGGACGCGAGGGAACCGGCGCCTCCATGCCACCGCCCTTTTTCTCCGCCGTCAGCGCGACGACGGCGCCGGCGACGCCGGGAATCGCCTTGACGACACGCTCGGCGGCGGCACGCAGCGGCTCCATCTCCTGGGCGCGGGCGGCAGGAACGGTAATCGAGAAGAAAACCTTGCCGTCGGCGATGAAAATCTCCGAAACCATGCCGAGGTCGACAATGTTGCCGGTGAAGTCAGGTCCATTGACCGTCTTCAGCCGCTCGGTGACGATTTCCTTGGTGACGGACATGGCAGTTTTTCCTTACTTGCGCCTGAGATAGTGCAGTTTCCGAACAGAACCAAGCCGTGCTGCAACAAGCTGCCCCGGCGTGCCCGTAAAAAACGACAAAGCCTGCTGGATTTGCCCGATCAAACGCATTGCGGGAAAACGCTGCCAAAGTGTCCGGTCATTCCAGCAAGCTGACGGTCGCCAATCAGCCGGTGCGACCTATCTGCATGGCCATGATGAGCACAACAACCAGGGAAGGAGATCATCATGCTCGCAAACTGCAACGCAACGGCCAATCTCGCGGTGAAGGATCTCGCGAAAGCCAAGGCTTTCTACGAGCGAACGCTTGGCCTGAAGCAGGTCCACGACGAGGGCGGTGAACTGATCGTGTATAAAAGCGGCGACACCGCCATCAACGTCTATCACTCCCAATTTGCCGGAACCAACAAGGCGACAGCGGTGACATGGACGGTCGGCGACGAGATCGGCAATGTCGTCAGGGAGCTGAAGTCGAAGGGCGTCACCTTCGAGCACTACGATATGCCTGGGCTGACGCTGGAGGGTGATATCCATGTCGGCTACGGAATGAAGGTCGCCTGGTTCAAGGATCCGGACGGCAACATCCTGAACCTTGTGGACAGGTAGATGTCTTCACGTCACCTTGCCAGGCCGACCATAAAGTAGGTCAGCGCCGCAATGACGGCCGTGGCCGGCAAGGTGACGATCCAGGCAATGACAATGTTGCCGGCAATACCCCAGCGCACGGCCGAGACGCGGCGGGCGGCGCCGACGCCGATGATGGCGCCGGTGATGGTGTGTGTGGTCGACACGGGAACACCAAGCCAGGTGGCGGCAAACAGAGTGATCGCCCCGCCGGTTTCGGCGCAAAAACCCTGCATCGGGTTCAGCCGGGTGATCTTCGAGCCCATTGTGTGGACGATGCGCCAACCGCCTAACAATGTGCCGAGCGCCAGTGCCGACTGACAGGTGAGAACGACCCAGAGCGGTACATGGAAAGTCCCGCCGAGCATGCCTTGCGAATAGAGCAGCACGGCGATGATGCCCATGGTTTTCTGGGCGTCGTTGCCGCCGTGCCCGAGCGAATAGAGCGAGGCGGAAAAGAACTGCATGACGCGAAACGTGCTGTCGACCGCAAACGGCGTCTGGCGCACGAACAGCCAGGAAACGGCGAGGATCAAGACAAGCGCCAGGACAAAACCGGTCGCCGGCGAGACGACGATCGCGGCGACCGTCTTGCCGAGCCCCGTCCAGACGATGGCGCCCACGCCTGCCTTTGCGACACCAGCGCCGACCAGCCCGCCGATCAGCGCATGCGAGCTGCTCGACGGGATGCCGGCGATCCAGGTGACGATGTTCCAGACGATGGCGCCGACAAGGGCTGCGAAAATCACCGCCGGGGTGACGATGCTGACGTCGACGATACCCTTGCCCACTGTCTCGGCGACGTGGAGGCCGAAGAACATGAAGGCGATGAAATTGAAGAATGCCGCCCATAGTACCGCATATTGCGGCCGCAGCACGCGGGTGGAGACGATGGTTGCAATGGAATTGGCGGCATCGTGCAGGCCATTGAGAAAATCGAAGAACAGCGCGACGGCGACGAGGCCGGCGAGAACGGGAAAGGCGATGGTGGCTTCCATCACCTATACATTCTCGATGACGATGCCGCTGATCTCATTGGCGACGTCCTCGAAGCGGTCGACCACCTTTTCCAGCTGGCCATAGATCTCGCTGCCGATCAGGTAGGCCATCGGGTCGCTGCGGCCATGCTTCCTGAAGAGATCCTTCAACCCTTGCTCGTGCAGATCGTCGGCCCGGCTTTCGACGCGCATGACCTCTTCGGCGATAGCGTTGAGGCGCACCGTGTGCGCTCCGACCTTGCTAAGCAGCGGGATCGCTTCGGCGACCAGCTTGGCGGCGGCGACGATGACGCCGCCCATTTCCTGCATCAGCGGGTCGAATTCCTTCTTTTCGAACAGCTTCACCGTCTTGACCGTCTTGTGCATCATGTCGATGGCATCATCCATCGACTGGATCAGATCCTTGATGTCGCCGCGATCGAAAGGCGTGATGAAGGAGCGCCGCACCGCCAGCAGCACTTCCGCGGTGATGTAGTCGGCCTCGTCTTCGAGATCGATGATTTTCTGGCACCAGCGGTCGATATCCCTGCCCTGGAGAAGCTGCTCCAGCGCCTCCGCGCCACCGACCACGGTGCGGGAATGTCGTTCGAACAGCTCGAAGAAGCGATCTTCGCGCGGCAGCAGCTTGCGGAACCAGCCCAGCATGGTCGATCTCCCAGTTTCATCCACATAGCGCCGCATTCAGCCGCAGGAAACAGGTAGCCGGCTTAAAGATGTGGATGCAGGCCAATTGCGCATGGTGCTTGCGGGGAAGCGCGATTTCCCCGACCTTGCGCCGAACGACCGGGAAAGATCGCATGATCGACAAGCCGGAATTCTTCATCGCGCTGGCCAGGGAGAGCACTTTAGGCCGGGCAGCGACGATGGTGGTGGATGATTTGGTGCAAGCTATTGCGACGACCCGGGCTGCGGGATCATGCCTGTTGCGCACAGCTGATAGGGACGTGGCTTTGCACCGACCCACGCTTCATAGGTTCGACAGCTTGTGGCGTCGAGCACGAGACCATAACGGGTAACGATCTCAGCCGATCGCTGAATGGTCCCGAGATCGGCTTCAGCCAAACTCATACCGCCTGGAGGCAACGCCACCAGCCGACAACTCCCCGTGTTCGAGGCTTCGTCCACCCGCAAGTGCTTGCTCACGCGTTGCAGCAGCGCTGACAGCTTGCGGCAGGGCCACCCCGACACAGACAACGTCAAGGGTCCAAGAATGTCGTTCATCTGCGCTGCACGCACTGCCCCCTCGTCAGTGTGAGCTGGCATCACGGCCCACGCCTTGCCACCTGACTGCCCGACGATTTCACGGACACGCGCACCGTATGCTGGTCCTTCCGGAAAATTCGTCCCGAGGCCAACGGCCGCCATCGCCGGCGGAAAAAAAGGGGCCATCCAGCCATTTGGCTCCTCTTCCGCAATGAACAATATTGTCCCCGATGCTGGGAGGTCTGGTGCCACCACGCGAAACGCGTGCGTGCTCCACGCTTGGTGACCCCATGAGCGGGCATCAACCACTGCGGAGGTCGTGACCAGGGCGAGCGTTACAGCAGCGACCCGTTTCGCCATGTCGCCGCTGAGGAGTTTGTGCACCACAATCCAAACGACCAGTGGCGCGAGCATTTCCATTGAGACGGCATAACGGTAGATGCTAAAAACCGCCATCCAGATCACGAAGGCCAAGCTCACGAACAACACGACAAGGCGTTCAGGAACCGACAGCGTCAGGCTGGATTTGCGGATGGCGGCGGCACCGACCCACAAAACCACCAGAAGCCACAAAACCGGCCAGACAAATGGTCGCATTGCCAGTTCACCGACACGGGTGGCGTCGGTGACCATTGCAAAGGGGAACAGCAGCGCTTCCCAAATGCTTTTTGGCAGCCATCGCGTGTCCGCAATCGCGATTGGCGCAGCCAGTGGCGAACCAAGCCAGGCATTGAATTGCGGGAACAGTGGATTTCCAAAGACCCGCAGCAATGTGGCGAACCAATAACCGGCTGTCGTCGCAATCCCCCCGAGTACCCCCAAGCCAAAGGCGAAGGCAAGGACTGGTCGTCGCAGCCATGGTGCCGGAAGAGCCAAGAGAGCCAAGCACAGGGCGACGGCAAATACCGCGTTGGTGAGTTTCAGTCCAACGCCGGCACCCATCAGCAGTCCCCCCGCTGCTACGGATATGACACCCCGCCAGCCGGCCTCCACAACATGTCGCAACTGCCACATTATGAGCGCAAGAGCGCACAGCATAAACACTGCGGTCGTGTCGTCGCCCATGCTATTGCCCAATTCCGACAGGAATGCCGGCCCCATGCAGCCGGCCAGCGAAAGCAGGATTGAGGTGGCATCGTCAGGCTTGCCGGAGCTGCCAAGCACAACACGAACAATGCAAAGTAGCAGCACAAAATTGAGACCGTGGAAGGCACCCATGACAAAGCCTGCCACCATCGCTGGCGCGTGCGTCACCATCGCGTAGTATGGTAGATCGAGCAGGGGATTGAAGTAGCTCTGGAACTGCGCTGCGGCTAAGTCCACGCCGATACGCTCGCCCAGCAGCGCGTAAGGATTGTAGAAGTGATAGTTAAGCAAGTCCCAGTTGCTGTCTTGCCCCAGCAGCAGCGCGATCATCCCACCCAGGAGGGGCGCGAGCCACATCGCACGCCTCACCGCATGAGGGTGGCTGAGCGCGCGGTTTAAGCCGCCGATCCATGACCGAAACAACCCTCGGCGTGCGGTTTGCGAGCGATCTCGGAACACCCAGGACCGAGCCGACAGAAAATTCAAGACTGTTCCAATACCGGTGCCCGCAACCAAGCCTAATATCGGCGACCACCTTGCCATGATAAAAGCGCCATAGACTGCGTAATTGGCAGCACCGCCAAACGTCATTGCCGAGAGGTAGCGCAGGCCCTCGCGCCACAAAGGCTCGCCGGGCTGTACCGCAAAAGTCTTGCGGCGGTTAAGTTGCCAAGTCACAAATACTGCGGTCAGGAACGAAAATGCCCGGCTGGCGAAGGGACCGAGGCCAAAGGCAAGCAGCAGGTATAGTACACTGGCATCCGCGGCAAAGCCAACAACGCCAACGACAGCGAACCAGCCGATCTGCTTATGGATCATGGAACTGGCGACCGCAGTGCGCCAATTCCGGGGATCCTCAGATAGGCTATCGTCTTGACCTCGGTTCGGCCCCGCGTGACGGTATCGAGAACAAGCCCGCATGCAAATAGAATGCCGCCCAACAGGACAAGCGCAACGCAAAGCAGCGCTGTAGGCTGCCGGGGTACCAATCCCGTCTCGGCGTATGTTTCCAATAGAGGGACCGCCAGGACGATCGCCAACAACGTTGTCGCGACGGAACCCAGTGAAAAGAAAATAAGCGGCTTTTCTGCCTTAAATAGTCTCACTATCGTTGTCAGGATGCGAATTCCATCACGATACGTTCGAAGCTTGCTTTGTGAACCCTCCGGGCGAGCGCCATAGGCCGTGACCATCTCCGCCACCGGCATGCGTAGCTCGAGCGCGTGGACCGTCAATTCTGTTTCGATCTCAAAGCCCGTGGAATGTGCTGGAAAAGATTTCACATATCTGCGTGAAAACACCCGATAGCCTGACAGCATATCCGAAAACGTTCTGCCGAACAGTACCGCCACACAGCGGGTTAGCATCCGGTTGCCGAAGCGGTGGCCGAAGCGGTAGGCTTCGCTGTCCTCGGGCCGTCCACTGGTCCGAATGCCGACCACCATGTCGAGCCGCTCCGAAAGCAGGCGATCGATCATGCGCGGAGCATCGGCAATGCTGTACGTGGCATCGCCGTCCGTCATTACATAAACATCGGCTTCGATGTCGGCGAACATGCGCCGCACCACGTTGCCCTTGCCCGGCATAGGCACAGTCAGGACCTGGGCACCCGCTGCGGCTGCAATTCGCCCGGTGTCGTCGGATGAGTTGTTGTCAAATACAAAAATCTTTGCGGCCGGCAAATGAAGGCGAAAGTCGGCAATCACCTGCGCGATTGTGGCCGCCTCGTTGTAGCAGGGCAGGATAACCGCAATGCGGGGCGCAAATAAATCACTCTTAGGCATTGGCGACGACAAGCTCTATTCTTTTGGTAATTTATAACACAATTGCTGGGGCAATCCGTAGCGATGGACAATGTCATGGAAGCCGAACCAAAGGCGGGAAGCTCCTCGATGTATAGCGAGAATTCACGGTTTCGCAACTTCGAGGATCGTGTCCCCAGGGTTCCGAACTCAGCTTAACAAATGACCTGACGACAGCCAGTTCGGCGGTGTCGGCAGCCTTTGTCCGGTAGCTTCATGATAGGAATTTTTTCTTGACTCCGTGACCTCAGCTATGGTACATATTTGTTTATGGTGCTGATTTGCGCCAGTCACCCGCCGCAGAGCCGGGTTTTTCGTTTAATACTCCGTCAACCAACGCGCCGGCGAAGGCTCCGGAGGAACCCGTTAACCCGAGTTCGTAGCCCTGATCGTGGCCCACAGTGTGGTGTAACTGACGGCCTGGCTATCGTGTTTTTGGCTTGGGGAGCGGGCTGATCAGTTTGACGCCGCGCAGGCCCTTCCGGGTCGGCTTGCGCGGGAATTGCGTCCAGACCGGCTCGGTAAAGCCGGTCATTTCGCAGAATATCGATGCTGGGACCTTCTCCACGAGATTGCGCAGGTGCATCATGTCACATTCGGCCCCTTACCGGAAAGTACCGATGACCACTGCAAGGCCGCCGGCTGCAGCGCCGTCGAGAGTGCGCGGACGGCTTGCCTGCCGCCGAACTACATCACGTCCGGGACACGAACATCCCAATAACAACGACAACCATTCGCATCGAATAGCAGTAGGCCGCCTTCTTTCATGATCGACAAGCTGGAATTCTTCATCGCGCTGGCCAGGGAGGAGCATTTCGGCCGGGCAGCGGAGGTGTGCGGGGTCACCCAGCCGACGCTGTCGGCCGGCATCAAGCAGTTGGAAGGCCAACTCGGCGTGATGCTGGTAAATCGCGGCTCGCGCTTCCAGGGGCTGACGCCGGAGGGAAAACAGGTGCTGGTGTGGGCGCGCCGCATCGTCGGCGATACCAGGACCATGCGGGAGGAAATGCGGGCGGCACGCCACGGACTTTCCGGCCGCATCCGCATCGCCGCCATTCCGACCGCGCTGGCCATGGTGGCGCGGCTGACGACGCCTTTCCGCGAGAAACATCCGGGCGTCACCTTCTCGGTGCTATCGCGGACGTCGATCGAGGTGCTGTCGCTGCTCGGCAATTTCGACATCGATGCCGGCATCACCTATCTCGACAACGAACCGCTGGGACGGGTGACCAGCGTGCCGCTCTATGACGAGCGCTATCAACTGATCACCGCCATGGGAAACCCCTATTCCGACCGCGACAAAGTGACATGGGCGGAAATCAGCAACTTGCCGCTGTGCCTGCTGACGCCGGACATGCAGAATCGCCGCATCATCGACCAACATCTGGCCGAAGCCGGCGTGCAGGTGCGGCCGACGCTCGAATCCAATTCGATGATCGTGCTGTTTTCGCATATCCGCACCGGCAAATGGTCGTCGATCATGCCGCTCAACCTTGCGGAAACGTTTGGCTTTTCGGAACCGATCCGGGCCATCCCGATCGTCGAGCCGGACGCCAGCCACACGGTCGGGCTGGTGGCGGCGCCGCGCGAACCGCACACGCCGCTGGTTTCGGCGCTGCTGGACGAGGCGATGGCGCTGGCGGACGATTTCCACGCCAACCGTTCCGCTAGAGAGGATTAGTCAAACGGGACGATAGAAATTTTCTATCGTGCAACGAAACCGCTTTATTGATTTCAGAGGTTTTCTCTGGTTTCTTAAGCACTTAGCGATAAAGCGGCACACGCATGTCGTTGTTCCAAAACAGCTTGATGCTTTGGCCGATATGTATGGGTCGCTACGATAGGGAGGGCGCTGCATGACAATGCAGCCTGCAAGTACCGAGATCACATCGCGCACGGCCGCGATCATCCACGAGCTGAAAGGCCTCGAGGGTCCGTTGCTGCCGATCCTTCATGGCATCCAGGAAGAGTTCGGCCATGTGCCCAAGGATGCACTGCCGGTCATCGCCGAGGCGCTGAACATTTCCAGGGCCGAGGTGCACGGCGTCGTCAGCTTCTATCACGATTACCGCAGCCACCCGGCGGGCCGGCATGTGCTGAAGCTCTGTCAGGCGGAATCCTGCCAGTCGATGGGTTCGGACGCCATTGCCGCCAAACTGCAGCAGTTGCTGGGCATAGGCCTTCATGAGACGACCCGCGACGGTTCGGTGACGCTGGAGCCGGTCTATTGTCTGGGCCTGTGCGCCTGTTCGCCCGCAGCAATGCTCGATGGCCAGGTGATCGGGCGGCTCGATGACGAGAAGCTCGACGAGATCGTTGCCGAGGTGCGCTCATGATCCCGCGTATCTACATTCCCGGCGATTCCGGCGCATTGGCGCTGGGCGCCGAAAAGGTCGCCAAGGCAATCGCAAGCGAATTGGCCGAGCGCGGCATCGAGGCCAAGATCGTGCGCAACGGTTCGCGCGGCGCCTATTTCCTCGAACCAATGGTCGAAGTTGCGACAGCCAATGGCCGCATCGCCTATGGGCCGGTCAAACCGTCCGACGTCAAAAGCCTGTTCGACGGCGGCTTCCTCACCGGCGGCCATCACAAGCGGTGGCTGGGCGCGCCGGACAAAATCCCCTTCCTGGCCAAGCAGACGCGGCTGACCTTCGCGCGCTGCGGCATCACGGACCCGCTCTCGCTGGAATCCTACAAAAAGCATGGCGGGTTGAATGGACTGACGAACGCGCTGGGACTGACGCCTGCCGCCATTGTCGCCCAGGTGACAGAATCGGGACTGCGCGGCCGCGGCGGCGCGGGCTTCCCGACTGGCATCAAATGGAAGACGGTGCTCGATACCGCTGGCGACCGCAAATACATCGTCTGCAACGCCGACGAGGGCGATTCTGGCACCTTCGCCGACCGCATGATCATGGAGGGCGATCCCTTCGTATTGATCGAAGGCATGACGATCGCCGGTATAGCCACGGGCGCGACCAAGGGCTTCGTCTATGTCCGCTCGGAATACCCGCATGCGGTGGCGGCGATGAACAAGGCCGTCGAGATCGCCCGCAAGGCCGGCGTCCTTGGCGCCAGCGTGCTGGGCTCACCCTACGCCTTCGACATGGAGATCCGGGTCGGAGCAGGCGCCTATGTCTGCGGCGAGGAGACGGCGCTGCTCGATTCGCTCGAAGGCAAGCGCGGCATGGTGCGGGCAAAGCCGCCGCTGCCGGCGCACAAGGGGCTGTTCGGCAAGCCGACGGTGATCAACAACGTCATCAGCCTAGCCTCTGTGCCTGTCATCATGGACAAGGGTGCGGCCTTCTACAAGGATTTCGGCATGGGCCGCTCGCGCGGCACGATCCCGATCCAGATCGCCGGCAACGTCAAATATGCAGGGCTGTTCGAGGCCGCTTTCGGCATGACGCTGGGCGAGATCGTCGACGAGATCGGCGGCGGCACGTCTACCGGCCGGCCGGTGAAGGCGGTGCAGGTCGGCGGGCCGCTCGGCGCCTATTTCCCGCGCGCGCTGTTCGACACGCCATTCGATTATGAAGCCTTCGCGGCCAAGGACGGGCTGATCGGCCATGCCGGCATCGTGGTGTTCGACGACACCGCCGACATGCTGAAACAGGCGCGCTTCGCCATGGAGTTCTGCGCCATCGAAAGCTGCGGCAAGTGCACGCCCTGCCGCATCGGCTCGACGCGCGGTGTTGAGACCATCGACAAACTCGCCGCGGGCATCGAGCCGGAGAAGAACCTCGCTCTGGTCACCGACCTCTGCAACACGATGAAGTTTGGCTCGCTCTGCGCACTGGGCGGCTTCACGCCCTACCCCGTCATGAGCTCGATCACCCATTTCCCCGACGACTTCAAGCCAGCGCCCGTGCGCGTGGCTGCCGAATAGGAGCTGGCAGATGAACATCAAGGCCGACTTCCCATCCCTCGTCGAAGAGATCGACTATGGAACCCCGCAATCGAAGGCGCAGAAGCAGGTCACGCTGAACGTCGACGGCCGCAGCATCACCGTCCCGGAAGGCACCTCGATCATGCGTGCCGCGATGGAAGGCGGGGTCGAGATCCCGAAGCTTTGCGCTACCGACATGCTGGACTCCTTCGGTTCGTGCCGAGTCTGCCTTGTCGAGATCGAAGGGCGCGGCGGCACGCCGGCCTCCTGCACGACGCCTGTCGGCGAAGGCATGATCGTGCGTACGCAGACCGAGCGGCTCGACGCCATTCGCCGCGGCGTCATGGAACTCTACGTCTCCGACCATCCGACCGGCTGGAACGAGAAGGCCGGAACCGGCGCCAGCGAGTTCGATGCGGTGGCGAAGTCGATCGGCCTGACCGAGAACCGCTACGGCATCGAGGGCCGCAACCACGTCAAGCCGGAAGGTGGCGTGGCGCCCGGCCATGGCTCGCTGGCGGTCGACTACATCGCCCGCGACGAATCCAACCCCTATTTCACCTATGATGCCTCGCAATGCATCGTCTGCTCGCGCTGCGTGCGAGCCTGCGAAGAGGTGCAAGGCACTTTCGCGCTGACGATCGAGGGACGTGGCTTCGAATCCCGGGTTTCGGCGGGAATGCACGAGGCGTTCATCGATTCGGAATGCGTGTCCTGCGGCGCTTGCGTGCAGGCCTGCCCGACTGACGCGCTTCGCGAGAAGGCGGTGCTTGCCAAGGGCCTGCCGGAACGCTCCGCCGTCACCACCTGCGCCTATTGCGGCGTCGGCTGCTCGTTCAAGGCCGAAGTGAAGGGCGACGAGGTCATTCGTATGATGCCCTACAAGGAGGGCAAGGCGAACCACGGCCATTCCTGCGTGAAGGGCCGTTTCGCCTATGGCTACGCCACCCACAAGGACCGCATCCTGTCGCCGATGATCCGCGAGAAGGTCACCGACCCATGGCGCGAAGTGAGCTGGGAAGAGGCGATCGCCCACACGGCCAAGGAATTCCGCCGCATCCAGTACCAGTACGGACGCACCGCGATCGGCGGCATCACCTCGTCGCGCTGCACCAATGAGGAAACCTACCTCGTCCAGAAGATGGTGCGGCAAGGTTTTCGCAACAACAATGTCGACACCTGCGCGCGCGTCTGCCACTCGCCGACGGGCTACGGGCTCGGCCAGACCTATGGCACCTCGGCCGGCACGCAGGATTTCGATTCCGTCGATTACACCGATGTCGCCGTCATCATCGGCGCCAATCCCGCTTCAGCCCATCCGGTGTTCGCCTCGCGGCTGAAGAAGCGGCTGCGCCAGGGCGCCAAGCTGGTCGTGCTCGATCCGCGCCGCACCGAGATGGTCAAGTCAGCCCATATCGAAGCGGATTACCACCTGCCGCTGAAGCCCGGCACCAATGTGGCTGTGCTGACGGCGCTGGCGCATGTGATCGTCACCGAAGGTCTTTTCAACGAAGCCTTCATCCGCGAACGCTGCGACTGGACGGAGTTCCAGGATTGGGCATCGTTCGTCGCCTTGCCGGAAAACAGCCCCGAAACCGTCGGCAAATTGTCCGGCGTCGATCCCGAGCTGATCCGCGGCGCGGCCCGTCTCTACGCCACCGGCGGCAACGGCGCGATCTATTACGGCCTCGGCGTGACGGAACACAGCCAGGGTTCGACCACGGTGATGGCGATCGCCAATCTCGCCATGGCCACCGGCAATATCGGCCGGCCCGGCGTCGGCGTGAACCCGCTGCGTGGCCAGAACAATGTGCAGGGCTCCTGCGACATGGGCTCTTTCCCGCACGAACTGCCCGGCTATCGCCACATCTCCGGCGAAGCCGTGCGCGACATCTATGAGAGCCTGTGGGGCGTGAAGCTGGACGACGAACCCGGCCTGCGCATTCCCAACATGCTGGACGCCGCCGTCGACGGCAGCTTCAAGGGCATCTATATCCAGGGCGAGGACATTCTGCAGTCCGATCCCGACACCAAGCATGTCGCAGCCGGCCTTGCCGCGATGGAATGCGTCGTCGTGCACGACCTTTTCCTCAACGAGACGGCGAACTACGCGCATGTCTTCCTGCCGGGCTCGACCTTCCTGGAGAAGGACGGCACCTTCACCAACGCAGAGCGCCGCATCAACATGGTGCGCAAGGTTCTTGAACCGAAGGCGCGCTACGCCGATTGGGAGGCGACGCAGGAGCTTGCCCGCGCGATCGGGCTGGACTGGAACTACCAGCATCCCTCGCAAATCATGGACGAGATCGCGATGACGACGCCGAGCTTCGCCGGCGTCTCCTTCGAGTTGCTCGACCGTGTCGGATCCGTGCAATGGCCCTGCAACGAGAAGGCGCCGCTCGGCACCCCGATCATGCATATCGACGGGTTCGTGCGCGGCAAGGGCAAGTTCATCCGCACCGAATATGTGGCGACGGACGAAAGGACGGGGCCGCGCTTCCCGCTGCTGCTCACCACCGGCCGCATCCTGTCGCAGTACAATGTCGGCGCGCAGACCAGGCGCACCGACAACAGCATGTGGCACTCGGAGGACCGGCTGGAGATTCATCCGCACGATGCCGAGAACCGAGGCTTGCGCGACGGCGACTGGGTCCGGTTGACCAGCCGCTCGGGCGAGACGACGCTGCGCGCGCTGATCACCGACCGTGTGTCGCCCGGCGTGGTCTACACGACGTTCCATCATCCGGACACGCAGGCCAACGTGATCACCACCGACTTCTCCGATTGGGCGACCAATTGTCCGGAATACAAAGTGACGGCGGTGCAGGTCGGCGCCTCCAACGGGCCGTCGGAATGGCAGCGCGACTATGACGAGCAGGCACGCAACAGCCGTCGCATCGCGAAACTGGAAGCGGCGGAGTAGCCTTGAACGCGCGCCGCAAAGCCACGACGCAGGTATCGCGGCTGGCGCGCCGCGCGGTCGGGACGACGGCTGCCGACCGCATGGTGCCGGAAGAGACGCCGGTGGCGTTCTCTTTTGCCGGCACCACGCATGCGGTGATGATGGCAAGTCCGGCCGATTTCGAGGATTTCGCGCTCGGCTTCTCGCTGACCGAAGGCATTATTGCTGCGCCGGAGGAGATCGAAGCCATCGAGGTCGAGGACCATGGCGCCGGCATCGACATCCAGATCCGGCTGAAGGACCAGGCCAACACGCGTTTCGAGGCGCGGCGGAGGCGACTGGCCGGCCCGGTCGGCTGCGGACTTTGCGGCATCGAATCGATCGAGGAAGCAATGCGATCGGTCGATACGGTTGGTGCGTCAAAACTTACGCTTGATGCCGACGACATCGTCCGTTCGGTCAAGCTCCTCTCCAAGGTGCAGCCGCTTCACACCGAGACCGGGGCCGTCCACGCCGCGGGCTTCTATGTGCCTGGCAAGGGCATCGTCATGGCGCGCGAGGATGTCGGCCGTCACAATGCGCTCGACAAGCTGGCCGGCGCGCTGGCCAGGGTCGGCATCGATGGCGCATCCGGTGCTGTCGTGGTGACATCCAGGGTGTCAGTCGAGATGGTGCAGAAGACGGCGGCCATCGGCTCCGCTTGCATCATCGCCGTCTCGGCGCCGACCGCGCTGGCCATCCGCACGGCGCAAGAGGCTGGCATGACGCTGGTGGCGCTGGTTCGCGGCGACGATTTTGATATTTTCACCCACCCCGACCGGGTGGTTCGCGGAGTTGCCAAGCATGTCGCATGACGAAGAACACATCATGAGCACCAGCGAGAAGCTGGTGCGCATGGCAAACCAGATCGCCGATTTCTTCCACTCCAAGCCGCGCGAGGAAGGCATTGCCGGCGTCGCCGAGCACATCAACAAGTTCTGGGAGCCGAGGATGCGGCGGCAGTTCTTCGAGATGCTGGACGATGGCTCCGGGAACTTCAGCGAATTGGTGGTGGCCGCGTCCGCCAAGATCAGGCGACCGATCACGCCGGCGGAGGCCGACCGCAAACTCGGGCTCGAGGCCTCCCCGGCCGACGTCGCAGCCTCGCAGGAATAGCCGCCGGGCCGGGCCGACTTATATTCTCTATCGCTAAAGTTTAAGCTGCCGCGATCGGCGCTGCTCTGCTATGGTCGACGACCAGAAATCGTCAGGCCGGGCGGAAAACCTCGTGAGGCCGATCGAGACCCGATACGCCCGTAGCGGCGATGTGCGGATCGCCTATCAGGTGGTCGGGCAGGGATCGTTCGATCTCGTTTTCGGGCCGGGCTCATTTCCAACCTCGACCTGCACTGCCTCGCCGTCGCGCGCAGATCCCATGCCAGTACTGCATCCATTTCCACACCGAGGCAGCCAAGCTCAACGGCGCGCCAGCGACGAGGAGATCAAGGAGGCGGTGGCGATGGCCGCCATCGTGCGCCACTGGTCGACACGGCAGACCGTCGTGCAGGCCTGGGACGAGTAGATCAACAGCCGGTGGATCAACCGCGGCTTGGGCCGCAAACCTGGAGGAGAAGACGATGTTCAGCGCCAGATGGCAGATCGACGCCAAGTTCGGGCACAAGCAGACCGTGCTCGACCTGTTGAAGAAATGGGAACGCGAGATCGGCTCGCAGGTCGGTCTCGACGAGTTGCAGTTCCAGATCATGACCGGTTCGATCGGCGCCCGGGAAGCGACGGTCGAGTCCCATCATCAGGTCGAAAGCCTGGCCCAGTTGGAGGCGTTCTTCGCCAAGATCGGCAAGATCGACGCGCATGCCAAATGGGGCAAGGAGATGGAGCCCTATGTCGTGTCGGGCACCAGCCTGTGGAACATCTATCGCATTGTGGAGTAGCGATCAGCGCAGCGGTCTTACCTCTCCCTTGTGGGAGAGGTCGGATTGCCCCGATTTGTCCTTCACAAATCGGTTGGCAATCCGGGTGAGGGGTAAGCTGGCGTCATCCGTCTCGGCGCTACGCGCCGATCCACCACCCTGGGCGAGTCACGGGCCTCGCCCGCCCTTCGGGCCCCACAAGGGGAGAAGGGAAAACTAACCATGCGCCACCATCACATGCCGCACAGCGGTGTAATCCTCAAGCGCATAGAGCGACATGTCCTTGCCATAGCCGGACTGCTTGAGACCGCCATGCGGCATCTCGTTGGTCAGCATGAAATGGGTGTTGATCCAGGTGCAGCCATATTGCAGGCGGGCGGCCGTCGCCATGGCGCGCGAAACGTCCTTGGTCCAGACGGATGACGCCAGGCCATAGTCGCTGTCATTGGCCCAGTTGACCGCCTCGTCGACTTCCGAAAAACGGGTGATGGAGACGACCGGCCCGAACACTTCGCGGCGCACGATCTCGTCTTCCTGCAGGGCGCCGGCAACAACGGTCGGCTGGTAGTAGAAGCCGGAGCCCTCGCCCGGCCTGCCGCCGGTGGTGATCTCGATGTGTTTCAGTTCCGAGGCGCGCTCGACGAAGCTCGACACGCGGTCGCGCTGGCGGCGGGAGATCAACGGGCCGATCTCGTTTTCGGTGTCGTCAGGACGGTTGTACTTGATGGTCGAGACGGCGGACGACAGGTCAGCAACGAGCTTGTCGTAGATCTTCTTGCCGGCATAGATGCGGCAGGCGGCGGTGCAGTCCTGGCCGGCATTGTGGTAGCCGAAGGCGCGCAGACCGCTGACCACGGCGCCGAGATCGGCGTCGTCGAAGACGATGACCGGGGCCTTGCCGCCGAGTTCGAGATGCGTGCGCTTGACCGATTTGGCGGCGGCCTGCAGCACCTTCTTGCCGGTGGCGACATCGCCGGTGATCGAGATCATGTTGACCTTGGGATGATTGATCAGCCTGTTGCCGACGCTGTCGCCGCGGCCAAGCACGACATTGACCACGCCCTCGGGTAGGATGTCGGCAATGATTTTCGCCAGCTTCAGCGCCGTCAGCGGGGTCTGCTCCGACGGCTTGAAGACCACGGTGTTGCCGCCGGCGATCGCCGGCGCCAATTTCCAGGCCATCATCATCAGCGGATAGTTCCACGGCGCGATGGAAGCGACGATGCCGATCGGATCGCGCCGGACCATCGAGGTGTGGCCGGGCAGATATTCGCCGGCGACGACGCCAGGCATCGAACGGACGGCGCCGGCAAAGAAGCGGTAGCAATCGACGATGGCCGGGATCTCGTCATTGAGCACGGCGTTGATCGGCTTGCCGCAGTTGAGTGCCTCGAGCGTGGCGAACTGTTGTGCCGCGGCCTCGATGCGGCCGGCGATCTTCAGGAGATAGCCGGAGCGTTGCGCCGGTGTTGTCCGCGACCACGAGACGAACGCTTGTTCGGCGGCAGTGACAGCCGCCTCGATCTGCGCCTGGCTGGCCTCGGGCAGGTTGAGGATGATCGCCCCGGTCTTTGGATTGAGGATCGGCTCCTCAGTCTCGGTGCCCTTCTCGAATTTCGAGCCGATCAGCATCTGAGTGTCCATTGGGTTTCTCCTTGAATAGAAGTGAGTAGTGAGTAGTGATTAGTGATTTGGTTTCGGTCGTGTTCTAACTAATCACTAATCACTAATCACTACTCACTACTCAATTCACCATTCACTACTTTCATTTCCCGCTTCCGGCGATCTGGTCGCCGTCGCGGGTGAGGTAGTAGGCGGCAAGGATGGGCAGCAGCGTCACCAGCATGACGACCATGGCCACGACATTGGTGACCGGGCGCTGGCGCGGACGGATCAGCTCTTCCAGCATCCAGATAGGCAGTGTCTGCTGCTGTCCGGCGGTGAAGGTGGTGACGATGACCTCATCGAAGGACAGCGCGAAGGCCAGCATGCCGCCGGCAAGCAGCGCCGTGGCGATGTTGGGCAGCACGACATGGCGAAAGGTCTGAAAACCGTCGGCGCCGAGATCCATCGATGCCTCGATCATCGAGCCGGAGGTGCGGCGAAAGCGGGCGACGGCATTGTTGTAGACGACGACGACGCAGAAGGTGGCGTGGCCGAGCACGATCGTCCAGAACGAGAACGGAATGTCGGCCAGCGAAAAGGCCGAGCGCAGCGCGATGCCGGTGATGATGCCGGGCAGCGCGATCGGCAGGATGACCAGCAGCGAGATGGTCTCGCGGCCGAAGAATCTTGTCCGCGACACCGCCGCCGAACAAAGCGTGCCGAGGACGAGCGCGATCGCCGTCGAGATGGCCGCGACCCTGACCGACAGCGACAGCGCCTGCCAGACATCCGGCCGGTTCCAGGTAACGGCGAACCATTGCGTCGTCAGGCCGGGCGGCGGCCAGACGAAGCTCTTCTCCTCGGTGGTGAAGGCATAGACGAAGATCAGCAGGATCGGCAGGTGCAGGAACAGAAGCCCGCAAGCTGCGGCGATCTTCAGGCCGAGCGGAGCCGACTGGGAACCATCAGAGCGCATCGAAGGCCCCCATGCGCTTGGCGCCCCAGAGGTAGAACCCCATGATGACGATCGGCACCACGGTGAAGGCGGCGGCGAGCGGGATGTTGCCGGCGGTGCCTTGCTGCGAATAGACGGCCTGGCCGATGAACAGCCGCGAGGTGCCGATGATCTGCGGGATGATGTAGTCGCCGAGCGTCAGCGAGAAGGTGAAGATCGAACCGGCGACGATGCCCGGCAGGGCCAGCGGGAACAGCACGTTGCGGAAGGTCTGTCCTGGAGAGGCGCCGAGATCGGACGAGGCCTCGACAAGATTGCCGGGCACGCGCTCGAGCGCCGCCTGCACCGGCAGAATCATGAACGGCAGCCAGACATAGACGAAGACGATGAAGGTGCCGGTGAACGACACCGACAACGAATTACCGCCGACGATCGGCAGCGACAGCCAGGCGTCGAGCATCCACAACAGATGCAGCTTGGCGAGCAGCCAGGTGAGGATGCCCTCCTTGGCCAGGATCAGCTTCCAGGCGTAGATCTTGACCAGATAGCTCGACCACAGCGGCAGCATGATGCCGAGATAGAACAGCGCCTTCCAGCGGCCGCGCGCATAGCGCGCCGCATAGTAGGCGATGGGGAAAGCGATAACGGCGGAGGCCAGCGTGACCAGAGCCGCCATCGTCACCGTGCGCAGGATGATGTCGAGATTGGCGGCCTGCAACAGGTCGCCATAGGTCTTGAGCGTGAATTCGCGGTTGATGAGGCCGGAAAACTCGTCGATGGAGAAAAAGCTCTGCGCCAGAAGCGCAAACAGCGAGCCGATATAGACGATGCCCAGCCACAGAACCGGCGGCAGCAGCATGAGCAACAACAGGACCTTCGGCTTGCGCCAGAAGAGATCCGACAGCGCGCCGCGCAAGCCGCCGCTGCCCGGCAGAATGGCGGGCGCGGGATTGGCGTTGAGCGCGGCTGAAGTCATGGGATCGCCCCGTCTTGGCGGAGCAAATAGGGGAGGCTGCGGTCCGTGGCGCCCCCCTCTGTCCTGCCGGACATCTCCCCCTCAAGGGGGGAGATTGGCTGCCCATTCCGGTTTCGCCAATTTCTAACGGCGTGCCGCTCGCAAACCATCCTCATGCCGGCTCGTCCATCAGATGCAGATGCTCGCGGTTGAAGGTCAGCATGACCGCCTCCCCCTCCGCCGGCAAAGCCGTGCCGGCGGGCACGATGGCGTGCAGCCGCAGCCCGTCGGCGTCGAGCGCCAGCTTGGTCGTGGCGCCGAGATAATTGGTCGAGACGAGGCGGGCGGACACGCCTTCGCCACTGGCCGCGCGGCCGACACGAATGGATTCGGGGCGCAGGCTGCCCCAGCGATGCTGGCCGGAATAGCGCTGGACGAAGTCCGGCGGCAGCACGTTGGAGGACCCGACGAAGTCGGCGACGAAGCGGGTCTTCGGGCGCTGGTAGATATCCTCCGGCGTGCCGATTTGCATGATCTTGCCATCGTTGAAGACGGCGACACGGTCGGCCATCGACAGCGCTTCGCCCTGGTCGTGGGTGACGAAGACGAAGGTGATGCCGAGCGCCTTCTGCAGCGACTTCAGCTCCTCCTGCATGTTCTCGCGCAATTTAAGGTCGAGCGCGCCGAGCGGCTCGTCGAGCAAGAGCACCTTGGGCTGGTTGACCAGCGCACGGGCGAGTGCCACGCGCTGGCGCTGACCGCCGGAAAGCTGGCCGGGACGGCGGGCGCCGTAGCCCGGCAACCGTACCAGCGCCAGCGCCTCTTCCGCCGCCTTGTGCCTGCCAGGCTTGCCGACGCCCTTGACCATCAGCCCGTAGGCGACGTTGTCGAGCACGTTCAGATGTGGGAACAGCGCATAGTCCTGGAACACGGTGTTGACGTTGCGGCGATAGGGCGGCACGCCCTCGGCGCGTTCGCCGAAGATCGAGATCGAGCCCGATGTCGGCTGCTCGAAACCGGCGATGAGGCGCAGGCAAGTCGTCTTGCCGGAACCGGACGGTCCTAGCATGGCGAAGAATTCGCCCGGCGCGATCTCGAGATCGACCGCGTCGACGGCGCGCACGCTGCCGAAGTGGCGCGAGGCTTTCTGGAAGGAGACGGCGGAGGTCATGGGCTGTCCTGATTGGTCAGGCTCATCAAATTCAAGCGGCTGCGCTGCCCCTCATCCGCCTGCCGGCACCTTCTCCCCGTATAGTGACGGGGAGAAGGGAAGCGCTCCAACGCTGGCGACCCTCTCTCCCCCGTTCTTCACGGGGAGAGGGTAAGGGTGAGGGGCAGCGCCGAGCTCAGCAAGCGAGCGAACTCACCGTCCGCCGATGACGCCGATATAGTCCGACACCCAGCGGTAGTAGGGCACGCACTGGTCGTTCTGGGTGGTGCATTTCGACACCGGTGTCTTCCAGAACTTGATCTTGTCGAAGTTCTCGTAGCCGTTGGTCTTGCAGCCTTCGTCGGTCAAAAGCTCATTGCCCTTGCAGGCGGCGGGCACGACCGGCAGCGAACCGAACCAGGCAGAGACATCGCCCTGCACCTTGGGCGACAGCGAATGTTCCATCCACATATAGGCGCAGTTGGGATTGGCCGAGTCGGCTTCCATCATGGTCGTGTCGGCCCAGCCGGTAGCACCCTCTTCCGGAATGGTTGAAGCGACCGGCTTCTTGGCGGCGACCAGCGTGTTGACTTGATACGGCCACGAACCGGAAGCGACGACGCCTTCGTTCTGGAAATCGTCGACCTGGATGGCGGCGTCATGCCAGTAGCGGCCGACCAGCGTGCGCTGGACGCGCAGCAATTCGAGCGCCGCCTTGTACTGGTCCTCGTTCAGTTCATAGGGATCCTTGATGCCGAGTTCCGGCTTGTGGAACATCAGATAGTTGGCGGCATCCGCGATGTGGATCGGCCCGTCATAGGCTTGGACGCGGCCCTTGTTGGACTTGCTGTCCGGCAGCTTCATTTCCTCGAAGACGACGTTCCAGCTCTTGGGAGCTTCCTTGAACACGTCGGTGTTGTACATCAGGACATTGGGACCCCACTGGTAGGGAACGCCGTAATGGGCGCCGCCGACGGTGAACCATGGCGCATCCTTGAGGCGCTCGTCGACCGTCTTCCAGCTCGGGATGAGATCGGTGTTGATCGGCTGCACGCGTTTGCCGGCAACGAGGCGCAGCGAGGCATCGCCCGAAGCGGTGACGAGGTCGAAGCCGCCTTCGTTCATCAGTGAGACCATCTCGTCGGAGGTGTTGGCGGTCTTGACGTTGACCTTGCAGCCGGTCTCCTTCTCGAAGGAGGTCACCCAGTCATAGCCCTTGTCGGTTTCGCCGCGTTCGATGTAGCCCGGCCAGGCAACGATGTTGACCTGGCCTTCGCCCTTGCCAAGCTCCTTGACCTGGGCGACGACCTGGCCGGAGAAGGTCAGAGCGACCGTCAAAGCAGTGCATGACTTCAGGAATGAATTCATTGTCGATCTCCCATTTAGGCGCCTGACCCCGAAAGCCGGTTTTCGGCCTTCGCCGGGATCACGCGCGGACTGAAAACTGTCAGTTCGTCCGTGGACACGATGCCGCTCTGATGGCGGCTTTGGTCCCTGAACCGAAAAGTGCTTTGAAAATCCCGGTTTCGCAAATTCATTTATCAGAAGGGCGATATCGGTTTTTCCGATAGGCAGGCAGTTGATCTCTCAGGGACGCTGACGAACCGTCCGCTGCGACTGCGCAAGGCCGATGAAATCGCGCGCCGCCTGCGGCAGGCCGGAGCCGCGCCGCCAGACCATGCCGACCTGGACCACCGGCAAGGAGCCGGAAATATCACGCGATTCGATGCGGTCGCCTTCCAGCGACCAGGGCCGGTAGACAAGGTCGGGCAGCAGCGCCACCCCGGCGCCGGTGGCGACCAGACTGCGCACGGCCTCCACGGAACGGGTGCGGAAGGCTACATGCGGCCTGGCGCCGATTGCCGTCAGCAACTTGCCGGTGTTTTCCTCAATCTCGTCGACGGTCAGCATGATCAGCGTTTCAGAGGCAATGTCGCCAATGCTGATGATGTCGGCGCCAACGAGCGGGTGGCCGAGCGGCAGCCACAACCGATAGGCAGAGACTTCGAGGATTTCCGATTGCAGGGCGGTGCGATCGCGCAGATTGGAGGTGACCATGACGGCAATGTCGAGCTTGCCGCCGATCAAGAGATGTTCGAGGTAATCGCCATTGTCCTCGATGGCCGAGACCTCGACGCCAGGATAGGCGCGACGGTAACGGGCAAGCAGATCCGACAGCACATAGCCGGCGACCAGCGAGGTGACGCCGAGCTGCAGCCGGCCACCCGCCACCGCCTGCTCGCCGGAGAAAGAGCGGCGCGCATCGGAAACGTCGGCAAGGATTTTCGTCGCGTGGCGTAGGAATTGATGGCCCTTGTGGGTGATGTTCAACCCGCGCGGATGGCGTTCGAACAGTTCGACGCCGAGATCGCTTTCGAGTTCCTTGATCGCTTCGGTGACCGACGACTGCGAAATGGAGAGATTTTGCGCCGCGCCCGAAACCGTGCCTTGCTCGGCCACGGCGATGAAGAACTGCAACTGGCGGATGGTGAAGGCCATGGCCGGACTAAACACCGGCACGGAAGCGAAGGAAAGCCGGCCGCAGAGCTTATCCCATGACCGCCGAACCGGCACTCAGCCGAACAGCAGCTTGATGCGCCGCCAGCATGCGGGGCCATAGCGCAGCGCAAGCATGAACGCAGCCTCCAGAGCCACGACGATGACAATGATGTGCAAACCCACCGTAAACAAGTTCCGGCCGCTGCCACGCATCAGATAGCCGGTGACGAGAAAGCCGGTGTTCCAGAGCGTGGCGCCGACCAGTGTCGCCGCGGCGAAAGGCAAGGCAGGAAGACAGAGCGCGCCGGCCGCAATCGGCAGGTAATTGCGCACCGTCGGGATGAACTGCGCCAGCAGCGACACCCGGACGTGATGGCGACGATAGGCCTGGCCGAGCTTGTGATAGGTCGCGTGGCGCAGGCAGACATATCTGCCGAAACGTTCGATCAGCCTATCGGCACGATTAGGCCCAATCCGCCGGCCCACCGTATACCAGACAAGACAGCCAGAGGTGGCGGCAAGCGTCGTCACCAAAAGCAGGATCAGCAATGTCGCAGCATTCGGTGCCGCGGTCATGCCGAGGAACAGCAGCAGCACATGCGAAGGCGGTATGGGCAGGATCTTTTCCGTGAAGGCGAGACAGAAGACGCCCAACAGACCGAAGCCGAGGATTGTCGCAAGCGGGCCTGTCACGCGAAACGCCATGATGACGCCAACGCCCAACGGCGCCACGGTCTATCCCTTGAGAAAAGGCAAAGCATCATCTGCAGGCAACCCTCATCCTGGATCCAACGCTTCGATCGCGCGGCGCGGCACTTGCTGTTGTAGCGTCGGACCCGAAAACTGTTGCATATATCGGGTCCGACGCCTTGGCGCCGGCATACGAGGCGAATCGCGCACCGACTGGTTCTGTTTGCCGCGAATGGATTGCATGGACATTGCGCCTCGGCGCGGACAAAGCGTATTCGACATCCGCGACATATCGTTCGGGTGGCACCTTCGCGGGCGTCTGCGCCCGAGCCGCTCGTGTTTGGTTCAGAACCCGGCTTCCTCGCCGGCGATGCTGAGCCGCGCGCCGGCCTGTGCGAGGGTGGCGGTTATATCGTGCGGCGGCGAGCGGTCGGTGGCGAGTTCGGAGAAACTGTCGAAGCCGCAAACCTGGACCAGACCAAGGCGGCCGAACTTCGAGTGATCGGTGATGACGAGGGAGCGCTGGCCGCGCGATAGCACCATGCGGGCGAACTCGGCCTCTTCCAAATCATAGTCCATGACACCCATCACCGCATCGATGGCGCCGGTGGAGATGATGGCGTGGCTGACCGAGAAGCGGCTGACGAAGTCGATGGCCGAGGCGCCGAAGGCAGCGCCGGAATCGCTGCGCAGCTCGCCGCCGGCCATGTAGACCTTGTTGCCGTTGATGGTGGCCAGCGTGCGGGCGATATCCGACGAGTTGGTGACGACCGTCAGGCGCCGGTGGCCGAGCAGTTCACGGGCAAGGAACGAGGTCGTCGTGCCGGTGTCGAGCATGATCGATTCACCGTCGCGTATGGTGGCGGCGACCATGCGGGCAATGACGCGCTTGGCGTCGGCATTCTCACGCATGCGCCGCTCGAACGGCGCTTCGCCGATCATCGACGGCAGGCCGATCGCGCCATGCATCTTGAGGACGGAACCATCGCCCGTGAGCGGCTTGACGTCGCGGCGCACGGTCTCGAGCGACACGCCGAGCCGGTCGGCCAGGCTGGCGATGGTGACGGTCCCCTCTTCCTGCACGAGCCGCAGAATCTCGCCGTGTCGTTTGGACTGGGCCATCTGGCTCCCCAGAGATAACGCTTTGACCGATTCTAAGGTAATTCAAACGCTTTTAAAGGAATTACCCGTGCTTTCGGGCAAAATACCCAAAAAAAGTCACGGCTTTTTGTTGACAACCGGGCAACCCTGGCGTGAAATTCAACCGTGACAGGGTTGGGAGCAGCCATTAGGAGAGCAGAGCCGCAACTCACCGACCAGGCAGTTTTGACCGTGTCTGGTGCAAGGAATTTTCAGATCCGCGGGGGCGGATGCCGGGGATTCATAACCTGGCCAAGGGGCTCGTCGGTGCGGTGCGGGATACCGATCCTGGCATCCCGCACCGACGAGATTTTTTGCGTTCTCCCCACTGTCGTCGTTATTCATGGCGCCTTCTCGAAGTCCAGCAAACCAGGGATGATTGCATGACCGCCGAGGATCGCATCCGCGCCCTGCCCTGCTGGACCGGCAGTATCGAGATTGCGCCGCTGCCGGGTGGTCTCAGCAACGCCAACTATGTGGTCAAAGACGCGGCCGGAAGACATGTCGTGCGCTTCGGCAAGGACTATCCGTTCCACCATGTCTTTCGCGAGCGCGAGGTGATGACCGCGCGGGCGGCGCATGCCGCCGGTTTCGCGCCAGCCGTCCTCCATGCCGAACCGGGCATCCTGGTGACGGAGTTCCTTGGCGCCAAGACCTATCTCGCCGAGGACGTGCGCGCCAATCTCGGCCGCGTCGCGGCCCTGATGCGCGCCTTCCACCGGGAGATGCCCAGTCACGTCTCCGGCGCCGGCTTCATGTTCTGGGTGTTCCACGTCATTCGCGACTATGCGCGCACGCTTGAAGAAGGCGGCAGCCGCAAGCGCAACGACTTGCCGCGCCTGCTGACGCTGGCCGACGAGCTGGAGCGCGCACAGAAACTGCTGCCGATCGTCTTTGGCCACAATGATCTGTTGCCGGCCAACATTCTCGACGACGGCAACAGGCTGTGGCTGATCGACTTCGAATATGCCGGCTTCAACACGGCGATGTTCGACCTTGCCGGCGTCGCCTCCAATGCCGGCATGAGCGACGAGGAATCCTTCGCCTTCCTGACCGCCTATTTCATGAAGGAACCGGACGAGGCGATCCGCCGCTCGCATGCAGCCATGCAATGCGCCTCGCTGCTGCGCGAGGCGATGTGGAGCATGGTGTCCGAACTCTATCTCGACGCGCCCGGCATCGACTACGTCGCCTACACCGAGGAAAACCTGACGCGGCTCGACGCGGCGCTGGAAAACTACCGGACAAAATACGGGATACAAAAATCATGACATTGCCCAGCCAGGCCGCCATCGTCGTCATCGGCGGCGGCATCATCGGCTGTTCGACGGCCTATCACCTGGCGCGTGACCACAAGGCCGACGTTGTGCTGCTTGAGCAGGGCAAGCTGACTTCGGGCTCGACCTGGCATGCCGCCGGCCTCGTCGGCCAGCTGCGCTCGTCGGCCTCGATCACACGCGTGCTGAAATACTCCGTCGATCTCTACAAGGGACTGGAGGCCGAGACCGGTCTGGCCACAGGCTGGAAGATGACCGGATGCCTCAGACTCGCCACCAATGCCGACCGCTGGACCGAGTACAAAAGGCTGGCGACGACAGCGAAAAGCTTCGGCATGGACATGCAATTGCTGTCGCCGGAGGAAGTCAAGGCGATGTGGCCGCTCATGGAGACGGGCGACCTCGTCGGCGCCTCCTGGCTGCCTACCGACGGTCAGGCGAGCCCCTCCGACATCACGCAATCGCTGGCCAAGGGCGCGCGCATGCATGGCGCCAAACTGTTCGAGGATGTGCGCGTCACCGGCTTCGTGATGAAGGACGGCCGCATCACAGCGGTGAAGACCAGCAAGGGCGACATCGCCTGCGGCAAGGTGGTCAACTGCGCCGGCCAATGGGCGCGGCAGGTCGGGGCCATGGCCGGCATCAACGTACCGCTGCAGCCGGTGAAGCACCAGTACATCATCACCGAGAAGATCGACGGACTGGCGACCGACGCGCCGACCATCCGCGACCCGGACCGGCGCACCTACTTCAAGGAGGAGGTCGGCGGGCTGGTGATGGGCGGCTACGAGCCGAACCCGCAGGCCTGGACGACCGGAGATGTACCCGATGATTGGGAGTTCCGGCTGTTCGACGACGATTACGACCATTTCGAGCAGCACATGATGCAGGCGATCGCGCGTGTGCCGGCACTGGAAACCGTCGGCGTCAAGCAGATGATCAACGGACCGGAGAGCTTTACGCCGGACGGCAATTTTATCCTAGGCACGGCGCCCGAATGCGCCAACATGTTCGTCGGTGCCGGCTTCAACGCCTTCGGCATCGCCTCGGGTGGCGGCGCCGGTTGGGTGCTGGCGCAGTGGGTGGTCGACGGCGAAGCGCCGCTCGACCTGTGGGTGGTCGACATCAGGCGCTTTTCCAATTTGCATCGCGACCGTCAATGGGTCTGCGACCGCACGCTGGAGGCCTATGGCAAGCACTATACGATCGGCTTTCCGCATGAAGAGTATGCCAGTGGGCGGCCTCGCATCGTCTCACCACTCTACGAGAGGCTGAAACAGCAGCGCGCCGTGTTCGGCTCGAAGCTTGGCTGGGAGCGGCCGAACTGGTTTGCGCCTGAGGGTGTCGAACCGCGGGACATCTATTCGATGGGGCGGCAGAACTGGTTCGCGGCTGTCGGCGACGAACACCGGCATGTGCGCGAGCATGTCGGTATCTTCGATCAATCGTCTTTCGCGAAATACGAGCTGAGCGGCCCCGACGCGCAGAAGGCGCTGGACTGGATCTGCGCCAACGACGTCAGCAAGCCGATCGGCCGGCTGACCTACACGCAGCTTCTCAACACGCGCGGCGGCATCGAAGCGGATCTGACCGTGGCGCGGCTGGGCGAGGAAAAGTTCTACATCGTCACTGGCACCGGCTTCCGCACGCATGATTTCTCATGGATCGGCGACCATATCGGCGAGGGGCTCGATGCCAGGCTTGTCGATGTCACCGAGGATTTCGGCACGCTATCGCTGATGGGTCCTCGGGCGCGCGACGTGCTGGCCGACGTGACGGATGCGGACGTGTCGAATGCCGGCTTCCCCTTTGGCCATGTGCGCGAGATTGCCATCGCCGGCCACACAGTACGGGCGCTGCGCGTCACCTATGTCGGCGAACTCGGCTGGGAACTGCATGTGCCGATCGCGGCCACCGGCGAAGTCTTCGACGCGCTGATGGCGGCAGGCAAGAAGCACGACATCCGCCCGGTCGGCTACCGGGCGCTGGAATCGCTGCGGCTGGAAAAAGGCTATCGCGCCTGGGGCTCCGACATTACCCCCAACGACACGCCGCAGGAGGCCGGGCTCGGCTGGGCGGTCAAGCTGCGCAAGAACACGGATTTCGTCGGACGGCGCGCGCTGGAGAAGACCGGCGGCGCTGCACTGAAGAAACGCTTTGCCGGCTTCACGGTCAACGATCCCGAGATCGTGCTGCTCGGTCGCGAAACCATCCTGCGCAATGGCGAGCCCGTCGGTTATCTCAGCAGCGGCGGTTATGGCTACACGCTAGGCAAGAACATCGGCTACGGCTATGTGCGCAATGCCGATGGGGTGAGCGACGATTTTCTCGTCTCGGGCGACTATGAACTGGTGGTCGCGATGGAGCGCACGCCGGCCAACATCCATCTCGAGCCGATGTACGACCCAACTGCAGAGCGAGTGAAGGCCTAGAATTTGCGGGCGAGGCTGGAGCCACCAAGCCGGCAAATGACCGCTCCCAAAGATGCTTCTGGCGAAGCCGCAGCCGCCCCTCATCCGCCTGCCGGCACCTTCTCCCCGTATAGTGACGGGGAGAAGG
>SAKE01000068.1:0-2500 GCA_004017275.1 Mesorhizobium sp. | reverse complement strand
ATCGTAGATCAGAATGCTACGGTGAATACGTTCCCGGGCCTTGTACACACCGCCCGTCACACCATGGGAGTGGGTTGCAAAAGAAGTAGGTAGCTTAACCTTCGGGAGGGCGCTTACCACTTTGTGATTCATGACTGGGGTGAAGTCGTAACAAGGTAACCGTAGGGGAACCTGCGGTTGGATCACCTCCTTACCTTAAAGAACCTGCCTTTGTAGTGCTCACACAGATTGTCTGATGAAAAGTAAATAGCAAGGCGTCTTGCGATTGAGACTTCAGTGTCCCCTTCGTCTAGAGGCCCAGGACACCGCCCTTTCACGGCGGTAACAGGGGTTCGAATCCCCTAGGGGACGCCACTTGCTGGTTCGTGAGTGAAAGTCACCTGCCTTAATATCTCAAAACTCATCTTCGGGTGACGTTTGAGATATTTGCTCTTTAAAAATCTGGATCAAGCTGAAAATTGAAACGACACACATGTTATGTGTGTTCGAGTCTCTCAAATTTTCGCAAGTCGGTGATGAATCGAAAGAAACATCTTCGGGTTGTGAGGTTAAGCGACTAAGCGTACACGGTGGATGCCCTGGCAGTCAGAGGCGATGAAGGACGTGCTAATCTGCGAAAAGCGCCGGCGAGGTGATATGAACCTTTGACCCGGCGATGTCCGAATGGGGAAACCCAGTGTGTTCCGACACACTATCGTTAACTGAATACATAGGTTAACGAGGCGAACCGGGGGAACTGAAACATCTAAGTACCCCGAGGAAAAGAAATCAACCGAGATTCCCCCAGTAGCGGCGAGCGAACGGGGAGCAGCCCAGAGTCTGAATCAGCTTGTGTGTTAGTGGAAGCGTCTGGAAAGTCGCACGGTACAGGGTGATAGTCCCGTACACGAAAGCACACATGCTGTGAACTCGAAGAGTAGGGCGGGACACGTGGTATCCTGTCTGAATATGGGGGGACCATCCTCCAAGGCTAAATACTCCTGACTGACCGATAGTGAACCAGTACCGTGAGGGAAAGGCGAAAAGAACCCCGGCGAGGGGAGTGAAAAAGAACCTGAAACCGTGTACGTACAAGCAGTGGGAGCCTCTTTTATGGGGTGACTGCGTACCTTTTGTATAATGGGTCAGCGACTTATATTCTGTAGCAAGGTTAACCGTATAGGGGAGCCGAAGGGAAACCGAGTCTTAACTGGGCGTTAAGTTGCAGGGTATAGACCCGAAACCCGGTGATCTAGCCATGGGCAGGTTGAAGGTTGGGTAACACTAACTGGAGGACCGAACCGACTAATGTTGAAAAATTAGCGGATGACTTGTGGCTGGGGGTGAAAGGCCAATCAAACCGGGAGATAGCTGGTTCTCCCCGAAAGCTATTTAGGTAGCGCCTCGTGAACTCATCTTCGGGGGTAGAGCACTGTTTCGGCTAGGGGGCCATCCCGGCTTACCAACCCGATGCAAACTACGAATACCGAAGAATGTTATCACGGGAGACACACGGCGGGTGCTAACGTCCGTCGTGAAGAGGGAAACAACCCAGACCGCCAGCTAAGGTCCCAAAGTCATGGTTAAGTGGGAAACGATGTGGGAAGGCACAGACAGCCAGGATGTTGGCTTAGAAGCAGCCATCATTTAAAGAAAGCGTAATAGCTCACTGGTCGAGTCGGCCTGCGCGGAAGATGTAACGGGGCTAAACCATGCACCGAAGCTGCGGCAGCGACGCTTATGCGTTGTTGGGTAGGGGAGCGTTCTGTAAGCCGTTGAAGGTGGCCTGTGAGGGTTGCTGGAGGTATCAGAAGTGCGAATGCTGACATAAGTAACGATAATGCGGGTGAAAAGCCCGCACGCCGGAAGACCAAGGGTTCCTGTCCAACGTTAATCGGGGCAGGGTGAGTCGACCCCTAAGGCGAGGCCGAAAGGCGTAGTCGATGGGAAACAGGTTAATATTCCTGTACTTGGTGTTACTGCGAAGGGGGGACGGAGAAGGCTATGTTAGCCGGGCGACGGTTGTCCCGGTTTAAGCATGTAGGCGGAGAGTTTAGGTAAATCCGGACTCTTTTTAACGCTGAGGTGTGATGACGAGGCACTACGGTGCTGAAGTAACAAATGCCCTGCTTCCAGGAAAAGCCTCTAAGCATCAGGTAACATCAAATCGTACCCCAAACCGACACAGGTGGTCAGGTAGAGAATACCAAGGCGCTTGAGAGAACTCGGGTGAAGGAACTAGGCAAAATGGTGCCGTAACTTCGGGAGAAGGCACGCTGATATGTAGGTGAAGCCCCTGCGGGTGGAGCTGAAATCAGTCGAAGATACCAGCTGGCTGCAACTGTTTATTAAAAACACAGCACTGTGCAAACACGAAAGTGGACGTATACGGTGTGACGCCTGCCCGGTGCCGGAAGGTTAATTGATGGGGTTAGCGGCAACGCGAAGCTCTTGATCGAAGCCCCGGTAAACGGCGGCCGTAACTATAACGGTCCTAAGGTAGCGAAATTCCTTGTCGGGT
>SAKE01000067.1 GCA_004017275.1 Mesorhizobium sp. | reverse complement strand
CCGGGACTACGCCCGCGTCGACCTCCGGATCGACCGCTCCGGTCAGCCCTTTGTCTTGGAGATCAACTCGATGCCGGGGCTGAGTATGAACTCCGAATTTGTCCTAGCCGCGATTGCCGCTGGACATAGCTACTCGAGCTTGATCAATCGCATCCACGATATCACCCACGCGAGGTACTTCGAAATCGTTGGCTAGATGCCATAATGGGCCGACGCTCCTCGCATAGCGACGAAAGTGACTATTCCTCCCGGTGACGATGTAGGGCGGGTTGGTCGACCCCAGGGCCAGCAACCCATCGCCTCGCAGGAGCGTCACTTGCGGGAAGCCAAGGCGGCGGCTGAGGTCTACACGGGCGCCGGATGCTTTCCCGGCTACTCACCGGGCGCTCGATGGTCAGTGCGACCTCGAGCCCGCCGACTGAACCGGGCGATGAGCCGGGCACCGAGGCCAGTATGATTTTCCCTCGTGATCTAAACATTACTATTGAGGGGGAACTTCGGAGACGGGAATTTTCATCACTAAACCGGATTCGACTACTCACGATAATCTGCGCGGCCTTGCCGTTGTGGGAAAGAGGAACAATGGTGAAGCTCCGTCTGGAGACATTGCAGGCCATTAACGTCGATTTTTTTGACAACCTATGGGCCGAAGAGGATCTTCAAAAGTTGGTGACGCCCCGGTTCGGGGTAGTTCCTAGCTTCGAGAGTTTGCTATCGGATTTGCGCAGAATCGGCGCCAGAGACCTGGGCCAAGTTGCTCCGGACGCCCTAGCGCAAGCAACAGACACTGGCCATGACTGAATGGAGGTCAATCAAAACTATTGCGGCCGCACTCGAGGGCGGCAACCGGTCCGCGGTCGAGATCATCAGCGACTGTATTGCTGCGGCCGAACGGACCAATCCCTCGCTGCGCAGCTTCATTACGGTTGCCGCCGACCATGCACTCGCCCAGGCGGCCAAGGCCGATACACGCCGGAAGGCCGGCCGCGTTCTGGGACCGCTTGATGGAATTCCTTATGCCGCCAAGGATATGTTCGAAACGCGCGGGATCAGGACCACCGGCGGCAGCAGGGTGTTAGAGAACAATGTGCCGGAGAGGTCGGCGGCGGCCATTTGCATGCTTGAGGCAGCGGGGGCGGCCCTGATCGGCAAGACCAATCTCCACGAATTCGCATTTGGCGCGACCGGTGAGAACCGCTGGGCCGGAACAGTCGTCAACCCGCATGATGAGACAAGGCTCGCTGGTGGCTCGAGCAGCGGCTCCGCGGCAGCCGTGGCGGCGGGCATCGTGCCGTTCGCGCTTGGCACCGATACGGGCGGCTCGGTTCGTATCCCGGCCGCGCTCTGCGGCATCGCCGGGTACAAGCCGAGCTATGGCCTGATCAGTCTCGACGGCGTCATCCCCTATTGTTGGTCGCTGGACCATGCGGGCGTACTCGCGACATCTGTTGAGGACCTGGAGCTTGTCGTCAGGCAAATCGCGAAGCTCCCGTCGGCGACGCCACCCGGCGCGGCGCCGAGGGTTGCCTTGGTCAACGGCTGCGAGAACAAATGCGACGCGTCGGTGCACGACGCGTTCCTCGCCACGAAGACACACATCGGACGGCGGGGCGCCACATTCGGCACGATCGCACTCCCCGATCAGTCCGAGGCCCGTGCAGTCTCGCTGACAATCCAGCTCGCCGAAACTCTTGCGTATCACGGCCCTAATCTTGCCAGCGCCCGAGATCGATTCGGTGCCGACATGCGCGGCGGCATTGTGATGGGTCAGTTCCTGTCCGCAGAAAGCTACGTCCAGTGTAAGCGCGTGCTGTCGACCTACAGGCGATCATTTGCGCAGGCCATGCAGACGTTCGAATTCCTGTTGATGCCGACCTGTCCGATCACAGCGCCGGAGGTCGGGACCATCGACGTGGACATAGCCGGGCAGACTATTCCACTTGGCAGTGCCCTGACGATGTTCACTTCCTTCTTCAATCTGGTAGGCGCGCCGGTGATAGTGCTCCCGGTAGCCTCGCCGAGCGGCGGCCTGCCCGTGTCTGTGCAGATTATTGGTGCACCCGGCTCCGATGCGCAGCTCTTTGGGGTCGCCCTCAGGCTCGAGAGCGTATGCAGGGAGGCGAGATTCTGATCGCGTCAACCAGTGACTTCGAGCGTTCGACAAGAACACGGGACTGGTCTAGAAAACTGAGAGGACAGTTCTGGAGTGCACCCCGCGACTGAGACAAATTAATAGCAGACAATTCCTGAATTACAGGAAGAAACGGTTGGAAGAAAAGCCGAGATTTAGCGAACAAGAGGAACACTCCATGCTTTTGCGGATGGACGGGATGCAAATTCCGAGGGATGTCGCCCTCCGATTCCGAAATGATCTCGCCCCCTCGTTCCGAGATTTAACCGCCCCCTGAATCCGAAATGATGCCGCCCCCTTGGAGGCATGCGCTAAGATAGCTTCGGCATGGACTGAAATTTGCGCTTTCGAGGTGGCTCACGCCATCGATGTCGCAAGGCATGGAGATTTTGGCGCAGGGTTGCCAAGGGCGGTTGAGCAAAGATCGCTGCGATCAGCGAGGCGACGATCTGGCGGGTGGCGCGCCACAGCAGCGGGCGCCCGTCGCTCAAGGGGAGAGACACCCAACTCCTGCGAAAGGGTTTCGGTCACAAGCGCGATGAGGAAGTGGGCAAGAATCCAAGGCTTTGCGATCCTTGGCTCTTTGGCGGGAGGCGTGGCCAGTCCGATCAGGCTCTTCAGACGCTTGAAGGCGAGCTCGATGCGCCAGCGCATGCGATAGAGCTTGAGAACTGTGCCGGAGGGAAACTCGTCCTGGTCAAGCGAGATCACAAGGTGTCAATGCCGCTCGAATTTTCCCCAAAAGTGCCGAAGTAAAATTCCCCAGTTTCGCCGCTCAGGCTGTCGCGGAGGGGTGTCCATTTTTCGGTGGCCGGCCGCGCGGCCGCGATGGTGGATTTATTGTCGGCGGCGTGATGGAGGCTTTTGATCGCAAGTGTTCGGGCATGAGCTCGGCGTGCTGGCGGAGCCGATAACTCGATCCGTCGATCTGGACGACGACCGCATGGTGAAGCAGGCGATCGAGAAGTGCGGTTGTGACGACAGGGTCGCCGAAGACCTCGCCCCATTCGGCGAAACCGCGATTTGAGGGAGAATCATTGCGCCCTTCTCGTAGCGGGCGTTGACGAGTTGGAAGAACAGATTGCCGCCACCGTGGACGACGGGCAAGTAGCCGATCTCATCGACAACGAGCAGAGCAGGCCGGCAGAAGAAGCGGATGCGTTCCTGCAGGCGGCCTTCGCGTTCGGCCCTTGCCAGCGCGGCGATGAGTTCGGCGAGCGTGCAGAAATAGACGCTCTTTCCAGCCTTCACAGCCTCGACTGCAAGCGCAATGGCCAGATGGCTCTTGCCTGTGCCGGGCGGGCTGAGGAAGTGGATGACCTCGCAGCGGGCGACGAAGCCGAGTTGGGCCAGCGTGAAGATTCGATCGCGGTCGAGCGAGGGCTGGAAAGAGAAGTCGAAGCTGGCGAGCGTCTTGACCGTGGCCAGCCGGATCACATGCCTTCATCGCACCGCCGTGGACGATCGAGAGGATCAACCGGGAAGCTTCCGCGATCGGTCTCGATGCGGCCTTGCTGTGCCAGAAGATACTGGCGGATCGGCCGCATCCCGAACAAGGCTTCCGCGCCTGTCTTGGCGTCATACGGCTCGTCAAGGGCTTCGGCCGCGAGCGCGTCAACGCCGCCTGCGGCCGGGCGCTGGAGATCAACGCCAGGACTTATGGCTATTGCAGACTGTGGTGCAGGAGGCTTTCGAAGCCGAGAGGACGGAGGCGATCTGGCAGCGAAGAGGTCGGCCGGTGACGATCAGGCTGAGGCGCCTTAGCCCCTCGCCCTGGGGCGAACGCCGTGGGGTTGCGCCGGTCAGGCAACGCGGCGGTAAGCCGATCTCCTCGATGCAGGCTTTGGGAAAGCGCAGCTTCGCTGGGACAAGGCGGTTCCTAATGCGCTTGTCGGCCCGCGGGCGAGCTTACGGTCGAGCATTCGGCCGTGCCAGTCCTTGTGGTCTGATCTCATTGGCGCTGCTCTGTTCGGCCTTCGCGCCAAACAGCTGCCGTTCCGGGCTATCACTCAAAGGAGCTTACAAGTAGGGTCCCGTTACAGAACAAGGCGGCGCCTCCTCGCTTTCGTACCAAAGGCCCTCAGGTTCGCCGCCGAAGCCGGCGAGATCAAAAGGCGTTCATTCACTGACGGGTGGTGCTTAAATGTTCAGGCCGATGCCGTTGTTCAAAGTGGGCCGCAATCCTGGTCCGCTGACCCCAGGCGCTGTGCTGGGCGGATGCGCGCCGAAAGTTCTTCGTGCTTGCCGACGTCGCTACCAATGCCAAGCGCGCAAGGATGCCGCACCGATCTCGCGGATCGCGCTCGAGGCGGTCAACCAATGGACCTGCTGTTGATGTCGAGCGCGACATCAAAGGTCTTGCCGCCGACGAACGCCTGCGAGGACGCCAGCAGGAAAGCCGGCCGTTGGCAGAGACGCTTAGGGGATGCGGAGCGAGCGGGCAAGACTGTCCCGAAGCTCTCCGGTTGCTGAGCCGATCGAGTATGTGCTGAAGGGTGGGAAGGTTTATGACCTTGTTCGCCGACGGCCGGATCAGCCCGACCAACAACGCTGCCGAGCGGGCGTTGCGTCTCTTTGCTACGCGACGATCGCCGACCCATTATGGCTTTCAGCTCAGAGGAATCGAAGTTCGCGATCGCCGTTGCTCAGGACCTCCGCCCCTCCATCGGTCACCAGGATCGTCT
>SAKE01000066.1 GCA_004017275.1 Mesorhizobium sp. | reverse complement strand
CACTCCCTTCGCTTTGCGAAGCGCGCTCGCCGACCCTCCCCACAAGGGGGAGGGTAGGTCCGCCGGTCCTCTTCTCGTCCACGCCTGGCCGGATCGCGTCGCCAAGGCGCGCGGCGAGCGTGGCCGTTTCGTGCTGGCCAATGGCTCGGGCGCCATGCTCGACGCTGCCGATCCCTTGGCGGGCGAGCCGTTTCTGGTCGTCGCCGACCTGCAGGGCAAGGCACAGAATGCGCGCATTACGGCGGCAGCAGCCATCAGCGAGGACGATGTCCGTGCCGCCCTCGCCGACAGGATCGAGGTCCGCCGTGAAACCAGCTTCGACCGCGACCGCCGCGCCGTGCGCGTGCGCGAAACCGTGCGCCTCGGCGCCATCACGCTTGCCGAGCGCATGCTGCCGCCGCCAACCGGTGCTGACGCCGACCACGCCATCCTGGACGCCTTGCGCGAACATGGACTGTCGTTGCTGAGCTGGAGCAAGGAGGCGCAAACGCTGCGGCAGCGGCTTGGCTGGCTGCATCGCGGCCTTGGTACGCCCTGGCCCGATATGGCGGATGCCGCCCTCATCGAACGCCTCGACGACTGGTTGCTGCCTTACCTCGCCGGCGCGGCATCGTTTGCCGCCATCGATGCGGGCACTGTTTCGGCCGGACTGGCGAGCCTCGTGCCGCACGATCTGCAGCGCAGGATCGACACGTTCGCGCCAACCCATTTCGATGCCCCGTCGGGCAGCCATGTGCCGATCCGCTATGACGGCGAATGGCCAGTGCTGGCGGTTCGCGTGCAGGAGCTGTTCGGCCTCGACCGTCATCCTTCGATCGCCAACGGCACCGTGCCGCTGACGCTCGAACTCCTGTCGCCGGCACATCGGCCGATCCAGACGACGCGCGACCTGCCCGGCTTCTGGCGCGGCTCCTGGGCCGATGTCCGCGCCGACATGCGCGGCCGCTACCCCAAGCATGTCTGGCCGGAAAACCCGCTGCTCGCCGCCGCCACCGCCCGCGCGAAACCCAGAGGAACGTAGCCTTGGCGCCTCGACGGGTCGGATGTGGTTGCGTCGGCGAACCGCATACGTTGGTTTAGCGCAAACGCCCATCGCGTCGTCATCCACGGGCGGAGCAAGGAGCGAAGCGACGTGGCGCAGACCCTAGGATGACGAAATCGGGGAGGCTTCGCTCCCTCACGCCCCCTGTGCACCGCTACTAGCGCTTCCCGTCCCGCGGCTGTAATCCATTGCCATGTCCAACGTTTTGCGTTCGCCCGACTTCCAGCAGAGCCAGAGACTGCGCCTCAACACGCTGATCCGGCTGCGCTGGCTTGCCATTGTCGGTCAGAGCCTGGCGGTGCTCGTCGTCGCCTATGGCCTGAAGTTTCCGCTGCCGGTCAGCCTGTGCTTCGCCCTGATCGCCTGTTCGGGCTGGATGAACCTGTTTCTCGCCTTCCGGTTTCCGGCGGCGCACCGGCTCACGCCGCTGGCGGCCTTCGGCATCCTCATCTTCGACAGTCTGCAGCTTGCCGGCCTGCTCTACATGACCGGCGGCCTCACCAACCCGTTCTCGCTGCTGATGACCGTGCCTGTCGTCATTTCGGCGACATCGCTGCCCCTGCGCCTGACCGCCATCCTCGGCGGACTGGTAATGTCGGCGGCGACCTTGCTGGTCTTTGTCCATCTGCCGCTGCCCTGGTACGAGGGCGCGCCGCTGGCGATGCCCTTCATCTATGTCGCGGGCATATGGATGGCGGTGCTTTCCTCGATCGCCTTCACCGCCATATACGCCTTCCGGGTGGCTGCCGAAGCCCGGCTCCTGGCCAATGCGCTTGCCGCCACCGAGCTGGTGCTGCAGCGCGAGCAGCATCTTTCGGCGCTCGACGGGCTGGCGGCCGCGGCCGCGCACGAGCTTGGCACGCCGCTCGCCACCATCGCGCTTGTCGCCAAGGAGATGGAAAAGGCGCTCGGCAAGGATCCGAAATACGGGGAAGACGTGACGCTGTTGCGCTCGCAGAGCGAGCGTTGCCGCGAGATCCTCAAGCGGCTGACCAGCCTGTCCTCCGAGGGCGAGGCGCATCTTTCGCGGCTGCCGCTGACCTCGCTGGTCGAAGAAGTCACCGCCCCGCACCGCGATTTCGGCATCTCGATCAAGCTTCGGCCCGGCGAACGCATCGGCCCCGAGCCGGTCGGGCGACGCAATCCGGGCGTCATCTATGGCCTCGGCAACCTGGTCGAGAACGCCGTCGATTTCGCCCGCAAGAGTGTCACCGTGCGCTGGAGCTGGGACGACGCCACTGTCACCTTCTCGATCATCGATGACGGCCCCGGCTTTCCAGCCGAGATCATCGACCGCATCGGCGAGCCCTATATGTCGACGCGCCAGGGCAATGAAACCGGCGGCGGGCTTGGGCTCGGCCTGTTCATCGCCAAGACCTTGCTCGAACGCTCGGGCGCGACGCTCGATTTCCGCAATTCGAGCGGCCTGGGCGAGGGCGCCGTGGTACAGATATCGTGGCCGCGTGGTGTGTTCCTCAATCCGGAAATCACTTCGGCCAGCATGTTCGACACCGCCTGAGAGCCTTGAAGCAGCTCTAAAAATTGGACAATGAGGCTCAGGAACTATATCTGCGTAAAATTAAGGCAGCAGGAATTTTGAGACTATGACAGGCGACGAAAACATTGGCGCAATGGTTGAAGGCGAGGACACCTCGCTGCTCATCGTCGATGATGACAAGCCGTTCCTCACGCGTCTGGCCCGCGCCATGGAAACCAGGGGCTTCGTGGTCGAGACCGCCGATAGTGTCGAGGAAGCGGTTGCCAAGGCGCGCGCCAATCCACCCGCCTACGCCGTGGTCGACATGCGGCTCGGCGACGGCAACGGCCTCGACGTGGTCGCGGCCATCCGGGAAAAGCGCCAGGATTCCCGCACCATCATCCTGACCGGCTATGGCAACATCGCCACCGCGGTGACCGCGGTGAAGCTCGGTGCTGTCGACTACCTCTCCAAGCCCGCCGACGCCGACGATATCTTCGCGGCACTCACCCGCACCGCCGGCGAGCGCGCGGCGCCGCCGGAAAACCCGATGTCGGCCGACCGAGTCCGCTGGGAGCATATTCAGCGCGTCTATGAAATGTGCGAGCGCAACGTCTCCGAGACCGCGCGCCGGCTCAACATGCATCGCCGCACCTTGCAGCGGATACTGGCCAAGCGCGCGCCGCGTTAGGATCGCTGGGTGTCGTTTTGGATCAGGTTGTAACCAGCGGCGGAGAACCACCCAATCGCGAAAGTCAGCGCCGCCCCTCATTGCCCTGCCGGGCACTTCTCCCCGTATAGTGACGGGGAGAAGGGGAGGCCGCAACGGCGACGCCCTTCTTGCGACGTCGGCGATTGGCGAAGCCGCTTGCGAGAGCGCCCCCTCTCCCCGTCGCTATACGGGGAGAGGATACCGGCAGGCAGGTGAGGGGCGGCGCCGGCGCTTAGACAATGACGGCCCGCCGACAGGCGGCATGACGGAGGCAACATGGACTTGAAGCAGCGGCCGGTTTCCGTCTTCCGCGAATTTCTCGATAGCGAAGCGGCCGGCGGCATCATCTTGATGGCGGCGGCGGCGCTGGCGCTGATCGTCGCCAATTCGCCGCTCGCCGAAACCTACTTTTCCGCGCTCCACGCCTATCTCGGCCCGCTCAGCCTGTCGCATTGGGTCAATGACGGGCTGATGGCGGTGTTCTTCCTGCTCGTCGGGCTGGAGATCAAGCGCGAGATGCTGGACGGCCAGCTTTCCACCTGGCCCCGGCGCATGCTGCCCGGCATCGCCGCAGCCGGCGGCATGCTGGTTCCGGCACTCGTCTATGTCGCCATCAACCGCAACAATGCGGCGGCACTCTCCGGCTGGGCGATTCCGACCGCCACCGACATCGCTTTCGCCCTCGGCGTGCTGTCGCTGCTCGGCAGCCGCGTGCCGGCCTCGCTGAAGGTGTTCCTCACCGCGCTTGCCATCATCGACGATCTCGGTGCCGTCATCATCATCGCCATCTTCTACACCAGTGGTCTTTCGCTGGCTTATCTGGGTGCTGCCTTCGCCGTCATTGCCGCGCTTGTCGTGCTCAACCGCATGCGGGTGATGACGCTGCTGCCCTATCTCCTGCTCGGTATCATCCTGTGGGTGCTGGTGCTGAAATCCGGCGTCCATGCCACGCTTGCCGGCGTCGCGCTGGCGCTGACCATTCCGCTCGAGCGCACCGCCGGGATCGGCCACGATCTCGACCATTCGCCGCTGCATCGGCTCGAGCACGGCCTGCATAAAATAGTGGCCTTTGTCGTCATCCCGATCTTCGGCTTTGCCAATGCCGGCGTCTCGCTCGCCGGCCTGAGCGTCAGTGCGCTGATCGAGCCGTTGACGCTGGGTGTCGCCGCCGGCCTGGTGGTCGGCAAGCTGGTCGGTGTGTTCGGCTCCTCGGCACTTGCCATCCGGTTCGGCCTTGCCGACCTGCCCGCCAATGCCGGCTGGACGCACATGATCGGCATCTCGCTGCTGTGCGGCATCGGTTTCACCATGAGCCTGTTCATCGGCCTGCTTGCCTTTGCCAGCGATGTGGCGCTGCAGGACGCGGTCAAGGTCGGCATCCTCGCCGGCTCCTTCATCGCCGCCATCCTGGGTGCCGCCGTGCTGCTCATGGCGCCGGTGGTTGGTGGGGTGCAAGAGAGCGACGAATAAGCCGGCCAGTGCCGCTTCGACGCTGGCCTTTCTGTCAGGCCCGGTGCCGCCCCTCATCTGCCTGCCGGCATCTTCTCCCCGTATAGCGACGGGGAGAAGGACGCTTTCGCCGAAGATTTCGCCAATCACCAACGTTGCAAGAAGAGCGCCGAGGCTGCGGCCAGCCCCCTTCTCCCCGTTCACGCAGGGCTGTCCGGGGAAAGTCATGCATATGCGAAGCT
>SAKE01000065.1 GCA_004017275.1 Mesorhizobium sp. | reverse complement strand
GCCCCTCATCGCCCTGCCGGGCACTTCTCCCCGTATAGTGACGGGGAGAAGGGAGCTAGCCGCGCGCCGGCCCTCTTCCTGCAACGCTGACGATTGCCGAAATCATCGATGACAGCACCCCTCTCCCCGTCCCCTATACGGGGAGAGGATGCCGGCAGGCAGGTGAGGGGCAGCGCCAGCGCCCGAAAGCGATTACTCTGTCGAAAGACCGCTACGTATTCACCCCAAGCTCCACCAGCCGTTCCACACAAGATTCCTCGGCCTGATCGAGTTCGGCGAGCGTCTCTTCGAGGTCGCGGCGCTTCTGCCTGAGATCCTCGCGCTTTTCCTCGATGCGCTTGATCATCAGCTTGAGTTGACCGACCTCGCCGGGTGGCGCCTTGTACATCTGGATGATTTCGCGGATCTCGTTGATCGAGAAGCCGAGCCTCTTGCCGCGCATGATCTGGCGGATGAGGTGGCGGTCGGACGGGCGAAACAGCCGCGTGCGGCCACGCCTCACCGGCTGCACCAACCCCTCGTCCTCATAGAAGCGCAGCGTCCGCGTCGATACGTCGAACTCGCGAGTCAACTCGGTGATCGAATAATATTCCCGCATTGCTACTCCCACACGCCGGAATCCGGGGCGATCGCCACGCGGCGCCGCCCTTCCGTCCGAACCAAAACCCATGCCACGCCGGAATCGACTTGGCGCCCCACACAAGCCTCGCATGGCATTTACGTAAAAGTCAATTGACACAAAGGGTGCCTTCAGGGGGGTGCCTTCAGGGCACGCCGAACCACCATGTGGCGATACCGAGAAACGCAAAGAAACCGACGACATCGGTGACCGTGGTGACGAACACCGCCGAAGCGACCGCCGGGTCGATCTTGAAACGGTCGAGCAGCAGCGGAATCAGGATGCCGGCGAGCGCGGCCACGAACATGTTGATGATCATCGCCGCCGCGATGATGCCGCCCAGATTGGGGTCACGGAACCAGGCTGCCGCAACGATGCCGATCAGGATGGCAAAGATAATGCCGTTGATGAAGCCGACACCCATTTCGCGGCGAATGATGCGGCTGGCGTTGTAGATGTCGAGATCCCTGGTCGCCAACACCCGCACGGTGACGGTCATGGTCTGCGAGCCGGCATTGCCGCCCATGCCGGCGACGATCGGCATCAGCACCGCCAGTGCCACGATATGTTCGATCGTGCGGTCGAACAGGCTGATCACCGACGCCGCCAGGAACGCGGTCAGAAGGTTGATCAGCAACCACGGAACGCGCGAGCGCGAGGTCGAAAAGATGCTGTCGGAAAGCTCTTCGTCGCCGACACCGCCCATGCGCATCAAATCTTCCTCGGCCTCCTGCTGGATGACGTCGACGACATCGTCGATGGTCAGCACGCCAACCAGCCGTTCGTTCTCGTCGACGACGGCGGCCGACAAAAGATCGTACTGCTCGAATTCCCGCGCCGCCTCTTCCTGGTCCATGGTGGCGGGAATGGCGTGCCGCGTTTCGTGCATCACCTCCTCGACCTTGACCGAGCGCTTGGTGCGCAGGATCTGGTCGAGGTCGATGGCGCCGAGCAGCTTGAAGGTCGGATCGATGACGAAAATCTGGCTGAAGCGCTCGGGAAGGTTGTTGTCCTCGCGCATGTAGTCGATGGTCTGGCCGATCGTCCAGAACGGCGGCACCGCGACGAACTCCGTCTGCATGCGGCGGCCGGCCGTCTCTTCCGGGTAATCGAGCGAGCGGCGCAGCCTGATCCGCTCGGTGAACGGCAGTTGCGACAGGATCTCGTCCTGGTCTTCCTCGTCGAGATCCTCGAGAATGTAGACCGCGTCGTCGGAATCGAGCTCCTGCACCGCCTGGGCAATCTGCGCATTGGGCAGATTGTCGACGATCTCCATGCGGATCGCCTCGTCGACCTCGGTCAGCGCGGAGAAGTCGAAGTCGGCGCCCAACAGTTCGACCAGTGCGCGGCGCTGATCGGGATGCAGCGCCTCGAGCAGGTCGCCAAGTTCCGACTGGTGCAGGTCGTCGACTTCATGCTTGAGCGTCAGCGTGTCGCGGTCGGCGATCGCCGCACCGATCTGGGCAAGGAAGGATGAAAGGACGACGCCGTCCTCGCCATAAATCTCGGCGTGGTGCTCCTCGGCGGCCCTGGCGCCGGTCGTCCGTTCGTTCTGGCCTTCCACCAGCGCCTCCCGCCACAAGAATCCCGGAAAAGGTGCGTCTCAGGTCTAGAACATCGGACTCAAAAGTGGAAACCGTTTTGGGAAAATCAGACGCTCAAAGGAAAGTGGCGTAAAGTGCGGGAATATCAAACGAAATGCACCCGGCCCGCGGCGGGCGGAGGCTGGCACAAATCGGATTCTGGGAAGAGAAATGGTGCGGTCGAGAAGACTCGAACTTCCACGGGTTGCCCCACAGCGACCTCAACGCTGCGCGTCTACCAATTCCGCCACGACCGCACGTGGTAGAGCCGGAACCGACCGGCTCGCGGCGTGTAGCAAATCGTTTCCGGCGAAACAAGTGCGCGGCAAGCAATAATGTCAGGCGATTGGCATAATGCTCCACAGGGCTCGAATGCGGGGCCGGAACTGGACGTTTCGCCGGATTGAGGCCATATGAGAGCAACACGAGATACGTCATGCCAGAACGCAGCCAGATTGCCACGTCGTTCCTGCCGCTTCCCGGCTCGGCACCGGTCGAATGGCTGATCGAGCCTGGCCTCACCCCCTATCCCGATGCGATCGCCTTCATGGAGGCGCGCGCCGAGGCGATCCGCAGCGGGGCTGCCGGCGAAATGGTCTGGCTGGTCGAACACCCGCCGCTCTACACGGCCGGCACCAGCGCCCGCGGCGAGGATTTGATCGACGCCGACCGCTTCCCGGTCTTCGCGGCCGGACGCGGCGGCGAATACACCTATCATGGGCCGGGCCAGCGGGTCGCCTATGTGATGCTTGATCTCAAGCGGCGGCGCGAGGATGTCCGCGCCTTCGTCGCCGCGCTCGAACAGTGGATCATCGGCACGCTCGCCGCATTCAACGTGCATGGCGAACGCCGCGAGGATCGGGTCGGCGTCTGGGTGGTGCGTCCGGATCGCCCTGCCTTGCCGGACGGTTCGCCGGCCGAGGACAAGATCGCGGCAATAGGCATCAGGCTGCGGCGCTGGGTGAGCTTCCACGGCATCGCCATCAATGTCGAGCCGGAGCTCGACCATTTCAGCGGCATCGTGCCCTGCGGCGTGCAGGACCACGGCGTCACCAGCCTGGTCGACCTCGGCCTTCCCCTGACCATGACCGATCTTGACCTTGCGCTGAAATCCGCCTTCGAGGACGTGTTCGGTCCCGCCACGGTTTTGGCTGTCGAAGCGACCCGCAAAGCCGGCTGAGTCTTCCTGATCCGGTACGGCTCAAATTAACTGAGCGGAGGCCCACAGGACGCCGTAGCCATGGATGGCGAACACCGCCAGCAGCGCGCCGGCGATGGCGAAGCGGTCGACGGTGCGGATCGGCTTCAGCTCGTGGCGTGGCTTAAACCCGCTGCTCATCGTCAGCAGGCTGAGGACTGAAAACACCGCTCCTGTCGCGAGCAGGAAGTTGGAGGAAAAGCCGGCCTGCCAGCCCACCGCCAGGAAAGCCGAGAGCAGGAAGAAAGAGGCCAGTGCCAGCGCGATCGGCCCGGGGCAGATCTGGCGCAGCACCTGGCCGCCGTCGAACTTCCACACCGGCACCAGGTTGGCGATGTTGAACAGGGCGGCAAAGCCCGCCAGGGCCGCCAGCAGCACTGCTGCCAGCCGATGTCCTTCCGCGCCGGCAAAGGTGCTTGCGGCGATAGTGATCGGCACCAGGAAGGCGGAGAAGCCGGCACCCATCAGCGCCACGAAGGCGACCTCGAAACGGCTGTCATACGGCCGCCCGCCGATGGCGATGCCGCCGAGCAGCGGGATGAAGATCATCCGCGCCCTATTGTGACCCATCAGCCGAAATGCCGCCATGTGACCGAGTTCGTGCAAGGCCACAACCGACGTCAGGATCGCGGCCAGCGCCAGTCCGCCAAGGTGAAGGCCGAAGAACGGCCACAGGATTAAGGCTGAAAGACCGGCGAAGCCGACCTGGCTGAGCGGATGCTCGAACCAGCCGCCCTTGCGATACTGCCCGGTCTGTGCCCAGCGCTGCAGCTTGGAGAGCTCGCGGCGCATGGCGAAATAGCGGAACACCAGGAAGGCAAAGCCGCGGTAGCGATCGGTCTGGCTCAGCGTCACCCGCGTGCCGTTGCCCTCGGAAACGAGTTCGGTGGTTTCTCGGAAATCCTTCCAGAACGAAGCGTCGAGCGCGGTGTCCTCGACGACGCGCATCGAAAAACGGTTGCCCTCGACTACGTCTTCAAACCGCGACTTGCGCTCGATCGGCTTGCCGTCGCGCCCCTCCCAGGACAGCGTGATACGCGCCACGCCCTCGCCGTCAGGCGCCTCGGCGGAAAGGATCTCGCCGGACCAGCCGGCGTCGCTGCCGAGCGGCCACAGCGCCTGCCAGAGGCGCTGCCGGTCCATCGCCACTAGACGGGACAGCCGAACCGTGCGCAGACCAAGCGGCACGGTCATCAAGAGAAAGATCAGCCCGAGATTGCTGGCCACCAGAATGGCCGTGACGATGGGCGACACGCGACGTTGCTCCCTGTCTTTCGCGGCACCCTAACGTTGCGGCGGCAAGAAAGGCTTAACGGCAAAACCCGTTCTCCAATGCTGGAAAAGATCGCACCAGCACAAACTGTCCCCTCTTCCCGTTCTTCACGGGGAGAGGGTAAGGGTGAGGGGCGGCGCGGACGGTCAAGGAGATGTCTCTCCATAACCTTTGGCAGCAACAAATCGGAGTTCATGCGTTTCGATATGGCAATCGAGGCTGCCCTCGATCGCAGCCAGTATGGTCTGGAGCACAGCTTCGCGATCCTTCAAGATGTCCACATTCCAAAACCGAAGTACGGACCAACCGTTTGAAACCATGAAGCGATCCCCTGTTTTGATCATACTTGTTGCCGGCATGCTGACTGCCATCGATCTCGACAACAAGCTGACATTCCCGACAGGCAAAATCGGCAAAATACCTGCCTATCGGAAACTGGCGCACGAATTTGTGGCCGTTCAGCCTGCGGTCGCGCAGTTCCATCCAGAGAGCATTTTCAGAGTCATTGTCCGATTGACGCAGGCGCCTTGCACGACCTGTTGTCTCGATTTCTGGTCCACGCATGCGCTGCCCCTCACCCTTACCCTCTCCCCGTGAAGAACGGGGAGAGGGGATCACCAGCGTTGCGCCGTGCCGCCCAATCACATGGCTCCGATCCAGATCGCCATGGAAACGAGAAAAGTGCTCATGCAAACCAGTGAGATGACATCCTGAACCAAATCGGTCATAACTCTCTCCTGTTGTTGATATGTTCGTAGTTTGTTCTAATTTTGTTCAAATGTCAAGAAGCACGGGAGAGCAGCGGAGCGATTTCGGACAACCCGTTCGGGCAGGGTTAAGGAAAGGTTTACAGCTGACAGTGCCAAACGCGGATCACAGCGCCGCCCCTCATCGCCCTGCCGGGCACTTCTCCCCGTATAGTGACGGGGAGAA
>SAKE01000064.1 GCA_004017275.1 Mesorhizobium sp. | reverse complement strand
CCTTCTCCCCGTCACTATACGGGGAGAAGTGCCCGGCAGGGCGATGAGGGGCGGCACCGACTTCGACAATTGGAGGCTCCGCCACAATTCGTCTGAAGCGATTGCCCTGGTCTTCCCGATACTGCTCCGGAGCCGGCGTGTGGCGCCAGCTCAGATCCAGCGGCGCACTCGCTTCGCATAATCTCGGTATTTCTTGCCGAATTTCGCCGCCAGCACCTTTTCCTCGCCCTCGATCGCGACCTTCTGCGTGGCAAAGGCCGCGATGAACGCGAGCGGCAGGAACCACACGATGCCCGAGACAAAGGCGACACCGATCAACAGCAGCGTGTTGGCCAGATACATCGGATTGCGGGTGATGCCGAAGGGGCCTGTGGTGACCAGGTGATCCGGCACGCCATTGGGGTTCATGGTCGTCCTGGCGCGGATCATGGTGCGGATCGCGGTGAACCAGAGTGCGGCGACGGCAAACAGCGCCACCCAGCCGGCAGCGAAAAGAATATCGCCCAGCAGGTCGCCGATCCAGGGCAGGGGATAGAGCAGGCCGAGAGCGATGCTGATGGCGATGGCGGCGATGTAGATCAGCGGCGGCCACGGTATGAGCCCCGGCTTCGGCTGGTTCTCGGTCATTCGGCCCCTCCCTCCATCACCTTGCTGTCGGTCTTGGCGGTACACATGCCGGCGAGATCGGACAGATGCGCTTTCCACTCCGCAGTCTGGTCGTTGTTGTAGAGCCGATCAAGCGTCGCCTCGCCCTCGAGCGTATCGAGCATGCAGACACAATAGCTCGTACAGAATTCGGTGTCGCGCGATTGCTCGCAGGACAGCTGGCAGGTTTTCAGGAAATTCACCTGCGGGGTTTCGACCTGTGCTGGCATGAACTGCGAGAACAACCACACGCAGCCGATTAGCAATGGCTGGTGGATCAGGTAGAAGGCCAGGCTGTGCCGGCCGATGAAGACCAGCGGGTTGGCCCACCGTCCGGGCGCCAATTCGGCAAGCCGGGCAAGCAGACCGGACGCCGCGGCGAGTTTCGTCACCGCGATGCCCGCAAGGACGGCGCCGAACCACGGAAACAGCGGAACATAGTCGTTGGAGCGCGGATTGGTCGCCGACAGACCGACCCACCACAGCCATGGATGATCGAAGGCTTCGAAGCGCAGATAGACCGGCGCTGCGATAACCAGCGCCGCAACGACAATCGTCAGCAGTGCCGGCAGCCGCAGGAAGGCTAGGCCGAGCAGGCTGGCCAGCGCAATCTCGTGCAAGATGCCGAAGAAGATGAAGCCGTCCGGGGTGGCGATGCGGGTGACGACCGAAATTGCGACCGCCGCTCCGGCGACCATGGCGAACCGCTTCCAGAAGCCGTTCCAGCGAATTTTTTGGCCATGGGCGAGGTACAGGCTGACGCCGACCAGGAACAGGAAGGTCGAGGCGATGCAGCGCGCGTAGATCTTCCACCAGCCGAAGGCGGTGAGGCCGGGATCGGTGTAGCCGAAGAATTCGAGGTCCCAGGTGAAATGGTAGCTCGCCATGGCGATCAGCGCGATGCCGCGCATGATGTCGATGGCGACGATGCGCTTAGATCGATCCTGAACGGGTGCGGTCGGCGTTTGGATGCTCATGGTCTCGCATTCTGATTCAGCCCCGCTGGAGGACTATCACGGTTGCCCCGGACAAAAGAAGACCGGCAGCTTTGCCTTGGATAGTGCCGTGGACGCTGGATCAGCCGCTGCATTGGGCCAGTGCCGGGAAGCCTTTGGCCGGCTTCGCTTTTTGCCTGATGTGCGTCGGTTTCCTCTTATTGGCGCAGGGATCGCCACGGCAGATTTGGCCTGGTAATTCTGCTTTGGGGAAGCAATGTCCACCCATGGGCGCCATCCGATCTGGTTACCGGCCCTCAAGGCCGCGGATGCGCGCACCTTCGCCTCGCTCGATGCGGTCGAATCCTTCGCCATTTGCCGAAATCCCTCTAAGGATCAAGGACTCGGTGAAAGCGCTGCATGCCGCTCGCGCACCCAGTTGTGGAAGCGGTGCAGGTCGTATTCCTCGGGCATCAGCACGCCGGCCGTGTGGCGCATCGAGCGCAGGCCTCTCTGGTTCACCTCGCAGATATCAGCATCCTCCTCCAGCACCTGGGTGCCGAAGGCGACGATGTTGTCGATGTCGGTGGTGGCGAGCGCTTCGGGCGCGAACAGCCACTCGGCGACAAGCTCGGTCTGTTCGGGGCCGAGCGGCACAAGCCGCACGGTTCTGATATAATCGACATGGCCGACGATGAACATCGACGGCAGGCTGGTGGCATAGGTCTGGCCCGCAGCGCGTTCCGCTGATGTGAGTTTGGCGAAGATCGGCCCGTGCGCCTGCCCGTCGCGCGACCATGTTTCGGCGCCGGCGCGCAGGCCGCCGGAAAATTCCGGTGCGTCATTGTCGGCGTGGCGGGACCATTCGGGATCATCATGCCTGCCCATCAGGCCACGGCCATAGATCGGCACCAGCCGCGACAAGTCCTTGTGGACGCCGGGGCAATGCAGGCACTCGTTGAAGTTCTCCCAAAAGATCTTCCAATTGCAGTTCATGACCTTGCGCAGCATATGGCCGCTCACCAGCGTCTCCAGCGGCCAGTTGCCGAGATCGCCGGAGGCGGGGTCGAAGGATGTTTGCGCCGAGCCGGCCGCGTCCTCCTGCAGGTTGACGAAAACGAAGCCGCGCCACACCGAGAGTGCTACGCGATAAAGCGGGTGGTCGGCCTTGTCGAAGTTTTCAGGCAGCGATTTCGACGGCACACGCACGAGATCGCCACGCAACGAGTAGGACCAGGCGTGATAGGGACAGGTGATCAGCCGCGCCTTCAGCCGGCCTTCGCTTTCCCGGCAAAGCTGCGAGCCGCGATGGCGGCAGGTGTTGTGAAAGGCGCGCAGCTCGCCTGTCTCGTCTCGCAGCACCACGATGTCCTGCGTGCCGATGCGGAATCTGCGGAAAGCCAGGGGTTGCACAAGGTCGGCCTCACGGCAGACGAGCAGCCAGCTTCGATACCAGATGGCATCGAGATCCCTTTGATAGGCTTCTGCGTCCCAATAGGCCGACGACGGCAGCGTCGGTTCGGCCCGGGTCAGGCCGTTGTAGGGATCGCGCTCGCTGGCAATGGGCTGCATGGCTGGCTTCCTCTAGAGGCGCCAGCCGACACCCGACCAGGAAAATTGTCAATTGCGGGGCAAGCAGCCGTTGTCTGGTACGACGCATTCGCGATGGTTGCCGGCGGAATTTGGTTTGCCGGAGGCGAGGATTCTGCCTATAGTCGCCGATGTCGTCGGTTCCATTTTGGAGCCAAGAGGGAATGCGGTTCGGGCGAGCTTCGCCCAATGCCGTGGCTGCCCCCGCAACTGTGTGCGGTAGTCCTCTCCATATGCCACTGAAGATTTTTCTTCGGGAAGGTGGGGAAGGGCGCTGATCCGCGAGCCAGGAGACCTGCCGGCGACAGGAAACTGACTTCGATGCCCTCGGGTGGAGGGCGAAAGGACAAGAAATGACTGCCGCTTCCGTCTCCCTCGGCGCCTCCGTCTCCTCGCAGTCGCGCTTCATGCAGCTGGCTCTTGCCGCGCTGCTCGGCGTTTTCGTGATGGGCTTTGTCGGCTTCTCGCATATCGATGCGGTCCACAATGCGGCTCACGACTATCGCCATTCGATGGCGTTTCCCTGCCACTGACGAAGGGCTGACATCATGAACCTGTTTCGCAACGTCGTGTTCATCGCGGCGATCGCAGGGCTCGTGGCCGGCGTCGTCCTCGCCTGCATGCAGGCCTACGCCACCGTGCCGCTGATCCTGAAGGCGGAAGTCTACGAACAGGCTGGCGGCGGCCACAGCCATGACCATGCCGCGGCACCGGCCGCAACGGGTACCACTGCCATGAGCACCGCGGCGCCGGCCGAAGCGGCTGCTTCGGCCGAAGACGAGGGCTGGGCGCCGGCGGACGGTTTCGAGCGTTTCGCCTTCAGCGTGCTTGCCAATATCGTCACCGGCGTCGGCTTTGCCTTGATCCTGGTCGCGGTTTCCGAATTCGCCGGCGGCATCGGCAATTGGCGCCAGGGCGTTTTCTGGGGCCTAGCCGGCTTTGCCGTGTTCACGTTGGCGCCGGGACTCGGCCTGCCGCCGGAACTGCCGGCCATGCCGGCCGCCGATCTCACGCAGCGCCAGATCTGGTGGTGGGCAACGGTGGCGGCGACCGCGGCCGGGCTCGGCCTGATCGCTTTCCGAAAGTCGCTGCCGCTGGCGATCCTGGCCGTGGCGTTGATCGTCACACCGCATATTGTCGGTGCGCCGCAGCCCGGCAGTTATGAGACGGCGATTCCGGAAGGCTTGCATCACCAGTTCGTGGTGGCGGTGACGGTGACCAATCTGGTGTTCTGGGTGGTGCTCGGCGCGGTCGTCGGCGTGGTTCGCGGCCGCTTCACCGGCACCGCGACCAGCCTGCGCGACAGCTTTGCCTGACAGCAAGCTGACCTTTCTCATTGGCGGTGCGCGCTCCGGCAAGAGCGCGCATGCCGAAATTTTGGCGACGGCCTTGCCGCCGCCTTGGACCTATATCGCCACGGCGCAAGCCTACGACGACGAGATGCGTGAGCGCATCGCGCAGCACCGGTCGCGGCGCGGCGAGGGTTGGACGACCATCGACGCTCCGCTCGACCTCGCCGGTGCGCTTGAGGCCTTGCCGGATGATCAGTCGGTGCTCGTCGACTGCCTGACCCTGTGGCTGACCAACCATATGCTGGCCGAACACGATCTCGATCTGGAATACCGGCGATTGGCGGACGTGCTGTCGCGGCCGCGCGGGCCTTGGTTCGTGGTGTCCAATGAAGTCGGCCAGGGCATCGTGCCGGACAACGCATTGGCGCGCCGCTTTCGCGACGCCGCCGGACGGCTCAACCAGCAGGTCGCGGCGATTGCCGATACGGTGCTGCTGATGGTGGCGGGGCTGCCGCTCAAGGTGAAATGACATGATCGACATCGACAATAAGGACGAAGAACGCCATCGCGCCAAAATGGCCAAGCGCAAGGCGGTGCAGGATGCCGAGGTGGCGAGCAAGACGGTCGAGAAGGGGCTGCTCATCGTCAACACCGGTCCGGGCAAGGGCAAGACCACGGCCGCCTTCGGTCTCGCGCTGCGGATGCTCGGCTATGGCAAGCGCGTCGGCGTCGTCCAGTTCATTAAGGGCAAATGGCACACCGGCGAGAAGGATGCCTTCGCCGCCTTCGGCGACCGCGTCGTCTGGCATGCCATGGGCGAGGGGTTCACCTGGGAGACGCAGGATTTGAAGCGCGACATCGCAGCCGCCGAAGCCGCATGGGCCAAGGTGCTCGAACTGATGGCCGATCCGTCGATCAGTCTGCTGGTGCTCGACGAACTGAACATCGCGCTGCGCTACGAATATCTCGATCTCGACAGTGTGGTTGCGGCGCTGAAAGCACGGCGCGAGGGCCTGCATGTCGTCGTCACCGGCCGCAACGCCAAGCCGGCGCTGGTCGAGGCTGCCGACCTCGTCACCGAAATGGGCGTGACCAAGCACCATTTTTCCGCGGGCGTGAAGGCCCAGCAGGGTATCGAGTTCTGAGACTCTTACCCTCCCCCTTGTGGGGAGGGTCGATCCGCGAAGCGGAGCGGGGTGGGGGT
>SAKE01000063.1 GCA_004017275.1 Mesorhizobium sp. | reverse complement strand
CTCTCTGGGCGGTCGAGCCCTATCCTTTGCTCTAAGAGGGTTGGTTGGGCTGCTCAGCAGGGCTTGCCTTGACTGTAGACTTTACTTTACGAGCGCTGCTCACATACCAAAACCATATGATGCCTGTCGGCGAGGGGACATCAGGCTCTGAGTCTCCGGCATCTCAGTCGGACTCCCTTCGATGCCATGCCTCCTCGGAAACGGATTCGGACGGATCTCCACCACAATCCGTCTCGTCCCCTGGGAGCGTCACCGCTGCGGAAGTGGAAAGTCACACGCGGGATGATCCTAACTCTAATTTGTTTAAGGAGGAACACTTAGACCGATTGCGAGAGGATAACCGACGCCGTCTGCAAGAGAACGCCAACCTCCTTAAACAAGCGGAGGCCGGGCTTCGACGGCACGGCAAGAGGAGCTTTTTAATATCATAAAAGCACGCGACGCCCATAGAGATGAAGCAGCGCGCGTCCAAAAAGAAGAACTCTTACAGTCAACTGTAGAGTTCATTCAAAGCAACCGCCACCTATTTGAGGAGTAGCGGCGTGGCGCTGCTGGGTGCTTCTGATCAATAGAACAGGAAGAGGAGGAAAAAACTGAACGACGTTTGGGCTTGATCTTGTTGTACGTCGGGAGCCGGGGTCCGCCCGGTCCAGCCCCAACCTTACGTCTATCTCTATATACGAATATAGAAACGACCTTCCAAAGCCAGGAGTGAGGTGGAAGAAGACTTGGGAACGGGGGTTAGCTTCTCTCCCTCTCCTTATGGTCGAGTATTTATCTAAACCTCTCGCTTACTTGTACTACCTCTCTTCGCATTCGACGATCGGGAAAAGACAGTCTTTCTCCTTCGGACCGGTTGTTATGATCGCTGCCTTCGCTTTCGCTTTTTCTCCAAAAAAGGGGAAGAAGTCTCATTGGTAAGGGCACTTTGAACTAAACTATACGTGTAATCAAAGGCTGAGCCCTTGTCACTCTACTTTTGGAGACTGTGACCCTGCTGATGCTTCTTTTTTATCTTATTTTGGCTTGCGGACCACACCACGGATCCTTGGGTGGAATAGGCACCTTGACCATCCTTGACTTCTCTGGTAAGTTAGGCATCTTCCCATACATAGCCAAGTACTGATTTGGTGGGGGAAGAATAGGTAGGCAGAGATCCGTGAATGCGCAAGCAAAAAGAAAGCATTCACCGACTTACTTACGGAATCTCAAATAGATTTCTTTGTGTTAAGCATATAGCATTCGTTTGTTTAGAATGTGCTTTGAAAAGCTTATGAGATGGATGATTTCTGATTCTTATTTCTTACTAAGAAAATCAGTCAAGTTCAAGTGTGTCATCTTTCTATACGAAAAATAGAAAGAGAGAGAGAGCGAGAGAATGAAGTGAAGGAGCTTACCCTTTCTCGACTTTTGATTCACTTGCAGCATCTAGCCCTTGAAAGCAATTACCATGTCTTAGAAGGAAAGTCATAGGATTCACTGTCAATTCCTTTTGTGGACATCTGAGGAGAGGGGGAAGGCCTTCGCGCCGGCGGGTCAAGTAGATGCGGCACATTGCATATGTATTATTGATATCCCGAAAGCCTGTGCCAGCTACTCCTACTGCTATTGGCTAAAGATCGACAATCTATTCGCCGCAAACCAAGGGACAGCCCTCTTTGTCCACCTGTGAACCTTCTTCTACATGGATGTCAGTTGCTTTAAAGGAAGAAAAGAAGGTAAGAAAAGCAAAAAGGCAAGGGCATGCGATGCCTACTATTTCTATATGTCAGTTGCTTGCTTTAGGGCTAGGCTAAGCCTTTAGCTGCGGTTACGAAGAGCTCTTATTCACTCACCAGAAAGACCAGTTATTGCAAGAACAGGATTATCTTACCTTAGCCAGCTTAGAAGTAAATTTCCTATTGAGGAAGTAGTGCCATTAGTTGGAAATTGCATTTCATCTGGACATGAAATCGAAAGTTATATTTCTCGATGCATACTCATATTATCGATATGCCACAAGCTCAAGTCCCACAGCAGATTCTAGCACAACCGAGTCTGATTAACTGACTTCACCACCACCGCTTACGGCAATTTGAACAACGGTTATTTCAGTTATTCCCACAGAAAATTAAATTGCAAAGAGAACAGCGGCAACAGATATGGCAACAACAGGATGATAAACCTTCTTCCCTTAACCAGGTCTCAGTTAAGTTCCTATAATTTCTGTGCAGGCGAAGGTTAAGTCTGGAAGCAGGAATTATTCTTACTCCATAAAGGTAGTGAGTTACCTACTAGTCGTAGGGCAGGAAAAGCTATTACACAAACAAGCCAGTTTTGCCAGGCTGAAGTGATGCTTATATAATGTGCTATTTCAACATCATCATATTTACCTCTAAAGAATGGAGCTTCCTAAGACTAGGTGAACAAGGTCTTTTTCTAAGAAGCATGTTGACAAAGCAGAAATGACACACACACCCACTAAAGTATTTACAGATAAGCTCGGCACCTTACGGCCATGTGCCTAGGATCCCCTGAGTGCTCTAAGGATTAAAGTCCAAATCCTATAGGAATTGAAATACCACACTCAGATCGGTGAATCTATCAGGTTTCTTTCTCCTCCTCCGGGATTCATTAATAGAACTTAAATGCAGGAATAAGCACATAGACCATAGGTATGGAAGAATTTAAATTAATTCATGTGCTTATATTTCTAATTTTTCCTAGGAGAACAGGTTGGGTTACCGTAAAGTACAAGACAACTAACTATGCTCTGGTTTTTTCCTTGCCAAGGCCTTTTGACACGGGATCAGCCAGATCTCATCTGGACTCCACATACTTACTGGAAATATTGTCAAGATCCTTCTCACATACATCAGACACACTGGTATGGATTACCTATTAGTTGCCTAGCTGTACTATCTCAGCATGGCAGCCGTAAAAATTGTCTAGACCGGCAACAATTGCTCCATATCGGTACTTCTACCAAGATGTTCCTGAGCCGCTCTACTTCTCTTCAAGCAGAGGTATATGAAATAAACTTGTTTTCCATGAAGGAATGAGTTATGCCTGTGATTTCGATGAAATTGCTCCTCTACCTAATATAATTGATAGTTTAAGTTTACTATTTGAAGTTTTCCAAAGTCTAAAATTGAGGGCTTGGTCCCGAGCATCTACCATTATACCCACAATGATTGGACATACGATTGCTATCGGGCGAACGACGGGAATTGAACCCGGGCAGCAGGTAAGGTAATAGGACAATTTTTCCTAAAAAGCCATTCGGGAATGTGCTAACTAAGAATGCGGGATGGACCACTTCCGGACATAGACATTGCGCCCTCCTGGGGCTGATGCGATTAAAAGGCTAGCAAAGAGACTGGAAAGCCGGGAAAGCATGAACTCCGATGCCCTTACTACGAAAGACGGAGAAGGAGGCTGTTCTCAGGACAAATGCCAAACCCTTATGAAGGTATCCGACTTTTTCCAATTCAGCCTTTGTGACTTCATCAGTCTACCAATAGCAGCATGCCAGTACTTTGCCCTAACTACGAAGCTTGAGTCCTGTCTTCGCCCGTGAACGCAACAGGACGCGGTCGTCTAACTCGACTTCCGCAGCGAGTCTCATTGCAGCTCTCTCCTGCAGTAGTGATGACGGTTCGCCACACCAGACATCACATCCCCTTGAAGTTAAGTTCCACTTCAATTGCCACAAGAGAGCATCATGGCATTTCTTCCGTATGAGTGGTAACAGCACTCTAACCCGGTCTACCACGCTAAGTGTCCCAATGACACATCGACCTCTACCGTATAGCATTCTTGCACATGCATAGGTAATAGTGAGATCCTGGGCACCATCCTTTTCAGCCCTTTCCTTTGTCTCACAATACCCTCTTGGCAACGTAAGCCATCAGTCGTCTGCACAATGCACGACGGACCATAGCCAACTTCCCAATCTGCGTCTTTCAAGCAGCCATCGAAGCCCAAAGCCTATGGGTCATTCAAGACCATGCCGACTGACTATGTGCCGAGAGCTCCTCCCCCGAACCCCTTCTGTCCTCCTTCGTCTTGTGCGCCAGCTACGTCCTCTAGATAATTAGGATATATCCTTTCTACGTCCCAAAGAATGTTTTGGCATGCGTCAAGACCAAGCTACGGATGAGCGACTAGCGCGAAAGCGCATCCCTTTTATAGCTTTAGCTTATATTTTTGCATGCTAATAACCACTGACCTAGAAGCTTCTTTTAACACGCCCTTTTACTAAGGAAAAAACGGGCATACTAACGAACTATCTTAGGCCTACCACTTGTCTTTGCTTGCTTACTTCTAAAGCAAACCAGACTGAAGAGAGTAGAGAAATACTTTTTATTACGTTATCCAGAATGCGATGCCCCAAGGCAAGAAAGTTGCAATCGGCTTTCTTTCCTATGATTATACTCGAATAGCTAATGTCAGATCTTCAATATGGTTCTGTAAATCAATCAACTCTGTCTTGGTAAACCCTAAAGACTTAGCAATCCCCGACAGCTGACTGTAGAAATTGTTCCAGAACTGCTCAATAGTACGAGACTTACTGGAATCAGCTCCAGTCCTACAGCTGGTGAAATTGATCAAAAGCCTGTCTTTGTCTTTCTCGGGTTTTAACCGTTCACCACGACATATACATACATTAACCCATTAACGGAAGCCTTCTTCTCGTGAAAGTCCTTTGCTCAAGCCAAAAGGGATCAAGGAAGTACGAGCTAGTAAGATGGTTGGACCCCCGGGGAAGAACCCAGAGAAAGTACCTCTACAACAATAGATATTGTCCATACAAAGACTTGAGGTGACTTGAATATTCAGTATGTATTTGAAGTTTGGTAAGATCTTATCTTGTGGAAGATAGGAAGGCACTAAGACCCGCTAGAAGGACTCTAAGGGAAGAAAGCTGTCCTAGTGAGGTGCAATGCTGAAACAGTGATCGGTAAACAAACTCTACAGAAGAGTGAAATATACTGCTCGGGCTTCCGTCACTTCTATAAAACGGGCCCAACAGACTGAAATGACTATCTTCGGGATATGAACTTATGCCAGAGTACACCCTGTGACCACTGTTGCCAATAGGCGTGGACAATACGGGGATGAGACTAGAACTCTTACCCTCGCTTAGACTATCAACTGATCGACTGGACGGACATGCGGATTAGAAGAATGCAAGACCACGCCACGGGACTGAGGCTAGACCGGCAAGCACAGACCGAATAGACGATAGCCTTGGACCGATGGGAAGAAGATATATAGAAAAGTCTTCCATGATGCTATGGTTTTCCTTTGAGGAGGCAAAGAGACTAGGGGCAAGAAGAAATAAGGAAAGAAAGCGAAGTAAGCATCCAACTCTGGTACTAGCAAACGATGACTCAGGAAAGGAAGTGAAGGATGAGGGCGGGGATTAGTGGGCGGACGGTGTAGTTCCCCCTTTCGTTGTTCTCGGTACTAGGGCCGATCCCATCCAGTCAATCCTTGCTTTCGACTCAGAAGTCGTATCAGCTTTCCCAAGCAGTTAAGCCGGTTGTAGCTAGAGCGATCGAAGGTTTCACAGCTGTTCCCGGTAGTATACCAAGGGCACCATCCCGCCTAACTTAGAATGTAAATCCTAGCTTTGCGAAGCTAATAAGGCCTAAAGCTGAGCGACGAGTCCACTGAGCTCTCATCGCCCTTTTCTATCC
>SAKE01000062.1 GCA_004017275.1 Mesorhizobium sp. | reverse complement strand
AAGGCGTTTTCTGGTCCCCCCTTCGCCGGGGGGCGCTTGTGGGGGGGGTGTGCCACGACGAAACAAGGGAATGAAAGGCCGCTTTGCGTTGAATGCTCTTGACCCTGCCCACAATGATGGCTCTGTTGTCTTGGGGAGCATTTAAGCTTGCTTCTTCTCCAGAGTTTTCTTGGTCATCAATACGACCTGTCCTTAATAGAACCGATCTTATTCTCGGAATTTCGTACTTTTGTCGGATCCTTCCTATCTCCTGATCGAGCTTGTGTAGGTAGATGTTGCCTGGTAGGGCCGATAGTAGTACACTGTGTGGGACGGAGTAAGGGCCCTTCTCACCTCCTACGAGTCGTCCGGCGGAAAATACTTTATGAATGGAGTAAAAGAACTTGGGATCGTCGATCTCTTCCTTAAAGATTGGGATGAGTCGATGTCGGTCGATGGTGTGAAAACACTTCCTGATGTCGAATTCCAAAAACCAGCGAGAGGTTCCCCACTCTTCTTTGATCCGTCTTAGGGCCGAGTAGCGGCCTCGACCCGAGCGGAAGTGCGATGTGTCTGGAAACTCGGGATCATAAATGGATTCGAGTACCATTCTGATCGCCTCTTTCATGATCTTTTCTATAGGTAGAACTACTGTAAGCGGTCTAAACTTCGACCCTTATTTCTTTCTTCATATTGTAAAGGGGAGCAAAGCCCGTTTTTTGCTCCCTCTATTGATAGATCAAGGCCCCCCTGCCGTCGTTTCAGTGACTCATAAGGCTTCCCTCAGCTCAGTTCTTGAGAATGGTCGCCACCTCTCCCAGGACCGGAATGATTATCCCTGCCCGATGGGTCTACATCCATCCCTGAATGTCGTCGGGTACTGTTAACTTCCCCGCCATTCTTGTAACCGTCACCTGTAATCCGCGCAGGTGTGTCCGCACCCCCCTGAGTGGACGAGAAAGAAAGGATTTTTCGGAGACTTCGTTCCAGACCCAGGAGTTAACTTTCCCGTATGAGCATTCGGTACATGTATAAGTCCGTGGAAGAGTGAAAGGGTCACCACTACTGAGGATCTCCCCCCTAATCTTAGATAGGTCGTCTGAGGGTTCGCCGCGGTTCATTGCTGTGCTTACACACTAGGCTACCCTTCTCCGAAAGCTCCGCGGGACCACCTACCACTAGTCTTCGGCCGGAGGGGTTTATTGCACAAAAACGCCGGGACGCAGGCTCCCTAAGAGGGAAGCCCAACGAATGTCAGATGCAAAGCCCCGCACCTCATTAAGATCATATTGGCATACTCTCCCAAAAAAAAAAGAGCAGACCCCATTGAAGACGAGAGTGAGGTACAACAAGGCCATTTCTGTCCACCGCCCTTCTCACGGAGCCGTACGTGGACGTTACCGCTCATACAGCTACCAGCCGGCAAGAAGTCAGCCTCCCTCTTAAATGGAAGTATGGATGAATCGACATCAAATAGAGGTATTAGGTTTTTTTTTCAGCAATAACAGGAGCCGAGCTTTTTTCACAAAAACATACGGGCCCCCCCTATCTACGCTGCGCGCCCTTGACATTTTTGAGGACTCACTGGCTCCTTCTCCCGTGTACATCACCGCTTATGATAATTCGATAAGGGGCCAGCAAGAGGCAGGCTGATTGCCGATGTCCAAATAGGCCCGAGCCCGAAAAACGCCAAACCTTTTGGTCCACCTTCCATGTCATAGATATCCTCACTTCATTCAACTTACTACTTGGAAAGCCTTGGTTGCGTGAGGCCGGATCCTCCACATACCATCCATGTTTAAAGTTTCCGTTATGAGGTTCTGGTCTCTGCCGAAGTTCAACCGGCATTGACCGCAGATTGCGAGAACGTGAGCTTCATGCCTTCTATAGAATTAGGAGGTCAGTTCGTGCCACTAGAGAGTATGGAGATGGCTCCTTCCACCCGGTCCTAGACATCAATACTCCAGGGTCTCGCCCTTTTGGTCATACCGTTATCATCCATCCGAAGAAAAGAATACCCGAAGGCTCTTGCCTTGTGTATAAAGCTTATAAGGATATAACTTTGGGAGGAAAAGATAAAGCGAGAGAAACCCCTCGCTTTCAAGAGGATTCGCGGCATGTCAAGCCGGTTCTTCGCTTTGGCTAAGATTATTCTGCCAAGCGAGTTTCGGCAAGTACATTGACCCCACACAAATCACGTTCACGAAACTAAAACTACTTTTTTATTTATATACGCAATTCATTTCGCCTCACTCGACTCTATATCTAGCCAAAGGTAAAGACTTGCATTCTGTTACTCTGAGAAAGATCCGGTTATCTTATGGTTAGGATTCTTCTTTATCTTTTATCTTCCTTACTTTACTTTTAGTTGAATAATAATAAGGAAGGAGTCCCTTTTTCGGGATAGGCAGGATATCTTGGTTGGGGAAAACTGGTTAAAAAGACGAATGCTCCTCCATCTGTGGTTATTGCTTTGGGATCCTATAAGCTACTAACTATTCTAGTTAGCCTGGGCTAAGAAGACCCTGTCAAGCCTTGGATTCGACTTTTGGCAATGCCACTTCGAAAGAAAGGGAATCGGAGAGATCTTTGAACAGCAGAAAAGACGGATCTGATAACATAGCCATAGTTACGGTTTCAGGGCTTAGAGAGACTGGACGCGTACCGAACGAAGATCGTGTCTATTTACGCTAAAACAATCCATATAGGTGGAAAGCTGGAAGCTTCAATAGTTCCCCGCTGAACCTTAGAGTGCTATGATGGGGTATTTCAGTTCGTCCCTACAAAATTAAATCCGGCTTAGGTGCCGCCACGGATAGGGCATCAAGGTTGAAATCCTTCGAAGAGAGCCCAATTAACCACTCTTATCATTGGATTGGCTTTCCGCATCCTCACGGGGCCGCTCGGACTTTGAACCTGAAAATATAAAATAAAGTATGGAATTAGAGCTCGAGTGGGGCCATCAACCACAGCACAGGTTGAATAATACTAATGAGACAGACCTCCGAATCCGCTTAAAGATGCTTCTGAAGCCTGAGTTCCAGGCAAGAGAAAGACCAGGATAAATGGCCAAAAATTCTGCTGGCACAGTTCGTAGCATGTCCTAGGTTCTCCATGAATCCAATGATCAATTCTCCATTCGAATTTCTAATGAGTCCCCCATTGCTGGTCCTGGATTATTCTTGGCGCAACCATCAACATTTCCTTTTGGTCTTAAGAGATAGACTTGGCTCTCTTATCTTTCAATCTGGACTTGCATGTGTTCCGCATATGACTATTTCGAGTGATTGCTGCTATCTGGCTTGAGTTAGACAAGCAGAGAAGGATCTTATGCCACCGGTGATCGGCCTGTCTATCTAGTATCTAGTACTAGGACTAGTAGAGTAGAGGCACTACTGGGCGGGGCTTCCTCGATCACAGCTTCTCGCTTAGCTAACTGCCAGACAAGGATGCAAATCAACTCCTTATATAGAATAAGATCGACACATTCAATGAAGCAGCCAGTCCGGCAGACAAGCTACTTTCTGATTCTAGGACTGGCGGATCCTCTATCTATTAGCATACCCGTACCGGCAGTTAGACTAGCACTCTCTCCCGCAGTAACCGGCTGTAAGAGAGCTGACTGTCTACCTGATTCAGTCTACTGGCAGTGAGTACCAGACTATGAGATAGCCTGGCCAGTGCATCCAATCTGATACCAGGCAGGAAGCTTATTGATTGTTTCCCCGTCTGCTTTCCTTAAGATCTACAGAATACGTTATAGATGAGCCTGCCAACCGTTCCACCGGAGCGGTTTGGTTGAAAGTCCCATCCATAGGGAGTGTCGACAGAACCGTCATACACCACTTATGAAGGGGATGTAAAACACGCGGGATAACCCAGTTACCTATGGCAAATATCCTACGCTTCCCCCCACCCTCTATAGACTGACCTAGTCGGCCGAGGCTGGGCATAACCTCAGCAAACTCTGGACAAGGATGTCCGACTCTAACAGCTTCCTCAAATGCAGAACAACCTATCTGCGAGATGAGTTCGTTGTTAGGGTCAAAACAATACCTCGTCCAAGGAAACCACAACGCGCCTAACCAATTAGCTTGTTGACGCCCACGGAACTTATTCCGAGACTCAGCAAGTTGAAACCTTGAATGGATTTCAAAGGGGAAGGCTCGGAAGACAGATGGAACTCCTTTCTTACGACGAGAGCCCTTCACTTCAATCGGATAGGCTTCATCTTAGATGGTGTGGCCTTCCAGGTCGGATCCCAAGTCATTCCTTGTAGCAAAGGAATACTAGAGATAGACGGAACATACCTTTGCAGTAATTCTTTAAAAAAAAAAGAATTCGCAGCATCGGTAGCCAAGGCCTTCACATTAGAAGGGGGAGTAGAGATAGAAGAGAAAGTTGATCTATCCACTTTCTTAGCCAATTAAAAAATGTTTGCTATAGTAAAGAAAGATACAAACTACTATATCTGCTCGATCATCACGCCTACGGATCACCTTACGGTGAAACGGGGGAATGATCCTTGGGAGTCCCGTCCTCGTGAGAGAGATGGGAACGGATAGTTCGGTCAACCTCTTTGGGTGAGTAGAAGAAGAATAGTGCATAAAGCATGTTGATGCTTGTTTACAGTAAAGTGCAACATACAGCCACCCTGATCGACGGCCTCACTTTACTACCTGTTTAACCAGGTGATGAACACCAAGACAGATTTCTATCGTTAACCCACCGGTGACCACCAAAGGAATCTTCAAAAGAACCTTAGTTTAGTAGTAGGGTCTTTTCCAAAATGCCCTTGCTTTTCAGTAACGCTCGAAATCACTGATGTCGAGTTCAATCAGAGTAGCTTACGGACTTGGAACCTCTGGCTGAAAAGATTGAATTACTTCAAAGGGAGGGGTTTCTCGGCGAATTCCGGGTATTCAATCTCTTTTTTCGGACTTTGCCTCTTCCCTTTCCTTTGAAAAATTCCCTCCAACAAGCTCTTGAAAGTCTTTGACTAAGCCTTCTTCCCGCTCTACTGGAAACTTTCCAATATGCTTCGAGTGCCTTTAATATAAATAAAAGATAAGAGGCAGAGGAAATATCGATTTCGATGGAAGCCAAT
>SAKE01000061.1:0-2500 GCA_004017275.1 Mesorhizobium sp. | reverse complement strand
GATGTTGGCTTAGAAGCAGCCATCATTTAAAGAAAGCGTAACAGCTCACTGGTCTAAATAAGGGTCTTTGCGCCGAAAATGTAACGGGGCTAAAGCCATACACCGAAGCTTAGGGTTTGGTCCGCAAGGGCCAAGCGGTAGCGGAGCGTTCTGTAAGCTGATGAAGCCATACCCGTGAGGGGTGGTGGAGGTATCAGAAGTGCGAATGCTGACATGAGTAACGTAAGGGGAGTGAGAGACTCCCCCGCCGAAAGACCAAGGGTTCCTGCTTAAAGCTAATCTGAGCAGGGTTAGCCGGCCCCTAAGACGAGGCGGAAACGCGTAGTCGATGGGAACCACGTTAATATTCGTGGGCTTGGAGGTAGTGACGGATCATTGAGGTAGTCCAATCTTATCGGATTGAACGGGCTGCTGCGTGGTTCCAGGAAATAGCTCCTCCTTATAAACCGTACCCGAAACCGACACTGGTGGTCTGGTAGAGTATACCAAGGCGCTTGAGAGAACTATGCTGAAGGAACTCGGCAAATTGCACGCGTAACTTCGGAAGAAGCGTGACCCTTTTCTACGCAAGTAGAGGAGGGTGGCACAGACCAGGGGGTAGCGACTGTTTATCAAAAACACAGGGCTCTGCGAAGTCGCAAGACGACGTATAGGGTCTGACGCCTGCCCGGTGCTGGAAGGTTAAGAGGAGGGGTGCAAGCTCTGAATCGAAGCCCCAGTAAACGGCGGCCGTAACTATAACGGTCCTAAGGTAGCGAAATTCCTTGTCGGGTAAGTTCCGACCTGCACGAATGGCGTAACGACTTCCCCGCTGTCTCCAGCATAGACTCAGTGAAATTGAATTCCCCGTGAAGATGCGGGGTTCCTGCGGTTAGACGGAAAGACCCCGTGCACCTTTACTATAGCTTTACATTGGCATTCGTAGTGGCATGTGTAGGATAGGTGGTAGGCTTTGAAACCTGGGCGCCAGCTCAGGTGGAGCCACCCTTGAAATACCACCCTTATTACTATGGATGTCTAACCGCGGCCCGTTATCCGGGTCCGGGACAATGTATGGTGGGTAGTTTGACTGGGGCGGTCGCCTCCTAAAGAGTAACGGAGGCGCGCGATGGTGGGCTCAGAACGGTCGGAAATCGTTCGCTGAGTGCAATGGCATAAGCCTGCCTGACTGCGAGACTGACAAGTCGAGCAGAGACGAAAGTCGGTCATAGTGATCCGGTGGTCCCGCGTGGAAGGGCCATCGCTCAACGGATAAAAGGTACGCCGGGGATAACAGGCTGATGACCCCCAAGAGTCCATATCGACGGGGTTGTTTGGCACCTCGATGTCGACTCATCGCATCCTGGGGCTGGAGCAGGTCCCAAGGGTATGGCTGTTCGCCATTTAAAGCGGTACGTGAGTTGGGTTCAGAACGTCGTGAGACAGTTCGGTCCCTATCTGCCGTGGGTGTAGGAATATTGAAAGGATCTGTCCCTAGTACGAGAGGACCGGGATGGACGGATCTCTGGTGGACCTGTTGTGGCGCCAGCCGCATAGCAGGGTAGCTATATCCGGACGGGATAACCGCTGAAGGCATCTAAGCGGGAAACCCACCTTAAAACGAGTATTCCCTGAGAACCGTGGAAGACGACCACGTTGATAGGCCGGGTGTGGAAGAGCGGCAACGCTTGAAGCTTACCGGTACTAATAGTTCGATCGGCTTGATCGTTCTCATTCCTTATGCTCATCTGACAAAGTCAGATGGTCTGTTCTCACTCACGCTTGTTCCGCCCTGACGGGCGGCGCTACGTGGGTGCGGCGCACAAGCGCCGACGGTCGGTCGACCTTGCGAAGCTTCGCTTCGAAAGGCGCCAGGACCAAGAACTTCAAAGGCACAACAAGACCAGCGAACAGCTCAGAGAAAGCAGCAAAATAGGATCCCTATTCGCTACTCCCTCATCGCTATTCGCTAGAAACAGCTTCTCGAAACAACGTGCGTTTTGCCGACCTGGTGGTTATGGCGGAGCGGCTGCACCCGATCCCATTCCGAACTCGGCCGTGAAACGCTCCAGCGCTGATGGTACTTCGTCTCAAGACGCGGGAGAGTAGGTCGCTGCCAGGTCTGCTAAACGCACGTTGATCTCACATCCAGATCCTGGATGGAGAGAAATCTTCTCTTTATGAACAAGGCCCGCCAAGGGATCCCGGGCCGCGTAAGCGGCCCTTTCATTTGGTCAGCCATCTACCTATCTGTAGGCTTCGGTTTACACAAAAAAGCAAGCAAGTGCTTGCCTAGGGTTGACGCGGGGTGGAGCAGCCCGGTAGCTCGTCAGGCTCATAACCTGAAGGTCACAGGTTCAAATCCTGTCCCCGCAACCAAATATCAAAACGGCCCGCCTCGTGCGGGCCGTTTTGGCATTCGGCTGTGGTGGCCCCCCATTTGCCCTGGCTCAGGGACCCGCAAGGAGGCGAAGCCGACGCTGCGGGACAAAAACCAAATCATGCCCCCGCAACCAGACTT
>SAKE01000060.1 GCA_004017275.1 Mesorhizobium sp. | reverse complement strand
CCCCCCTCTGTCCTGCCGGACATCTCCCCCTCAAGGGGGGAGATTGGCAGTTTCGGGCAACCCGCCCCTTCCAAAACTTTCAAAATTGGCGAAATCTAATTGGCGAAATCTAAGATGACAGCCGATCTCCCCCCTAGAGGGGGAGATGCCCGGCAGGGCAGAGGGGGGCACTGTCCCGCCAGCCTCTCACAAGAACACGCCGCTTTCACCCCGCCAGCCGGCTCACCATCTCGTGCTGGGCGTAGGCGCGGCCGAAGCGGTTGGCGAGGAAGGCGTCGAGCGCGATGTCTTCCTGCTTGATGAAGCCGGTCGCCGGCAGGCTGCCGTCGGCGAGCATGTCGAGCACGGCGCAGATGCCGGATGCGGTGGTGATCTGGATGGCGCTACGCACCTGGTCGCCGATGCGCTTCGAGTAGATCTTGTTGGCGTAGGTTTCCTGCAGCAGGCGGCCGTTCTTGCGGCCGGAGACGGTAACGAAGACGATGACGACGTCCTGCAATGTCGCCGGCAGGGCGCTTTCAAAAATGTCCTTCAGCACGTCGCGGCGGTGGCGCAGGCCAAGGTCGTTGAGCAGCGCCTTCATGATCGCGGCGTGGCCGGGGTAGCGGATGGTGCGGTAGTTCAGGGTGCGCACCTTGCCCTTCAGCGTCTCGGCCAGCGTGCCCAGCCCGCCGGAAGTGTTGAACGCCTCGTAGGTGACGCCGTCGAGCGAGAATTCCTCGCGCTCCTCCAGCGGCGGCACTTCGACCAGCTCGCCCTCGACGATCGCCTCGCAGGGCTCGCAATATTCGTTGATGACGCCGTCGGTGCTCCAGGTCAGATTGTAGTTCAGCGCGTTGGACGGATATTGCGGCAAGGCGCCGACGCGCATGCGCACGCTTTCCAGCGAGTCGAATCGGCCTACGAGGTCGTTGGCGACGATCGAGATGAAGCCCGGCGCCAGCCCGCATTGCGGAATGAAGGCGCTCTTGCCCGAACGCGCCAGTTCCTTGACCCGGCGGGTCGAGACGACGTCCTCGGTCAGGTCGAGATAGTGCACGCCGGCGCTGGCCGCCGCTTCGGCGATGCGTGTGGTCAAATGGAAGGGAGCGGCGCTGAGCACCGCGAATTTGCCGGCGAGTGCTGCTTCCAGCGTGCCTGCGGCTTCGATGTCGAGCTCCAGCGTCGCGACCGTGGCCGGGAGTTCGGCAGCAGCGAGCTGCGCCGCCGAGCGGTCGACGAGGGTGACCTGGTAGTCTCCGGTGGCGGCGAGCATCTCGGCAATGGTCGAGCCGATCTTGCCGGCGCCGACAACAACAATTTTCTTCATGACCGATCCCTCACTGATTGTGAGCACAGATTCGCAGCTTGCCCGTCGAAAGGAAGCGTGGAATTGTTCGAAACGAAACTCTGATTGCGCAATCCGCCGACAGGATTCGTCGAAATGCTCAGTGACGCCGAACAGGCCCTGCTTTCCCTGCTGCGCGACAATGCACGCGCCTCGACCGCCGAGCTCGCGCGCAAGCTTGGCGTCTCGCGGACCACCGTGCAGAGCCGGATCGAGCGGCTGGAGCAGCGCGGCATCATATCAGGCTATGGCGTGCGGCTGGCGCCGGACTACGAGCAGGGGTTGGTGCGGGCGCATGTGCTGCTCACCGTGACGCCCAAGCTCGCCGACAAGGTGGTGCGCGGCCTGCGCGCCCTGGCGCCGGTCAGGACGCTGCATTCGGTCAGCGGCAATTTCGACATGATCGTCATCGTCGATGCGCCGTCGATCCGCGACCTCGACATGCTGCTCGACCAGATCGGCGCCATGGACGGGGTCGAGCGGACCCTGTCGTCGATCATCCTGTCGACGCGGATAGATAGATAAGGGCTGACACCCCTGTGCGACTAATGTCGGCAGGACAGAGAAGCTGCCAATCTCCCCCCTTGCGGGGGAGATGGCCGGCAGGCCAGAGGGGGGTGCTCAGGCGGCAGCCTCGCGGGTTTGTTCCACGTGAACCCGCCGATGGGCTCATGTCGGCGGGACAGCACCCCCCTCTGCCTTGCCAGGCATCTCCCCCGCAAGGGGGGAGATCAGCCTCTAATCCATCGCCAACGGAAAACCGACCACCACGGCAAGGCCCGGCCGGCAATCGTCGAGCGTAATCGATGCGCCGTGCAGATCGGCAATCGCTCTGACAAGGCTCAAACCAAGCCCGCTGCCCGGTGTCGAGCGGCTATGGTCCAGCCGGTAGAGCCGCTGAAACACTTTTTCGCGCTCTTCGGCCGGAATCCCGGGACCATTGTCGGCGACGCTGGCGACGACGCGTTCGCCCTGGCGCGTCACCGACAGCTTTATCGTCGTGCCTGGCGGGCAATGGCGCAGCGCGTTCTCGACCAGATTGGCGAACATCTGCGTCAACAGTTCCCGGTCGCCGTGTATGCAGTCGGTCGTTTCCGGCAATTGCGCCAACGACAGCGACTTTCCGTCGTCCTCGGCGACGTCGGCATAAATCTCGGCGATGGTCTGCAGGACCTCGCCCAGATCGACATCGGTAAACCGCGCCTTGCGCGCGCCGGCCTCGATCTGCGCGATGCGCAGCAGCGCGTCGAAAGTCCAGTTGATCTGCAGGCTCTCGGCATGCGCCTCGGCCAGTTCGGCGGCAATCTTCTGGCCCGACAGGTTCCTTTCGGACGCGCTGTCGAGGATCATCTGCAGCCGGTTGAGCGGCGTCTTCAGATCGTGCGCGATGTTAGCGCTGACCTGTTTCATGCCTTCGACCAGCGCCGACAGGCGGTCGAGCGCGGCGTTGACCTGGGTGGAAACGATGTCGATGTCGTCGCCTTTGCCGGTCAGCGGAATGCGGGTATCCAGCCGCCCATGCGAGACATCCACCATGGTGGCGGCGATGCCGTCGAGACGGCGCTGGACGTGCGAGGCCAGCAGGGCGCCGCCGGCGACCGCCAGCCCGGTGACGATCAGGGTTCCCCAGCCAAAGCTCATCAGCACGATCCTCTCCAGCTCCTCCGTCTCGGAAAGGCTGAAGGCGACGGTCAGGGCGTTGCCGCCGATCGAGCCGGAATAGGCGCGATACTCGGCGCCGGGCGGCACGCCGGGCATTTCGGTGTCGAACATCGAAAAACCGTCGGGAAGGCCGGCCGCGGTGAAGTTGCCGGCCAGGCGATTGCCGGCCGCGTCGGTCAGCGAAAACAGCTGTTGCTTCTTGACGCTGCGCATGGAGTGGCTGCCTACGGTCTCGACTAGCTCCTTGAGATCCTTGTCGGCATAGGTCGCGGCGACGACCGCGTAGGTTTCCTTGATGGTGTCGTCGAGCCGCTCGGCAAGATCGGCGCTCATCATCCGGTAGACGATGGCGCCCGACAGGACGAAGGCCAGCACGAACAGGAAGGCGAAGGTCAAGGCGAGCCGGAACGGCGTGCTGCGCAGCAGGCGGGACCAGGTCTCGGTCATGATGGCGCGTGCAGGCTGTAGCCGGTGTTGCGGACGGTGTGGATGAGCTGGGTTTCGAACGGTCTGTCGACCTTGGCCCGCAGCCGGCTGATATGGGTTTCGACGACGCTGGTCCTGGGATCGAAATGAAAATCCCAGACGCGCTCCAGAAGCATGGTGCGGGTGACGACGCGGCCTTCGCCGCGCATCAGCACTTCCAGCAGGCTGAACTCGCGTGGCTGCAGGTCGATCGGCTGGCCCTGCCTTGTGACCCGCCGCATGATCAGGTCCATTTCGAGGTCGGCGACCCGCAGGACGGTTTTCTGCTCCTGCGCCGCCGGCCGCCGGCCAAGCGCGTTGATGCGGGCGAGAAGCTCGGAAAAGGCGAAGGGCTTGACCAGATAGTCGTCGCCGCCGGCATCGAGCCCCTCGACGCGGTCGTCGACGCCGCCGACGGAGGTAAGAAAGATCGCCGGCGTCCGCACGCCCGCGGCGCGAATCGCCCTGATCATCGACAGGCCGTCGAGGCCCGGGATCATGCGATCGGCGATGATCACGTCGTAATTGCCCCGGGTCGCCGCGAACAGCGCGCCATGCCCGTTGCGCAGGAGGTCGCAGACATGGCCGGCCTCGGTCAGCCCCCTGACGATGTAGTCGGCCGTCCGGTGGTCGTCCTCGACGAGAAGCAGTCGCATGAAAGGTCCGGTCCGTTGCCGAGGTGGGAGGCTAGCACCGGCACCGGCTTTCTGGCGAAGTTTTGTCCTGAAAGCGCGTCACCTTGAAGCGGCTACGGTCGGCGCGCTTCAAGCTGCCGGCGGCTAGCTCCCCAGCGGATGCGGCATATAGCCGACGAAGCCCGATATCTTCCAGCGTCCACCGATCTTGCTGCAGAAGTACAGCGTCTGCCATTTCAGCCTGTCGACGCTGCCGTCAGCCTTGGCGACGGTGCCGTCGAATTTCTTGTGCAGCACGGCGCGGTCGCCGTCGACATCGATATCGCGCATGTTGGTGACGCGAAACAGCGCCTCGCGCAGCGGCTCGGCGAATTTGGTCGCCGCAGTCTCCTTCGCCTGGCGCAGCCATTCGTCGCGATAGACGTCCAGCCGCGGAAACTGCAAGCGCCAGGCGTCGGCGTTGTGCAGGAAATGCGCATGCATGCCGAAGAAACTCTCGGCGACGAAATCATCCTCGACCATGGACCAGTCCTGGCCGATGAAGGCGTCGATGTCGCGCCGCACCAGCATTTCCCAGAGCGCGTGGCGATCGGCATCGCCTGCCGGAAACGGGTTCTTGTCGTAGCTCATCTTTGGCTCTCTTCGGTCTTGAAATGCGTCTGTGCGTCGCCGCCCGACGGCGCGCACGATGCAAGTGCTTCTGTCACAAAGCAACATGGATTTCCAAGAATGTTGCTTTCCAACAAGGCCCTATGAGGATCATCCCGATCGGCGTAAATGTCGACCAAAGCGGGCGCCGCCACGGCATCCCGTCCTGTCATCAGAGGAGGCTTGTCCCTTGCCGAAACAGTGTTTTGGAACCTCGCATGTCCCCTTGTCGCCGGCCGTGCGGGCCGGTGATCTCGTCTATGTCTCGGGTCAGGTTCCCGTCGGCAGCGACGGCATCGTGGTCAAGGGCGGCATAACGGAGCAGACCCAGCAGGTGCTCGCCAACATCCAGGCCGCGCTGGCGCTCGCCGGCTGCACCCTGGACGATGTCGTCAAGACGACGGTCTGGCTGGAGGACGCGCGCGATTTCAGCGCCTTCAACGCGGTCTATGCCAGGCACTTTCCGAAAAACCCGCCGGCCCGCACCACGGTCGAATCGCGGCTGATGATCGACATCAAGATCGAAGTCGAGGCGGTCGCCTACAAGCCGGTCTAGAAGACCGAGGCAGCAGAGCAATGAACCGGAGGTTATCAAGATGCAATTCGACCTCCTGCTGAAGGGCGGACGGCTGATCGATCCTGCGGCCGGGCTCGATGCGCCGCGCGATGTCGCCATCGCCAATGGCCGGGTTGCCGCGGTCGACGCCGATATTCCGGTGACCAGCGCCGCGCAGATCGTCGATGCCGGCGGCTGCATCGTCACGCCGGGCCTGGTCGACCTGCACAGCCACGTCTATTGGGGCGGCACGTCGCTGGGCGTCGATGCCGACCGGCTGGCCGCCAAGAGCGGCACCACGACCTTCATCGATGCGGGCAGCGCGGGAGCGGGCAATTTCCTCGGCTTCCGCCGCCATGTCATGGAGCGCTCGAAGGTTCGCATCCTCGCCTATGTCAACATTTCCTTTGCCGGCATCTTCGGCTTCTCGCAGACGGTTTCGGTCGGCGAATGCAGCGATCTCAGGCTGTGCGAGCCGCGCGAGGTGGTGGCGGCCGTGCGCGAGCACCGCGATGTCGTGGTCGGCGTCAAGGTCCGCTCGGGCAAGCATGCCGGCGGCACCAGCGGCATCGCACCGGTGGATCTGGCACTGGAAGCCGCCGACCAGGCCGGCCTGCCGCTGATGGCGCATATAGACGAGCCGCCGCCCGGGCGCTCGGAAGTGCTGCCGCGCCTGCGCAAGGGCGATATCCTCACACACTGCTTCCGCCCGTTCCCGAATGCGCCGGTGTTCGCCTCCGGCGCGGTGCGGCCTGATATGCGGCTGGCGCGCGAGCGCGGCGTCATCTTCGATATCGGCCACGGCATGGGCTCGTTCGATTTCGCCGTCGCCCGGGCCATGCTCGAGGAGGGGCTGGCGCCCGACGTGATCTCGAGCGACGTGCATCTCTACTGCGTCGACGGGCCGGCCTTCGACATACTGGTGTGCATGTCGAAGCTTTTGGCGCTCGGCATGCCGCTGGTCGAGGTTTTGCGCGCCGCCACGCAAACGCCGGCGCAGGCGATCGCCAGGCCTGATCTCGGCACGCTGGCGGTCGGCACGGTCGGCGACGTCGCCGTGCTCCGGCAGCGCTCGGGCCGTTTCACCTTTGTCGATGCGGTCGGCACGTCACTGGTCGCCGACCAGAGGCTGGTCTGCGAAGGCATCGCCATCGGCGGCACCTGGTGGCCGAACGAGGCGGTGAATGACGTCAGCGAGACGGAGCGTTTCGAACCGCATGCGTCGCATACGCATGTCGAGGTTGCCGCGCGGCATTTTGGGCATCGGCATGACTAGAGCGCTTCAGGTTTTGACGGAAGCATATCCTGCGTTTGCGAAGTAGTTTCT
>SAKE01000005.1 GCA_004017275.1 Mesorhizobium sp. | reverse complement strand
TCTCCCCCCTTGAGGGGGAGATGCCCGGCAGGGCAGAGGGGGGCGCTGTCCCGCCGACATACGGAAGGGTCTTTGACTGCCTCGCCCGTGAATGACGAAGACGCATGAAAACCCCCATCGCCATCAAGCGCGGCACCGTGGCCGCGATCTTCATCGACCTGCAGGAGGAGCACCGGCAGGACCAGCGCTATCTGGTCGAGGGCTTTGCCACGATCCTCGCCAACGTCCAGCGCCTGCAGGCAGCGGCGCGGGAAAACCATGTGCCGCTCTACCACTGGGCCTATATCGTCGATCTCGACAAACAGGACCGGCCGTTTCATCCGCTCGGCGAGGACGGCAAGTCGGCCTTTTCCGACAAGAGCGATCCGTTGACCGAGATCTGCCATGAGGTGGCGCCGGCCAATGGCGAAGCGCTGCTGATCAAGGCCGAGGCCAGCGCCTTCCGCACCGGGCCGGCGGCGCGCGATATCAAGTCGGCCGGCATCGAATGGCTGGTCATCGCCGGCGTCTGGACCGAGGCCTGCATCGACGCGTCGGTCAAGGATGCCGTCGCCAAAGGCTTTCGCGTGCTTTTGGTCAAGGATGCCTGTGGCAGCGGCAGCGCGGCCATGCATCAGACCGGCATAATCAACCTCGCCAACCGGCTCTATGGCGGCGCCGTCACCGACACCGACGGCGCCTGCCGGCTGCTGGCGGGCGAGACCGTCACCGCCTGGCAGGTCGAAGGCTCGGTGCCGCTGCGCTTCACGTTTGAGAACGCCGCCGCACTCTACGCCGATCTATGACTGCACGCGGTAAATACGAAACCCGGCTCGACCCGGCCCTGTGGGCCTATATCGATGCGGTCAACGCCTGGTATCCGCCTGAAATCATCGGCCTGCCGATCGGCAAGCAGCGCGCCGTCTATGACAGGATGAGCCGGGCTTTCCACCAGGGCCGCCCGGCAGGCGTCAAGGCCAGCGACGGCCTGATCGCCGCTGCCGGCCGCGACATTCCGGTCCGGCGTTACCAACGCGCCGGCAAGGCCGCGAAGGCGATGGTGGTCTACTATCACGGCGGCGGCTTCATCCTCGGCGGGCTTGAAAGCCATGACGACATCTGCGCCGAGCTCTGCGCCGGCACCGGTTTCGACGTGCTGTCGGTCGACTACCGGCTGGCGCCGGAGCATCTGCACCCCGCTGCCTTCGACGATGCCGTCACCGCCTTCGAATGGGCGGCGGCAGCCACCGACCTGCCTCTGGTGTTGTGCGGCGAAAGTGCAGGCGGCAACCTCGCGGCTGCGGTGGCGCAGGCGACGCGCAACCACGCCCGCGCCGCCATCGGCCAGGTGCTGATCTATCCCGATCTCGGCGGCGACGAGAGCGCCGGCTCCTATGTCGAGCACGCCGAGGCGCCGCTGCTGTCGGTGGCCGACGTCGCCTTCTACCGCGACGTCCGCTCGGCCAGGCGGCAATCGCTGGACGATCCGACCTTCTCGCCATTGCGCGACACCGATTTCTCCGGCCTGCCGCCGACGGCGATCGTCACCGCAGAATGCGACCCGCTGTCGTCGGATGGCGAGACCTACCGCGACCGCATTCTGGCTGCAGGCGGCAAGGCCTGGTGGCAGGAGGAGCCGAGGCTGGTGCACAGCTTCCTGCGCGCCCGCACGACGGTGCCGGCGGCAGCGGCGGCGTTTGCGCGGATCGTGGCAGAGGTTGGCGCGCTTGGCCGAGGTGAGTGGCCGTATTGAGGCGCTAACGGCGGAGCGCCAATCTCCCCCCTCGTGGGGGAGATGCCCGGCAGGGCAGAGGGGGGCGCTGTCCCGCCGACCTATCCTTCTGATTGAAGTTCACACCTGACGTGTCTTGGTGACGAAGTGCACCGAAGGTTTGCGATCCTTGGCGCCCCCCTCTGTCCTGCCGGACATCTCCCCCTCAAGGGGGGAGATTGGCCGTACCGTTCGTCTTCGCCCTCCTTCCTCCCCCTGCGGAGCAGCGCACAATCACTGCGGAAAACCGAACACTCCGCAGCGTCACCCGGCCCTATCATTCTCCTCAGGCAATGGCGCCCCGGCGGTCGCGTCCGCCCCCGCGTCTGTCGATCGGCCGGGGCGCTCAACAACAGGGGAACGACGATGAGATTCATGCTGACCGACCGCAAACTGCACCCGCAGGCCAAACCCGTCGCCGATGACTTCAAGACCGGCGGCATTAACCGCCGCGAATATCTCGCTTTGATGGCCGGCCTCGGCGTCAGCGCCACTGGGGCGCTGGCGCTGGGCGGGCTGACCCCCACCCCTGCCCGCGCGGCGGAGCCGAAAAAGGGCGGCGTCTTGCGCGTCGCCATGAACGTCAAGGGCTTCAAGGACCCGCGCACCTTCGACGGCGTCGAAATGTCCAACGTCGCCCGCCACTGCAACGAATATCTGGTGCGCTGGAACACCGACTTCTCCTTCGAGCCCTGGCTGCTCGAAAGCTGGGAGGCGAGCGACGACGCAAAAACGCTGACGCTGCATGTGCGCAAGGGCATCACCTGGTCGAACGGCGATGCCTTCAACGCCGACGATGTCATCCACAACCTCACCCGCTGGTGCGATGCCGGTGCGGCCGGCAATTCGGTCGCCGCGCGCATGGGCGCGCTGGTCAATGCCGACACCAAGAAGGTCGTCGATGGCGGCATCGAGAAGGTCGACGACTTCACGGTCAAGCTCAATCTGCCGAAGCCCGACATCTCGCTGATCGCCGGCATGGCTGATTATCCGGCGCTGATCATGCACCGCTCCTATGAGGGCGACGGCGATCCGCTGAAGGCGCTGGCGATCACCACCGGTCCCTGCGAGCTGGTCAGCTGGGATGCCGAAACCGGTGCCGAGGTGAAGCGCAAGGACAAGCCCTGGTGGAAGGGCGAATTCCACCTCGACGGCATCAAATGGGTCGACTACGGCTCCGACCCCAACGCCATGCTGTCGGCGTTCGAATCCGGCGAGATCGACACCGACCACGAAACCGCCTCCGACGCCGTCTCGCAGACCGAGACGATGGGGCTGATGAATTCCGAGATCGCCACCGGCTCGACAATCGTCGCCCGCTTCAATGTCGGCAACGCGCCCTATGACGACCTCAAGGTGCGCCGCGCCGCCCAGCTCGCCGTCGACAATTCGGCGGTGTTGACGCTCGGCCTCGGCGGCCGCGGCAAGCCCGCCGACAACCACCATGTCGGCCCCATGCATCCCGAATATGCCGATATCGGCCCGGCCAAGCGCGACGTCGAGCAGTCGAAGAAACTGCTCGCCGAGGCCGGCAAGGCCGACCACGAATTCGAGCTCATCTCCGTCGATGTCGAATGGCAAAAGAGCACCGGCGACGCCATCGGCGCGCAGATGCGCGAGGCCGGCCTCAAGATCAAGCGCACCGTGCTGCCCGCCGCCACCTTTTGGAACGACTGGAGCAAATACCCCTTCTCCTGCACCGAATGGCTCGGCCGCCCGCTCGGCGTCCAGGTGCTGGCGCTGGCCTATAAATCGGGCGCCGCCTGGAACGAGAGCGCCTACGCCAACCCCGAATTCGACACCCTGCTCGACAAGGCGCTGGCGACACCGGACGCCAAGGCGCGCAAGGAGATCATGGCCAAGATCGAGCAGAATCTCCGCGATAGCGGCATCATCATCCAACCCTACTGGCGCTCGGTCTACCGGACGTATCGCAAGGGTGTTGAGGGTTGCGAACAGCACCAGGCGCTGGAACAGCACTTTGAGAAGGTGTGGATTGAGAGTTGACTAGTCCTCGGCGGTGGGCGCTGCGCGGACTGAACCTTCTCCCCTTGTGGGAGAAGGTGGATTGCCGCAAAGCGGCAAGACGGATGAGGGGTGTTCCAGCTTGGCGAGACTCCAACAGTAACCGCCTGAACCAGAGCAGAACCTTCACCGCCTCACTCCGTCCGGCACCCCTCATCCGTCTCGGCGCTGCGCGCCGATCCACCTTCTCCCACAAGGGGAGAAGGAAGAGGCGCTATCTCAAAGCGCCTTCACCGCCACCTGCACCGGCTGCTCGATCTCGAGCGGGTTGCGCAGCGGCAGGCCGAAATCCTTGGCCTCGATCTCGAACACATCGCCGGCTTCGGTCTTGATTCCGTCGGCGAAGGACAGCGTCGCGGTGCCGAACATATGCACGTGCACGTCGCCCGGCTGGCGGAAGGCCGCATATTTGAAATGGTGATGTTCGAGATTGGCGATGGTGTGCGACATGTTCGCTTCACCTGACAGGAACGGCTTTTCCCACAGCACGTCGGCGTCGCGCACGATGCGCGAGGTGCCGCGGATGTCGGAAGGCAGGTCGCCGATCAGGATTTCCGGGCCGAACGAGGCGTTGCGCAGCTTGGAATGGGCGAGGAACAGGTAGTTCACGCGCTCGGTGACGTGGTCGGAAAACTCGTTCGACAGCGTGAAGCCGACGCGGAAGGGCGCCCCGTCGTCGCCGATGACATAGATGCCGGCCACCTCAGGCTCTTCGCCGGCGTCGTTGGCGAAAGCCGGTGACAGGAGTGCGGCGCCTGGCGCCACCGCCATCGTGCCGTTGCCTTTGTAGAACCATTCCGGCTGCACGCCGATCTGGCCTTTCGCCGGCTTGCCGCCCTCCAGCCCCATGCGGAACATCTTCATGGAATCAGTCAGCTGCTCCTCGCCGTCGGCGCTGAGCTTCTTGTGCATGGAATCGCGTGTCGCGGCGGAACCCAGATGCGTCAGTCCGGTGCCGGTCAGGTGCAGGTGCGCCGGATCGGGGTGGTTGATGGGCGACAGCAGCCGGCCCTTCTTGTAGGCGGCGTCGAGATCGATCGTCTCGCCGAGCCCCTTGCGTTCGATCAGTGCGACGAGGCCGACGCCGGTGCGCGCGGCCTCCATCGCCAGCGAATAGACGCTGCGGGCGCCATTGATGATCCGGGTCTTTCCGCCGTTGCGGGCGACGACGCGGATGGTCTCGGCGTCGTCAAGGATCTGGGAGATCAGCATGATGAATCCTCTCTCATTTGCCTTGGCAGGGCTGCCAAACGGCAAACCTTGCCTAGCGCGGCCGGGACCTCGTCCATGCCACGGTTGAAATTCTCCGTTCGGATTGCGCTCGCGGGCCTGGTCCCTCAGGGGACTTCTGTTACCGGCGGGTTTGCCGGCAGCGCCGCGATCGTATGCCTCCTGCTTGCCTCGCCTAAAGCCTGTTCAAGCCTTGTTCTTGTTATAGACGTCGAAGATCACGGCGCCGAGCAGCACCAGGCCTTTGACCACCTGCTGCCAGTCGACATTGACACCCATGATCGACATGCCGTTGTTCATCACGCCCATAATGAAGCCGCCGACCACCGCGCCGATGACCTGACCGACGCCGCCCATGGCCGAGGCGCCGCCAATGAAGACGGCAGCGATGACGTCGAGCTCGCTGCCGAGACCCGCGGCGGGCACTGCCTGTCCGAGACGGGCCGCGATGATCAGGCCGCCAAGCGCCGACAGCACACCCATATTGATGAACACCATCAGCGTCAGCCGTTCGGTCTTGATACCCGACAGCTGCGCGGCCTTGGCGTTGCCGCCCATTGCATAGATGCGGCGGCCGATGGTCATGCGTTTGGTGACGAAGACGAACAGCGAGATCAGTACGCCCATGACGAGCAGCACCACCGGCAGGCCCCTGTAGCTGGCGAACTGATAGACCAGGAACAGCGCCAGCGCGCTGCCGACCAGCGTCTTGACGACGAACAACGCAAAGGGCTCGGCCTCATAGCCATGGCGTTCGCGTTTGCGCCGCGTCCGCAGCCCGAAATAGGCATAGGCCAAAACAGCGATCAGACCCAGCACGATCGTCGTCATGTGCAGCGTCAGGCCGCTGCCTATGATGGTCTTGCCGGCCGCGTTCACCGTTGGCGGAATAAGCGTCAGTGGTCCGATGACGTCAGGGATAAAGCCGGAGCTGAGCGCCTTGAAACCGTCGGGAAGCGGCCCAACCGAAGATCCGCCGCCCAGCAGTGCCTGGCAGATGCCGCGGAAGATCAGCATGCCGGCCAGCGTGACGATGAAGCTCGGTATTCGGTGATAGGCAATCCAGTAGCCTTGTGCCGCGCCGATCGCGCCGCCGACGATGAGGCAGATGATCGACACCACCAGCGGATTGCTGAACGGGCCAAGCGGCCAGATCACCATCATCATTGCCGCCAGCGCGCCGATGAACCCGGCGACGGAGCCGACGCTAAGGTCGATATGGCCAGAGACGATGACCAGCAACATGCCCAGCGCCATCACGATGATGAACGAGTTCTGCTGCACCAGATTGCTGAGGTTCACCGGCTTGAACAGCGTTCCCGACGTGGTGAACTGGAAGAACACCATGATGGCGATCAGCGCCAGGATCAGGCCGTACTCGCGCAGGTTCGTCGTCAGCGCCGAGACGGCGATGCGTGGACGCTGCGGCACGTCTTCGGCGACGTTGCTCTGGGGGGCGGGGGCGCTATCGGTGCTCATGCTGCTTTTCCTTCTCCACGAACGATGGCGCGCATTATTTTTTCCTGGCTTGCGTCCGCCGCGGGCATTTCGCCGACGATGCGCCCTTCGTTCATGACGTAGATACGGTCGGTGATGCCGAGCAGTTCTGGCATTTCCGACGAGATGACGACGATCGCCTTACCTTCGGCGGCGAGCCGGGCGATGATCGTGTAGATTTCATACTTGGCGCCGACATCGATGCCGCGTGTAGGCTCGTCGAGGATCAGCACTTCCGGGTCGGCGAACAGCCATTTCGACAGCACCACCTTCTGCTGGTTGCCGCCGGAAAGATTGCCGGTCATCTGATAGACGCTAGAGGCACGGATATTGGTCTTTTTGCGATAGTCGTTGGCCACGGCGAGCTCGCGCATGTCGTCGATCACGCTGTGGCGCGACACGCCGCTAAGATTGGCCAGCGTGATGTTGTGCTTGATATGGTCGATCAGGTTGAGGCCGTAGGTCTTGCGATCCTCGGTCACGTAGGCGATTCCGTGTTCGACCGCCCTGCTCACCGAGGAGGCATCGATCGGCTTACCCTTGAGCAGCACCTCGCCGCTGATGCGGCGGCCATAGGAGCGGCCGAACAGGCTCATGGCGAATTCGGTGCGGCCGGCGCCCATCAGTCCGGCAATGCCCACAACTTCGCCCTTGCGGACATTGATGTCGATGCCCTTGATCACCTGCCGCTCGGCATGGAGCGGGTGATAGACCGACCAGTTCTTCACTTCGAACACGACCTCGCCGATATCAGGCTCGCGCGGCGGATAGCGGTCGTCTAGCGAGCGGCCGACCATCGAAGTGATGATGCGGTCTTCCGAGATGTCCTTCTTGGCCAGCGTCTCGATGGTGCGCCCATCGCGGATCACCGTGACCTTGTCGGCTACCCGGTTCACCTCGTTGAGCTTGTGCGAGATCAGGATCGAGGTCATGCCTTGCCGCTTGAATTCGAGCAGAAGGTCGAGCAGCGCCTGGCTGTCCTTTTCGCTGAGCGATGCCGTCGGCTCGTCGAGGATCAAGAGCTTGACTTCCTTGCTCAGCGCCTTGGCGATTTCGACCAGCTGCTGCTTGCCGACGCCGATATTGGTGATCAGCGTCTTGGGGTCCTCCTTGAGGCCCACCTTCTTCAACAGCGCGCCGGTGCGCGCCTCGTTGGCGTCCCAGTCGATGACGCCGAATTTCGCGTGTTCGTTGCCGAGGAAAATGTTTTCGGCGATCGACAGCATCGGCACCAGCGCAAGCTCCTGGTGGATGATGACGATGCCCTTGTGTTCGCTGTCATGGATGCCTTTGAAATGGCATTCCTGGCCTTGAAAGATGATCTGGCCGTCATAGGTGCCTGTGGGATAGACGCCCGACAGCACCTTCATCAGCGTCGACTTTCCGGCGCCGTTCTCGCCGACCACGGCATGGATCTCGCCCTCCTCGACGCTGAGGTTGACGTTTGACAGCGCCTTCACACCGGGAAACGTCTTGGTGATGTCGCGCATCTCCAAAATCGTCGAAGCCATGGAACTACCGCTCCTTGAGAGGTCGGCAAACACTGCCGGCGAGGTCGGTAACAATACCGGGCTCGCTGGTGAACGAAAAGGGGTCCTGCGTTGCGCAGGACCCCTGACTTTGTAACCGCGGGTTACTTCAGTTCGTCGGCCTTGATGTAGCCGGAGTCGACGACCAGCGCCTGGTAGTTCGACTTGTCGACCTCATGCGGCGTCAACAGGATCGAGGGAACGACCTTGACGTCGTTGTTGTAGGTCTTTTCATCGAGGCCGTCCGGCTTGCCGCCCGAGAGCACCTTGTCGACCAGCTCGACGGTGGCCTTGGCCAGTTCGCGAGTGTCCTTGAACACGGTCGAGTACTGCTCGTCCGAGATGATCAGCTTGACCGAGGCGGTCTCGGCGTCCTGGCCGGTCACGATCGGCCAGGGCTGTGCGTCCGTGCCGTAACCGACGGCGCGCAGCGAGGCGGTGATGCCGCGCGACAGGCCATCATAGGGCGACAGAACGCCATCGACGCGGCTGCCGTCCGAATAGTTGGCCGACAGCAGGTTGTCCATGCGCGCCTGGGCGGTGGCGGCGAGCCAGCGCAGCGTGCCGACCTTGTCCATGCCGGTCTGGCCGGACTTGATCTTGATCGAGCCGTCGTCGATCAGCGGCTGCAGGACGGAGATCGCACCATTGTAGAAGAAGAAGGCGTTGTTGTCGTCGGGCGAACCGCCGAACAGTTCGACGTTCCACGGCTTGGTGTTCGGGAAACGCTCCTTGAGGCCCTTGACCAGGGAATTCGCCTGGATCACGCCGACGCCGAAATTGTCGAAGGTGGTGTAGTAGTCGACATTGGCGGTCTTCTTGATCAGGCGGTCATAGGCGACGACGACGACGCCAGCGTCAGCTGCCTTCTGCAGTGCGTCCGACAGGGTGGTGCCGTCGATCGAAGCGATGATCAGCGCCTTCGGACCCTTGGTGATTTCGTTTTCCAGCTGGCTGAGCTGATTGGGGATGTCGTCCTGCGCATATTGTAGGTCGACGGTGTAGCCGAGAGCCTCGAGCTGGGACTTGACGGCGTCGCCGTCATTGATCCAGCGCTGCGAGGTCTTGGTCGGCATCAGCACGCCGACGAGACCCTTGTCGGCTGCGTGCGCCGAGTAGGTCATGGCAGCGATGCCAAGGGCCGCGACGGCGGCCAGTGTCTTGATGATTTTCACTTTAACTCTCCCTGTTTGATGGACGCGGCACCCCGGGGGTCGCGGGCCGCGCAATCGTGCAGAAGTGCCAAGGCACTGCTGCCGTCATATCGATCTCCGGTATCCTCCCATGGCCCCGAGCCTGATTTCAATCGATACGATTTTCTCGTCAGCGACCGTCACGTCTCGGAACGCGCGGAGGGTGTGGCTCTTTGCCATAACTGTCAAATGCGATCTTTGATGGTTGCTATATCATGACTGGTATATGGTATCGAGGCGTGACGGGTTGCCGCGAAGGTCGACCGGGGACGAGCGGAGGCGAAGAAAAGCGATGGCGGCGTTGGGAAATCCGATCGCGATTTCAGGCGGTTACAGAGAGATGCCGGGCGATGGTGAAACCCTGCTGCGCAGCGGTCTCAGCTTGCGCCACATGCGCATGATCGTCGCGCTCGACGACCATGGCCGGGTCAGCGCCGCGGCTCAGGTCATGAACATTTCGCAGCCGGCGGCCTCACGCATGATCAGCGAGATGGAGGCGGTCCTCGAGGTCAAGCTGTGCGAGAGGCTGCCGCGCGGCATCACCTTGACGCCATACGGCAGGGCGTTGGCCAGGCGCGCGCGCTCGATCCTGCTGGAGATGCGCGAGGTCGACCGCGAGATATCCGAGCTCAAGGCGGGCAAGGGCGGTTCGGTGTTCCTGGGTGCGGTGACCGCACCGGCAATCGAGCTGGTGGTGCCGGCAATTCGCGAAATCCGCCGCATCCATCCCCGCATCGAGATCACCATTCAGGTCGAGACCTCCAACGTGCTGGCGCGCGAGTTGATCGCCACGCGCCATGATTTCATCATTGCGCGCATTCCCGACGATCTCAATCCGCGGCTGTTCGAGTCGCGCGTCATCGGTGTCGAGAAGGCCTGCCTGATCGTGCGCCGGGGCCATCCACTCACCAAGGGCAATGCGGTGCGGTTGGAAGAGACCGCCGCCTATGACTGGGTCTTCCAGTCGGGCGGCTCGCCCTTGCGCCAGGCGATGGAGAGCAATTTCCTCAACCGCAACATCGCCTTGCCGGACCGCATCCTCAACACCAGTTCGCTGCTCCTGACCCTGGTCATGGTCGCCCAGTCCGATGCCATTGCACCGGTCTCGGTTCAGGTGGCGAAATTCATCCAGAATCCCGACGGGCTGGCCGGCGCCATCGACGTCGTCCAGACCGAATTCGATATCGAGGTCAGGCCATATAGCCTGATCACTGTGAGGAATCGCGCGCTGTCGCCGGCCGCCAAGATGCTGCACGACTTCATTCTACGAGAGGTGGGATGATTGTTGGATCGGGTAGGGCCAGCTGGAGCGGGTAGCGGGAATCGAACCCGCGCGTTCAGCTTGGGAAGCTGACAGGCTACCATTACATCATACCCGCGCAGCAGCCTCGTTACCATGAGGGTTGGCCTTCGGGCAATCGCAAAGCGGTCCGTTCTCGCACGACGCTGTCGTACCGCGGATCACGGCGCGCCTGCGACCGTGAATTGCTGTCTTGCCTTCGCGACCTTGTTGCTGGCGAAGCTCGGCCAGTATTTCGAGATGGCCAGTGTCGCGCCGGCGGAAGAGAAGTGACCATAGTCGAAGTAGAGAAATTGCTTGGTTTTGGCGTCGGCGTATGAACAACCGGCCGAGTCGCACAGATACGTCAGCGGATCTATGAAATCGGCCCCTTTGGTGAACGGCAGGACTCGTGCGTTGATGTCCGGATCCATGGCCATCGGCCAGGATGTGGTTCCGACATGCTCCCGTTTCGCGAAGAAAGCGATCTTCTGGACGTCGGCGATGAATTCCGGAGACTGGCCGACGGTATAGACCTTGACCCCCATCTCGCGAAGCCGGTCGATCGTCTTCTGCAGGCCGCCGAAGCCTCTGGCCTGGTAGTCGGTCCATCGGCCGCTCAGGATCACCGCCCGGATGTTGGCGTCGTGGATAATCGACAAGGCCCGTTCGTTGAAGCGGGTGCAGGCAGGCCGGGCATAGGAAAAATAGGTCAGGTCGGGCGGACAGCCGGCATAGGTGTACTGGATGACATTGGCCTGGATTTTCTGGGCGTTGGGCTCAAGTCCCGAAACATAATGGGCCGCGAAGGAATCGCCCCACAGCAGCACATTGGTGGCAAAGCCCGTTGTACGGGTGCAGTCGGCAAGGTTCCAGTCTTCGATGCGGGTCCCGCCTTCGTAGAAACAGACGCCGTTGCGCCAGTCGCCGACCCGGATCCGTTCAGTCGAGAAATCCGGGAACCGTTGCGGAAAACCGTTGCTCAGCGCGCCGGCCAAACCGCCGGCGCACAGCAGCGCGATCGCCGTCGCCGAAAAGGCGAAGATGGGCAGCGGGGCGGTGTAGGCTCGTTTCTGGCGGAAGGGTTGCTCGACATATTTCCAGGAGAATGCCGCCAGGGCGAAACTGGCCACCGTCATCGCGATGATCGTCGGCACGCCGATGGCCTTCAGGGAGAGATAGTGGACGAACGAGTTGATCGGCCAGTGAACGAGGTAAAGCGAATAGGAAACGAGGCCGACCCAGACCAGCGGCGCCAACCGAAGCACGCGGGTGGCGACAGGTGCCGGCCCGTCCACGTTATCCTGGCCAGCATAGATCAGCAGGGCCGTTCCGATGCAGGGGAACAGGGCATTGTAGCCGGGAAAAGGATCGCTCTGCGAAATCGTCAAAAAGCCAAACGCAATCAGGGCAAAGCCGGCGAGGCCGATCAGGTCCATCGCCAGCCGGCTGGCAAGGACCGGAGGCTTCCGCAGCATCAGCATGGCGCCCAGCGCCAGTTCCCACATCCGTGTCGGCAAGAGATAGAAGCCCGCCGTCGGTGCCAGCGAGGTTGCTATCACCGCCAGGGCAAAACTGCCGACAGTCAGCGGCAAAAGTACCGTCAGCCAGCGCTTCGAGGCATATCGGTAGATCAGATAAAGGAGGATCGGCGCGAAGATATAATACTGCTCTTCCACCGAAAGCGACCATGTGTGCAGCAGCGGCCGCAGTTCGGCGTCGATGGAGAAATAGTTCGTCGTTTTCCAGAAATAGATGTTCGACCAGAAGGTCGAGGCGGCGATCGCACTGAGGCTGAATTCGTGGAGATCCGAGGGCAGAAGGATGAACCAGGCGGCAATGCTCGCGAGTACGATGACGAAGGTCAGCGCCGGTAGGATGCGCCGCGCGCGGCGCCAATAGAAGCGGCCAATCGAGAACTGGCCTCGCTCAAGATCGTCGAGCAGGCTGCCGCTGATCAGATAGCCCGATATGACGAAGAAAATGTCGACGCCGGTGAAGCCGCCAGGAATGGCGGACACGCCGAAATGGTAGAGCACGACGGGCAGCACCGCGACGGCCCGCAGGCCGTCGATGTCGCGCCGGTAGTTCATCCGGCCGGCTCGCATGTCGCGACTGCCAAGGTCCCTGCGGCGCACACAATGCTCATGCGGCGGTCATGCGAAAAATCCTGGCTCGTCGATCTCACAGGCGTGTCCCTCGGCGACCCAATTTGCTGCGCTGCAACATGGGTGTCAAGGCGTAAATCGAAGGTTCCGAACGTTTGCGAAATTCGCTCGGATCAGGCGCCGGGCAAATAGATCACGGCGTAGTCGTCCGCATAAGCCCGTTTCCAGCCCAGTTGCTCGAAGAAGGGAATGCGGTTGTCGTCGGCTGACAGCAGCGCCCAGCCTATTGCATATTTCTTCAACTGAGCTTCGAGGAGCGGCTTGCCGCCACTGTGTCCCGTCTCATCGTCGCTTTTTGTGAAACCGCCCAGGAACAGTTGGTCCGTCCGTCCGTCGATATAGGTCTTGATCCCGTGGAAGATCAGCGTACCGCCGAAACTGTAGGAATTCAGCACGTTGCCGGATAGATGATGGCTTTCGGCGAATGCCAGCGCCCCGCTGGCCGATGTCTTCGGGCTCGGCGCGACCTGATAGGCGCTTCCGATCGCGGTGACCGCACCAATCAGCAAAACGGCTGCCACGGCCCAGATCGCGTAAAACCGCCTGGCGACGAATTTTTCCAGCCCGTCGCGCTTTTCCGCCAGCCAGCCGGCGAGCGAAAGCAAGGGATATTGCTGTGCGACCTCGACCGCGATCACCAAGGGAACCAGGAGGAAGAACAGATACATGAAACGCACATGGGCGAGATAGACATGCAAGGTGAAGACGATGAACAGCGCCTTGGCCCAGCCAATTCGCAATGGTGACACCAGCAGCCCGAAAAGCGCCAGCAGCATCGCAATTTCCTGGACGGGATAGGCTTGCGCATCGAACGGTCGCCATTCCGTGATCAGCGACACCGCCTCATTGCCATATGCCACGGCCAGTGTCGCCAGGATGGCCTGGACACCATAGGGATGGATAAGGCTGACCAGCGGGCAAAGCAGCCCGAACGCGATCCATTTCGCCAGCAGGACTGGTTTCGACAGGCCCGTGCGCACCAGCAGATCGAGACCGGCGAAAGCCGCGATGATGAAGCTCAAGGTGAAGGTGGCGTGCAGGTTCGCCCACAACACAACCAGCACAAGCAGCCACCAGGGCGGCGCCCGTTCATCGCTTGCCGCGCGAAAGAGCATCGCCGTCCAGATGACGATGATCGGCAAGGTGAAGACATGGGGGCGCGCCGTATAGATCGGATCGATCAGAAAGGCCACGACGAAGGCCAGTGCTATCGCCAGGATCGGCTTCAGCGATGTGCTGAGAAACCACCCCAGCAGGAAAACCGTCAGGGAAATCGTGGCGATGATCAGGGTGACCACCCCGTTCCAGCCTCCCGCCTGGTAGGCAAGGGCAAGCAGAACCTGCCCCAGCCATTCCTTGGCGATCCATGGCTGGCCGGCAAAAGTGTGGGAATACGGATCGACGGTCGGAAATGTCCGGTTTGCCAGGAAATCCAGCCCTACCTTCACCTGCCACCAATTGTCGGGATCCTGCAGGATGGAACCGGCAAAAGCAGCCAGTGCCGCCGCCATGACACAAGCAGCGAAAAGGCAGAAGATCAGCCGGATACGCTCGTCGTGCGTTACCGCCTCCGTGCTGATCTGAGCGTCGTTCATAGTGCGCCGCCTCTATTCGTTTCCGATGACAGTTTATTCAAGGCGTTCGACTGGCCGGTTGCCGTCGAGCTCCATCGGTCACGAATACGAAATGTGCCGAACCGAGATAGAAAACGACCGAATAGACGCAGATGCCCGCAAGGTGAACCAGGGGACTTTCGATGATGCCAACTGAACGGGCAGCTATCACCACTGCCAGATTTATGCCGTAGCTGACCAGAAAGACGCTTCCATAGCGCAGCGCGGTTCCGGGCCGGAACCCATCGGCTCCGTTGAAAGTCCATTGGCGGTTCAGGAAGAAGCCGAGGACAAGACCGGCGGCATAGCCCGTGGCATTGGCAGGGATGTCGCCGAAACCAAGCGCAAGCCCGGTCAGAATGACCGCGTATCCCAGCGCCGTGTTCAACAGACCGACGGCGCCAAATCGCAGCATCCTGGAAAAGTCAAACGGCAGGCTTGACCACATGCGCAAAATACTGGGCTCCGACAGGAATCTTGGTGAGGAAGCGCTCGAACGGCCTCAGTCTTGCAAGCAGTCGAGGAAAGAAAATCCGGTAGATGATCCGAGCGTTGGCAAGGCCCGCCTCGGCCATGCGCCTGCGCATCTCGCGCGAATTTATCAAAACCGCGTTTTCGTCGAAGGCACAGTTTCTCACCGCGTGCGTGGTCAGCGGGTTCCACGGATTGTGTTCGAAGACAAAGAAGCTGCCGCCGTCGGCCAGCACCCTGCCGATCTCCGCGAACAGTCCGATCTGCAGGTTCTCGGGAATGTGGTGGAAGACGCAAGCCGCGAAGGCCAGGTCGAAGCTGCCGTCGTCAAAGGGAATCGTCTTACCGTCGAAATGGGTGAATGCGGCTTGGCCGGGAAAGCGCTTGCTCGCGATGTCGAGCGATTCCCGCGAAGGATCGAGCAGGGTGATCTCTGCGTCGGGAAACGCGATGCGCATATGGCCGAGCGAATTGCCGACGCCGGCGCCGAAATCGAGTATCCGCCGCGGCTTCACCCCGGCTCGCCGCAGCGTCGCGGCGATATCGTCGATCTTGTACTTGTGGAAGAATTCCGGCGCCTCGCCGCTCAGCCTTATGCTCGCGGCATGCTGCTCCTGATATTCCCGCGCAAACTGGTCGAACTCCGCCTCAAGCACGTGCGGCCCTCTTTGCCATCTCCTGCAGGCGATGGACGGGCAGTTCCTTGTCCTCGGCTGCGTGGTTGCGTGAGACGATCTCGTTGACGAAGTAGAGCGGCCGCCGCTTTGTCTCCATGTACATGCGCCCGAGATACTCGCCGAAGATGCCAAGCACCATAAGCTGAACGCTGCCGAGGATCAGCACGATCGCGGCAAGGCTGGTCCAGCCGGGCAACGTGTTTCCGACCGACCATTCGAACAGCGTGTAGCCGAGCACAAGCAGCCCGAGAAACCCGAACATGATTCCGAACAGCGAGGCGAACCGCAAGGGCACGATGGAGAAGCTGGTCATCGCGTCGACCGCCAGAAGAATCATTTTCTTCAGCGGATAGTGGGTGGTGCCGGCAAAGCGCCGCTGCCGTTCATAGGGGAAAGCCGCCTGTTTCAGCCCGATCCAGCTCACCATGCCGCGAATGAACCTATAGCGCTCGGGCATCGCGTTCAGATGGTCGAGCGCGCGACGGTTCATCAGCCGGAAATCGCCGGTGTTCGGCGCGATATCCACGTCGACCATCCGGCGCAGCAAGCGATAGAACATCGAGGCCGAAGCTAGCTTGAACCAGCTTTCGCCATCGCGCGTCAGCCTCTGGCCGTAAACGACATCGAAGCCTTCGTTCATCTTCGTCATCATCGCGCCGAGCAACTCAGGCGGATCCTGCAGGTCGGCATCGAGAATGAGAATGCGCTGGCCGCGGCAGAATTCCAGCCCCGCGCTCAGCGCGATCTGGTGGCCATAATTGCGGGCAAGGTCGATGGCAACGATATGGTCGTCCTTTTCGGCCAGCTGGAAAATGGCCTCGCGCGTACCGTCGGTCGCGCCGTCGATGACAAGGACGATCTCGTAGGAAGAGCCTTGTTCCAGACATGCGGCCGTTACCCGCCGATGCAGTTCGGCCAGCCCGGTCACCTCATTGTAGCATGGGACGACCACCGACAGCATAACGGCGCGTCGCGCGGTGTTTTTCTCCGTCTCCACCAAAAGCCTTGCTCCCGCTATTCGATCGGGAATAGCGGCAATTGGTTAGAAAACAGATAAGCCAGCGGCATCGGCCGCGGCCATTGGCCCGGCGTTTTTTCCGCCACCAGCGGTCACGGAACGAACCGGCAGTTCCAAGCGGATGCGGGCGCCTTGCCAGGACCCCGCCAATATCCGGATGGTGCCGCCATGCAGCAGCGCGATCTGCCGGGAAAGGTTCAATCCCAGACCCGCCCCACGCGATTGCGGCTGCAAGCGGTAGAAGGGTTCGAAGACATTCTCGTGCTCGTCCACCGGAATGCCCGGGCCTTCATCTCGGATTTCGACGCCGCCGGTCTCGTCGACGGCTATGGTGATCGTGCCCGAGCCGCCACCATGATCGATGGCATTGCGGATGAGATTTGCCAGTGCCCGCTCGATCTGCAGGACGTTGATCTCGACATGGACCTTGCTGGCTGGCGGCTCCAAGGCAAGATCATAGCCCGCTTCGATGGCGAGCGGGGCGAAGTCGGCCGCGACCCGGCTGACAAGGTCGCGGAGATCGACGATCTGGCGCTGGTCCGCCGGGCGGTCAAGCAACTGGTGGTCGAGCAGCTGTTGCGCAAGATGCGACAGGCGCTCGATGTCATGCAACAGGCGCACGCTTTGCGGTTCCTGCTTCAGCAATTCGGCGCGTGTGCGCAGGATCGCGATCGGCGTGCGCAGTTCGTGCGCCGCGTCGGTGAGGAAGCGATTGTGTCGGTCATAGCCTTGGGCGAGGCGCGCCAGCGTCTGGTTGAAGGCATGCACCAGCGGCGCGATTTCCTGCGGCACGTTCTTGACCGGCAGCTGCATCGCACGGGTGCCGATGTCGATGCGCGCGGCCTGCTGGACGGTGTCGACAAGGCCGGCAAAGGATCGGCGCACGACGGCAGGCGTCGTCACCAGGGTCGTGGCTCCCATGACGAGGACGATCGGCAACAAAAGGATGACGATGATGACTGCGAGCGCAGGAAGCGCTTTCTCCCAGTTCCTGCTGCCGTCAGGATTCCTGGCAACGTCGATGGTGGCCGAAATGTTGACCTCGAGGCCCTCGGTCTCGTCACGCGACGATCGTGTCGCGGCGATGATCTGAACCGTGCCGGCCTTGGTCGAAACTTTTTCGAGGTAGGCTTCCGGCCTCAAATCATCTTCGGAAAAACCGACGGTGGCGTGATCTGCCGCGCCAAGCAGATCGCCAAAATTTCCGGTGTAGACGTCAGGTATGCTGCCGAAGCGGACGCTCTGGCCGTTGCCGTCGCGGATGATGTACCAGACATTGGGGAATCTCTCGCGAAACGAGCGCAATTCCACGGTCTCATGCACGAGCAATTTGCCGTCCTTGTCGCGGTCGACGGCATCCCTGAGGGCGGCAACGGCGGCCTCGTTGTCGACGAGGAGCCGTGGATTGGCGATCCACAGTGCGGCCGCGCAAAGCACGATGAAGATGAGAAGCGTCGCCGCTTGCAGCAGGATCAGCCGTCGCACCAGCACCCATTGCAGCGAGCGCGTGCGTGGCTTCTTCACGAGGCCGCCCGCAAGAGATAACCGAGGTTGCGGATCGACCTGATCTCGATGCCGGCAGCGACATCGTCGAGTTTGCGGCGCAGCCGTGAAATATGCGCATCCAGTGCGTTGGAGCCGATCTCGTCGTCGAGGGCGTAGACGGCTTCTTCCAGGGCGCCGCGCATGATGGTCCGGCCCGGCCTGCGGATGAGGGTTTCGAGCACCAGCCGTTCGCGCCGCGGCAGCTCCAGCGCCTGGTCCTCGACAAGCGCCTCGCGATGGCGAAAATCATAGGTGAGGCGGCCGACCACCGTCTGGTTGGAGCGCGTGGTGAACGAACGCCGCTGCAAGGCATTGAGCCTGGCAACGAGTTCCACCGTGGCGAACGGCTTGACCATATAGTCGTCGGCGCCGGCATCGAGCCCCGCCACCCGGTCTTCGAGCCCGCTGAGCGCGGTCAATGCGATCACCGGCACGTCCAGATGCAAGGCACGCAGGCGCGGGATCAGGCTGAGGCCATCGCCATCCGGCAGGCGGCGGTCCAGCACCACGGCGTCATGATAGCCGAGCCGCGCCACGGCCTCGGCATCCGCCAGTGTCGCGGCATGGTCGACGATGATGTCCTGGCGTTCGAGCGCCGTCTTCAGCGCCGAGGCCATTTCCGGTTCGTCCTCGATCAGCAGGATGCGCATGCGCGCTCTCCGTCACCGGCGGCCGGCAGGGTGTGGCAATTCATTCGCATTCCAGCTTCGGTTGACGAAAATTGGTGATGAACCATCGGCCGCCCGAGGAGCGGGCGTAGAACGTGTAGAAGCATTCCTGGCGCTCGATATAGCCAGGCGTTTCGGTTTCTTCGTAGACGGTTCCGTGTTGGGTTTGGCGAACCTCGCCGCTGGAGCTCCCGGAAACAGCATTGGTGGAAATCTTGCGCCATTGATAGGCCCGCTCGCCCTGGCCAAGGTCAACGATGGCGGTTGGCGGACCGTAGTCCAGAATGACCGATTCGACCGGTTGCCCGATGTAGTTCTTCATGATGTCGGAGGCGCACGCCGTCAACGCCAGCACGATTGCGACGAAGAACACCTTTGAGATCCACATAAGCTGACTTGCGCTGTGTTTCGACATAGCTGATTCCCGTCATCAAGGTCATCCGCGGCACCTAGGGTGCGAAGATTGCATCGACATTACGCAGGAGCTGGCACAGGTGCAGTCTGCCGATGCGCGTCGATCCCGGCGCGGATGGGGCAAGCAATTGCGCGGCACCCATTGCATCCGGGCGCCGCGCAGGTCCGTTCGAACAGAATACAAGACGGGTTCAACCGAACCCGTGGCCTGTCTTAGAACCGGTAGTTGATGCCGGCCTTCAGTTCATGACTGCCGATCGTCGCCTTGGATTTGCCGAAGGCGGACGTCGTTTCGACGCCGGGGGTGCGGATATAGTCATACTCGACCTTGGCCGAGAGGCCGCCGGCGAAACCCTGCTCGATGCCGGCGCCGATCAGGTAGCCGAGTTTCCATCCCTCGGTGCTGGTTACCTTCTCGCCCTTGTCGAATTTGGTCATGGCGACGCCACCGGTTCCAAACAGCAGCGTCTGGTCGAAACTCAATCCGGCTTTGGCCTTGGCGGCACCGCGCCATTTTTCCTTGATCTTGCCGCCCCGGACATCGTGCTCGGCGCCGCCAAGATAGGAACCCTCGATTTCGGCACCGAGAACTGCTGGACCCATCTGCTGGTTGTAGCCGGCCTGAATGCCGCCGCTGAGGCCGTTCCGGCCGGCAAACGGGTTCGGCATCCCGGTGAACGCCGTGCCGCCGTGCACGCCGACATAGGCGCCGCTCCACTGCAATGCAGGGGGATCATTATAGGCGGGCGAAAGGTCGGCGGCCATCGCCGGTCCGAAAAGGCACACGCCAAGGGCACTCGCCGTCAGGGCGATCTTTGCTTGAGACAACACTGCATTACTCCAACACACGCGCGCATCCCGCAATCGATGCGCAGGTTGATTCCCGAGGACCCCGACCCTTGGGCAGGTCGAGCTCCGATTTGGTGTCTTTCAGGGATGGTTGCGCGGTTCCTGGGGGCAGGCTTTCGCCAGCTGTGGTAGGGTCCAGAGCGCCCGCGGTCAATCACCTGAAAGACGCCGACTGTCTCGCAGGCGAAAATTGCACGCACATTGCAGGATATCGAAAAATGAAGATTTTTCGCTTTATTTTCAATAAATTAGAACGGCTCTGTTTACCCATATTTAACAAATCGGCATGGATTCGATGAGTTCGGTCGCGCGGCCTTGCCGCGCAATGCCTCGCTCCAGGCCTTAGGTTTCCCGCAAAACTGTCCGCTTGAAGCGGGCAAGCCAAGTGCGTATGTCTGGGCCGACGCCTTCCAAGTCTGGTACCTCAATCTGGAGACGGGCCTTGTCCGCACTGACGCGCTTTCTCGGCGACTCGCCGCTCAAGGTGATCCTGAAGCTGCTGGTCGTGTCTTTCCTCGTCGGCCTGGTCATGAATGCCTTCGGCTGGTCGCCGATGGACGTTTACTATGGCATCCAGAAGTTCTTTATCGACCTGTGGAATCTCGGCTTCCACGCCATCGACCGCTTCCTCGGCTACATCCTGCTGGGGGCGGCGATCGTCGTGCCGGCTTTCATCTTGCTCAGGCTCGCCAACTACCGGAAGTAGTTATCGGGCGTAGGCGGAGGCGACCTCGAACAGGATGGCGTGGCGCGCGGCAAGCGCCGGCACGTCCGTGGAATAGCCACCGCCGATGACACCGCAGACCGGAATGCCATGCGCGCGAAAGTGGCTGATCACCAAGTCGTCGCGGTCGCGCAGGCCATCATCCGTGAGCGACAGCCTGCCAAGCCGATCCTCGGCGTGAACGTCGACGCCGGCATTGTAGAACACGATGTCCCAATGCGCTTGGGCGGACAGTTCCGGCAGGATGGCGGCGAGCCTGTCCATGTAAGCGGCATCACCCGTGCCATCGGGCAGCGCGACATCGAGGTCGGAAGCGATCTTGCGCGCGGGATAGTTGCGGTCGCCGTGCATGGAAAAGGTGAACACGCGCGGATCGTCGGCGAGAATATCCGCCGTGCCGTCGCCCTGATGCACGTCGAGGTCGACGATCAGGATGTTTTGTGCCGCGCTTTCAGCGAGCAGCACCAGCGCGGCGACGGCGACATCGTTGAAGGTGCAGAAGCCCGCACCCTGCGCGCGTCGCGCATGATGGCTGCCACCGGCGGTGTTGCAGGCAATGCCGTGGCGCAAGGCCAGCCGCGCCGCCAGCACCGTGCCGCCGGTGGCAAGCTGCGCGCGCAGCGAGACACGTGGCCCGATCGGAAAACCGATCTCGCGTTCGATCTCTTCGGGCACGGAGCAACTGATGACCTGTGCGACATAGTCCGCCGCATGGGCAAGCTCCAGCCATGACGCCGGCGCCGGTTCGGCGCTGTTGAGAGCGTCAGGGCCGGCCAGTCCGCGTGCACGTAGGGCCTCCATCAGCAGCGGATATTTGCTCATCGGAAAGCGATGATTGGTGGCGAAGCCGGCGTCGTAGTCGCGATGATGGACGATCTGCAGGGGCATGAACTGGATCCGGCGGGCTCGCGCCAGACCGGGACATTCGGTTGGCCGTCACGGGATGAGTGATTGCGCGATGGCGGGAAAATGAGGCACATCGGCAGTTCGATCAAGCCGCAAACAGCAAGGCAGCGATCCTTGGACCAGGGTGCAACCCCAGCCGACGCCAGATCCCCAATCAACCCCGGATCTTTTGTCGTTACCAACCGTTCCGTGCTCGCCATCGCGGTGCCGATGACGCTTGCCTATTTGACGACGCCGATGCTCGGCCTCGTCGACACGGCTGTCGTCGGTCAGTTCGGCGACGCCGCCTTGCTCGGCGGCCTGGCGGCCGGTGCGCTGGTCTTCGACGTCGTTTTCACCACCTTCAATTTCCTGCGCTCCGGCACCACCGGGCTCGTCGCCCAGGCTTTCGGGCGCGGCGACGAATTGGAGGAACAGGCGGTATTCTGGCGCGCAGTGCTGATCGCGGTTGTCGCCGGCATCGTGCTTGCGGCCCTTGCGCCGCTGGTTGCTATCGCCGGACAAAAATTCATGAGCGCCGAACCGCGCGTCAGCGAGGCGATGGGCATCTACATCAGGATCAGGCTGCTCGCGGCACCGTTCTCGCTGATCAACTATGCCATTCTTGGCTACGTTCTGGGGCGCGGCGAGGGCGGGCTTGGGCTGATGCTGCAATTGGTGCTGAACGGCATCAACATCGCGCTCTGCTTCCTGCTTGGGCTGGAGCGTGGCTGGGGCGTGGCGGGCGTCGCCTGGGCGACCGTCACCGGCGAGTTCCTTGCCATGCTGCTCGGCCTGGCGATCGTGATCCGCCGGTTTCGCGCGACGCCGGCCCTGCCGCGTCATCGCCTGCTCGACATGGCCGCCTTCCTGCGCATGCTGTCGCTCAACCGCGACATCATGATCCGCTCGTTCTCGCTGCTCGCCGCCTTCGCGCTGTTCACCCGCCAGGGCGCGCAGTTCGGCACGGTGACGCTGGCCGCCAACGCGGTGCTGATGAATTTCTTTCTCGTCGCCGGCTATTTCCTCGATGGCTTCGCCACCGCCGCCGAACAGCTGGCGGGCCGGGCAGTCGGCGCCCGTGCCGCCGCGCCATTCCGGCAGGCCGTGCGGCTAACCCTGTTCTGGGGTTTTGGGCTGGCGGGAGCCGCGACGCTTGTGCTGCTGTTTGGTGGCGCCAGTCTGGTCGCTCTTGTGACGACATCGGAGGAAGTCCGTTCGGTGGCCGACATCTACCTGCCGTGGGCGGCATTCACCGCGCTGAGCGGTGTGCTGGCGTTCCAGATGGATGGCGTCTTCATCGGCGCCACCTGGTCGCGCGACATGCGCAACATGATGCTGCTGTCGTTCCTCGTTTTCGCGGCGGCACTGCTGACCCTTGCGCCGGCCTTCGGCAACAATGGACTTTGGGCGGCGCTGCACGTCTTCCTGCTCGCACGTGGCTTCAGCCTGCTGACGATCCTGCAGCTCAGGGTGCGGACGGCGTTTTAGACAGTGTCCCCGCAAGGCCGTGCGCCGTCCAGCGCTCCGAACTCAAGTCAACAAAGGCCTGGCGGCAGCCAGTTCGGCGGTGTCGGTAGCTTTTGTGCCGGTAGCATTCATAATAGGAATTTTTTCTTGACTCCCTGCCGTCAGCTATGGTACATATTTGTCCATGGTGCTGATTTGCGCCAGTGACCCGCCGCATCGGCGGGTTTTTTCATTAATGCTCCGTCAGCCGACGCGCCGGCAAAGGCTCTGAAGGGACCCGTTAACCCGAGTTCGTAGCCCTGCTGCGCCATTGGATGCACTTGCACTTCCAGTCGATTTCCAACAGATTTGATGGACCAATTGTTCCAGGACGAGCTTATGCGAAGCTACTTCCCTTATGTCTTGGGCGCGGCGCTGGGATTGCTCGCTGCGTTCATTCTCTCCGCAGTCTCTGGCATCGGCGGAACCGCACAATTGCTTCTTTTCGGGGTGTTGCCTGCCATCGGCGGCGCCATCTGCGAGCGAGCCGTCAGTCGCAACCTACGTTCCTGAGAGCAATTCAGAGTTGCTTGGACGCCCAGAAGTCGAGGCGGCTGTCGCGCAACTCGCAAATCGACTTCAGCCGCTCTTTTTCGACGAAGCGGACCACTCCGGAAAGAACGCGGGATGGCAGCGAAGGCCCGGCATAGATCATGCCGGTGTAGAGCTGCACCAGATCGGCGCCGGCGCGGATCTTGTCCAGCGCGGTCTCGGCGGAATCGACGCCGCCGACGCCGATGATAGCGCGGTCCGGGCCAAGCAGTCTGCGCATCTTCGCAAGCACGATGGTCGAACGCTCGAACAGGGGTTTTCCCGAGAGCCCACCGGTCTCGCGCGCTGCATCGCCGCTGCGCAATCCCGGCCGTGAAATGGTGGTGTTGGAGACGATGACGCCGTCGATCCGTTTCTCGGTGACCTCGGCGGCGATGTCCTCCAGCTCGGCCTCGACCAGATCCGGCGCGATCTTGAGGAAGACCGGCGGCTGGGCCGTTGCCGCGGCGCGCGCGGCCATGACCCGCGACAAGAGTTCGCCAAGCTGCTCGCGCGCTTGCATGTTGCGCAGGCCCGGCGTGTTGGGCGATGAGATGTTGACCGTGAGATAGCTGGCGTATTTTGCAAACAGGGCGACGCCACGCACATAGTCGCCGATACGGTCGCTGCTGTCCTTGTTGGCGCCGATGTTGACGCCGACGATGCCGCTGCGATCCTTGCGCGCGGCAAGGCGTTTTTCGGCGGCCGCGTGGCCTTCATTGTTGAAGCCCAGCCGGTTGATCACCGCATCGTCGGCTGGCAGCCGGAAGATACGCGGCTTCGGGTTGCCGGCCTGCGGCAGAGGCGTGATCGTTCCGACCTCGGCGAAGCCGAAACCGAGGCCAAGCAGCGCATCGGGCACCTCGGCGTTCTTGTCATAGCCGGCCGCCATGCCGAGCGGGTTCGGGAAATCGAGGCCGCAGACCGGCACATTCAAACGCGCGTCGCGCGTCGCCGGCGCACCAACCGGTACGCCGCATCGCAGGGCTGCGATTGACAGGCCATGCGCGGTTTCCGGATCGAAGGCGAACAGCAGCTTCTGGCCGAGCCGGTCGAGCACGCTCATTGCCCCTCCAGTGCCGGGAACTGGTGCACACCATCGGCGCCAAGCGGCAGTGGCCGGACCCACAGTACGGCCTTGAGGTCGAGCGGACCATAAAGATGCGGAAACAGCGCGCCGCCGCGCGAGACTTCGTATTTCAGTGCTGCGCCTAGGCTGGTCCCGTCGACGGCGACCAGCAAAAGGTCGGTCTGGTCGGAAAAATGCTTTGCAGCCGTTTCCTTGACCTGTGCTGCCGTCGAGAAATGGATGAAGCCGTCGGCGATGTCGATCGGCGCGCCGGTGAAGCGGCCATTTGTTTCGGCCTCGCGCCAAGGCGCTTGCGGGCTTATCTTGTAGATAATCTGAGACATGGTTGCGCTATAGAGCAATTCCAGGAAAAGTGTGAAACGGTTTTCCGTCCGGAATAGCGTCAAGATGCGTCCGAACCAGCCACGCGGGAAAGGCCATGCCAAGGGTCTTCCCCATTTCCGGCGCAAACATGCGATATTTCAGGCCTTGGCCATGGAGGACAACATGCGTCTGCAACACATCTTGATCCCCGCCGCGCTCGTTTCGCTGGTCGCGGCGTCAGCTTACTCGGAAGAGACCGACCGCTACCGCCTGGAAAAGTCCGATAACGGCTTTGTCCGCATGGATACGCAGACCGGCGCCATGTCGATCTGCGAGGAGCGCTCCGGCCAGCTCGTCTGCAAGATGGCGGCCGACGAGCGCGCTGCTTTCCAGGACGAGGTCGACCGCCTCCAGACCTCGATGAAGGCGATGGACGAGCGCGTCACCAAGCTTGAGAACTCGCTCTCCGCCCGCCTCGAATCGAAATTGCCGAGCGAGGAGGATTTCAACAAGACGATGAGCTACATGGAGCGCTTCCTGCGCGGCTTCATGGGCATCGTCAAGGATATGGACAAGGACAACGGCGCCCAGCCCAATTCGCAGAAGACCTGAGCGGCCAAAGTAGGGAAAACGTGGCGCGTTGGCTTTGCCGCTTGAAAACAGCGCGCGGCCCCCATAATCGTTCAACTGATCCCGAAAAAAGCTAAAAATCATCGGGGATTTGGGGAGGGACATTTGCCGGCAGGCTATTCTTTCGTCATCGCCGACGATCACCCGCTGTTTCGCGGTGCGTTGCGTGAAGCACTCGCCGGCATCGGCAATGTCGCCGCCATTCACGAAGCCGGCGATTTCGAGAGCGCCAAGGCGCTGGTCGTGGCCAACGAGGATATCGACTTGGTGCTGCTCGACCTGTCGATGCCGGGCGCCAGTGGGCTCTCCGGCCTGATCTCGCTGCGCGGCATCCATCCGGCGGTGCCGCTGATCGTGGTGTCGGCGCATGACGATCCGCCGACCATCAGGCGGGCGCTCGATCTCGGCGCTTCCGGCTTCATCTCCAAATCGGCCAGCATGGAAGAGATCCGCAGCGCCGTGCAGTTGGTGCTTGCCGGCGATATTGCAGCACCGGGCGGGGTCGATCTCGGCGTTGAGCGCGATCCCGAAATATCCGACCTGATCAAGCGCCTGCAAGCACTAACGCCCCAGCAGACTCGCGTGCTCGGCATGCTGGCCGAGGGCCTGCTCAACAAGCAGATCGCCTATGAACTCGGCGTCTCCGAGGCCACCATCAAGGCGCATGTCTCCGCCATCCTGCAGAAGCTCGGCGTCGACAGCCGCACCCAGGCGGTGATCCTGCTGTCCAAGATCGGCAGCGACCCACTGCAGTCGGCGGGTTGATCGCCAAGAGACCAACTCCCGACTTCTATTCAGGTGCAGGATTTGGCGACCAAGCCACGGGCGGCTCCTTTGAGTCGACCGTTTTCCGACTCGCGCTGATTCCTGATCTGGATTCACTTGGAGACCGCCGCGCCCGGCCGATGGCGGCGCCAAGGCCGAGCGATGCGATCGCCACCAGCGGAATGCCGACGATCCAGGGCAGGCGCGGTGCCAGTGCGTAAAGCGCGGTGCCGATTGAAGGTCCGAGCGAGTCCTTGAGATCGACCGCCACCGACGAAGCCGCCATGTAGGAGGCCCGTCGCGCCGGAGGCGCAAGCGCATTGACCGCGGTCGGCACGAACGGCCCGACCAGCATCTGGGCAATCGAACACAGGCTGACCGCGCCAATCAGCGTCAACAGTGCAGACGAGGCGGCCAGCAGGGCAAAGGCGAGTATCGTCGCGAGGCCGGCACCAACCGTCAGCCACAGAGCGGACCGTGCCTGCACCATACGGCTGACCAGCATCTGCAGGCCCACCATCAAGGCGGCGGCATAGGCGAACAGCGCACCAACGCCTGATGGCGTCAGCGTACCCGCATCATGCGCATAGAGCGGGATAACGGCTTCGATCCAGTTTCCGGCAACCTCGAACAGGACGACCCACAGCAAGAGCTTCGCCAACCGGCCGTCGTGAAACGCCGGCAGCAATGCCGAGAGACCTTCCTCCTCCTCTTCATCGCCTTCGGCCTGGTCGGCGGCACGTCCCAGGTCGATCGTTTCTCTCAGGGCAAGCAGCATCACGATGCCACCCAGCAGAAGCATTCCGCCGGCGGCGAGGAACACGCTGCGCAGCGACAGGAGCGCAAGCAGGGCGCCGCAGGCAGGTCCGAGTATCTGCCCGGCGCTCGAACTGACACGCGCCAGGCTGAACCAGCGGGGATGCGCGGATGGGGCCGTCACATCGGCGATCGTGGTCAGGATCGTCGGGTGGAGCACCGACTCGCACATGCCAGTCAACAGCAGCACGATCGCGGTAACGGCGACGCCATGCACGAAGAACAGGGCCAGGAAGCCGGCCCCGACGCCGAGCGACGACGCGATCAGCACCGGTCGCCGGCCGACCCGGTCGGCGATGCCGCCGATCAGCGGCGCCGCCAGGAGCTCGCCGCCGGCATAGCAGCCGAACAGCAGGCCGATCGCACCGACAGGAATGCCTGCCTCGCTGCTGGCCCAGAGCGGAAAGAAAGGCACGAGTGCACCATCGGCGAACCCCGCGCAGAAAAAGAGCAGGAGGCCAAGCAGCGCCGGGCGCGGCCTTGCGCGCCAGGAGGATAGAAAGGTGTTGATCATCACGTCACCTGCGCTGGGGACCCCTGAGTGTTGCCGGGGTCCGAGAATTGCGCGTTGGTTGACGTAAACGCTTACGGCCGCACTGAAGCGACATGCGTGTTCGAGTTGGGTATGGACCGGCGTCAGCCGAGCCGTACGGACAGCTCGACGTCCTCGCCGAAGGGCGTGGACATGTAGCCCGATGCCGGCGAGCGCACGCGTTCCAGATATTCGGGCGAGAGATCGGCGTTGTCGGCGATGACCAAGGCCCCTGGCCTCAGGCGGCTCTCGACGAGGCTCAAAATCTCCGGGTAGATCGCCTTGGCGCCGTCGAGGAGCAAAAGGTCGATCGTATCCGGCAGGTCGGCGCTCAGCGTCTGCAACGCGTCTCCCTCGCGGATCTCCACCAGGTCGACGAGGCCGCCCTCGGTCAAATTGGCCTTGGCCCGCATCACCTTCGACGGCTCGAACTCGGTGGTGATCAGACGGCCGCCGCCATTGTCTCGCAGCGCCGCGGCAAGATAGAGCGTCGAGATGCCGAACGAGGTGCCGAACTCGATGATGATGCGCGCGCCGCTGCCGCGCGCCAGCATATAGAGCAGCGTGCCGGTCTCCGGCGAGATCGCGAGCCACAGATCCTTCAGTTTTCCGTAGAAGTCGACATAGTCGGTCTTGCTGTTGAGCAGGCGCGCACGCTCCTCGTGCGAGAGTGCGACCACCGCCGGACTGGTCGCGGCATTGGCTTCTTCGAACAGGCGGGCGAGCAGGGGTGCCAGCGGGGCATTGGTCAGCGTCGTCATGAAAGTCTCCAGGCGAAATGGCTGCGTCCTTGTGTCGTGCTGAAAATACGAATAATCCTTCAGGTTTCCAATTCGCATTGCCGAGACGCGATATGGCCGGACGCTCAAGCCCTTCGATTTCCTCACGAAAACAACCCAAACAGGCCCGTGCCACGGAGCTTGTCGCTGCGATCTTGGAGGCTGCTGTTCAGGTTTTGACAACCGAAGGCGCGCAGCGTTTCACCACCACGCGCGTGGCGGAAAAAGCCGGCGTGAGCGTCGGCTCGCTCTATCAATATTTCCCCAACAAGGCCGCGCTTCTGTTCAGGCTCCAGAGCGACGAATGGCGGCAGACGGGCGGCCTGCTGCGCGCCATACTCGAGAACGACCAGCGACCACCGCTCGAACGGTTGCGTGCGCTGGTCCACGCCTTCATCCGCTCGGAGTGCGAAGAGGCTGCGGTGCGCGTGGCGCTCAACGACGCCGCGCCGCTTTACCGCGACGCGCCCGAAGCGCATGAGGCGAAAGCCTCGGGAGAGCGCACCGTCCAGACCTTCCTGCTTGAAGCGTTGCCCGAGGCTGGGGAAGCCGTCCGTGCCCTGGCGGGCGACCTGATGATCACGACGCTCAGCGCAGTGGGAAAGGATTTTTCGGGAAGTCCTCGAACCTCAGGCGAGATCGAAAGCTATGCCGACGGCATGGCCGACATGTTCAGCGCCTACCTCGAAAGCCTCGGACACCGGGGCTGAGATCGTCGACTCTCGCCTGCCCGCCCTTTGACGCTATTCGGCCGCCGATGCCAGCGGCCTGACCCTGGCCATCATCGAGCGCAGCACTGCCGGTTTGAGCGGCTTGTTGATCACCGGAATCTCCAGCCCGCCCGCGGCCGTGCGCACCTCGTTGGAGCGGTCCGCGGTGACCAGCACCGCCGGCAGGTCGTCGCCATGGATCGCGCGCAGCCTGACGATGAGTTCGAGACCGGTCTCGCCGTCGAGATGATAGTCGGCGAGGACGATGTCGGGGCGGTGCATCGTGCGGCTCTCCAGATCCCTTGAGCCGGACACCGTATCGACGTTGCAACCCCAGCCTTCGAGCAGCAGCCGCATGCCTTCGAGGATGCGGGCGTCGTTGTCGATGCAGAGCACGTGCAGCCCGGCCAGCGAAGCGGTCGCGCGGGCAGGAACCCTGGTTTCGATTTCGCGCCGCGGCTCCTGCACGGCCGCCACGGGCAGGATGACGGAAAAGCGCGTGCCCTTGCCCGGATTGGAAAAGATCCGGATCTCCAGGCGTAGCACCCGGGCGATGCGATCGACGATGGAGAGGCCGAGACCGAGGCCCTCGGCTTCGCGCGCGCCTTCGTTCAGCCGGGTGAATTCGTGAAAGACGGTGTTCAGCTTGTCGCCGGCGATGCCGATGCCGGTGTCGATCACCTGGATCTCGGCCAGTTCGCCGCGCCGCCTGACGCCCACCAGCACGCGGCCGTGGCGCGTGTACTTGATGGCGTTGGAGACGAGGTTCTGGATCAGGCGGCGCAATAGATTGCGGTCGGTGGTCACGGTCAGCGATGACGGCATGATCGTCAGCTCGAGCTTCTTTTCGGCGGCCAGCGGCCGGAAGTCGTTGCCGATCTGGCGCAGCAATCCGTCGAGATTGAAGGCGGTGTCGTCCGGCTTCATCGCGCCGGCGTCGAGGCGGGAGATGTCGAGCACCGCGCCGAGAATGGTCTCGACCGATTCCAGCGACGATTCGATGTTGACCGCTGCCTTGCCGGCAGGCCCCTTGCCGGCCTTCTCGATCAGCGATGAGCAATAGAGCCGGGCGGCGTTCAGCGGCTGCAGGATGTCGTGGCCGGCCGCGGCGAGGAACCGCGTCTTGCCGAGATTAGCCTCCTCGGCCAGCATCTGCGCCTGCGCCAACTCCTCATTGACCCGGGTCAACTCCTCGTTGACCCTAGTCAGTTCGATGGTGCGGGTCTTGACGCGCTGCTCCAGCGATTCATTGGCTCGTTTCAGCGCCAGATCCTGCTCGACGCGTCCGGAAATGTCGGCATAGGTGGCGACGATGCCGCCGTCCGGCATCGGGTTGGAACGCAGTTCCAGGATACGGCCACTGGTCTTCAACTCCATCTGCCACGGGCTGACGAAACTGGTCAGCCGGTTGAGCATGGCCACGCGCTGCTCTGCCGGAATGTCGCCGCGCTCGGCAAGATGCCGCAGGATGCTGTCGAGCGAGACGCCGACCTGGCCCATCTCGTCGGGCAGGTCGAACAGCGCCCTGTACTGGCGGTTCCAGCAGATCAGGCGGAAATCGCGGTCGAAGACGGTGATGCCTTGCTCCATCTGGTCGAGCGCGATCTGAAGCAGGTCGCGGTTGTGCTGCAGCGCCTCGGTGGCGTCGTCGAGCAAGCGGAAGGCATCTCTGGATTCGCGGTCGTGGCGTCGAAACAGCAGCGACAGGATCAGCCGCGCCGAGGAGGAACCGACGGCGCTGGCCAGCAATTGCTCGGAAAAGCGGATGACGTCCATGCTCGCCTGCTCGTTGCCGTGCAGCGAGGTTCCGTTGGTCTTTTCAAAAGACTGGAAGGAGCGCTCGGTGCGCTCGACGCCGAGATAGCGACCGATCGTGTCCTTGAGGTCGTTGACGGTGATGGCGGTACGGAAGCGGCGCAGGCTGGGCATCGGGCCGGCATCGCGCGGCACGAAGATCGACGCCTGGATGCGTTCCAGCGGCACCGATGCGCGCGACAGCGAACCCAGCACAAAGAACACCGCGTTGATAGACAGGCTCCACAACACGCCGTGGTTCAGCGGTTCGGCAACGGTGCCGAACAGCGCCTGCGGCCGCAACGCCTCGAAGCCGAACAGCCCGCGCACGATGATGTCGGTATCGGATGCGGCAAGCGATGGGAACAGCAGCGTGTAGCCCCAGACAAGGATGCCGGCGACCATGCCAAGGGCGGCACCCCGACCATTGGCGCCGCGCCAGATCAGGCCGCCGATCAGTGCCGGCGCAAACTGGGCTATTGCCGCGAACGACATCAGACCGATCGACGAAAGGCGCGCGCTGTTGGTGCTCTCGCGGTAATAGAGGAAGGCGATGAACAGCAGGATGAAGATCGCTCCGCGCCGCACATTGAGGATGAGCGTCGACCAGTCTTCGGTCTCGGAGGTCGAGGTCTTGAGCAGGCGGCGCACGAAAAGCGGAATGACGAGGTCGTTGGAGATCATGATCGACAGCGCAACGCTTTCGACGATCACCATGGCCGTTGCCGCCGACAGTCCGCCGATGAAGGCTGCCATCGCAAGCACATCATGGCCGCTGAACAAGGGCAGCGACAGCACGTAGAGATCGCTGCTGGTTCCGGTGCCGACCAGCGACAGGCCGGCAAAGGCGATCGGCAGCACAAACAGATTGATCGCGACGAGATAGAGCGGAAACACCCATGTCGCGGTGCGCAACTCGGCTTCGCCGCGGTTCTCGACGATGGTGACGTAGAACTGCCGCGGCAGCATGATGATGGCAAAACCGCTCAGGCACGTCAGCACCAGCCATGTGGCGAGCGAGGTGTTGTAGCCCATCGCCTGCCGGACCTGAGCATTCCGCGCGAGCTTGTCGAACATGTCGCCGGGGCCGCCGAAGATCAGGAAGATGACCATCAGGCCGATCGCCAGGAAGGCGGCAAGCTTGACCACGGTTTCGACCGCAACCGCAAGCACCAGCCCGTCCTGGTGTTCGGTGGCGTCGGCGTGGCGTGTGCCGAACAGCACCGCAAACAGCGCCAGCAACATGGCGACGACCAGCGAGATGTCGCTGACGAACGGATCGAAGGAGGGCGGCGATCCCGTATAGTGCTCGACCATCAGGCTGACCGAACCGGAGATCGCCTTCAACTGCAGCGCGATATAGGGCACCGCGCCGATCGTGGCGATCAGCGTGGCGATTGCCGCAACGGCAAAACTCTTGCCGTAGCGGGCGCCGAGGAAGTCGGCGATCGAGGTGATCTTCTCGGCCTTGGCCAGCCGCACGATGCGGTTGAGCAGCGGAAAGCCGAACACGAAGACCAGCACCGGGCCAGTATAGATGCCGAGGAATTCGAGGCCGCGCTCCGAGGACAAGCCCACCGAGCCGAAGAAGGTCCAGGACGTGCAATAGATGGCCAGGCTGAGCGCATAGATGAAGGGCCGCGCTCGACTCGGCTCGGATCTCGCCGAGCGGCGGTCGCCCAGGCTGGCGATGGCGAACAGCAGCGTCACATAGGCGATGGCGATGATGACGACGAACAAGCCCTGCACGCTTGGACTTTCCTCCTCTGCCGCCTTTTTATCCGGCTTATGCGGACGCAATCACAGCTTGGCGTCGGAGTCCATTGCAGAGCTGTGTAGGAGATTCTCAGGTCGGCGCATCGATGTCGATGTTGTTATGATGAAGATCGTCGCTGAGCGCCGTGGAAAATGCGGCCGATAATGATCTCCTCCGAACCCATACGATAGAGGATGATGTGCTTGCCATGGACGAACTGCTGGGTCCTGCCTTCATAGAGCTGCCCAAACTCGGGTAGTCGCCGAGCAACTCAAACACCGCATCGAGTTCGCGCAGGTACTTTTCGGCCTGAGTGTGGCCGAAGTTTTCGAAGGTGTAGCGGTAAATGTCCTTCAGATCGCGTTCGGCGCGATGCGTTATCCTATGGCGCATGCGGAAGTTCGGCACGCGCTTCCCGAATAATGTCGTCGATCGACTTTTCGCTGACGGGGCTCTCAAAACCTTCCTTGATAGCCGCCTGAATCGCTTTCCGCTTCTCATCGGGCGAAAGCGCGTCAAACCACGCGCGCTGCTCCTTTGTTGGAGCCGCCCACGGATAAACGTCAATGCTGATGGTTTCGAGCATGTTCATGAGAACATTATAGGCGAAAAACGCCTATAATAGCCAGAAATTCAACGCTGGTCCTGCCGAGCCGCCAATGCGGGGAGCCCACAGGGAACGATTGATCGCTCGCGTCAACGACCAGGACGCCATGCCGTGCTCGGCGGCAATCTGGTCCGGCGTGGCCGTTTTTGCAGCGATCCGGCAATGGGCCTCGAACAACTGAACTGGGGTCAGTTTTGGCGGGTGAATGCCACCCAAGGTGCCGCGGGTAAAGAGAAACCGGTTGCTTTCTCTTTTTGCCGATGTGCAACCGCAGGTTTTTGTTATGTTGTCTCCAGGTCGATGCCGGAGGACGGAACGGCAAGGCGGCCGGTCATGGCAAGGAGGGTCGAATGCTGAAAGAATTCCAGGAATTCATTTCCAAGGGCAATGTGATGGACTTGGCTGTCGGCGTCATCATCGGCGCGGCCTTCGGCAAGATTGTCGATTCCCTTGTCAATGACATCATCATGCCGATCGTCGGCGCAATTTTCGGTGGGTTGGACTTCAACAACTATTTCCTCGGGCTCTCCTCAGCCGTCAACGCCACTTCGCTGGCGGACGCCAAAAAGCAAGGCGCTGTCTTTGCCTATGGCAGCTTCATCACGGTGGTGCTGAACTTCATCATCCTCGCCTTCATCATCTTCCTGATGGTCAAGGCGGTAAACAATCTGCGCCGGCGGCTCGAGGCTGAAAAGCCCGCTGCCCCGGCGGCTCCGCCGCCCGCCGACGTCCTTTTGCTCACGGAAATTCGCGACCTGCTCGCCAAAAGATAGCCAGAAAAGCATTGCTGGACCAAAACCCCGGTCGTTCACGGCCGGGGTTTTCTGTTTTCGCTTCTGATAAGGAGCGCTGATCAACGCCCGAGATCGGAACGGACCCGCCCATGACCCTGATCGACAGCCTTCGCGCCGAAGCCCGCGCCGCGCCCGAAAGCGGCATCGTCGCCGTCGTCAATTACGGCCGGCTGCGCGAGGGCATGATCCCGCTCTGGGCCGGCGAGGGCGATCTGCCGACACCCGCCTTCATCACCGATGCCGCATCGAAGGCGCTGGCCGGCGGCGAGACGTTCTACACTTGGCAAAGGGGCATACCCGATCTCAGGCAGGCGCTTGCCCGCTACTATGCCAGGCATTTCGGCAAGACCTTTCCAGAAGAGCAATTCATCGTCACCGGGTCGGGCATGCATGCCATCCAGCTGGCGCTCGACGCGCTTGCCGGCGCCGGCGACGAGGTTGTCTATCTGTCGCCAGCCTGGCCGAATTTCGATGCCGCCGCGGCGATATCGGGGGCCGTTCCGGTGGCGGTCACGCTCGATCATTCCGGCAATGGCTGGTCCTGCGATGTCGAGAAGATCGCGGCTTCGATCACACCGCGCACCAAGGCGCTGTTCATCAACACGCCGTCGAATCCGACCGGATGGACCGCCGACCACGAGACCTTGCAGGCGATCCTCGATCTTGCGCGCGCGAAGAACCTGTGGATCATCGCCGACGAGATCTATTCGCTGTTCCATTATGGCCATGGCCGCGCGCCGTCCTTCCTCGACATCGCCACGGCGGAAGACCGCATCCTGTTCGTCAACAGTTTTTCCAAGAACTGGGCGATGACCGGCTGGCGCGTCGGCTGGATCAAGACGCATCCGAGCTTGCAGCAGGTGTTCGAGAACCTGATCCAGTATTCGAATTCCGGCGTCGCCCAGTTCATGCAGCGCGGCGCTGTCGCCGCCCTTGATGAGGGCGATGCCTTCGTTGCCGAACAGGTGGAGCGGGCGCGCAAGGCGCGCGATCTGGTCTGCGGCATCCTCGGCGCCACCGGCCGCGCCCGGTTCACCGTGCCGCAAGGCGCGTTCTATCTGTTCTTCACGGTCGACGGCATTACCGATTCACGCACTGCTGCCTTCGATATCGTCGACAAGGCCAATGTCGGCCTGGCGCCCGGCACCGCCTTCGGCCCCGGCGGCGAAGCCTTCCTCAGGCTATGCTTCCACCGCCGCCTCGACCAGGTCGAGGAAGCGGCACACCGGCTGGCGAAGTGGATGAAGACTATCTGAGCATGCGGCGGCTTTGGCCGCTCGCCGTCAACCGCCGGACTTAGGTACGAGCAAGGGAATAATGCGGTCGCTCTTGGCCACCGAAGGCCGTCCTGCGGAGCCATAGGGAATGCCGAGTGCATCCCAGGTCTCGACCAGCGCGTCCTGCAGCTCGGCAATCAGTGCATCGGAGTGGAACGGCGTCGGCGTGATGCGCAGCCGCTCGGTACCGCGCGGCACGGTCGGGTAGTTGATCGGCTGGATGTAGATGCCGTGCACGCCGAGCAGGCGGTCGGTGGCCATCTTGCAGGCCTCCGGGTCGCCGACCAGCAGCGGCACGATATGGGTCGGCGAATCCATCACCGGCAGGCCGGCGGCAGAGAGGATCTGCTTGGTTCTCGCGGCCTGCCGCTGCTGGGCGTCGCGCTCGGCCTGCGAGCGCTTGAGATGGCGGATCGACGCGGTCGCGGCGGCCGCGATCGCCGGCGGCAGCGCCGTGGTGAAGATGAAGCCCGGCGCATAGGAACGCACGGCGTCGATCACAGCACTGGTGCCGGTGATGTAGCCGCCCAGCGTGCCGAATGCCTTGGCCAACGTGCCTTCGATGATGTCGATGCGGTCGGCCAGGCCTTCGCGCTCGGTGATGCCGCCGCCGCGCTGCCCGTACATGCCGACGGCATGGACCTCGTCGATATAGGTCATGGCGTTGTAGCGTTCGGCGAGCTCGACGATCTGCCTGATAGGCGCGATGTCGCCGTCCATCGAATAGACGCTTTCGAAGACGATCAGCTTGGCGCGTTCGCGGCCGGCCGCCTGCAAAAGGCTTTCCAGATGCGCTACGTCGTTGTGGCGGAAGATCTTCTTCTCGGCGCCGGAACGCCGCACGCCTTCGATCATCGAGGCGTGGTTCAGTTCGTCCGAGATGATCAGGCAGTTGGGCAAAAGCTTCGCGATAGTCGAGATCGACGCTTCGTTGGAAACGAAGCCGGAGGTGAAGACGAGGGCGGCTTCCTTATCGTGCAGGTCGGCAAGCTCCACTTCAAGCTCGACCAGCGGATTGCTGGTGCCGGAAATGTTGCGGGTGCCGCCTGCGCCTGAACCCATCTTGCCTGCTGTATTCTGGAACGCGGCGATGACGTCAGGATGCTGGCCCATGCCGAGATAGTCGTTGGAGCACCAGACGGTGATTTCCTCGGCACGGCCGTTGGAACGCCAGATTGCGCGCGGAAACTTGCCCGCGATGCGCTCCAGGTCGGCGAAAACGCGATAGCGACGCTCGGCATGGAGCTGGTCGATCGCTTCTTCGAAGAACCGCTGATAGTTCATGTCGATTTCCCAATTTTGCGCGGGATCATAATCATTGCCCTATTGGTCGTCCACCGGGCCTTTTTGGTCAAAATGCCACGCCCCGGACCTGTTCCTAACGACCACGGATCGTGGCCTATTCCCTTGATGTGGATCAAGTTTGTTTCAGGATGATGCCACTTGCCGGCCATGCCGGTTACGATGAGTTCTAATGGCCATGCGGCGGGCTTTCCAGTAGAGCGGGGTTGAGACAGTTTCCGATAAATCTTGAGATGCGAGGACGCGGATGACGGTTTTGGTAACAGGCGGCGCCGGTTATATCGGCAGCCATATGGTCTGGGAGCTCCTGGATGCCGGCGAGAGCGTGGTCGTTCTCGACCGGCTATCCACCGGTTTCGAATGGGCGGTGGCGCCGGAGGCGAAGCTGGTGGTTGGCGATGTCGCCGACAGGGAATTGGTCGGCTCTATCATCAGGGACAACAAGGTCGACGCGATCATCCATTTCGCTGGTTCGATCGTGGTTCCTGAATCGGTCGCCGATCCGCTTGGCTACTACGAGAACAACACCTGCAAGACGCGCACGCTGATCGAAACCGCCGTGCGCGAGGGCGTGCCCAATTTCATCTTTTCCTCGACCGCGGCCGTCTATGGCGGCGCCGGACTGGAGCCGGTGCGCGAAGATGCCCGTTTGGCACCGGAATCACCCTACGGCCTGTCCAAGCTGATGAGCGAATGGATGCTGCGCGACGCTGCGATCGCGCACGGGCTGCGCTATACGGCGCTGCGCTACTTCAACGTCGCCGGCGCCGACCCGAAGGGCCGCACCGGCCAGTCGACGCCGGGTGCCACCCATCTGATCAAGGTCGCCTGCGAGACGGCGCTCGGCAAGCGGCCGTTCATGCAGGTGTTCGGCACCGATTATCCGACGCCGGACGGCACCTGCATGCGCGACTATATCCATGTCAGCGACCTGGCGGCGGCGCATCGCCTGGCCCTGCAGCGGCTGCGCGCTGGGGGGCAAAGCCTCGTCGCCAATTGCGGCTACAGCCATGGTTACTCGGTGCTCGAGGTCATCGACAGCGTGCGACGCGCCTTCGGCCATGATTTCGAGGTGAAGATGGGCGATCGCCGTCCCGGCGATGCCGCGGCGGTGGTTGCCAATTCGGATCTCGCCCGCGCCGAGCTCGGCTGGGCTCCGCAGCGCGACGATCTCGACCAGATCGTTGCTGACGCACTCGCCTGGGAGCGCATCCTGACCGGCAAAAACTCCGCGCGGGGCTGAGCCGGGTCCTCCCAAGGGCTCGCAAGGCGGGCAGTGAAGCGCTATTGAAGGCATTCGCGGCACGGCGTGGAGGCGCTGCGCCGCGACGAGCTTTTGGGGGATGGTATGAGGATAACGGTGCTCGGGGCCGGTGTCGTCGGTACGGCGGCCGCCTATTATCTGGCCAGCGACGGCCACGAGGTCACCGTGATCGAGCGTCATCCGGCGCCGGCACGCGGCACCAGCCAGTCGAATGCTGGTCTCGTCTCGCCGGGCGATGCCACCGCCTGGGCTTCGCCGGCGGCGCTAAAGACCTTTCTGCGCGCGCTCTACAATCATGATCTCGGCATCAAGGTCAGGCTGCGCTTCGATCCCTATTTCTTCGCCTGGAGCCTGCGCTTCCTGCGCCAGTGCACGAAAGAGCGCCTGCGCGCCAACAGCCTGGTCAAGCTGCGCCTGGCGCTCTATTCCCGCGATTGCATCAACGCCATCTCCGCCGACACCGGCATCGGCTACGACGAGCGCAAGAAAGGCATCCTCTATTTCTTCCGCTCTCAGCACAGCCTCGACACCGGCACCGACAATTATCGCTATCTGGCCAGGCACGGGCTGCCGATCGAGATCGTCGGCCGCGACCGGCTGGTCGAACTGGAGCCCGGGCTTGCCGGCGTGAAGGAAAAGATCGCCGGCGGTGTCTATTCGCCGATCGACCAGACCGGCGATTCGCGGCAATTCGTGGAAAGGCTCGCGGCCCATTCAGCCGAAAAACTCGGCGTGAGGTTTCTCTATGACACGACGGTCGAGGGCCTCGACGTCGAAGGCGACCGGGTGCGTGCGGTGATGACTTCGGCCGGACCGGTCGCCGGCGACGCCGTGGTCATCTCGATGGGGCCGGAAAGCGGCCTGCTCGGCCGCCGCTACGGCATCGACCTGCCGGTCTATCCAGTGAAGGGCTACACGGCGACCATTCCGCTTGAGGACGAGAGCAAGGGGCCGACCATGGGCGGCGCCGACGAGGACCAGTTGATCGCCTATTCCAGGCTTGGCAACCGGCTGCGGCTTGCTTCGACCGCCGAATTCACAGGCTTCGACCGCAGCCACAGGCCCAGCGACTTTGCCGCCATGTTCCGGACCGGCAAGGATCTGTTCCCCGGTGCCTTCGATGAGAAGAAGGCGGAGCTGTGGGCGGGCCTGCGGCCGATGATGCCGAACTCGGTTCCGGTCATCGGCCAGGCGCGCTATGAGAACCTCTATCTCGACACCGGCCACGGCCATGTCGGCTGGACCATGGCCTGCGGCTCGGGAAAATTCCTTGCCGACCTCGTCGCCGGCCGCAAGCCGGAGATCGATCCGCAAGGGCTGGTCTACGGGGGGTAGGATGTCGGGACCGCAAGTCGCCATCGACCTTGGCCGCATCGAGCGCAACGCGCGCACGATCGTCGAACGCTGCGCGCTGTCGGGCATCAAGGTGTTCGGCGTCACCAAGGGCACCTGCGGCATGCCGCAGGTGGCGCGCGCCATGCTGCGCGGCGGTGTCGCCGGCATCGCCGAATCGCGCTTCGAGAACATTCGCCGGCTGCGCGACAGCGGCATCACCGCGCCGATCATGCTGTTGCGCAGCCCGCCGATGGCGCGGGTCGAGGAGGTGGTGCGCACCGTCGACATCAGCCTGCAGTCGGAACTCGCCACCATCCGCGAGATTTCGCGCATCGCCGAGCGCATGGGGCGCGTCCACGACATCATGCTGATGATCGATCTCGGCGACCTCCGCGAAGGCATCTGGCCAAACGATCTGGTGCCAACGGTCGAGCAGATCCTGCAGTTCAAGGGCGTGCGGATCGCCGGCATCGGCACCAATCTCGGCTGCTTCGGCGCCATCATGCCGACGCCGGAAAACCTCGGCCAGCTCGTCGCCCACGCCTACAAGACCGAGCGCCTCTCCGGCAAAAGCCTCGACGTGATTTCCGGCGGCGCCTCGTCGTCGCTGCCGCTGCTGCTCGAAGGCAGACTGCCGGCCGGTATCAACAATCTGCGCGTCGGCGAGGCGATCCTGCAGGGCGGCGTCGAGACCTTCCGCGACGTACCATGGGCCGAACTCGAACCGGATGCCTGCCGGCTGACCAGCGACATTATCGAGGTCAAGCTTAAGCCGTCACGGCCGATCGGCCAGTCCGGCTACGACGCCTTCGGCAACCAGCCGGTCTTCCCCGACGAGGGCGACAGGCTGCGCGCCATAGCCAATATCGGCCGTGAGGACGTGCTGGTCGAGGGGCTGACGCCGATCGCCAAGGGGATACGGGTGCTCGGCGCCTCCAGCGACCATCTGTTGCTGGACGTCGCCGATGCCGATCCGCGCCCGGCCGTCGGCGACCGCGTCGCCTTCCGCATGAGCTATGGCGCCATGCTTCTGGCGATGACCTCGGAATATGTCGAGAAGGCCCCGATGCATGACGTCGAGGATTTTTCCGGCCGCAAGATGGTGTCGATCTCTGCCGAACCGGCAGCCGCCGGTATCCTGGCTCGGGAATGCACCGGCGCGCGGCTGGAAGCGATGAATTTCGACGTCGTAGAGTTGGCCGATGTCGAGCGGCCGCCATCGGGGCTGCTTCGGCTGACTGCCGGCGCCGACCGTCGCATCGCCCACAAGGCGCTGACCGCAACGGCGCGCGCGACGCATTCCTTCGGCCTGATCTGGATCGATTCCATCGCTGCCCTGATGCCCGAGGATGAGGACGGCATCGACCTGCCGGAAGGCTCGGTGCTGGCGCGAGCGCTTGGCCTCGATCACAAGGCAGGCGCGCTGCAGCCGCAGCTGTCGCCGGAAAATGTCGTCATTATCGGCTTGCGCCATGCCGACCCGGCCGAAGCCAGGGTGCTGAAGGACTCACGCGTGTCAGCTTTCACCATGACCGATATCGACGCCATGGGCATGCGCGACCTGATGCATGAGGCGATCCGTATCGCCACCTCCGGCACGCAAGGCTTTCATGTCAGCTACTCGCCCACAGTGACCGAATTCGCTGGCTGGGCGGCTGGCTCCGGAGGATTGACCGTGCGCGAGACGCATCAGGCGATGGAGGCGATCGCGCTCTCCGGCGGACTGCTGTCGATGGATGTGTCGGGCCTGACGGCGGATCTGGAACCGCGGATCGGCACCGACGCGGTCAATTTCGTCATGTCGGCTTTCGGCAAGCGGATTTTGTAATCAGCTCTGCGCTTTGATCGCCGCGCGCCATGCGCCGACATAGTCGGCCCAGACCCGGTCGGTCGGCGGCTCCATTCTTTTGCCTTTGCCCTGCGCCATCAGCTGATCGGTTGCCAGCAGTGCGGCGCCGATGCTGGTCCCGGTCGCAGCTTCGGACGCAACAACGGCGCGTGCCGTGCTTGCTGCCAGCATTTCGACAAACAGCCGGTTGCGGGCAAAGGGGCCTTCGACTGTGGTCGGGCCATCGGCGCCGATCAGGTCGAGGCAGGTCGCCGTCATCAGCGCCAGATAGAACGAGATGGCGGCAAAGCGCTGGCCATTGTTCATCCCGTCGGCGTTGAGCCATACCGCGGCATGATGCGGGTAAGGCCCCGACCCTTGCTGGGTCGATGGCAGCAGCAGCATCTTTTGCGCCAGCACGGCGCCGACATCGGCTCCGGCCCACTGCTCCGGCTGGTCCTTCGTCAGCAGGGAAAACTCGCGGCCGCCCATGAAGCGCGCAGAGGGAACGGGACTGCCGAGTGCGTTGACATTGACCAGTGTGTCGCGCGCCGCATCCAGCGCAATCTGCTTGCCGCCGACCGCCATCGACACCACCCAGGTGCCGGTCGAGACCACGGAGAAAGGCGGTTTGTCGGACAGAAGATGCGGCAGCAGCGACGCGTTGGAATCATGCAGGCCGCAGAACACCGGCGTTTGCGGATCGAGTCCAGCTCGCACCGCAACACTGGGCAGGATCGGGCCGAGGCGATCCCTGGCTGGCCGTACCGGCGCCATCAGGCGGCGCCATTCCAGGTCGTCGACCAATGATGAAAAATCAGCCTTCCAAGGGTTCCACAGATCGGTATGGCAGCCGAGCGAGGTCATCTCGTTGGCGGCGATACCGGTCAGGCGCAAGGCCCAATATTGCGGGTACATCAGCATCGCGGCAGCCTTGGCGAATTCGACCGGGAAGCTTTTCTGCTGCCAGAAGAATTGCGCTCCGAGGTTGAGGCCGAGCGGCAGTCGCGGCGTGCCGGTCTCCGCGAAAGGCGGGCGGATCGCGTCATAGTCCGCGGCCAGCCTGTCAGGGCCATCGAATTCATAGTCGAGCACCGGCAGCACCAGTTCGCCCACGGCATCGACCAGCACGCCCGTCGCACCATGGGTGGTGATCGAAATGGCGTCGATGCGCTGTTCGCGGTTGAGGGCGGCAAGGCTGTCGAGGATGAACGCCCACAACGCCTCGACATCGTGATGCGGGTAGGGCGCCTGCCGCACCGGCGCATTGGCCGTGCGGCGCAGCGCCACCTCGCTTAGCGAGGCGAGGTTGACCAGCGCCACCTTGGCGTTGGTCTTGCCGATATCGATGACGGCGATGTGGCGGGGTGCGCTCATGCCATGTGGAACACGGTTTCCAGCGGCACGGCCACCGGCTCATTGTCCGGCCTGGTTTCCATGATGTCGGCCATGTGAGCCCACCAGCGCTGCATCACCGGGTGCTTCGGCAGTTCGTCCATGCCGTGGTCATCTCGCCGCCACAGCACGCCGAAGAGAATATTGGTCTCCTCGTCGAGATGGATGGAATAATCGGAAACGCCAGCCTGCTTCAGCAGCGATACCAGTGACGGCCAGATCTCGTCATGGCGCTTCTTGTACTCAGCCTTCACGCCGGGCTTCAGCTTCATCTTGAACGCATACTTCTGCGGCATCAGCGCCCTCCGCGCAGCCGCCGCCAGACGATCGGCAGGGCGATGACGATGATCAGCAGCAGGCCGATGAAAATCGACATGACGATGCCGGGCACGTTGAGCAGGCCAAGCCCGAAAGTCACCAGCCCCATGATGAAGGCGGCGAGCACGACGCCCAGAATGCTGCCAGCGCCGCCCAGGATGCTGACGCCGCCGAGCACCACCATGGTGATGACTTCCAGCTCATAGCCCTGTGCGATCGACGGCCTTGTCGAGCCGAGGCGCGAGGTGATCAGCACCGAGGCGATGCCCGACATCAGCCCAGTCAGGCAAAACAGGATGAACTTGGTGCGGCCGACGCGCACGCCGGAAAACTGCGCAGCGATCGGGTTGTTGCCGATGGCGAAAACGCGGCGGCCGAAACTGGTGCGGTGCAGCAGGAACCAGTAGACGACGGCAGCGATGAGGAAGAGCACCAGTTCGAACGACACCACCCACCAGACGTAACCCTGGCCGAAGAAAGCGAAGCTTTCGGGATAGCCCTTGTAGGCCTGGTCGCCGAGAACGATGAAGGCGATGCCGCGAAACAGGCTCATCGTGCCGATGGTGACGACGATCGAGGGCAGGCCGAGCCTTGTCACCAGCAGACCGTTGAAGGCGCCGCAGCCGAGTCCAATGACGATGCCGATCAGCACCAGCACCGGCGTGCCGGCGCCGGCCTGCACCGCCATGCCCATCATGGTTGACGCCAGCGCGATGATGGCGGCCACCGACAGGTCGATCTCGCCAGAGATGATCAGCAGCGCCATGGCGAAGGCGATCAGGCCCTTCTCGGTGAAATTGAAGGTCAGATCGGACAGCGAATACGGATCAAGGAAATAGGGCGAGGCGAAGCTGTTGATGGCGAAGATAGCGACGGCCACCACGACCAGCAGCGCTTCCCAGGAAAAGATCGCCGAACGCAGCGGCTTGTCGAGCCGGTCGGGAATGTGGCGTGGGGCAGGGATGTCGGTCATGTCACCGCCTCGATCTTTCTGAGGATGATGCGGCCCTGCTGGCGTTCGCTACGCGCGTTGAGCACGACGGCCAGAATGATGGCGCTGCCCGAAATCGCCATCTGCCAGAAGGGCGAGATGTTGATGACCGGCAAAGCGTTGGAGATGATGCCGAGGAACAGCGCCCCAAGCACCGCGCCGCCGACCGAGCCGATGCCGCCGGCGATCGATATGCCGCCGATGACGCAGGCGGCAATGATGTTGAGTTCATAGCCATTGGCGACCTCGACCGAGGCGATCACGTAGCGCGAGATCCAGAGATAGCCCGAGAGGCCGCCGATCATGCCGGAGATGCAGAAGACGATGAACTTCGTCCGGCCGACATCGATGCCGGCATAGACCGAAGCCGTCGGATTGACGCCGATGGCGTAGATCGAGCGGCCGAGCGCGGTGCGTGTCATCAGGACGAAGAACAGCGCAATGACCAGGATGGCGATCCAGGACAGCACCGGAATGCCGAGGAAGGCGGCGCGCTGAAAGCCGATGAAGTCCGGGCTCATCTTGTCGGCATTGACCCAGGCGCCGCCGGACAGGACGAAGGTGGCGCCGCGATAGATGGTCAGCGTGCCCAATGTCACCACGATCGAGGGGATGTTCAGCCGCCAGACCAAAAGGCCGTTGACGGCGCCCAGCACCAGGCCGACCAGCAGCGCAATGACGATCAGCAGCGGGATCGGGATTGCCGGATGCGCGGCGTTCAGCATTGCCACCACCATGCCGGTGAAGCAGAGGTTGGAGGCCATCGACAGATCGATCGACCGGGTCAGGATGACCACCATCTGGCCAAGCGCCAGGATCATCAGGATCGAGGTGTCGTTGAACACCTGACGCAGATTGCCGAGGTCGGCAAAGGCAGGGAAGCGCGTCGAGATCAGGCCGATCAGCACGACGATGGCCGCGAACAGCCAGATTTCACGGTATTTCAAAAAAGCCTTCATGCCGCGATCCCTGCCGCCGTCCTGACCAGCGTTTCGGCGTCCAACCCCTTGTTGTCGTAGACCGCCGCGACGAGCCCTTCGCGCATGACGACGACCCGGTCGGACATGCCGAGGATTTCGGGCAGTTCGGACGACACCATGATCACTGACAGGCCTTGCGCCACCAACTCGGCCATGAAGCCGTGCACGGCGGCCTTGGAGCCGATGTCGATGCCTTTGGTCGGCTCGTCCAGGATGATCACCTTGGGTGCGGTCGCCAGCCATTTGGCGATGACGATCTTCTGCTGGTTGCCACCCGACAATGTGCCGACATCCTGGCTGAGCGAGGAGGCGCGCAGGTCGAGCCGCTCGGTATAGGAGCGGGCGAGCGAAAACTCCTCAGCCAGCCGAAGCAGGCCCGACTTGGATGTGCGCTCGAGTGAAGGCAGCGAGACGTTCTGGAAGATCGGCAGGCCGATCACCACGCCTTGCTTGCCGCGTTCTTCCGGCACGTAGACGATGCCAGCCTCGATCGAATCCGCCGCCGATTTCGGGGCGATCGTCTTGCCTTCCAAAGTGATCGTGCCGGCTGACGTGCGGGTGATGCCCGATATCGCCTGCATCACCTCGCTGCGGCCGGCACCGACCAGGCCGTAAAAGCCGAGAATCTCGCCCGTGTGTAGCTCGAAGCCGATATCGTTGAATTCGGTCGGGTGCGACAGGCCGGAAACGGAAAGCACCGTCGCGCCGATCTCGGCCTTGCGCTGCGGAAAGATGTGGTCGACCGCGCGGCCGACCATCAGGCGCACGATCTGGCTCTGGCCGGCATCCCTGATCAGGCCCTCCCCGACCATCTCGCCATCGCGAAACACCGTGTAGCGGTCTGCGATGCGGTAGATCTCATCGAACTTGTGGCTGATGAACAGGATCGCCTTGCCCTCGCTCTTGAGGAACTCGATCAGCAAAAAGAGCTCTTCGATTTCCTTCATCGAAAGCGCGGCGGTCGGTTCGTCCATGATGACGATCTGCGCGTCGATCGACATGGCGCGCGCAACGGCGACCAGATGCTTGTTGGCGATGCCGAGGTCCTTCAGCCGCGCGTCGGCGTCGATATGGCCGGCATGCATGGTGTCGAGCACTTCGCGCGCATTTTTGCGCATCGTGCGCCAGTCGATCGTGCCGAAACGCGTGCGCGGCGCATGGCCGAGAAAGATGTTTTCAGCCACCGTCAGATCGTCGAACAGCACGGTTTCCTGGTGGATGGCGGTGACACCATAGCCGAAGGCGGCATGCGCGCTGGGCAGCGTGACGGCCTGGCCGTCGATGCTGATCGTGCCCTCGTCCGGCTGGTAGATGCCGGTCATGATCTTGACCAGCGTCGACTTGCCGGCGCCGTTCTCGCCGATCAACGCGGTCACCTCGCCCGGATAGAGCGACAGGCTGACATTGTGCAGCGCGCGCACGCCGGGAAAGCTCTTGGAGATGCCGGACAGCGTCAGGCGTGGAGCCGCCTCATCCTCCTCCTTGTGGGGAGGGTCGCGAACAAATTGAGCCGGGTAGGGGTTGTCTAGCATATCAAGGTCCTGGTGCATGGAGATGTCGCCACCCCCCACCCCGTCTCGCCGGTTTTGCTTCGCAAGACCGCCTCACCGACCCTCCCCACAAGGGGGAGGGTGCAAGCGCCCCAGATCAATAGATCTTGGAGAACTTTTCGATGTTGGTCTTGTCGAACTGGAAGGGCGGAGCCATCGCAGCCGAATTGGTGTCGTCGAGCGTGACCTTGCCGACGCGGCCGATAGAAAGCGTGGCGCCGGGCTTTGCCTCTTCCTTCTTCACCGCCAGATCATGGGCGAGGTAGACGGCCGAGTAGCCGAGATCGATCGGGTTCCACAGGGCAACCGCCTGCGAGGCGCCGTTGTCGATGAACTTCTTGAACTCGGACGGCAGCGCGAGGCCGGTGACATTGACCTTGCCGATCAGGTTCTCGTCGGTGACGACCTGGGCGGCGGCGACGACGCCGACGGTGGTCGGCGCGATGATCGCCTTGAGGTTCGGATACGACTTCAGCAGGCCCTTGGCTTCGTCGGTGCTCTTGGCGGAGTCGTCATCGCCATAGACGGTGGCGACGAGTTTGATCTTGGGGAACTTCTCCGGCAGGATTTTCTTGGCCGCGTCGATCCAGGCGTTCTGGTTGGTCGCGGTCGAGGAGGCCGACAGGATGGCGACGTCGCCGCCTTCCGGCAGGTAATCGGCGGCAAGCTTGATGATGGTCTCGCCGATCAGGCCGGTGTCGGACGGATTGAGGTGAAGCTGGCGGCCTTCCTTGGCGACGCCCGAATCCCAGGAGATGACGGTGATACCGCGCTCCATGGCCTTCTTCAGCACCGGCACCAGCGCATCGGCGTCATTGGCCGAAATGGCGATAGCGTTGACCTTCTGGGCGATCAGCGAGTTGACCACTTCGATCTGCGCTTCCGCGGTCGCCTTGGTCGGGCCGGTGTAGATGATGTCGACATCGCCGAGTTCCTTGGCCGCCTCTTCGGCGCCCTTGTTGGCGGCATCGAAGAAGCCGTTGCCGAGCGACTTCACCACCAACGCGATCTTGACGTTTTCGGCATAGGCGGCATTCACGAACATGGCAGCCGAGAAAGCCGCCGTCACCATCAGTTTCTTCAAGAAGCTCATCGAATTTCCTCCCTTGAGCGTTGCATTCCATCGCCGCTGCGGGCGTGAGTTGGCCTCAGGCCTGCAGTGAAGATTCTTCCTTGTTGGTTGCGGATGTGCGGGCGACGATCAGCGTCACGCCCGCGGTCTCCAACATCTTGGCTTCGCGATCCTCGATGCCGTCATCGGTGATGACTGTGGCGATGCGCGACAGGCCGCACAGGATCAAGCTTGAGCGTTTGCGGAATTTCGAGGAATCGACCAGCACCACCAGCTCGTCGGCCTGGTCGATCAGCTTCTGCTCCGCCTGGATCAGCAGCGGATCGCCCTCCATCAGGCCGAGCGGACCGAGTCCCTGCGCGCCCATGAACATACGGCGCGCATAGAAATTGCGCGTCACGTCATTGTCGAAGGGCGACAGGATGATGTTCTGCTCGCGATAGATGGTGCCGCCCGACAGCATCACCGTGTTCTTGGAGTGCTTGAGCAGGTGCTCGGCGATCGGGAACGAATTGGTGAAGATCGGCATGCGGCGGCCGGTCAGGAAATGCACCATCTGGAAGGTGGTGGTGCCGCCATTGATGATGATCGGCTCGCCGTCCTTGCACAATTCAACCGCTTCCCGCGCAATGGCGCGTTTCTGCGAGGCGTTGATCGTTTCGTTGACGGAAAAGGGCCGGCCGGCCAGCCCAATGAACTGCGGCGGCGAGATTGCTTCAGCGCCGCCGCGCACGCGGCGCAGGCGCTTCTGGACATGCAGAGCCGCGATGTCGCGCCGGATCGTCGCCTCGGAAGACTCCGTCAGGTCGACCATCTCCTGCACCGTCACCACAGGCTTTTCCTGGACGGCGGACAGAATGATCCTGTGGCGCTCTTTTTCGTGCATGGTTCCTCCCTGCCTGAGCATCTAGGCACCCAAAACGCGCAGTGTCAATCATTTCCGATCATATAATTTCATTGTGCAGTGCAATATGATCGATCTTGATCGTTTATGATTGACAAGCTGCCTGCTTCCGTGGAAATTCGGGACTAAATGGCCGCACCGTTTGCGTGCCTTCGGGAGGATTGCATATGCTCGACAAGCGCACCGGCGCGCGCCTCGCCAATCTGTGGGACGACGCGAAGGCCAAAGGGATGAGCGACCCTGAGCTTCTGGTCTACCGCTCGAACACGCTCGGTTCCGACAAGCGCGTCACCAATTATGGCGGCGGCAACACCTCTTCGAAGATCTGGCAGAAAGATCCGCTCACCGGCGAGACTGTCGAAGTGCTCTGGGTCAAGGGCTCGGGCGGCGACAGCGCCTCGATCAAGCTGGACGGCTTTGCCACGCTCTACATGGACAAGCTGCGCGCGCTCAAAGGCCTTTATCGCGGCGTCGAGCACGAAGACGAAATGGTCGGCTTCCTGCCGCACTGCACCTTCAATCTGAACCCCCGTGCGGCCTCGATCGACACGCCGTTGCATGCCTACGTGCCGAAGCCCTATGTCGACCATATGCATCCCGACGCCATCATCGCCATCGCCGCCGCCAAGGATTCCAAGGCGTTGACGAAAGAGATATTCGGCGATGCCATCGGCTGGCTGCCGTGGAAACGTCCCGGCTTCGAGCTCGGTCTGTGGCTGGAGAAATTCTGCCTCGAACACCCCGCCGCCAAAGGCGTCATCCTCGAAAGCCACGGCCTGTTCACCTGGGGTGATGCCCCTCGGGAATGCTATGAGACGACGATTTCGGTGATCAACCAGGCGATCGAATGGTTCGAGCGCCGCTCCGAAGGTCTCGCTATTTTCGGCGGCGAAGCGGTCAAGTCGCTCGACGCTGCCACACGGCGCGCCATTGCCGCGAAGCTGATGCCCCGAATTCGCGGCCTGATCTCCGAAAAGAGCCACAAGCTTGGTCATTTCGATGATTCCGCCGCTGTGCTCGAGTTTGTCAACTCCAGGGATTTGCGTCCGCTGGCAGCACTCGGCACATCGTGCCCCGACCATTTCCTGCGCACCAAGATCCGTCCGCTGGTCATCGAGTTCGATCCGGCAAAGCCCGATGTCGATGCCGTCATTGCGCGGCTTGCCGACGACATCGCTGCCTATCGCGTTGGCTACCAGGCCTACTATGACAGCTGCAAGCATGCGGACTCGCCCGCCATCCGCGATCCCAATGCAGTCGTCTACCTGATGCCCGGCGTCGGCATGTTCACCTTCGCCGGCGACAAGGCGACGGCGCGCATCTCGGGTGAATTCTATGTCAACGCCATCAACGTCATGCGCGGCGCCTCCACGGTCTCGTCCTATGTCGGCCTGCCCGCACAGGAAGCCTTCGACATCGAATACTGGTTGCTCGAGGATCTGAAGCTGCAGCGCATGCCGAAGCCGAAGTCGCTTGCCGGCCAGATCGCGCTGGTCACCGGTGGCGCCGGCGGCATCGGCCGCGCCACGGCCAACCGGCTTTTGCGCGAGGGCGCCTGCGTCGTGCTGGCTGACATCGACGAGGCAGCGCTCGCCAGTGCCAATGATGGCCTGGCCAAGGCCTATGGCAAGGATTTCGTCCGGCCTGTGCTGATCAACGTCACCTCGGAGGATCAGGTCATTTCGGGCTTTGCCGAGACCGCGGTCGAGTTCGGCGGCATCGACATTCTGGTGTCGAATGCTGGTCTTGCCTCCTCGGCGCCGATCGAGGAGACGACGCTGGCGCTGTGGAACAAGAACATGGACATTCTGTCGACCGGTTACTTCCTGGTCTCGCGGGAAGCTTTCCGGCTGTTTCGCGTGCAGAAGATTGGCGGCAACGTCGTCTTCGTCGCCTCCAAGAACGGCCTTGCCGCATCGCCCAACGCCGCCGCCTATTGCACCGCCAAGGCCGCAGAGATCCACCTCGCCCGCTGCCTGGCGCTGGAGGGCGCGGAAGCCCAGATCAGGGTCAATGTCGTCAACCCGGACGCGGTGCTGCGCGGCTCGAAGATCTGGACCGGCGAGTGGAAGGAACAGCGCGCCGCCGCCTACAAGATGTCGACCGGCGATCTGGAGGAGCATTATCGCTCGCGTTCGATGCTGAAGCGCTCGGTCTTCCCGGAAGATATTGCCGAGGCGATCTATTTCTTTGCCTCCGACATGTCTGCCAAGTCGACCGGCAACATCATCAACGTCGACGCGGGCAACGCGCAGAGCTTTACGCGCTGAGCGATCATCTTAGAGGGTTGCGCCGCCCCTCATCCGCCTGCCGGCACCTTCTCCCCGTATAGTGACGGGGAGAAGGGTCTAGCTCCAACGCTGGCGTCCCCCTCTCCCCGTTCTTCACGGGGAGAGGGTAGGGTGAGGGGCAGCGCCGTCCGAACGTATTTGGGAGGAAACCGCAGTGTCCGAATCCATCATCTCCACCGACCTCGTCGACAAGGACAATGCCGCGCGCAAGGCCAGCCTTGAGCGCGACTATGCCTCGCTTGGCGAGCGCCTCGACCGTCGTGGCATCGCCATCGACGCCATCCGCGACAAGGTCGAGAAATTCGCCGTCGCCATTCCCTCCTGGGGTGTCGGCACTGGCGGCACCCGCTTTGCCCGCTTTCCCGGCGCCGGCGAGCCCCGCGACATCTTCGACAAGATCGAGGACTGCGCCGTCATCCAGCAGTTGACGCAGGCGACGCCGACCATCTCCCTGCACATTCCGTGGGACAAGGCCGACCCGAACCGGCTGAAGCAGGCGGCCTCGCGCTTTGACCTCGGCTTCGACGCCATGAACTCCAACACCTTCTCCGACGCGAAAGACCAGAAACTCTCCTACAAGTTTGGCTCGCTGTCGCATGCCGATGCCGGCACGCGCCGGCAAGCTGTCGAGCACAATCTCGAATGCATCGAGATCGGCAAGACGTTGGGCTCGAAGGCGCTGACGGTGTGGATCGGCGACGGTTCGAACTTTCCCGGCCAGGTCAATTTCGCCAAGGCGTTCGAGCGCTATCTAGACGCCATGAAAGAGGTCTATGCCGGACTGCCCGCCGACTGGAAGCTGTTTAGCGAGCACAAGATGTACGAGCCGGCCTTCTATTCCACTGTCGTGCAGGATTGGGGCACCAACTACATGATCGCTCAGGAGTTGGGCGACAAGGCGTTCTGTCTCGTCGACCTCGGCCACCATGCGCCCAACGTCAACATCGAGATGATCGTGTCCCGCCTGATCCAGTTCAAGAAGCTTGGCGGCTTCCATTTCAACGATTCGAAATATGGCGACGACGATCTCGATGCCGGTTCGATCGATCCCTACCGGCTGTTCCTTGTCTTCAACGAACTGGTCGACGCCGAACTTTCCGGCGCCGAGGGGTTCGACCCCGCGCATATGCTCGATCAGAGCCACAACGTCACCGATCCGATCGAAAGCCTGATGCTATCGGCGGTCGAGGTGCAGCGCGCCTATGCGCAGGCGTTGCTTGTCGACCGCAAGGCGCTGGAATTCTATCAGGACAGCAACGACGCGCTGATGGCGACGCAGACGCTGAAAGCTGCCTACCGCACCGATGTCGAACCGATCCTGGCCATGGCGCGACTCAAGACCGGCGGCGCCATCGACCCAGTCGCAGCCTATCGGGCAGCGGGCTACCGCGCCAAGGTCGCGGCCGAACGTCCGGCGGTTGCAGGCGGTTCTGGCGGGATTGTCTGAGGCCGAGCCGGCCCCCTCATCCGGCCGCTTCGCGGCCACCTTCTCCCCGCTGGGGAGAAGAGACTGGCGTCAGCGCTGACAATCTCCTCTCCCCTCGGGGAGAGGTTGGATTGCCCCGAATTGCTCTTCGCAATTCGGATGGCAATCCGGGTGAGGGGGCTCTTTCTCGTGCTCCCTCAATTGTTAGTGGACTCGATCACTCCAACACGGTCTTCTAAGCGTCCCCCCGCCAGGAGAACCGCCATGCATCTCAACCGTCGGACACTGATCGCCGCAAGTCTTTCCATCACCTTCGCCTTGGCCCCGCTGACAAGCGGCTTCGCTGCATCGCCGGCGCCAGCCAAGGGCGAGCACGGCATGGTGGTGACTGCCCAGCATCTGGCATCGGAAGTTGGCGTCGAGGTCTTGAAGAAGGGTGGCAATGCTGTCGATGCCGCGGTTGCCGTCGGCTATGCCTTGGCTGTCGTCTATCCCAATGCCGGCAATATCGGCGGCGGCGGCTTCATGACCATCCGCTTCAAGGATGGCAAATCGACCTTCCTCGATTTTCGCGAACGCGCGCCGCTGGCGGCAACCAAGACCATGTATCTCGACAAGGATGGCAACCCGGTGAAGGGCGCCAGCCTCGACGGCTATCTCGCGGTCGGCGTGCCGGGCTCGGTGGCCGGTCTGGAGATGGCCCGCGAAAAATACGGCAAATTGTCCCGCCAGGATCTGATGGCGCCGGCAATCGGCTATGCCAGGGACGGGTTCATCCTCAATCAGGGTGACGCCGTCTCTTTTGCCGGCAGCGCCGACAGGCTGGCGAAGGACCCCGCCGCGGCCGCCATCTTCCTGAAACCGGATGGCAAGCCCTATGGCACCGGCGAGCGGCTGATCCAGCCCGATCTTGCGGCCTCGCTCGCCGCCATTTCCGAAAAAGGCCCCGATGCCTTCTACAAAGGTGCTATCGCCGACGCCGTAGTCAAGGCGAGTGGCGCCAAGGGCGGCATTCTCGCCAAGTCCGACTTCGAGCAATATGCGGTGCGTGAGCTCAAGCCGGTGACCTGCACCTATCGCGGCTACGAGATCACGTCTTCGCCGCCGCCAAGCTCAGGCGGCGTCATCATCTGCGAAATCCTGAACGTGCTGGAGGGATATCCGTTGTCCTATCTCGGCGCCGGTTCCGCCGAGACGGTCCATGTCATGGTCGAGGCGATGCGCTATGCCTATGTCGACCGCAATTCGGCGCTTGGCGATCCCGATTTCGTCGACAATCCGGTCTCGAAATTGCTTGATAAGGCCTATGCCAAGGATATCCGCGACAAGATCGACCCGTTCCGGGCCGGCGTGTCGAAGGATCTGATGCCGAAGGGCTTTGGCGAGAGCAAGGAGACGACGCATTATTCGATCATCGACGATGACGGCAATGCGGTCGCGGTCACCTACACGTTGAACGGCTCGTTCGGCGCCGGCGTGGTCGCTGACGGCACCGGCATGCTGCTCAACAACGAGATGGACGATTTCACCCAAAAACCCGGCGTGCCCAATCTCTATGGCCTTGTCCAGGGCGAGGCCAATGCCATCCAGCCGAAGAAGACGCCGCTGTCGTCGATGAGCCCGACCGTGGTAGCCAAGGATGGCAAGCCGTTCATGGTCATCGGCAGCCCGGGCGGTTCGCGCATCATCACCATCACCTTGGAAGCGATCCTCAATGTCATCGACCATGGCATGAATATCCAGGAGGCGATCGACGCGCCGCGCATCCATCATCAGTGGTTGCCCGACAAGGTCTATGTCGAGCCGTTCGGACTTTCACCCGATACCGAAAAGCTGCTGGCCGGCATGGGGTATCACCTCGATCTCGCTGACCAGACCTGGGGCCAGGCGGCCGGCATCCTTGTCGGCGGCAAGAGCCTGGCGGAAATCGAGAAAGGCGGCGGCGCGCGCTACAACGGCGCCATCGACAGCCGTGCAGCCTCTGGCGAGGCGCTCGGATACTGAAGTTAGGCGAGGCTGGAGATCAGTCAGAGGAAAGGCTTGGAGCAGCGTAGTGATTCGGGTTGATCGCCCGCTGCCCAACAGGGTTGGCTCTGTTGGCTCATGGGCGGTCGGACCGTCACAAGACCAGCGTGATGGTGGACGCAATCAGCATCAAGGCGGCAATGCCGACGAACAGCGCGTAGATGCGCGGCCGGTCGAGCAGCAGCGCGTTTCCGGATATCCAGGCAGACGTGGCGCCGCCAAGGGCGAAGAGGAAGCCGTTGCGGTGCCCGAAGACCATCGAAGCCGCCATCAGCCCGCCAATGATCAGCGCGCCGAACACGATGATCACGGCAACGGCATATTTCTCGAAATCATTGCCGCTTCCCATGCTCGGACCGATCGCGTTCAACGTCGGCAGATCGTCCGGATCGAAGGGATTCGTCGACCCATATTCGTCTTGACCGGCAGGCTCTCGCATCATTCGTTCTCCGTGTAGCGGCAACAAACCATCAAGCCTTGCCGAGCGCAACCCGATCGCACTCCCTTCGATGCGTTCGGTAGGGTCTTCTACACCCTTCCGGCAGCGGCTGCCGTGGCTTTTTTGATTCGTTGCTGCCCTCTCAGGCAACCGCGCCTGCCCGAAGGCGACCGTGTCCGAACCATCATCGAATGAATTCGTGGAGGAAAGATGATGCCGTATGTGGATCCGGGTGATTGTCGGTGGGGCGTGACGTCGCATCGGGCTGCGGCGGGCCGAATCGCCTTGCGGCCAGAACCGACAGATTACGCATGCTCACTCACGGCCAATCGAGGCAGGCGGGCCGGCCCGCATCAGAACTTCATGCTGAGGTTGCCCTTGATGACACGGCCTTCGCCATAGATGCAGCTGAGGTCGGGATTGCTGCCGGCCTCATAGCAGGTCGAGTAGTAGGTCTTGTCAAACAGGTTGGAGACGTTGAGAGCCGCCTGCCAGCCATTCTTCTTGTAGCGAAGTGCGGCATCGACCAGCGTGTGGCCGGGCACGTTCACCGTGTTCCCATTGTCGCCGAAGCTGGCGCCGATGTAGCGCACGCCGGCGCCGACGCTTAGGCCCTCGAACATGCCGCTGCCAACCTCGTAATTGGCCCACAGCGATGCCTGGTGTTCCGGCACCCTGGCCGGGCGGTTGCCGATGATGGCAGCGGCATCGCTGGTTATCTTCGCGTCGAGATAGGTGTAGGCCGCCGTCATGCTGAGGCCGGAAGCCAGATCGGCGTTGGCCTCGATCTCGAGACCGCGATGGCGTACTTCTCCGGTCTGGACCTGGTAGACGGGATTGGCTGCCGCCGTCGGCACATTGGTCTTGCGCAGGTCGAACAGCGAAGCGGTGATGAAGCCCGGGAAGAAGGTCGGCTCGTATTTCACGCCGACTTCGTACTGCTTCCCCAGCGAAGGCAGCAGCGCGTCTCCGGACTGGGTCGGGCCGATATTGGTGGTGAAGGACTCGGCATAGCTGGCATAGGGCGTCATGCCATTGTCGAAGAGATAGCCGATACCGACATTGCCGGTGAAGGCATGGTCCTGCTGATCGTAGCTGCCCGTACCGTCGATTCGGTCGAAATTGGTGTTGTCGATCCAGGCCTGCCGGCCACCGAGGGTCAGGACCCAGTGGTCGGCAATCTTGGCCTGGTTCTGTGCATAGAGGCCGACCTGGCCGATCGTCTGCTTGCGATCCGTAATGATGAGGCTCGGCGGCGTGACAGGGATCGAGTAGTCCGGGTTGAGGGTGTCCAGCGGCGGACCCTCGCCGTAGCCGTTCCGCCCGTCGACCGACTGTCTGCTGTAATCGAGGCCGAACAGCAGCTTGTTTTCGATCGCGCCGAAGTCGGCCTTGTATTCGGCCTGGTTGTCGACGTTGAACAGCGTTGCGGTTTCGTCCACGGTGAACAGCGTGCGCGACATCGTGTGGTTGTCGATCATGTTTTGGCCGCCAAGCCATTCGCCATAATAGAGCTGCCGGTAGTCGGTTTCCTGCTGCGAGTAGCGCAGATTTTGCCGCACCGTCCAATGGTCGTCGAACTCGTGGCTGAACTGGTAGCCGATCGACCCGTGGTTGGCATCGAAGCGATCGAAATCGGGCGAGCCGGTGAAGAAATTGCGCGGCAGATTGCCATACTGCGCCGGCAAAAACTGTATCGGCGTCAGCCTGTCCCACTGGTAGTTGGCCAGGATGGTCAGCGAGGTCTGCGCATCCGGCTGCCACTTCAGCGCCGGCGCGACGAAGATGCGGTCGTTGCGGGAATAGTCGGTTTCGAGCTCGCCGTTGCGAACCAGACCGGTTAGCCGGTAGGACCACACGCCGGCGTCGTCGATCGGGCCGCCGATATCCAGCCCGGCCTCGACCGTGTTGAAGCTGCCATAGCTGAGGAAGCCGTCATAGATCGGCTTGTCGGTCGGCCGCTTGGTGACGGCATTGACCATGCCGCCAGCCTCGTTCTCGCCGTAGAGCACCGAGGACGGTCCCTTCAGCACCTCGATCCGCTCCAGCCCGTAGGGCTCGATCTTGAAGCCGGAGAAATCGATCACTTTCTGCGGCAGTCCGTCGCGATAGATCGCCGAGGTGCAGAGGTCGAAACCGCGGATCAGGCATTGGTCGAAGCGATCGTCGATACCCCATGGCGAAGTGGTGACGCCGGCAAGATAGGACAAGGCGTCCTCAAGCTGCCCCGGCTGGCGGTCGTCTAGCTGCTTGCGGGTCACCACCGAAATCGACCGCGGAATTTCCTTCAGCGGCGTGTCGGTCTTCGAGCCGGTGGTGGTGTTCTTGGCGATATAGCCGTCATCGGGTCCGACCGGCTTGTCGCTCTGTCCCTCGACATTGATGGGCTTGAGTTCGGTCGTGGCATCCTGCGCAAGGGCCTGGGTGCAAAGCAGGGCCGATGCGACCACAAGGCCTTGGACCTGCCTTCGCCGACGCGCCGCACGATACCTCATCTCGATACCCCTCACTGCCTGCAATCCGCACAGGGCCGTTCCGTCCTGCGCCAATTTCAAATTGTTGACTCGTTTTATCATCTTCAATGTTGACTATTAAAGTCATGTTTCATAGTCAACCGGCCATCGGCTGCCGGCAGCCAGATTTTTGAACCGCGTCGTGTTGGAGAAAAACCCGTGCCTGAAGTCGGCTTTCCGCAAAGGCGCCGCGCTGTGATGGCTGCCCTTGAATCCCACAGGGCTGACCGTCTCCACGGTCGGATCACCCGGCGCGGTGCTCTGGGACTTTTCGTCCTGCCCTTCGCCGCTATTGCATCGCCATCCACCACGGCGAAACCGCTGCGCATCGTCTGCCTGGATGACGGGCTGGCCGAGACCTTGCTCATGCTGGGCGTCAGCCCGGTCGCCATTGCCGGTCGCGACATCTGGGAGACCTGGGTGGTCGAGCCGCCGCTACCGCCTGACATCGCCGATGTCGGCACGCTGCTCGAGCCCAATCTCGAATTGCTGCAGCAACTCAGGCCCGACATCATCCTGTCCATGCCGTATCTCGACGGTATCAAGCCGTTGCTCGAACGCGTGGCGCCGGTGACGACGGTCGGGCTCTATACCGAAGCCGGGCAGCCCTACCAGCGTGCCGTTGAGGCAACGCGCCAGCTTGCCAGGCTTGTCGGCAAGCAAAGCGAAGGCGAAGCGCTGATCGCGGCGACAGACGCGTATTTTTCAGAAGTCCGCCAGCAGCTGGCGCCGCTTTCGGCGCGGCCGATCTATGTCGTCAGCTTCATGGATCCGCGCAATGTGCGCGTCTACGGCGCAAAAAGCCTGTTTCAGGAGGTGTTCGACCGCATCGGGCTCATCAACGCCTGGACGGCCGAGACCAATTATTGGGGGTTTTCGACCGTCGGCATCGACGGGTTGGCGACATCCAGCGACGCGCGCCTCGCCTATCTCGAACCCTTGCCCGAGGGCGCCGGAGGCACGCTGACCGAAAGTCCGGTTTGGAACGCCATGCCTTTCGTGCGCAACCGCTCGATCATGCGCCTTCCCGCCGTCCATATGTTCGGCGCGCTTCCGTCCGCCACCCGTTTTGCTCGGGTCCTGGCGTCGGCGATGACCGCGGAGGCCGCCCGTGGCTGAGGATATCGCGGCCATTGCCCAAGGGGGAAAGCCTGCGTCGGCCGGCCGCGTCTCCCCATGGAGTTTTCTTGGCAGCCAGCCGGTAGGTGCGATCCTGCTTTGCGTGACGCTGCTCGCGGCGGCGGTAGCGGCAACCGTCTCAAACCTCACGGTGCAGCTGCCATCGGCGCTCTGGCTGCAATCGCTCGCCGCCCCCGACATCGCTGACATGCGGCAAGTGCTCGTCCATTATGCCTTCCTGCCCAGGCTTGCCGTCAGCCTTTTGTGTGGTGCGGCGCTCGGGCTTGCCGGAACCGTCCTGCAACAGGTTCTGCGCAACCCGTTGGCCTCGCCCGAAACCGTCGGCGTCTCGGCCGGCGCCTATCTGGCGTTGGCACTGGCGACGCTTCTGTCACCGTCCCTGCTTGCCTTCGGCCGCGAATGGGTGGCGCTGGCCGGCGCATTCGCGGCTCTTGCCGCCGTCCTCGCTCTGTCCTGGCACAAGGGCCTGTCGCCGCTTTCGATCGTGCTGGCAGGGCTTGTGGTCAGCCTTTACGCCGGCGCCATCGGTGCCGCTCTCATCGTGCTGCGGCATGAATGGCTGGCCAGCCTGTTCATCTGGGGCGCTGGCTCGCTCGGCCAGCAGGACTGGTCGACGACGCTGTGGCTGTTGCCGCGCATCGGCACTGCTGCGCTGGCGATCTTCCTCATGGTGCGGCCATTGACCCTGCTTGGCCTTGACGACGAGGGCGCGCGCAGCCTGGGCGTGCCGCTCGGCGCCTATCGCTTCGCCGGACTGGCCGCCGCAGTCGCGCTGATTGCCTTCGTCGTTGCCGCTGTCGGCGTCATCGGTTTCGTCGGCTTGGCGGCCGCGACCCTCGCACGCATCGGCGGCGCCCGCCGGCTGGGCCAGCAACTGGTGATGGCGCCGCTCATCGGCGGGGCGTTGCTGTGGGCCGCCGACCAGGGCGTGCAGATCGCGACCGGACCGCAAGGCGACCTGCTGCCGACTGGAGCGATCACAGCACTTCTCGGTGCGCCGCTGCTGCTCTGGCTGCTGCCGCGCCTTGCGCTCGGCTCGGAAGCCCCGACCTTGACGGCCGAGCGCCTGCCACGCGCAAGCCGGCCGCACCTCCTGCTGGCGGCGATCGGCCTGGCTCTGCTTTTACTGCTGGGGCTGGCCTTGCTCTATGGTCCGGGGCCGCATGGCTGGACTTTCGCTTTCGGCGATGAGCTGCAGCCTTTGCTGTCGTGGCGATGGCCCCGCGTGCTTGCCGCGCTGAGTGCCGGCGCCATGCTGGCGCTCGCCGGGCTGATGATGCAGCGGCTGACCAGCAATCCGATGGCCAGCCCCGAAGTGCTGGGCATCAGCGCCGGTGCCGCCCTTGGCATGATGGTGGCGCTGTTTGCGCTCTCGGATGCCGGACGCCCGGTTCAGACGGCGGCCGCAACCATCGGCGCCTTCGCCGCTTTGCTGGTGACGCTGGCGATCGGCCGCCGCGCCGCCTATGCGCCGGAGCGGCTGCTGCTTGCCGGTGTTGCGCTGACGGCTTTGTTCGATGCGCTGATCCTGGTGCTCACCGCCACCGGCGACCCTCGCGCCATGCTGCTGCTCAACTGGCTGACCGGTTCGACCTATGGCGTCGATGTCGGCGCCGCCTTGACGACCGGCGGCATTGCCGTCTGCCTCTTCGCGTTGGCGCCGCTCTTCATGCGCTGGCTCGACATCCTGCCGCTTGGCCCTGCCGCCGTTCAGGGCCTTGGCATCAGCCTGAAGAGGACGCGGCTTCTGGTGCTGCTGGTGGTCGCGGCACTCACCGCCGCCTCGACGCTGATCGTCGGTCCGCTGACCTTCATCGGCTTGATGGCGCCGCATCTTGCCCGTCGCCTTGGCCTTTCCCGTGCCCTGCCGCAAGCCATTGGCGCGGTGCTCGCCGGCGCGCTGATCATGGTCGCCGCCGACTGGATCGGCCGCACCGCCATCTTCCCGCGCCAGATCCCGGCCGGTCTCGTCGCCACGCTGATCGGCGGACCGGTGCTGATGTGGCTGCTGCGCCGCCGCTGACCTATTTGCCCCTGTGGAGATATCGATGTCCAAGTCGATGCCAGCCCTGATCGCCGACACCACGGTCCACGACCTTGTCCCGGCGCATGGCGGCGCGCCCTGGCGGATATTCCTGCATGTGCCGTCCGGGCCAGTGCCCGAGGCCGGCTGGCCCGTGCTCTACATGACCGACGGCAACGCCGTCATCGGCACGGCGGTCGACGCCATGCGCGCGCAAGCCTTCTATCCCACGGGCACCAATGTTGGCTGGGGTGTCATCGTCGCCATCGGCTATCCCGTGGAGAGCGCCTATGACCCGCTGCGCCGCTCCTGGGATCTCGGCCCACCGCCGGGCAAGACCTATCCGCCCTTCTACGAGGGCACGCCCGAAGTTCGGACCGGTGGGGCAGGGGAATTCCTTGCCTTCATCGAGGATGTGCTGAAGCCATGGGTCGCCGGCCGGACCAGGATCGATGCGAGCCGCCAGGCGCTTTACGGCCATTCCTTCGGTGGCCTGTTTGCGCTCTACGCCCTGTTCGCGCGACCGTTTGCCTTCCAGACCTGGATCGCGGCGAGCCCCGCCATCTATTGGGAAGACCGCACCATCGACCGCTTTCTTGAAGCCTTCGAGGCCGCCATTCCCGATGGCCTGACGGCGACCATGGTCCTGTCGGCTGGCGAATATGAGACAGAAAAGCTGGCGCCGTTTCAGATTGGCGCCGGGGACGAGGAAAAGCGCCTCCAGCAGAAGAAGGTGACACGCACCGATGAGTTCGCGCGGACGATGGCGCAGCGTCTCGACGCTCTCCCCGGCGTGCGCGCCAGCTTCGAACTGCATGCCGGCGAGAATCACATGTCGATCCTGCCGGTCACCGTCAACCGCGCGGTGCAGGCAGCGTTTGCGGTGAGGGAGAAGGAGACCGCCCTTTGCTGAACGCTGCAGCAAGGTGGCCGGCGCCTCGCTCCGTCATTCCTGTGAAGGGGAGGCGCTCAATCGGCGGTAGGAGACGCCGCCGAAGCTTGCCGTCACAAAATCCGTGACGGACATCTTGCGCTTGGCTCCGTCGCTGCAGGCGTAAACCGGCCAACCGGCATCGCTGCATTCGCTGGCGGCGCAGATGCGCGCCAGGCAGTTCCCGATAGTCAGCCGGAAGCCGCCCTTGCCGGCGAAGCCTTGCAACAGGCTGCCGTCCGCCGAACGCCATGTCCGCGCACGAAATTCCGCCCGCAAAAGCAGTGGTTCGAGAGGGACCGCAAGGTTGGTTTCGCCGGCGCGCCCTGCGAGCTGCAGACGGAAGCGCGCCATTGCGGTCGTGTATGCGGTCACAAGATCCGCTTGGCGAAAATAGGCGGTCGCCAGGCTGGAGCGGTCAAGCAGATGAGACATCCACTCGCCTGCCTCTACCGGCCTCACCAACGCAACAAAGGCAAGAAAGGCGAAGCAAGCTCGTGACATTTTCCAGCAGCCATATCGATCTCGGCGTGCCGGTTTGCCCCCCGGTTGCCCTCCTATAACATCCCGCCAATCGGCGCCCGGCGCAAGCCGCTTGCTGAGGCAGTCCAGAAGGCCGCCGGCAAGAGACGAAGACGGCGACCCCGCATCGACGAACTTGTGGCCGATGGCGAGGTGGATGCGGCGTTTGCGGCAAGGGGTGAAGATCTTCACCAGCCAGGGTCGGTTCCTTAGCCGATGCGAGCCGGCGGCAGCTCGTACAGCGTCGCGCCGTTCTCCTGGCCGCGCTCGACATAGCCGATGACGCTAAACCATCTCGCGACATCCGGCCCCTGCAGCCAGCTGCGCGAGTGGATGGGGAGGTTGCCGGCGAGCGCCTGGATGTGCCTGATATGCCGCTTGCAGAAGCGAACGGTGGCGGCTCGGAAGAAATCCTCCTGCGCGGCAAACAGCGTATCGGCGGCGTCGCTGTTCTCATGCCAGGCGATGATCGCCACGGCCTTGTCGCCCTCGACAAGCGCGTGCGCGCGCCCTTCCTTCAAATTCATCATCAGATTGTCGTAGGCGATCTTGCTGTCCTTGCCGGCAGCGACGTATTCATCCGACATCCGCTTCGACAGACCACGAAAGACATCCTCCAGATCCCCAAGCGTTGCTGCGCGTGCTCTCATTTCTCCTCCTAGCGCCCCGGCAGGCAGTTTGCCCTAAGGTTGGGGGATCACCAAGCAAATCAAATCCGCAGGCGCGCAGAAGGGCGCAAACTTGTTTCGGCCGAGGATGCGTGCGGTGACGTTGACCAGCTTTGATGGCTATCCTGCCGGCCGCTCCAAGCCGCGGATATTTGGCTGCGACGCCCGGGTGAGCCGGCGATTTGCGCACAGCGCTCACGCGGCCAGATCAGCGACCGGCCGGGGGATGCAGCCTTGTGTCGAGAGCAAAAGTTTCCTGGAGCTTCAGCGCATAGGTACCTGCCGCTACGCTCGCCACGAAGATCAAGTTCCAGCTATATGAAGAAACCGCGCTCGGTATCGCCACCACGCGATGGTTCATCAGAAGGTCATCCCCGAATGCCTGCTGACCCGCGCTTGGTATGCCGGGGCGCAGCCAGTTCGGATTGGGCACGCTTGCAGGATCGACGACATGTATTGCCGACGTATCGCTGATGACAGCGGCCGTTAGCGTGTGAGGCACTGTGTCGATGGCGCGAAAACCCTTATGCACGGCGACTTCGAGGATAGCCGTTGCGGGATCGATCGAGCAGTACACAGCTCTTACGCCCTTGCTGTTCCAGCGGCCGCCGACCCGATAGGCACCTTCGCCACTATTCCATGTCGCGGCGTGGACGGCCTGGTCGAGCCGCCACGCAATGAGTTCCGTTCCGCCGAGCGCCATCGGCAGAGGCGTCATGCATAGACGCCGTATTCAAGCCGCTCAAGATAGTCTTCGACCAGCTCCACGCCGGCGGGAGTGCCCAGCAGGTCGATCGGACGGCGCTGGTCGAGACCGATCGCCGGGCGCTCCAGCCATTGCTCGGCTTCCGCCTGCGTGCCGAGGACATCCGTCGCTTTCGCCAGGATCTCTGCGAATTTCCAAGTCCGTCCGCTCTGCTCCTGGCTAAGGGGCTTGGATGGAGCGTCTTTGCGGCGCTGCCAGGTTCGCAGGCTCATACCAACCGCCTTTTCGAGCGACGCCGTCTTGTCGATGAAGATCAGTTGTCCAACGAGATGATTTAGCGCCGAGGCCGGCAGACCATTTAGAAGCAGTTCATGCGCATCAAGTGCGCTGGTCAATCGACGCGACAAGATACGAGACCCGCCGAGCAGCGCCTCCACCCGTTGGAGACCGCCGCCTCTCGTTTCCGTAACGACCTTATCCGCCGTAGTCGCCATGTGCGCCTCCCGTGTCAACTGTCGCGTAAAATATGACAGTTGACGTTCAGGATTTCAAGTGGGCGCCGGGCGCTGCTTCATACCCAGCCAAGGAGATTTGACCGAGTGCGCGGCGTCGGTAGCAAGACGATCAGAATTGAGGCCGGAAAAGGCGTCGCATTTGACGTGGTGGACAGGGTTTCGACGGCGCGCGGGGCGGGTCAACCAGCCGTTAGCTAAGTCATTGATATTGTTGAGGAAATGGTGCCCAGAGGCGGATTCGAACCACCGACACGCGGATTTTCAGTCCGCTGCTCTACCAACTGAGCTATCTGGGCCTGATCCGGCAAACGAAATCTCGTTGACCGGAATTCATCGAGGCGCTGTGGGCGCCCCTTGAAAGCGCGTGGGTTATAGCACGGGAATTCGGCCTGTCCAGCGCCTAGGTGGCGATTTCAGACAGGAAAAGCGATGCCGTGCGATGCCCCGGTTTCCATGCTGCTTCCATGGTCGAAATGGCGCATAGCATGGCGCGATCCGGCCTTCGTCCCCCTTGTCCGCGCCGTTGTTGCAGGCTGAAACGCCGTGACATGTCTTTTAGCCGACGATCGAGGCGCACAATGCTTCGCGGCACCAGGCGAGCCGCTGGTCGCCGCGGCCTATTTGGCGCCGGTCACGCCCCTGCGAAAATCGGAGGGCGACATGCCGGCCAGCTTGCGGAACGACTTGTTGAAGGCGCTGAGTGAGCCGAAGCCGGAATCCATGGCAACGCGCAGCACATTGGCGTCCTGGTGCATCAAAAGTGCCTGCGCGTAGCTCAGCCGCAAAAGGTTGACATATTCGTTGAGCGTCATGCCGGTGGATTTCTTGAACAGGCTCATGGCGTATTTGGGATGGATGTCGGCGGCGGCCGCTATGTTCACGCAGTCGATGTCATAGAGGAAGTTCTCGGCGATGAAATCGCACATGCGCCCGACATTGCGCGACGATTGCTGGTCGAACGGGCTGCCGGTTTCCTGCCCGGGTGAGGTTTCCGGCACCAGCCGATAAGGCTCGAACCGCACCCGCTCCAGCCTGAGCAGCAACTCGTTCACGGCATGCTCGATCATGGCCGGATCGCCTGAGCGGAAGTAGCGGTTCCAGCGCTCGAAATTGTGGTGGTCCGACTGGTCGGTCGCGCCGGTCACCAGCGTGGCGCCCGTCATCAGCCGATGGCGGACATCCGTCGGCAAATGCAAGCGAAAGAAATGCACCAGCGGCAGATGCGCGCCGGCATAGATGGCGTCGTCCGAGAGATCGTCCATCTGGTGCGGCAGGCCACCCCAGAACAGGCACATGTCGCCTGCCGACAGTGCGATCTCATGTTCGTTCATGCGGTAATGCACGCTGCCGCGCACGATGAAATTGACCTCGACCTGGGCATGCCAATGTGGCTTGAGCATTACCAGCGGATGGTTGTGAAACATCTGCAACGCCAGCGGCAAGCCTTCCACGCTGCTGGCGCCAGGCTGATAAAACGGCCGTTCCGGCATCTTACTTTCCGCCAATTTCATATTCCCTTTGACGGCGACAGGCCCTGCCCACCGCATAGTCTAGCCATGCTCACAGTGAGAGAGCAAATGAAATGGGAGGATTTCTATGCGCATCACAATGACCTGCGCCGCGCTCGCGCTTGCCCTGGGCTCAGCCCCGGCCTTTGCGCAATCCGGCGAAATCACCATCTGGAGCTGGAATGTCGCGGCTTCATCGCTGAAGGCGACCATTGCCGGCTTCAACAAGCAATTCCCCGACGTCAAGGTCACGGTCCAGGATCTCGGCAACCAGCCGACCTACGACAAATCGATCGCCGGCTGCGCCGCCGGCGGCGTCGGCCTGCCGGATATCGTCACCATCGAGAACGGCGAGGCCGAGAATTACTGGAACCAGTTCCCGGACTGCTTCGTCGACCTGCATACGCTGGGCTACACCGCCGAGGATCAGGCGAAATTCCCTGATTTCAAGCGCACCGAGCTCGAAGTCGGTGACAAGGCCTACTCGATGCCGTGGGATTCGGGTCCGGTCGCCGCTTTCTATCGCCGTGACTTCTACGAAAAGGCCGGCGTCGACCCGGCATCGATCAAGACCTGGGACGATTTCATCGCCGCCGGCAAGAAGATCCAGGCCGCCAACCCGGGCGTCACCATGACCAACGCCGACTTCAATGGCGACTCGGAATTCTTCCGCATGATCGCTAACGAGCAGGGCTGCGCCTATTTCGCCGCCGACGGCCAATCGATCACGGTCAACCAGCCCAAATGCGTCGACGCCATGACCAAGGTCAAGGAGATGAAGGACGCCGGCATCATCTCATCGGCCGACTGGGGCACCAAGATCACCAACAACACTGCCGGCACTGTCGCCACCCAGATCTATGGCGGTTGGTATGAAGGCACCATTCGCACGGAATCAGCCGGTGAAAACGGCAAATGGGGCGTCTATCTGATGCCGAGCCTCACCGCCGACGGGCCGCGCGCCGCCAATCTCGGCGGGTCCTCGCTGGCCATCACATCGGCGTCCAAGAACAAGGAGGCTGCCTACGCCTATCTGAAGTACACGCTCGGAACCAATGAAGGCCAGATCACGATGCTGAAGGAGTTCGGCCTGGTGCCATCGCTGGTGTCGGCGCTCAATGACCCCTATGTCTCGGAAGGCCTGCCCTATTGGGGCGGCCAGACGGTGTGGAAGGACATTCTGGGCACCTTGCCCAAGGTTGTTCCCAGCCGCGGCACGCCGTTCCAGAGCGATGCCGAAATCATCGTCCGCGCCGTGCAGACCAAATATCTGGCCGGCGGCTATCCGGATGCCAAGGCGGCACTCGACGACGCCGCAAGCCAGATCGCCGCGGCGACCGGATTGCCCGTCAAGTCATGATCTCCGGCGAGCCGAGGGATGCGTCCTGCGAGAACCGTTGGCGCTGCCCCTCATCCCCCTGCCGGGACCTTCTCCCGTATAGTGACGGGGAGAAGGGAGATTGCCACAGCGCCGGTGCCCTTTCCTGCAACGCCGGTGGTTGACGAAACCATTGATGACAGCGCCCCTCTCCTCGTCACTATACGGGGAGAGGATGCCGGCAGGCAGGGCAGCGCAGACCTCGAAGACTGAATACCAACACGCCACCCGAACGGGCGGAAAGCAACAGGGAAGGAGGCAAAAAATGCGCAATCGCAACGCCACGGCCTATCGCTTCCTCACGCCCTATCTTCTGATCTTTGCAATCTTCTGGGTGTGGCCGATCATCAGCTCCTTCATGATCTCCTTCCAGGCGACGCGCACCGTGCCGTGGCGGTTCGCGCCCGGCTTCAACTGGGGCCGATTGATCGGCGATCCGGCCTTCTTCAACGCGCTTAAGAACACGCTGCTCATCCTGGTCATCCAGGTGCCAGTGATGATCTCGCTGGCGCTCGTCATGGCGGTGCTGTTGAATTCGCCGCTGCTCAAGGCGCGCGGCCTTTACCGCTTTGCCTTCTTCGCCCCGGTGGTGGTCGGCGAGGTCGCCTATTCGGCTGTGTTCCGGCTGATGTTCAACCTCGATTTCGGCATCATCAACAAGCTGTTGAACAGCGTCGGCCTGCCCAAGATCGACTGGTTTTCCAACGTCACGCCGGCGATGGCGCTGATCATGATCGCGGTGACCTGGCGCTGGGCCGGTTACAACGCCATCATCCTGCTCGCCGGCATGCAGTCCATTCCCGAAGATGTCTACGAGGCGGCGACGCTCGACCGCGTCAGCAAATTCAAGCAATTCTTCTACATCACCCTGCCGCTCCTGAAGCCGGTCATCGTGTTCTGCCTCGTGCTGTCGATCATCGGCACCATGCAGCTGTTCACCGAACCCTTCCTGATCACCGAGCGCGGCGGACCGGGTGGCGGGACGGAGACGCTTGGCCTGCTACTTTACCGCCAGGGTTTTAGGTCGCTCAATTTCGGTTACGCGTCGGCCGTCGCCTACACCATGGCCGGGCTGGCGATCGCCATTACGCTGGCGCAGCTGTGGCTGACGAGGGAACCGAAATGAGTTCGCTCTCCTCCGCCAGGCTGGGACGCAGCATAGCGCTGCATCTGTTCCTGACGCCGCTGGCGCTGGTCTGGCTGTTTCCGCTGTGGATGATGGTGGTGTTCTCGACCATGCCGGACAACGGCATTTTCAGTCCCGGCATCGAGCTTTTGCCGCACGGCAATTTCATCGACAATTTCAACAACCTGCAGCGTGACACCAACTTCGTCGGCGCCATCGGCATTTCGGTCTCGGTGGCGGTGACCTACACGATCCTGTCGGTGCTGCTGACGTCGATGGCCGGCTGGGCGCTGGCCCGCTACCAGTTCTTCGGCAAGGGCGTGGTTGTCGCCATCATCCTGGGCACCATCACGCTTCCCTATGCGGTCGTGCTGATCCCGCAATTCATCATGGTGGCGCGCGACTTCAAGCTCGCCAACACCTGGGTGGCTCTGATCGTTCCGCCGCTGTTCAATTCGCTCGGCGTGCTGTTCATGCGGCAGAGTTTTTCGATGATGCCGGATGACCTCTTCGATGCGGCGCGCGTCGAGGGCGTCAAGGAATGGCGCATCTTCCTTTTCGTCGCGCTGCCCTTGGCGCGGCCGATGCTGGCCGCACTTGCCATCATCCTGTTCCTCGCCTCCTGGAACAATTATCTGTGGCCGCTTCTGATCAACAGCCAGCCCGGTTCGATGACGGCGCCTGTGGCGCTCGGCACACTGATCGGCCTCACCAAGGTGTCATGGGGCGGCATCATGGCGGGCGCGGTGATGCTGACGGTGCCGATGCTCGTCGTCTTCGTGCTGCTGCAGCGCCATTTCATCGCCGGCATCGCTGCCGGCGCGGTCAAGTAGACAGGATCAGCATGGCAACGGTCACGCTCAACAACGTCATCAAGCGCTTCGGTGTCTTCGAGGTCGTCCACGGTGCCAACATCGACGTCAAGCACGGCGAATTCGTCGTCTTCGTCGGTCCTTCCGGCTGCGGCAAGTCCACGCTGCTCAGGATGATCGCCGGGCTCGAGGACATCAGCGGCGGCGAGATCGCCATCGGCGGCAAGGTGGTGAACGATGTCGAGCCGGCCGACCGCGGCATTGCCATGGTGTTCCAGTCTTACGCGCTCTACCCGCATATGAGCGTCGAACAGAACCTCTCTTTCGGGCTGCGCATGACCGGCAATCCGAAGGCCGACACGGACAGGCGGGTGGAGCGGGCGGCCGAGATACTGCGCATCAGCGAATTGATGGACAGGCGCCCGAAAAAACTTTCCGGCGGCCAGCGCCAGCGCGTCGCCATAGGCCGCGCCATCGTGCGCGAACCGCAGGTGTTCCTGTTCGACGAGCCGCTCTCCAATCTCGACGCCGAATTGCGCGTCCAGATGCGGGTCGAGATCTCCCGGCTGCACAAGGAACTCGGCGCCACCATGATCTATGTCACGCACGACCAGACCGAGGCGATGACGCTCGCCGACAGGATCGTCGTGATGCGCGCCGGCCATATCGAGCAGATCGGCCGGCCGCTCGATCTCTACGACAACCCCGACAATCAGTTCGTCGCGGGCTTTGTCGGCTCGCCGAAGATGAACTTCATCAACGGTCGCATTGTCGGCCGCGATGCGCGTGGTGTCGTGGTCGAACTGGCGGGCCAGGAGAAGACTCGTATCACGCAACCGCTGACGGGCGCCGCGCCCGAAACCGGAAACAAGGTCATCGTCGGCGTGCGGCCTGAACATTTCGGCAATGCCGGAGAAGGCGACGCCGACCTTGTGGTTGCCATCGACGTGGTCGAGCACCTGGGCGGTACAAGTTTCCTCTATGCCAGAACCGCCAACGGTGACGACGTGGTGATCCAGCGCGACGCGGCAAAGGTCCCCGACACATCAGAAATCACCGTTTCCATCCGCAAATCCTACCTGTTCGATGAAAAAGGACTGCGGCTGCGCTGACCGCCGCCCTTTCCAGCCTCCAAGGAGCATGACAATGACCGCAACCACGCCCATTCGCTGGGGCATTCTCGGCCCCGGCAGCATCGCCCAGTCTTTTGCCGGTGGTGTGTCCGCTTCGCGCACCGGAAAGCTGGTTGCCATCGGTGCCCGCAATCCCGGCAAGCCTAGCCTTGCCGAGAGTTTTCCCGGCGCCCGCATCATTGATGGCTACGACGCGCTGCTTGCCGATCCCGAAGTCGACGCCGTCTATATTTCGATACCGCATCCCGGTCATGCGCAATGGGCGATCAGGGCGGCCGAGGCTGGAAAGCATGTGCTATGCGAAAAGCCGCTTGCGCTGACCGCCTTCGAGGCCGACGCGATGATCCATGCCGCGCGCAAGGCAGGTACATTCCTCGGCGAAGCCTTCATGTATCGGCTGCATCCGCAGACGCTGAAGCTGGTCGAGCTGATCAGGTCCGGTGTCATCGGCGAGATCAGGATGATCAAGTCGAGTTTCGGCTTCGCCATGCCGGGCTTCATGCCGCAGCATCGGCTCTATGCCAACGACCTCGCCGGCGGCGGCATTCTTGACGTCGGCGGCTATCCCGTCTCGATGGTACGGCTGATTGCCGGCGCGGCTGTCGGAAAGCCCTTCGCCGAGCCGGACAAGGTGGTCGGCACCGCCCATCTTGGCCAGTCCGGCGTCGACGAATGGGCCTCCGCGCTGCTGCATTTTCCCGGCGGCATTGTCGCCGAAGTCTCCTGCAGCATCTCGCTCAACCAGGACAATGTTTTGAGAATCTTCGGCACCAAGGGCCGCATCGAAGTACCGGACTTCTGGTTCGCCGGGGGCAACCGCGACGTCGGCCTCGGCCGGATCGACGTCATCGCATCCGATGGCGCGCGCGAGACCATCAGCGTCGACGAGAAGCGCCATGTCTATTCCTTCGAGGTCGACGCAGCCGGCGAGGCGATTCGCGCCGGCCGGCAGGAATTCGCCTGGCCGGGCATGGCCTGGGCGGAAAGCCTCGGCACCTTGCGTGTGCTGGACAGATGGCGGGCGGCAGCCGGCCTCGAATACGGTATCGAAAAGGCCGCGCAGAGAACCAACACCATCTCCGGCCGGCCTTTGCGATCGGACGGGACGGCGATCGCCAAGCGCACGATCCCGGGCCTGTCGAAACCGGCGTCGGTGGTGGCGCTGGGCTTCGAGGATTTCCGCACGTTTTCCTCGGGCTCGATCCTGCTTGATGCCTTTTTCGAGGTCGGCGGCAATCTCTTCGATACCGGCTATGTCTATGGCGGCGGCTATACCGAGAAGCTGCTTGGCGAGTGGTTGAAAAACCGCGGCGTGCGCGCGCAATCGGTGGTCATCGCCAAGGGTGCGCATTCGCCGCTTTGCTATCCCGACGTGATCGGCAAGCAGCTTGACCAGTCGCTCGACCGGCTGCAGACCGACCATGTCGATGTCTATTTCATGCACCGCGACAATCCGGATGTGCCGGTCGGCGAATTCGTCGATGCGATGGATCGTGAGGTGAAGGCTGGCCGCATCCGCGGCCCGTTCGGCGGCTCGAACTGGACGATGGAACGTATGGATGAGGCCATTGCCTATGCCGAGCGTGCCGGCAAGCAAAAGCCCGGCGCGCTGTCCAACAATTTCTCGCTGGCCGAAATGCTGGAGCCGATCTGGGCTGGCTGTGTGACCTCATCGAGCGATGCCTGGAAGGCCTGGCTGGCCGCCCGGCAGATGCCGAATTTCGCCTGGTCGAGCCAGGGGCGCGGCTTCTTCACCGATCGCGCCGGTCGGGACAAGCAAGACAATGAGGAGCTGGTGCGGGTCTGGTACTCGGAGCGGAATTTCGGCCGCCGCGACCGGGCAATCGAACTTGCAGCGAGACTGGGCAAGAGCCCGATCCATATTGCGCTGGCTTACGTGCTCGCTCAGCCCTTCCCATCCATCCCGCTGATCGGGCCGCGTACACTGGACGAGTTGGACGACAGCCTGCGCGCTCTCGACATCACGCTTTCGCAGGCCGATCTCGAATGGCTGGACGGCGGCAGTCGGCGCGCTGCCTAGCCAGCTGCTTGTTTAACAGTGGCGGCGTCAGGTCTCGTCATCAGACGCCCTGACGCCGCGCCTGGCCGGGGTTCTCATGCTGGCATACATGCCGGTGGTGCGGAATTGGCTCGGCGTGATGCCGTAGCAGCGGCGGAAGACCTTCGAAAAATAGTTCGCGTCCTCGAAGCCGCACAGGATTGCCACTTCCTTCACCGGCAGGAAATCCGCCTTGGTCAGCAGCTTCGCCGCCCGTTGCAGGCGTTGCTGCAGCACGAACTCGGCCGGCGGCAGGCCTTCGCTTTCGGCAAAACAGCGTGAGAAATGAGCCCGGCTGAGACCACTGATCTGGACCAGGTCCGCCACTGGCAGCGGCCTGTCGAGATTGGCATTGATGTGATCGATGACAGGCTGCATGGCGCTCTGTTTTTCGGCGAAGGCATGAGAGCCGAAGACATCGTCATAGAGCGCCATCGCAGCCTCGTAGGCTATCGCCGAAGCAGCACCCGGCGAAGCGGCCCCTTTGATCAGGCGCAGGCTGCAATCGGCAAGGTGATCGATCGTCGCCGGCTGCAGCCGAAAAACAGGACCGGAGACGCTGAGGATCGACTTGTGGATGCGCAGCGCCTCCTCGCCGTTCATCGAAATCCAGAAATATTCCCAGCGCTCATCCCCGGCCAGCCAGTAGCGGTGGTTGTGCGGCACCAGCACCAGCAATGTGTCGTTCTTCTGCAGGCGGTAGTTGCGGTTTTCGTAGCGCAGCCGGCCGGTCCCGCTGATCGTGTGCTGAAGTACGGTGAACGGTGTCTGGCCGCGCCTGCGCCCATCCCAGTCGTAGGTCTCGTTCTCGCGCACTTCATAGCCCGTGCTCGTCGGCATGGCATGCAGGCGCTGGCGCCCGCGCGGCAGCGAGATCGTGCGCATCGACTGTCCGTGAGCTATCAAATCTTGCAGCACAAAATTACCCCTGAAAGCATAATCCTTCTCTGGTCGCGCTCGCGAATAAGCGCATAATCCCCATCGAAAAGCGAGAGAGATCCGCAGTTGAGGAGCGGACAGGGAGGTTGGCGAGCCGGATTCCGGCTTGTCCTGCATACATGTCACGGCATGTGGCTACAACTTCCCATTGTCCATTTCCCGTCTGCCATTTGAATGGAATGAGGTGCGGCTGATGAGTTTCAAAATCGCTATCATCGGTGCCGGCAGCGTCGGCTTCACCAAGAAACTGTTCACCGACATCCTGTGCGTGCCCGAATTTACCGACATCGAATTCGCGCTGACCGATGTCAGCGAGCACAATCTTCAGATGATCAAGGCGATCCTCGACAGGATTGTCGAAGCAAACAGATTGCCGACCAGGGTGACGGCGACCACCGACCGCCGCAAGGCGCTCGAAGGTGCACGCTACGTCATCAGCTGTGTGCGGGTCGGCGGCCTTGAAGCCTATGCAGACGATATCCGCATTCCCCTGAAATACGGCATCGACCAATGTGTCGGCGACACGATCTGTGCCGGCGGCATTCTCTATGGCCAGCGCAACATTCCGGTGATCCTGGATTTCTGCAAGGACATACGCGAGGTCGCCGAGACCAACGTCAAATTCCTGAACTACGCCAACCCGATGGCGATGAACACGTGGGCGGCGATCGAATACGGCAAGGTCGATACTGTCGGGCTCTGCCACGGCGTCCAGCACGGCGCCGAGCAGATCGCCGAGGTGCTTGGCGCGAAGTCCAGGCAGGAGCTCGACTATGTCTGTTCCGGCATCAACCACCAGACCTGGTTCATCGACCTGCGCCTGAACGGCCGCCCCATCGGCAAGGACGAACTGGTGGCTGCCTTCGAGGCGCATCCGGTCTATTCCAAGCAGGAGAAGCTGCGGATCGATGTTCTGAAGCGCTTCGGCGTCTATTCGACCGAAAGCAACGGCCACCTTTCCGAATATCTGCCCTGGTACCGCAAACGTCCCGACGAGATCACGCGCTGGATCGATATGTCCGACTGGATCCACGGTGAAACCGGCGGCTATCTCCGCTACTCCACCGAAACCCGCAACTGGTTCGAGACGGAATATCCGCAGTTCCTCGAAGCGGCGTCAAAGCCGATCGACCGCGAGAAACGCTCCAACGAGCATGCCAGCCACATATTGGAGGCGCTGGAGACCAACCGTGTCTACCGCGGCCACTTCAACGTCAAGAACAATGGCGTGATCACCAATCTGCCCCAGGACGCCATCATCGAGTCGCCCGGCTTCGTCGACCGTTTCGGCATCAACATGGCCGCCGGCATCACGCTGCCGGAAGCCTGCGCGGCCACTTGCATCGCCTCGATCAACGTCCAGCGCATGTCGGTGCATGCCGCGATATCCGGCGACATCGATCTTCTGAAGCTCGCTGTGCTGCATGACCCGCTGGTCGGTGCGGTCTCAACCCCGGAAGAGGTCTGGCAGATGGTCGACGAAATGGTCGTCGCCCAGGCAGCCTGGCTGCCGCAATATGCCCATGCGGTTCCAGCCGCCAGGGAGCGGCTATCGACATCCCGGGTGAAGACCCGCGAGTGGGCCGGCGCCGCACGGCGCAGCGTTCGCTCGATCGAGGAATTGCGGGCCGAAAAAGCCGCGCTGAAGCAGACCGGCTGAAACCTCATAATACGGTGATGGTGGATCCAGGGGAGGCGGATCCGCTGCCACGAAGCCGTTTGAATTCGAGGAGAAGCGGAGCGGGTGCAAAGCTCCGGAACAAACAAGAGGGAGAGAGACAGTGAGGAATTTATACAATATCGGCCTTGCCGCCGGACTGGCGCTGAGCGTCTCGGTCTCGGCACTCAATGCATACGCTTCCGAGCCGACGGTTCCGCCGGCGCCGACACCGTTCCCCGCCGAGGGCAAGATCAACTATGTCGCGCGAGACTCCATCCTGGAGTTCAAGGCGCTCTCCGAATATCACGAGCCCGACTGGGTCACCGAGAAATACGTCAAGACCGGCAAACTGCCGCCGGTGAAGGACAGGCTGCCGAAAGAACCCCTGGTCTTCAAGACAAGCAACATGCAGGACGGCATCGGCGTCTACGGCGATACGATGCGCCATGTCATCGGCGGGCGACCGGAAGGCTGGAATTACGGCGCCGGCCAGACGCAAGGCTGGGGCGGCATCGACATCGGCCTCTCGGAATGCCTGACGCGCACCGCGCCGCTGTTCCAGGTCGAGGCCAAGGACACCGAGCCGCTGCCGAACCTCGCCAAAAGCTGGGACTGGTCGAGCGACGGCCACAAGCTGACCATGCACTTGGTCGAAGGGGCGAAGTGGTCCGATGGCGTTGCCTTCAACGCCGATGATGTCATGTTCTATTGGGACGACGAGGTCGTCGATCCGAACGTCTCGCCGCTGAACGGCGCGACACCGGAAACCTTCGGCGTCGGCACGACGCTGAAGAGGATCGACGACTACACCGTCGAGTGGACCTTCAAGGATGCATTCCCGAAACAATATCTCTATGCGATGGCCTATGGCACTTTCTGTCCCGGCCCGGCGCACATCCTGAAGCCGCAGCATCCGAAATATTCGAAGAACACCTACGACCAGTTCAAGAATGCCTTCCCGCCGGAATTCATGAACATGCCGGTGATGGGCGGCTGGGTGCCGGTCGAATACCGGCCGGACGACATCATCGTCCTGCGCCGCAACCCCTACTACTGGAAGGTCGACGAGAAGGGCAACCAGCTCCCCTACCTCAACGAACTGCACTACAAGCTGTCGACCTGGGCCGACCGCGACGTCCAGGCGGTCGCCGGCGCAGCCGACTTCTCCAATCTGGAGCAGCCGGAAAACTTCGTCGCCTCCCTGAAGCGTGCGGCGGAGGCGAACGCGCCGGCCCGGCTTGCCTTCGGCCCGCGGCTCATCGGCTACAATTTGCGGTTTAATTTTTCCGCCAATGGCTGGGGCAACCCGGACGAGCGCGGTCAGGCGATCCGGGAGCTGAACCGCAACGAGGATTTCCGCAAGGCCGTCACCATGGCGCTCGACCGCAAGGCGCTCGGCGACTCGCTGGTCAAGGGGCCGTTCACCGCCATCTATCCCGGCGGCCTGTCGTCGGGCACCAGCTTCTATGACCGCGATTCGACCGTCTACTACCCCTTCGACATCGAGGGCGCCAAGGCGGAACTTGCCAAGGCCGGCCTCAAGGATACGGATGGCGACGGCTTCGTGAATTTCCCTTCCGGCACCGCCGGCGGCAAGAATGTCGAGATCGTGATGCTGGTCAACAACGACTACACGACAGACAAGAGCCTTGCCGAAGGTGTTGTCGGCCAGATGGAAAAGCTCGGGCTTCGGGTCGTGCTCAACGGCCTCAACGGCACCCAGCGCGACGCGTCCCAATATTCAGGCCGCTTCGACTGGCTGGTCCGGCGCAACGACCAGGAACTGACCTCGGTGGTGCAGAACACCGAGCAACTTGCCCCGGTCGGTCCACGCACCAGCTGGGACCATCGTGCGCCGGAAAACGGCGAGGTCGATGTGATGCCGTTCGAAAAGGACCTGGTCGACATCGTCAACAAGTTCGTTTCGTCTGAGGACAACGACCAGCGTGCGAGCCTGATGAAACAATTCCAGAAGATCTCGACGGAGCACATCTACAATGTCGGCCTCACGGAATATCCCGGCGCGCTGATCGTCAACAAGCGCTTCTCGAACATTCCGCAGGGCACGCCGATCTTCATGTTCAACTGGGCCGAGGATTCGATCGTCCGTGAACGGGTCTTTGTCGCGTCCGACAAGCAGGCGAAATACGAATTGTTCCCTGACGAGCTTCCCGGAAAACCCGGAGACAAGGGGCCGATGAACTAGGGTCCGATGAATTAGGTTTACCTCCCTGACTGAGAGAATTCCGGTCGCGCCGCTGGCGCGGCCGGACAAAACCAACCTCCGGACGCAACCAAAGGGCGCGATCGGCGAGACAAGGAAACGAACCGTCCATGTTGCGATTCCTGCTCACGCGCATAGCGTCGGCAATACCGGTTCTCGCCATTCTGAGCCTGGTCACCTTCGCCATCATCCAGGCGCCGCCGGGCGACTATGCCGATTACATCCGCTCGCAGGCGATCAACCAGGGTGGAGCCTCCTTTGCCGAGGCCGACGCGCAAGCCCAAGCCTATCGCATCGAGCATGGCCTCGATAAGCCGCTGCCCGTGCAGTATGTCAACTGGATCGGCGGCATCATCACCCGCGGCGATTTCGGCTACAGCCTCTACTACAACAAACCGGTCGCAGATGTGGTCGGCGAGCGTCTGCCGCGCACCCTCCTTCTGGCGCTGGTCTGCCATCTGCTCGCCTCGGTGCTTGGCATCACATTCGGCATATGGGCGGCGACCCGGCAATACACCTGGATCGACTCGACACTGTCGGCCATCTCCTTCCTCGGCATGACGGTGCCGCGCTTCTTGATGGCGCTGATCATCGTCTATCTCCTGGTCTTCCAGTTCAACGTATCGGAGATCGGCAGCTTCTTCTCGCCGCAATATGGCGGTGCGCCGTGGTCGTGGGCCAAATTCGTCGACCTCGTCAAGCATGTCTGGCCGGTCGTGGCGATCGCCACCTTCGGCGGCCTCGCCTACAATATGCGCGTCATGCGCGGCAATCTTCTCGACACGCTGAACGCGCAATATGTCGAGACGGCCAGGGCCAAGGGGCTGACCGGCGCCGCCGTCGTCATGCGCCACGCCGTGCCCAACGCGCTGCACCCGCTCGTCATGTATCAAGGCGTGGTGCTGCCCTACATGCTGACCGGCGAGATCGAGACGGCGATCATCTTCGCGCTGCCGACCGTCGGCCCGGCAATCGTCGGCTCCATGGCCGTCGGCGACGTCTATGTCACCGCCACCTTCATGATGGTCCTGTCGGCGACGCTGATCGTCGGCAACATCATCGCCGACATGCTGCTCGTCCTGCTCGATCCGCGCGTCCGCCAGTTCGGGGAGCGTTAGATGTTGGCGCGCGATCCATCCCCTCCACCGCTGCCGGCTGAAAAACCCATCGTCGCCAAACCGGCGCGTGGCAACGAAAGCTACATCGCGCTTGTCTGGCGTCGGCTGAAGCGCTCCTGGACCGGCATGGCCGGACTCTGGCTGGTCGTGCTTCTGCTGGTGATGGCCGTGTTCGCCGAGTTCATCGCGCCAATGGACCCGAAGGTCACGGATGTCGGTTTCGCTCCGCCGCAGCTGCCAAGCTTCCATGACAAGGACGGCAGCTTTGTCGCGCGGCCGAGGGTCTATGCGCTGGCCGATTCGGCGGACCTCGATCCGGTCACTTTTCAACCCGTCGTCGGTCCCGACTACGACAATCCGAGGCTGCTTGGCTTCTTCGTGCATGGCGCGCCCTACAAGCTGTTCGGGCTGTTGCCCGCGGACCGTCATCTGTTCGGCTCGCTGGACGGCCAGCCGGTGCATTTTCTCGGCACCGACAAGTTCGGCCGCGACGTGCTGTCGCGCGCTATCCACGGTTCGCGTGTCTCGCTGATGATCGCGCTGACGGTCGTCTTCATCATCACCGTCATCGGCACCACCGTCGGCATGGTCTCCGGCTATTTCGGCGGTAGGTTCGACGTTTGGATGCAACGGTTCGTCGAACTGGTGCTCGCCTTTCCGCAGCTGCCGCTCTATCTGGCGCTGACGACGCTGATCCCGGTCACCGCTCCCACCAACGTCTTCCTGGCTTTCGTCATCATCGTCATGTCGGCGTTGGGCTGGGCGCAGATGTCGCGCGAAGTGCGCGGCAAGACTCTGGCGCTGGCGCGGATCGAATATGTACGCGCCGCCATGGCGGTCGGCGCCACCGACCGGCGCATCATCATGCAGCACATCTTCCCCAATGTGATGAGCCATGTGATCGTCGCCGTGACGCTGGCGATCCCGACGGTGGTGCTGCTCGAATCCTTCCTCGGTTTCCTCGGCTTCGCCGTCAAGCCGCCGCTGATCTCGTGGGGCCTGATGCTGCAGGACACCGCGACCTATTCCGTCATCGGCACCTATCCCTGGATCCTGTCGCCGGTCGGTTTCGTGCTCGTCACCGTCTTTGCCTTCAACGCGCTGGGCGATGGCCTGCGTGACGCCGTAGACCCCTACTGAGGTGGCACAGATGTCCGTCGCGCTCGCCGAATCCTTCGCACCAATCGTCCGTCACGACCACGACGGACGCCAAGACCAGCCCGTCATCGACGCCCGCAATGTCGCCGTGGCCTTCAAGGTCGAGCATGGCGTCGTCGAGGCGGTCAAGGACATCTCGTTCCAGCTCTATCGCGGCGAGACGATAGCGATCGTCGGGGAATCCGGTTCCGGCAAGTCGGTGACGGCACGCACCGTCATGGGACTGCTGTCGCGGCGCGCCACGGTGTCGCCCGGATCGAGCGTCTGCTATGACGGGCAAAACATCCTGAAATATCCAGAGAGTGCCAGGCGCAAGCTGCGCGGCAACCGCATCTCGATGATCTTTCAAGAGCCGATGAGCTCGCTCAACCCGATCTATACGGTCGGCAGCCAGATCGTCGAGGCGATCAGGGTGCATCGCAAGGTCGGCCGCAAACAGGCCTGGGCGCGCGCACTGGAACTTCTGCAACATGTGCAGATTCCCGATCCTGCCGCGCGGCTCAAGCAATATCCGCACCAGCTATCTGGCGGGCAACGCCAGCGGGTGATGATCGCCATGGCGCTGGCCAACAATCCCGACGTGCTGATAGCCGATGAGCCGACCACGGCGCTCGATGTCACCGTCCAGGCGCAGATCCTGAACTTGATCCGCAGCCTGCAGAAAGAGCTGCGCATGGCGGTGATCCTGATCACCCACGACCTGACCGTGGTGCGCCAGTTCTCTGACTACGTCTATGTCATGCAGCATGGCGAAATGTGCGAGCACAACGTCACCGAACGGCTTTTCGCCGATCCGCGGCATCCCTATACGAGGCGGCTGCTGGCTTCCGAGCCGCACGGGCAGCCGAAACCGCTCCCTGACGGCTGCGGCACCATCCTCGAAGCCAGCGGCGTGCGCGTCTCATTCATGCTGCGCCACGGCACCTTCCTGAAGCCGGATTGGCGAGAGTTGGTCGCCGTCGACGATCTCAGCCTCAGCCTCTGCCGCCATGAGACGCTGGGGCTGGTCGGCGAGTCCGGCTCCGGCAAGACCACCTTCGGTCAGGCCATGCTCCGGTTGATCGACGCCAAGCGTGGCGAGATTCGTTTCGACGGCAAGCCGATCCACGGCCTGTCGCGGGCCGAGATGCGGCCACTGCGTTCGCGCATGCAGATCGTTTTCCAGGATCCATTCTCCTCGCTCAATCCGCGCATGACGATCGGCCAGATCATCGAGGAAGGGCTGGTCGTCAACAGCATAGGGGCAACCCGGCGCGAGCGGGTCGAGCGGGTGCGTGAGGCGCTGGTCAGCGCCGGCATGCCGGGCGATATACTGTCACGGTTTCCGCACGAATTCTCGGGTGGCCAGCGGCAACGCATCGCGATTGCTCGCGCCATCGCGCTCGAACCCGAGTTCATCCTGCTCGACGAACCGACATCGGCGCTGGACCTTTCCGTCCAGGCACAGATCATCGACCTGTTGCGCAAGCTGCAGGACGAGCGCGGCCTCAGCTACCTCTTCATCTCGCACGACCTCAAGGTGGTGCGCGCGCTGTGCCACCGCGTCATCGTCATGCAGAACGGCAAGATCGTCGAGCAGGGCCCCGTCGACGACGTCCTGTCCAATCCCAAGACCGCCTACACCGAACGGCTCGTCAGGGCCGCTTTCGACGTAGCCTGAACATATGCCGGAGGTTAGCATGGCAAGAAATCCCAAGATCACGTTCATCGGCGCCGGCTCGACGGTGTTCATGAAGAACATTGTCGGCGACGTGCTGCAACGCCCGTCGCTTTCCAGCGCGACGATCGCGCTGATGGACATCAATCCGCAGCGGCTGGAAGAGAGCGCCATCGTCGTCAACAAGCTGATCGCGACACTCGGCGTCAAGGCGAAGACCGAGACCCATTCGGACCAGCGCAAGGCGCTGGCCGGCGCCGATTTCGTCGTCGTCGCCTTCCAGATCGGCGGCTATGAGCCGTGCACGGTCACCGACTTCGAAGTGCCCAAGAAATACGGCCTGCGCCAGACGATCGCCGACACACTCGGCGTCGGCGGCATCATGCGCGGCCTGAGGACCGTGCCGCATCTGTGGAAGGTCTGCGAGGACATGCTCGCCGTCTGCCCGCAGGCGATCATGCTGCAATATGTCAACCCGATGGCGATCAACACCTGGGCGATATCGGAGAAATATCCTGAGATCAGGCAGGTCGGCCTCTGCCATTCGGTGCAGGGCACCGCAATGGAGCTTGCGCACGACCTCGACCTTCCCTACGAGGAGATCCGGTATCGCTCGGCCGGCATCAACCATATGGCCTTTTACCTGAAGTTCGAGCATCGCCAGCCGGACGGTTCTTATCGCAACCTCTATCCCGATCTCGTGCGTGCCTATCGCGAGGGCCGGGCGCCCAAGCCCGGCTGGAACCCGCGCTGTCCCAACAAGGTGCGCTACGAGATGCTGACCAGGCTCGGCTATTTCGTCACCGAAAGCTCGGAACATTTCGCCGAATACACGCCCTATTTCATCAAGGACGGCCGCCCGGACCTGATCGAGAAATACGGCATCCCGCTGGACGAATATCCCAAGCGCTGCATCGAACAGATCGAGCGCTGGAAGGGGCAGGCTGAGGCCTATCGTTCGGCCGATCGCATCGAGGTCGAGCAGTCCCGGGAATATGCCTCCTCGATCATGAATTCGGTCTGGACCGGCGAGCCGTCGGTGATCTACGGCAATGTCCGCAACAATGGCTGCATCACCTCGCTGCCCCGGGATTGTGCCGCCGAGGTGCCGTGCCTGGTCGATGCTTCCGGCATCCAGCCGACCTATATTGGCGACCTGCCGCCGCAATTGACCGCGCTGATCCGCACCAACATCAACGTGCAGGAACTGACGGTGCGGGCGCTGATGACGGAGAACCGCGAACACATCTATCATGCGGCGATGATGGACCCGCACACATCAGCCGAGCTCGATCTCGACCAGATCTGGTCACTGGTCGATGATCTCTTGGCCGCTCACGGCGACTGGCTGCCTGGCTGGGCGCGCGTGGGGCGTAAGAACGAGGCAGCGTGACCGGCCTCGCGGTCATTTCTGATCGTCGGTATCCGCCTCGTCCTCGTCGTCGCGGGCCTTGATGACATAGGCGCCCTTCAGCCAGCGGTTGAGGTCGATGTCCTTGCAGCGCGTCGAGCAGAACGGATAGGTGTCGCGCGCCGACGGCTTGCCGCATTCGGGGCAAGGGCGCTTGGGCCGCAGGGGCGTGACCTTATCGTCCACACTCATGGCCGCGCGGACAACCAGTTCTGATGGAACTTGAAGCCTTCGCCGCTCAACAGCGCGACGGTCTCATACAGCGGCAGGCCGACGATGTTGGTGTAGGAACCGACCAGCTTGATGACGAAAGCGCCGGCCAGACCCTGGACGGCGTAGCCGCCGGCCTTACCGCGCCATTCGCCCGAAGCGACATAGGCGTCGATCTCCTCGCGCGGCAGCCGCTTGAAGCGCACCCGCGTCTCGACCAGCCGCTGGCGCAGCTTGCCGCCCGGCGTGATCAGGCAGATGCCGGAATAGACCCGGTGCGAACGGCCGGACAAGAGCCCGAGGCAGTTGGCCGCGTCGTCGAGGGTCTCGGCCTTGGGCAGGATGCGTCGTCCGACCGCGACCACCGTGTCGGCGGCCAGCACGAAGCTGGGCATGTGATCGGCTTCGCTTGTCAGCGAGGCGAACGCCTTCTCGGCCTTTTCCTTCGACAGCCGCTTGGCCAGCGAGCGCGGATGCTCGGCACGCAGCGGCGTTTCGTCGATATCGGCCGGCAGCACGCGGTCCGGCTCGATGCCGGCCTGCTGCAAGAGCTCGATCCGGCGCGGCGAACCCGAGGCAAGCACCAGCTTCTGCAAAATGCTCATCGCGGACCAGTCGGGCTTTGCTTACTTGAAACGATAGGTGATGCGGCCCTTGGTCAGGTCGTATGGCGTCATCTCGACCAGAACCTTGTCGCCGGTCAGCACGCGGATGCGGTTCTTGCGCATGCGGCCGGCCGTATGGGCGATGATTTCGTGTTCGTTTTCGAGCTTCACCCGGAACATCGCGTTGGGCAACAATTCCGTCACGACACCCGGAAACTCGAGGACTTCTTCCTTCGGCATTCGATACCTTTGCTTGGATGGGAGTTCCAGCGCCTAGAGCAAGATGCCGAAAAGTGTGAAGCGGTTTTCGGACGACATCATGCTCTACTTCTTTGATTTAGACACGGATTCAGATTTCAGGTCGAACAGACCTGAAATCATCCGACTCTAGCCGGAATTTCGGCGGAACCTATATGATAATCGTCCGCTTGTGAACACGCTTAATCCGTCGCGTTTTTTGCTTCTGGAAGCAAAAAACGTCGGCCTATGCGCGCTTTCAGCCGCTCGCGCACGTCCCGGTAGGCTGCCATGATCTGTTCGCGCGTGCCGCTGGCACCGGTCGGGTCCGGCGTCGGCCAGTATTCGACCTCGACGGCGAGCGAGCGGGTGAGTTCAAGTGCGGTGTGGTGCGCTTCGGGCGCCAGCGTGACGATGAGGTCGAAATAGTCGTCCTCGAGATCGTCCATCGTCCTTGGGTGACGCTCGCCCAGCGTGAGACCTTCTTCGGCCAGCACCGCATCGACGAACGGATCGCGCTCGCCGGCGCGAACGCCGGCCGAAGCGACGAAGACGGTGGCGGGCAGCATGCGGCGCGCCAGCTGCTCTGCCATCGGCGAGCGCACGGCATTCATGCCGCACAGGAACAGGATCGAACGGGGCAGGGCGCCGGGTGCCAGGACTAGCCCCGCCAGTGCAGCACGCAGACCAGCGTGAACAGCCGGCGCGCCGTGTCGGAATCGATGTCGATCTTGCCCGACAGCCGGTCCATCAGCGTCTGCGAACCCTCATTGTGAAGGCCGCGGCGGCCCATGTCGATCGCCTCGATGTGGCTCGGTGTCGAGGAGCGGATGGCGTCGTAGTAGCTTTCGCAGATCATGTAGTAGTCCTTGACGATGCGCCTAAGCGGCGTCAGCGACAGGATATGGGTGACGACGGCGGCACCATCCTCGCGCGCCACGGCAAACACCAGGCGCTGCTCGGCCAGCGACAGTTTCAGCCGATACGGGCCGTCGCCACTGTCGTTGACGGGTTGGAAACGGTTCTCCTCGATCAGGTCGAAGATCGCCACCGCGCGTTCATGCTCGACATCGGGTGTCGAACGGCCGATCGATTCATCGAGTTCGACATCGATCAGTCTGGCGCGGGTTTGATCGGGGCCAGACATGGCGGCTACATGTTCAACCGTATGGCGACGGAGCGTCCGTGCGCATCAAGGCCTTCCGCCTTGGCGAGCGCAATCGCCGCCGGCGCCAGGATCCGCAACTGCTCCGGTCCAAGCTTGAGGATCGAGGTGCGCTTGACGAAATCGAGTACGGACAGGCCGGACGAGAACCGCGCCGAGCGCGCCGTGGGCAGCACATGGTTGGAGCCGCCGACATAGTCGCCGATGGCTTCCGGCGTGTGGCGGCCGAGAAAGACGGCACCCGCATTGCGCATCCGTGACAGGAAATCCTCGGCGTCGTCGATGGCCAGTTCGACATGTTCGGCGGCGATGCGATCGACCAGCGGCAGCGCGGCGTCGATGGTGGCGACCTCGATCACGGCACCGAAATCGCGCCAGCTTGCCGCTGCCGTCTCGGTGCGCGGCAGGCTCTGCAACTGGCGCTCGACCGCCTGTTCGACAGCGATGCCGAAGGCCGGATCGTCGGTGACCAGAATCGACTGCGCCGATGCATCGTGCTCGGCCTGGGCCAGCAGGTCGGCGGCAATCCAGTCCGGATCGTTGCTGCCGTCGGCCACGACGAGCACTTCCGACGGCCCGGCGATCATGTCGATGCCGACGGTGCCGAACACCTGGCGCTTGGCCGCCGCGACATAGGCATTGCCCGGGCCGACGATCTTGGCGACCGGCCTGATCGTTTCGGTGCCGTAGGCGAGGGCTGCGATCGCCTGTGCGCCGCCGACGCGGTAGATTTCCGACACGCCGGCGATGTCGGCCGCCACCAGCACCAGCGGATTGATGATGCCGCCCGGCGCCGGCACGACCATGACGATGCGTTCGACGCCGGCCACTCTGGCCGGGACGGCGTTCATCAGCACCGAGCTTGGATAGCTCGCCGTGCCGCCCGGCACATAGAGCCCGACCGCCTCGACCGCCGTCCAGCGCCAGCCGAGCTCGACGCCGGCGACATCCGTATAGCGATCGTCCTTCGGCCGCTGCCGCTCATGATGCGAGCGGATGCGGTCGCGCGCGAATTCCAGCGCCTCGATCGTCTTTGGGGCGGCGGCCTTGTATGCCCGGGCAATGTCGTCCTTCGAAACAGCGATACCAAGTGCAGCCAGATCGGCGCGATCGAATTTCAGCGAATAGTCGATCAGCGCCGCGTCGCCCTCGGCGCGCACGCGCGCGATGATGTCGCGCACCGCGGCATCGACATCGGCGGACACTTCCCGCTTGGTCGTGAGGAAAGCGGCGAAGCGCTGCTCGAAATCGGCGTCGGACTGACGAAGCGTGATGGCCATTGGACGCTCAGGCCTTGTGAATGGGGCGCGAGGTGGCTTCCCATGCCCCGCCGATATCGGCGAGGCGGGCCTCGATGCATTCGACGTCGAGCATGATCGTGCCGCCGCCGGCAAAAATCAGCTCGACGATGCCGGCCGGCTTGCTGATCTCGATGAAGCTGATCGCCAGCAGCGACAGCACCTCGGCCGGCTTGTCGCGGGCGATGCCATTGGTCTTGGCGCCAAGCACCCGGTCGAAATGCAGCACCGCCTGCCGCCGCTCATTGTGCTGGCGAAACAGGCTGGATTTAGCCTCCCAGACGAAACGGTTCATGGTCAGCAGGAAACGCTTGGCCGCGGGCAGGAATTCGAGGTCGCTGATCTTCATCACGGCGTCCTGGACATGGGCCGAAACGATGCTCAGATCCTGATCGTCGAGCGCGATAAGCTTTAGGCCGGTCATGCGGATTTCGCACCTGAAGGTTGACAACTGAACCTTCTGTTAGGCGGTCTTTCCCGTCCGCGCAACCGCACCGCAAGGCGTTGCGATGCGTCTAAGCCGAAATCCGTTCGATCACCGCGCCGCAGTTGGACAGCTTTTCTTCCAGCCGTTCGAAGCCGCGGTCGAGATGGTAGACGCGGTTGACCGTGGTCTCGCCTTCGGCTGCGAGGCCGGCGATGACCAGCGACACGGAAGCGCGAAGATCGGTCGCCATGACCGGCGCGCCCTTCAGCTTCGGCACGCCGTCGACGATCGCCGTCTGGCCCGAAAGCGTGATGTGGGCGCCGAGCCGGGCCAGTTCCTGCACATGCATGAAGCGGTTTTCGAAGATCGTCTCGGTGATGCGCGACTTGCCCTTGGCCATCGTCATCAGGCCCATGAACTGCGCTTGCAGATCGGTCGGGAAGGCCGGAAACGGGGCCGTCGTCACGTCCACCGGCGAAATAGCGGCGCCGTTGCGCTTCACACGAATGCCGGAATTTGTCGGGGTGATTTCGGCGCCGGTCTGGGCGATCACGTCGAGCGCGGTCTGCAGCAGCTCCGGCCGCGCGCCCTCGAGCACGACGTCGCCGCCGGTCATGGCGACGGCCATGGCATAGGTGCCGGTCTCGATGCGGTCAGGGATGACGCGCACGCGTGCACCCGACAGCGATTCGACGCCATCGATGGTGATGGTTGGCGTGCCGGCGCCGGAAATCTTGGCGCCCATGGCGTTGAGGCACTCGGCGAGGTTGACGATCTCGGGCTCGCAGGCGGCGTTCTCAAGCACCGTCTCGCCCTTGGCCAGGGCCGCTGCCATCATCAGCACATGGGTGGCGCCGACCGAAACCTTCGGGAAGACGTAGCGGTTGCCGACAAGGCGGCCGTTCCGGGTCTTGGCGATGACATAGCCGGTGTCGACGTCGATATCGGCACCCAGCGCCTGCAGGCCTTCGAGGAACAGATCGACCGGGCGCGTGCCGATGGCGCAACCGCCCGGCAGCGACACTTTGGCTTCGCCCATGCGGGCGAGTAGCGGGCCGATCACCCAGAACGACGCGCGCATCTTCGACACCAGCTCGTAAGGCGCCGTCGTGTCGACGATGTTGCGGGCGGAGAAGTTGATGGTGCGCGAATAGCCCTCATTCTGCTTCTCGCGGCGGCCATTGACCGAATAGTCGACGCCGTGATTGCCCAGAATGCGGATCAGTTGCTCGACATCGGCGAGGTGCGGCACGTTTTCCAGCGTCAGCGTGTCGTCGGTCAAAAGCGAGGCGATCATCAGGGGCAGCGCCGCGTTTTTCGCACCCGAGATCGGAATGCTTCCGGAGAGCTTGTTGCCCCCGACAATTCTGATGCGATCCATGGAAGAACGTCCCTCTCGGCCAAAAAAGCCGGTTCAATCGTTTGAGTAGCGGCCCGTCTAGACCATTGCCGGGCGTGGTTCAAGAAATAGGATTTCGCCCACCCCGGCCCAAGAGTGGCCGATTTGAGTTAATCTTTTTGCATTTCCTTCGATGCAGCGAGCCCGTCCGGCCGCTGATCCGCATCGCCGGTGCGCCGAGAGCGCGACTGCGCCTTGCGCTTCTGCAGGTTGGCACGCAATTGCTCGGCCAGCCGATCCTTGCGGTCGGTGCCGCCCTTTTTCGCTGGATCATCCTTTTTCAGTGGAATTGTCTTATCGTTCATCGTCTCGCCCCAACCGGCGACCAACCAGCCCGCCATTCAGGGATAGCCAACATTGTGGCGCCGCCATGTCATTAAAAGCTATCCGGCAAAGCCTTTCACAGAAGCGTTGCAGTTGGCCTTGCGCTTGCCGGTTCGATATGGCAGAAGCCCCGCCATCAGCGGCTGCGGTAGCTCAGTGGTAGAGCACTCCCTTGGTAAGGGAGAGGTCGAGAGTTCAATCCTCTCTCGCAGCACCAGCTAATCTCTCCAAATCATCGGCTGACGACACCACTTGCCATCCGAGCCACGGATCAAGCGGGCATCGACTATATCGACCATCATGTTAGCCTCGGGAATCCGTCGGTGGCAGGCAAGGTGTTGATGTGAGCTGTTTCCGCGGTTCGAATCCCCGGATCGCTTCAATCCGGTCTTCGCCCGCTTCCTGGCAAGCGTCGACAAAGCGTAGGTTCGTCGGAAGGTCTACGCGACCGCCCGCCATCGACCAGAATGTTGACGCCCGTGACCATCGATGCGACCCGCGAGGCCGATACGGCCGAGTTGAATGTGGCCCAGCACATAGGGCGTAAAAGTCCGGTTCGGCAACGACGCGTGACAATGAGGAGCGTTTGTCGTATATTGACATAAAGATATCCTTATGTGACATGAAAAGGCTTGTCGCCAAAGGGATAAAAAATGTCGCAGAATTCCGCATCGCTGGACGCTTTGTTCGGCCCCGTCGCGGCAAAGTCCGACGGGTCGGAGGTGCTTGCTGCGCTCACAGTGGCGGCGCGCGAACGTATCCTCATCCTTGACGGCGCCATGGGCACGCAGATCCAGGGACTCGGCTTTGACGAGGACCAATTCCGCGGCGAGGCCTTCGCCGGCTGCGCCTGCCACCAGCAAGGCAACAACGACCTTCTGATCCTGACCCAGCCCGGGGCGATCGAGGAGATCCACTATCAGTACGCCATCGCAGGCGCCGACATCCTCGAAACCAACACCTTCTCCTCGACCTCCATCGCGCAGGCCGATTATGGCATGGAAGATGCCGTCTATGCGCTGAACCGCGATGGCGCGCGGCTGGTGCGGCGCGCGGCGGTGAGGGCCGAGCAGCAGGACGGCAAGCGCCGTTTCGTCGCCGGCGCGCTCGGGCCGACCAACCGCACCGCCTCGATGTCGCCCGACGTCAACAATCCCGGCTATCGCGCGGTGACCTTCGACGATCTGCGCCTCGCCTATGGTGAGCAGCTGCGCGGCCTGATCGACGGCGGCGCCGATATCATCCTGATCGAGACCATCTTCGACACGCTGAATGCGAAGGCGGCGATCTTCGCCGCGGAAGAGATCTTCATCGAAAAGGGCGTGCGCCTGCCGGTGATGATTTCGGGCACGATCACCGATCTCTCCGGCCGCACGCTATCGGGCCAGACGCCGACCGCCTTCTGGCATTCGGTGCGCCACGCCAGCCCCTTCACCATCGGCCTCAACTGCGCGCTCGGCGCCAATGCCATGCGCGCGCACCTGGCCGAAATATCGGGCGTCGCCAACACCTTCACCTGCGCCTATCCGAATGCCGGCCTGCCCAACGAATTCGGCATGTATGACGAGAGTCCGGAATTCATGGCCGCGCAGATCGAGGATTTCGCCCGCGAGGGACTGGTCAATGTCGTCGGCGGCTGCTGCGGCTCGACGCCGGATCATATTCGCGCCATCGCCGACGCCGTGAAAAAGTATCCGCCACGCGCCATTCCGGACGTCGCGCCGAAGATGCGCCTGTCCGGCCTGGAGCCGTTCACGCTCACCGACGAGATTCCGTTCGTGAATGTCGGCGAGCGGACCAATGTCACGGGATCGGCCAAGTTCCGAAAACTGATCACCTCGGGCGATTATGTCGTCGCGCTCGACGTGGCGCGCGACCAGGTCGCCAACGGCGCCCAGATCATCGACATCAATATGGACGAGGGTCTGATCGATTCGAAGAAAGCGATGGTCGAATACCTCAACCTGATCGCCGCCGAGCCGGACATAGCCCATGTCCCTGTCATGGTCGACAGTTCGAAATGGGAGATCATCGAGGCAGGGCTCAAATGCGTGCAGGGCAAGCCGCTGGTCAATTCCATCTCGATGAAGGAAGGCGAGGAAGCGTTCCTGCATCATGCCAGGCTGGTGCGGGCCTATGGCGCGGCGGTGGTCGTCATGGCCTTCGACGAAGACGGCCAGGCCGACACCAAAGCGCGTAAGGTCGAGATCTGCACGCGCGCCTATAAGCTGCTGACCGAGCAGGCCGGCTTCCCGCCTGAGGACATCGTCTTCGATCCAAACGTGTTCGCCATCGCCACCGGCATCGAGGAGCACGACAATTACGGCGTCGACTTCATTGAGGCCACGGGCGAGATCACCGCGACGCTGCCGCATGTCCATATTTCCGGCGGCGTGTCGAACCTGTCGTTCTCGTTCCGCGGCAACGAACCGGTGCGCGAGGCCATGCATGCCGTGTTCCTCTACCATGCCATCCAGCGCGGCATGGACATGGGCATCGTCAACGCCGGCCAGCTTGCCGTCTACGACACGATCGAGCCGGAGCTGCGCGAGGCCTGCGAGGATGTCGTCCTCAACCGCGTGCCCAAGGCCGGCGGCACCGCCACCGAACGCATGCTGGAGATCGCGGAACGCTTCAAGGGCACGGCAGGCAAGGAAGCGCAGGAGCGCGATCTCGCCTGGCGCGGACTGCCGGTCGAACAGCGGATCAGCCATGCACTGGTCAACGGCATCACTGAATTCATCGACGCCGACACCGAGGAAGCGCGGCTTGCCGCTGAGCGCCCGCTGCATGTCATCGAAGGCCCGCTGATGGCCGGCATGAATGTCGTCGGCGATCTGTTCGGCGCGGGAAAGATGTTCCTGCCGCAAGTGGTGAAGTCCGCGCGGGTGATGAAACAGGCCGTCGCAGGATTGCTGCCGCATATGGAGGCCGAAAAGGTGGCCAATGCCGCCAACGGCATCGACAATGGCGAGCGCCAGACGGCTGGAAAAATCCTGATGGCGACGGTGAAGGGCGATGTCCACGACATCGGCAAGAACATCGTCGGCGTCGTGCTCGCCTGCAACAATTACGAGATCATAGATCTCGGCGTCATGGTGCCGGCGGCGAAAATCCTGCAGACGGCGCGCGAGCAAAATGTCGACATCATCGGCCTGTCCGGCCTGATTACGCCGTCACTGGACGAGATGGTGCACATGGCCGCTGAGATGGAGCGCGAAGGCCTCGACATTCCGCTGCTGATCGGCGGCGCGACGACCAGCCGTGTGCATACGGCGGTGAAAATCCATCCGCGCTACACCAAGGGCCAGACGGTCTATGTCACCGACGCCAGCCGGGCGGTTGGCGTCGTCTCGTCCTTGCTGTCGAACGAGACCAAGGGCGGCTATGTCGATACGGTGCGCGCCGAATACAAGAAGGTCGCCGACGCGCATGCCCGCTCCGAAGCCGACAAGCAGCGGCTGCCGCTGGCCAAAGCGAGGGCCAATGCGCACCGGATCGACTGGTCTGCCTATCAACCGCCGAAGCCGTCTTTTACCGGCATGAAGGTCTTCGACAATTGGGACCTTGCAGAGCTCGCGCGCTACATCGACTGGACGCCGTTCTTCCAGACCTGGGAGCTCAAGGGCCGCTATCCCAAGATACTGGAGGATGAGGCGCAAGGCGCCGCCGCCCGCCAGCTCTTCGAGGATGCGCAGGCGATGCTGACGAAGATCATTGCCGAGAAATGGTTTGCGCCACGCGGCGTCATCGGCTTCTGGCCGGCCAATGCCATCGGCGACGACATCAGGCTTTTTACGGACGATGAGCGGTCGCGGGAACTGGCGACCTTCTTCACCCTGCGCCAGCAACTGACCAAGCGTGACGGCAAATCCAATGTCGCCCTGTCGGATTTCGTCGCGCCGGCGGGTAGCGGCAAGCCCGACTATATCGGCGGCTTCATCGTCACCGCCGGCATCGAGGAGGTGGCGATCGCCGAGCGCTTCGAGCGCGCCAATGACGACTATTCCTCGATCATGGTCAAGGCGCTGGCCGACCGCTTCGCCGAAGCCTTTGCCGAGCGCGTGCATGAGAAGGTGCGCAAGGAATTCTGGGGCTACGCGCCAGACGAATCGTTGGCGCCCGACGAGCTGATCGGCGAACCCTATCGCGGCATCCGCCCGGCGCCCGGCTACCCGGCGCAGCCCGACCACACCGAGAAGGCGACGCTGTTCCGGCTGCTCGACGGCGAAGGCAATGCCGGCGTCAGCCTGACGGAAAGCTACGCGATGTGGCCGGGCTCATCCGTCTCGGGGATTTATCTGGCGCATCCCGAAAGCTACTATTTCGGCGTCGCCAAGGTCGAACGCGACCAGGTCGAGGACTATGCACGCCGCAAGGACATGCCGCTCGCGGAAGTGGAGCGCTGGCTCGGCCCCATCCTCAACTACGTGCCGGCGCACTATGCCGAGGCGGCTGAATAGCGACGGCAAGCGTTCAACAGAATTTGCGCGGATTGCCGGCTTGTGATCCATGGCGTGGCGGTTACACCTTCGGGCAGTCGCCTTTGCAGTAGGAGCGCCGAATGACCTTACTCACACGCCGCAGGCTTTTGAAAACAGCTGCGGTTGCCGGCGCGGGCGGGATCGGGCTTTCGGCCATGGGCCGGCTTGGTGGCTGGGCCGCCGCCACAGCTGAGCCTGTGGTTTTGCAGACGGCAAAGATCCAGGCGAAGCTGATGGATGTCGGCCCGACCAGGGATGTGCTGACCTATGGCAACGCTGGAATGCCGCCCGTGCTCAGAATGAGAAAGGGCGAGCCCTTCGCTGCACGCCTTGTCAACGCGATCGACGATCCGACGACGATTCATTGGCACGGCATTCGCGTTCCAAACAAGATGGACGGCGTGCCGTTCCTGGTCCAGCCCTACGTCTACACCGGCGATCATTTCGACTACGCCTTCACGCCGCCCGACGCCGGCACCTTCTGGTATCACCCGCATTGCAACACGCTGGAGCAGATGGGCCACGGCCTGACGGGCGTGATCGTGGTCGAAAACCCCGGCGATCCGAAATTCGATGCCGAAATCGTCGTCAATCTGCGCGACTGGCGCCTCGGCGACGATGGCCAGTTCATCGACCAGTTCCGGCCGCGCGACGCCGCCAGAACCGGCACTTACGGCACCGTGCGTACCGCCAACTGGCTCGACCAGCCGCAATATGATGCGCCGGCCGGCGGGCTGGTGCGGCTGCGCGTTGCCATATCAGACGTGACACGGATCTACGCTTTTCGCATCGACGGTGCGGAAGCGACTGTCATCGCGCTGGACGGCAATCCGGTGCCGCAGCGTTTTTCGCCCGATGCCTTGCTGCTTGGACCCGGCCAGCGCATGGAGTTGGCCATCCGCATGCCCGATGAGGAGGGCGCGATCGTCAGTTTGAGAGACGTCAGGGGCACCAAGCCAAAAGTCCTGGCGACCCTGCGCGCGACAGGAAAATCCCTCAAACGGGACATTCGCGATGTTGCTCCGCTGGAGGTCAATCCGGTGGCGGAAGTGGATCTGACCAACGCCAAGCATATTTCCCTGGCGCTCAGCGCCACGGCGGAAAACGTCCCGAGCGATGGCATCTGCGGTTCGCTTGGCTACAGTTTCTGGGCCATCAACAAGGTGCCGTGGCCCGGCGATACGTCGGATCCGACCGCGCCGCTGGCCGAATTGAAGCTTGGCCAAAGCTACGTCATCGACATGGAGAACCTGACGCCGCAATCCCATCCCATGCATCTGCACGGCATGAGCTTCAAGGTGCTGTCGTCCTCGACGCGCCCGGTTCAGCCTGTGATTTCCGACACCTATCTCATCCAGCCCAACGAGAAGGTTCAGCTCGGCTTCGTCGCCGACAATCCCGGCGACTGGCTGTTGCATTGCCACATCATCGAGCACCAGAAATCGGGCATGACGAGCTACGTCAGGGTGGTTTGAAGCGACATCAGACGGTTTCGTTGGCAAAAGGGGGCGGTTCCCTGCTATTGCCGCCTCCAAATCACGAAGCTGTGGACATTCCTCATGACCAATGTTGCCCTGACCGGCCTTGCCCGTGATCTCGCCAGACGCGCTGCCGAGGGTCGCCCAGTGCGCATCGGCGTCATCGGCTCGGGCGAAATGGGCACCGATCTGGTCACGCAAGGCATGCTGATGCCGGGCATTTCGGTCTGCGCCGTCTCGACACGGCGCCCGCATACCGCGCGCGATGCCATCCGTATCGCCTATGGCGATGAAGCCATGGCGGTCGAAGCAGACACCGCGTCGAAAGTCACCGGCGCCATCGAGAGCGGCAAGATCGCCATCACCTCCAACGAGATGCTGGTCACCAACCCGCTGATCGACGTCGTTGTCGACGCCACCGGCAAGCCGGGCGTCGCCGCCGATTTCGACCTGAAGGCGATGGAGCACGGCAAGCATCTGGTGATGATGAATGTCGAGGCCGACGTCACCATCGGCTGCTATCTCAAACAGCAAGCCGACCGGCTTGGCGTCGTCTATTCGGTCGGCGCCGGCGACGAGCCGTCGAGCTGCATGGAACTGATCGAATTCGCGTCGGCGCTTGGGCTAACCATCGTCTCGGCCGGCAAAGGCAAGAACAACCCGCTGAACCACGACGCCGTGCCCGACGATTATCGCGAGGAAGCGATCCGCCGCAACATGAATCCGCGCATGCTGGTCGAGTTCGTCGACGGCTCCAAGACTATGGTCGAGATGTGCGCCATCGCCAACGCCACCGGGCTGGTGCCGGATGTGCCCGGCATGCACGGTCCCAAGGCCGACCGCGATGACCTCGCCAAGGTGCTGATCCCGCGCGAGGATGGCGGACTGCTCACGAAGAAAGGCGTCGTCGACTACACGATCGGCAAGGGCGTCGCGCCCGGCGTCTTCGTCATCGTCGAGGCGACGCACCCGCGCATCATCGAGCGCATGGACGATCTGCATATCGGACACGGCCCCTATTACAGCCTGTTTAGGCCCTATCACCTGACCTCGCTGGAGGTGCCGCTGACCGCTGCCCGCATCGTCCTTTTCGGCAAGCCCGACATGGTGCCGCTGCCGCGGCCGGTCGCCGAAGTCTGTGCCGTCGCCAAGCGCGACCTTGCCGCTGGCGAGACCTTCGATGCGATCGGCGAGACCTGCTACCGCTCCTGGACCATGACCGTCGGCGAAGCCCGCGCCCAGCGCGCCGTGCCGGTCGGCCTGCTCGAAGGCGGCCAGGTGCTGAAACCAGTCAGGAAAGGCGAATTGCTGACCGCCGACAATGCGTCGCCCGACCAGACGACGAGACTATTCGCCTTGCGCCGGCTGCAAGACGAGATGCTGTACGGGGCTTGAAAGAACCACGCTGGCGCTGCTACGACAAATGATAGATTGTGGGCAAATGTCGCCAAGGGTCGGTCACATGAACCTTCGAATCAGGAATTCGCGTGCCCGCGAACTGGCTCGTCAGCTTGCCGCCAAGCGCAAGATTTCCATGACCAGAGCGGTTATCGAAGCGCTTGAAAGTGAACTGAAGCGGGAAAGCGCCCGTGCGCCGCTGGCGGAACGGTTGGCTGCAATCGCCGCTAATCTCAGGCGAAAGCAGGCGAGGGTTGTCGGGTCGTAAGAATGAGATCGACGCTATGTGGGGTGGCGGCCAGAATGACGCCTGACCAGATACACAGGGGTTGTCACGTTGGCAGGCCTGCTGGCAGCCCGGATTTCGTCGTTCGTTTCGATGGATCATCGTAGACATTCGCGATTGACCGGAGCCTTCCAACTTCGTCATCCACGGGCGGAGCAGGAGCGAAGCTCCGTCGCGGAGACCCGAGGATCCATGCCATGACCTTGGTCGGGGAATGCAGCGGAGCAGAATTCTGCACCGTGGCGGCGCTCTGAAGTCGCGGCATGGATCCTCGGGTCTGCGCTGCGTCGCTGTGCTCCTTGCTCCGCCCGTGGATGACGAAACGATAGGCGTTTCCGCTAATGCTCAAGGCTTGGCCATCCGTCGGCACAAGCACGGCCGACCCTTCAAGACCCTTGCACTGGGGCCAGCGACTCTACTTCCCCAGTTCGACCGACCGCAGCCGCGCAGCCTCCACCGCCTCTGTGAGGAGGCGCGTCAGTCGATCCTCGCCCATTAGCACGTCCAGCGCCGCGGCCGTCGTCCCCTTGGGACTGGTCACCTGCTGGCGCAGCACGCCCGGCTCCTCGCCACTTTCGGCGGCGAGCGAGGCGGCGCCGTAGACGGTCTGCATGGCGAGCAACTTGGCGGTCGCCGTCGGCAGACCGGCCTTCTCGGCAGCCACGGTCAGCGCCTCGATGAAATGGAAGATGTAGGCCGGCCCCGATCCGGACACGGCGGTTACCGCATCCATCAGGCCCTCGTCGTCAATGGTGGCTACTTCGCCGCTCGCCGACAGCAGGTCGGCGACGAAACGCTTGGTGTCATCGGAAACCAGCTTGTTGGAAAACACCACCATCATCCCCTTGCCGATCGCCGCGGGCGTGTTGGGCATGCAGCGCACGATCGGCGCGCGATTGCCGAGGATCTCCTCGAAGGTGGCAGCAGGCGTGCCGGCGGCGATGCTGACGAAGGTGGTGCGGCCGTCGCCGAAGCGCTTGTAGGCGGCTGTGACGTCGCGGATCACCTGTGGCTTCACCGCGATGACGACGAGGTCGGGCACGGCATCGGCCGGAATGGCACCGGCATCGGCCGCAGTGCCGCAACCTAGTGCGGCGGCGCGATTGCGCAGATCGGCGTTGGGCTCGACCACGAAAACCGCCGACGGCGCAAGCTTGCCGGATTTCAGCCAGCCCGAGAGCATGGCGTAACCCATATTGCCGCAGCCGGCGAGAACAAGTCTGATCGTCATCGAAAGCCCTCCGAAGGAAGGCCTTCACATAGACGCTAGCGCTTCCCTGGGGAAGCCTTGTCATCGGGATCGCGCACCGCGATCGGCCGCAGCGAGACTTGTCTAAGGCCAAGCACGCCGAGCACGAAGAACAGCCAGACCGGGTCGCCGCGATGGAAGAAGAAGCTTTCGAGGAAAGCGTTGAGCGCCGTGAACAGCACCACCATCATGAAGAAGTCGCCAAGAAAGATGTTTTCCCTGCGCAGCGGTATGCGCATGTAGTCGCGCAGCGGTGCGATGAGGAAGGTGTAGACCGCCACGCAAAGTGCCGGGATGCCCATCAGCACGGCGATATCGAGATAGCCGTCATGGCCGTGTACGATGGTCCTGATGTCCCACGGCCGGTCGAAGGGCTGGTCCTGGTTGAGCAAGAGCGGCGTGCCCCAGAAGCTTTCATAGCCGTAGCCGGTCCATGGCTTCTTCGCCAGCATGCTGCCGGCGAACTCCCACAGCGTGGTGCGGCCGGTATAGGTCATGTCAGGGAAATAGATCGCCGCGAGATGTTTTATCGGCGGCAGGAAGACGATGCCCAGCGTGCCGACCGCCGTGGCGATGATCGCCAGAGCAAACAGGATCGGCGTGCCGAGCCGCATGCCTATCAGGCTCGGGAACATCACGATCAGGATCGAGAACGGCACCAGGCCGGCGGTCGTCTTTGAGCCGGTGTGCAGCATGAAGATCATCGCCGCGAAGAAGATCCCGGCGCCCCAGTACCGCTGCCCGCGCCGGTAGAGGTACAGACCTGCGAAACTGAGGCAGGCCATGATCGGGCCGGCGATGTTCTTGTGGGTGAACACGCCGCGCCACAGGCCGGCATGTTCGGGCTCCTGTGAGTCGGCGGTGTGCATCGCCTCGTGCGGAAAGACGATGAGGCCAAGATAGGAAAGGCCCATGACCACGACGGCGGTGAAGATGATGACTTTTGAAAAGGCCTCGGCGTCGCGCGGCAGCACGAGGATCGTCGCCATCGTCAGGATGCCGATCAGGGTGAAGGAGGCGGCGCGCATGGCCGAAGGCGGATCGGTCGCCAGGATCACCGACAGGAAAAAGAAGCCCAGCATCAGCATCCAGGACGGGCTGAGCAGTGAGCGCACCACGCGCGGATCGGCAAACGCCATCAGCGAGAAGATCGACATGGCGCCGAGCGAACTGAAGCCAAGCTGGTTGACGATGTCGCCGCCTTGACCGGTGAGTTCGGCGCCGGCCGGCTGGAACGGCCGGAAGGACACCATTATGACGGTGAACAGCAGCGCGGCAATAGCCGTCGCCACGCCTTCGCGCGTGAACTGGGCGCTGAACGGGGCGCGCTCAGTTTTTCTCAGGCTGGCGGTATTGCTCATTGGCATATCCGAATTCGGCCAGCACGCGGCCTAGCGCCACATGGACGGGGTAGATGGCGATGGCCGGCGATCCGGTCCGCGCCAGCCGGATCAGGCCGCGAAACGGCGACGCGGCAAGCAGCGCCAGGCTCTTCACCAGCACCTTGGCGCCGGCCAGCGGCGTACCGGCGCGTTTCTTCTTTTCGACCAATGTCGAGATCACGCCGTTACGCAGGCTGCGGGCACGGATCCAGCCGGTCTCGACACGCCGGGCCGGGACGGTTTCAAGCACCTTGGCCTCCGCGCACCAGCCCAGCACAAAGCCCTTCTGCGCCGACCGGCTGAGAAAGTCGGAATCGCCGCCGCCCATGAAGTTGAATCTGAGATCGAGAAAGGGCGGACCCATGGCGATCAGCACGTTGCGCCCGACCAGAAGATTGCCGGACGAATACAGTGCCGGAACGCGCCCCGTCTCCCGGTAAGGCGGTGCGAACACCGGATGCTCGGCCCATCTCGCATGGGCGGGGTTGGCAAACACGGGCACCTGCGGGCCGCCGACAATATCGGCGCCGAGCGTTTCGGCAGCCCCGCACATCCGTTCCAGCCATTGCGGATCGGCGATCTCGTCATCGTCGATGACCAGAAGGTGCCTGAAGTTGGGGAATTGCAGGATCGCTGTCTGCCAGCCGGCATTGTAGGCGCTGCAATTGCCGCGATCATGCGCGACGATGACCAGGCCTGGGATCTCGCCGCGCTCGAACAGCGGCAGTGCCGCCTTGGCGCCGGCCCGCGCCTCGGCTTCGTTTTCCATGACGATGACGGCAAAGCGCCTGCCGGTTTGCTGCGCGCGCAGCGACGCCAGCGTTTCCAGCACCTGCTCGGGCCGCTTGAAGGTCGGCAAGGTGACGACCGCTTCGACGGCCTCGACGTCAAGCCGTGGCGCGCGCCCCGCGATCGATACTGAACCGTCCGATGGCAAAGGGATCATCCGCGTCCAGCCACATGGTGAGTTGGGCTCTGGTAGCACCGCGGTTGATAAGGTTTCGTTAATCACCTTGCACGGAGAACGCCGCCAAGCAGGGGCTTTTGGTCGTTGATTGTGCCCGCTTAATCAAGGGTTCACCGCACTTTGCTACCGGCTACACCACAGGATAGGTGAGATGCATCTGCTGTTCGCCACATCGATCGTGCCCGACGGCGCTCTCGCTTCGGGCTACGAGATAGCCAACGCTGCGATCATCGCCGCGTTGCGGCGCGCTGGCGCGCGCGTCACGGTCGTTGGCTTCACCTGGCCGGGAAAACCCGCGGCCGATCCCGAAAACACCGTGGTGCTGGGTGCGATCGACGTGCGCACGGACAATGCCTCCGCACGGCAAAAGCTGACCTGGGTCGGCAAGGCGCTGCTTTCGGGCCTCACCTTCGCGTCGGTCAAGTTGCGCGCCGTGTCCGACAGCGATGTTTTCGCTGCCGTCGAGAGCGCTGGTCCGGTCGACGGCTATGTCCTGAATTCCGTGCAGCTAGCGGGCGCCTTCGAAAAGCTGTTCGCTGACCGGCCTTCGATCTTCGTTGCTCACAATGTCGAGCACCTTTCGGCGCGGGAAAACGCTGCTGCCGCCGGGAGCCTGTTTCAGCGCTTGCTGTTCCGCCGCGAGGCGAGGTTGCTCAAGGTGATGGAAGAGCGTCTCTGTCGGCGCGCGCGCTTCGTCTTCACGCTCGCCGAGGAAGATCGCGTCGCACTCGGCGTAGCCTCCGACGATCGCTCGGCGGTGCTGCCACTGGTGATCGGTGCCCAGGCGCCAACCCCGAAAAACCCACGCCGCGTCGACTGCGACGCCGCCCTGATCGGCACCTGGACCTGGCAGCCGAACCGCATCGGCCTCGACTGGTTCCTGGAGAAGGTCGTGCCGCATCTGCGGCGTGACTTCCGCATCCGCATCGCCGGCAGCATGCCTTCGGCCGTCACGTCGAAGCATCCGGGGGTTGAATTTGTCGGCCGCGTGCCCGACGCGCAGGCTTTCGTGCGCAGCGCTGCCGTCATCCCGCTGATCAGCACCGCCGGCAGCGGCGTCCAGTTGAAGACCATCGAAACCTTCGAACTCGGCCTGCCTTCGGTTGTCACAAGCCGCTCGCTGCGCGGCATCGACCACCGTCCGGAAAATTGCGTCGTCACCGATGATCCCGTTGCCTTCGCCAGGGCGTTGGAGGCCGCGGCCACCGACATCCGTGACGTCGACGGCAGCGCATTCCGGCGTTCGCAAATCAAGGCTCTCGATACCGCCATCCGGCTTGGGATCGAAAAGCTCGGGTCCGTCAGGCAGGAGGCGTTTGCATGAACATGCATTCCGGCCGCGTCGCGTTCGGGCTCGACATGCTAAAGACGATCCTCGGCATCCCGGTGGTCGCGATCCGCTGGAACGATGCCATCGTCCTGCTGAACCGGCTGATTGCCGAGCGGCGTTTCACCAAGGTCAGTTTCCTCAACGCCCACAACGCCAACATCGCCTACACCGACCCGGTCTTTGCCGAGGCGCTCGATGATTTCCTTATCCTGCCCGACGGCATCGGCGTCGATCTGGCGGCGAGGCTCCTTTACGGGGCGCCGTTTCCGGACAATCTCAACGGCACCGATTTCGTCCCTGCCTTCCTCCAGGCCTCGACGACGCCGCTGACCGTCGGGCTGCTCGGCGCGACGCGCGTCAACGCCGAAGCAGCGTCGGTCAAGCTGGCGGCACTGGCCGTGCAGCACAGCTTCGTCGTGATCCATGACGGCTATTTCCCCGCTTCGCAGGAGCAGGAAATCGTCGACCGGATTGCCGCGCTGCGGCCTGACGTGCTTCTGGTCGCCATGGGCGTACCGCGCCAGGAATTGTGGATCGAACGCCACATCGACGCACGCCACTGCACGCTGCCGATAGCCGTCGGCGCGTTGCTCGATTTCCTGAGCGGCGCGGTGCCCCGGGCGCCCTTGTGGATGCGCCGGCTGCGGCTCGAATGGCTGTTTCGGTTGGCTGTCGAACCGGGCCGGCTGTGGCGCCGATATGTGGTCGGCAATCCGCTGTTCCTGCTGCGGGTTGCCAGGCAGAGATTTTCGCGGACACCTGAAGCCGCGAGGGATAGCCAGTGAACAGCAGGTTCGTTCCAGGCGCCGCTGTCGAGCCGAGCCCGCTGCGGCAGATACCGACGGCGGCAATCGTCACGGCAAGCTATGCGCCCGATTTCGAGCGCTGCCGCCTGCTGTGCGAGACAGTTGACCGCCACGTTTCCGGCGCGGCGCACCACTACATCCTGGTCGAACATCGTGATGTCTTGCTCTTCCGTCAGTTGGAGACCAGCCGGCGTATCGTCGTCGATGAGCGGGAATTGCTGCCGCGCTGGCTACATGCCTTCGACGATCCGCTCAGCCTGTTTCGCCGGCGCGTCTGGCTCAGCCTGAAGACCCAGCCGCTACGCGGCTGGCACGTGCAGCAATTGCGCCGCATCGCCATTGCCGCGCACGCCGGGGAAGACATTTTGATCTTCTGCGATTCCGATGTCGCTTTCCTCAAACCTTTCGACTGTGGCGCCTTCTGGCGCGACGGCAAGGCGCGGCTGTTCCGCCGCGACAATGTGTTGGCGGACGAGGGCCATGAAGAGCATCGCATCTGGTCGCGCAATGCGGGATCGGCACTCGGCATCGACCCGTCCCGAACATCGGTCCACGACTACATCTCGACGCTGATCGCCTGGCGTCGCGACACCGTGCTGGCCATGTGCGGTGAGATCGAAAAGGTCCATGGCCGCAACTGGGTCGAGGTCATCGGCTCGGCGCGCAAATTCTCCGAATGCATGATCTATGGCCGCTATGTCGACGATCTGCTGCAGGGCGCCGGCCACTTCCACGGTTCGGAAGAGTTCTGCCGGGTACACTGGACCGGCGAAGCGCTGTCCGACGACGAGTTCCGCCGCTTCGTTGCCGCCATGGCGCCGGAGCAGGTAGCGATCGGCATGCAGTCCTTTATCGGCACCGATATCGGCCGCATCCGCCGTCTGATCGGACTCGACCGCTCGTAGCGCTAGATCGGCTTCGCCGGCTTGCGCATCGCCGAATAGGTGAGCAGCGTCGAGGCGAGATACAGAAGCAGGAAGACGACGTTGAGCGACAGCACCAGGTTCGGTGTATCGAGGATCGTCGTCAGCACATAGGTCAGCAACAGCGCCTTCAGCCCGGCGAGCAGGCCGAGATTGAGCGCCCGCACCAGCGTCTGGCCGCGCGCGAACAATAGCTCGGCCTGGTATTCGACCAGGTTGCGCAACCCCGGCACGCAGATCGCCAGCACCACCAGCGACGCGGCCTCGGCGACATTCTTGCCAAGCGCGTTGGGAAAGAAATGCAGCACGATGCCAAGCGTCAGCAGCGCCAGCGTCGAGACCGCGAACACGCCGCCTTCGATGCCGCTCTTGACTGCCAGGCGCGACAAAAGTTCCGGCGCGCGCATCATGCGCTGCACCAGCATCATCGAGAAGGTGCGGATCGGAATGGCCGTCAGGTCGACCAGCCGCATAATGATGGCGTAGATGCCGGCCAGATGCGGGCCGCCGATCGCCAGAACCAGCAGCTTGTCGAATTCCATCTGCAGGTAGAACAGCACCTCGGCGCCGGCCACGTAGATCGAATCAGCCAGCCGCCGGAGATACAGCTCGATGCGCAGCCGCAGCCGCTGTCGCGGATAGAACCAGCCGAAAGCCAATATCAGCGAGGCGGCATTGGCGCCGATATAGAACCACGACCATATCCAGACGCTGTGTTGCGCCCAGAACATGAACAGCACCGCGCCAAGCGCCCGCAGCGCCGTCGTCAGGATGGCCAGCAGCGCGGCGCGGCCGAACTTGCCGAGACCGTTGTTGACGATCAGCGCCACCTCCACCGGCCGCCACAGCAGTGCTTCGGCAAAGACGATTGCCGCAAACACCGACAGCGGCACGGTGTCGGCGAAGAAAAGCAGATAGACGCCGAACGAGGCCGCGGCCAGCAGCGGCAGCGACAATAGGCCGAGCAGCAGGAAGCCGGCGGTGAAGGTGCCGATCAGGTTGGGACGGATGGTGGCGGTGCGGTAGAGTGCCGAGATGAAACCGAAGGCGAGGAGGCGCGACAGCATGACGCCGGCCGCCGACGCGGTGGCGAACATGCCGAACTCGGAAATGGACAGTGTGTTGGCCAGCGCGATGAAATAGGCCAGCGAAAACACCAATCGCCCGCCGGCGCCGCTGATGGCCGAGAAATAGTCGCGAAGCAGCCCCCGTCGTTCGGCCAAAAAGCTGCCGATCCGGGCGAGGGGCCGCCTTTGCGGTATGTGACTGGCCTGCGTCATGTCTCAAGGAGAGCCTAGGCTGGAAAACTTAACGTGCCGTTCTGGAGCTCAAGGGCGTGTTGAAAATAGATGCAACCAAAGAGAGAAACCGCCCCTTCGGCGCGGGAAAATTAACCTTTTGTTTTCCATGCCTGTTTAGCGTGGCTTAACGAATGGCCAACCGCCGTTTGCAGGTCGCCAAGGGTAAAGTTCCAGACGATGGTCGACAGGGAAAACCGCGAAGACTGGAAGCGCGAGCGCTCGTTGCTGGCACTTGGCCAGGCTGTGCGCGGTGACGAACCCGACGCGTCACTGGTGTCGATCGGCGATCGCGCGGACCCGTCGTGGCGCGAGGATGCCGCCACGCGGCATCGTCTCGCCCGGTCACGGCGCGAGACGCCGACGAACCCGAAGCTGTCGGATCCGGCCGCAACCGACGGGTATAAGGCTGGCTATGAACCCGCTTCGTCAGCGAGCCGCGCGCAAACCACGCCTCGGACACAGTCTGTTGCCGGCGGGACCGCGGGCGCTTATCGCCCCGATCGTACCTCCGAACCATCCCATTCAGGCGACGCGCCGGCGTCCCACAACGACGGCCCGGACAGCCAGCAGTGGAAGCCGCTGATCGATCCGATGCAGGTCGTCCGTGGTGTCGGCAAGTCGAAAGCGCTGATCGTAACGACAACGATACTGGGCGCCGCGCTCGGCATCGCCATCGCGCTGTCGACGCCGAAGAAATACGAAGCCACCACCGAACTGATCGTCGATCCGCGCGACCTGAAGCTCACCGACCGCGACCTTACCCAGTCGGTCGTCGCCTCCGACGCCACGCTGGCCATCGTCGAAAACCAGGTCCGGGTGCTGACATCAGGCACCGTTCTCAACAAGGTCGTGGACAAGCTCAACCTCGTCAATGACCCGGAATTCAATGGGCAAGGCAGCGGCGGCCTCAGCGTCATGTCGCTTATCCGCTCCGTCCTGTCTCGCAATGACGGGCCGGGCGGTGTCGACGACAGCCGCCGCCGGGCGCTTGCTGTAGGCAATCTGGCCGAGAGCCTTTCGGTCGAGCGCGGCGGCAAGACCTTCGTCATCACCGTCAGCGCCACCACGCAGAATGGCGAGAAATCGGCCCTCATCGCCAACACGATGACGGATGTCTTCCTGCAGACCTTCGGCCAGATCCAGTCGGACACAGCAGGCCGCGCTACCGACGAACTGACGGCCAGGCTTGACGAGTTGCGCAAGGGCGTCGAGGCGGCCGAGCGCAAGGTCGAGGATTTTAGGGCCTCACACGACCTTGTCGATGCGCAGGGCCACCTCATCAGCGACGACGAGATGTTGAAGCTCAACGAGCAGCTGTCCGTTGCACGCGCCCGCACGCTGGAACTCAACGCCCGGGCCGCTTCGGCGCGTTCGGTCGACGTCAACTCGGTCCTGACCGGCACCTTGCCGGAGGAGATCAACTCCAACACGATGAGCGATCTGCGTTCGCAATATGCGTCGCTCAAGCAGGAGGCTGACCGCGCCGCCATCCGGTTCGGGCCGCGTCACCCCGAACTCCAGGCACTCAATGCACAGATTGACGGCGCACGCGACCGCATCGCCGCCGAGCTGCGCCGCATAGGCTCGTCGCTGCAGGTCGACCTCAAGCGCGCGGTCCAGCTGGAACAGGATCTCGCCTCTCGGCTGGCGCAGCTGAAGGTTCGCAGCGGCGACGTCAACAGCGATCTGGTGTCGATGCGCGAACTGGAGCGCGAGGCGGCCGCCAAGCGTTCCGTCTACGAACAGTTCCTGCTGCGCGCCAAGGAGACCGGCGAGCAGAAGGACATCAACACCGCCAACATCAACGTGATCTCGAAGGCCTTCGCGCCGCTTGAGTCGAACGGGCCGTCGCGGGTCGTGGTGGCGCTTGCCGGGCTGTTGCTGGGCTTTGCCTCCGGCATTGGGCTCGGCGCCATGCGTGGCGCCTATGAGAGCCTGCGCGACACCGCCAACTCGCGATCGCGCCGCGGCCCCAGCACGGACGAACGCCGTACGGCTTACGAGGACAAGCCGTATCGGGCAGCACCGCCGCCGACGCCACAACCACCAACACCGCAGCCATCGGAACCCCCGCCAGCGCCGCCACCGCCGGCCGCGCCACCGCCTGTCCAGCAGGCTGAGGTCGCGCCGGCCGAAGGTCCCGGCCGGATCGGTGCCTTGCTGTCGAGGCTGCATAAAGCCGTGTCCCGCGAGCCGTCCTCCGAACAACCCTTCGATAGCGGTGAGTGGGCCTCCGCTGAAAACAGGAAGCCAACGTCCGATCCGGCGTACCCCGGTTTTCCTCAGTCGGCACCGGCCTTCGCGCCTCGGCAGCCGGTTGCTGCAGCTTACTCGCCGCCGCCCTTCCAGCCCGGCGGCCGCGCCTCTCAAGCGCAGCAGACGGCGCAACCGCCATCACCGCCTCCCATGGTGCCGCAGCGACCGCATTCGGGTCCGCAACTCTATCCCTACGCGCAGCCGCTGGCCTATATTCAGCAGCCCAGCTATCCCCGTCAGCAGCCCTTGCCTGCCCCCAATGCCGGGCAGACGCCATATCTGCCTCAGCCTGCGTCCGCTCCTTATTCGCAGCCGCCCATCCCGCCGCGGCAGGTGGCTCAGCCTCATCAGCGATCGGAGTCGCCGCGTGCTGTGGAGGACGTCGAGCAGCAAGCGCCAATCGAGGAAATCCGCGCCAGCCTGCGCGAATTTCGTGAAGCAGTTCGCGAACTCACCGAGAGCCGCGCGCGCCGCCGTTATTTCTGAGCCACAAAATTCTTCGATGTGCCGTGCAAAAACATGCCGGTTTCGCGTAAACGGCATGGGAAGGCGCTTTGGCGGGATTGCGTGTTGGAATTTTCGTGAAAATGCCACGCTGTGAAAGATCGAAAAGCGCGTCGCTTCCGGAAGCGACGCGCTTGGGCATTCTGGTGTTGAGGGTGGTCCATGGCCGAAGTGATTGATGGCAAGAGCGTTGCCGAAGACGTTGTGCGGACGGTCAAGACCCTGACAGCCGAACTTGTCGCGAAAGGCAAGGCCAAGCCCGGTCTTGCCGTTGTCATCGTCGGCGAGGATCCCGCCAGCCAGGTCTATGTCGCTTCCAAATCGCGCACCGCCAAGGAATGCGGCTTTCATTCCGTCCAGCACACGCTGACCGCCGAAACCTCCGAACAGGCATTGCTGGAGATCATCGGCGACCTCAACGCCGATCCGGCCATCAACGGCATCCTGGTCCAGCTCCCGCTGCCGGCCCATATCGACGCCGGCAAGATCATCCAGACCATAGCGCCGGAAAAGGATGTCGACGGCTTCCATTTCATCAATGTCGGCAAGCTCGGCACCGGCGAACTCGAGACAGCCTTCGTGCCCTGCACGCCGGCCGGTTCGATGCTCCTGATCGAGCGGGTGCGCGGCAAGGATTTGTCCGGCCTCAATGCCGTCGTCGTCGGCCGCTCCAACATCGTCGGCAAGCCGATGGCCAACCTGCTACTTGCCGCCAATTGCACCGTCACCATCGCCCACAGCCGGACGAAGGACTTGCCGGCCCTGGCCCGCACCGCCGACATTCTTGTCGCCGCCGTCGGCCGGCCGGAGATGATCAGGGGTGATTGGGTGAAGCCAGGTGCTACCGTCATCGATGTCGGCATCAACCGCATACCGGCGCCGGAAAAAGGCGAGGGCAAGTCCCGCCTCGTCGGCGACGTCGCCTATACCGAAGCGGCCAAGGCCGCCGGCGCCATCACGCCTGTGCCCGGCGGTGTCGGGCCGATGACCATTGCCATGCTGATGGCCAATACATTAGCCTCTGCCTACCTTGCGGCCGGATTGAAACGGCCGTCCTTCTGACCCGCCAGAAAGCCGCAGCTTTGCCGAACCCCACTATTCCCTTGGAACGGCCGGCCATGACGGACCCCGTTCAAGGCGGCCGGCAGTTCGCATTCCTGCTGGTCGACAAGTTCTCCATGTTCTCCCTGGCCGCGGCGATTGACACGTTCCGGTCGGCAAACCGGTTGCTAGGCCGCGACTTCTACGGCTGGACGACGGTGTCGGCCGATGGCGATCCTGTGATGGCCTCCAATGGTCTGCCGCTCAAGATCGATTATGCCGTTGCCGACCTGCCGCCGGTCGATATCCTCTTCGTCTCGGTCGGGCTGACGACGGAATTTCCCGGCAAGAGCAAGGTGCTGGCGGCACTGCGCAGCTGGGGCCGGCGCGGCAATGCGCTCGGCGCGCTCTCGGTTGGGTCTTATCTCCTTGCCGAGGCCGGCCAGCTCGAAGGCTATCGCTGCACCATCCATTGGGAGAATCGCGCCGGCTTCGTCGAACGCTTCCCCGACATCAACTGCACCGGCAATGTCTTCGAGATCGATCGCAAGCGTTACACCTGTGCCGGCGGCACCACCTCGATCGACCTGATGCTGGAGATCGTGCGCGGCGATTTCGGCTCGAACCTCGCCAATGGCGTCGCCAACCAGTTCCAGCACGAACGCATCCGCTCGGCCGGTGACCGCCAGCGTGTCGGGCCGGAACGCGACCTGACCGGCAAGTCGGAAAAGCTCAGGCGAATCGTCGAACTGATGGCCGACCATCTCGACGAGCCGCTGTCGGCGGTACAGCTGGCCAAATCCGCAGGCCTGTCGGTGCGCCAGGTCGAGCGCCTGTTCCTGCGCCATCTCAGCGTCACGCCCGGCCGTTACTATATGCGGCTGCGGCTGGAGCGGGCGCGCGAATTGCTGCGCCAGACCAACATGCCGATCCTCGACGTGGCGATCGCGACCGGCTTCACCTCGCATTCCTACTTCGCCCAGAGCTACCGGCTGCAATTCGGCAGGCCGCCCTCGGAAGAGCGCCGCACGACTTACTGACCGGATTTTCGTTGAAAGTTTGGTATTCGGCCCCGGCGCATCGGGTTCTTCGCCGGCGCGTTGGCTGACGGAGTATCAAACGAAAACCCGCCTGTGCGGCGGGTCACTGGCGCAAATCAGCACCATAGGCAAATATGTACCATAGCTGACGGCAGCGAGTCAAGAAAAAATTCCTATCATGAACAGCTACCGGCACAAAAAGCTGCCGACGCTGTCTCGTCAGGTCCTTTGTTAACCTGGGTTCGGAGCCCTACGCATCGGGCGCCCGGACTTGTGTCCCGGCGCGGCGTCAAATAGCTTGCCGCCCGGATCAGGGGCGGATTTGAGGAGATTTCGATGGCGGGACTTGCACGGGGCGTCGCTGCGGCGATCCTCTTTTTGTCGATGACGACGTTCGGCTTCGCCGCAAACAAGGTCATCGTCATTCTCGACGCCTCCGGCTCGATGTGGGCGCAGATCGACGGCAAGCCCAAACTCGAAATCGCCCGTGAATCGTTGAGGTCAGTGCTTCAATCGGTCCCCACCGATGACGAGATCGGCTTCATGGCCTATGGCCATCGCGAAAAAGGTAGCTGCGAGGATATCGAGCTGATCGTGCCGCCACAGGCAGGCTCGGGCAGTGCCATCTCGGCCGCCGCCGACAGCCTGAAATTCCTCGGCAAGACACCGCTGACGGCGGCCGTCAAGCAGGCGGCTGAGGCGTTGAAATACACCGAGGACAAGGCGACCGTCGTGCTTATCACCGACGGGCTCGAAACATGCGGCGGCGACCCTTGCGCGCTCGGCAAGGAGCTTGAGGCATCCGGCGTCGATTTCACCGCCGATGTCGTCGGCTTCGGCCTCACCGCCGACGAGGGCAAGCAGATCGCCTGCCTCGCCGACAACACCGGCGGCAAGTACATCCAGGCCTCCGACGAGAAGGCACTGCAGGAGGCGCTTGTCGAGACCGTGGCGGCGCCAGCGCCGGCACCCGCTCCAGAACCGGCTCCCGCACCTGCCCCGGCTCCTGCGCCTGAGCCGGCCAAACCGGACTTCAATTTCCAGCCGACAGTGGTGATGGCCGAAGGTGGCGAGCCGATCACCGACGGCAACGCCTGGGAGATCTACAAGGCGAATTCCGATGGCTCGCGCGGCGATTCCGTCACCACCGAATATGGCACCTACAACGGCAATCTCGAGCCGGGCGACTATGTCGTCGTTGCGCGCGACGACGAGGCCAAGGTGGAGCAGAAATTCAAGATCGAGGCCGGCCAGGTCTACAAGCCGCTCTTCACCTTGAACGCAGGCACCATTCTCATTCATCCGCGGCCAAGCCAGGGCGCCGACATCAGCGACGCAGCCAGCCTCAATTTCGCTTATCCGGGCGGCAGCACCACCCACTATGGCGACACCAAGGTCATCGTGCCGGCGGGCGAACAGAAAATCACGGTCCAGATCGGCGCCGGCAGCGTCACCGAGACCATTCAGCTAACCGCAGGGCAGACGATCGAGAAGGACGTCATCGTCGGCGTCGGCCATGCCGTGCTCAACGCCTTCTATGTCGCAGGCGGCGACAAGGCCGACAGTTCCGGCCTCGGCTTCGAGATCGTCAAGGCGAAGAAGAAAATCGACGGCACGCGCGACAGTGTCGAGCATTCCTATGGGCCGGACAGCAAGTTCTGGCTGCCGCCGGACGATTATGTCGCGCTGACCACGCTTGATCTTGCGGTCGTCGAGCAGCCGTTCAGCGTCAAGGTCGGTGATGTCATGGACATCAAGGTGCCGCTCGACGCCGGCGTTCTGGCCATGTCGGCCCCCGGTGCTTACTCGATCGAGATCCTGTCGTCGAAAAAGGACATAGAGGGCAAGCGCAAGGCGCTTGGCCTGAACTATGGCGACACCTGGCAGCAGACCATTCCGGCCGGCGACTATGTGGTCGTCCGCCACATGTCCGATGCAGGCCATGACAAGGAAATGCCGGTGACGATCAAAGCCGGCGAACGGAGCGAGATCACCGTTACACCGTAGTGGCCGTCTCGGAGGCAACGAAAAGGGCTGTCACGCGCCGCCCTTTTTCATGAACTATGCGAAACTGCCATCAAGCGTTGCCGAAGGCGCTGGCGCCATGGTCGGCGCGGCCGACCAATTGCCGGAAGCCGGCAAACAGCTCGCGGCCGAAACCGAACTCATTGCCGATGAGGTCGGCATCCGCTGTCCGGCGCAGTGCAAAGTCCCCGGCCGGCACCAGCACTTCCAGCGTTCCGGTCTCGGCGTCGAGCCGGATGATGTCGCCTTCATGGATCCTGGCGATCGGTCCGTCCTCGACCGCCTCCGGCGTCACATGGATCGCCGCCGGCACCTTGCCGGAGGCGCCCGACATGCGCCCGTCGGTGACCAGCGCCACGCGCTGGCCGCGATCCTGCAGGATGCCGAGCACGGTGGTCAGCTTGTGCAGCTCCGGCATGCCGTTGGCTTTCGGCCCCTGGAAGCGGATGACGGCAATGAAATCGCCGGTCAGCGTGCCGGCCTTGAACGCTTCGTTCAGCCCTTGCTGGCTGTCGAAAACCCTGGCCGGAGCCTCGATGATGCGCCGCTCCGGCTTCACGGCGGAAGTCTTGATGACGGCGTGGCCGAGATTGCCCGACAGCACCTTCAGGCCGCCGGTCGCCTGGAACGCCTTGTTGAACGGCGCCAGCACCTTCTCGTCGCCGCTTGTCCGCGGCGATGCCTCGCGCACCACACTGCCGTCGGCGCCGAGCTTTGCCTCGACCGCATAGGGCCGCAGGCCTTCGCCCCACACCGTCTGCACATCCTCGTGCAGGATGCCTTCATCGAGCAGTTCGCGGATCAGGAAGCCGAGCCCGCCGGCGGCATGGAAATGGTTCACGTCGGCGAGACCGTTCGGATAAACCCGCGCCAGCAGCGGCACCGCCTCCGAAAGGTCGGAAATATCCTGCCAGGTGATGGCGATGCCGGCCGCCGCCGCCATGGCGATCAGGTGAATGGTGTGATTGGTCGAGCCGCCGGTCGCGTGCAGGCCGACCACGCCGTTGACGATCGAGCGCTCGTCGATCATCCGGCCGACAGGCGTATAGGCATTGCCGAGCGCGGTGATCGCCAGCGCCCGCTTGGTTGCCTCGCGCGTCAAGGCCTCGCGCAGCGGCGTGCCGGGGTTGACGAAGGAAGCGCCTGGTGTGTGCAGGCCCATAATCTCCATCAGCATCTGGTTGGAATTCGCCGTGCCGTAGAAGGTGCAGGTGCCCGGTCCATGGTAGGACTTGGACTCGGCCTCGAGCAATTCGGCGCGACCGGCCTTGCCCTCGGCATAGAGCTGGCGGACCTTGGCCTTTTCGTCATTCGGCAGGCCGGTCGTCATCGGTCCGGCCGGAATGAACACCGCCGGCAGATGGCCGAAGGTGAGGGCGGCTATCACCAGCCCCGGCACGATCTTGTCGCAGACGCCGAGATAGACGGCGGCGTCGAACATGTTGTGCGACAGGCCGATCGCCGCGGCCATGGCGATCACGTCGCGCGAAAACAGCGACAGCTCCATACCGGGCTGGCCCTGGGTCACGCCGTCGCACATCGCCGGCACGCCGCCGGCCACCTGGGCAATGCCGCCGGCTTCGCGGGCCGCGTCCTTGATCAGCGCCGGGAAGGTCTCGAAGGGCTGATGCGCGGACAGCATGTCGTTGTAGGAGGTAATGATGCCGAGGTTTGGCACCTTGTCCGCACCCAGCGCCAGCTTTTCCGAAGGGCTGCACACCGCAAAGCCGTGGGCAAGATTGCCGCATGACAGCACGGCCCGGTTGGCGGTGCGGTTCGATGCCTCCGCGATGCGGCTAAGATAGCGCTCGCGGCCCGGCTTTGAACGCTGGCGGATACGTTCGGTGATGGCTTCGATGTCGCGTCTGGCGGTCATGGTGTCGGTCCTTTCAGGCGAGGTCCCGGAACACAATCCGGCTGTCCGCCGGGACCCTTGGCAAGTTCAAATCAGGGCGCCCAGAAAACCTCTACGGGCTTATGGGCGGCGTCGAGCACGGCGCGGATTGGCTTTCGCGGTCCAGGTGCCAACGCGCCGTCGAAGGCGGTGCGCTTGTCCTCGCCTTCGATGTGCAGCGCGATGAAGCCGGCATCAACGATGCGCGCCAGCGACAGGGTCAGCCGCGGCTCGCCGGCACTTGCCGCATGAACCGGCAGCACGATCCTGTCGGAAGCCGGATCGAGCAGCGTTGCGAGATCGTCGGCATCGGGAAAGAACGAGGCGGTGTGGCCGTCCGGCCCCATGCCGAGCACGACGACATCGAGCGGCCAGGGCAGCGACTGCAGCGCTGCGTTGTCGGATGAGGCCGCATCCTCGATGCTGGTGGCTTCGTGGTAGAGCGGCACGAAACGCGCCGCCTTGGCCGCGTTCTGCAAGAGATTGGCCGCCACCAGCCCGGCGTTGGAGCGCGGCGAGGAGGCCGGCACGAAACGCTCGTCGACCAAGGTCACGACAACCTTGTCCCAGGCGATCGGTATTGCCGAAAGGGCGGCAAAGAACTTTGCCGGCGTGGTGCCGCCGGACACGGCGAGCAGCCCTGTGCCGCGCTCCGCGATTGCCTTGGTCAGGCGGCCGGCAATATGGCCGGCAAGGGCGGCCGCCAAATCCTGGCGCCCTGCGAAGCCGTTCCAGCTGTAGGCGGTACTGTTCAATTGCTCTCGTGCCATGTTCGCCCGTCACGTTCGATCAGTGCTATCGAGGCCGACGGACCCCAAGTGCCTGCCGTATAGCCCTGTGCCTCCTGCCTGGCGCTTTCCCAGGCATTCTGGATCGGGTCGATCCACTTCCAGGCCGCCTCGACTTCGTCACGGCGCATGAACAGGGTCTGGTTGCCACGGATGACGTCCATGATCAGCCGTTCGTAAGCGTCCGGGGCGCGGCCATCGAAGGATTGCGCGAAGCTCATGTCGAGCGAAATCTGGCGCAGCCGCATGCCGCCCGGGCCTGGATCCTTGATCATGATGAACTGCTTGACGCCTTCGTCCGGCTGCAGCCGGATGACCAACTGGTTGGCGAAGATCGGCCCCGCGCTATCGCCGAAGATCGAATGCGGGATCGGCTTGAATTCGATGACGATTTCCGAAACCCGCGTCGCCAGCCGCTTGCCGGTCCTGAGGTAGAACGGAACGCCCGCCCAGCGCCAGGTGCCGATCTCGGCCTTGATGGCGACGAACGTCTCGGTGTTGCTGTCGTGGGAAAGCTCCTCGACATAGCCCTTTACAGCTCCGCTGGCCGAGGCGCCTGCGCGGTACTGGCCACGCACGGTGTGCTTCGGCGCCTCGTTGCCGTTGATGCGCTTCAGCGCCCGCAGCACCTTCAGCTTCTCGTCGCGCACCGCGTCGGCATCCATCGACGACGGCGCTTCCATGGCGACGAGGCACAATAGCTGCAGTATGTGGTTCTGCACCATGTCGCGCAGCGCGCCGGCCTTGTCGTAATAGGTGACGCGGTCCTCCAGCCCCACGGTCTCGGCCACGGTGATCTGCACATGGTCGATATGAGCCGAGTTCCACAAGGGCTCGTAGAGCGCATTGGCAAAGCGCAGCGCCATCAGGTTCTGCACCGTCTCCTTGCCGAGATAGTGGTCGATGCGGAAGATCTGGCTTTCGTGGAAATCGTCGCCGACCAGGTCGTTGAGCTTGCGTGCCGAATCGAGATCGCGGCCGATCGGCTTTTCCAGCACGATGCGCGAGTTCGGCGTGATCAGATTGTGCTCTTTCAGCTTGTGCGAGATATCGCCGAACAGCGCCGGCGCCACCGCCAGGTAGAAGGCGCGGATGCGGTCGCTGTCGCCGATCGCCTTTTTCAATTTGTCGAAGCCGGCGCCGCTCGTCGCGTCGGCGGAGACATAAGAGAGGCGCGCGAGGAATGTCTTCAGTTCCTTGGCATCGATGTCGGTCGGTTTGACGTGCTCGGAGATCGCCTGTTTGGCGAAGGCCTGGAATTCCTCATCGCTCATTTTCGAGCGCGAGGTGCCGATGATGCGCGTCGGCTCGGAGAATTGATGGTCGCGCTGGCGATAGTAGAGCGACGGCAGAAGCTTGCGCTCCGACAGATCGCCGGTACCGCCGAAAATGATGAAGTCGAAAGGGTCGACGGGGATGATCTGGCTGGTCATGGTCTGTCCGCTTTGACGCCGGTCGCTAGTACGCGGCTGATATAATCTAATCGATTTAAATTTTCCAGTGCCATGGTGTCACATCTGGGTGTATGCGCCTGCCCCTTGACAGTCCGATGACCTGGAGGCTTGTCGACAGGCGCGGCTCCGGAAGCCTTCGCAGTTGCAGCATAGAGCGGGATCGAGGCGAAAGCCAAAGGAGAAATCGGCGATGGCCGCACATCTTTCGACCAATCCGATCAGAAGCCGTGGCTTTGCGCGGATGAGCGCCATTGGCGTGGCGGTTGATCGTTACCAATCATGAGCGGGAAGAACATGCGTCTGGAAAACAAGGTTGCCGTCATCACCGGTGCTGCGTCGGGCTTTGGCGAGGGCATCGCCAGGCGCTTTGCGCAGGAGGGCGCCAGGGTCGTTGTCGCCGATCTCAACGCCAAGGGAGCGGAGCGCGTCGCCGGCGAGATCGGTAAAGCGGCGATCTGGACCCAGACCGATGTTTCGCTGCGCTCCGAATTCGATGAGATGATCTATGCCGCCAAGAGCTCCTTCGGCCGCGTCGACATCATGGTCAACAATGCCGGTTACACCCATCGCAACGGCGACATGCTCAATGTCGACGAGCAAACCTTCGACTTGATCACGTCGGTCAACATGAAGGCGATCTATCACGCGGCACTTGCCGTGGTGCCGATTATGGAACGGCAAGGTGGCGGCGTCATCCTGACCACGGCCTCCACCGCAGGTCTGCGGCCGCGGCCCGGCCTCACCTGGTACAATGCGTCGAAAGGCTGGGCGATCACCGCCACCAAGTCGATGGCGGTGGAACTGGCGCCGAAGAACATCCGCGTCAACTGCCTCTGCCCGGTTGCCGGCGAGACCGGCATGCTGGAGAAATTCATGGGCGCCGACACGCCAGAAATCCGCGAGAAGTTCCGGGCATCGATCCCGCTTGGGCGGCTTTCGACACCGCTCGACATCGCCAACGCCGCGCTCTGGCTGGCCTCGGACGAAGCCGCCTTCATCACCGGTGTGGCGCTGGAGGTCGACGGCGGCCGTTGCATCTGAAAGCCTTATGTATGTCGCCCAAAAGTGCCCAGCGGTTTTGGGGGAACGACAGGCGCCAAAACAGGCATGCGCCACCATGGGGGCCATTGGGGGGCGTCAGGCGCCGGTCTTGATGTAGCTTTTGTAGATCCAGCCGGTCTTGCCGTTGTAGGTGATCTGGCACCATTGCTTGCAGCTCATCACCTCAACCGAGGTTCTGGCTGGCACCGTGCCGATGGCGGCGGCATTCTTCTTCGGACCGCTCCGCATGGTCACGGTCCTCAAGATACGCCCTGTTCCAGCGGCAGCAACCTTCCGTGACTTCGCCTTGGCCTGGCCGCCGTCGCCTTCCGCGGCCGCGGGCTGTTGCGTCGGCACCTGCGGCTGCACCTCGGGGATGGCGGCGGTTTGCGCGCCATCGGGACGGCTGCTCGCCGCCGCGGTGGGCGCGGCAACCTTGGCAAGCTCAGCGGTAGCATCAGTATCGGCTGCTGGCTGCGCGAATGCCGTCGCTTGCTTGCCCTGTGCCTTGTCCGCCGCCACCTGGCTGGGAGCAGTCGAGGCGGAAGCGGATGCAGCCTTCGGTTGCGAACCGGTCCAGCGCGGATCATTGGCCGCGAGCGCGGGTATGTTGGCTTCCGAGGCCGCCACGGTCGGTGAAACCGCGTCGGACTTGCGCGCCGCCTGCGGCACGGCTGCCGCGGCGACTGCGGCTCCCACCGGGGCTATTTTCGTCGTCTTCACCGGAACGGTTGGAATGGTCTGCTCGGGGCTCGCTGCCGCTTGCCTGTCGCTGGCCGGCAATGCCAGCCATAGCGCCACAGCGGCGACGCCAAGCAGTGCGGCGGTGCCGATCGCGGCGATCACCAGATGCGAGTTCGAGCGGACTTCCTGCCATAAGGACGGCCGCATGTCGTATCCGAACTGCATGGCAAAGCGCCGACGTTCCGGCGTACCGAAACTGAAGGGCTCTCTCACTCTTGCCACCTCCATAAGCGGGCCGATGTTCTTTCGATCGAATGCCAAGAACCTGGCGCCAAATCTGCATCGGTCCCAAGAAACCAGAGCGGGCAAGCCCGCAGAATTCCCCCTCAGTCGCCCACAACCCGGATCTTTTGCCGGTGATTGTGGCATCACTACGCCTTCCCAGGCGATTCTGCACCTTTGCCGGGGATTCTGCAATGTGTCGCTACGGCAACAAATATTACAGCAATATTACAGGAACTCAGAGCGAACCTGTCCAGCCTGGAGCATGATTCCGAACCGTGGCATCCGGCTTCGCCAAAATCATGCTCTAGCCGACAGATGGAGTCCGGTCCTGATTCCATCGGGACGGAACAGGCCTATATCCTGTCCCGCAGCGCAAACCAGTTGAGCGCCAGGAACAGCAGCGGCGTGCGGAAGCGCCGGCCGCCGGGAAAGGGCGGGATTTTCAGATCCTCGATCAGCTTCAGCCGGTCGCGGTTGCCGGCGACGGTTTCGGCATAGAGCTTGCCGAAGAAGTTAGACAGCATGACGCCGTGGCCGGAATAGCCGCCGGCCGAGATCACATTGGGCATCACCTCGCGCACGAACGGCTTTCTCGGCATTGTGATGCCGACATAGCCGCCCCAGCCATGCGTGATCTCGACATCCCCGAGCGCTGGATAGAGTTCGACGATCTGGCGGCGGATGTGGATATGGATATCCTTCGGATCGTTGACGCCATAAACCTCGCGTCCGCCAAACAGCAGCCGCCCGTCCTTCGATTTGCGGAAATAGCGAACGACGAAGCGGGAATCGTCGACCGCTTCGCCGCCTGGCAGCACGTCTGAGTCTGCGCCCAGAGGCACCGTCGCGCCGATGAACGAACCAATCGGCATAATGTGCGCCGCACTCACCGGCTCGAGCGTGCCGCCATAGGCGTTGACCGCGATCAGGCATTTCTGCGCTGTCACCGTGCCTCTCGGCGTCGAAACCTTGACTTTGCCGCCACTGGAAATGATGCCTGTCGATGGCGTCCCCTCGAACAGCTGCGCGCCTGCCTGCGCTGCCACCCGCGCCGTGCCGATCACCAGTTTCATCGGATGGATGTGGCCGGTGCCTGTGTCGCGCGTGCCGCCGAAATAGGCGGTCGAGCCCAGCCGCTCCGCTGTCTCCCTGGCATCCATGAACGAGATATGCGGGTAGGAAAAACGGCTCGCCATGATCTCGGCATGCGCCTTGTAGTCGTCGATATAGCGCGGCTTGTGCGCCACCGAGAGCTGTCCCGGCATATAGTCGATATCGATCTGGTTGGTGGTGGCGAATTCAAGCAGATGCGCCTTCGCCTCTTCGGCAAGATCGAACAGTGCCTTGACGCGGGACAAGCCATATTCGGCTTCCAAATCCTCCGCCCAGGCGCGCTGGCCGGTACCGAGCTGCCCGCCATTGCGCCCCGAGGCGCCGTCACCGAAGCGGTGCGCCTCGATCAGCACGACATTGGTGCCCGCCTTGGCCAGATGCGCCGCCGCCGACAGCCCGGTAAAGCCGCCGCCGATGATGACGACATCGCATGTCCGGTCGCCATCAAGCGCGGGATATTCAGGTCTCGGGCCGGCTGTATCCTCGTACCAGGAACGGCCGGGAGAGATCGGGGATTGGTAGGACATGACGTGGTGAAGACTCGGAGATTTGGGGCGGTGGGTAAGCGAATAGCGAGTAGTGAGTAGTGAGTAGCGAATAGGAAAGAGCTGAAGAGTGACGGTTGATCGAAACTGTGCCGCCTGTCTCACTATTCACTATTCACTATTCACTATTCACTATTCACTATTCACTATTCGCGCTACCCATCTAAACATTGAGCAACAGATACTCCCGCTCCCACGGGCTGATCACTTCCATGAACGTCTCGAATTCCGCCCGCTTGATCGCCGCATAGGTCGCTGCGAAGGATTTGCCCAGAAGCGCGCAGAGTTCCTCGTCGCCTTCGAACAGGTCGACGGCTTCGAGCAGGCTGCGCGGCAGATCGATCTCGTGCGCGTTGGCGGTGGTCAGGACGGGAGGCTCGGCCTTGATCTTGTTGGTGATGCCGATCAGCCCGCAGGCGAGCGATGCCGCCAGCGCCAGGTAGGGATTGGCATCGGAGGAGGGGATACGGTTTTCGACGCGCCGTGCCGCCGGGTCCGAGCGCGGCACGCGGAACGCCGTGGTGCGGTTGTCATAGCCCCATTTGTTGTTGACTGGAGCCGAGGCCGACTGCGTCAGCCGGCGGTAGGAATTGACATAGGGCGCGAACATCACCAGCGCGTTCGGTACATGCCTCTGCATGCCGCCGATGAAGTGGAAGAAGTCTTCGGTTTCCAAGCCGTCAGCAGCCGAAAAGATGTTCTGCCCGGTCTTCTTGTCGATGATCGACTGATGGATATGCATGGCGGAGCCAGGCTGCCCTTGGATGGGTTTGGCCATGAAAGTGGCATAGATCTCGTGCTTCAGCGCCGCCTCGCGAATAGTGCGCTTGAACATGAACACCTGGTCCGCCAGTTCGATCGGGTCGCCATGGCGCAGATTGATCTCGAGCTGACCGGCACCTTCCTCGTGGATCAGCGTATCGATCTCCAGGCCCTGGCCCTCGGAGAAATGGTAGATGTCGTCGATCAGTTCGTCGAATTCGTTGACGCCGGCGATCGAATAACCGGCGCCGCCGCCGATCGCGCGTCCCGACCGGCCGACAGGCGGCGTCAGCGGATAGTCCGGATCGGGATTCTTGCGCACCAGATAGAACTCGATCTCCGGCGCCACCACCGGCTTCAGGCCGAGCTTGTCATAGGCGGCAACCACGCGCTTCAACACATTGCGTGGCGTGAACTCGACCGAGCGGCCATCCTGGTGGACGAGGTCGCAGATGACCGCGGCAGTCGGGTCTTCTTCCCAGGGCACCACCGTCAGCGTCGACAGGTCCGGCATCAGTTTGAGGTCGCCGTCGTCTTCCGGGTAATGGAAGCCGTTGCCATCCTCGGGGTAGCCGCCGGAAATCGTCGTCATGAAGACAGCCGACGGCAGCGCCAGCGAGGTGTTGGAGGTGAATTTCTTCGATGGCATCATTTTGCCGCGCGCGACGCCGGCCTGATCAGGCGTGATGCATTCGATGTCCTCGATGCCGCGCCATTCCAGCCAGGCGCTGACTTCCTTCCAGTTCTTGACACCACGTTGGTTTGTTACGAAGGCAGGCGTGCGTGGGCGTCCTCCGCGGCTCGACGGACGGACTTCCTTTTTTGCAGGCGGCATCAATCACCAGATTGGGTTGCGGATTGTGGAGTATAGCCGTGCCCTACCGTGGAAGGGAAGGGGAGCCGCGTCGGGCATTGGCCGACCCGGTTGAAAATCACGCCAATCGGCTTAGCTTCGGCCGACCAATCCCAATTGAGACCCCAATCTAAATCGAGAAATTGCATGTGGCACGACGGCAAACTGACGACCATAGGCTTCGACGCCGACGACACGCTGTGGCAGAACGAGCAGTTCTTCCGCCTGACGGAGAAGCGCTTTGCCGCCATGCTTGACGATCATGGCGAAGCGGAGCACATCTCGGCACGATTGCTGGAAGCTGAAAGGCGCAATCTTGCTGTTTATGGCTTCGGCATCAAGGGATTTACCCTGTCGATGATCGAAACGGCGATCGAGGTCACGCAAGGCCGCGTATCGGCTTCGGTCATTGCAGAGATTCTCGATGCCGGCCGCGAGATGCTGAGCCACCCGATCGAGGCTCTGCCGCATGCGCGCGAAACGGTCGAGAAGCTAGCCGGCACATTTCGCCTCGTGCTGATCACCAAGGGCGACCTCTTCGATCAGGAGCGTAAGCTGGCTGGGTCGGGCCTGGGCGACCTGTTCGACGCGGTCGAGATCGTCAGCGAAAAGAATGCCGCCACCTATAGCAGGCTCTTCAGCCGCCACGGCGATGGCCCGGCCAAAAGCATGATGGTCGGCAACTCGCTGAAGTCGGACGTGGTGCCGGCCATCGAGGCGGGCGGTTGGGGTGTCCATGTGCCGCATGAACTGACCTGGGTGCTGGAGCATGTCGAGGCTCCGGTAGCCGAATCGAGGTTCCGCCAGATAGTCGATCTGGGACAACTGCCCGGATTGGTTGAAGGCATCGTGAACGCAGGCTGATCGCAGGCTCAGCCATTTCTGCGCAATTCCCGAGGGAAAGCGCTTTCCTGGGAAAACCGTTACGCAGGTATTCTGCAATTGCTCTAACGATTGAGCAGGCGGTCGATCACCGGCTGCAGCCGTTCGGGCGTGATCGGCTTGGCGACCACCACGTCGATGACACTAGACAGGCCCAGGCTCTCCGGCGTGCCATTCTTGGTTGAAAGCAGGATCACCGGTGGCAACGATTTGCCCGAAATCCGCCGCAACGCGTCGATGCTGGACATCAGATTGTCGCAGTCCTTGTTATCGGCGCCGCCGTCAAGGACAACCGCACCGGGAATGAGAGACCGCAAGATCCTTGCCGCCGTGTCGGGAGATTCCGAGATTGGCTTGAGCCCGGACCGCTCGACAATCTTCGAAATCACCACCCGATTGATCGGCGATTTGCCGACGACAAGCACTTGCGATGGATCACGGATCGCCTCGGTGGTTGAGTCGCGGGTCACCCAATTCAGGTGTCTTGGAGACTCGCCTTCGCGATTCACTGGGCACACAAGTCGGCCAAGAAGCTCGCCCCCATTTCAATGCAGAGTTGAATCCGGAGCGCAATTGGCGTGAGATCGGTCGCCATGTCAAGTTGAAATAAAAGACCCGGAAATCATCCTCAGGAGCAATGAATTTCAAGCAACGCTACTGTACTGAACTGTCCATACTGCATTTCATAAAAAGAAAATTCACCTGCGCAGAGGCTGCGCAGGCGAAAGATCGGTTGTGCGGATTAAGGTCAGCCGTGGCTCTGCTGCGTGACGATCACCGGGATCAGCAGATCGCCCCAGTTGCCGTCGCCGCCATGATGGCGTGCCGAGCGCACGAGCTCCACCGAGACGCCTGCCTCGACCGCCTTCATCACCGACTGGTTGAGGCGGTGCAGGTCGTTGGCCAGCATGCGGATCGTCGCCTGCTGGTCGACGCTCATCGTCGTGGACTGTTCCTCGGCGCGTTCCTTGACACGGCTTATCGATGCCATTGGTCTTCTCCTTGTGTCCCAGGCCCTGTTGGGCGTTTCCTCTGTACTTTTGTACTTTGCGGCTCGCTATTCGGCGGCCGGTTTGAACTGCGCGTGCTCCGTCGATTCATGCATGGCGGTGGTCGACGACTGGCCACCGGTGATCGCCATCGACACGGCGTCGAAATAACCGGTGCCGACCTCGCGCTGATGCTTGGTCGCGGTGTAGCCATTGGCCTCGGCCGCGAACTCTGCTTCCTGCAACTCGGAATAGGCCGCCATCTGCCGCGCCTTGTAGCCGCGAGCCAGTTCGAACATGCCATAGTTGAGCTGGTGGAAGCCCGCCAGCGTGATGAACTGGAACTTGTAGCCCATCGCGCCGAGCTCTTTCTGGAACTTGGCAATCGTCGCGTCGTCGAGGTTCTTCTTCCAGTTGAACGACGGCGAGCAATTGTAGGCGAGCAGCTTGTCGGGGTGATGCTTGCGCACGCCTTCGGCGAATTTCTTGGCCTGCGCCAGGTCGGGCTTCGAAGTCTCGCACCAGATCAGATCCGCGTAAGGCGCATAGGCAATGGCGCGGGCGATGCAGGGCTCTATGCCGTTCCTGACATGATAGAAACCCTCCACCGTGCGCCCGGCGTCGTAGTCGACGAAAGGCTGGTCGCGTTCGTCGATGTCGGAGGTAAGCAGCTTTGCGGCTTCCGCATCGGTGCGCGCGACGACCAGGGTCGGCGTGCCCATCACGTCCGCCGCCAGACGCGCTGCATTGAGGTTGCGGATATGCGCCGCCGTCGGGATCAGCACCTTGCCGCCGAGATGGCCGCATTTCTTTTCCGACGCCAACTGATCCTCGTAGTGGACGCCGGCGGCGCCCGCCTCGATGAAGGCCTTCATGATCTCGAAGGCGTTGAGCGGTCCGCCGAAACCCGCTTCCGCGTCGGCGACGATCGGTGCGAACCATGTCTCGACCGAAAGCCCGTTGCCTTCGGATGTCTCGATCTGGTCGGCGCGCTGCAGCGTGCGGTTGATGCGCTTGACCAGTTCCGGCGCCGCATTGGCCGGATAGAGCGACTGGTCCGGATACATCGCAGACGCGGTGTTGGCGTCGGCCGCGACCTGCCAGCCCGACAGATAGATCGCCTTCAGCCCGGCGCGCACCTGCTGCATCGCCTGGTTGCCGGACATGGCGCCGAGCGCATTGACGAAGTCCTCCTCGTGGATGAGCTTCCACAGCCGGTTGGCGCCCATTTCGGCAAGGCTCTGGCGGATCTGCACCGAACCGCGCAGCCGCTTCACATCCTCTGCCGAATAGGGTCGTTCAATGCCGTAGAAGCGACCTTCCGGCGCCGATGGGACAAGGTTGTAAAAATCAGTCATGGATCACTCCGAAGGCTTGCTGCGCTATATCAAGACGCCAACCATGTGGGGGCAGTTCGATATAACTGGATTTACATTTCTGCGCGAAATGAGCCACGAAAATCTAGAAAATCGCCTAGATATAAGAGAAAACCTGTGTTGCCTTTGACAGGAGCGCATTGTAAATTTGTCATGTTTGTAAAGGGCGACGCAGCCATGTTGCCCGCGAAGTTTGTGTAAATTTCTGTCAAGGACAGTCGATGGCTGACCAGAAAATATTTGCCGGACCGCGCATCCGCCGCATCCGCAACGCCAAGGGCCTGACCCAGGCGGCGATGGCCGAGGGCCTCGGCATATCGCCGTCCTACCTCAACCTGATCGAGCGCAACCAGCGGCCGCTGACGGTGCAACTGATCCTGAAGCTGGCGTCCGTCTACAAGGTCGATCCGCACGAGCTGCAGGGCGAGGCAAGGGGATCTGTCGCCGCCTTGAAGGAAGTGTTCACCGATCCCCTGCTGATCGGCGAGTTGCCGGGAGATCAGGAACTGATCGAGCTTGCCGAGGCAGCGCCCAACGCGTCCGCGGCGGTGATAAAACTGTTCCGCGCCTATCGCGAGCAGGCCGAGCGGCTGTCCGATCTCAACGAGCTCTTGGCGCGTGAAGGTCGGGCGACCGCGCTTTCCGGCGCCCGACTGCCGATCGACGAGGTGCACGAGATTTTCGAGCGCCGGCCGAACCATTTCGCAGCCCTCGAGGAGGAGGCCGCGGCGTTCACCGCGGTGCTCGATCCGGGCGACGATTTGTTTGGCGCGCTGAAGGCCTGGCTGAAGCGTGAATACGGCATCGTGGTCAAGGTGCTGCCGGTCGCCACCATGCCGAACTGGCGCCGCCGCTATGATCGCCACTCGCAGCGCCTGTTCCTGTCCGAACGCCTGTCGCCCTTCGATCAATTGCGCGAAGTGGCGATGGAGGCTTGCCTGATCCGCATGACGGTCGCGGTCGCCGGCGAGATCCAGGCGCTCAAGCTGACCACCGACGAGGCCCGCCGGCTCGCCCGCTTCGAACTCGGCCGCTATGCGGCGCATGCGCTGATGATGCCCTACCAGGCCTTTCACGCGGCTGCCGTGCGCGCCCGCTATGACATCGACGTCCTGCGTTCGCGCTTCGGTGTCTCCTTCGAGCAGGCGGCGAACCGGCTGACCATGCTGCAGCGGCAGGGTGCCTCGGGCGTGCCGTTCTTCATGCTGGAGGTCGACAATGCCGGCAATCGCTTCCGCAAGGCCGGCAGCCAGGGCTTTCCGCAAAGCCGCTTCGGCGGTGGCTGCCCCAAGCTGCCCGTGCATGCCGCTTTCACGCAGCCCGGCCAGATATTCGTCGAGGCGGTCGAAATGCCCGATGGCGCCGAGTTTCTATGCATCGCCCGCACGCTGGAAGGACCGCAAGGCGCGTTCTCGGAACGCCCGCGCCGCACCGCGCTGCTGCTTGGTTGCGACATCGGCTTTCGTGACGACATCATCTATGGTGCGGCCCTTCCCGGCGCGACAGCCGCGACGAAGGCCGGCACCGTCGCGGCGACGCCGGTCGGGCCTGCCTGCCGGCTTTGCGAACGCGTCGGCTGCCTGGCACGCGCCGAACCGCCGGTGACGCGCCCGCTCGGCCTCGACGAGATGGTGACGGGCTTGAGTGCCTTCGATTTTCAGTAGCGGCGCGAGCTTGCAAGGAAGGTCATCCGGCTTTGCGGAAGAAGCTGCCAAGCTTCGCCGTAAAGTATTGTCGATCGAAATATTGATTTGGAAATGACAACGGGATATCAAAAACGAATTGCGCAAGGCTGGGGGGCGGCGATGGGCAGGACGGTTTTTTGGATTGGGCTGACATTTGCCCTCTCAGCTTCATCTGCATATGCAGAAAAATCCTCGGATTTCTTCAGTTCCTACAAACAGTACAATGATGCCGGCAAGGCATTCCTGGACAAGATAGATCCAAAGACCGGACCGATAGACCTCGCCGAAGGCATTCACCTCGATCTCAAGGGCAAGTTCTACTTTCTGGATAAGAAGGACGCCGTCTCGGTCCTGACCGAGGCTTGGGGTAACCCACCCGACGCCGGTTCCGACGCAATCGGCATGATCTTCCCGAGCAATTATGACCCCATCGCCGACAACAATTGGGGCATAGAGCTGCGCTGGGAAAAGATCGGTTATGTCGATGACGGCGACGCTGCCTCCATCAATTACAGCGAACTGTTGAGCAGCATGAAGGCCGATACTTTGTCGGGCAACGATCAACGGGTGAAGGACGGTTTTCCGCCCATCACGTTGATCGGTTGGGCTTCGCCGCCAGTCTATGATGCCGTCAATAAGCGTCTGCATTGGGCCAAGGAGCTCCAGTTCGGAAACGACGCCATCCACACGCTCAACTACGATGTCCGTTTCCTTGGCAGGGAGGGCGTCTTCGTGATGAGTTACATCGCCAATGTCGAGCAGTTGCCGGAGATAAAGCAGAGCCTGGATGAAGTGCTAGGCCTGGCGGGCTTCAGCGCGGGCAAGAAATACACGGATTTCCTGCCCGGCACCGACACGGTCGCTGCGGTTGGGATTGGCGGCCTCATCGCCGGGAAATTGGCGGCAAAGGCTGGTCTTCTGGCGGTGGCGCTCATCGCCTTGAAGAAATTCGGACTGATCCTGCTGGTTCCGTTGGCCGGCCTTTGGCGGCTCATTCGGGGCAACAGGAACGCCTCCTCCTAGGTGGGGATGATCAGCCAACCCAGCAGGCCATTTGGTCCAGGCGCCGGACCACTGCGCCAAAGCGGAACGTGAAGCTGGATCACGCCCGGCCGTTGCCGATGCATTAGGCGAAAACGGCACGTTTCTGTCGCCCGTTGCGCATCGTGCAGCGCCGAAAACGCTGACAGTGGAAGCCATGACCGACACCGCATCATCGCCGAGCGTTGTTCTATCGACCATCTCGCCGCGCGAGGAACGCGTCGGCATGCTGTTGGTTTTCCTGTCGGCGCTGATGTGGAGTTTTGGCGGCACCATCGCCCGCTTTATCACCGTTGGCGACAGCTGGACCGTGGTGTTCTGGCGCTCCATATGGGCCGCCGCCTTCCTGATCTGCTTCATGGTCTGGCGGGACGGCTGGCGCGGCATGTTGAAAATGTTCCGCGACATGGGTCTGCCCGGCCTTGCCGTCGGGATCTGCTTTGCCACCGCATCGACCGCCTTCGTCGTGGCACTTGCCTACACCACCGTCGCCAACATCCTGTTGATGCAGGCAGGCGTGCCGCTGCTGGCGGCGCTGTTTGCCTGGGCGTTGTTTCGCGAAAGGGTTGGTGTCGCGACCTGGGTGGCGATTGCCGCCGTCATTGCCGGCGTCGCCATCATGGTGTCGGAATCGCTCGATGGCGCCGTCTCGCCGATTGGCGACGGGCTGGCGCTTTTGATCGCGGTCATGTTCTCGGTCGCCACCGTCATCACCCGGCGGTTTTCCGGCGTGCGTATGACGCCGGCGACCTGCCTCGGCACCTTGCTCGCGGCCGGCTTCGCCGCCTCGCAGGCATCGACTTTCATTGTTTCGGCCGGTGACATGAGCTTTCTGTTTTTCTTCGGCGTGGTCAATCTTGGTCTCGGCCTCGCCTTCTTCGCCACCGGCGCGCGGTTGATCCCGGCGGCAATAGCAGCACTGCTCGGCACGTTCGAGCCGATCCTCGGTCCGATATGGGTCTGGCTCATCCATTCCGAGGTGCCGTCCGGGCGCACCATCATCGGCGGCGCGGTGGTGGTCACGGCGCTGCTCGTCCATATCGGGCTTGAGTTCAAGCGCCAGACACGGCCCGAACGCGCAGGGGTCACCGGGGTGCCGTCGCCTAATTGAAGAGGCGCGCAGCTTTGCCATTGACAATGTCGCTGCAGCGCGGGCAGGCTGGGAATACGGCAACAACAAGACAGGCGTATCTTGCCAAGTCTCCCAGCCGGTCAGATCGTGACCGGACCATATCGTCGTATCTCTGCCCGCGCCACGGCGAAAGCCTCCGACGGCATCGGCATGCCTCCAAGGCCGCCCAAGGGACATAGAGTCATCTCTTGCCGCTCATCGAACCGCTTGCATGGTGTCGGCAGTTCGCGCTTGTCGCCCCCTGGAAAGCTCAATAGTCTGAAGAAAATGCCGGCCGCGCTGATATCGCGACGAGCCGGTGAAGGAACACTCACAAAAGGAGAATAGCATGATCCGCAAAGCGCTCTTGCTTTCGGCAACCTCGGCATTTCTGACGCTTTTCACCGTCGGCGGTCACGCCGAAGACCGTGTCGTCAACGTCTTCAACTGGTCGGACTACATCGACAGTTCGATCATCGACGATTTCACCAAGGAAACCGGCATCAAGGTCGTCTATGACACCTTCGATTCCAACGAAATCCTGGAAACCAAGCTGCTTGCCGGCGGCAGCGGCTATGACGTCGTCGTGCCCAGCGGCAATTTCCTTGCGCGTCAAATCCAGGCCGGCGTGTTCCAGAAGCTCGACAAGTCGAAACTGCCCAACATTTCCAACATGTGGGACACGGTTACCGAGCGAACCGCCAAGTATGACCCCGGCAACGAATACTCGGTCAACTACATGTGGGGCACGGTTGGCATCGGCTACAACATCAAGAAGGTGCAGGCGGCACTCGGCACCGACAAGGTCGACAGCTGGGATGTCTTCTTCAATCCCGACAGCCTGGCCAAATTGAAGGACTGCGGCGTGTATGTGCTGGACTCCCCGGCCGACATCATCCCGGCGGCACTGAAATATCTCGGCCTCGACCCAAACAGTACGTCACCAGACGATATCGCCAAGGCCGAGGAGACTTTGCTCAAGGTCCGGCCTTATATCCGAAAGTTCCACTCCTCCGAATACATCAACGCGCTCGCCAACGGCGATATCTGCCTGGCGGTCGGCTGGTCGGGTGACGTTTTCCAGGCCCGCAACCGCGCGGTCGAGGCCAAGCAGGGCGTCGAGATCGGCTATTCCGTGCCGAAGGAGGGCGCCCAAATGTGGTTCGACCAGATGGCGATCCCTGCCGATGCGCCGCATGTCGCCGAGGCGCTCGAGTTCATCAATTACATGATGAAGCCGGAAGTTATCGCCAAGTCGTCGAACTACGTGCTCTACGCAAACGGCAACAAGGCTTCGCAGCAATTCGTCGACAAGGCGCTGTTGGAGGACCCTTCGGTTTATCCCGATGCCGAGACGATAAAGAAGCTCTACACCGTCTCGCCATACGATCCCAAGACCCAGCGTATTATCACGCGCACTTGGACCAAGATCGTTACTGGCCAGTAAGCAATCTGAATGGTCCCGGCAGCCAACTGCCGGGACCATTTTTCTGGGGCAAGAAGCAAGAAAATCAGGACGGAGTGGGACATGAAATCGCTTGGCAGCATCCGCAGGGATTTTGCGCCGTGGAACGACCCGAACGCCAAGCCATACATCCAGTTCGACAACGTCACCAAGAAATTCGGTGACTTCACCGCCGTCAACAATCTGTCGCTGACCATCTTCGAGCGCGAGTTCTTCGCTCTGCTCGGCGCGTCGGGCTGCGGAAAGTCGACGCTGCTCAGGATGCTCGCCGGTTTCGAGGAGCCGACAGCCGGCCGCATCCTGCTCGACGGCCAGGATTTGCGCGGCATCCCGCCCTACCGGCGGCCGGTCAACATGATGTTCCAGTCCTATGCGCTGTTCCCGCACATGACGGTCGAGAACAACATTGCCTTCGGCCTCAAGCAGGACGGCATGCCGAAGCCCGAGATCGCGTCGCGCGTTGCCGAGATGCTGAAACTGGTCAAGCTAGAGCAATTCGCCAAGCGCAAGCCTCATCAGTTGTCCGGCGGCCAGCGCCAGCGCGTTGCGCTCGCCCGCTCGGTTGCCAAGCGGCCGAAGGTGCTGCTGCTCGACGAGCCACTTGGCGCTCTCGACAAGAAGCTGCGCGAAGAGACGCAGTTCGAACTGATGGACCTGCAGCAGAACCTCGGCCTGACCTTCGTCGTCGTCACCCACGACCAGGAGGAGGCGATGACGATGGCCGATCGCATCGCCATCATCGACAAGGGCGAAGTGATGCAGGTGGCAACGCCGGCCGAAGTTTACGAGGCGCCAGGGTCTCGCTTCGTCGCCGGTTTCGTCGGCAATGTGAACATGTTCGAAGGCAAGATCGCGCGGGGCGAAGCCGGCAGCGCCAGCATCGATGCCGGCAACGGCATCACCATCCGCACCGACAATGCCGGCACCGCCGGCGCCGGAACGGCCGTCACCTTCGCCATCAGGCCGGAAAAGATCAAGGTGTCGTCGAAGAAGCCGGCCGAGGCGGTCAACGCCATCGAGGGCGAGGTCTACGACATCGCCTATCTCGGCGACATGACCGTCTATCACGTCAGGCTGGACGACGGGCAGGTGGTGCGGGCGAGCACCATGAACGCGGCCCGCATCACCGAGGATCCGTTGAGCTGGAACGACCGCGCCTGGGTCTCCTTCCGGCCCGACGCCGGCGTCGTGCTGACTCGGTAGGGGCGACCATGTCGAGCGCTGCCGTCACCACTCAATCAGCAACTCCGGCAACCAATGCGGGCAAATCCGTCCTCGCCAGGCTGGGCAATGCTTTCGTTGGCCGCTTGGTCATCATCATCCCTTATGTCTGGCTGCTGTTCTTCTTCCTCATTCCGTTCGTCATCGTCTTCAAGATTTCGCTGTCGCAGACGGCGATCGCCATTCCGCCCTATACGCCGGCACTCGATTTCAGCGGCGGCATTTCCGGATTTCTGGATCAGCTGAAACAACTCAGCCTCGACAATTACACCTGGCTGACGCAGGACGCGCTCTACTTCAACGCCTATGTGACGAGCGTCATTATCGCCGCTATCTCGACGGTCCTGACATTGCTCGTCGGCTACCCCATTGCCTACGGCATGGCGCGCGCGCCGGCGACGATCCGCCCGACCTTGCTGATGCTGGTGATCCTGCCGTTCTGGACCTCGTTCCTGATCCGCGTCTACGCCTGGATCGGCATCCTCAAGCCCGAGGGGCTGCTCAATCAGCTGCTGCTCGCCACCGGCATCATCCACCAGCCGCTGATCATCCTTAACACCTATACGGCGATCTTCATCGGCATCGTCTATTCCTACCTGCCATTCATGGTGCTGCCGCTTTATTCCGCGCTCGAGAAGATGGATTATTCGCTGATCGAAGCGGCCAAGGATCTCGGCTGTCCGCCGATCAGCGCGTTCTGGAAGATCACCTTCCCGCTGTCGCTGCCCGGCGTCATCGCCGGCTGTCTGCTGGTGTTCATCCCGGCCGTCGGAGAATTCGTCATTCCCGATCTGCTCGGCGGTTCGCAGACGCTGATGATCGGCAAGACGCTGTGGAACGAGTTCTTCGCCAATCGCGACTGGCCAGTATCGTCGGCCGTCGCGGTCATCCTGCTGTTGCTGCTGATCGTGCCGATCATGCTCTTCCAGCGGGCTCAGGCGCGCGCTCAGGAAATGGACAGGTGAGATCATGAACACCACCTGGAGCCGCTTCAACATCACCTCGATCGTGCTTGGCTTTGCCTTTCTCTATTTGCCGATCGTGCTGCTCATCGTCTTCTCGTTCAACGAGTCGAAACTGGTCACTGTCTGGGGCGGTTTCTCGACCAAATGGTATGTCTCGCTGTTCCACAATCAGGGCCTCATGGACGCGACCTGGGTGACGGCGCGTGTTGGCCTGATCTCAGCCACGGCAGCGACCGTTCTCGGCACGCTGGCGGCACTCGCCTTGACCCGCTACACGCGCTTCAAGGGCAGGGTGCTGTTCTCCGGCATGGTCTTTGCGCCGCTGGTCATGCCGGAAGTCATCACCGGCCTGTCGCTGCTGCTGCTCTTCGTCGCCGTCGGCCTCGACCGCGGCTTCCTCACCGTGACGCTTGCCCACATCACGCTGACCATGTGCTTCGTCGCCGTCGTCGTGCAGTCGCGCCTCATCACCTTCGACCGCTCGCTGGAAGAAGCCGCGATGGATCTTGGCGCAACGCCGGTGAAGACCTTCTTCCAGATCACGCTGCCGGTCATCATGCCGGCGATCGTCTCCGGCTGGATGCTTGCTTTTACGCTTTCGCTCGACGATCTGGTCATTGCCAGCTTCACGTCCGGGCCGGGCGCCACCACGCTGCCGATGAAGATCTACAGCCAGGTTCGCCTCGGCGTGACGCCGGAGATCAACGCCGCCTGCACCATCCTGATCGCCGTTGTCGCGATTGGCGTCATCATCGCCTCGCTCGCCAACAAGCGGCGCGAGGTGCAGCGCCAGCTCGACGAGCAGGCCGCACAGCGTGGCTGAAGGATAGAAGGCGCGGCGGCCTATTCCCCCGAAACGCCGCGGCTGATCGGGGAAATGAACGGCGTGCTCCAGGTCCCGCCGACGAAAAACGATGACTGGTTGGGGCCTTGCTGGCCATTGGTCTGCGTTGCCGCCTGGTCCGGCTGAATGACACCGCCGGACAGGGCTAGCCCGCGGCCGGCGTAGGACGCGATACCGGACAGCCAGATCTTGTACTTCGCCGAATTGGCCTCGGCCTTGTCGATCCGTGCCACGCCCTTCGAAATGCTGGCCTTGATCTCGGCGCCGTCGATCTGCAGCGTTCCGTCGGAGACGTCGTCAAGCGCGAAGAAGCCGCCTTGTTCGGTATGTTTGAGGAAGGCCGGCAGGTTGAGCTTGCTCAACGCACCTGGCCCGAAGGTCGCCGAGACCGAGCCGTCGGCATTGTCAAAGATGGAGTCCCAGGTTCTGCCCGGTCCCTTGAGGATCACCGAGACGGTGCCCGTGCCGACCGGCACCAGGCGCGTCATCCCCGCCGCCGTCGCGAAAGCACCACCGTCGATGTCGGACGCCAGAAGCCGTATTTCGACCTGCGAGCCTTCCGGCTTGCGGTCGAAGCGAAGGCTGGTCTGGATGTTGCCGCCGAAGGCCGAGGCATCGGAGATGTCGAAGACGGAAAGACCATCCTTGACCTGGGCAGTGGCGGCGACATCGGCAAGCTGGATGGGTCCGGCCGTGGCGTGCGCTGCCGACAGCCTGAGATCGAGGTTGATCTTGTCGGCGAAACTTGTGTCGATTTCGCCGGGTCCCGCCCCTCCGGTCGGTGCCAGCGGGGTAAAGGCAGACAGGAACGATCTGAGGTCGAGCGTGTCGAAGGCGAGCGTTCCGGAGATCACCGGTTGCGCCTCGCCAAGCGAGAGGTCCAGCGCTCCCATTCCCGGATTGTTGTCCAGCGCAATCGCGGTGTTGTCGAACTTGACGCGCCCGCCCGTCGCCGTGATCTTGCTCGAAATGCTGACCGAGCCGATCGCGGCACTTGGAGCGATGCCGGCCTCAGACCATTCGAGGACGCGCCGCAGCGAGGGTGCCGCGAATTTCGCCTGGCCGTCGAAATAGACATTTTCGGACATGCTGGCCGTGCCGTCGAACGAGAAGGTGGCTGGTGCCGCCTTGAAGGACAGCGTAAGTGGCGCCGTGCCGCCGGCAAACAGAACGAGCGGTTTCGCCGAAGCGACGTCCAGCGCGACGCTTTCGCCGCGCCAGATCCCGGTTGCCGACAGCGTCGCATTGCTGTTCATCGCCGCCCAATTTGCTTGGCCGGTCAAACTGCTCAGGATCTCGACGTCCTTGCCGGCGATGGACGCCACCATGCGGCCGTCGCGGAACTCGACCGTGCCGAAGGTATCGGTAGGCAACTTGTCGAGGTCCGGCTTGGCGGGGTCGGCATTGACCACGCCGCGCGCCGCGTCGATGGAGCGCGTGATGCGTCCGCCGGTCGGCACGGCGGGCAGGAAGAGGCCGGTTGGCGTGCGCTGGACGCGGATCGTCGGCCGCACCAGCCGCGCCGTCGAAAACACGACATCGCCGCGCAGGGCCGCCATGGCGGAAAGATCGACCTCGACCCGTTCGGCCTCGACGACCGGCGGCGCCTCGGTGTCGGTCCATTGCGAAAGCGTCACATCGGTCAGGATCGCACGGAATGTCGGCCAGACTTCGATGCGTGGCGAGCCCTGGATGGCGACCCGGAAGCCGCTCCATGCACTCATTTCCCAGGCGATGCGGTCGCGCACGATACGGGTGGAGGCGATCAGCGGCAGGGCGGCAACGACCAGCGCGATGACGATACCGGCAGCGCCGATCGCCCATATTCCGCGCCGGATCAAAGATGATGGCATATCGCCCCGTATGCTTCCATTCCGACAAATCCGCCCGACGGGTGTAACAACCCCAGTCGTCACCACGACTTCAAGTCGTCACTACGACTTAGGGCTGAGGCATTTCAAGTCTTTATGGCCCGGCGATGGCATTTGCGCACATCTGGCCGCATTGACCGAACAAAATCTTGCTCTGCTGCGCTGCGATATGCATAACCGATGGCGACCGTGGAGGAACGATCATGGCTGCCGAAGAACCGCTCTGGACCCCGACGCAAGACCAGATTGACGCAGCACCCTTGACCGCTTTCACGAAGGCCGCCGAATTGAAAGCCGGCGTAGCGTTTTCTTCATATTCGCAGCTTCACACCTGGTCGGTCGAGGACCGCGAGGGGTTCTGGAGCCTGGTCTGGGATTTCTGCGGCATTGTCGGCGACAAGGGCGATAACCTGCTGGCCGACGGCGACAGAATGCCGGGCGCCTCTTTCTTTCCCGATGCGACACTGAATTTCGCCGAGAATCTCCTGAAGAAGACCGGCTCAGGCGACGCAATCGTGTTTCGCGGCGAAGACAAGGTCGAGCGCCGGCTGTCCTGGAACGAATTGCACGCGCTGACGTCGCGGCTGCAGCAGCTTTTCCTGTCGCTCAAGGTGAAGAAGGGCGATCGCATCGCGGCGATGATGCCCAATATGCCGGAGACGGTTGCCGCCATGCTGGCCGCCGCCTCGATCGGTGCCGTCTGGTCGTCCTGCTCTCCGGATTTCGGCGAGCAGGGCGTGCTCGACAGGTTCGGCCAGATCGAGCCTGTCGTCTTCATCGCGCCCGACGGCTACTGGTACAATGGCAAGGCGATCGAGGTCGCCGACAAGATCGCCGCGGTTGCGGCCAAGCTCTCGACCGTCCGCAAGATCTTGGTCGTCGACTATCTGGGCACCTCAAGCGATGTCGCCGGGACCATCGACAGGGCGTCGGCACTGGAAGAGGCGCTATCGCCCTTCGCCGTCAAACTCGTCACCTTCGAACGACTGCCGTTTTCGCATCCGCTCTACATCCTGTTCTCGTCGGGAACGACCGGCATTCCCAAATGCATTGTCCATTCGGCTGGCGGCACGCTGATCCAGCACGTCAAGGAGCATCGGCTGCATGCCGGTCTCATAGACGGCGACCGCTTCTTCTACTTCACCACCTGCGGCTGGATGATGTGGAACTGGCTGGTGTCGGGCTTCGCTTCGGGCGCGACCCTGCTGCTCTACGACGGCTCGCCCTTCTACCCCGACGGCAATGTGCTGTTCGACTTCGCCGATACCGAGAAGATGACCTTTTTCGGCACCTCGGCCAAATTCATCGATTCCGTGCGCAAGGCCGGTCTCAAGCCGATCCGCACGCATGATCTCTCTGATGTGCGGGCGATTTCCTCCACCGGCTCGCCGCTGTCGCCGGAGGATTTCCGCTTCGTCTATGACGGCATCAAGAAGGACGTACATCTGGCCTCGGTCTCCGGCGGCACCGACATCGTCTCCTGCTTCGTGCTCGGCGTGCCGACGCAGCCGGTCTGGACCGGCGAGATCCAGGGTCCCGGCCTCGGCCTTGCCGTTGATGTCTGGGATGATGACGGCAGGCCAGTCCGGCAGGAGAAGGGTGAACTGGTTTGCACCAAGGCGTTTCCGGCAATGCCGATCGGCTTCTGGAACGACCCCGAGGGCAAGAAGTACCGGGCGGCTTATTTCGAGCGTTTCGACAATGTCTGGTGCCATGGCGATTTCGCCGAATGGACCGAGCATGGCGGCCTGATCATCCATGGCCGCTCCGACGCCACGCTCAATCCGGGCGGTGTGCGCATCGGCACGGCGGAGATCTACAATCAGGTTGAACAGATGCCGGAAATCCTGGAGGCGCTGTGCATCGGCCAGGACTTCGACAATGACGTGCGGGTCGTGCTGTTCGTGCGCCTGGCAGCCGGCGTGCTACTCGACGAGGATTTGGAAAAACGCATACGGGCGAAAATTCGCAGCGGCGCAAGCCCGCGTCACGTGCCGGCAAGGATTGTCGCCGTCAGCGATATCCCGCGCACCAAATCGGGCAAGATCACCGAGCTCGCGGTGCGCGACGTGGTGCATGGTCGCGCCATCAAGAACAAGGAGGCGCTCGCCAACCCAGAGGCGCTGGAGCTGTTCAGGAATCTGCCGCAGCTGGCCGAGTGACCGTTGGTGCGTGTCGCTGAAAAGTGGCCCCGGTTTTGAGACAACGACATGCATGAAACAAAGACTTCCGGCATGGTTAACCGAATATGTCTCGCGAATTTACCTAGATTTCATGAGTGGTACACATTCGTAAATTTTCCGCCGCGCCGGTAAGGAGTTGTTAAGGTCCGGCGTCGATAGTCGCATGTAACTTGAGGGAGAAATCCCGTTCCTCAGCCCCCGGAGGATCCGAATTCGCTCAAGCCCCCGTTGTGACAGCAATCCCATCTCTTAAGGCGTCCTTTTGGGCGCCTTTTCTTTATCGGGCCGAACTGCGGAGAGCCTATTCGGCGAGCACACGGGTCGATGGAAAAGCGACCTCGACCAGGGTGCCTTCTCCCGGTGTCGAATTGATGGTGAACCGGGCGCGGTTGGCTTCCACCATCGCCTTTGTCAGCGGCAATCCAAGGCCCGTGCCGTCGCCGCGTCCGCGCTTCAGCGCGTTGATTTGCTTGAACGGCTTCAGCGCCTGCTCGATCTCGGCATGGCTCATGCCGATGCCGGTGTCGCGCACCCGCATGACGACGTCGCCCGACGTCTCATAGGCGGTCGAGACGATCACCTGGCCGCCGGCCTGGGTGTAGCGGATGGCATTCGACAGGATGTTGAGCGCGATCTGGCGCACGCTGCGCAGGTCGGCCACCACTTCCGGCAGCCGCGAAGCGAAGCTGGAGCGGATGATGACGCGTTCGCGGTTGGCCTGCGGCTGCATCATCGCCACCGTCTCGGCCAGCGTGTCGTTGAGCGACACCGCCTCGTAGGCCATCTCCTGCTGGCCGGCCTCGATCTTCGAGATGTCGAGCAAGTCGTTGACCAGGTCGAGCACATGATTGCCCGAGCGGTTGATGTCGCGCAGATAGTCGCGGTAGCGGTCATTGGCGACAGGTCCGAACTTCTCATCAACCATGAGTTCGGAAAAACCGATGATGGCGTTGAGCGGCGTGCGGATCTCGTGGCTGATGCGGGCGAGGAAGTCGGTCTTCTGCGAGGATGCGCGTTCGGCCACGGCACGCGCTTGCGTCAGGTCCTCTTCGGCCCGCTTCCATTGCGTGATGTCGCGCACGACAGCGCAGAAGCCGCTGTCGTTGGGTAGCCGGCCGATGGTCATGAACAGCGGAATGAAGCGCCCCTGCGACTCGCGCCCGATCACCTCGCGGCCGTCATTCATGACACTCGCCACGCCGGGCTCGGACAGTCCATTAAGGTAGTCGCGCGCCGCACGCTGGCTTTCGATGGCAAACAGCGAGGCGAACGGCTTACCGGTCACGTCGTCGCTGTCGAAGCCGAACAGCGCTTCGGCCGGCCGGCTGATCGAGCGGATGGCGCCGTCACGGCCGATCAGCACGACGCCGTCGGTGGCGGTGTCGATAATGGTGCGCATCTCGGCGATGCGCGCCTTGAGCTCGGAAATATCTGGCTGCGTCGGCTCGTCGTCAACCGCATGCACCGGCGCATCATCCTCGCCGGAGCGGCGCACGACCAGCATCAGCGCCTTGCCGTCGCGCCAGGGGACAGAGCGCAAAATCGCCTCGATCGGGAATTCCTGTCCGTCACGCGTCTTCAGCCGCAGCGTGTGATCGGTGCCGTCGGAAACGCCGTCATCGGCGTAGGGGTCGGCAAACAGCGCGCCGAGGCCGCCGGCATCCGCCAGGTCGTCGAGCGCCTCGTAGCCCGTTAGATTGAGGAATTCCTCGTTCGCATAGTGCAACTGGTCGCCGGAATGGATGAGCAGCGGCACCGGCAGCTTGCTCAGCAGCGAGGTGTCCGGAGCCTTGTGCTCATCTCCGGCCGAAAACGCCGACGGCACGAACCCTTCGGCCTTCAGCGGCGGCACCTTTAGGCGAGGGCGCTCGGCGCGTATTTCCGCAGCGTCGCCTGCACTCACGGTTTCCTCGGCGACCGCCTGCTCGTCAGGCGACGCGGCTTCCTCGTCGGGCTGTGCCCAATCCTCACTATCCTCGGCATCGCGAAAATCTGCTGACGTCATGCTGTCGTCATCGAGGGCGTCATGTGTCGCGTCAGTGGCTTCAGGCTCTTCGCCAGTCGCGACGGGCGTGGTGCTTTCTGGTTCCGCCACCACGGGGCCATGTTCGTCATCATGGCTGGCATAGTCGAGCAGCGAGCCCGTCACATTGCGCGCTGCATCGGAGGGGTCTTCCTCGACCGTCTCGTCCGGGTGACCGCCGTCAAGCCGCGCCAGATCCTGCTCGTCTTCGGCATCGGTCTCGAACGGCTCGACCGGTTCGTTCTCTGGCTCTGCCGCAGGGATTTCGCCGGCGTGCGTCGGATCGCCAGCCGCCTCGACCGAAGCCTCGGCCGCTGCCGTCGGCACGTCTGCTTTTTCCACCAAAGGTTCAGCAGGCGTCCCGGTCGTCGCTTCGCCGGGTCCGTTGGCACTGGGCGTCTCGGTCTCCGGCGGTTCGACCGGAGCACTATCCTTCTTCAGCCGTTCGCCGATCTCGCGGAACGCGCTGCGTTCCAGGGTCGACAAGCCCTTGTCGTTGGCCGGCTGGCGATGTTCGGCCAATCGGATCACCTTGTCGGCAAAGCGCCGCTCCGGTTTCGGCACGATGGTCAGCGCAGGCACCTCGCCCTTGAACGGATCCGATGCCTGAGGGGCCTCGGCCTTCGGCTCTTCAGCCGTTGGCTGTTCGGGCGCGGGTTCGACGGCTTGCGGTTCCGGCGTTGCCGGCGCCTTGGCATTAGGCACCAGCGCCAAGCCAATAGCCTCGGGATCGACGACCGCGTCACTGGCGCGAGCGACGCCGAAGCCGCGGAAACCCTCGAAGGCGCGGCTGCGGCCATAGACAGGCAGCGCCGCCAGGTCGACAGGAACCTTCAGATCGGTGCCGACAACCGGCCACAGCACCGAGCGCCCGGACCAGGTGTCGCGCCGCTCCAGGAGGCCTGATATCTCGCCGGAGGGGTCGAGGCCGAAGGTGGCGGCGACATCCCTGAAGCGTCGGCCGATCACGTCGGCTGCCGGTTTGCCGACGATGTCGGCGAATTCCGGCGACAGCGCACTGAACTTGCCCTCGGCATCGGTGCGCCAGACGAAGCGTACCGGCGCCGCTGCACGATCTATCGCCGAGACGGTCGTCGGCGCAGCCGCGGGGATGGCTTGGACATCATTGTGGTTCGTGCCTTGGGCGGGAACTTCCAGGGCGGCCGGTTCAGTCGGTGCTTCAGCTTCGGACGCGGCTGGTCGCGGCGCTTCTTGCCCTTCGTCCTCGCCGGCGTTGAAGTACCAATGGTCGTGCTGCGCCGGCGTGCGTTCCGATGCTGGTTGATCGCTATTGGCTGCCGACGGCGTCTGCCCGGTCGCGTCGGCGATCTCATGCGGCTGCGATGCGGCGATGTCGTCGGCTGGCACCTCGGGACCCTGTTCCGGCTGGACAACCGCGTCGCCATCCGGCGTGGCCCCGGCAATGTTTGGCGCCGGGTGTTTGTCGGCGGGGGCCGTGTCGTCGAGTTGATCCTCGTCGATCACCACAAGCAGGTGCCGTTCCTCGGTCAATCGTGCCAGCCCTGCGGGATAGGAAGCCGTGCCGCCAGGGACGAGGCGCTTGACGATGCGGTCGCTCTCGGCCGCGACGTCGGCAACCAGCGCCGCCAGCGTTTCCGGCAGAATGCCCAGTGCCGAAAATCCTTCCGAGGCCGCCTCGACATTGCCGCCGGCATCGACAAAGGCGATGAAATGGCCATCTTCGGTAAGGCCGCTGATGGCACGAGTGGCGATTTCGCCGGCGCTGCGAGAGCCCGTCTGCGCCGCCGGCACTGCCAGCATGATCGCCTTTTCGGCGTCCGGCATCGTCACCGCACTGGCCAGGAAGCCGACGGCGCGGCTGGTCATGCCGGTTGCCAGTCGCACCATGATGGCGCGGTCGCTGCCGATCTGCGGAAATCCGCTGGTCGCCATGATCTGGCGCCTGGCGATCAGCGGCAGCTGCGCCGAGGCGCCGATGATGGCCTCGATGTCGGGGTAGCCGAACATCGCGGCTCCCGGCCCATTGGCCCAGATCACCTGCTCCAGATCCGTCGACAGGATCGCGATCGCGTCGCCGGCGGCAAAGCGCTGGCGGACCGCGTCGAGCACGGCGACGTCGAGGAAGGAATATTCGGACGGCATGCGCTTGGCGAACCCTCACGGAGCGGCGAATTTGCAGTTAACGCTTTGTTAATAAAAGCCGGAGGCGCGAAGGTCCACAAGCCAGAACGTGCAAAGGCTGGAATTTGGGCTCTTGGTTAACGGCCCAAAAGAAATTATGGTGCACTGCAACAAAGATATTGCAATGCACAAAAATTGCCTTTATATTGCCATCATACATGAACGAGACGGCTTTCTGTCAAAGCCGCTGCCGCTGAAAAGGATGGAAAATGTCCAGGACCAAGACCGCCGAGACGATCGAAAACGTTGAATTCCCGAGCTTCGACGCTTCCAAGGCTACCGACCAGATGCGCGCTTTCGCCGAAAAGGGCGTTGAGCAGTCGAAGGAAGCCTATGCCAAGCTGAAGACCGGCGCCGAGGAGACCCAGAAGGCTCTGGAGTCGACCTTCGAGACCGCCAAGACCGTTTCCAGCGACCTGTCGCTCAAGACCATTTCCGCTTTGCGCGCCAATGCCGAGGCTGGTTTCTCGCATCTCGAAGCCCTGATCGGCGCCAAGTCGCTGTCGGAAGTCGTTGAGCTGCAGACCGCCTTCCTGCGCAAGCGCGTCGAGACGACCGTCGAGCAGGCCAAGGACTTCCAGGCCGTTGCCTCCAAGGCAGCCGAGGATGTCTCCAAGCCGATCAAGGCCGCCTTCGAAAAGGCGATCAAGGAAATCAAGGTTGCCTAACATTTGCGCATGATCTGAAGATGCAGCAAAAGGTCGCATTTTCTTAAAACGGATCAAGCGTATGATGGCAAACCATCAAGGAATACCCGGCGGGTGGAACCTCCTCCCTCTGCTCCCCGGGGTGACCAGCCAGCACCTCCTCCCGCTGGCTCGTAACAGGAAAAGGCCGGCACCTCCTCCCGCCGGCCTTTTTCTTTGTCTGGCCCCCTATTCTCGCCTTGTGCTCTCTTTTTGCCGGGCAAATGCCGCGCCGATGTGGGGAACCGCCCTTTGCTTTGCAAAAGCCTTGAATTAGAATCCATAAGCCCGTAAGGACGCATCGCCGAACGACAGAGCGGTCGTGTAGATGGTTTTCTGCTTCGATCCCGCTCAGGCAAACGGGCCGTTGTAGCTCAGATGGTTAGAGCGCCGGATTGTGGATCCGGAGGTCGCTGGTTCGATCCCAGCCAACGGTACCATCGTCCTTCCACGTAAGCATCTGATTTTACTGCAGAAATTCGTGAAGCAAGGCTTGGCCCTTACTCCATTTCGCCTTGTTGCGACATGGGAGACATGGCTCCATACGAAGTGACAGCTCTGAACAACGCCATTTTCTACAGGCCCTCTTCTTCGTGCTCTGGCTCGGCCGCGGTGCCCGGTCCGAAATGGCGATCGTCATGCGCTGGTGTTCTTCGGCACCCAGCAGGCCCAGCTGGAGAGGCAACTCCCCGATCTCTCCGTCCCTTTCTTTGCTTGGCCGTCAGCAGCGTCTGCACCGGTGTGGTCGGTCCAAGCGTGTAACGGATCAAGGTTAAACGCAGCCAGTTGTGTTAAGTTAGGTAAAATCCTGCGGTCCGGGCACGCTTGTGCTCTATGGCGGGATTTGCGCGCATTATGGACGGAGCATAATGAACACGATCCTCCTCGTTGACGACGATGTCGAACTGACGACGCTCCTGCAGGAATACCTGGTCGAAGAAGGATATGACGTCGCGACCGGCACCGACGGCGGCACCGCAATTGCTGCCGCTGCGCGCAACTCGGTGGATTTGATCGTGCTCGATATCATGATGCCCCGGATCAACGGCATCGAGGTACTGCAAAGGATCAGGAAGCTGAGCCAGGTTCCTGTGCTGATGCTGACGGCGAGAGGCGATGACATCGACCGGATATCCGGCCTGAACCTCGGTGCCGACGACTATGTAACGAAACCTTGCTCCCCAGGGGAACTTGCAGCCAGGGTGCGCGCGATCCTGCGTCGTGCGCACCACTCTGGAACGGGTGCGGCTCCCGAAGCACTAAGAGCCGGGCGGTTGGTGATTCATCCAGGCAACAGAACCGCCGAATGGGACGGACAGCCGCTGGAACTTACCGGTACAGAGTTCAGCCTGCTCGAAGTCCTCGCTCGCAATGCCGGCCATCTAGTATCGAAGGAGGACATCTCAAAACGCGCTTTTGGAAAGCCGCTGACTCCATTTGATCGGCGCATCGACGTCCATATCAGCAGCGTGCGCCAGAAGCTCGGCCTCAGGGAAGAAGGACAGTCACGGATAAAGTCTGTCCGCGGCCAAGGCTATCAGCTTCTTTTGGACTGACATGCCCCGACTTTTTACGAAGTTCTTCCTGATAATCTGGCTGGCGCTTGCCGGATCCGTTATGGTCATAATCCTGACGCTCGACTTCTTTGAGACGCTTCCGTCCGTTTCGAAACTGGAACGTCAAAAGCGGGAAGTCATTCTCGACCTGACTGAAAACATCCTTGTCGTGGAGGGGGAAGAGGCAGCTAGGCGCTTTGCCCGTGCAAGCGGAGACACGGTAGCTGTTGGCCTCGCGATCTCCGAGAACACGGAGCCCGGCGCATGCACCGATAGGAATGCGGAGACAAGAACCGTTCTGAAGGATGGGATTTGCTACCGGATCTCCATGCCTGGGCAATACAGTGTCGTTCTCGACAAGCTCGGCCCCTTCGTACCGGGGTTCGGTATTCTAATCTCGAGTGCGATATCGGCGGCGGCGCTCGCCCTACATCTCATCCGGCCTGTCGTGCACCTTCGCGACGGCTTGAGCGCACTTGCCCAGGGTCGTTTCGACATCCGCATCGGGCACAAGATGGCGGGGCGAAAGGACGAGGTGTCCTCGCTCGCTCACGATTTCGATTCCAGCGCGGCACGGTTGCAGGACCTGCAAGATACGCAGCAGAGACTTTTCCACGACGTGTCTCATGAACTGCGCTCCCCGCTGTCGCGTCTGCAGGCGGTTGGGGGTGTCCTTCGGCAAAGCCCGGCTAAACTCGATACCATGCTCGATCGCATGGACCGAGAGATCGAACGGCTCGATGCGCTGGTCGGCGAAGTGCTGACTCTCGCCAGACTGACAGCCGGTTCCCGTCTTCCACTGAAGACGCAGACCGTGGATATCATTGACCTCCTGAACGAAATTCTAGGTGACGCTGCATTCGAAGCCCAGGCACGCGACGTCTCCATTACCACCAATGTTGACGACAGCTTCCTTGCCGAGGTCGAAGGTGAACTGATCTGCCGGGCGCTGGAAAACGTTATTCGCAACGCCATCAAATACACCAGCGAACATTCGCAAATCACAGTGCAATGCGAGAAGACAGCTGATCTTCTTAAAGTATGCGTCGCGGACCAGGGGCCGGGTGTCCGCCGAGGCGAACTGGAACGGATCTTCCAGCCGTTCTCACGTGGCGACGACGCCTTACCAAGAACAGGGTATGGTCTTGGCTTGGCCATCGCCAGACAGGCCATAGAGCGCCATGGCGGACGAGTATACGCGTCGCTAGCGGATGTCGGCGGCTTGATCGTCATATTGGAAATCCCTCGACAGGCGGCAGTGTACGGTCCGTTGAACGATCGAAGCTAATCTCAAGTTTTACCGAACTTTACATTGCCTTTACCGGCATTAACGCCGGCGTCGCTATGGCTGAACCTTGATCCTGGTTTCAAGTGAGAGAGAGCGGCCCAATGTCGGAGACCACAGCGGCATTTCAGCAGAGCAAGAGGATGCGGTTCTTCTGGCTCGTCGCTCCGTTACTTTTAGTGCCAATCCTTTTCGCGCAGAGTGCGTGGTCGCCGTGGAGTCTGTCCCGCCAGGGAATTGAAATTATGGGCTACGCATTCATCATCATATGTGTTGGTGGGCGGTGCTGGGCATCGCTGTATATAGGCGGTCGCAAGAATCGCGAGCTCATTGCGAACGGTCCCTACCAATACACTCGCAATCCGTTGTACTTCTTCTCTTCACTTGGACTTGCCGGCATCGGCCTGACCTTCGGCTCGCTCGTGATTGCGGCCATCTATTTTCTGTTTGGCTATGTGGTGTTCGCTTATGTCTCGTCCCGCGAAGCGCTTGCTCTGGACGAGCTTTTCGGCGATGCCTACAGGAAATATTGCCAAGAGGTCCCCGCCTTCTTCCCGCGCGTTAGGCGAAGTGCCGGCGACAGCGCTTATCAATCCCCCACAACATTCACGCCGGCTGCGCTGAAGCGTACCGCTATCGACAGTTCCTGCTTTCTTCTCGCAATCCCCGCGGCTGAATTAATCAAGTCGCTCCAATTTGCAGAACTGCTTGACCCGATGTGGCGCCTTTTTTGACAGCTGATCTGTCGCCCTAGAAAAGAGCTTCGTCAGCTTTTCGTGCCGTTCCCAAGCAAGTCACGGGAACACAGCAGGTTGCGATAAAGGGAAATCGCGGACCCGCGTAACGGACCTCAAATCCGCTTGTAGCGGCGGAACATTCATCCCCCCTGCAGTAGCAGCACTGTGGACGGCAGCTTTCCAGCATCAACCATATACGCATCGGCTGAAAATCGACAATGATCGTAAGTTTTACCCAACTTTACACGGGCCTTACCGCCATTAACGCTGGGCTCGGTAAAGCCTGAGTCCTCGATCCGGGTTCAGGCGGCTCTGCAATGGTCTTTAAGTTTCTGCGATTGGAAATGTGGTCGCGGGCAGCGTTCTGCGTAGCCCTGTTCTTATGGTTGTCCGCCTGCACAAGCGTCCCCTTGACCGAGGGCACGTCCCTCAGCTCCCAAGCCGGATTGAGCCCATCGGGCGGCACCCTCACGAAAGCGAAATTGCGTGTGGATTCGGCGCCGGTGCTCGCCGCACAAACGGCGCGTATCGAACCGACGTCGACACAAATTGGCAGCCGTGGCTTCGATGCCAAAGACTTGGCGCTTGTCACCAACGCGATCGACCGGGCGATCTGCACCGATCTTAGTGACCGCTTCAGGGTCGTGGCCCAGAGCCAGCCAGCAGACCTCGTCATCCACGCAACGGTCACCGACATCGTTGCGACCAATCGTACGGCAGCGGCGGGTTCCATCGTTGCGTCGCTCGGCGCCTCGGTGGCAGACCTCGGGGTTCCGATCCCGCGTCTTCCGATCGGCCTCGGTGGTTTGGCCATCGAGGCCGAGGCCGTCGACAAGGATGGTCGCAAAGGGCCGCGATGCTCTGGTCGCGCGGTGCCAATATGATCACGACAAAGGCCCGGGTGTCGGCTGTCGGCGACGCGTACTCTCTCTCCTCGGCCTTCGCCGCAGACTTCAGCCGCATGCTGATCAAGGGCAACGACCCGTTCAACAGAACACTGGCGATACCATCGATGCAGAAACTACGAGCCTCGCTCGGTGGCAACCCGAAATATGACGCCTGCAGGGCGTTCGGAACGGCTCCCGGCATACCTGGAATCGTCGCCGCCCGATTTGGCCTGCCGCCCAGCTGGACCGACAAAGGGGCCGCAGCTTTCAGAAAATAGATACTGCGAGAGGGGCGCTCTTCTGCGCTTCAAGCAAGAGGGGGCGGTGTGCTTCGGCAGGTCGCTGACCGACGGCCGTGCGCAAACAGCCTCAAAGCGGGGGAAATTCCAGGAAGTTTCGAAATGGCGAGCCGCTAAGCCTTTCGTTTCGTCAGGTGCCGTTGATATTGAGATGGAGAGCGGGGTGGGTAAGCACGCGGGGTCCAGATCTTAGCTGCCAATGACCGCGCCCATCACCAATAGCAATGCCCTACGCTGACGCAGGACTTATCGATGAACGAGACGGTTGTTGAAATCCGGAGATATTCAGGGGTGATCGAGCGACACCAGCACGACTATCATCAGGTGATCCTGCCTATTTCCGGTGCACTCGAGATCGATCTTGGGCACAGTTCAGGACGGGTTTCCGACAGCATCGGTGCATTTGTCTCTGCAGGTTGCCGTCACGCGTTTTACGCCAAGCAAGCGGATTGTTTCGTTGTCCTGGACCTGCCGTCCTGCATCGGCGGCCGAGAGATTGAAGAAGACATGCCCGCATTCTTCACAATCGGCCGCGAGGTTCACGGCCTGATCGACTATATGGCAGCGCTCGGGACACAGCAGGAACTTTCTACCTCGCTAAGAGACGCCTGGTCCAGATTGCTTCTGGATCGCATCACTCCCCGCGGCGATCGCCCAGATCGCGCAGAGCTTGCTGTCAGAAGAGCCACTGCGTTCATGGAAAGAAAGCTCGCCGATCCAATCCGGATTGCCGATATTGCGCAAGCCGCAGGGCTGAGCCCGACCCGCCTGCATCAGTCCTTTACCAGGCGACGTGCGACCAGTCCGCACGCGCATTTGGTCGCCATGCGGCTCGATGCAGCTGAAAAGATGCTTGCCGATCCGCGCCTTTCCATCGCGGATATCGCGATTTTTAGTGGTCACTCCGACCAAAGCGCCTTGACGCGCGCCATGCGGCGAGAGCGAAACGCAACGCCGGCCGAAATTCGCCGAAAACTGCTCGGAAGAACGGTAGGAAAAGCCTAAAACCCAGGAGGCTTTGTCAAGACATCGGCCTCGTACGACGCTAAAAAATGTGAAATTGAGTTTGTGAGGATCAACGATATGGATCTGGCTCGTTTCAAAGCATTGACATTCGACGTCTATGGCACGCTGATCGACTGGGAGACGGGGATTTGGAATGCGCTTCAACCGCTCCTGAGCATCGCAAATCGCGAAATTGGTCTAGAAGAGGCGTTGGAAACTTATGGAGAATTTGAGACGCGGCAGGAAGCCGAGACGCCTTCCTTGCAATACAGAACACTGTTGGCGGTGGTGCACGCAAGGCTAGCTCGACATTGGGGGATCGCTGCGCAGGCCGATCTGCATGAACGTTTCGGCGCCTCGGTGCCTGACTGGCCTGCCTTTCCCGATTCCAGGGAGGCGCTTGCCTATTTGAAACAGCACTTCCGCTTGGTCGTATTGTCCAATGTCGATGGCCGCAGTTTCGCAGCTTCAAGTCGTAAGCTCGGCGTGACCTTCGACGCCGTTTATACCGCGGAGGATATTGGCAGCTACAAGCCGGATCCCAATAATTTTCGCTTTCTGTTCGACAGGCTCAAACAAGATCTGGGCATTCAGCAAGGCGAAGTCCTTCATGTGGCTCAGAGCTTGTTTCATGATCATGCGCCCGCAGAGAATATCGGACTTGCCAGCGTTTGGATTGATCGCCGGTTTGGGATGGAGGGATCAGGTGCAACGAAACGTCCTGTCGTCCAGCCGAAAGTTGGAGGTCATTTTCCAACCCTGGCAGACTTTGCCGCTACACATCGCACAGCGAACAAGAAATGATGAGCCCCCGTCGCATATAGGCACGCCGTCGGATCGGATGTGCCGGCTTTGGCGAGTCTAAATACGCTGGCGGCTGCCGTCTGTTATCGCGCTTACGCTTGCCCTCGGCGGGTCGATCGCCCTCTTCATTACACGCGGTTTTGCGTCCGATCGCACTCCTCATGCGTGGCCGTGGGCTCTCATACCCAGCAGGGCTACGTTCGTCACGTCCGGCGCTTCGCTGTGTTCCTTGGCCGCCAGATACCGCGACGGCTGAGGACATCCGTCGATTCCAGCTGCATCAGCATGAGAGCGGCATCGGCCCTGCAACGATCAATGGCGCGGTCTCGGCATTGCGGTTCCTGTTCCTCGTGACGCTGAAGCGGCAGGATCTGGGGCGTGTGCTGGTGATCATGAGATATCAGCGCAAGCTGCCTGGCGTGCTCAACGTGGAGGAAGCGACGCGGCTGCTCGAAATCGCACCAGGCATCCATGTACAAAGGCTGCCGCCCACATGACGGATGTTGAAGACGTCAAAAGTCGCCGAACTCCGACGGCGCGGCATTGCGCTCGGAATATTTTCGCTCGCCAGTTCAAGGGTAACGGTGTCCCGGGTTCTTTCAGTTGCTTGCCGCCAGGGCGAGCGCGGCGATGCCGATGTCTGCCAGCCAAGCCCCCAACACGAGTGTTTGGTCTCCGAGGGTGCACTTAACACCTCGCAGCGAGCGTACGGCAAAGCAACGCGGTCAACACCGACTCCTGCTGAATTTGCGAAGCGCGGCGGAACCTCCCTGAGAGAGGGAGGATGAAAAGCCAAGCCAAAGCAGCGCGGACGCGAGTACGCGATCAGCGCGTATTGACGGCCCGGCCAGGCAACCAATACGCCGGAGCGTCGTTTGTCGATATCAAGAGGAGGTTTCGACAATGAGAACCTTGTCATTGCCGGGCGTAGTAACCGGTCTTGCACTTGCCGCCTGTGACAACAGCACCGAGCCGACGAAAGCCAATACCGGCACAGTCAATAAGAACCTGCCGGTTGACCAGGACGCCAGAGCCAAATCCACGACTGGCCAGCCAGCAGCTACCGTGCCTCAGAACAAATGAACTTCATCTCACATTGCGACACACCTCTCCTGCGCGTCGCCTATCTCAATGGTGGACCGCAGGACGGTGCCCCGGTTGTCCTGTTGCATGGCTGGCCCGACGACGCGACGACATACGCTCGCATTTCGCCGGTCCTCCATGAAGCTGGCTTTCGGACGTTTTCGCCTTGGTTGCGAGGCTTTGGTCCGACATCGTTCCTGTCAAAAGAGATCATGCGCTCAGGCGAGATTGCCGCGATGGCGCAGGATGTGCTGGACTTTGCCGATGCGCTTGGCCTCAGCCGCTTTGTAGTCGTCGGGCACGATTGGGGCGCTCGAATCTCCTACCTGCTGGCGTCGGTTTTCCCGGACCGCATAAAGTGCTGCGCCGCGTTGTCGCTTGGCTGGCAACCGGGCAAGCCGGCCACGCCATCGCCTAAACAGGCGAAAGCATTCTGGTATCAATGGTTCATGGCGACGGCACGCGGCGCCGAGTTCGTGCGAAAGAACGGCAAGGAATTCGCGAGATCCCAATGGGATACCTGGAGCCCGTTGGGATGGTTCGACGATGCCATCTTCGATGCAGTGATCCTTCGAAAACCCGGATTGGGCGGATGTGACGCTGCATTCCTACCGGGTTCGTTGGGGCGAGGCCGAGCCCGATCCTCGCTATGCCGAGCTCGCTCGCCGGCAGACATCGGTGAAGATTATCACGGTGCCAACCCTGACGCTTCACGGTGGCGACGACCGCGTTGTCTTTCCACAGTCTTCCGAGGGACTGGAGCAGCATTTTACCGCGCCCTACAAGCGGGTGCTGCTGGATAGCATCGGACACTTTCCGACGCGTGAAGCCCCAGATGAGGTTTCGCGATTTTTGGCGACGTTTCTTTCCAGCTACGGCAAGCAATAGAGCGCTGAAGCCGGCCGTCATTCGACTTCATCGCACAAGTCGGAACCTGACGCATCGCCGCGCATTTCGTCTCCATCCATGACGTACCGAAATGTCGTCTCGCAACCAAGGGAGAATTTGGATGCAAACTTCAGGCGCAATTTCCAGCTACGATACTGGCCAATTGGCCATAGAGCCGTTTGCCGGCACGGTGACGGTGCGATTTTCCGACGCCATAGTCGCAGCCACGGAACGGGCAAAAGTCCTTCGTGAGGAGCGACGCGAGCCCGTCTTCTATATCCCTTTCGAGGATATATATCTCGACCTTTTCGAAAAGACGAACACCACAAGCCGATCGCCTGTGAAGGGCACCGCGAGCTATTGGCGTGTCCATGCTGTCGGCAGCTCCGCCGACGATTTCATGTGGGCATACGAGACGCCGGAAACCGCCGCGCGGGCCATTGCACATCACGGCGCATTCGATCCGGAAAAGGCGCGCATTGATGTGGAACCCGCAGAGGACAAGCGGCACACGCCCCATGTCACGGAATAGATTGCTTTCGGCCGAGGTGAGGGCCTCGGCTCGCTAACGCCCCGAGAACCGCTCATCAAGAATGCGCAGGGCCTCTTCGTATTTGGCGGGCGATGCCCCAACCTGCCGTGACTGCCAGATGTTGTCCTCCAGATCCGCGCGTTTTACCGGCAGTGCCAATGGGTTCGATGCTGCGCGCCGCACGAATGTGAAATAGTCCTCGCCGTCTCGACGCGACATGGCGTCGACCGCAGAAGCGATCGTCGAGCCAAAGCCAGCTTCTTCCAGCTTGGCCCGGCTCCAGCCTTCTCCCTTTTCCAGCACATCATGAAGATAGGCTACGACCTTCTGGTCCATCGTTTCGACAGCGTCGACGACGCGACGGCAATGCTCGATATAGGGGCGCCCAGTCTTGTCGCGCTGCGATGCATGGACCTCCTCTGCAATCTTGGCCGCCCGATAGAAAATACTCATCGCTCCTGTCCCGGCCGCCGAATTGCCCAGGGATGACGGCCATGAAACTCCATTTCCAAGTCGTTGCTGAGACTGTTGTTCCGATGTCGAGCCGATTTTTCTTCGGAACGCGTCATCACGTCTCAATCATACTCTCACCATCGTTCCTCGGCATCGTGGTGCGGCAGGTCTATTCCGCAGCAGATCCAGCCAAGTCGCTGCCTCGACCCATAGTTGTAACGAGGTTCAAGGCGAGCCGGATCGTCGAATGTGCCAACATGCAGTGCGATCTCGCCGGGCGATGCGTCATAGGCAAGGCTGAGCGGCGATCCGCAGGCGCAGCAGAATCCCCTGTGGCCAATCGGCGACGACCTGCGATAAGTTGGCGTCGCGTTAATCCAGGTCACGCTTTGGGAAGGCACCCAGGCCAGAACCGCGAATGCACTGCCCGTCGCTCGTCGGCACATGTCGCAATGACAGTAATGCACTCGCGGCTCGCTTCCCACGCGAAAGCGGATCTCGCCGCAGAGACATCCTCCGTTCAGTTCCATTTTGGCGCACCGGCTGACTTGCGGCTCCAACGCCTCTCGCGCGGTCTCATGCGAGCACCTCCATTCATCTCAGCGGAAACGCCAGCCATTTGCGTCGGTTCCTGTGGCTTCTCAGGAACCAGTCCTTGCACGCGGCGTTGCGTGTCTTTGCTGGCAACGGGAGGAGACATGGAAACGCACGGCCGGTTGGGAAGGCGCTGATGTCGATGCCGGACCTGGCATATGGACCCTTGGGCGACCGATGCGTGCATGTCTGCGTGGATATGCAGCGACTGTTTGCCGAACCATCTCAATGGGCGACACCCTGGATTACTCGCGTCCTCCCTCAGATCGAGAGGCTGGTCGAAAAAAAAGCGCGGCAGACGGTCTTCACGCGTTTCGTGCCTGCTATGAAGCCGGGGCAAGGCGCTGGGACGTGGAAGCGCTATTACGATCGCTGGGCGTCGATGACGATCGAAAATGTCGGTCCCGAAATGGTCGAATTGTTGCCGGCACTGTCCGGCTACTGCCCGCCGGCGGCGATCATCGACAAGCACATCTACTCACCCTGGTTCGAAGGCCGCCTCAGGACCCTTCTGACGGAGCGCGATATCGATACGCTGGTCATCACCGGCGGCGAAACAGATGTATGCGTTCTGGCCACGGTGCTCGGGGCCATCGATTTCGGCTATCGCGTGGTTCTCGTCACGGACGCGCTGTGCAGTTCTTCCGACGCAACCCATGACGCGCTGCTGACCGTCTATCATCAACGTTTCGCGCAGCAGGTCGAAGCGGTCGAGATGGAGGCCGTTCTCTCGAGTTGGACCTGAACCGCCGGCGTTTCCGGCCGGCTTCAAGCATTCAGATCGATCAAGGCGACACCGAGTTCCGGACGCTTGCTTTAGCGCAAGTGACTAGGCGTCTGCACCAGAATGACTTCAAGCATCGGTCGCACCGTGTCATATGTTTCGTTTCAGCCATCCTCAGTAACCTCCGACCACCGGCAAAATCTCACCGGTGATGTAGCTGGAGCAATGCGGCGAAGCGAGAAATACATAGGCCGGCGCAAGTTCCTCTGGTTGTGCCGGCCGTTTCATGGGCGTGTCCGAGCCGAATTTCGAGACGTCATCCGCTTCCTTGTCGGAGGGGTTTAGAGGTGTCCAAACGGGACCCGGCGCAACGGCGTTCACGCGAATGCCCTTGCCGATAAGATTGCCCGAAAGCGCTCGCGTGAAGGCATGGATGCCGCCCTTGGTCATCGAATAGTCGACCAGTTGTTTTGAGCCGTCGATGCCGGTCACCGAACCCGTGTTGATGATCGCCGACCCGGGCTTCATGTGCGGCACTGCCTCCTGTGCCATGTGGAAGTAACCGTAGAGATTTGTCTTCAGCGTCGTGTCGAAATGTTCCTCGGTCAGGTCGCTGAAATCATTGGAATGGATCTGGAAGGCTGCGTTGTTGACCAAGACATCGATGCGGCCGAACCTTTTCACCGTAGTTGCCACTGCGCCGTGGCAGTCCTCGCGTTCGCTGACATCGGCCTTTATCAGGAGGCAGCGCCGCCCCTCTTTTTCGACGGCCGCCTTGGTCTCTGCGGCGTCTCTGTCCTCAGCCAGATAGACAATCGCGACATCCGCGCCCTCGCGGGCGAACAAGACCGCCACCGAACGGCCAATGCCGGAATCGCCGCCCGTGATGAGGGCTACTTTGCCTTCGAGTTTTTTTGATCCGAGATAGTAAGGCGCATCGTACAGCGGCGCAGGTTCGATCGCCCATTCATGCCCAGGCTTGGGTTGATGCTGCTCGGGGAAGGGCGGCTCCGGATAGTTGCGGGCACCTGCTTGCATGGCGTGTTGCGCTTTGCCGTTGCCCTTTGATTTGTCCTTGGCGTCGACGCGACGCTGGATATGGCGTTGCTTGGCGGCTTCTCTTGATGTCTGCGACTTCGTCTGCATGGTTGTCTCCTCGGCTTGGAGAACGAACAACGCGCGGCGAACAAAAAGGTTTGCGAAGCTCGTCGAAAGAGGCGTGGTCACCCTTTCGGCAGAGCATAGGCGATAACGTCCCCGCCAATCTTGGTTTCCATGAAATGGTGGCCGCCGGGAGCAATGACGACATACTGCCTGTTGTCTAACTCTCATAGGTCATTGGCGTGGTCTGCCCGCCAGCCGGAAGGTCGGCTTGCCAAACCACCTTGCCGGTCTTGATGTCGATGGCGCGCAGTTTGTTGTCCGTCGCCGCCGCGATGCACGTCCCAGTCGATATTCATTTTGCAGAAATGAAAAACGCCTTGCGACCGTGGCTGTAGCGCGAAGCGGTCATCACGCGCAAGTATGCGGCGCATTGGAGGCGTTGGACAATCCTGCCTGGCGCGACAGCGACAAGCGCCTCGGCTGGCCAGGAAAACCAGCGCAGACCTTTCGATCGCATATGCGCTTCGAACCGATGCTTTGCACTTTCGACGAAGCCGGGCGCGCGGGCATTCTGCGCCCCAAAGGAGGTGATCATGTTTTATGAACTTCGACACCGTTTTTCCCGCTGGCGCGCCTATCGCCAGACGCTTTCCAGCTTGCGGCATGTCCCGGACCGTACACTGGCGGATGCGGGCATTTCTCGCGAAGAGATCCGCGAGCGTGCCCGCCACGCCAGCCTGTATCGATAAGGCTGACGGGCCATCGGATCAGTGGGGAAATGGATCGGGTCTCCTCGGATCTGTCTGAATGGACAACCTTACGAGGCTCACATCTACCGCCCCCAGACAACGGCATTCTCATGACGCTTGATGATGTGCTTCAGGTTCTCGAAGGCGGTCGTGACGTGGCCCGCGAAGCGCTCCGCAGCGGGCGAGCGTGGCCCGCTGACCCGGCGCAGGATCCCGAGTGAGCGGCTGGGCTGCGGGATCTCATAGGGGAGCACCGTCACCCGGTTCTCCTTGCGCTGCGCGAAGACCACGGAGAATGGCAGCACGGCCAGCGCATCGGTTTCGGCAAGGAAGTTGATCACGCTCATCAGCGAGCCCCCCGAATAGCGGACGTTCAGGTCCGACATGCCGATGCTCATCAGGATCATCTGCAGGTCCGACATCAGCGGCGAGCCGGGCAGGGGAGCCACCCAGGGAAAGCTGGTCAGATCATGCGCCCTGAGCCGGCGATTTCGCAGCAGGGGATGGTCGGGTCGGCAAGCCACGACGTTGCGTCCGGGCAGGATTTCGGTGAATTCGAAGCCGGGTCCAAGGTCGAGCACGCCGATCGGCACGATCCCGAGGTCGATCTGGTTGCTTTCCAGCGCCGCGACCATCTCGGGCAGGTTCATATAGCTTTGCTGAACGGTGACCTCGGGTTCGAGCTTCTGGAATTCTCCGATCATCCGGCTGATCATCGCATCCATGAAGAAAGGCACGCCGCCGACGCGGACGACGCCCTTCGTGCCTTTCATGAAACCCTGGACCGCATCCGACGCCTTGCGCGACGCGGTGATGATCGTGCGGCCCTGCGCTGCCAGCTGGAAGCCGAGCGGTGTCGCCTGCAGCGGCCGGCGGCCCTTGAGAAAGAGCGGCTCACCCACCCGCGCTTCGAGCATGGCCAGCGATCGGCTGACCGCCGGCTGGGTCAGGCCCAGCATGGCGGCTCCTTCCGACACGCCGCCGGCATCCAGCACCGCGGCGAGCTGCATGAGGTGGCGCTCGTTCAGCTTCATAGCAAAACGCTATACAAGGGACATCACATCTCATCAAGCATTGCGTCGGCCCGTGCTATCCCGCTTGGCAAGGGGAAGGGAGGCCCCGGCGGAATGCACGGCCAGCACGACCCGAAGCGGGATGAGTTCCCCAAGGCGATCTCGACGCAGGCCGAGGAATTCTCGCGTCGTCTGACAGCGATGGGCCAATCCCGACTGGCGGCGGCGGCGCAGGTAGCCGTGGATGGTTTGCACGCGCTGATCGTGGAGTTGCGGCCTTCCGGCGAGGAATTCCGTCAGGCGATCGATTTTCTGACCGAGGTTGGCCACTACGCCGATGCGCGGCGCCAGGAATGGGTGCTGTTCGCTGATGTCCTGGGCGTGTCTTCGCTGATCGAGGATCAAAACAGCCCCCGCCCCGACGGGGCGACCCCAAACACACTGGCTGGACCCTTCTACCGGGCCGATGTGCCGGAGATGCCACCCGGCGCGAACGTCTCGCGCGATCACAAGGGTGAGCCGCTGGAGGTTGCGGGCCGAATCGTCGCGCTCGACGGCGCGGGGATCGGCGATGCGATGGTCGAGATCTGGCAGGCCAATGCCGAGGGTCTCTACGAGAACCAGGAACCCGACAGGCAGCCCGAATTCAATCTGCGCGGACGGTTCCGCACCGATCCGCAGGGACGGTTCCGCTTCATCACGGTGAAGCCGAAGGGCTACACGCTGCCGTCGGACGGCCCGGTCGGTCACTTGATGTCAGCGCTTGGTCTTGGCCTCGAGCGGCCGGCCCATATCCATTTTCGCGTCTCGGCGGAGGGCTTCGAGACGCTGACGACCCACATCTTCGACCGGTCCGACCCTGCGATCGGCCGGGATGCCATCTTCGGGGTCAAGCCCGAACTCATGGCCGAGTTTCGCGCGCTGCCGCCCGATGGAGGAAAACGGAAGCACGCGCTCGACCTCAACCTCGTGCTTTGCCCGCAGCGGCGGGGCGAAACTGACACCTCTGGGAGGAGATGACCGATGGCACGCATCAGCGGCTACCACCATTTGACGCTCTCGACCGACAGCGCTCAGGAAGATTTTGATTTCTATACCAAGGCGCTGGGCCTGCATTCGGTCAAGCGCACCGTATTGTTCGACGGTGTCATCCCTGTCTACCACCTCTATTACGGCTCGCCCAACGGCGATGCCTCGACGATCATCACCACCTTTCCGTTCCGCAAGCCAGGCGTCTATGGCCGCCGGGGGACCAACCAGTCGCGCACCATCATGCAGTCGATCCCCAAGGGGGCCGCGGATTTCTGGGTCGACCGGTTGAACGCGCGCGGCATCGAAGCCATCAAGATCACACGTTTTGGCGCCGACCGTGCGGCTTTCGCACATCCCTGCGGCATCCCGCACGAGCTGGTGGAAAGCGACAGGGATCCACGCGCGCCCATCACCAACGAGGCGCAGGGCATCGGCAAGGCCCACGGCATCAAGGGAATCTACGGCGCCGTGGTGGCGGTGATGGACCGCACCGCCATGGACGACTTTCTGACCATCGCGTTGCCGCTGGAGAAAGAGGCCGACAACCACGAGGGGCTCGTGTTCCGCGTGCCCGACGCGACCGGCGTCGCACAGCGCGTGGAGGTCATTGTCGACCGCGACAGCCAGCAGGGCACCTGGACGCTGGCGGGCGGCACAATCCACCACCTCGCCCTCAACACCGGCGATGAAGAGAACCAGTTGAAACTGCGCGCTCATATCGAGGGCCTCGGCTTCACCGATATTTCGGAGCAGAAGGACCGCAACTACTTCAAGTCCTGCTATGTCCGCTCGCCCGGAGGTGCGCTGTTCGAAATTGCCTGGACCACGCCGGAAGGCTGGGCCAAGGACGAGCCCCCGGGCCAGATCGGCAAGACGCTGGTCTTCCCGCCGTGGTTCAAGGACCGCGAGAGCGAATTGCAGGCCGGCCTGGAAGAGGCGGATTTCGCGTGAGTTCAGGCAGCGGTCCGCTCCGGCTTGGGCCAAGGGGTCCGGAGGCGAAGGCGATTTGCGTCTTCGTCCACGGCCGCGGCCAATCGCCCGAAGAGATGCAGTCCCATGTGCTGTCGCGGCTTTCCGCATCTGCCGTGGCCTTCATCCTGCCGCGCGCACCACTCGGCATATGGTGGGAAGCGCGTGCCGTCGACCCGCTGACGCCCGTTGCCCGCGCGCAGCTTTCCGACGCGCTCGACCATCTTGCGGCCGCAATGGTGGCGGCGCGGGCGGAACTGCCCGGGCTGCCGCTTCTTCTCGCGGGCTTCTCGCAAGGGGCGTGTCTGTCGATCGAATATCTCTGCGCAGGGCTGCCGCCACCGGACGCTTTGGTGGCCCTCACGGGCTGCCGTGTCGGTGTTCCGGCGGACGAGAGATCCGAGGCCGCGCCGGCCGGAATGCCGATCTATCTTTCCGGTGGCGATGCCGATCCCTGGATTCCGGTCTCGGCGTTTGCCGATGCCGCGCAATCCCTGGGCCGGATTGGCGCCAGCCTGCGGGCCGACCTGTTCCCGGGCCGCGGCCATGAGGTCTCGGATGCTGAGATTGTCATGCTGGGCACGATGCTCGATGACCTCGCGGCCGGGCGTGGCCCGCGTATGGAGGCGGCGCGATGATGGACAGCTTCACCTTTCCAGGCCTGACGACACGGGTGGTCTTCGGTGCTGGCACAATGGCTCGCGTCGAGGAGGAGGTCCGGCGGCTCGGCCACGACAAGGTGATGGTGCTGTCGACACCGCATCAGAGGGGCGATGCGGAAAGGCTGGCCGCAAGCCTTGGCGGCCTCACCGCCGGGATATTTGCCGGCGCGGCCATGCATACCCCCGTCGAGGTCACGGAAGAGGCCGTAGATGCGTTCCGCACCAGCGGCGCCTCGGCTGTCGTCAGCCTCGGCGGCGGCTCGACCACCGGCCTCGGCAAGGCCATTGCCGTGCGCACGGGCGCCGACCAGGTGGTCATTCCTACCACCTATGCGGGCTCGGAAATGACCGACATCCTCGGCGAGACGGCTGCCGGCGAAAAGACCACCCGCCGCTCGCCGGACATCCGCCCCGAGACGGTGATCTACGACGTCGATCTGACACTGAGTCTGCCGGTAGGTCTCACCGTCACCTCCGCGATGAACGCGATCGCTCATGCGATGGAGGCCTTCTATGCTCCCGATCGCAATCCGGTGATCGTACTGATGTGCAGAGATGCCATGGTTGCCTTCCGGGACGGCATTCCAAGGCTGATCGGCGATCCGCGGGATCGCGCGGCGCGGACGCACGCGCTCTATGCGGCGTGGTGCTGCTCGACCGCGCTCGGCTATGTCTCGATGGCGCTGCATCACAAGCTGGCGCATGTCTTCGGCGGCTCGTTCGACACGCCGCATGCCGAAACCCACGCCATCCTGCTGCCCTACACCACCGCCTTCAACGAAGCGGCGGTACCCGATCTGCTGGCCCCGATCACTGAGGCATTCGGTGGAGGCTCGGCGGGCGGCGGGCTCTGGGATTTCGCACAGTCGGTGGGCTCTCCGCTGAGCCTGAAGGCGATCGGCATCGAGGAGGCCGATCTCGACCGCGCGGCGGCGATCGCGGTGAGGAATGCCTATGCGAATCCGCGGCCAATCGATCCGGGATCCATAAGGGAACTCCTTCAGGCGGCGTGGGAGGGACGCCGTCCGGGGGACTGAGAATAAAACAAGAGGGAGGAACTACACATGATCACAAGACGCAGCCTACTGAAAGCCTCGGCGGCGACAGGCCTGGCGCTTGCCGGCTCGCGCCTGGCGACGCCGGCCATCGCGCAAGGCGCCAAGATCCGGCTGGGCTATGTCTCGCCGCAGACGGGACCGCTCGCCGGCTTCGCGGAGAGCGATGCCTACAACATCAAGGCCTTCCTCGCTTCCGAGGCGGGTAAGAACTTCGAGGTCATTGTCAAGGACAGCCAGTCGAACCCCAATCGCGCGGCCGAGGTGGCGAAGAGCCTGATCGTCGATGACGAGATCAACCTGATGCTCGTCGGCTCGACGCCCGAGAACACCAACCCGGTGGCCACCACCTGCGAGGCGGAAGGCGTGCCGGTCATCTCGACGATGGCGCCGTGGCAGCCCTGGTTCATCGGCCAGCAGGGCAATCCGGCCGATCCGTCCTCGTGGAAGCCTTTCAACTTCGCCTATCATTATTTCTGGGGTCTCGAAGACATCATCGCCGTCTACACCGGCATGTGGAAGCAGCTTTCCACCAACGGCAAGGTGGGCGGGCTGTTCCCCAACGATGCCGACGGCAATGCCTGGGGCGATCCCAAGAACGGGTTGAAGCCGGGCCTCGACGCCGCCGGTTTCAGCCTTGCCGATCCCGGCCGCTACCAGAACCTTTCGGACGATTTCACCGCGCAGGTCAACGCCTTCAAGGCGGCCAATGCCGAGATCGTCACCGGTGTGGTCATTCCGCCCGACTTCACCACCTTCTGGAACCAGGCCCGCCAGCAGGGCTTCAAGCCCAAGGCGGTGACCGTGGCCAAGGCGATCCTCTTCCCGCAATCGGTCGAGACGCTCGGCGACGCCGGCCACAATCTCTCATCCGAAGTCTGGTGGTCGGCATCGCATCCGTTCAAATCGTCCGTGACGGGCGAGAGCTCGGCGGAACTCGCGGCGGATTTCACCGCCAAGACCGGGCGTCCCTGGACTCAGCCGATCGGTTTTGTCCATTCGCTGTTCGAGGTGGCGGCCAATGTCATGGGCCGCGTTTCGGATCCAACGAATGCCGAGGCGATCGCGACGGCCATAGCGGCCACCGACACGACGACCGTGGTGGGCAAAGTGGCCTGGAGCGGTGTGGGACTGCCGCCTTTCGCCGCAAAGAACGTCTGCAAGACGCCGCTCGTCGGCGGGCAGTGGCGCAAGAAGGCCGGTGGCGGCTTCGATCTGGTGATCGTGGAAAACGCCGGCGCCTCCGAGATTCCCACCGCCGGCAAGATGGAAGCCCTGGCCTGACGCTGCGGAGGGCGGCTGATGCCGCCGCCCTCATCCAGCGCGACCCGAGGATGACAGTGATGATACTCAGGCTGGAAAACGTTTCGAAGTCGTTCGGCGCCTTGAAGGTTGCGGATTCCGTGACTGTCAGCGTGCCGCGCGGCGAAGCGCTGGGCATTATCGGCCCGAACGGCGCGGGAAAATCGACGCTCTTCAACCTGATCACCGGCAATTTGTTTGCCAATGAGGGTCGCATCGAATTCCTCGGCCGCGACGTGACACGTGCTCCGGCAATGGAGCGGGTTCGCATGGGCGTCGGCCGCAGCTTCCAGATTCCGCAACCTTTCGAGGGGCTGACCGTGTTCGAAAATCTCTTGACCGCCGCCGCCTTCGGCCGGGGCGGACGCGAGGCCGAGATGGTCGACGATTGCGCGCGCATCCTCGAGGAGACAGAGCTTCTCAGGAAGGCCAATTTCGTGGCCGGCTCGCTGAGCCTTCTCGATCGCAAGCGCCTGGAACTCGCCCGCGCCTTGGCGACGGGTCCTGAACTTCTGCTTCTGGACGAGATCGCGGGCGGTCTGACGGAGGGCGAATGCAAGGCCCTGGTCGCGACGATCAGAGCCATCCACGCAAGGGGAACCACCATCATCTGGATCGAGCATGTGCTGCATGCCCTCACATCGGTGGTCGAGCGGCTTCTGGTGCTGGATTTCGGGCGCGTGATCGGGATCGGTGCGCCCGATGAGATCATGGCCTCGAAGGCGGTTCGCGAAATCTATCTGGGGCTCGAGGTTTGATGCTGGAAACGCACGGCCTCACCGCGAATTACGGCCAGTTCCGGGCGCTGTTCGGTGTCGATATCACCGTGGCCGCGGGCGAATGCGTGGCGATCATCGGCGCCAACGGCGCCGGGAAATCCACGCTGATGCGCTCGATCACCGGCGTGCTCGGCAACGAGCCCGGCATGGTGCTGCACAGGGGTGAGCCGATTGGCGCGCTGTCTTCGGCTGAGATCATGAAGCGCGGCATCGCCATGGTGCCGGAGGGACGCCGGCTGTTCCCTTCGCTGACCGTCGAGGAAAACCTGCTGGTCGGCGGGCAGGCGCGCAAGGTGCCGGGACCATGGAGCCTCGATACGGTCTATGACCTTTTCCCGATCCTGCGCGAGCGGCGCAAGAGCCCCGGCACCGCGCTCTCGGGTGGCCAGCAGCAGATGGTGGCGATCGGCAGGGCGCTGATGTCGAACCCGGAATTGCTGCTCTGCGACGAGATCAGCCTCGGCCTCGCGCCAGTCATCATCCGTGATATCTACGCAGCCCTTCCCAGGATCCGCGAAGGCGGCGCCGCGATCGTGCTGGTGGAGCAGGATATCGGCAAGGCGCTGGCGGTGGCCGACCGCGTCTACTGCATGATGGAGGGTCGCGTCACGCTGGTCGCCAAGGCGGCCGAGGTCGCGCGCGAACAAATCCATTCTGCCTATTTCGGAGTGGCGGCATGACGCGGGAACCGAGGCTCCATCGTTTGCTCGCGCTGCGCTCTTGTGGCCTGATCGAGGTGGCGCTGCGATGATCTGGCTGGACATCCTCGTGCAGGGGATTCTGCTGGGCGGGCTCTATGCCCTGTTCGCAGCGGGATTGAGCCTCGTCTTCGGCATCATGCGGCTGGTGAATCTCGCCCATGGCGACCTCATCATTCTTGCCGCCTATCTGGTGTTGATGGGCGTCACGCTGCTCGGCCTGTCGCCCTGGATCGCCGCTCTGGTCGCCGTGCCGGTGATGTTCGCGCTCGGCTGGCTGCTGCAGGCCGCCGTCCTGAACCGCGTTCTGGGCAAGGACATCCTGCCGCCGCTTCTCGTCACGTTCGGCCTATCGGTCGCCCTGCAGAACGGGTTGCTCGAGGTCTTTTCCGCCGATAGCCGCCGCATCCCGGTGGGCGCGTTGGAGGGGGCATCGCTCGATCTCGGGCTGGTCACGGTGGGGATCATGCCGTTGATGACCTTTGCCTCGGCGATCGTGATGATCATTGGCCTGAACGGGCTTTTTTACCACACGGCGCTCGGCCGTGCCTTCCGAGCCACCTCGGACGATGCCGTGACGGCGGGGCTAATGGGGATAGAGCCGAAGCGGATTTTCGCGATTGCCACCGGGATCGCCATGGTCGTGGTGACGCTGGCGGCGCTCTATCTCGGCATGCGGGCGAACTTCGATCCCTCGATCGGGCCGGCGCGGCTGATCTATGCCTTCGAGGCGGTGATCATCGGCGGCCTCGGCAGCCTGTGGGGAACGCTTGCCGGCGGGATCATCATCGGCGTGGCGCAGACGTTTGGGGCCGCGCTCAATCCGGAATGGCAGATCCTGGCCGGCCACATCGCCTTCCTGGCCGTGATGCTGCTCAAGCCGCGCGGGCTTTTTCCGCGCGCAGTGGATTGAGGGGCGGCATGTATCGAATGACAACCCACACCCGCGCCGGAGCCGTGACCGCGATCTCCGCGCCGATCTTCATCGTCGCCGCGCTCGCGCTACCCGCCGTGGCCTCGCGTGGGGTCGTACAGGATCTGTTCTTCATCCTCACCATGCTGACGCTGGCGCAGATATGGAACCTGCTGGCGGGCTATGGCGGCCTGGTCTCGGTGGGCCAGCAGGCTTTCGTCGGCATCGGCGCCTACGCGATGTTCGCGGGCGTGATCCTGCTTGGCTGGAATCCGGTCCTGGCGATCCCGCTGGGCGGCCTTGCGGCGCTGGTGCTGGCGGTTCCGACGGCCTTTTTCGCATTCCGTCTGCAGGGCGCCTATTTCGCCATCGGCACCTGGGTGATCGCTGAAGTGACGCGCCTGCTGGTCGCACAGTGGAAGGCGCTCGGCGGCGGCACTGGCACCTCGCTGCCGCGCGAGGCGACGAGTAGCATCCTTGGCACCGATGCGATCCGGACACTGTTCGGCCTCCGCGAGGCCGCGGCACGCGACGTCCTGGCCTATTGGCTGGCTTTGGCGTTGGTCGTGGCCGTGACGGGCGGCATCTATTGGCTGCTGCGCAGCCGCCTCGGGCTGGCGCTGGCGGCCGTGCGCGACAATGTCGACGCGGCGCAATCGGTGGGCGTCGATACCGGGCGGCTCAGATGGGCGGTCTTTCTGATCGCCGCGGCTGCCACCGGGCTGACCGGCGCGCTGGTCTTCCTGCAGACGGCCCGCATCTCGCCGGGAGCGGCCTTTGCCGTCACCGACTGGACCGCCAACGTCATCTTCATTGTCGTCATCGGCGGCATCGGCACCATCGAGGGGCCGATCCTCGGCGTGTTGGTTTTCTTTGCGCTGCGTTCGGCGCTGGCCGACTACGGCAGCTGGTACTTGATGACGCTCGGCCTCATCGCCGTCGTCGTGATGCTTTTTGCGCCAAAGGGGCTGTGGGGGCTGATCGCGTCCCGCAATGGCCTGCACCTGTTTCCGGCCCGCCGCAGGCTGACCGGTCCGAAGATCGAGGGAGGAATTTGATGGCGGATATCGAAACCGACGTGCTGATCATCGGCACGGGTCCGGCCGGCTCGGCCACGGCGGCGCTGCTGTCCAGCTACGGCGTGGCCAACATGATCGTCAATCGCTACCGCTGGTTGTCGAACACGCCGCGTGCCCACATCACCAACCAGCGCACCATGGAAGTGCTGCGCGACCTCGGTCCGAATGTCGAGGCAGAGGCCATGATGCACGCCTCGCCGCAGGAGCTTATGGGCGAGAACGTGTTCTGCGAAAGCCTGGCCGGCGAGGAGCTCGGCCGTATGAAGAGCTGGGGCACAGCGCCGCTCTCCAAGGCCGAACATCTCCTGTCGTCTCCCTGCCTCATGAACGATCTGCCCCAGACTTTCATGGAGCCGATCCTGTTCAAGTCGGCCTGCGCCCGCGGGACGCAGGCACGCATGAGCACGGAATATGTCAGCCATGTCCAGGATGCGGACGGCGTGACCACGACCTGCCGCGATCGGCTGTCGGGCAAGCATTTCACCGTGCAGTCGAAGTTCCTTGTCGGCGCCGACGGCGGCAACTCGCTGGTGGCCGAGCATCTGGGCCTGCCGCTCGAGGGCAAGATGGGCGTCGGCGGGTCGATGAACATCCTGTTTGGGGCCGATCTCTCGAAGTACGTCGCCCACCGGCCGAGCGTCCTCTACTGGGTCATGCAGCCCGGCGCCGACGTCGGCGGCATCGGCATGGGTCTCGTTCGCATGGTGCGGCCGTGGGACGAGTGGCTGATCGTCTGGGGCTACGACATCAACCAGCCGCCGCCGGAGGTGACGCCGGAATTGGCCACCAGTGTTGCGCGTCAGCTGGTTGGAGATCCCGCGCTCGAGATCGAGCTGCTGGGCGCCAATACTTGGACGGTGAACAACTGCTTCGCCACGCACATGCACAAGGGGCGGGTGTTCATCATGGGCGACGCCGCGCACCGGCATCCGCCCTCGAACGGGCTCGGCTCGAACACCTCGATCCAGGACGGGTTCAATCTCGCCTGGAAGCTTGCCAAGGTCGTCAAGGAGCAGGCGGGTCTCGGGCTTCTGGACAGCTACTCGGCCGAGCGCGCACCGATCGCGCGCCAGATCGTGACGCGCGCGAACCAGTCCATCGCCGAATTCGGACCGATCTTCGAAGCGCTCGGCATGGACGGCGGCGTCGATCACGACAAGATCCAGAGGAACATGGAGGCTCGCGCCGATGCGACGCCCGCGGCCGAAGCGCAGCGCGAGGCGCTCCGCAAGGCCATCGCCTTCAAGAAGTATGAGTTCGACGCGCATGGCGTCGAGATGAACCAGCGCTATGTGTCCGGCGCGGTGGTGACCGACAGCCAGGGCGAGCCGGCTTTCGAGAAGGATCGCGAGCTGCACTATGCACCGACGACCTGGCCGGGCGCGCGCTTGCCGCATGTCTGGGTTTTCGAGCGCTCGGGCAGGAAGGTCTCGACGCTCGATCTTTGCGGCCATGGCGAGTTCACGCTGTTGACCGGCATTGGCGGCGAGGCGTGGGTCGCCGCGGCGGAGATGGTGGGCGCCGAACTGGGTCTGCCTATCCGAACCCATGTGATCGGCCCGCGCCGCGCGATCGAGGATCATGGCGGCGACTGGGCCGACGCGCGGGAGGTCCGCGACGCCGGCTGCCTGATCGTGCGTCCGGACCACCACGTCGCCTGGCGCTCCAAAACGCTGGTGGCCGATCCCGCGGCCGAACTGCGCCGGGTCTTCAAATCCGTTCTGGCGCGCTGAGGAGGATCCCATGATCGATGAACACGAATCCGGCTATTTCACCGAAGCGAACTCGGCCGAGGTGGTCGTGGCGCGGAACAGGAACGCCAAGGACGAGCGGCTCAAAGAGGTGATGGAGGTCATCACCCGCAAACTGCACGAGGCGGTGAAAGAGATCGAGCCGACACAGGAGGAATGGTTCGGCGCGATCATGTTCCTGACGCAGACGGGCCAGATCTGCAACGAGTGGCGGCAGGAGTACATCCTGCTGTCGGATGTTCTCGGTGTCTCGATGCTGGTCGATGCGATCAACAACCGCAAGCCGTCGGGCGCCTCGGAATCCACGGTGCTGGGACCCTTCCACGTCGCCGATGCGCCCGAATTGCCGATGGGCTCGAACATCTGCCTCGACCAGAAGGGCGAGCCCATGTTCGTGCATGGCCGCATCCTCGATACCGAGGGCAACCCGATCGCAGGCGCCAAGATCGACGTCTGGCAGGCCAATGACGAGGGCTTCTACGACGTGCAGCAGAAGGGCATCCAGCCCGACTTCAACCTGCGTGGCGTCTTCCGTACCGGCGCCGACGGGCGCTACTGGTTCCATGGCGTGAAGCCGAAATACTACCCGATCCCGGATGACGGCCCGGTCGGCAAACTGCTGGGCGCGCTAGGCCGCCACCCCAATCGTCCGGCGCATCTCCACTATATCGTCGAGGCCGAAGGCTTCGACGCGCTGACCACGCACATCTTCGATCCGGACGACCCGTACATCGATTCAGATGCCGTCTTCGGCGTGAAGAGGAGCCTGCTCGCCGAATTCCGCAAGGTCGAGGATGCTGAAGCCGCTGCCAAGGTCGAGGTTGCGGCCCCGTTCTACGACGTGGAGTTCGATTTCGTGCTGTCGCGCAAGGGAGGAAACTGATGGCTGCACTTGAGAAGATGTTCGATGTCAGGGGCAAGTCGGTGATCGTCACCGGCGGCGCCAGCGGCATCGGGCGGGCCTATGCCGAGATCATGGCCGAGCACGGGGCGAAGGTCTGCATCTTCGACCTGAACCCAACGGGGCTTGAGAAGACCGTGAAGGCGATCAGGGCGGCGGGTGGCGATGTCTGGGGCCAGGCCGTCGACGTCGGCGACCGTGCAGCCATGGCCGCTGCTTTCGACAAGGTGGCCGGGAAGGCGGGCTCGATAGACGTCGTGTTCGCCAATGCCGGGATCGATGCCGGGCCGGGCTTCAACACCCCGACGGGCGAAAGGAATCCCGAGGGCGCCATTGAGAACCTGCCCGACGAGCACTGGGACAAGGTGATCGAGATCAACCTGACCTCCGTCTACACCACGATCAAGCATGCCGTCCGGCACATGAAGCCGAATGGCGGTGGCCAGATCATCGTCACGTCGTCCATCGCCTCGCTGATCAACGAGAGCATCGTGGGCACACCCTACATGCCCGCCAAGGCCGCGGTGAACCACCTCGTCCGCCACATGGCGATGGAGCTGGGCGCCTACAGCATCCGCATCAACGCAATCTTGCCCGGGCCGTTCATCACCAACATCGCCGGCGGCCGGCTGCGCAATCCGGCGGACCGCAAGGCCTTCGAGGCCCAGTCGCTCATCGGCCGGATCGGCGATCCGGAAGAGATCAAGGGACTGGCGCTTTATCTGGCGTCGCCGGCCGCATCCTACGTCACGGGCTCGCTGATCGTGATCGATGGCGGCTCGCTGCTGAGGATGACCTGAAGCCGCAGTAAACGGAGACCGGCACCGCCGATGGGGGTGGGCCGGGGAGAGTTTAACAACGGGAGGAACCGACAATGACCTACTACAACAAACTGGTGAAATCGGGCTTGCGGCCCAGCCGGCGAAGCGTCCTGAAGGGGATTGGAGCCGGCCTTGCCGCCAGCACGCTGGCCATGCCGGCCTATGTGCGCGCCGCGACGGCGGGGAAGATCAAGATCGGCTATCTCAGCCCCACGACCGGGCCGCTCGCCCTGTTTGGCGAAACGGATGGCTATACCTTGCAGAAGATCCGCGCCCTGCTCGGCGGCCAACTGCAATGCGCCGACGGCAATACATACGAGATCGAGATCCTCGATCGCGACAGCCAGTCCAATCCGAACAAGGCATCGGAAATCGCCGGCAACCTCATCCTGAACGACGAGGTGCATCTGCTCGTTCCAGCCTCGACCACCGACACGATCCTGCCCGCGGCCGAGCAGGCCGAGCTTTATGAGACGCCCTGTATTTCTTCGGGCGCTCCCTGGCAGGCGGTGATCATGCCGCGCGGCGGCGGCAAGCAGACCTTCGACTGGACCTATCATTTCTTCTGGGGCCTCGACGAGGCGCTGAACACCTTCGTCGGGCTCTGGAGCCATCTGGAGACCAACAAGAAGGTCGGCATGCTGTTTCCTCAGAACATTGACGGCGAGACCTGGGGCAACGACGAATATGGGCTTCCCGCACCGACCCGCAAGGCCGGCTACGAGGTCGTGGTGCCCGGTTATTTCCAGCCGCGCACCAATGATTTCTCCGCGCAGATCGCCGAGTTCAAGAAGCAGGGCTGCGAGATCATCGGCGGTATCACCTATCCGGACGATCTGAAGACGTTCGTCACCCAGTGCAACCAGCAGGGCTTCAAGCCGAAAGCGGTCACGGTGGCGGCGGCGCTCTTGTTCCCGGGCGGCGTCGAGGCGATGGGTCCTCTGGGCAACGGCATGTCCTCGGAGGTCTGGTGGACGCCGGCCTTCCCGTTCAAGTCGTCGCTGACCGGGCAGGTCAGCGGCGACATTGCCAGCCAGTGGGAAGCTGATTCGAAGCGCCAGTGGACGCAGCCGCTGGGCTATTCGCATGCCTTGCTCGAGGTCGCGCTCGACATCCTGAAGCGCTCTTCCAATCCGCTCGACCGCACGGCCAACCGTGACGCTCTGGTCGCTACCGACCTGCAGACGCTGGTCGGTCATATCAAGTTCGACGGCTCGCCCCACAAGAATATCTGCAAGACGCCGATCTTCGGCGGCCAGTGGGTGAAGGGCGAGAAATGGCCCTATGACCTGAAGATCGTCGACAACACGGTCAATCAGCTCTTCGCACCGCAACAGGCTATCGAGCCGATCGCCTGGTGATATGAGCGGGGACGCGGGCAGAGCTATGGATAGAGAAATCCTGCTGAAAGCGCACGGCGTGTCGAAGTCTTTCGGCGCCGTCCGCGTCCTGCACGAGGTGAGCTTCGACGTGCGTCGGGGCGAGGTGCTGGGCATCCTCGGCCCGAACGGGGCTGGCAAGACGACGCTGTTCAATATGATCAGCGGCGATTTGAAGGCGTCCGGCGGCGAGATCCAGCTCGGCGACACCGCACTTCGCGGCGAGCCGCCCTTCCGGCGCTGCCAGATGGGAATCGGCCGGACTTATCAGATCCCGCGTCCCTATTCCGGCATGACCACCTTCGAAAACCTGCTGGTCGCCGCTGCTTTCGGCGGCGGCCGGTCCGAGAAGCAAAGCTATGCTTTCTGCGCCCAGGTCCTGCGCGATTGCGAACTCTCGGACAAAGCCAATGTCTCGGCAGGCGCTCTCACTCTGCTCGATCGCAAACGGCTGGAACTGGCGCGTGCGCTGGCGTCGGATCCGAAGCTGCTGCTGCTGGACGAGATCGCTGGCGGGCTGACCGACGATGAATCGAAGGCGCTGGTGGCGTTGGTGCGCCGCATCCGCGACCGCGGCATCACTATCGTGTGGATCGAGCATGTGCTGCACGCGCTGCTGGCGGTGGCCGACCGGCTGTTGGTGCTGAACTTCGGCGAGAAGATCGCCGAAGGCGTGCCCGCCGAAGTGATCGCGCTGCCCGAGGTCCAGCGCGTCTACATGGGGATCGAGGTGTGACGGCCGTTCTTTCCACCCACGCGCTCTTGGCCCGCTATGGCGACTTCCAGGCTCTCTACGGCGTGGACATCGAACTGCATCAGGGTGAGGCCGTGGCTCTGATCGGCGCCAACGGGGCAGGAAAATCCACCCTCCTGCGTTCGATCATGGGCCTGCTCCCGGTCGGGCGCGAGATGGTGCTGCTGCACGGCGAGCCCGTCGGCGGCACCGCCACCGATCGCATGGTGCAGAAGGGTGTCGCCATCGTGCCGGAAGGCCGCCGCCTCTTCACCGGCATGTCGGTCGAGGACAATCTTCGCGTCGCCATCGACCAGGCCGCGCGCATGGGCGCCAAGGGCGGATGGACGCTGCCACGGCTGCATCAGCTGTTCCCGATCCTCAGGGAAAAGGCCCGCACGCAGGTGCAGAGCCTCTCGGGCGGACAGCAGCAGATGGTGGCGATCGGCCGCGCGCTGCTGTGCCAGCCGCGTGTGCTGCTCTGTGACGAGATCAGCCTCGGCCTCGCCCCCAAGGTGATCCGCGAGATCTATGCGGCCTTGCCCGAAATCCGCGCCACCGGCACGGCGATGATTGTGGTCGAGCAGGATGTCGGTCTCGCCCGAACCGCCTCGGACCGCCTCTACTGCATGCTGGAGGGCCGCGTGACCCTGACCGGCAGGTCCGCCGAAATCACGCGCGAGCAGATCGGCAAAGCCTATTTCGGAGCGGGTCATGGAGTGGTTTGACGCCTTGGTGCAGGGGGTCCTGCTGGGCGGCATGTATGCCCAGTATGCGCTCGGCATGGCGCTCATGTTCGGCGTCATGCGGATCGTCAACATCAGCCATGGCGATCTGGTGATCCTTTTGTCGTTGATCGGCATCTCGTTCGCCACGGCCTGGGGTCTAGGCCCGCTGCCTGTGCTGATCGTACTGGTCCCGCTCGCGGTGCTGATGGGCTGGGTGCTGCAGAAGGCCGTGCTGAACCGGGTGGTGGGCAGCGATCCGCTGCCCTCGCTGATCGCGACCTTCGGACTGTCGATCGCGCTGCAGAACTTGATGCTCCAGATATGGTCCGCGAACAGCCGATCGCTGCCCGGCCATGGCATTGAGAGCCAATCCATCGAGATCGGCGGCATCTATATCGGCCTCCTGCCGCTGATCGTGCTGGCGGTTGCCACGGGTTTGACGTGGGGGCTCGACCTGACGCTGAAGCGCACGCGCTTCGGCCGGGCGCTCCGCGCCGCGTCGGCCGATGTCGAGGCGGCGGCGATGACCGGCATCAACCCGCGCGCCGTCTATGCGATGGCCACAGCGGCTGCGGTCGGCATCCTCGGCTTTGCAGCCGTCTTCCAGGCGTTGCGCTCGACCGTCGCTCCGGCCGATGGGCCTGCCCAGCTGATCTACGCCTTCGAAGCGGTGATCATCGGCGGCATGGGAACGGTATGGGGCGCCTTCGCCGGCTCGATGGTCCTCGGCATTTCGCAGGCCATCGGCTTCCGCATCGATCCGGGCTTCGGCGTGCTTGCCGGACATATCGTCTTCCTGGTTGTGCTGGCCACTCGCCCGCAGGGCCTGTTCGGAAAGGCATTGTCATGAGTGCAATCCCCTATGTCGCAAACGAGGTGCCCGAGGTCCTGGTCCAGCGCCAGACCCGTTCCGGTCGCATCGCGATGACGCTGGCGGTGCTGGCCATGATCGGTGTCGCTGCCATGCCATGGTGGGCCTCGACCGGCACGATCCGGTCGATTCTGGTGTTGTGCTGCTATATCGCCGTCGCCCAGATGTGGAACCTGCTCGCCGGCTATGCCGGTCTCGTATCGGTGGGCCAGCACGCCTTCATGGGCGCGGCCGGCTATGCGCTTTTCGTGCTGGCGCAGACCTACGGCGTCAATCCGTTTGTGGCGGTCTTCCTTTCGCTCCTGGTGCCGGCTGCGCTGGCAGTGCCGATCTACCTGCTGCTTCATCGCCTGGATGGTCCCTATTTTTCCATCGGCACATGGGTGGTGGCAGAGGTTTTCCGGCTGACGGCTTCGAACCTGCCGCTCGTCAACTCCGGCGCGGGCATGTCGCTGCGCGTGATGAAGGATTATTCGGCCTTCGAGCGGAACGTCGCCATGTCGCTGCTCTGCGCGGGGATGCTGCTGGTCACGCTGGGCGGCAGCTATTGGCTGCTTCGCTCACGCTTCGGCCTTGCGCTGATCGCCATGCGCGACAATCCGGTCGCGGCCGCCAGCCAGGGCGTGAACGTCGTGAAGCTGCGCTTCCTGATCTACGTCGCGTCGGCGGTCGGCTGCGGCCTTGCGGGCGCGATCTATTTCATGGCGCAGCTGCGCATCACGCCGGGTTCGGCCTTTGATCCGATGTGGGCGAACGTCGCGATCTTCATCGTCATGGTCGGCGGTATCGGGTCCATCGAGGGCGTTCTCATCGGATCCCTGATTTTCTTCATCGCGGACCGCTGGTTCGGTGAATATGGCGCGACCTATTTCGTCGTCCTCGGCCTGATGACGCTCTTGGTCGCGCTCTACGCCCGCACGGGCATCTGGGGCCTGATCTCGAAACGATGGGATGCGCCATGGTTCCCGATCCGACGCAAGCTCGTCGACCCGAACCGCTGACGAGGAGGATTTCAATTGAAAGCAGCTATCTTCGATAGGGTCGGCGTCCCGCTGCGGATCGAGACGGTGCCGGATCCGACGCCGGCACCGGATGAGATCGTCTTGCGTGTCGCCGCTTGCGGCATTTGCGGCAGCGATCTGCACATCACCGAGGATCCGGTGCCCTTCGGCATCGGGGCAGGCTTTGTGCTGGGCCACGAATTCGCCGGCGACATCGTCGCGGTCGGATCCGAGGCAACGGGCCTTCGGATCGGTGACCGTGTGGCTGTCGTGCCGATGCGCGGCTGCGGACACTGCCAGGCCTGCAGGCGAGGCGATCCAGGCCGCTGTCCCCACATGGTGCTGATTGGCGGCGGCTATGCGCAATATGCAACGGTGGCCGCGCGCCAGTGCCATGTCCTGCCCGACGACGTGGCGCTCGAGGATGGTGCGTTGGCCGAACCGCTCTCGGTTGCGCTGCATTGCATCGTCCGCTCGGGCATGAAGCCGGGAGACACGGTCGCCATCCTTGGCGCCGGGCCGATCGGCCTGCTCGTCGCCTTCTGGGCGCGGCGGCTAGGGGCGTCACGTGTCGTGGTGGCCGACATCCACGGCCATCAGCGCGAGCGTGCGCTCGCACTTGGCGCGACCGGCTTCGCGCTCTCCGGCGAAAAGCTGACCGAGAACCTCGCCGATCTCTGCGGCGGGGCACCCGATATCGTCTTCGAATGCGTCGGCAAGCGCGGCCTGATCGGCGCGGCGGTCGAAGCGGTCAGGCTGCAGGGCACGGTGGTCGGCGTTGGCCTCTGCATCGGCGGTGACCAGTGGGACCCGTTCATTGCGCTGACGAAGGAAGTGAACCTGCTGTTCTCGGTCTTCTTCCATCAGCGCAACGAATTCGGCGTCGCTCTCGATGCGCTGCGCGGCGGACCTTTCGCGCCGCAGGCTTTGATCACCGATCGGATCGACCTCTCGCCGGTTCCGCAGATTTTCGAGAGCCTGCGCCGCCGCACCACGCAATGCAAAGTGCTGATCCAGCCGGACCTTGCCTGAGGAGAAATGAAAATGGCCGTTCAATTCGAAACGTTCGAATATGATGTCGGTGGCACGAAAACGGTGGTGAAGGCCATCGGTCGGGGCAAGCCCGTGCTGTTCCTGCACGGCGCCTCGACGCTTGAAGGCTTCGACTTTGCCGAAGGCCTCGCCGACCGCTTCCGCGTGCTGTGCCCGAGCCATCCGGGCTTCGGCTTTTCGGGCGCGGCGCCGCATGTGGCCGGGATGTCCGACATGGTTCTGCATTATCTGAACCTGCTCGATGGTCTGGACCTGCCCGAGAGGCCTCATCTCATCGGCTTTTCCATGGGCGGCTGGATGGCGACCGAACTCGCCGGCCTGGCGCGCGAGCGCTTCGACAAGGTGGTGCTGATTGCGCCGGCAGGGCTCGACGATCCCGCGCATCCCGCCACGGATCTCGGCGCGGTCGCGCCGCAAGAGCTGCCGGTCTATCTGGCACATGACGTCTCGGTGGCGCTGCGCTATTTCCCGGGTGGCTCCGATCCCGCCTTTGCCGAGGCCTTCGGTGCCGATCGCGCCCGCGAAGGCGAGACGCTCGGCCGGTTGCTGACGCCGTTCGGCATGGGCCATCCGAACCTGCGGCGCTTCCTCGCGCGCATCACCAACCCGACGCTGGTCGTCTGGGGCACCAAGGACCGCATGCTGCCCGCCAGCCAGGCGCCGCTCTTCGTCGAGGCGCTGCCCGACGCGCGGCTGATCCTGGTCGAGGATGCCGGCCATTTCGTCATGCAGGAAAAACCCGAAACGCTCAGGAAGATCGGCGACTTTCTCGCCGGCTGACCGATTTGAAAAGGAGGAGAAGACGATGAACAAACCCATCAAGCACGGCTCTTGGGGCACGACCACAGACTATCGCGACTTGCTTAGGCAGATCGCGGAGATCGGTCCGGCCCTGGAAGCCAACGCCACCGCCGATGAGGAGAGCGGCGAACTGACTTCGGCCACGTTCGCGCTGCTGAAGCCGCTGCGCATGTCGCATATCTTCGCCGCGGAGAGCCTCGGCGGCGCGCAGTTGCGACCCACGCAGGGTCTCGAACTGCTGGAGGCGATCACCTGGTATTCGGGAGCGGCCGGTTGGGTTTCGATGGTGCATTGCTGCATCGGCGCGATGTCGGCGGCCTTTCTGCCCGACAGCGCGGTCGAGCGGCTGTTCGCGCCGGGCACCGACAACCGTTTCTCGGGGCAGGGCGCGCCGCTCGGCATGCTGAAGAAGGTCGACGGTGGTTACCGGCTGAACGGCAAGTGGAGCTATGGCAGCGGCTTCAGCCACGCCACCTATAGCCACAGTGCCGCCTTTGTCGATGACGACACCGGCAAGCCCGCCAAGGACGACAAGGGCAACGTGATTATCATGTGCGCCCATGCGCCGATCTCGCAGCACAAGCAGCTCGGCAATTGGGACGTTCTGGGCCTCGGCGGCACCGGCAGCATCGACTATGCGGCCGAGGACGTTTTCATCGCCGACGATCTCGTCTTCCCGATCTTGACCGCACCGCCGCTGCGCCAGAAGGAGTTCTTCAGTCTCGGTGTCGTGGGCCTCGCCGCCATCGGTCATACCGGCTGGGCTCTCGGCACCGGGCGGCGGATGCTGGACGAGATCGCCAAGTTCGCCCGCAGCAAGTCAGGCCGCGCGGGACTGATCGGCGAAAGCGAGAAGTTCTGGCACGACTATGGCCGCGCCGAAGCCCGCTATCGCGCCGCCCGCGCCTTCGTCTTCGAAGTCTGGCGCGACATCGAGGCGACGGTCGAAGCCGGCAACAGAGTATCGACGCGTCAGATCAGCCTTGTCCACCTGGCCAAATCCGAGATCCACGAGGTCGGCGTCGATATCTGCAACTTCGCCTACCGTGCTGGCGGCGGCGCATCGCTCCGCGCCGGTGTGATCCAGCGCACATTCCGCGAGATGATGGTGGCGGCCAACCACTTCACGATCGCGTCGTCGATCGTCACCTCGGCCGGCCGCGACATCGGCGGCTTGTGGAGCGACCGCACCTGGCAGTTCTACGACCTGATCGAGAAGAAGTAGTCGCAAGGGCCGGACTGCGGATGCCGTCCGGCCCTTTTTTCATGCTGCAAAAGAGAGATGTCGATGAGCATCCCGCATCCGATGACCAACGCCTTCCGCGAAGCCTTTCGCCACCATCCGGCCGGTGTTGCCGTGATCACGGCCGATCCCGGCGACAGGCCGGTGGCGATGACCGTGTCCTCGCTGATCTCGGTAAGTGCCGCGCCACCGGTGGTCGCCTTCTCGCTGTCGATGAAATCGACCTCGTCCGAGCCCTTGCTGCGGGCGCAGACCATGGTGATCCACCTGCTGCGCTTCACCGATATCGACTTGGCGCAACTCTGCGCGTCGAGCGGCGCAGAACGCTTCCCGCCTGGGGGCGCCTGGGCGCGGCTGCCCACGGGCGAACCGCGCTTCACCGGCGTTTCGACCTGGTTCCGAGCCCGCCGACTCGGCATCTTGCCCATCGAGGGCGCGACACTGGTCGCTGCCGAACTCCTGGACGGCGAGGTGCAGCCGGACGAGGTCCCCCCGGAGGCGCATTCGCTGGTCTATCTCGACCGTCGCTGGCATCGCCTGCACAAGGAACTGGATCGCGTGGCCGAGCTTCTTGAGTCATCGCGTTTTCTTTAGTGGTTTTGCGGTTTCACGAGGTTCAGGTGCAAGGGAATTCTTACCTGATCGATGCGAATCGACCAGATGCCACCACAGTCGCGGGAGGGCCGGAGTCTACTCAGCCATGGTCCAACATTGTGTCATCAGGATATCCGGAGAGCCGTTAAGCTTCGCGCAATCTATGCGGTCTATCCTGGCTTGCAGATTGTCGAGGGAACATGAAACGCAAGCCGCTTCTGCTTTTCGCCTTTCCGTTTCTCATTCTTGCGATCCTGGCAGGGGAGCGCATGGCGACCTTCCTGCTGGGCGCCTATCCGGCCAGCCCCACCGCATGGCGGATATGGCTTGAGCTGCGCCCTTTGTCGACGATGCTCTGGCAGCAGGTCGATGTCTGGCTAGGGGGCTCGATGGCTGTCGACGCCGCCATGCTGGCCACCGCTTCGATCGTCTGCTGGATAGCGTGCCACGCCAAGCGGTCGGCTTTCTTCTTCCTCGCCAACCATGTCGCCCTGATTTTCGCCGGGTTGATGATCGCGGTCGGCAGCCACTCGGAAACCGCGAGCACGATCGCCGCATTCACCTCGCCCAGCGGTCTTCCATTCTCGCTTGCGGTCGATTTCACCTTGAAGAACAGCCTGGTGCTGCTTCTGGGCGCCGTGGCCTGTGCCTACTGCCACATCGCTTTCCTGGCTGAAGCGCGGGATCGGTCCGTGCGGGCCATCCGCATCCTGGCCCTGCAGCGCGATCTCTAAACCGTCAGCCCTACACGCTGCCCAGACACGGGCCTGCCAGGTCTAGTTGTTGATCCTGCGGTAATAGACCTTGCCGTCAGGCTGCTGGATGCGCTGGTAGTTGGAGCTTGGGGCCGGGGGCGACGCCGATGCGATCCTCTTGCGGGGCGCAGGCGGCGCTTCGATGACGCCGGGTTCGCCCGCGCTCTCGCCGTCGAGAGCTTCGGGCGCTTGCGCCAGCGTGCTGGTCGTGATCTCCGACGGTTCCGCGGCACTCGATATGGCCTCGCCACCTCCGGCCGGCGCATTCTGCCCTAAGCGGGCAATGTTGCCATTGATCTCGTTGAAGCTGCCTTGCAACTGGCTGTCCAGTTTCTCGAACCTGCTCTGGAAGCCGTTGTTGACCGTGTCGAGCCGTGCCGCGATCCGCTGCTCGAACGCTCCGAGCTGCTCCAGCCGCGCTTCGACGAAACGCAGGTCGCTCATGCCCCGATAGAGATAGACCGCGGCCGCCATGTTGATCGCGGTGATCAGAAGCGCGCCGCCGGCGACGATGACGCCGATCGTCTTTGCCTTGCTGGGTTTCTCGATGGCAACCGGTTCGCGCTGTTCCTGGTTTCCGATGTCGATCGCCGGCATGTCCGGTTCGCTGATCGTCGTCATTGGACCACCACCTTTGCGCCCACCGCGACGCGCTTGAAAAGATCTATCACATCCGTGTTGGTAAGGCGAAAACAGCCCGATGTCCCGTCGAATCCGACACCCGACGGATCGTTGGTGCCGTGGATGCGGTAGAGCGTGTCGCGCCCGTCCCGAGACAGATAGAGCGCCCTTGCGCCGAGCGGATTGTAGGGGCCGGCGGGCACCATTTTCGGCAGCTCCGGCTGGCGGGCCCGCATTTCCTGCGGCGGGCGCCACTCCGGCCATTCGGTCTTCGCCCCCACCTTGACGGTGCCGGTCCAGCCGAACCCGTCGCGCCCGACGCTGATCTGGTAACGCAGCGCCTGGCCCTGGCGGGTCACCAGGTAGAGCGCCTTCTCGTCCTTGCGGATGACGATCGTTCCCGGCTGTTCGGTGGTTGCGAAGGCAACGGCCTTGCGCAGGCTCGGCCCCATCGCCGGCAGCGGCGGCCGATCCGAGAGTGCCGATCGCGCATCGGCGAAGTCCTGCACGGACAGCGCCATCGCCACGCCGAGCACGCAGGCGCCGGCCAGCCGCCCAGCGATCCCTCTCGCGATCCGATATCTATCGGGCAGCGTCATCGAGCCGTTCTTTGAACATCCGCTTCAGATCCTTGTTGAAGCGCGCCCGCCCATCCACCTCGGAAGGCGGGATGGCCCTGTTCAGCGCATCGGTCAGAAGCGCGTTGTCCAGCGCCACCGACTTGATGTGCGGCGCCTTGAATATCTTCTCGAGCTCGCTGCGCGAAAAGTGGTTCCCGAACCATTTGCGCTTGTGCTTGTTGGCGACCAGCGTGATGTTGACCGCATTGCCGCGCAGCTCGCGGATCTTCTTGTAGAGCCGCTTGCCTTGCCGCAGCGAAGCGACGTTGAGCTCGAAGACGATGAAGATCTCGTCGCTCGTCGACAGCACGGAATTGTGCCAGGGCGTTTCGAGATTGGGCAGGTCGATGACGATGTCGTCGAAGCGGTAGGCGACAAGGTCGAGCAGCCGGAAGACGAAATCGCCGCCATGCGGCTCGAACGGCAGTTGCGGCCGCTCGAAGGCGTAGAGGGTGAGGCCGGACGGGCGCGACAGCTTGATGACGTCCATCAGCTCGACATCGAGCCGTTCCGGCTGGCCGATGATGCCGGCAAGGTCGAACTGGTTGAACAGATTGAGATAGGCGCCGCAATTGGCGCTCTGGAAATCCAGGTCGACGAGGCAGGTGGACGCGGCGCGCTCGGTCGATTTCGACGCCAGGAATTCGGCCGCCGACAGCGCCAGCGTCGTGGCGCCGGCGCCGCCGCTGGCGCTGATGAAGGTGATGATCCGGCTTTTCGCTCCCTGGTTGCCGGTGTCGTGGAAGGTCACCGCGTTGAGCAGTTCCTTGCTGTCGAGCGGCTTGTGCAGCCAGTCCGAGGCGTTCATGCGCACCAGCACGCGCGTCTGCTCCGAGGTCAGCTCGTCGGAAACCGCAATCAGCGGCACGCTGGCCCACAGCGCGCGCGCCTCGACGATGCCGGGCCTGCCGAGCAACTCGCCATTGCCGAGATCGAGGATGACGATGCCCGGCCGCGTGTCCGCCGGCGGCCCCTTGAGAAAATCACCCGTCTCGGAAACCCGGACATCATAGATCGCCAGCGCATCGAGCCGCGTCGCCACATCGCGCTTGAACTGCGGATCCGACGAAAACAGCGCAACCTGCTTGCGCTTGGTCGGCGTAACCTTGGTGTTGATGGCATTCATGACGCGGTGCTCTTCAGATCTTCGCCCGTGACCGTGCTCAGCATGGAGGGCATGGCGATGTTGTTAAAACCCATCAGTCCTTTGAGGAAGAAGAACTGGAAGGTTATGTTCTGTAGGTTGACGGTGATTGTCGGCACTGGTCCGCCCTGTCGGGTCTGGTAGCCAAGCCCGGTGGCTGTGTAGGTGATGACGACGTTGTCGCGGTGCAGGCCAGAGAAGAAATGACACATTCCTGGACGCTGGTTCGCACCCAGCGCAGGGCATGTATTGTCGTTGGTAAATGCCGTGTCGCCGCGAAAGATCCGGCTGAAATCGGCGGCACTGAACTTGGTGGCATCGCCGTTGCAAGCCCCAGCGTTGCCGGTGTACTTGCACACGAAAGCCGGGTAGGCCCCTTCTGCGACCGGCGCTCCAGGCGTCGTGGTCGGGGCTGCTGTCGCCAACCCGGTTGCCACCGGATTGGAAATGGATGCCAGTCGAGCCCCAATCTGCACGGCTTTGGTCGCTGCGTTCCATTGATAGAAGGCATAGCCGAAATCGACGAAGCCGAAAACAAGCGCGAACAGCAGCGACGAGACGATGGTCATTTCCACCATCGCCGCGCCGTCTTCCGATTTTGCGAAACGCCTGATCATGTTCAGAACCGGATCAACCGCTCCTCGTGGGTGCCATGTAGCGTGATCGGGCCGATGCCTATGAATGACAGCATTCCCACGCCGGTGTATGGGTAGTTGCCAACAGCGCGGACGATGCAGACTTGCGGGGTTGTGGAGCGATATTTTGTGACGCCGGCTTCCACGGCGTCATGGCAGGAGGTGGCCGTGTTCACCGTCACATTGTTCGATGGATTAGGTGGCGTCTCCAATTTCTTCCAGCCGTTAATGCGCGCATCGCCTGACCCCGCCGCGTTGCCAAATACGGCTATGTTGGCGGCGACGTCCGAGCAGTTGATCGCGGTGAAACCCGAGTATTGGGTATAAAGCTGGCTATTGCACCGAGCCCCGAAACGAGCTGCGTCCGACAGCCCGGCCTCCATCAGCAGCTTGTCGTGGATCAGGTTGCCGAATTCAAACACGCCGGCCGACAGGAACAGCATCAGCGGCGTAATGAGGGTCATCTCAACAAGCACCGCGCCGCGGTGGTCGCGTCGAAATCGATCGAGGTGACGGAGCAGGGTTCCAATCATCGCCATCACCGGTACAGTTGCACTTCGTCACGAAGAAACTGGTCGAGACTTCCGTTGCCCAACGGACCCTCGACATCCACTACCTCAAGCCTAATGGGCTTTTCGCTCGCCGTTTCATCGTCGTCGTCTTTGGTCTTGTCCTGCTTCTCGATCGGGTTCGTGAGAAACATACTGGCATAAGAATCGGGCTTCAAATCGGTGCGCCCAGATATTTTGGCGGCATCCGCGGTGCAGTTCACGACTGCCACATTGAAGAGGCGCCTATCTGGCGTTGCTGTGACAGTATTGATCGGCCCTGTGTAGCACGCTGGAACGCCGGTCTCACCGTTATTCTTGCCTCCGGCTTTGTCCCCAACAAGATTGTTAGAAATCTCATATTTGTATACGTCATATCTGGAAGGCGGCATCGTCGATGAGGTGGGATGACTCGTGCTCGGGATGTTTGGGATTGCGACGCCATGATTGAGTGTCCAATAGCCGCTGCGGTCCCACCCATCGCCGGTCATTCCCAAACTCGGCTCATCCGAATAGTTGGCTCCGGCAGTTCCCTGAGGAAACCCCATCGCGTCCGGCGGGGTCTTCGAATCAGAACTGAACTTGTTGCAGTTGCTGGAGTTGCTTGCACCCTTTCTGACATTTGAAGCAGGGCGATAACTAAGGTTCGCGTCATACTGCTTCAGAGATCCGCTGTAGATATCGAACCGGACATTTAACCCCGAATTGACATGACCTAACGTTACGCCGGGCTTGGTTTGGACGGCGGCACGCAGGTAGCAGGTTCCCACGCTACCCGTCGCGAAGGCGGTTCGCAGTTCTAGGTCGGTTTGGAGAAGTCCGAAATTGCCCGGGCCGGGAGCACTGGAAGTCTTCAGAAGGTCGAATTCTCGGCTATAGGTCTTTCCTTGGGCGAACGCTTGCTGGAACGACAACCCTTGAGCCTCAAAGGGATTGCACATGAACATCGGCGTTACATCGCAAATCGAACTGGTGAAGCCGGCCACCGCAACTGCTCCGACATTGAAGCTGTTGCTGGCCGAATTTCCGGTTAGGAATGAGGCTGGAAATATCGCCGAAAACCCAACTGGCGTGACCTTAACTTCGACGAAACGGGCCAGTTTGGCTTCGGTGACTTCGTCGGTGATCACGTTCGCGGCGATGATTGGCAGATCATCCGTGGCTGGGAGCGATTTGAGATAGCGCCTGGTCACACCAGCGGCCGCCAGCGTCTGCGGTGGCCCTGATGTCGAGAACGCATATTTGTTGGCGACGAGTGTAGCCAGTGCGTGGTCGCCTCGGGTGATGCTATCCGACTGTCCATCGAGCTCGGCCGCCGTCGCAAGGGCCAGCGCATCGGCGCCCTTCTGCAAATCATTGTGCATGTTGTTGACCCGGCTCATGTCGATCGCCAGCAGCGAAAAGCCGATGATTGCCGGCAGTGTGACGCTGACGAGGATCAGCGCTATTCCCCTCTGATCGTGCCAGAACGCGCGAATGGTCCGCAGCATGGCCTTACTCTTTGCTCCCCTGACCCCAGGCTTCCTCGTATTGCCTGGCGGACTGAAACCGCATCCTTCCGTTCAGTTCACGGCGTCACACCCGCCCCGCCGACATTGACCGTGATCGCTGGTGGCGGCGGCGGTGGCGGTGGATATTTGTAGGCTTGGGCAACAGCGGCGGCGCGCGTGCCGTCGCCCTCGATATGTGTGTTCCTGGACGCCGGGTTGAGCGGGTCGACCGTCTGCAGCAGCGAATTGAATTTCTGCGTGTCGCCGGCCGCCAGGGTCACCGAATCGTAGTGGTTCAGATAGTCCGCAGCACAGCCCGACAGCGCAGTGGAGCACAGGATGAGGATCAAGGCGCTATTTCTTGACATAGAGCATCTTGTCCTTCGATTTGAAATCCAGCATGTGGCCATAGGGGCCGGTGACGCCGTCGCCCGTTTCATATTTTCGGATCATGTCCTTGTTCACTTCGAGCTGGCCAAGCACGAAGAACTCCGGATCGTTGGCGGGCCGCGTCTTGTCGAATGGCGTCGCCAACTGCTCGCCGGGTCTCACTGGCCGCACGATGTGCGGCGTGACGATGACGACCAGTTCGGTCTCTTCCTTCTGATTGCTTGAATTGCGGAACAGCGTCCCGATCACAGGCACCTGGCCGAGCCATGGCACCTGGTCCTGGAGCTTGGTGGTTTTGCTGGACAGAAGCCCGCCGACGGCGAAGCTCTGGCCATCGCGCAATTCGACGACGGTCGCAAGTTTGCGGTTGGTGAAGATCGGGTCGCCGGCGGTGGTGAAGCCGGTCAGGTCGCTGACCTCCGGCGCCAGGTTCATATGGATCTTGCCGTCGTCGAGCACGACCGGCGTGAACAGCAGATTGACGCCGAATTGCTTGTAGACGATGCTTATCTCGCCATCCTTGTCGAGAGTGCGGATAGGCACTTCGCCGCCGGCGTTGAAGCTGGCTTGCTCGCCGGAAAGCGTGGTCAGGTTGGGGTTCGCGAGCATGCGCACCGCGCCCTTGGACTCGAGCGCCTCTATGATCAGATCGACCTTGATGTTGTTGTCGATAACCCGGGTGATCAAGGCTCCGAAGGGACTGGAGTTCGACAGGAGGCCGCTGAGCAGACCGCCCGGTCCGAGCACGATATTGTCCTCGTCAACGGCAGCAACACCAGTTCCGGTACGGGTCGTGCCCCTGCTGTTGGTGCTCCTGATCGACACGCCGAGATCGCGCCCGGCATTGCGCTTGGCTTCCAGCACGCGCACTTCGAGATTGACCTGCTGACTGTCCTCCACGGTGACGGAATTGATGATGTCGTCGGGACCATATTGCTTCGCCACTTCCAGGATCGCCGCCAGCGTGGCGCCGTCTTTCACATGGCCGCCAAGCCGCACCCTGCCGTTGACCGAGCCGATTTCGATGCGTGACTTCGGCGCCACCTGGCGGATCGCCTGCGCCATGTCGCTGACATCGACGCCGACCTCGATCTGAAGGGCGCCGAGCGAGCGCTTGTCCGTGGAAAACAGGTTGACGGTGGTGGTGCCGGCGCCCTTGCCGATGACATAGAGCGTGCGGTCGGTCATCGGCTGCGCATCGGCGATCTTCTCGTCGCCGACGACGATGTCGCCCAGATTGGCACTCACCTGGATCGTCACCGATTGCGACATCGGCAGGAAAATACGATGGACGGCGGGTGTCGACACGTCAATGAAGCGGTCTGCAGCGTGAACTGCGAAGCTCAACGACAGCAACGCACAGAAAAAGGCCAGAACGGCGGTCAGTGATCCCCGAAACACGCGCATTAACGCTACCCCCTCGCCGGCTGATTCGCACTCCACGTATCTGATATGCCGGTGTTATTTTTGTCGCGGCACATCATATGTTTCAAGCTTTATACCCCGAAAGACACCGACTGTCGCCCGCGCCGGTGGTTCCGGCTGCACATATTTGACCACTTCCTTGACAACTTCTTTCACCTGCGGCTCAGATGCCACAGCCGGCGCCGGCTTGACCTTGCTCAACTGGTCGAGACGGCTTCCCACTTGCTCCACGGCCTGGGTCAACCCGGCGATCTTGTCTTCGGCACGTTTGCGCTCGTCCGCGGCCGCGGCTTCCGCTGCCGCCTTCCTGTCGAGTTCGGCCTGCCTGGCGGCGACATCGGCCGGCGTCTCGCCGGTGAGGTCGGAAAGCGTCACCCGTTCGGTCGTCTCGCCCTGGCTGGCGGCGGCCTGGCGCAGTGCCAGCGACAACTGGCCGGCGCCTGCCGCCAGTGTAAGCTTCTGTGCATCTCTTGTGCTGGCCTCGAGCGTCACCGACTTGACGACAGTCGGGCTGTCCTTGCTTTCGTCCGCAACCTGGTCGACGGCGAGCACCTTCATGCTCTGCAACAGCACATCGACAAAACTCTGGTCCGCGCCTTCAGCGTTGCGCACCGTGCGCGTCAGCAACACATCGACCCGGTCACCCGGAAAGACAAAGCCGGCGACGCCGAGCACGTCATTGACGCGGATGGACACGGCCTTCATGCCCTCGCCGAGCACCGCCGAAAGCGTGGCGCGCTGGCCAGGGCCGGTGATCTTGGTGGCGAGGACAGGCTCGTTGACACCGATGGCCTGCAACGCTTGCTTCGAGTCGCCTGCCAGGAGCTCTTTGGTCGTCTTGAAGGCACCCGATGGAACCGCGCCCGCAGGCCATGCGACTTCACGCAATTTGTCGGCGGACAGCGTGTCACCGAACTTTAGCGTGATCGCAGCCACCACGACTGTGTCGCGCTGAACATCATTCGTTTGCGCAATCGCACTCCGCTGGTTGGCCAGCCAGATATTGGCGAGCACAACAGCCAAAACGCCGAACACGCCGGCGAGAACGATCATGATGACGGTGTTTGCGCGCATGCCCCTGCCTGTTCGTTGGGATCGTCCACTGTGGCCGATCGATCTCTTGGTCAAAGAGCAATAGGCCCAAGCCGTATAGCTCGGGCCTATTGCGGTATCTCAGGTAAGCGGCGAGGCCGAGAGCAAAGTGGTATTTAACTGGGTCCACTTGCCACCGACCCAAGTGCCGACCAGCACAACAGTAGCGATTACCGCGACTGTAATGATACCGAGCAGCACCGTATATTCGACCATGGCAGCGCCGTTTTCGTCATCGCGGAACTGCCGGGTCATCGTCATGAGCTTCTTCATGCGAATTTCTCCCTTTGGAGTTTGAGCCCGACGAGACAGAGCAAGAGATGAAATCCATACCCAAGCATCCCCCGTCACCACGATCCTAAGTCTCATGAAAAAGCGAAGTCAAACGACATTAAGGGTCTGTTAACTTTCCAATACATGATTCGGTCGCCGGAGGGCAGATTTTTATCTAGCTAAGGGGCTGATTCGGCTAATTTTTCCAGCAATCTTAACCATTCGTTCACAAATCTACCACGCCTGCGTCCGCAACATAGGTATATTAGATGATCGGCATATTCCTTTATATCTAAGGGCTTGCTGACCTTTTTGCGGCCATCAAGGTGTCATGGCCCGAAGTGACGAAATCTCCTTGGCGGTGTCCGAGTCCTCTTTGGAACAACGAGTAAAACAAAAAACGATATTTTTTCGCCAGCGTCTTAACTATCTTGTAAGTATTGGTTCCGTGGGCTTCCATCGGCGCTTGTCCCGCGTGTGGTTAACCGTTAGTTTCGGTATCACGAATTTAGCGGGGGCTAATTTTTGATGAGCCAGTTAGGTGCTAGGCAAACAGAGAGCGGCGAGTACGTATCAATGCACTTGGCGCGGCGCGTGTTCGATATTTCCAATCTGTCACGAGCCTGGTTGACGAGAGGCCGAATGTCGGCTGATGGCGCAGGAGCAGACTTTCGGCACAGGCGTCTCGCTGGTGTTATTTCGACCTTGCTCGTAGGGCTTGCTGCGGTGAATTTGGCCTGGTTGCCATTCTCCACCGTGAGCACGAAAAAGGACCTCTGGATTGGCGCGGCCATCGCAGCAATTCCTCTGGTTGTGTTGTGGGCAGCTCTCGGCGCGATGCGTCGTCAACTCGGGCGAACGCCTTTTCTGCATCGCGACATACTGAAGAGAATTTCCGGAAGCGCTCAGGCTTTTGTCGCAACGGTAATTCTTATTATGTTGTTCTCTGTTGGGCTTCTGTTGCTCTCCTATTTGGCGAGTGCAACCGGCAGGCCGCCCGTGGACGAATACCTGGCTGCGGGCGATGCGGGTTTGGGATTTGATTGGATTGCATATGTTGGCTGGTTGAATAGCCATCCATGGATCGCATCGACAATTTCCTCGGCCTACTCCAGCCTGCAGCCTCAACTCTTCCTCCTGCCTGCGGTTCTGATCCTGACTGCACGATCGGACCGTTTGTTGGAATTTGCCGCGCATTTTGGGTTGGCCGGGTGTCTGACTTGCGCCGTCATGGCCGCGCTGCCTGCAACTGGGGCCTTCGATTTGTATCATCTCTCGCCGGACCTGTTGAGTTCATTCGGACCCGGCGCCTCGACGAGGCATCTTGAGCAACTCCATGCGTTGCGGACGCTGAGGCCATTTCTGCTTGAACATCCGGAAGGCCTTGTGACGTTCCCCTCCTTTCATTCCGCGCTGGCGGTGATACTCGTCTATTCGGTGCGAGGCATCCGATATGTCGCGCCGCCGATATATGTGCTGAACGCTCTGCTGATCCTGGCAACACCCCCACAAGGCAGCCACTACTTGGTCGACGTTCTGGCAGGTTTTGCGGTCGCCGCCGTCTCGATTCGATCTGTCAGCTGGATTGCCTGCGGGCGCGCCATCGAGCACAAATCTGAGGGGTTCGCTCGACCATGACTTTCCGTGTCCAACAAGCGAAGCCTGGATGTCTGAGTGGGCACTCCTGTCTGGGCGCAACGCGGTTAGCGGATTTCCGAACAGGGGAATTGGGGACTTGCATAAGATGTTAGGGCGTTTCATCAAGGGACCAGCCGAGCCGCTGGCTCAGCAAGCAGCCCATGCACCGCTACCTGTTGCAGTGCCGCCGATACCGATTCCGGATCTTGCACCGCATGGCGATGAGTTCCTCGCGCTGAAAGTTGATCTTCATCGACACCTGATCGATCGGTTCAACCTTACGGCACTTGAAAGTGCATCCAAGGATGAGATTCTGAACGAGATCCGCCCCATCGTGCGCGAGTTCGTTCGCACTCGGAACGTGCCGTTGAACGCACGCGAACTCGACCAACTGACCAGCGACACCGCCGACGAGATGCTGGGGCTGGGGCCTATCGAGCCGTTGCTCAAGGATGATTCTATCGCCGACATATTGATCAACACGCACAAGCGAGTCTTCATCGAGCGGCGCGGCGTGATCGAGGAAACAGCGATCCGGTTCCGCGATGAGGCGCATCTGCTGCGCATCATCAGCAAGATCGTGTCGGCGATCGGCAGGCGTGTCGACGAATCGTCGCCGATGGTCGATGCACGACTGGCAGACGGCTCGCGTGTCAACATCGCGGTGCGGCCGATCTCGGTAGACGGCCCGCTGGTATCGATCCGCAAATTCTCCAAGAACCCCTATTCGCTCGAGCGTTTGATGGCGTTCAATTCCATCCGCGCGCCGATGGTCGAACTGTTGCGCATCGCCGTGCAGGCGCGCAAATCGATCCTGGTTTCGGGCGGCACCGGCAGCGGCAAAACGACCTTGCTCAACGCGCTGTCGAGTTACATCCCCTCGAAGGAGCGGCTGATCACCATCGAGGATGCGGCCGAACTGCAATTGCAGCAGCCGCATGTCGGCCGGCTGGAGACACGCCCACCCAATGTCGAGGGCAAGGGCGAGGTTCGCCAGCGCGAATTGCTGAAAAACGCGCTGCGCATGCGGCCGGACCGTATTATCGTCGGCGAGGTGCGCGGCGAGGAAGCTTTCGACATGCTGCAGGCGATGAACACCGGTCATGAAGGGTCGATGACCACCATCCATGCCAACACGCCGCGCGACGCGATATCCCGGCTGGAGCAGATGGTCGGCATGGCCGGCATGCCGATGAGCAACGATTCCATCCGGGCGCAGATCGCATCGGCGATTGATATTGTCGTGCAGACCCAGCGTCTTTCCGACGGTGGCAGGCGTGTGACATCGATATCTGAAATCACCGGCATGGAGGGCAATGTCGTGCAACTGCAGGAGATCTATCATTTCGTCCGGCGCGATGTGGCCGCCGACGGCGCCATCATCGGCGAGTTTCGCGCCACCGGTGTCCGGCCGCGTTTTGCGCAAGAAGCCGCGACACTGGGGCATCAATTCGCCAAGGACGCGTTCAATCCGCAGGTTCCGCTCTGATGTTTTCTGGCCAGACCCTTCTCTATTTTATCTATGTGCTGGCTGCCGCGTCGGTGATCCTTGCTGCCGAATCCTTCTATTTGTCCTTTGCCAGCAGTCGCGCACGGTCGGGGGTGATCAATCGGCGGCTTAAACGGTTGGGGGAGGATGTGCCTGCGGAAGAGAGCCTGCAGGGACTGTTGCAGGAACGGGGTCTTACGGCTTCGGGTGACTTCATCTTTGGTGCCATTGCGCTGAACCGGCTTTACACACAGTCCGGCATCACCGGAAATCCACTGGCATTTGCAGCGGTGTTCTTACTTGCCGGCCTTGTGCTGGCACTTGTGCTGCCACTGCTCCTAGGTTTTTCAACTGTCGTCGCTGTCATTTCTTTTCTGTCAATTGGCCTCGTGCTTCCTCTACTTGTGCTGCGCCGCGCTCGGGACAAGCGAATCCAGAGATTCGCCGCTCAGCTTCCGGATGCGTTGGACATGATCGTGCGTTCACTGCGTGCTGGTCATCCCACCACCGTGGCGATCGGTCTAGTTGCCCGTGAGATGCCTGATCCGTTGGGTACGGAATTCGGCATCGTTTCCGATGAAATCACCTTTGGTCTCAGCCTCGAACAGGCCGTCCGGAAATTGTCGGAGCGGGTCGGTTTCGAGGGGCTGCATCTCCTATCGGTATCGCTCTCGATCCAGGCGAAAACAGGCGGCAACCTCACCGAAATCCTGTCAAACCTGTCGTCAGTGTTGCGCGAACGGCGAAAGTTGCGAATGAAAATAAGAGCTCTTTCCGCTGAAGGTCGTATGTCGGCCTGGATTATCTCGCTCTTTCCATTTCTGATGTTTGGCATTCTGGCGATCGCCGCTCCGAGCTTCTATGGCGATGTATGGGGCAGTCCGATTGTCGTGCCGGTGTTTGTGATTTTTGGTCTATGGGCACTGCTAGGTGACATTATCATGTACCGGATGGTCAATTTCGATTTCTGAAGGAGGGGGAAGGATTTGCTAGCCAATATCGGAAGTTCGGCGACACTGCTTTCACTTGCCGTTTTCTTGGCAGCAGGCACGCTCTTTCTGCTGGCCGCGCTGGTTCTGATGCCCGTTTTACAAACAAGACGGCTGGTTACAGAAAGCCTTTTGTCCGAGGGGATCACCAATCGTCGTTCGCTGTCCGCTCAGCAAGAACTCAAGAAGATTTCCGCGCAACGACCCGTGGATGCCTATTTCCGCGCCCTGGAGAAGGAACGCGGCGAGCCGAATGCCCTGGAAGCAAAATTGTTCCGAGCTGGGTTCCACCAATCAAGTGCGCCGATAATTTATACACTGTCTCGCCTTGCCGCAGTGTGTGTAGGCTTCCTGGCGATGTATGCTCTTCTGTCGCGTGTGTTGCCGCCTCAACTGCCCAGCTTAGTTGCATTTGCTGGTTCAGCCTTGTTCGGTCTGGCATGCATGGTCGTCCCGAGCATTGCCCTCGATCGCTTTGAGAACGGACAAAAGCAGATCTATCGTCGTGGCTTCCCCGATTTCATGGACATGATGATCACTTGCGCCGATGCCGGCATGAGCCTGGAAGCGGCGGTCGAGCGCGTCGGCACCGAACTGGCCGGAACCCACAAATGGCTGGGCATCCAGCTTGCTATCATGAATTTGCAGTTGCGCGCCGGCAAGCCTTTGCGTGAGGCGCTGCGTGAGCTCTCGGACCGGATCGGGCTTGAGGAGGCGCGAGCCCTGGCAGTCCTGTTCCGTCAATCAGAGGAGCTCGGCACCAGTCTGACGGATGCTCTGCGTGTTTACAGCGATGAGATGCGCAGCCAGAGGATATTTCGCGCCGAGGAGCGTGCCAATGCGCTTCCGGTCAAGATGATGATCCCGCTGGGGCTTTGCATCTTTCCGGTCGTGATGATGGTCGTTATGCTGCCTGTGCTCATTCGCATGAAGGGCGTTTTCTTCTAGTTTGGTATAGGATTTGGTCCTAATGTGAGTCGGGGAACCCCAGGGGACACATTTATGAAGAGGGTTATCGCGGCCGCGGCCTGTCTGTTGATAGCGGTGCTTGCTGGCTGCCAGACGGACGCCACCGACGGTGTCGTTCGCACCAATGAGCCGTCGAAAGGCGACGTAACGTCTTTTGGCGACGCTTTCGACGGGCTGAAGACGGTCAGCGATGTCGAATACTATGCCTCGGACCAGGCTGTCGCCGAAGCCAAGAACCAGTTCCGCGCCGAAAATTACGGCAATGCCGGCGCACTGTTCTTCAAGGCCACACAACTGGCGCCCAATGATGGCGGCGCCTGGATGGGGCTGGCCGCCTGCACCGACCGGATTCACCGCTTCGACCTGTCCGACCGGGCCTATGCCAGGGCCTTCAAGCTGGTCGGCGCGACGCCCGAATATTACAACAATGTCGGCTATTCCTACCTGCTGCGCGGCAAGCTGCAGGACGCTCGCTCGAATTTCCTCAAGGCCTACGAACTGGCGCCCAACGATCCGACCGTCGCCAACAATCTGAAGCTGCTGTCGTCAAGCGTGCAGAACATCGAGCGCTAGCATGTTGCTGGTCGAAGCGCTGCTGCTGAAAGTGCTCGCCATCCCGCTGCTGGCATGGATTGCCTGGATCGACTTCACCACCCAGAAGATTTCCAATCGCGACGTGCTGCTGCTGCTCTGCCTGGGGGCGGGGGGCTTGTTGCTGCTGTCGCTCCAATCCGGCTCGTGGTGGGACATGGGGCTAAGTGTCCTTGCCGGGCTTCTGCTGTTTGTCGCGCTTTTTCCGTTCTGGGTCCTGCGCAAGGTCGGCGCCGGCGACGTAAAACTGATGGCAGTCGTGCCATTCCTGATCGGCGGCAGCGATCTCGCGGTGTTTTCAGTGCTGCTTCTGGTTTTCGCCCTGGCCACCGCCGCGATCGTAAAAAACCCGTTCATGCTGCCCGCGGGCGCTTTTCGGCTCATCGTCCAGCATCTGGACCGCAAGGGCGTGGTGCCGTTCGGCGTGCCGATCTCGCTAGCCGCGATCTGTACGCTAGCGTTCCTGATCTACAAAAGTTTGATGCTGGCGAGCAGCTCTGGCATCCTCAATCAACTCAACTGACCCTGACATCTCACGCGGCTGAACGCGCCGCGATCCTGTGCGGCAGGCCACTGGCGCAAATCAGCACCATAGGCAAATATGTACCATAGCTGACGTCAGGGAGTCAAGAAAAAATTCCTATCACCCTCTGCTCGCGCGATGTTCAGTCCCGCAGCAGATCGAACATCAGCTTGAAGAAACGGTCGGCATCGACCTCAAAGGCGATGCGGGCATTGTCCTTCTCGCCGCGCTCGCCCCAGTAATCGGCGATGGTCGCGCCGAAGGCGTAGGTGCCGGACAGATCGACGCCGATATGGGCAGGGCGCGTGCGCACCAATGTCGGGTCGATGGCCAGCGCCAGTGCCAATGGATCGTGCATGGCGCCGCCGACGCCCATCGAGTTGCGATGCAGCTTCTCGTAGAACAGCAGCCAGTCGTTGACGAGCCGGCCGAGCGGCGTGTCGATGGTGGCGAGTTCGGCATATTGCGGCGCCTCGATCAGCACCTGCATGGTGACGTCGAGGCCGACCATCAGGATCGGCACGCCGCTGTCCAGAACGATCTTCAGCGCTTCGGGGTCGCAGAACGCATTGAATTCGGTCGGCGTGATGATCTCGCTCTTGCGATAGAACACGCCGCCCATCCAGATCAGTTCCTTGATCTTCGGCAGCACGTCGCGATGCTTGAGGATCATCAGGCCGATATTGCTGAGCGGGCCGGTGGCGACGACCAGGATCGGTTCGGGCGCGGCGCGCAACTTGTCGGCAAGGAAATCGACCGCATGCCGGTCGACCGGCTTGATCGTCGCCTGTGGCAGGTAGGGCGAGCCCTCGAGGCCGCTTGGGCCATCGGCGGTGCCGAGCACCAGCGGGCGCGCCAGCGGACGGTGACAGCCCCGCGCGACAGGCACGTCGCCGGCGCCGATATGTTCCAGGATGCGCAAGGCGTTGGCGGTCGTCTTCTCGACCTCCGCATTGCCGCAGGTCGTGGTGACGCCAATGAGTTCGATGGCCGGCGAGCGATGCGCCATGACCAGCGCGATCGCGTCGTCGTGGCCGGGGTCGCAGTCGAACAGGATGGGAGTTGGCTTGATCATCATGTCGTCTTTCACGCCGCCCGCTCATAGCGCGCGATGGTTTTCTTGAAGCCGTCGAGGAAACGCCGGCCGTCGAGGCCGGTGCAGATGCGGGTGGTCTTGGGTCCGCCGCCGGGCAGCAATTGCCGGCCGCGATAGGCGACGGTCTGGCCGCGCGCCAGCCGGCCGTCGAGCACGACGTCGGCGAACAGCGGCTCGGTCATCGTCGCCAGGCCGGGATCGAAAGCCAGCGCCACGGTGATCACATCGTCCATCGGGAAGCCGACGAGGTCGAAGAACTCGCGCCAGATGTCGATGTAGATGGGAAAGCTGTCGGCGATCATGTCGACCACCGCATTGTCCTTGGCCGCTGCCTGCATGTCGGCGATGTCGTCGCGTGTCAGCATCGAATCGGCGACGCGGTTGTCCTCGCAGATGTCGAGTGGGACGAGAATCTTCTCGACGTCGGCGTTCAGCACGATGCGCGAAGCCTCCGGGTCGGCCCAGATGTTGTATTCCGACAGTGGCGTGATGTTGCCCGGCGTCTGGAAATTGCCGCCCAGTACGATCAGCCGCTTCAGTGCACCGGTCAATCCCGGCTCCTGCAACAGGGCCATCGCCGCATTGGTCAACGGACCGGTCGTCACCAGCGTGATCTCGCCGGGATTGGTCATGACCGTCTCGATGATGAAATCGACCGCATGTCCCGATGTGGCCTGCCGCACCGGCGTCGGTGCCGGCGGGTTGAATTTCTTCAGGCGATCGCCGAAACGGGCAACAAGCCGTTTTTCGAAATGCACCGGCGCCTCCATGTCGGCCTTGGCGTTGCCGACGATCGGCCGCCACGCGCCCGCGTGAACCGGGATGTCGTCGCGCCCGGCGAGCGTCAGCGTGTTGAGGACGACGTTGGTGACCTGCTCGATTGGACCGGCCGCACCGGTCACGGTGGTCACGCCCTCGAGCCGGAGCTTCGGATTGACCGCTGCAAACAGCACGGCGAGAATATCGTCGCCGGCCGAATCCACGTCGAGGATTATGCGTTCCATGGAGGGTTCCTTACTGGGGATTTTTGCCGCCGGGCTCGGCGCTCTTGTCTACCGACAGCAGTTTCCGCATCGATTCCAGCGTCTCCGCGATGACCCTCGGGCGCGCCCGGTAGGACAGCGCGAACAGCGCGATCAGCGCAACGACATAGGGGACGGTGAGAACCAGATAGGAGGGATAGCCGAACGTCTGCAGGCGCAACGAAAAGGCATCGGCGAAGCCGAACAGCAAGCAGCCGGCCAGAACCTTCAGCGGATCGCCGTTGGAGAAGATCAGGATCGCCACCGCCATGAAACCACGGCCCGACGACATGTTTTCGGTGAACATGGTGATGTAGCCGAGCGACAGATGCGCGCCGGCAAGGCCCGCCAGCAATCCGCACAGCAGGGACGCGGTGTAGCGGACGCGGGTGATCGAAATGCCGAGCGCCTCGGCGGCTTCCGGCTTTTCGCCGACGACGCGGATATAGAGGCCGAGCCGCGTCCGGTTGTAGCACAGGACCAGCAACGGCACGGCGATGAAGGCGACATAGACGAGTGGCGTGAAGCCGGAGATCAGCGGCGCCCATGAACCGAGAAGATCGCGGGCACCGGGCAGCTGGACTTTCGGCAGGCCGACGATACCGTGACCGACGATCGAGCCGCGCGTGCCGAAGATCGCTTTCATCAGCGAGATCGTCATGCCGCCGGCCAAGATGTTGAGCGCCAGCCCGACGACCACTTCATTGGCTTTGAAACTCACCACCAGGATGGCAAAAACCAGGGCGAAGACAAGCGCCGCCGCAACACCGCAGGCGACGCCCGCGAACGCGGAGCCCGTCCCGATCGAACCGAGCACGGCGAAAAAGGCGCCGACCAGCATCTGCCCCTCGAGGCCGATGTTGAAGATGCCGGCCTTGGTGGTGAACGAGCCGCCAAGCGCGACCAGAAGGATGGGCGCGGTGGTGCGAAGCGTAGCTGCGATCAGCGCGACGTTGATGAGCTTGTCTAGAATTTCCATCGCCGCTCCCCTGCCTGGCTGTCGCCGCGCTTTCTCACAAGCACCTGGGCCGACACGCTGAGGATGATCAGCGCCTGGATCACGGTGATGATCTCGCGCGACGCGCTGGTGTCGACCTCGAGCAGCAGCGATCCGTTGCGCAGGGCGCCGAAGAACAGCGCGGTGAAGATGGTGGCGACCGGCGAACCATTGGCGAGCAGGGCGGCGATCAGCCCATCGAAGCCGAAACCGGGAGCAAACCCTTCCATGAACCGGTGATGGACGCCGAGCGTCTCGACGCCACCGGCCAGCCCGCCGACCGCCCCCGACAGGAGCAGGACCAGGAAACCCTGCCGTTTCACGTTGACGCCGCCATATTCGGCGAATTTCGGCGCCGAACCGACCATCGTAACGCCGTAACCCCATTTGGTGTAGCGGAAGACGAGGGCTGCGCCGACCGCCAGCACCAGGCCAATGACCAGGCCCCAGTTCAACCGCGAGAAGGTGAAGATCTCCGGCAGATAGGATGTGGCCAGGATAGGCGGCGTCTCCGACCAGCCGCCCGGCCGCTTGAACAGGAAGATGGTGAAATAGGACGTGAGCAGCACCGCCACATAGTTCGACAGGATCGTCGAGACGACTTCGTTGGTGTTGTAGCGGGCGCGGAAATAGGCGGGAATGGCGACCCAGGCCGCGCCTGCCGCGACCGCGAGCGCCAGTGCTGCCAGCGTGTGAATGCCCGTCGGCAGCGGAATAGCAAAGCCGACCCAGGCGGCAGCAAAACCGCCGAGGAAAAGCTGGCCCTCTATGCCGACGTTGAACATGCCGCCGCGCAGGCCGATGCAGGCAGCGACGCCGCAGATCAGGATCGGCGTCGTCTGCAGCAAGGTCCCGGCGATCTTCTCCTGATCGCCGAAGGCGCCGCGCAGCAATGTCATGAACACACGCACCGGGCTTTCGCCAACCATGAGGATGATGATCGCGCCCATCAGCAGCGCCACGCCGATGGCGATGATCTGGCCGGAAACGGCACGCAAATGGTCTTTCATCGTGCGGTCTCCGTGGCGAATTCCGGCGCCGCCACGCCTGCCATCATCATGCCGATGCGCTCCTCGTCGGCATCATCGCCGGCGACCTCGCCCATGATCCGCCCGTTGAACATCACCAGGATGCGGTCGGCAAGGGCGGCCAGTTCGTCGAGCTGCACGGAAATCAGCAGGATCGCGCGGCCGGCGGCGCGCTGGCGCATGATCTCGTCATGAATGGCCTCCTGGGCACCGATGTCGACGCCGCGCGTCGGCTGATCGATCAGCAGGAAGTCGGCACCGTTGGTGAATTCGCGGGCCAAAACGACCTTCTGGATGTTTCCGCCCGAAAGCCGCTTGACCGCATCGCCCGATCCGCGCGCGCGAATATCGAAGTCCTTGATCAGCGTTTCGGCATTTTTGCCGATGGCGCTCCAGTTGAGCACGCCGCCGCGGCTCCACGGTGCGCGATGCTGGCGGCCCATCAGGATGTTGGCCGATATCGAAGCGTTGCGATCGACCCCGCGCACCATGCGGTCGCCTGGAACATGGGCAAGGCCCGCCTCGCGGATCGTGGCGGGGGAGAGGGCGGTGAGGTTTTGGCCCTTCAGCCACGCCACGCCATGGCTTGCCGGCCGCAGGCCCGAAAGCACTTCCGCCAGCTCCGTCTGCCCGTTGCCGGCCACACCCGCTATCCCCACCACCTCGCCGGAGCGGACCGTGAAACTGGCGTCGCGAAGGGCCGGCAGCAGGCGATCGTCGCGCGCCCACAAATCCTTCACTTCGAGCACCACGTCACCGTGCAGCGAGGCGCGCGGCCGGCGGTCGAAACTGACCTCGCGGCCGACCATCATGCGCACAAGCTCGTCCTTGCTGAGCTCGGCCGTCGGCCGGGTCGCCACCTTCCTGCCGTTGCGCAGCACCGTCACCGTGTCGGACACGTCCATCACCTCTTCCAGGTGGTGCGAAATGAAGATCACCGTCATGCCCTCGGCCACGAAGCTGCGCAGCGTCTGGAACAGTTCACGGCTCTCCTGCGGCGTCAGCACCGCCGTCGGCTCGTCGAGAATGATGGTGCGCGCGCCGCGCACCAGAACCTTCAGGATTTCGATGCGTTGCTCTATGCCGACCGAGAGCAGTCCGACGCGCTCGGTCGGATCGACCTGCAAGCCGAAGCGCTTCGACAGTTCGCGCGTGCGCGCAACCTGTGCAGCGTGGTCGATCAGCCCATGGCGACGGATTTCCATGCCGAGAAAGACGTTGTCGGCGACCGAGAGCGAGGGAACCAGCTTGAAATGCTGGTGAACCATGCCAAGGCCGGCCTTTATCGCCACGGACGGGTCGGCGATCACGATCTCTTCGCCGTTCAGCCGGATCGAGCCTTCGTCCGGCTGCAAGAGGCCGAACAGAATGTTCATCAGCGTCGTCTTGCCGGCCCCATTCTCGCCGATGATGGCGTGGATTTCGCCGCGGCGGACCGCAAGGTCGATGCCGTCATTGGCGACGAACGCACCAAAACGCTTGGTGATGCCAGTCAACTCGACGGCCATTGCGGCAGTGCTGTGGAGGGTCGGCGACCCCGGCGTGTTCGACAACATGGCTCTCGCAGATTGGACGCTGATCCGCCGCGGCAAGCCGCGGCGGATCAGCGTAGCGCTTTCTTGGGAGGGAAGCGCTGTTGTTGGCTTACTTCGCCTTGGCGATCACGATCTTGCCATCGAGGATGCCCTTCTTGATCTCATCCAGCTTGGCGGTCACGTCAGCCGGGATGTTTGGGGCAATATCATCGCAGACCTTGACTTCGACACCGCCCGAGGCGAGGTCGAAAGTGCGGGTGCCCGCGGTGATCTTGCGACCCTCGACCTCGTCCTTGATCAGCGTATAGACGGCGATGTCGCCGCGCTTCAGCATGCTGGCGAGCACGTTGCCGGGGGCCGAGCCACACATGTCGATGTCGACGCCGATCGAATATTTGTCGACCGCGGCACTTGCCTGCATGACGCCTTCACCCGTCGGGCCGGCAACGTTGTAGACAATGTCGGAGCCTTGGCCGTAAAGCGCCTGGGCAAGCTCGCTGCCCTTGGCCGGATCGTCAAAGGTTCCGGCAAAGACGGAGTTCACCTTCACATCGGGCGCGGCATATTTGGCACCTTGCTCGTAGCCGCCCAGGAAGTTACGGATTACCGGGATATCGCGGCCGCCGACGAAGCCGATTGCCTTGCCGTCGCCGATCTTGTCGAAGGCGGTGCCCTTGGCCTCGATCATGCCGGCAAGCGCGCCGGCGACGAAGGATCCCTGTTCCTCGGCGAAGTTGGCGTAGATCATCTTGGGGTTGTCGAGGACGCCATCGATGAACACGAAGCGCTGGTCGGGATATTCGGCGCTGACCTTTTGCAGCGAGTCCACCAGTTCCCAGCCCATCACGAAGATGAGGTCGTATTGTTTCCCCTTGGCAAGGTTCTCGAACTGCTGCTGGTAGTCGAGCGCGCGATTGCCGGTGTCGACCAGCTTGAGGTCGATGCCGAAATCGGTCTTGGCCTTGTTGAGGCCGTTGACGATCGAAACGCCGAAGCCCTGTGCAAAATATCCCGAGATGGCGGCCACGGAAACCTTGGCCTGTGCGGCGGCCGATCCGAACGAAATGGCAAGCATCGTGCCGGCCAGAAATAAACTCTTGAGCGCCCTTTTCATGTCATTCCCCTTCAGCTTTTTTCAGCTTTTGAAGCCACGCTTTGACCATCCCCACATGTCGCCGGGACAGCGGCGAGTTCGTTGATGGTCATATGAGTTTAGGAGCGGCTTAAGAGGCTGTCAATCGCCATCCGGTGCAGTTTTCTTGGCCCTTCGTTCGCTTCCTCGACCTCGACGCTTGACAAATATCGCCAGGCGTAATTGTTGGTACTCTAACGAGTTTTTATGGACGATGAGGCGAAGGGAGCGAACAATGCCAGCTGTTGTGGTCAGGAAACTTCTGGTTCAGGTCGAAGAGATCTTCCACGAGGGCGGACCCCGGGCGGCACGACCGCTGAAGCGCGGCGCGGTCGTCGCGGTCATCGCCAACCCTTTTGCCGGACGCTATGTCGAAGAGATCGCCGGCTTCATGGAGGATCTGAAGCCGCTCGGTCTCGATATGGCTCGGCGCCTGATCGACGCCATTGGTGACGGCGGCCAGGCCATCGAAGGTTACGGCAAGGGTGCCATCGTCGGTGCCGGCGGCGAGCTTGAACACGGCGCGCTCTGGCACAATCCAGGCGGCTACGCGATGCGCGAACTGCTCGGCAACGCCAGGGCTATCGTGCCTTCGACCAAGAAGGTCGGCGGCCCCGGAACGCGCATCGACATCCCGATAACGCACATAAATGCCTCCTACGTGCGCAGCCATTTCGATGCGATCGAGATCGGCATTACCGACGCACCGCGCAGCGACGAAATGGCGGTCATCCTGGCGATGACGACCGGCGCACGCGTTCATGCACGGGTCGGCGGCCTTGCCGCAGCCGACATCGAAGGCGAGGACGGATTGCGATGAACCCGGAAATCCGCCGCATCATCACCATCGTCGAGGAAACCCGGATCGAAGGCGGTCGCCCTGTCGATCCGCCGACGCGGTGTGCCGCGGCCATCGCGGTGATCCGCAATCCCTATGCGGGCACCTATGTCGAGGACCTGTCGGCACTGAGTGCCATCGGCGAAACGTTGGGCGAAATCTTGCCCAAGCGCGCGGTTGCTGCTCTGGGCATTGCCGGTGACCTGGTTGAGAGCTTCGGCAAGGCGGCTGCCGTCGGCGCCGACGGCGAACTCGAACATGCCGCCGCCATCCTTCACCCAAAGCTAGGCGCCCCGTTCCGCGATGTGCTCGGCAAGGGTGCCGCGCTCATTCCCTCATCGAAGAAGCGCGGCGGCCTTGGCGTGCCGCTCGATATTCCGCTCGGCCACAAGGATGCGGCGCGGGTGCGCAGCCATTTCGACGGCATGGAGGTCCGCGTTCCCGACGCGCCGCGTGCCGACGAGATCGTCGTCGCCATCGCAGTCACCGATTCCGGCAGGCCGCACCCGCGCGTCGGCGGGCTGACCAAGGACAAGATTGTCGGGATTGACGGCGTCGGCTGACCGTCAGGCCGCCAGGACTTCCGGCACCCGGAGCGCCGGAGGCGTATTTCTGCTGCGGCCGGTCCGTACCACGCCGTCGATGACGACCATGCCGATGCCCGGCAGATTGCCGAGCGCCATGCTGTCGAGCAGCCCGTCGCCGGCGCCGCCGATCGCCTGATCCATGAAGATCAGGTCAGCGGCGCGACCGACCTCGATCAGGCCGCGATCGTCCAATCCGCGCACGCGCGCCGTATTGCCGCTGGCAAGACAGAACGCCACTTCCGGCGCGATACCACCCAGCGAAGCCAGCATGGTCAAGGTCCGCAGGATGCCGAGCGGCTGCACGCCGGATCCGGCCGGGCTGTCGGTGCCGAGGATGACGCGCGCAAGTTCGCCGCGCTGCCTTGCCAGGTCGAGCACGAACAGTCCGGTGCGCAAATTGCCGTTGTGGACGATTTCAAGCGCCCTCGAACCCTTCTCGCAGATCAGCCGTATTTCCGCGTCGGGCAGGGCGGTTGGCCCGCCATTGACGTGGGCGACGATGTCGGCGTCGACCTCCAGCACGACATCGGCGCCGATGCGGCCTGAGCCGGGCAGCGACGGACCGCCCGTGTGGGTCATCGAGGTCATGCCGTATTTGCGCGCCCAGGCGATCATCTGCCGGCCGGTCGGGCCGTCCTTGACGCCGCCTAGCCCGACTTCGCCGACAAGTGTCACGCCGGCTTCGGCGAGCGTGCGGAAATCCTCCTCGGTGAGGCCGGGCTCCAGGATCGGCGCGCCGGCCAGGATCTTCATGCCGTTCGGACGGAAGTTGGAGAAGGTGCGTTGGGCAGCGATCGCCAGCGCCTTCAGCCCGACCAGATCGCGCGGGCGGCCCGGTGTGTGGACCTCGCCCGCCGAGATGATGGTGGTGACGCCGCCATGCACGGTCGAATCCATCCAGCCGATTTGGTTCTGCCGCGGCGTCCAGTCGCCGGCCACCGGGTGGGCGTGATTGTCGATAAGCCCGGGCGCGACCGCGCAACCCATCGCATCGATGATCGTCGCCGCGCTGCCGCTGTCAACGTCGCTTGCCTTGCCAATGCCGGTGATGTGTCCATCGGTCACGACGATGGTGTCGGCGTCGATGATCGGTTGTGCGAGATTGCCGCTCAGCATGAGACCGATGTTGCGGACAACGAGCGTGTTGGCAGACGACTGGGGGTCGGACGACATCGGCTCTCACTTCTGCTGTTTTGGAAAAAAGGTCTGGACGCCGCTTATTTGCCGCCGTCGCCATTCGATGGATCATCGTCGTTGATGCGCTGGAGCAGGCGAAGCAGCGTCGTCTGCTCTGCCGCTGAGAGCGGCGACAGCAATCGCCGCCCGACCTCGACGCTGCGCTCGAGCCGCTCGAGCGTGTAGTCGGTCCCCTTGCCGGTCAGCGCGATCATCGTCAGGCGTTGGTCGGTTTCGGAGGCGCTGCGCGTGATTAGCCCGTGTTTGAGCAGTTTGCGCATGACGATGCTGATGGTCGACGGGTCCATCGCCGTCAGCCGGCCGAGATAGTTCTGCGAGACTTCGCCGTGCTTGAGGATCGTGGCGAGCGCCGCGAACTGGGTGGGTGAAAGGTCTTCGCCGGCCATGACCTGCTGGAAGCGAAGAGTCGCGCGCTGATGCGCCCGGCGGATGACGTGCGCCGGATGGCGGTCCAGTTCGTAGCCGGTCTCGGCGTATTGCTGCAACACTTGCTCGCGGCTCAGGGGCGCTGCATTGCCGCCTGGCTCTTTCGGCGTCCCGCCTTTTTGGGCTTGTGGTTTCTTTTCAGTCGTCACACCGGACTCCTATCGCCGCTGTCTCGGATATCGCCGGCCGGAAAAACCTCAAGCCGCGACCTCCGCTGGTTGAAGCGACGTCCCGTCGCGGAGGGCTGCGACGACATCAGCCGAATCGCTGACCACGCCGAAATGCGTCGCTATGTCGTAAAGCGAACTTTCCTGCTCGCGTGGTCCCGTCGCCGCGCAGCAATCGCTAGGCACCACCACCTCGTAGCCCTGGAAAAAGGCGTCATGGACGGTCGAGCGCACACAGATGTTGGTGACCACGCCGAAGATGATCAGCTGATCGGTCTGCATGTCTTTCAGCGTCAGGTCGAGATCGGTTTGAAAGAAGGCCGAGTAGCGCCGCTTGATCACGTGGATCTCGTCAGCGCGGGCGCCGAGATCCTCGATGATTTCGGGTCCCCAGCTTCCGTCCAGGCAATGCGGCGTGCGCTTCAGCCATTCACGCTCGCGTCGCATGCCGGGCCGGTGGCTGTCATGGACCCAGATCACCGGCACGCCGGCGGCGCGCGCCGCCTCGATGACGGCCAGTTGCGGTGCGACCAGCGTCTCGTATCCAGGCAGGACCATCGCCCCACCGGGCTTGCAGAATTCATTGACCATATCGATGACGACAACGGCCGCACGGCGTGGATCGAGGCGCACCGCGTCATCGTGCCGATGTGAGGAAAAACTGTCCACGGGCATGGCGGGCTCCTTTGACCGATCGTTGATGCTCATACAAAAAACCCTGGCGGATGCCAAGTCAATCCCGTTCGACGCAAAGTCAGGGCTCCGAACTCAGCTTAACAAAAGACCTGACGACAGCCAGTTCGGCGATGTCGGCAGTTTTGGGCCGGTAGCTTCCATAATAGGAATTTTTTCTTGACTCGGTGCCGTCAGCTATGGTACATATTCGTCCATGGTGCTGATTTGCGCCAGTGACCCGCCGCACAGGCGGGTTTTCGTTAATGCTCTGCCGGCGAAGGCTCCGAAGGAAACCCGTTAACCCGAGTTCGTAGCCCTGGACGCAAAGCGTGCTCGTCGGTCTTGCGCACCGCCCCGACAAGCGTATGCGCTATTTGTCCGGCGCGAAATGGCCTTGACAACGCTTGTCAAGCATGTGCTCGATTTGTATGACCATCAATGATATTCCAGCCGCTGAATTGCGGACCGAGGTCGAGATATGAAGACGATCGTCACCGGAGCCAGTGGCCTGCTTGGCCGCCATGTGGCCGAGGCTCTGGTTGCGGCCGGCCAAGATGTGCTTGGTGTCGACGCAGTCATGCCGGGTAGGGTCGCATGGCGCCATGCAACCGCTGATTTGACCGATCTGGGATCGACGCTGCAACTGGTGCGTGATTGCGATGCCGTGGTGCATGTCGCGGCTATTCCGCGGCCGACCGGAAGGGCCGGCGGCGAGGTGTTCAAGACCAACGTCGCGACCGCCTACAATGTGGTCGAGGCAGCAATCATGGCCGGCGCCAGGCGCTTCGTCTATGCCTCGTCCTTCAGCGTTTTCGGCTACCCCTTCTTCGAGAAACCTGTGCGGCCGCCCTATCTGCCGGTCGACCTGAACCACCCGGTCGGCGCGCAGGATCCGTACGGCCTGTCGAAATGGCTGGGCGAGGAAATCGTCGACGCGGCGGTACGTCGCGGTGCCTTTTCGGCGGTCAGTATCCGCATGCCGTGGATCCAGACGCCGGGTTCTTTTTTCGACGGCGTCGGTCCGCGCCGCGCCACTGCCGACAGTGCCCGCGACCTGTGGGCCTATCTCGACGCGCGCGACGCCGGGCAGGGCTTCCTGCGGGCGCTTGAATGGCAAGGCGACGGTCATCTGCGCGTCCTCCTGAGCGCTGCCGACACCTTCATGGAGGAGGAAACCGAAGCGCTCGTGCGCCGGGTCTACCCTGGTGTCGCGCTGTCGCGGCCGATCACCGGCTTCGGCGCCGTGCTCGACACGGTCCATGCGCGCGAAACGATCGGCTTCGAACCACAGTACTCATGGCGTTCCTATCCAAAGCCGGAGACCCAGGGATGAAACGGTTCGACCAGAAGAAGATCCTCGTCACCGGTGGGGCCGGCGCGATCGGCAGCGCTGCTGTGCGGCGTTTCCTCGACGAGGGCGCGCGGGTCGCCATTGTCGACCGCAATGGCGCCGCGGCGCAGCAACTGGCTCATTCACTCGGTGAAAACACCATTGCCATCGAAGCCGACGTCACCGACGAGAAGGACGTGTGCGGCGCCGTCGCAACGACCGTCGAGACGTTCGGCGGCCTCGATGTGGTGTTCAACAATGCCGGCATTTCCGGCATCATCGCTCCCGTTCACGATCTGCCGGTCGACGCCTGGGATACGATCATCCGCATCAATCTGCGCGGCATCTTCCTCGTTTTGCAGGCCTCGCTTCGGGCGATGATCAAGGCCGGTACCGGCGGCTCGATCGTCAACATGGGTTCGTCCATGGCCGGTTGGGACGTCCTTTCGGGCGGTGCCGGCTATGTCGCTTCCAAACATGGCGTGGTCGGCCTGACACGGGTCGCAGCGCTCGATTCCGCGCCCTATGGCATACGCGTCAATGCCATCTGCCCCGGCGTGATCGAGACGACGCTTGGCGTGCCGGCTTCCGGCGACGGCGATTTCAAGAGCAGCGTCCAGCATTTCACCGACCGCATCCCGTTGCGCCGCATCGGCCAGCCGGACGATGTCGCGGCCGCGGTGGCTTTCCTGGCCTCAGACGAGGCGAAGCATGTCACCGGCGTGGATTGGCTGGTCGATGGCGGGCAGACCTTGCAGAGCTGGGCCAACGCGCCGGCCGGCGGCGCGTTTCCGAAATTTCGCTAAAGTCTTTTCGGCGGCATTGCCCGAATGATCCGAACGGCAAGGTCGAGGTCGGCGAGCCCGCCCGAAAGCGGCGTGCGCGGCTTCGCGCCGGCATGGATGCAATCGGCGAAATGCAGCCATTCGCGGCGCATCGGTTTGGACCGACGTGCAAATACTTTTCTTCAATCCGGCTGCTCCCGCGTGTGTTAATTTGACCGGAGTATTTGTTCATGGAGCGAAGCAGTGAACGCTCGAAACGCAAAAGAGCACACCCGGTATTTCACAGCGCCGACCACTGGCATCGAGTGCCTGACGGCGTCGTTCTGCCAGCATCACTATGCCCCGCACGCGCACGACACCTATGTGATCGGGGCGCTGCTGAGCGGCAAAGCCGGTGTCTTCATTCGCGGCGCCCAACGTTTCGCCGGGGCCGGCGATCTGACCCTCTACAATCCGCATGATGTTCATGATGGCGTCCCGATGATGGACGGCTACAGTTACCGGGTGAGTTACCCCGAGGCCGATCTTATCGTCGAAATCGCATCGGAAATGGCGGACAGCGGAATTCTCGGAACGCCGTCGTTTCCGGAACCGGTCGTCAAGGACCTGCGAGGCTGCGCACTCTTTTTCGAGGCCCATCGCGCCTGGGAAGATAGTCACTGTCCGCTGGAAGCCGAGGAGCTGATGCTGCGCAGCTACCGCCACTGCCTGTCCAGGCACGCACGGATCGCGCTGAAGCGGGCCGGCGCCGAAGAGGGGCCAGTTGCGCGGGCGGCGGCGGTCATGAGCGAGCGGTTCGATGAGAAACTGACCCTTGCCGAATTGGTCAGGGAAGCCAGGCTGCCGCGGCAGCGGCTGATCGAAGCCTTCCATCGAGACACCGGATTCACGCCGCATGCCTATCTGATCAACCGGCGTGTGGATGCTGCAAAAGCGATGTTGCGGCGCGGCCATGATCCGGTTGATGTCGCGGCTGCATCCGGTTTTGCCGATCAGGCCCATCTCATTCGCACATTCAAGGCGCGCATTGGCGTTACCCCTGGCGCCTATCAGGCTGCTTTCGCCATGTAGCGGGCTTTGACGGGGTTCGCCCCCTCGTTTCCTCAGCATTCCATAACCCAACCAGCCGGTGCCGAAATGCGCCGCAACGAAGGAGCATGCCGCAATGAAACGTTTGCCCGAGCCGTTCAGGATCAAGATGGTCGAGCCCATTCGCATGACCGAACGGCCGCATCGCGAAGCCGCTCTGACGGCAGCCGGTTTGAACCCATTCCTGCTGCGCAGCGAGGATGTCTACATCGATCTCCTGACCGACAGCGGCACCGGCGCGATGAGCGATCGTCAATGGGCTGGCCTGATGCTCGGCGATGAAGCCTATGCGGGCAGCCGCAACTACTATCGGCTGGCTGAAACCATCGACCGGCTTTTCGGATATCCCTATACGATCCCGACCCACCAAGGGCGCGGGGCGGAACAAATCCTGTTCCCGGAAATGGTCAAGAGGCGTGGCTCGGCCACGCCGGTCTTCTTGTCGAACTACCATTTCGACACGACGAAGGCCCATGTCGAAATCGCCGGCGCGAAGGCGATTAACGTCCTGACCAAATCCGCCCTCGACACCGCCAGGCACGACGACTGGAAGGGAAACTTCGACCTGGCGGAGTTGCTTCACGCGATAGAAATTCACGGCCGCCAGAACGTTGCCGGCATTATCGCGACCATCACCTGCAACAGCGCTGGCGGCCAGCCCATGTCGATGGCCAACCTGCGAACCGTTTCCGGATATGCAAGGGAGATGGGGATACCGATGATCATCGACGCGACACGTTTTGCCGAAAATGCCTGGTTCATCAAGGCGCGGGAAGTCGGATACGCCGAGCGCTCAATCCGCGACATCGTGCGCGAGATGATGTGCTATGGCGACATGCTGACCTTGTCCGCGAAAAAGGATGGGCTGGTGAACATCGGCGGTTTCTGCGCCTTCCGCCAGGACGAGGACCTGTTTCGCGCCGTCCAGACCCGATGCGTACCGATGGAAGGCTTCATCACCTATGGCGGCTTGGCCGGGCGCGATATGGAGGCGGTCGCGATCGGGCTCGAGGAGGCGGTCGAAACCGACTATCTCGCCTACCGCATCGGGCAAGTGGCCTATCTCGGCGAAAGGCTGAGAAACGCCGGCGTTCCGATCCAGTACCCGACCGGTGGCCATGCCGTGTTCGTCGACGCCGCCGCTGTCCTGCCGCATGTCCGGCCCGAGCAGTTCCCGGCGCACGCACTCGCCTGCGAACTCTACCTCGAATCCGGCGTGCGCGGCGTTGAGATCGGCTCGCTCATGCTGGGGCGCGACCCGAAAACCGGCGAGCAGGAAGTCTCGCCACTTGAGTTGCTGCGCCTGACGATCCCGCGCCGCGTCTACACCAACGATCACATGGACTATATCGCCGATGCGCTGATCGCTGTTGCTGCCCGCGCGCAGAGCATCGAAGGGCTCGACTTCGAGTATGAACCACCGGTCCTGCGGCATTTCACGGCGCGGTTCCGGTGGGCGGGAAAGGCTCCGGCAACGTCCAGCAAGGAGCTGGTCGACGCATGAGCCCGCTGGTCAAACGATACCTCGAAGAGCGGGGTGCGGCGTTCTCCGTGGTGACGCATAGGCCGTTGATCTCGTTCGAGGATGCAAAGGAGATATTACCGCACGATCCTCGAAACATGGTCAAGAGCCTGGTGTTCCGCTGTACCGACGACAGCCTTGCGATCGTCGCCCTGCGGGCAGCGGAGCGCGCTGACTACAAGAAGATCGCGGGCGCACTTGGAGAACGACGGGCGGACCTTCGCATGGCCGAGGAAGAGTACGTCCGGGACAGACTCGACATGGAGAACGGCGGCGTCGTTCCGCTGCCGATCAACGGTGCTCGCGTGTTCATCGACCGCAACGTCCTTGAATTGGAAGAGGTCGTCTGCGGCACGGGGCGCAAGACCGCAACCCTCGTGATTGCTCTTGCCGAACTGTTGCGGGTCGCTCAGGCTGCGCTGGCAGATCTGTCGAAGGCAGCGGCTATTGCAGACCAGTCCAGCCCTGCTGCGAGTTGAGAGAGACAATGTGGCGATTGGGCGTCAAGCGCTTCAATGGGCAGGTGACGACCAGAATTGCCGCTATTGCCCTGGTTGGACTTGGCCTGTTCGGCGTGGCCCATGCGTTGTTCAATTTGCTTGGGCATTGATCGGTCAAGAAGGTCCGGCAAACCAATTGTCGGGTGGCGACTCCCGGGCCAAACCCCAATCTTCATGGCTCTACTTCACGCCGATGCCGGCGGTCAGGCCGCCATCGATCTTGTAGTCCGCGCCGGTGCAGAAGCCGGCCTTCGACGAACACAGGAAGGCGATGAGTTCGGCCACCTCCTCCGGCTCGCCGATGCGACCGATGGGATGCGCTTCGCCGAAGCGCTTGTAGGCGGATTCGACATCGGCATCGGTCCCGTTCTCGCCGCGGGCGGCTTTCTCCAGGATCGGGGTGCGGATCGAGCCCGGGCTGACGGAATTGACGCGGATGCCGGAGCGCGCATGATCAAGGGCCAAAGCGCGCGTCAGCGTGTGGATGGCGCCCTTGGTGGTGGCATAGGCGGCGACATTCTGCTGGCAGGCGAAGCCCTGCACCGAAGCGACATTGACGATGGCGCCGCCGCCCCGGCGGACCATTTCCGGAATGCCGAAATGCGCGGTCAGATAGATCGAGCCGACATTGACCGACATCGCCCTGTTCCAGGTCTCGAAATCGGTGCTGACAGCGGTTCCGTACGGATGCACCGCCGCCGAATTGACGATGATATCGATGCCGCCGAATTTCGCGACGCCGGCCGCGACCGCGTCGCGAACCTGATCCGGCACGGAGACGTCGGCGCCTATGACCAACGCCTTGGCTCCGGAACCTTCCAGTTCCGCTTCCATCGCCGCGTTGGCCGAGCGGTCGATGCCGCAGGCGATGATTGCAGCACCCCCTGCAGCGAGGCGTCTGGCGGTTGCGAAGCCAATCCCGGTTGTCCCCGTAACCAAGGCCACTTTGCCGTCGAAATCCTTCATTGCGGGAACTCCTTCATTCGTTATCGGAAACCGGATATTTAATGCATGTCGCCCAAAAGTGGATCCGGTTTTGGGATAACGATATGCATCAATCAAACAATGCATGTCGCCCAAAAGTGGATCCGGTTTTGGGATAACGATATGCATCAATCAAAGACCAAAGCGCGCCATCAGAATCCGTTCCGCGCTTTAGTTTGACACTCATTGCGGTCCGACAATAGGTTGCCGTCCTCTCGCAGAAGGAAGCGGCAATGGAACAGTGCTGGCGCTGGTATGGACCGAACGACCCGGTAACACTCGATCACGTCAAACAGGCAGGCGCGACGGGTGTGGTATCGGCGCTGCACGATATCTATGACGGGCGCGCCTGGCCGCTCGAGAACATTCTGGAGCGCAAGCGAATCATCGAAGCCGCCGACCTGACCTGGTCGGTTGTCGAGAGCATCCCGGTCCATAACTCGATCAAGATCGGCTCGGCCGAAAGGCTGCGCTATGTCGGTTGGTACAAGGACACGATCCGCGCGCTCGCCAAGGCCGGCATCGCGACGGTCTGCTACAATTTCATGCCTGTGGTCGACTGGACTCGAACGGATCTGGCCTATCGGCTGCCGACGACGGGTTATGCGCTGCGTTTCGACGCGATCGATTTCGCGGCCTACGATCTGTTCGTGCTGAAGCGCAAGAATGCCGAGGCCGGCTATACCGCCGCCCGCATCGCCGAGGCGGAAGCGCGGCTGAAGGAGCTGAGCAGCGAGGCGATCGACAGGATCGAGCGCAACCTGATCGCCGGCCTGCCGGCGACCGAGCGCAGCTATGACAGGGACAGTTTTCGCGAGGCCCTGGCGGAATACGATGCGATCGGACCGAAGGAACTGCGCGACAACCTTGCATGGTTTCTGCGCGAGATCATTCCTGTGGCCGAAGAAGAGGGAGTGCGCATGTGCATCCATCCCGACGACCCTCCCTTCTCGCTCTATGGCCTGCCACGCATCGTTTCGACCGCCGAGGATGCGCGTTTCATCCTCAACGCCGTCGACAGCCCCGCCAATGGCCTGACGTTCTGCACGGGCTCCTACGGGACGCGCGCCGACAACGACATCGTCGCCATGGTGAAGGAATTCGCCGACCGCATCCATTTCGTCCATCTGCGCAACATCACCATCGAGGATGACGGCTCGTTCTATGAGGCCGAGCATCTCGAGGGCGGCACCGACATGGCGCATGTCATCCTGGCTCTGATGCAGGAAGAGGCGCGCCGCCGCAGGGAAGGCCGTGCCGACTGGCGCATTCCGATGCGACCCGACCATGGCCACCTGCTCGCCGATGACATCGGCAAGACCAGGATCAATCCTGGCTACTCGCTGATCGGCCGGCTGAAGGGCCTCGCCGAACTGCGCGGCATCATGCGCGCCGTCGAGCGGTTCGGGCTGGCTTGAAGCCGTCCTGCCGGTCGGCTGGCGGAATTTACAGACGATCATGCGCGATTGCGCTTCCGCTGTGACCTATCCGATGTCGCACTGGAAAGTGCGGCCCACGAGAGGCATGGCGGGTGAAGCACTTGTCGGGAAATTATTTGCCGACAGGTCATAATATGCAGCGCTGACATTCTTCCATTCGGCCCAGATTGGACTTCCTGTTGCTTTGATCGGCACGCCTTGCGTGTCACTTTGAGATGCATTCATGCTCGAAGCTCTTGCCGGTGGTCGCTTCTACTTCTCCTAAGCCAAGGCAGAGAAAAGAAGGAACCTGACCATGCCCAGAATTGTGCCGGTGCTTGACCTGAGCCGCCTCGAACAAGGTGCGTCCGAGTATCGTACTTTTCTCCTGGACCTGCGTACGGCGGCCCGGGATGTCGGCTTCTTCTACCTCAGCGGCCACGGAATTTCCGCAACGGAGATCGACGAAGTGCTCGATGCCTCACGTCGGTTTTTCGCGTTGCCGGAGGCCGACAAGCTGGCGATCGAAATGGTCAAATCCCAGCAGTTTCGTGGCTACACCCGCGCCGGCGGCGAACTGACCAAGGGTGCGGCCGACTGGCGTGAGCAACTGGACATTGGCGTGGAGCGTCAGCCCATACCGCAAGGGCCGGGAATAGCGCCCTGGACACGGCTGCAAGGGCCGAACCAGTGGCCCCAGGCATTGCCGGAACTCAAGCCGGCGCTGCTTGCATGGCAGGCCAAGGCGACAGCTGTCGCGATCCGGCTGCTGAAAGCCTTCTCGCTGTCGCTCGATCAGCCCGAGGACGCCTTCGATGCGATCTATCGGGACTCGCCCAATCATCGCATGAAGATAGTGCGTTATCCCGGCCGTGAAGCGACCGGCTCCGACCAGGGCGTTGGCGCGCACAAGGATGGCGGCTTCCTGACCCTGTTGCTGCAGGACGACAACAAGGGCCTGCAGGTCGAATATGACGGAAGCTGGGTGAATGTGGATCCGCTCCCCGGAACGCTGGTCGTCAACATCGGCGAGCTGCTCGAACTGGCATCGAATGGATATTTGCGCGCTACCGTTCACCGCGTCGTGACGCCGCCTGCCGGCGTCGAGCGGATTTCCGTTCCCTTCTTCTTCAGTGCGCGGCTGGATGCGACTATACCGCTTCTGACCCTGCCCGAGGAATTGGCGGCCGAAGCGCGCGGACCGGCGAGCGATCCGGACAACCCATTGTTCCGCGATGTCGGCACCAATGTGCTCAAAAGCCGGCTGCGTTCACATCCCGACGTGGCGCGCCGCCACTATGCCGATCTTCTCGAGACCGGAGCCGCGGGCTCGTGAAGATCCGATAATGCGGTGCACGAATTTTTGCCATTTTGTAAATTTTTTGGAATTCCATTCGTCGCCAAGGCTTTGAAATAGGCTCAAACAGGCAAAATCGTTCGGCGGTTTCCTCCCATTCCGCTGGACGTGTTCCCCTCTGAAGGTTTTGACCTTCTTTTGGCCGGGCCGCATTCGAGCCCGGCCATTTTTTGTCCCGGTCCCGGACGGCGCAAAACTGACATGCTGCAGAAGCCCGGCGCGGAGGAACAGGATATCTTCCCGAACTGGGCGGACCGTCCGATCCTTGGTTCAGGATTCGAGCGATGGTGCTCGATTGCATCGATCGGTCGGAATGACTTTCATGACACAAAAACAATTGCGCCTCGGCGCCTTCATGCGCCCCGTCAGCCTGCACACCGGCGCTTGGCGCTACCCAGGCGCCTATCCCGACGCCAATTTCAATTTCGCGCATCTGAAGCGCTTCGCCCAGACCCTGGAGGCGGCGAAGTTCGACGCCTTCTTCATGGCCGACCATTTGGCTGTTCTCAACATGCCGATCGAAGCGCTGAGGCGCAGCCACACGATCACGTCGTTCGAGCCGTTCACGCTGCTGTCGGCGCTTGCCGCCGTGACCGATCACATCGGGCTGGTCGCAACCGCATCGACGACCTTCGACGCGCCCTATCATGTTGCCCGCCGCTTCGCGTCGCTGGATCATATCAGCGGTGGGCGCGCCGGCTGGAACATCGTCACCACGTCCAACCCCGATGCCGCCCTGAATTTCGGCCTCGACGAGCATGTCGAGCATGACGAGCGCTACCGGCGGGCACGGGAGTTCTACGATGTCGTCACCGGCCTGTGGGACAGCTTCGCCGACGATGCCTTCATCCGCGACGCCGAAAGCGGGCTCTATTTCGACCCCGCCAGGCTACACGTGCTCGACCACAAGGGCGGACATCTTTCGGTGCGCGGGCCGCTCAACATCGCGCGACCGGTGCAGGGCTGGCCCGTCATCGTCCAGGCCGGCGCCTCGGAGGCGGGGCGGCAACTGGCGGCGGAGACGGCGGAGGTCATTTTCGCTGCCCATGCCGATCTTGCGGCGGGGCAGCGTTTCCTTGCCGACGTCAAAGGCCGTGCGGAGAAACTTGGCCGGTCACGCGACGACATCAAGATCCTGCCCGGCGCCTTTGTCGTTGTCGGCGACAGCGTCGAGGACGCGCATGCCAAACGGGCAAAGCTCGACAGCCTCGTCTATTACGAGAGCGGCATCGCCTCGCTGTCGATCGCCATCGGGCACGATGCGTCCGGTTTTGACCCGGACGCGCCCTTGCCCGAAATCCCCGAGACCAATGCCAGCAGGAGCGGCCGCGAGCGCGTCATCGAATTGGCGCGCCAGGAGAACCTGACCGTCAGGCAGCTTGCCCAAAGGCTGGGCGGCTATTCCGGCCTTGCTTTTGTAGGCACGCCTGAAACAATCGCCGACGAGATGGAGGAATGGCTGGTCGCCGACGGCTCCGATGGCTTCAACATCATGTTTCCCTATCTGCCTGCCGGGCTCGATGATTTTGCCGAGAAGGTCGTGCCCGAACTGCAGCGGCGAGGGATATTCAGGCGGCAATATGAGGGATCGACGCTGCGCGAGAATCTCGGCCTGAAGCGTCCGCCCAACCGGTTCTTCGATTAGAGCGTTCTTCGCAGGGAGGTTTTCGATGTCGACCCAGCCCAACACCCGCGTCGTACTCGCGGCACGACCGCAAGGCCAACCGAAACCGAGCGATTTCCGCATCGAAACGGTTGATATTGCCCAGCCTGGCGAAGGTGAACTGCTGCTGCAGATCCTTTATCTGTCGCTCGATCCCTATATGCGCGGTCGTATGAACGCCACGAAATCCTATGCCAAGCCGGTCGATGTCGACGGCGTGATGGAGGGCGGTACCGTTGCCCGTGTCGTGATCTCTCGCCACCCGGAATTTGGCGAAGGGGACATCGTCCTGTCCCACTCGGGATGGCAGAGTTTTGCACTGTCCGACGGTGTCGGGCTGCGCAAGCTCGATCCCGCGGCGGCACCCATCACAACGGCGCTCGGCGTTCTCGGCATGCCAGGCTTCACGGCCTATGCCGGCTTGCTCACCATCGGACAGCCGAAGCCTGGCGAGACGGTCGTCGTGGCGGCCGCCAGCGGCGCGGTCGGGTCGGCCGTTGGCCAGATCGCGCGCATCAAGGGCGCGCGTGCCGTCGGCATCGCCGGCGGCGCCGACAAATGTGCTTTCGTGCGAGACGAACTTGGCTTTGACGCGGTCGTCGATCACCGTGCCGATGATTTTGCCGAGCAGTTGAAGGCAGCCTGCCCAGATGGCATCGACATCTATTTCGAGAATGTCGGCGGTCCTGTCTGGGATGCGGTGTTTCCCCTGCTGAACGAATTTGCGCGTGTGCCGGTCTGCGGGTTGATCGCGCAGTACAATGTCATTGCGGATGCCGGCACCGACCGGCTGCCGACGTTGATGCAGCAAGTGCTGCACCGCAGCCTGACGATAAGGGGTTTCATCCAGCGGGAATTTGTCGCCCAGCGCCCGGCCTTCTACCGCGATATGGCCGACTGGATAGCATCCGGGCAGGTTCGATACAGGGAAGATATCGTGGATGGTCTGGAGAATGCGCCGCAGGCCTTCCTGGGGCTTCTCGAAGGCAGGAATTTCGGCAAGCTGATCGTGCGCGTCGCGGAAATTCCCTGACGGCTTGGCCACGAAATCTCAGGCGCCTAAGAGTTTGCTGTCGGAAATGACCATCCTGACGGCGCTGCGCACGGCGGCGATGTCGGCGCTTGCCGCCAAGTACCTGGCACCCGCCGGCTGCGACCTGTTCGGCATGCTGCTGAGAGCGGCTCACAAGGGTTGAGGCATAGGTTGTTCAGCCAGCCGAACCCCACATGGTATCCGGCACCACCACCAGTTTGCCGACGAAATCCTTGGCGATGAAATCCGCCTGCGCATGGTGGAAATCGGAGAGCTTGTAGACGCCACCGACCAGCGGCCGAATCTTCTTCGCCTCGATGTATCCAACGATGCGGCGGAAATCGGCGCGTGTGCCCTGGCTCGAACCGTGCAGCTGCAGCTGCTTCAGGTACATGGTCCTGAGATCGAGTTGCACGACCGGACCGGCAATCGCGCCGGCGGTTGTGTAGCGGCCTTCGGGCCTAAGAATGCGCAACAGATCGTTGAAGATGGCGCCGCCGACCAGGTCGGCCACCACGTCGATCGGCTGGCCGCCGGTCGCTTCAGCCACGGCTTGCGGCAGGTCTACGACGCCACGGGTGATGACGGCCTCGGCGCCGATGTCCAGCACCGCCTGTTCCTTCCCCTTGCCGACGACCGCATAGGGAATGGCGCCGCGCGCCCGTGCCAACTGCACGATGCCGGAACCGACGCCGCCCGAGGCGCCGGTTACCAGCACGCGTTCGCCCGCCTTGAGCGCGGCCCGTTCAAGCATCTGTTCGCCGGTAAGATAAGCGCAGCAGAAGGTCGCGAGTTCGACGTCGCTCATGTCGGTGTCGACGACGTGAGCGTTCTCGGCTGGCACGGCCTGGTATTCGGCGTAACCGCCGTCCCGACCATGGCCCATATAGTCGATGTCGGCGAGCGAATCGTCGTCGCGGTTGTAGATCGAGAAATCGACCATCACCCGTTCGCCGATACGGTCCGGCGAAACGCCGGCACCGACAGCAGCGATGATACCGACCGTGTCGGTGCCCTGGATGCGCGGGAAGCTCAACGTGTTGCCTTGGCGCCGCCAGGTCGACACGGCAGCCGCATCCTCTTCCGTGCCATAGGCACCTTGGCGCACCCAGACATCGGTGTTGTTCATCCCGCAGGCGCTGACCTTGACCAGCACCTCACCAGGAGCAAGTGCGGGCACTTTCACATCGCTGCGGTAGACGAGTTTCTCCGGTCCACCGTGCCCGGTGAGCAGCACGGCGGCCATGGTGGCGGGGAGGGTTTTGGTCATGGCATTCATCGGTCGATCTCAGAGATTGGCAAACACGCTCTTGACCGCATCGGCGGCCTTCGAAACGACGACGTCGGCTTCCTCGCGGGTCAGGCAGAGCGGCGGTGCGAAGCCGAGGATGTCGCCCTGCGGCATGGCGCGGCCGATGACGCCGCTTGCGGCAAGCGCCGTCGCCACTTGCGGTCCGATCTTGAGCGAAGCGTCGAAGAACACCCGGTCATCCTTGTCGGCGACGAACTCGACCGCCGCCAGCATGCCGTCGCCGCGCACATCGCCGACATTCCTGTGGCCGCCGACAGCCTTGGCCAGTTCGGCGCGGAAATAGGCGCCGGTCTCACGGGCATTTGTCACCAAGTCCATCTCGTCGATCAGTTCGAGATTGGCGACACCGGCGGCAACGCAGATCGGGTGTGCAGAATAGGTCCAGCCATGGCCGAGCGAGCCGAGCTTGTCGGAGCCTTGCACCAGCACCTGCCACATCTTGTCGGCGACGATGACGCCTGACAGCGGCGCGTAGGCCGAGGTCAGGCCCTTGGCGATGGTGATCAGGTCCGGCTTGATGCCGTAATGGTCGGAGCCGAACATGGTGCCTAGCCGGCCGAAGCCCGTCACCACCTCATCGGCAACCAGCAGCACGTCGTACTTCTTCAGCACGGCCTGGATTTTCTCCCAGTAGCCGGCCGGCGGCGGCACGATGCCGCCGGTACCGAGGATCGGCTCGCCGATGAAGGCGGCGACCGTTTCCGGACCCTCGGTCAGGATCATCTCCTCGAGCTTGTCGGCGCAATGCTGCGAAAACTGCTCTTCGCTCATCGAGCGGTCGGCACGGCGGAAATAATAGGGCGCCTCGGTGTGCAGGATCGGCGCGCGCGGCAGGTCGAAGGCGTTGTGGAACAGGTCGAGCCCGGTCAGCGATCCTGTCATCACGCCCGAGCCGTGATAGCCGCGCCAGCGCGAGATGATCTTCTTCTTCTCCGGCCGGCCAAGCACGTTGTTGTAGTACCAGATCAGCTTGATGTTGGTTTCGTTGGCATCCGAACCGGAAAGACCGAAATAGACCCGCGACATGCCCTTCGGCGCGCGGTCGATGATCATCTTGGAAAGCGTGATAGAGGCCTCGGTGCCATGGCCGACATAGGCATGGTAGTAAGCGAGGTTCTTCGCCTGGGCGGCGATGGCATCGGCAATCTTCTGGCGGCCGTAGCCGACATTGACGCAATAGAGGCCGGCGAAGGCATCGATGCTTTTCCTGCCATTGTTGTCCCAGACGGTGACGCCTTCACCGCCGGCCATGATGCGCGTCGGGCTCTCGCCGCGCGCATGCGTGCCCATATGGGTCGAGGGATGGAAGAAGTGGTCGCGATCCCAGGCGGCGAGTTCGTTGGACTGGTCGAGCATTTTTTGACTCCTTGAGGAAAGCGAACGCGACTTAAGATGTGTCGAGATTCAGGTCAGGCCGAGCCGAAAATGTCAGGTTTCGAGAACCGGAGCGGAGCGTACTCAAGTACGTGAGCACCGGAAGCGCAGAAGCCTGGCATTTGCAGGCCGGCATCACCTGAATATCGACACATCTTAGGCCACGTCCAGGCAGAGATATTTGAGATCGGTGAAGGCTTCGAGCCCGTGGCGCGAGCCTTCGCGCCCGATGCCCGATTGTTTGACGCCGCCGAACGGTATCGGCGCGCCGGTGATCTTGACGCGGTTGATGGCGACCATGCCGTAGTCGAGCGCACGGCCCATGCGCTGCTGGCGGGCGCCGTTCTCGGTTACGACATAGGCGACGAGGCCATATTCGGTGGCGTTGGCGCGGGCGATCACCTCGTCCTCGCTGTCGAAAGGCGTCACGGCGGCGACCGGGCCAAAGGTCTCCTCGCGCATGATCAGAGCTTCATCGCTGACGTCGGCCAGCAGCGTCGGCTGGTAGAACAGGGGGCCAGCCTGGTGCCGCGCGCCGCCCGTCAGGCACCGCGCGCCGTGAGCGACGGCATCGGCGACCTGTTCCTCGACCTTCTTGACGGCGCGCTCGTGCATCAGCGGGCCGATATCGGTGTTGTCAGCAAGGCCATTGCCGATCCGCAACGTCTCGATGCGCTTCGCGAAGGCGGCGCAAAAGCGATCGTAGATCGGACGCTGGACATAGATGCGGTTGGCGGCGAGGCAGTCCTGGCCCGACGTGGCGAATTTGGCGTCGATGGCGATATCAACCGCTCTGTCCAGGTCGGCATCGGCAAAGACAAGCAGCGGTGCGTGGCCGCCAAGCTCCATCACCAGCCGCTTCATGGTCGGCGCGCTCTGTGCGGCGATAAGCCTGCCGATCTCGGTCGAACCGGTGAAGCTCATGGCACGGACGCGCGGATCCTCGCACATCCGCCCGACGATGGTCGAAGCCTTGCCGGTGACGATGTTGAAGACACCGGCGGGCAAGCCGGCGCGTTCGCCAAGTTCGGCCAGCGCCAGCGCCGACAGCGGTGTTTCCGACGACGGATGCGCAACGATGGTGCAGCCGGCGGCAAGCGCTGCCGCCGCCTTGCGCGTCAGCATCGCCGACGGAAAATTCCATGGCGTCACGACGCCGACGACCCCCAGCGGCTCGCGCCGCACCATCATTTCGACGTTCGGCAGATGGCTTGTGACGCTCTCGGCGTTGAGGCGTTTTGCCTCCTCGGCGTACCATTCGATGAAGGAGGCGGCATAGTCGATCTCGCCCAGCGATTCCTGCAGGGGCTTGCCCTGTTCCAGCGTCATCAGCCGAGCCAGATCATCCTTGGCGCCGACGATCAGCTCGAACCATTTTCGCAGAATTTTCGAACGCTCTTGCGGCAACAGTGCCCGCCACGCCGGAAAGGCACGCGCGGCCGCATCAATTGCCTTCGTCGTCTGCCGGCCATCGAGCGCGGCGACGAAAGCGACAGTTGTGCCGGTGGCCGGGTCGGTAACTTCAAAACTTTCGGCCGCCTCGCTTGCCGTCCAGTGGCCATCGACATAGGCCAGTTCGCGCAGCAGCCGGCGGTCTGCGAGGCGATCGAGCGCTTCATGGCGATGCGTGCGGGCGAAATGCGCGGACATGATCAAAGCCTCCCGGTTCGGACTGATGCGGGAAGACTATCCGTCCGATGCAGACAGAGAGGCTGTTTGGATGCCCTGGAGTAGAGAGACTCTCTCTATTGTGCGGCCTCGGCGGACGATCTCTCCGGTCTCAAGCCGACGCCGGCAAAAGGTCTGCGATGGGCAGCGCGACCTCGTCCTTCACGGTCTTGATGACGATGTAGGTGAAGTAGCGATCGATGCCGATTTCGCGGTCGAGCAAGCCGTCTACCAGCCGCTGATAGGCATCGATGTCGCGCGCCATCACCTTCAGCACATAGTCGACGCCGCCGCCGACCGACCAGCAGGCGACGATCTCGGGAATGTCGCGGATGACACGCTCGAAGCGGTCGAAATCGGCCTGGCGGTGGTTGGCCAGCGTCACCTCCATCAGCACGGTGGCGACGGGTGCCACGACACGCATGGCGATCTTGGCGTGATAGCCGGAGACGATGCCGGCCTTTTCCAGCTTGCGCAGCCGCATCCAGCATGGGGTTGGCGACAGGCCGACCTGTCCGGCCAGCGCCAGCTTGGTGATGCGCCCGTCGCGCTGGATGGCGTCGAGGATTTTCAGGTCGATCGGGTCGAGTTTCGCAGCGTTCATCAGCGTCCACTTTCGTCGACGTCACCATGACGACGCATTATTTCGATTGTCAATTGCACTGATTTCGATCTCTAATAAGTCATGACATTGTGGCAACCAGATCCCGCGCTAATCCGACGGCCAGCCTATCAATCGCTGGCCGATCAGTTTGCGCGCGCCATTCATGACGGGCGTCTGGCCAATGGCGCGCGGTTGCCGACCCATCGTCGGCTGGCCGACGACCTCAAACTTTCTGTGCAGACGGTCAGCCGCGCCTATGAGGAACTGATCCGGCGCGGCCTGATTTCGGGCGAGATCGGCCGAGGCAGCTTCGTGCAGACGCAGCGCCGCGAGCCGGAACCGCCATACCTGCCAGAGCGGCTCGGCGAGGTCATTGACCTGTCGATCCTGAAACCGGTCTGCGAGCCGATGCATCTGGAGCGGCTGAAGCAGGCGTTGGGCTGGCTGGCCGAGAACCTGCCGTCGAGTTCGGCACTGTCGTTCCGGCCCAACATGGTGTTTCCGCGCCACCGCGCGGTGGCGGTCGAATGGCTGAGGCTGTGCGGCCTCGAGGCATCGCCGCAGAACATCAGCCTCACCAACGGCGCCACCGCTGGCATGACCGTGGCGCTGATGAGCGTGGCGCCGCCCGGCTCGACGGTCGCCACCGAGGCGATTGGCCATCATACGCTGGTGCCGCTTGCACGCTATCTCGGCTTCAACCTGGAAGGCCTGCCGATCGACGACAACGGCCTTATCCCGGAGGCGTTGGACGAGGCCTGCCGGCTTTCCGACATCCGGGCCGTCTTCGTGCAGCCCTCGGTGATCAACCCGACGGCGACGCTTATGGACGCGCAGCGGCGCGAGCAGATCGCTGCGGTGGCGCGCAAGCACGATATCGCCATCATCGAGAACGACGTGCTGGGTCCCTTGGTCGAGGACCGGCCGCCGCCGGTTGCCGCGTTTGCGCCGGAGCGTACGCTCTACGTCACTTCCTTCACCAAGATTGTGGTGCCCGGCCTGCGCATCGGTTATCTCGCGGCGCCCGACCGCTATGTCGCCGCCGTCGCCAACCGGCATCTGGTTTCGAATTGGATGGCGACGCCGATGGTGGCGGAGATTGCCACCAAATGGGTGACGGACGGCACGGCGATAGAGCTTGTCCACTGGCAGCGTGCGGCATTGCGGCGCCGGCTGGATATCGCGGCGCAAGTGCTGGCGGGCGTCGACTATCGCGCCCGGCACGACGGGCTGCATGTTTGGCTGCAACTGCCGGCCGATCGTGCCGAGGAAAGTTTTGTCGCCCAGGCTCGCCTGCAGGGCGTGGCGATTGCACCCGGCGCATCCTTCCGCATTTCGGATGCCCCTTGGCATCCGGCGGTGCGCATCTCGCTGGGCTCGACCACCGAGGGGGAACTGCGCGTCGGCCTTGGCGTTGTTACCAAGCTTTTGCTTGGCAATCCCGAGCATCTGCTGCTTGCGATCTAGGCCGGAAATGCTGGGAAATTGTGCAGAATCAGAATAATTGTCATGATATTATTTTCCCAATTGACATGATTTGGCGCGTTCCGCATCGTTAAGGGCACAGGCTTCTCCAGCACGGGGAAATTCATTTGTCCGCATCAGCGCCCATCATCAAGATCGACGGCATCTCGAAGAGCTTCGGCAACTTCAAGGTGCTGGACGGGCTGTCAATGCAGGTCATGCCTGGCGAAAAGCTGGCGCTGATCGGCCCGTCGGGTTCGGGCAAGACGACGATCCTGCGCATCCTGATGACGCTGGAGCGCATCGATGGCGGTCATATCCAGATCGACGGCGAGCAACTCTACCATATCGAGCGCAATGGCCAGTTGCTGCCCGCCGACGAGCGGCATCTCACCAGGATGCGCCAGAAAATCGGCATGGTCTTCCAGCTGTTCAATCTGTTTCCGCACAAATGCGTCATGGACAATGTCACGCTGGCGCCCATGTTGACCAAGGGCACGCCGCGCGCCACGGCCGAGAAGCGGGCGATGGAGCTGCTCGAAATGGTCGGCATGGCCGACAAGGCCAAGAATATGCCGGCACAGCTTTCCGGTGGCCAGAAGCAACGCGTCGCGATTGCCCGGGCACTCGCGCTGTCGCCGAAGATCATGCTGTTCGACGAAGTGACGTCGGCGCTCGATCCGGAGCTGGTCGAGGAGGTGATGAATGTCATGCGCAAGCTCGCCGCCGAAACCGACATGACCATGCTGCTCGTCACCCACGAGATGGGTTTTGCCCACGATTTCGCCGACCGGGTGCTGTTCTTCGATCGTGGCAAGATCGTCGAGGAAGGCAAGCCGGACGAGATTTTCCGCCATCCCAAGCAGGAGCGCACGCAAGGCTTCCTGAAGAAGATCATCGCGGCCGGACATCGCGTCTGACCGCCATGCCCTAGGGCGACGAAGTCGTCCTAACAAAAGCAAGACAAGAAACAAGGAGTTGGGAACAATGAAGAAACTTGGCATTCTGGCCGGCGTCGCCGGCCTTGCGCTGACTGCAGTGCTGGCCGTCTCGACCGCCGGTTCGGCCGATGACAGCAAGCTCGAACAACTCAAGGCGCAAGGTTTCGCTCGCCTTGCTATCGCCAACGAGCCACCCTACACGGCGGTCGCCGCCGACGGCAAGGTTTCGGGTGCCGCACCTGATGTGGCGCGCGAGATCTTCAAGCGGCTCGGCGTCGCCGACGTCGCCGCTTCGATCTCTGAATATGGCGCCATGATCCCCGGCCTGCAGGCCGGCCGGTTCGATGCCGTCACCGCCGGCTTGTTCATGAAGCCGGAGCGCTGTGCTGCGGTTGCCTATTCGGAACCCGTGCTGTGCGACGCCGAGGCGATGCTGGTGAAGAAAGGCAATCCGAAGGGCTTCAAGAGCTATGAGGATGTCGCCAAGGATACGACCGCGACGATCGGCGCGCCGGGCGGCGGTACCGAGGAGAAGCTGGCGCTCAATGCCGGCGTGCCGCGCGAGCGGGTGATCGTCGTGCCAGACGGCCAGAGCGGCTTGAAGATGCTCCAGGATGGTCGTATCGATGCCTATTCGCTGCCCGTCCTGTCGATCAACGATCTGGTCAAGAAGGCCGCCGATCCGAACCTCGAAGTCATCGCGCCGGTGCAGGGTGCGCCGGTCTATTGCGACGGCGCCGCCTTCAAGAAAGGCGACGAGGCGTTGCGCGATGCCTTCGACGTCGAACTCGCCAAGATGAAGAAATCAGGCGATTTCGCCAAGATCATCGAGCCCTACGGCTTCTCGGCGGCGGCGGCGATGTCGACGAGCCGCGACAAGCTCTGCGCCGCGAAGTAGGCGCCTTTTTTGCCCTTCTCCCCGTTTACGGGGAGAAGGTGTCACGAAGTGACGGATGAGGGGCGGCGCCACACCTCGATAGGTTCGCGCTGCCCCTCATCTGCCTGCCGGCATCTTCTCCCCGTGAACGGGGAGAAGATGCTAAACCAACGTTGGAAACCGAATGACCCAGTGGTCCGGCTATTTCGGCCTGATATTGCAGGGAGCGCTTGTCACCATCGAGCTGACGCTGATGGGGTCGGTGCTTGCTCTGTTTATGGCCTTTGTCGCCGGCATGGGGCGGCTGTCGCGTTTCTTCGTGCTGCGCGCACTGGCCACCGCCTACATCGAATTCTTCCGCGGCACGTCGATCTTCGTGCAGTTGTTCTGGGCCTATTTCGTGCTGCCCTTCATCGGCATTTCGCTGACGCCGTTGCAGGCCGGCGTGCTGGCGCTCGGCCTCAATGTCGGCGCCTATGCCGCCGAAGTGGTGCGCGGCGCCATCCAGTCGATCGGCCGCGAACAGTATGAGGCCTGCACCGCGCTCAATCTCGGCCGCTGGCAGGGCATGCGCCACATCATCCTGCCGCAGGCGCTGCTGGTGATGCTGCCGACCTTCGGCAACAACGCCATCGAATTGCTCAAGGCGACCGCCGTGGTGTCGCTGATCTCACTTGCGGATCTGACCTTCCAAGCGCAAGTGGTGCGCGCCCAGACCGGCAACACCATGGTGCCGTTCGCCACCATCCTCGTCATCTATTTCATCCTGGCCCTGCTCATCTCGTGGGGCGTGCGCTCGCTGGAACGCCGCATGGCGCGCGGCCTCGATGGGGTGCGCGTCTGATGGCCAATGCCCTTCTGATAAATTGGGCCTGCTGATGGAATGGGATTGGAATTTCGTCCGGGAAATCATGCCGACGCTGATCCAGGGCGTGAAGATCACCATCCTGGCGACGCTGCTCGGCTCGGTGCTGGCGGCGATCGTCGGGCTGGGCATTGCGCTGGCGCGCCGTTCGCCCAACAAGGCGCTGTCACGCACGGTCGGCTTCCTGGCCGAGTTCATCCGCGGCACGCCACTGCTGGTGCAGCTCTATTTCATCTTCTACGTGCTGCCCGACATCGGCATCCTGCTGCCGCCGCTGGTCGCTGGTGTCATCGGGCTCGGGCTGCACTACGGCACCTACACGGCGGAAGTCTACCGCGCCGGCATCGACAATGTGCCGCGCGGCCAATGGGAGGCGGCCAAGGCCTGCAATCTCAGCGCCAGGCAGACCTGGACCCACATCATCATCCCGCAGGCCATTCCGCCGATGATCCCGGCGCTGGCCAATTATTTCATCGCCATGTTCAAGGAAACGCCGCTGCTGTCGGCAATCACCGTGCTGGAGCTGATGAACCAGGCGAAAAGCGTCGCCAACACCTATTATCGTTACATCGAGCCGATTACGCTGGTCGGCGCTTTCTTCCTCGTCATCAGTCTGTTTTCGGTCGTGCTGCTGCGCTGGCTGGAACGTCGCTACGGCAAGATTGAGAGGTAGTCGATGAAACCCTTGCCCGAGATCAAGGTCTATCCGAAGCGGCCGGAGTTGGAGGCGCGCCCGCTCGAGCGGCGCGTCGGCCTGATCATCCTGGCCACCGACCACACCAGCGAACCGGACTTTCGCCGCATGGTGGCGAGCGAGCGGATCGGCGTCTATGTCGCGCGCATTCCCTACGCCAACCCGACCACGCCGGAAAACCTGCGCAAGATGCAACCGGCGCTGACGGCAGGTGCGGCCCTGATTCTGCCGGACGAGCCGCTCGATGCGATCTGCTATTCCTGCACCTCGGCCTCGGTGGTTATCGGCGATGCCGAGATCGACGCGGCGATCCAGGCCGCCAAGCCTGGTGTTTCGGTCGTTACCCCGCCGATGGCGGGCGTGCGGGGCTTGAAGGCGCTGGGCGCGAAAAAGATCAGCATTCTCACACCTTATACGGTCGAGACATCTAGGCCGATGGCGGCCTATTTCGCGGCGCACGGCTTCGAGATCGCCAGCTTCACCTGTCTCGGCTTCGAGGACGACCGTGAGATGGCGCGCATCGCCCCGGCAACGCTTGTCGAGCTAGTGCGGGAGGCGACCGACGCGAGCGCCGAGGCGCTGTTCGTCTCCTGCACGGCGCTGCGCAGTGCACTCGCGGTCGCCGGTATGGAAAAGGCGATCGGCCGGCCCGTGGTGACCAGCAACCAGGCGACCGCCTGGAACTGCCTGCGGTTGTGTGGGGATGAGGCGCCGCATCAGGAGTTCGGGCGGCTGATGACGTTGCCGTTGGTTCAGTAAGATTATGTCCAGTGTGAGCGAGCGACCCCCTCTGGCCTGCCGGCCATCTCCCCCTCGAGGGGGGAGATTAGCTGCTGCAACGCCTTCGCTAATCATCGACGTGACAGGAAGAACGGCAGCGTCGAAGCTGCCAATCTCCCCCCTTGAGGGGGAGATGGCCGGCAGGCCAGAGGGGGTCGCCCCGTGACGCGCACCGTCGCCCTGGCGGACATCCGTACCGCCCGTGACCGTATCGCCGGCAAAGTCGAGCGCACGCCAACCGTCTTGTCCCACAGCCTCTCGGAACAATTCGGCGCACCCGTTCACCTCAAGCTCGAACACCGCCAGACCACCGGCAGCTTCAAGCTGCGCGGCGCCTCGAACGCCGTCGCTTCGCTGAGCGCCGGCGAGAAGGCGCGCGGTGTGGTCGCGGCGTCGACCGGCAATCACGGCCGTGCGCTGGCGCATGCGGCGAAGCTCGAGGGCATGCGTGCCGTGATCTGCATGTCGCGGCTGGTGCCGGGCAACAAGCTCGACGAAATCCGCCGGCTTGGCGCGGAGGTTCGCATCGTCGGCAACAGCCAGGACGACGCCCAGCAGGAAGTCGATCGGCTGGTGGCGCAGGAGGGGCTGGTCATGCTGCCGCCCTTCGACCATCCCGACATTGTCGCCGGGCAAGGCACGCTCGGGCTGGAGATGATCGAGCAGGTCCCGGATGCTGCCCTTGTTCTGGTTCAGTTGTCGGGTGGCGGGCTTGCCTCAGGCGTTGCCGCAGCCATTAAAGGCGTCAGCCCGGGGATAAAAATCATCGGCGTTTCGATGGCGCGTGGTGCCGCGATGAAGGCCAGCCTCGATGCCGGCCGTCCCGTTCTGGTGGAGGAACTGCCGACGCTGGCGGATTCGCTGGGTGGCGGCATCGGCCTCGACAACCGGCTGACCTTCGCCATGTGCCGCGATCTGCTCGACGATGTCATCGTGCTCAGTGAAGACGAGATCGCCGCCGGCATCCGCCACGCCTATGCAAGGGAACGCGAGATCGTCGAGGGCGCCGGCGCGGTCGGCATCGCCGCGCTGCTTGCTGGCAAGGTCAAAGCCGACGGGCCGGTGGTCGCTCTTCTCTCCGGCCGCAACATCGACATGGACGCGCACCGCAAGATCGTTTGTGGCGAGGCGCCGTCGCTCAAGGAGCACGCCGCATGAGTAGAATGACAATCCTAACCGAGAAAGAATTGCGCACAATCGTGACGCTCGATCTCGATGCCGTCGCCTGCGTCGAGAACGCCTTCCGCGCCCTCGCCACTCTACCGGTGGCGATGCCGCCGATCCTACGTCTCGACATTCCCGAGCATCGCGGCGAGGTCGATGTGAAGACCGCCTATGTGCCCGGCATCGATGGCTTCGCCATCAAGATCAGCCCCGGCTTCTTCGACAATCCAAAGCTCGGCCTGCCCAGTGTCAACGGCATGATGGTGCTATTGTCGGCCAAGACCGGCCTGGTCGAGGCGCTGTTGCTCGACAATGGCTATCTCACCGATGTCCGCACGGCGGCGGCCGGCGCGGTCGCGGCGAAACATCTGTCACGGCCGGACTCGTCTGTTGCCGCGATCTTCGGCGCCGGCGTGCAGGCCGGACTGCAGCTCGAAGCACTCATGCTTGTGCGGCCGATTGCCGAGGCGCGCATCTGGGCGCGCGATGCCGCCAAGGCTGAGATGACCGCCGCTGCCTTGCGCGAGAAACTCGGCATTGTCGTGCGTGCGGAGTCCGACGCGGCAAACGCGGTTGCCGACGCCGACATCATCGTCACCACCACGCCCTCGACCGAGCCACTGATCAAGGCAGGGTTCGTTTCCGCTGGCCAGCACATCACCGCCATGGGCTCCGACGCCGAGCACAAGAACGAGATCGCGCCGGCGATCCTGCGCATGGCCGATCTCTATGTTGCCGACAGCGCTAGCCAGACAAGACGGCTGGGTGAACTGCACCATGCCATCGCGGCGGGCGTGATGGAGGCAGATGCGGAGGTGACCGAGCTCGGCCAGATCATCGCCGGCGCAAAACACGGCCGGCGCTCGGCCGGCGACCTCACCGTCGCCGATCTCACCGGCACCGGCGTGCAGGACACGGCTATTGCCACGCTTGCCCGTGACCGGGCGCGCGCAGTCAATGCCGGAACCATTTTCGAAAGCTGATGCTGGCTGCAAGGCCCAACAAACGAGGACCAAGAACAATGCAACCGAACCTGAAATTCTCGCGCGGCGAATATGCGGATCGCCTCGCCAAGACACGGCAAGCCATGGAAATGAGGGGCGTCGATCTTCTGCTCGTCAGCGATCCTTCCAACATGGCTTGGCTGACCGGCTACGACGGCTGGTCGTTCTATGTGCATCAGGCTGTCATCGTGCCGCTGTCGGGCGAGCCGGTCTGGTACGGTCGCGGCCAGGACGCCAACGGCGCCAAGCGGACCGCCTATCTCGCGCATGACAACATCGTCGGCTATGCCGATCACTATGTGCAGTCGACCGAGCGCCACCCGATGGATTTCCTGTCCAGCGTGCTCGCCGATCGCGGCTGGGGCAAGCTCACCATCGGCGTCGAGATGGACAATTACTGGTTCTCCGCCGCCGCCTTCGCATCTTTGCAGAAGCATCTGCCCAATGCCCGTTTCGTCGACGCCACGGCACTGGTCAACTGGCAGCGCGCGGTCAAGAGCCCGACCGAGATCGACTATATGCGCAAAGCCGCCCGCATCGTCGAAGCCATGCACCAGCGCATCGTCGACAAAATCGAGGTCGGCATGCGAAAATGCGATCTCGTCGCCGAAATCTATGATGCCGGCACGCGCGGCGTCGACGGCATTGGCGGCGACTATCCGGCGATCGTGCCGCTGCTGCCGTCGGGCGCCGACGCCTCGGCGCCGCATCTGACCTGGGACGACAGACCGATGCAGCGCGGCGAGGGCACCTTCTTCGAGATCGCCGGCTGCTATGCCAGGTATCACTGTCCGCTGTCGCGCACCGTCTTCCTCGGCAAGCCGACGCAGGAATTCCTCGATGCAGAGAAGGCGACGCTGGAAGGCATGGAGGCGGGGCTCGCGGCGGCCAAACCTGGCAACACCTGCGAGGATATCGCCAATGCCTTCTTCGCCGTGCTGAAGCGATACGGCATCGTCAAGGACAACCGCACCGGCTACCCCATCGGCCTGTCCTATCCGCCGGACTGGGGCGAACGCACGATGAGCCTTCGCCCCGGCGACCGCACCGAGCTCAAGCCCGGCATGACCTTCCATTTCATGACCGGCCTGTGGCTGGAGACGATGGGATTGGAAATCACCGAGTCCATCCTGATCACCGAAACCGGTGTAGAGTGCCTGGCCAATGTGCCACGCAAACTGGTGGTGAAGAATTGAGCCCGATGTCTAGCCTCCGCCCATCGCCAATCGCGCCGACCGTCGATTTCGACAAGGATGGCGTCCAGCACGGCTTCCTGCGCCTGCCCTACAGCCGAGATGACTCGGCGTGGGGCTCGGTGATGATCCCGATCTGCGTCATCCGCAACGGCAAGGGGCCGGCCGCGCTGCTGACCGGCGGCAATCATGGCGACGAGTATGAAGGGCCATTGGCGCTCTACGACCTCGCCAGGACGCTCGATTCCAAGCATGTCAGCGGCACGGTCATCATCGTCCCGGCGATGAACTATCCGGCCTTCCGCGCCGGCACGCGCACCTCGCCGATCGACAAGGGCAACATGAACCGCAGCTTTCCCGGCCGGCCGGACGGTACGGTGACCGAGAAGATCGCAGACTATTTCCAGCGTGAGCTGCTTCCCCGCGCCGACATCGTGTTCGACTTCCATTCCGGCGGCAAGACGCTGGACTTCGTGCCGTTCTGCGCCGCGCACACTTTGCCCGACAAAGCACTGGAGCAGAAAGCCTTCGCGGCAGTCGCGGCCTTCGCCGCACCCTTCTCAATGCGCATGATCGAGATCGATGCTGTCGGCATGTACGACACGGCGGCCGAGGAGATGGGCAAGGTCTTTGTCAGCACCGAGCTTGGCGGCGGCGGCACCTCGCGCGCGCAGACCGTTCGGATCGCCCGGCGCGGCATTCTCAATGTGCTGCGCCACGCCGGCATTGTCGCCGGTGCGGTCGAGAAGACCCCAACCCAGTGGTTGGATATGCCGTCGGGCGATTGTTTCTCCTTCGCCGAAGATGACGGCATGATCGAAACCATGGTCGATCTTGGCGAGCCCGTCGAGGAAGGCGCGGTGCTGGCGCGCGTTCATTCCACCGGCCGCACCGGCATCGCCCCTCAGGAAATCCGGGCAAAAATGTCGGGCATGCTGGCGGCTAGGCACTTTCCTGGCCTGGTCAAGGCCGGCGATTGCGCGGCCGTGGTGGCTGTGCTCGTCTGAGCGGTTCCGCCGGGACTTGATCCGCACGGTGACGTCCATCATCATTTGCTCCGCGTACCGCGCGGAGCCCTTTGGCGCGGCGGAAAGAAGCAGCATGGCGCGCAGAGTCGACATTGCATGAGGATGACACTATATAGCGGCGGCTTCGACCCGCGCGCCTAAAGGTTTGCGCCGCGAGGCAATTGTAAATGTGTTGTGTGTTGCGCCATCTATTGTGACGAAAATCGGCTCGGAAACCGGAAAAAGCGAATAGAAACAGTGGCGCAGCGCTGGGCATGACCCAGCCAATGGTACCGACCCCTCCAGAATCAGAAAATGCTCTTGACCCCTCGATTTCCTATGGCTCTGTGGACCTTGGACGGCATTGGCTTGCCGGCTGACCGCGACTCGGCTCGAATGGGGACATGCATCCTTTGCGGGATGTCGACGTTTATGATTACCAACCGGCTTTGCCGCCAGGGAACAGCAGTATGAGTGAACACGCCATCGAGTTCTTGCGGGAATGGATCGGCGAAAAGGTCCATTGCCAGTCATCCCAGGCCAGGATCGATAAGCAGGCCGAGACGTTGGCCAAGGAATGCGCTGCCGAGGCGGCCGAGGTCGGCATCCCGTTGGAGGATATCCAGGAAGAAGTCGGCGATATCAAGGAACTTATTGCATCCCGGCTTGAGGAGGCCGCTGAGGCCGAAGATGGCCAGCAGGCCTCCAGCAAAGCCGCGGAATGACCGCATAGCGGCGACATTGGCTGAACTCGCGGGCTTCTGGCCCGCGTTTTTGTCTCAGCGGCGGCTTTCAGCCAAACTTCTCCCTCAGCCACGCCTTCGGCAGCGCCGGCACGAAATTGCCGTCGCGTCCGGTCATATCGTCATTGGCGACCAGCGCGTTGAGGATTGCTTCCTCTACGCCTTGGATTACCGCATCGAAAAACGGATCGATGTCAGTGTCTGGAATAAAATCGGCGCTGGCGATGCGGCCGGATGGCGCCAGCGCCGCGCTCGCATTGGCGGTCGAGAAGGCGATGAAAATGTCGCCCGAACTGTGGTAGCCGAAGCCGCCGGTCATGGCGACGCCAAGCGGCACGCGGCGGGCCAGCCGCTTCATCTGATGCGGCAGAAAAGGTGCGTCAGTGGCGATGACGGCGATGATCGAGCCCTTCTCGGCACGCGGCGTGCCTTCACGGACCGCCGGCTCGATGAGTTCCGGCCCGGCGCGCAGGCCGCGAATGGTAATATTGCGCCGCTTGCCGAAATTCGATTGCACGAAGGCGCCGACCGTATAGACGCCGCCATGCCAGTCGACGATGCGCGATGCCGTGCCGGAGCCGGCCTTGAAGCCGAAGGTGATCATGCCGGTACCGCCGCCGACGCTGCCTTCCTCGATCGGTCCGCTGGCAGCACCCTCAAGTGCCTGGGCAACATGCTCTGATGTCACATGGTGGCCGTTGATGTCGTTGAGGAAACCGTCATAGGTCTCCGCCGCCACCGGCAACCCCCAGCCGCTGTCGAGTGCCGCTGGCAGCACGCTTTGCATCCAACGCAGCGTGCCGTCGCGGGAAACACCGCAGGAATGCGTGTTGGTGATGGTGATCGGGAAATTGAAAGCGCCGGTTTCCTCGACGATGTGCGAGCCGGTCAGTTCGCCATTGCCGTTCTGGCTGAAGATGCCGGCAAAGACCGGCGTGGCAAGCTCGGCGCGCGGCCTGGGCAGGATCGCGGTCACGCCAGTGCGCACCGGCCCCTTGCCGACGACGAGCGCGCCATCGCCGGAAATCAGCGTCGCATAGCCGACCGCAACGCCGGACACATCGGTGATTGCGTTGAACGGCCCGGGCGTCCCGTCGAAGCCGATGCCAAAACTTCGCGCGCGCGGCTTGCCGGAAGGCGTTGCCAGATGGTGCGGATTGTCGGTCATGGTGTCAGAACAGGGATCCCTGATTGCCAGGCTCTTTGGCCTTGCCCGCTGGCCTGGCCACGGCCTTCGGTTTTGCCGTGCCGCTGATTGCCACCGCATCGGCGGAGCCGTCGGCGAACTCAAGCGAAAGCGCCATCCCCGATGCCACATCGGCCGCCTGCTTGACGACGGCGCCATCCGCATCCCTCACCAGCGCAAAGCCACGCGCCAGGACGGCCTTGTGCGACAGTGTCGCCATCAGCCTGTCGGCCTGGACGACGCGGCCGCGCAAACGCTCCAACCTGAGCACCACTGCTTGCGTGCCGCGTCTTGTCAAAGCTGTCAGCAAATCCCTCTGTACCCGTTGCCGCCGCGCCGTCGGCTCAATCGTGATACGGCCTTGCAGCATGGCCAATTGCTGCCTGTGTCGCTGCAGCGATGCCCTGGCACATTTTGGCAACTGATCCGCCGCTCGGTTAAGCTCCGCGCGCCGGGCTCTTGCCAACGCGCGTAGCGCCCCTTGTGCGCGCAAAAGATTGCGCTCGTTGGTGCGCCGCGCCTCGGCAATGCGCTGTGACAGCATTGCCGGTGTCAGTTTTACGGCGAAGAACCTGGCCCGCTTTCGTTCGGTGGAGACCATCAGGCCCCGGCCAAGCCTAGATGTCGCCTCGTCGAGGCGTCGGCGCGGCAGCGCCAGCAATTGGTCGGGCGAAGGCAGTGCGCGGGCGGCCGCACGAGCAGCCTGCCGCTTGCGCTCGAAATTGCGCAGGACCGCCGCCTTGAGCCGCGCGCCAAGGCTGGCAAGCGTCGCTTCGAGATCGGCCTTCACCGGCACCGCAATTTCGGCTGCACCCGTCGGTGTCGGCGCCCGCACATCCGCGACGAGATCGATCAGCGTCCAGTCCGTCTCGTGGCCGACAGCCGAGATCACCGGTATGCCGGAGGCGGCGACGGCACGGGCGAGCGCCTCGTCGTTGAACCCCCAGAGGTCTTCGAGGCTGCCGCCGCCGCGCGCCACGATCAGAAGATCGGGACGCTGAATGGCGCCATCCCATGCCAGCGCGTTGAAGCCGTTGACCGCGGCGGTCACTTCCGCGCCTGACGTCTCGCCTTGCACACGCACCGGCCAGACCAGGACATGCAGCGGAAACCGGTCCTTGATGCGGTGGATGATGTCGCGAATGACGGACCCTGTCGGCGAGGTGACGACGCCGATGACGCGCGGCATGAACGGCAGCAGCCGCTTGCGGCCGCTGTCGAACAGCCCCTCGGCCTGCAGCCGCCGCTTGCGCTCTTCCAACAGCGCCATTAGCGCGCCGGCGCCGGCCGGCTCCAGATTGTCGATGACGATCTGGTAGTTGGACTTGCCGGGATAGGTGGTGAGTTTGCCGGTGGCGATCACCTCCATCCCTTCTTCGGGACGGAACTTCAGCCGGCTCATCGTGCCTTTCCACACCACGGCGTCGAGCCGCGCGCGGTCGTCCTTCAGCGCGAAATAGGCATGGCCGGAGGAATGTGGCCCGCGATAGCCTGATATTTCGCCGCGCACCCGCACATTGCCGAAGACGTCCTCGACCGTGCGCTTCAAGGCGCCGGAAATCTCGCTCACCGTGTATTCGGTGGCGTTGGTGCGTGATTCGGATGCCGCGTCGCTCATCGGCCGATGAGGGAACGGTTGGGCGCCCGCGTCAAGGTGGCCGTGTTGGCTTTCATCCCGCGCGGGACCCTTCCTACCAGCCCGGCAGGATCTGGTTCGGCTTGGTTCGCCGCATCTTGCTGAAGGCGAGCGCCGCGAAATCGAATGTCCCGGTGTCTTCGCCGATCGGCACGGAAATATTGTCGAGGCTTTCCGAAATATGGCGGGCGAGCGCGTCGACGATCTCGGGCCGCGACGTCTGGCCGCGCATGATGCCGATGCGGCAATCGGGCAGGGCGCCGAAGCCGTCGGCTTCACCCAGCACCCGCATGCCGGGCCGCAGTGCGCATTCCGGCAGCACCGAGATCGCCAGGCCGGAAAGCACCGCTGCGGTGATGACGGTGGCCGAGAAACTGGTGAACAGGATGCGATAGTCGCGGTTCTGCTGGTCGAGCACATCGACGGCGGCGCGCCGCCAGATGCAGTTCGGCCGGCCAAAGGCCATCGGCAGCGTTTCCTGCTCATGCGTGGCATGGTTGGCCGAGGTGACCCACAGCAGCGGTTCGCGCCGCACCACCTCCGACTGGCCGCGTACGTCGTTGTGCGTCACCAGCGCCAGGTCGAGATTGCCGCGCTTGATATGTTCGACCAGCCCCGGCGTCGGCTCGCAGATGACGGTCAGTTCGACGCGGGGGTTGGAGCGCGTGAACCGCGCCATGATCTCGGGCAGGAAACGGTCGGCATAGTCATCGGGCGTGCCGATGCGGATCGTGCCTTCGAGCCGCCGGTCGTCGAAAGCCGCCAGCGTCTCGCGGTTGAGATAGAGCAGCCGCCGCGCGTAGGAGAGCAGCTTGTCGCCTTCCTCGGTCAGTCTGTTGGTCCGCCCGTCTTTCTCGAACAGCGGCTTGCCGATCCGCTCCTCAAGCCGGCGCATCTGCATCGACACCGCCGACTGGGTCCGGTGCACCTCTTCGGCTGCTCTGGTGAAGCTGCCAGTGTCGGCAATCGAGATGAAGGTCTGCAATTGATCGAGATCGAGTGGCGCTTTCATGGTCCAACCCATCATTGATGTTGATGTTAAAGATTAGAAACATTCGTTGGATTAATCAATCGGTCGATGGCAAATTGCGATTGTCCACATGAAGCCAATGCATGTCGCCCAAAAGTGGACACCGGTTTTGGGACAACGACATGCATCTTGAAAATGAATCGAAGCCGGAACGGCCGCTGTCGCCAGCGCCGATCGTCTGGTTTTGTCCGTTCGAGTCTGAAGGAGACCGACAATGACCACGTTTGATTTCGCCACCGAGACCTCGCGCATCACCTCGCGTCCGGCCGTTGCGACGCGCGTGGCCAACACCGTCTCCAACATCTACCGCGCCTGGAAAAACCGCCGCGCCTTCTACCGCCTTGGCGAGATGTCGGACGCCGAACTCGCCGATATCGGCCTGACGCGCGCCGACCTGCATGTCGCCATCGACGTGCCGTTTGGCCGCGACCCGACGGCGATGCTGCGCGAGATCGCCAGCGATCGCGTCGAGACGATCGAGGATTTTGCCCGCAAGGTCGCCTGATCGGTTGCTTGTTGTTTAGGTTGCTTTGAACCCTTTTGGGGTTCGGCGCGACTGACGAGTATGCAGGCTCCCCACTCCCTGCCGGATCCCCGCCGGCCCGCCTGCACTCTGCCCGGTCCTCCCAGGACCGGGCTTTTCTTTTGGCTGTCAGGCGAATGCCAGCTTTCGCGATGGCCTCTTCAGGGGTGTCGCCGTCACTCATAGACCTTGTAGTGCGAACCGCTTGACCTTGGCGGTACGCATTCGACACCAGCCTCGCCGCGCGGGTTGCGGCGCATCTGCTCCAGTCTCTTACCACCGATGTCGACCTACCGCCGGTCCATGTCCCGCTTGAACTGGTCGAAGATCGTTTCCACGCCCTTCTGATAGTCGTCACGCTGCTGGGCGCCGGTCTCGAACATCTTGCCGAACAGGTCGTCGAATGGATTCCTTGGCCGGCCGCTCGGATTGGCCTGTGGCTGCGGTGCCTGACGTTGCGGGGGCGCTTGAGGCTGTTGCGGGGCCGGCTGGCCGCCGGGCGAGCCGAAGCCGCCACCGCCGCCTTGCCGCAGCATTTCCTCGAAGATCTTTCCCAGAGGATTGTCACCATAGGGGCTCTGCGTTTGTTGAGGCTGAGGCTGCGCCCGGCCTTGCGGCTGCGGTGCGCCGCCGCCGAACATGTCCTGCAGCACCTTGCCAAGCGGATTGTCACCATAGGGATTGGGTGCCTGCTGCGGCTGGCTTTGCGGCTGCGGCTGCGGTGCGCCGCCGCCGAACATGTCCTGCAACACCTTGCCGAGCGGGTTGTCCATCGGGGGCGGCGGCGCCTGGCGCGGCTGGGGAGCCGGGGCCTGCATGCCGCCTTGCCGCATCATCTGCTCGATGATCTCGCCGAGCGGATTGTTGCCGCCACCGCCAAAACCACCGGCGGCCTGCATCTGATTTGTCGTCTGCTTGAACAATCCGCCCATGACCATCGAGGCGATCGCCGGCAGCATCTGCTGCAGGATCTGCTGGTTGACGCCGCTCGCTTGCGCCGCCCGGCTGGCCACCGCGCGCGACAGATCCTTCGAACCGAACAGATGTCCGAGTATGCCGTTGCCCTCATCGACGCCTTGCGGCGAGAAGGCTCGGGTTGCGTCCTCGAAATACTTGGCGTGCTGGCCGCTGGCCATCGCCGTCATGAAGGCGCCGAGCCCGTAGGGATCGGCGGTGTTGCGCTGCAGCCCCTGCGAAAAGGCCGGCAACAGAGCGGCAACCGCCGCCTGCGTCTGCTGCATCGATAGCCCATATTGTTGGGCAAGGGCCTGCATGCCGTTGCCGTTCTGGGCCTGCGTCAGCATGTCGAACAAGGAAGGCATTGGTCTCTCCTCCGGAAATCCTCGCCGCAGAAGCCTAGTTCGTTTCCACTTCCGATTGAAGCGGCTTTTGCCGATCGATCCGCGGCGTCAAATCCGAGAGTTAATAGGCATATTCCATGAACACCGGCTCGATCGAGCCACCCCAACGCGTGTGGTAGGCCGACAGCAGCTCCTCGGCGCTGGTGGTGCCGCGCGCGACGACTTCGTCCAGAGTGTTGAGGAACGAGGTCTCGTCATAGCCGTCGCGGTTCTTCTTGCCGCGGTTCTTCAGTCCCATGCGCGAAATGACCATCACGTCACGCGCGATCTCGCGCAGCGTGGTGTTGCGGAAGGGCGCGGAAATGCCTTGTTCCGGCACGGCGTTGCGCATCGCCAGCGTTTCCTCATACGTCCAGCTCGAGGTCAGCGCCTCGGCGGCGTCGAGTGCGGCCTCATCATAGAGCAACCCGACCCAGAAGGCCGGCAGCGCGCAGATACGCCGCCATGGCCCGCCGTCGGCACCGCGCATTTCGAGGAAACGCTTCAGCCGCACGTCCGGGAACAGCGTCGACAGATGGTTCGCCCAGTCGCCCATCGTCGGCAGCCCGTCCGGCACTTCATTGCGTGCGGCCCCGGCCATGAACTGGCGGAAGGTGATGTGCGTCATGTCGTGATAGTGGCCGTCGCGGATGACGAAATACATCGGCACGTCGAGCGCCCATTCGACATAGTCGGCAAAACCGAAATCGGGCGAGAAGCAGAATTCGAGCAGGCCCGAGCGCTGGTTGTCGGTGTCGCGCCAGATGTCGCCGCGCCAGCTCTGCAAGCCGTTCGGGTGGCTCTCTGTGAACGGCGAATTGGCGAACAATGCCGTCGACAGCGGCTGCAGCTTCAGCGACACCTGCATCTTGCGGCGCATGTCGGCCTCGCTCTCGAAGTCGAGATTCACCTGGATCGTGCAGGTGCGATACATCATGTCGAGGCCCTTGGTGCCGACCTTGGGCATGTAGCGCGTCATGATCTCGTAGCGCGACTTCGGCATTTTCGGCGTCTCGGCCAACGACCATTTCGGGCTGCCGCCGAGGCCGAGGAAGCGGATGCCCATCGGCTCGGCGATCTCGCGCACCTGTGCCAGATGGGCATTGCCCTCGCGGCAGGTCTGATGGATGGTCTCCAGCGGCGCCCCGGAAAGCTCGAACTGGCCGCCAGGTTCCAGTGAAATCGCCCCCTGGCCGGTCGGTTCGACCAGGCCGATGATACGGCCGTCGTCGACGATCGGATCCCAGCCGAGCTTTTCCTGCATGCCTTCGAGGATGGCGCGGATGCCGCGCTCGCCGCCATAGGGCACAGGCGCGTTGCCGTCGACATAGAAGGGGAATTTCTCGTGCTCGGTGCCGATGCGCCATTTGTCGCGCGGCTTGTTGCCTTCGGCCAGATGCTCGACGAGTTCGTCGACACCTTCTATCGGGCGGAAATCGGTCGTATCGCGCGCCATTTATAAGCCCTTTGCACATGACCCCGAAAATCGACTTTCGATTTTCGGAAGGATAATGTGCCCCAACGGAATGCTACAGCGTCCTTTGCGCGTCCGAAAGGACGCACGGCGCTGTAGGACGGTCGGACGACCGCCGGCGCTAGATGGACGAAATGTCAGTAGACGATCAAGCGAAAAATCCTGAGCCACAGGTCAACAGGAATTGAACGTTGCTGCACTCTGCATCCCTTGCGAGGGATGACGTCTCACCAGTCCCCGACTGTTGCCTGCATCACCGCGAGCGCGGCCACCGCTGCCGTGTCGGCGCGCAGGATGCGTGGTCCGAGCGGAATGGCGGTGACGAAAGGCAGCGCACGCAGCATCTTGCGCTCGTCGTCGGAAAAGCCGCCCTCCGGTCCGACCAGCAGCCCAAGCTTGTTTTCCTTGACTGCTTGCAGTGCCGGCAGCGGATTGTTGGTCGAGGCGTCCTCGTCGCAGAAGATCAGCCGTCGCTCCTTATCCCAGCCGGTCAGCAAGCGGTCGAATTTTTCCGCCTCGCGCACCTCCGGCACCGCCAGGATGCCGCATTGTTCGGCGGCTTCGACGACATTGGCGCGCAGGCGATCGATGGAAGGCTTGGCCACTTGCGTGTGCTGGGTGATGACCGGCTGCAGGATGCCGGCACCCATCTCGACCGCTTTCTGCACGAGATAGTCGAGCCGGCCCTGCTTCAGCGGCGCGAAGCAGTAGATGAGGTCGGGCAGCGGCGGCTGCGGCCGTTGCAGCGCCGACACCTTCAGCCGCACCGCCCTTTTTGTTTTCGCTGATATGGCCGCCGACCATTCGCCGTCGCGGCCATTGAACACCAGAATTTCGGAGCCTTCGCCAAGCCGCAGCACATGCAGGAGATAATGGCTCTGCTGCTGACCGGCATCGAACTCGATGTCTGGCCGCAGATCGTCGGGCACGAACAGACGTTGCATCTTGTAATTGGCGCGCATCGCCGAGGAATGGGCGAGCCGGCTGCTGGCGTCAAGCCTCGCCGGTCGGATGCCACACCGGCCGAAAGCCATGCCGCAGCACGGCGAGCGTGGTGGCTGGCGTCAGCAGCGAGAGCGTCTTGCTTTCGAGCAGGCCGAAATCAGTGGGCGGGCCATATCCGGCAAAGGACCAGCGCAGCGCCTTGCCGCCGCGCAAGGCATGGGCGTTGCCGCCATCCGCGACCATCGCACCCTCCGGCAGGCCGGCGAGCTCTTCCACGGCCACCATCCGTGACTTGCCGCCCGACGCTAGCCGCTCTTTATGCAGCCGCTTGTCGACTTGCGGCGCGCGCGGCTCGGCAATGCCGAAGGCTTCGCCGAAGCGGCCGACGAAATCCTTGGCCCGTTCGCGCTGGCAAAAGAAGCAGGGGCGATGCCCGGCAGCCAGTGCCGTCACCTCGTCGAGGAAGAACAACTCGGTCCAGCCCGCTTTACCTCCGGGCCTGTTGCGGCCCATCGGTTCGCGCCGGACATCGCGGAATTGGCAGACGCAGATGATCCAGGCGTGAAGCGCCCAGCGCTTTTTCAGCAACGTCTTGGTCTCGGGATCGTGGATTATGCCGCGATTGCCGGTGAACAGCCCGCGCTCGGGCACGGCGCGGATGGCGCCGAACGGATCGACTCGGTTCTGCAGTGGCATAGCTTTCTCCCGCGACACGCATCTTGGCTGCAATGCGGACGGCATGATATCGCTCGTCGCATCATTTTCATGTCAGCAGGGTTTTGCGATGCGGGTGTTGGTGGTCCAGAACTACGACAATACCGGCCTTGGTCAGGTCGGCGCAGCACTTGCGGAAGCCGGCGCCGATCTTGATCTGCGTCTTCCTTACAAAGGCGATCCCTTGCCGGATGACGCGACCGGGCATGACGCCATGGTGGTGCTCGGCGGTGGCCAGAATGCGCTGGCCGACGACGAGTACCCCTATTTTCCGGCACTGCTGGAACTGACCCGCGATTTTGCCGACAAGGATCGCGCCGTGCTCGGCATCTGCCTCGGCAGCCAGCTCGTCGCCCGTGCCTTTGGTGGCGAGAACCGCATCGGCGGCGCCAATGAGTTCGGTTGGCACGGTGTGTCGCTGACGCCGGACGCCAAGGCCGATCCGGTGCTGGGCGCGCTGCCGGCAAAATTCCCGATCTTCCAGTGGCACGACGACACGTTCGTGCTGCCTGAAAACGCCGTACGGCTCGCCGGCAACGAGGTCGCCGAGAACCAGGCGTTTCGCGTCGGCCGTGCCGTCTACGGTTTCCAGTTTCATTTCGAGGCCGACCGGCCGATGGTCAAGGACTGGAGCACGTCCTTTGCCCCGACCATCGCTTCGCGCCATCCCGACTGGGCCGGCAAGCTCGACGGCGAAATGGCCCTCAACGGACCTGACGCCGACGCTGCCGGCCTCGCCATAGCCCGCGCCTGGGTAGCGACCATCTGAGCGTCCGACCCTCAGCTCCTGCCGCGTGACATAATTGGCACGTCGCAATGAATCCGCCTGGGGAAAACCTGTTTCATCCTTGGCTTGTGTCCATCCGCCATCCTAGAAGGCGCGCGCTTTGCATCTTTTGTGCAACCGCGATGAACCTTTTGTGTGACCCGCGCGACACACCGTTGAAACAGAACATGCCTAGAAGCGCGAAATCGTCGAAAGTTTGAAGCGAATTCTCCGTTTCAACGCATTGGTAACCGCCTCGTGCACAGATGCAGAAAGCTCAACAAGAGATGACGTCCGTGAAAGCAGCGCTTCTGTCCTTTGCCATGTTGTCGGCCATCGTGCTGTGCGGCCTCGGCATTTATGCCGCCGACGCAGCCAACAACCACAACGCCGTCGACGGCTACGGCGTCACCGCCTCTCTGCGCTAAGGGCGAGAAGCGCCTTTCGCGCCCTCTGACGCGCGACGCTCAAGCTTCCTTGATGGTCATTGTCAGGATGCGTTTGTCCGCACCGTCGACGACGAGCGCGGTCAGCATCCCCGATTGCCAGGCAAGCGTGTCGACATTGACGCGGTTGGCCATCACTTCCGCCTCGGGGACCGGGGTGTGGCCGTGCACGACAATCTTCGGATAGAGGCCGGTGTGATCGTGGAAGACATCGCGGATCCAGACCAGGTCCTGCGGGTTTTGCCTGTCCAGGGGAATACCCGGCCTGATACCGGCATGGCAGAAGAAGAAATCGCCCAGTGTCAGCGAAAACGGCAGCGACCGCAGGAAGTCGATGTGGCTTTCCGGCACGGCCTCGACCAGAGCCTGATGTCCTTTGCGCACGGCGGACTCGGCCTTGCCGAACCACACGCTTGTGCCTTCACTGATCGCCACGCCGTAAGACTGTGCCGTCTGGATGCCGCCGAAACGGATGAAAAGCCCGTCCGGGTCAGGGGTCTTGAGAAAATCGAGAAAACCGATGTCATGGTTGCCGGCCAGCATCAGATGGCGCGGGTCGCGCTCTTGCGCTTCGATCAGGAAGTCGATGACGCCCTTCGAGTCCGGCCCGCGGTCGACATAGTCGCCCAGATGGATGACACGCCAGTCGGCAGGCGCGTCCTGTTCGATCTCGGCCTCGATGCGCTGATGCATGGCGGCCAAAAGGTCGAGGCGGCCGTGGATGTCGCCAATAGCGTAAAGACGCATGCCGTCCGGCCCATGCGCGTCGAGAAAGTGGATGCCGGGTTCCGTCAACGTCGCGTCGTCTCCGTGGTCGGGCTGTCACGGAACTCTAGCGCCGGAGCTGGTCCTTGCCCATGTCGGTGACCAGACGCTTTCCGCACAGCGCCAGCGTGATGTCCATCTCTTTTCGGATGATTTCCAACGCCTTGGTAACCCCTTCCTTGCCAAGCGCACCCAGGCCGTAAAGAAATGGCCGGCCGATATAGGTGCCCTTGGCGCCGAGGCAGAGTGCCTTCAGCACATCCTGGCCGGAGCGGATGCCGCCATCCATATGCACTTCGATCGTGTCGCCGACCGCATCGGCAATCTCTTCAAGCACGCCGATCGACGACGACGCACCATCGAGCTGGCGTCCGCCATGGTTGGAAACGATGATCGCGTCGGCGCCGGTCCTGGCCGCCATCAGCGCGTCTTCCTTGTCGAGAATGCCTTTGAGGATCAGCTTGCCGCCCCAGCGCTCCTTGATCCAGGCGACATCCTTCCATGACAGATGCGGATCGAACTGCTCGTTCGTCCATGAACCGAGCGATGAGACGTCGCCGACACCTTTGGCATGACCGACAATGTTGCGGAAGGTGCGGCGCTTCGTGCCGGCAATGCCCATCAACCAGCGTGGGCGCATGGCGATGTTGGCGATGTTGGCGAGCGTCATCTTGGGCGGCGCCGACAGCCCATTGCGGACATCCTTGTGGCGCTGGCCGAGAATCTGCAGGTCGAGCGTCAGTACCAGCGCCGAGCATTTCGCCGCCTTTGCCCTGTCGATCAGGTTGATCACGAAATCCTTGTCGCGCAGCACATAAAGCTGGAACCAGAACGGCTTGCTTGTCACCGAGGCGACATCCTCGATCGAACAGATGCTCATCGTCGACAAGGTGAAAGGCACGCCGAACTCTTCCGCCGCCTGCGCTGCCAGCATCTCGCCATCTGCGTGCTGCATGCCGGTCAGGCCGGTCGGGGCCAGCGCCACCGGCATCGACACCTTCTCGCCGATCATGGTCGATTCCAGCGAACGGTTGCTCATGTCGACCAGCACGCGCTGGCGGAACTTGATCTTCTGGAAATCCTCTTCGTTGGCCCGGTAGGTGCTTTCCGTCCATGCGCCGGAATCGGCATAGTCGAAGAACATCTTCGGCACGCGCCGGCGTGCGAGATCCTTGAGGTCGGCGATGGTCAGGATCTGGCTCATGGGCTTTCCGTTTCGATAGTTAGGAGCGTTTGCGTGCAGGTTCGGTCTCGGTGGCGTCGACGCGCTGTTTCAGCCTCAGACGAGAGACGCGCTGCCAGTCGCCGCTGCGCTCCGCCTCCGCCATCGACCGCTCGACATAGGTAATGTGGTCCATTGCCGCTTGCCGGGCGGCGGCCGGGTCGCCGGCCTTCACCGCTGCATGGATCGCCCGATGCTGCGCAAGCAGCGCCTCGCGCGCGCCTGGCACGGTGAACACCAGCAGCCGGTTCTGGAAAACCCCTTCCGACAACAGCCGATAGCAGGAGCGCAGCGTGTGCAAAAGGATGATGTTGTGCGCACACTCGCAGATAGCGTGGTGGAACTCGACGTCGATCTCGGCCTCGTCGTCGAAGTCGTCGGTCCGGTGCGCATCGTCCATGCGTGCCATGATCTTGTCGAGCAGCGCCATGTCGTCCGGTGTGGCGCGCCGCGCCGCGTATTCCGCCGCGATCCCTTCGATCTCGCGGCGGTATTCCAAATAGTCGGTCACAGCCTTACGGTGCATCGAGATCAGGTCCGTCACCGGCTTGGTGAACAGCTGGCCGATGACATCGGCGACATGCGTGCCGCCGCCGGGCCTTGTCGTCAAAAGGCGGCGCCCCTCCAGCGTCTTCAGGGCGTCGCGCAGGATCGGCCGCGACACGTCGAACTGGCGCGCAAGCTCGCGCTCGCCCGGCAGCCGGTCGCCGGTGCGCAGCACGCCTTCGAGGATGAGGCTCTCGATCTGCTGCACCACCTCGTCGGCGGTGCGCGAATGCTCGATCCTGGAAAAAATGTCGCTCAACTCAAGTGCCTGGAAGGTGAACCGGTGTCGCGCAGGATAAAGCCTGCGTCGCCAACTGGTCAAATTATTTATCCAATTGGCCGAAGCGTGTCGATTTTGCCGCCCGACGTCATGTCATCTTCGGCTAAACTTTGCTGTTTGCGTCATCCGGCCATTGGCTCTAGAGGGACGCGAGTGCAAGAGGGTTCAAAGAAACCCGGGGGACAAGCCGTGTCAGACGACCCGTCCAATCTCGAGTTCCAGCCGCGCGCCAAGGGCAGCGTCATGGGGTTTCCCGCGCATGAGGGCCGGCCCGGCGCGCTCGGCGAGGTCCACGCCCGGCCGCATCCGCTCATCGATAAGCCACGCGTCCTGGTGCAACTCGCCTTCATGACGGAGGGCGGCTCCGGCGTCGACATGGCCGTGCTTTCCGAACTGTCGCGGCGCCTCGGCATCGCCGCACCCGACCGCCAGGCCCGCCACCACGCTATGAAATGGGGCAAGGGCTCGCTGCGCTGGGAGCGGCACACCGAATTCTCGACCTATCTGTGGGAAGGGCCGCTCTCCGAAAGCGGCAGGACGCAGGAGGATTCGCCCTTCGGCAACGGGTTTTCTCCGCCGGGAACCGTCATCTCGGGCATCAGGCTCGAAATCCGCAAATGGACGCAAGCGAGCGAGCGGCTGATCGCCGGCTTCGATCCGACCAGCCTGTGCTACTCGCTGGTCGAGCGCGGCAACGCCGCCATCGTCACCGATTTTCGCCAGGACGGCGACGGCATGACCCGCATGCTGGTGCTCGATCGCGGCCTGACTCCGGCGCGCACCGGTGCGCTGTCGCAGCGGCTGATCGACATCGAAACCTATCGAACTTTGGCCATGCTCGGCCTGCCGCTGGCGCTGAACCTGTCCGGCCGCGCCCGCCGCATCGAGGACCGGCTGGCGCAGACCACGCTGGAGATGAAGGTCGCTGAGACCCGCGACAGCCAGACGCTGCTGGCCGACCTGACTGAGCTTGCCGCGGAGCTGGAAGCCGACGCGGCGTCGAGCCTCTACCGCTTTGGCGCCAGCCGCGCCTATGACGGCATCGTCGTCGAGCGGCTGGAAGCGCTCGAGGAAGAAGCCGTGCCCGGCTACGACACCTGGGGCGGGTTCCTGCAGCGCCGGGTGGCACCAGCCATGCGTACCTGCCGCTCGGTCGAGGAGCGGCAAGCCAATCTATCGCGAAAACTGACCCGCGCTACGACACTGCTGCGTACCTGGGTCGATGTCGAGGTCGAGAAGCAGAACCGCGACCTGCTCGCCTCGATGAACAACCGCGCCCGCCTGCAACTGCGCCTGCAGCAGACCGTCGAAGGCCTTTCCGTCGCCGCCGTCTCCTATTATGTGGTCGGCCTCATTGGCTATGTCGCCAAGGGTGCCTCGATCTTCGGCCATGCCTTCGCGCCGGAGGTCATCACCGCTGCCTCGGTGCCTGTTGCCATCCTGCTGGTCTGGTGGGGCGTGCGCCGCGTGCGCCAGATGCACTCCGAACCCGGCAAGTTGGCCGGCGAATAGCAGCGGCAGATTGCCGCTGCGGAAGCCGGTCTCGACCAGCAGGCTGGATTCCCCGCCAAGGCAGGATTTGCAACCAACGCGCTTCACTGGTAAAAGATATTGACCAGTCAAGCGAAACGAGGCTGTTGATGTCCGGCCTGGCCATGCCGAAACCAGACGACGCCACGATGCGCCGGCGCGACGAGATCGTCGCCGACATGCGCATCATCGTGCCGGGCGAGGGCGTCGTCGACGCCGCCAATTCCATGCGAGCCTTTGAGAGCGATGGCCTGACCGCCTATCGACAACTGCCGCTGGTCGTCGTTTTGCCGCAAACCGTGGCGCAGGTTTCCCGTGTGCTGAAATACTGCAACGACCGCAACATCCGCGTCGTGCCGCGCGGTTCCGGTACCTCGCTGTCGGGTGGCGCGCTGCCGCTCGAGGATGCAGTGCTTTTGGTGATGAGCCGTTTTAACCGCATCCTCGAGATCGATTTTCCCAATCGCGTCGTCGTTGCCCAGCCGGGCGTCACCAATCTCGGCATCACCACCGCCGTCGAGCAGGAGGGCTTTTACTACGCCCCCGATCCATCCTCCCAGATCGCCTGCTCGATCGGCGGCAACGTCGCGGAGAATTCCGGCGGCGTGCACTGCCTGAAATACGGCCTCACCGCCAACAATGTGCTCGGCATCGAGATGGTGCTGATGAATGGCGAGGTGGTGCGGCTTGGCGGCAGTCACCTCGATGCGGAAGGCTATGACCTGCTCGGCGTCATGACCGGTTCGGAAGGCCTGCTCGGCGTCGTCACCGAGGTCACCGTGCGCATCCTGAAGAAGCCGGAGATGGCCCGTGCACTGCTGATCGGCTTCCCGACCAGCGAGCAGGGCGGCCAATGCGTCGCCGACATCATCGGCGCCGGCATCATTCCGGGCGGCATGGAAATGATGGACCGGCCGGCGATCCAAGCGGCGGAAGATTTCGTCCATGCCGGCTATCCGCTCGATGTCGAGGCGCTGCTGATCGTCGAACTCGACGGACCTGGCGTCGAGGTCGATCATCTGATCGGTCTGGTCGAGGCGATCGCCTACAAGAACGGCTCGACCACCTGCCGCATTTCGCAGTCCGAACAGGAAAGGCTGAGCTTCTGGGCCGGCCGCAAGGCGGCGTTCCCGGCGGTTGGCCGCATCTCGCCCGATTATTACTGCATGGACGGCACCATCCCGCGCAAGGAACTGCCGCGCGTGCTCGCCGGCATGCGCGAACTGTCGGAGAAATATGGCCTCGGCGTCGCCAACGTCTTTCATGCCGGCGACGGCAATCTGCACCCGCTGATCCTCTACGATGCCAACGTGCCGGGCGAACTCGACAAGGCCGAAAGTTTCGGCGCCGACATCTTGCGGCTGTGCGTCAAGGTCGGCGGCGTCTTGACCGGCGAACACGGCGTGGGCGTGGAGAAGCGCGATCTGATGCCGGAAATGTTCAGCCAGGCCGACCTCGACCAGCAAATGCGCGTCAAATGCGCCTTCGATCCCAACCATCTGCTCAACCCGGGAAAAGTCTTCCCGCAATTGCGGCGATGCGCCGAGCTCGGGCGGATGCACATTTCCGGCGGCAAGCTGCCGTTTCCGGACATTCCGAGGTTTTGACGGCACATGTCGGCGCGTGAACACCCCCCTCTGTCCTGCCGGACATCTCCCCCTCAAGGGGGGAGATCAGCTGCCACGCCCGACTTCGCCACTCTCCGCCGTCGGCAGAAGGGCGAGGCGCGCAAGCTGCCAATCTCCCCCCTTGAGGGGGAGATGTCCGGCAGGACAGAGGGGGGCGCGAAGGAACGCGACATCTCTGCACTCGCGGGTGCGTCGCGCCCATGACCACCTTCACCCCAACCACCCCATCCGAAGTCCGGTCCACCGTCGCCTCGGCGGTAGCGCAAGAGTCGCCGTTGGAAATCCTTGGCCATGGTTCCAAGCGCGGCATCGGCCGCCCGCAGCAGAGCGAACACACGCTCGACCTGTCGAAGCTTTCTGGCGTCACGCTCTACGAACCGGCCGAACTGGTGCTGTCGGCCAAGGCCGGCACGCCGCTGGCTGACATCGAGACGCTGCTGGCGGAACACGGCCAGCAACTTGCCTTCGAGCCTATGGACTACGGCCCGCTGCTCGGCGGCGAAGCTGGCAAAGGCACGCTCGGCGGCGTGCTCGGCGCGAACCTTTCCGGGCCGCGCCGGCTCAAGGCGGGTGCCGCGCGCGATCATATTCTGGGGATCAATGTGGTATCCGGTCGTGGCGAGGCCTTCAAATCGGGCGGACGCGTGGTCAAAAACGTCACCGGCTATGACATGTCCAAGCTGATGGCCAACAGCTGGGGCACGCTCGCCGTATTCACCGACGTCACCTTCAAGGTGCTGCCGGCCGCCGAGACCGAGGTCACGCTCGCCATCCGTGGCCTGCTCGACGATGCGGCTGCTGCGGCCATGGCGCTGGCGCTCGATTCCAGCGCGGAAGTGTCGAGCGCTGCCCATCTGCCCGAGCGGATCGCCGCGCGTGTCGCGGGCGGCGCGCTCGGCAACGAGGCAGTCACGCTGCTGCGCGTCGAAGGCTTTGGCCCGTCCGTCGCCTATCGCATCACCGCGCTGAAAACGCTGCTCGGCAATGCCGGGCCGTTGGAGGAGATTGACGGTGAGACTTCACGGCTGATCTGGCGCGATGTGCGCGATTGCAGGCCCTTCGCCGACAACAGCGAGAAACCGGTCTGGCGGGTCTCGATGGCGCCTTCTCAGGGCCATCAGATGGTGTTGTCGCTACGCATGCAGGCCGCCGTCAGCGCCTTCTATGACTGGCAGGGCGGATTGGTGTGGTTGCGCATGGAACAGGGCGATCCGGAAGCCGCTTTGCTGCGTGGGCTGTTCAGAAAACATGGCGGCGGCCATGCGACGCTGGTGCGCGCCGCACCTTCTCATCGCGCCGCTCTGCCCGTGTTCGAGCCGCAGCCGCCCGCACTTGCCGCACTATCGGCGCGCCTGAAGCAGGAATTCGACCCGAAGAACATCCTCAATCCCGGCCGCATGGCCTAGGATCCAGCGCGATGCAGACCAATTTTTCGCTAGCCCAGCTTGCCGATCCGCATGTCGCGGAATCGGAAAAGATCCTGCGCAAATGTGTGCATTGCGGCTTCTGCACCGCGACGTGCCCGACCTATGTGACGCTGGGCAACGAGCTCGATTCACCGCGCGGGCGCATCTACCTGATCAAGGACATGCTGGAAAACGGCCGTCCGGCCGACAGGGAGATCGTCACCCATATCGACCGCTGCCTGTCCTGCCTCGCCTGCATGACCACTTGCCCGTCGGGCGTTAACTACATGCATCTGGTCGACCACGCGCGCGCCCATATACAGGAGACCTACAAGCGGCCGCTGCTCGACCGTCTGATCCGTGCCATGCTGGCCTTGGTGCTTCCTTATCCCCGGCGTTTTCGCGCAGCGCTCAGGCTGGCGAAGCTGGGCAAGCCGTTCATTGGCCTGTTCGACAAGGTCCCGGCGCTGAAGCCGCTTGGCGCGATGCTCAAGCTCGCGCCGGCCTCGCTTCCGACTGTCTCGCCAAGCGCTTCACCTGGCATCCATGCCGGGCAGGGGGCCAAAAAGGGTCGCGTCGCCATCCTCACCGGCTGCGCGCAATCGGTGCTTGATCCCGCCATCAACGAGACGACGATTGCGCTGCTGACACGGCTCGGCGTCGAGGTCGTGGTGCCGCCGGGCGAGGGCTGCTGTGGCGCGCTGGTGCATCATATGGGGCGCGAGCAAGCCGCCCTTGCCTCGGCCAGACAAAATGTCGACGCATGGACGCGGGCGATCGACCAGGGCGGGCTCGATGCCATCGTCATCACCGCGTCCGGCTGCGGCACGACGATCAAGGATTATGGCTTCATGCTGCGGCTCGACCCGGTCTATGCCGACAAGGCCGCGCGCGTGTCGGCGCTGGCCAAGGACGTCACCGAATATCTGGCCGGCCTTGACCTGCCCGAACCGGTGCGCAAGCCGGGCACCGTCGTCGCCTATCACTCGGCCTGTTCCATGCAGCACGGCCAGAAGATCACACGCGAGCCGAAGGAACTGCTGGCCAAGGCCGGCTTCATCGTGCGCGAGCCGCGCGAGGGCCATCTGTGCTGCGGTTCGGCCGGAACCTACAACATCCTGCAATCCGAGATTTCGGCCAAGCTGCGCGATCGCAAGGTGAAAAACATCGAGGCGACGGGAGCGTCGATCGTTGCGACCGGCAACATCGGCTGCATCACCCAGATCGCTTCCGCCGCCAACCTCCCGGTGGTGCACACGGTCAAGCTGCTCGACTGGGCTTATGGTGGACCGAAGCCGGAAGGTGTTCTGGAAAAGAACCTGATCGCCGCGGAATAGGGCGCCCGCCCCGGCGCTACTCCGCCGCGAGCCTGCCCGAAGTGCCGTAGGTCGCCTCGTAAAGCGCACGCTGGCGGCTGAGCGCGACCATGGTGTTGCGCAGCAGAATGGCGACCGTGATCGGGCCGACGCCGCCCGGTACCGGGGTGATCCAGGAGGCGACCTCGCGCACGCTTTCGGTGTCGACGTCGCCGACGATGCGGCTGGAGCCGTCAGGGCCGATCTCGGAATTGATGCCGATGTCGATGACCGCCGCACCCGGCTTCACCATATCGGCCTTGATCAGCCGCGGCTTGCCGACCGCGACGAACAGTGCGTCGGCGCGGCGCGCATGGGCGGCGACCGATCGCGTCATGTGATGGCAGACCGTGACCGTGGCGCCTTCGCTCATCAACAGGAAGGCGATCGGCTTGCCGACGATTTCGGAATGGCCGACGATGACGACTTCCAACCCCTTGAGGTCGAGACCGGTTTCCTTCAGCAGTTCGACCGAGGCGGCCGCCGTGCAGGGGGCGAGGTCGAGCTGGTTGTAGACGATATTGCCGATCGACGCCGGATGCATGCCTTCGACATCCTTGAGCGGGTGCACCGCCGCCTGCAGCGTCTTGATCGGGATATGCGCCGGCACCGGCCGCTGGATGATGATGCCGGTGACGCGCGGGTCGGCGTTCAAGCCATGGATGGCCGCTTCCAACTCGCCTGCCGTGATGGTGGCGGGAAAGCGCCGCTCCTCGAAATCGATGCCGGCGAGCTCAGCCTTGGCGCGCTGGTTGCGCACATAGACATCCACCGCCGCGGTGTCGCCGACGGTGATCGAGATCAGCTTGGGCGGAAAACCCTCGGCTTTGGCGATCGCTGCGTCTTCGCGAACGGCGGCGATGATGCGCTGGGCGACCGGGCCGCCCCGGAGATAACGGCTGTCTTCGGACAGGGGCATGGTGGACCCTTTTGTGGAACTTGCCACCGGGATAGCAAATGAATGCGGCGAAAGGCAGCGTGAAAGCGAATCGCTATGCCCTTTGGACGACGTTCAGGCGAAGTCTTGCCTCGGTGTCAGCTCGATTCTTGCCCGAAAAACGGAAAGGGCAGCGCGGTTTCCCGTGCTGCCCTTCCTGACCGGCCGCATCCCCATACGGCCCGTCCCCCGTTACCCCTAAACTGGCCACGAAAAGCGGATTGCTTTGCCGACCAAGTGATTCGCGAAACCTACTATATCACCTCGACCGTGGTTCCGACATTGACCCGTTCATAGAGGTCGACGACGTCCTCGTTGCGCATGCGGATGCAACCCGATGACACGGCGCCGCCGATCGTCCATGGTTGGTTGGTGCCGTGGATGCGATATTCGGTCGTGCCGAGATAGAGCGCGCGTGCGCCAAGCGGGTTCTCCATGCCGCCGGCCAGATAGGTCGGCAGATAGCGGCCCTTGGCGGCTTCGCGCTTGATCATCTGCGCCGGCGGGCGCCAGTCCGGCCATTCGCGCTTGTTGGTGATCTTGTGCGTGCCCGACCATTCGAAGCCCGGCTTGCCGGTGCCGACACCATAACGCCGCGCCTTGCCGTTCTTCTCGACCAGGAAGAGGAAATTCTGCGTGGTGTCGATGACGATCGTGCCCGGCTTCTGCCCTCCGTCATAGTCGACTTCCTGTGGCAGGTAGATCGGGTTGATCTGCTGGCGCGTGGCCGTACGTTTCGCAGGTGGCTGCACCGCCGCCGTCTGCACCCGGTCGGGCTGCGCCGGGCGCAGGCGCCGTTGTTGCTGCACCACCTGGCGTTCCTGGCGCAGGATGCCGGGCGCATGGCCAAGCTGCAGCACCCAGGGTGCGGAAAGGTCGGGGCTCACCATCACCGGCGGCCTGTCGGCGTAGCGGTCGCCGGCGGTTGAGGGCGCGACGCCGGCGGCAAACACAGCCACGGCGCCGAGCACGGGAAACAACACTGTCTTCATCGGAACGCACCTTGATCGTCTGATACAAACGGGTGGAAACGTCCTCCCGGTTCGGCGATCATTGGTGCGCAAGCAGCAACCGAAACATGAATCGGAATGCGTAAAATGCGGCTTTGTCAGTAAACCTTTCGGTGTGGTTACCGCCGGGTTCAGGAATCTGGTAAAGCCGCAGTAAATGCAGCGCAAAAGCGCATTAACGAACGGATTTTGGCAATGAACAAGGAAAACACCGGTCTGCTCGCCGGTCCCGATGGTGTCGCGCGCTGCTTCTGGCATGGCAATCTGCCCGACTATCTGCACTATCACGATCATGAATGGGGCCGGCCTGTGGCGGACGATCGCAGGCTGTTCGAAAAGATCTGCCTCGAAGGCTTCCAGTCGGGCCTGTCGTGGCTGACCATCCTGCGCAAGCGGGAGAATTTTCGGCAAGCCTTCGCCAATTTCGAATTCGACAAGGTCGCCGCCTTCACCGACAAGGATGTCGAGCGCCTGCTCGGCAATGCCGGCATCATCCGCCATCGCGGCAAGATCGTCTCGACCATCAACAACGCCAGGCGCGCCCGCGAAATGGCCGATGAATTTGGCTCGCTGGCCGCCTGGTTCTGGAAGTTCGAACCCGGCAAGGAGGAGCGGCCGGAAATCGTCGACCTCGCCCATCTGCGCGCCAACCCGACCACGGCCGTCTCGGTCCGCATTTCGAAGGAACTGAAGAAGCGCGGCTGGAGCTTCGTCGGTCCGACCACGGTCTACGCCTTCATGCAGGCGATGGGTCTGGTCAACGATCACCTCGAAGGCTGCGTCTGCCGCAAAGAGGTCGAAAAGCAGCGGAAGGCCTTTAGGCGGCCGAAATAGGGCTCAGGTGCCGTTGGCGCTGGCCAGCACCAGGCCGGCGACGATCGCCACCACCGTGGCCACGGTCGGATAGATCACCAGCAGGCCGGTCATCAACGCGTCGCGCATGGATGGACCCTTGCCGTTGTCGGCGGGCACGTCGAACGGGCCGGCAGCCTGGCTGACCATTTTCGGAGCGTGCATGTCGGCCGGGCGCAAGCGTGCGGGCAATTCGCCTGCATCGCCGTCGATGGCATGGATTCTTGCTGTGCTGGTCATGGCCCCGAACCCCTCATTTCGGCGCGTTTATCTCTTGCGATTGTGTCGGCACGATGCCGCACTCATGGCGGGATTGTTTCATTTTCGGTGCGGTTGGGTTTCAGGGGCACTTGAAGCTAAGGCGTGCGCTCGCGCCAATCTCTGAGAGCGCAGATGGGTGCGCCTCGCCGGCCTTGCCGCACAAAGCCGCTTCGGCTAGGACACGCGCACTCGAAACAAGTCCGTATTTACCAACAAAAAAGACCCAGCTCATGGCCGACAAATCGGAAAAGACGAAAGCGCGACTGCCGCGCGGTTTTGCCGACCGCAGTGCCGAGGACATCCGCGCCGTCGAGAAGATGATGGTGACGATCCGCTCGGTCTATGAGCTTTACGGCTTCGAACCGGCCGACCAGCCGCTGATCGAATACACCGATGCGCTGGGAAAATTCCTGCCCGACCAGGACCGGCCGAACGAAGGCGTGTTCTCCTTCCAGGATGACGACGATCAGTGGCTGTCGCTGCGCTATGATTTGACCGCGCCGACGGCGCGTTACGTCGCCGAGAATTACGAGCGGCTGCCCAAACCCTATCGCAGCTACCGCTCCGGCTGGGTGTTCCGCAACGAAAAGCCCGGTCCCGGCCGCTTCCGCCAGTTCATGCAGTTCGACGCCGACACGATCGGCACGCCGGGTGTGGCCGCCGATGCCGAAATGGCCATGATGATGGCCGACGTCATGGAAGCGCTTGGCATCAAGCGCGGCGACTACGTCATCCGCGTCAACAACCGCAAGGTTCTCGACGGCGTGCTGGAGGCGATCGGCCTTGGCGGCGAGGAGAATGCCGGCCGTCGGCTGACGGTGCTGCGGGCCATAGACAAGCTAGACAAGCTGGGGCCGGAAGGCGTGAAGCTTTTGCTTGGCCCGGGTCGGTGGGATGGCGGCAAGGAGGGCGAGGGGGACTTCGCCAAGGGCGCCGGGTTGAACGACGGGCAAGCCGAGGCGGTTCTTCTCGCGACAGCGAGGACTGTACAGGCCGGCCAGGATTCCATGGTCAGTTCGAACTCGATCTATCAGGAAGGCGTCGGCGAGCTCTCGACCATTGAAGCGCTGGTCCGGGCGGCAGAATACGGCGAAGATCGTATTGCCATGGATCGTTCGGTCGTGCGCGGCTTGGAATACTACACCGGCCCCGTCTTCGAGGCCGAGCTATTGGCCGAGATCCCTAATGAGGACGGCCAGATCGTGCGCTTCGGCTCGGTCGGCGGCGGCGGCCGTTATGATGGCCTGGTCTCGCGCTTTCGCGGCGAGCCGGTGCCGGCGACTGGCTTTTCCATCGGCGTTTCCAGGCTGATGACGGCGCTGAAGAACCTCGGCAAGCTCGACAGCGCGGACGTGATCGCGCCGGTCGTCGTGCTGGTGATGGATAGGGACATCGACAGCCTCGGGCGCTACCAGAAGATGGTGGCCGAGCTGCGTGCCGCCGGCATCCGCTCGGAAATGTATCTCGGCGGCGCCGGCATGAAAGCGCAGCTCAAATATGCCGACCGCCGCGGCTGCCCGGTCGCCATCATCCAGGGCGGCGACGAGCGCGCCAAGGGCGAGCTGCAGATCAAGGACCTGATCGAAGGCGCGCGCATGTCGGCCGAAATATCAGACAACGCCGAATGGCGCGCCGCGCGCCCGGCGCAGGTGACGGTGGCAGAAGGAGAGCTGGTCGCCGAGGTGAGGAAGATCCTGGCGGCGCAGGCCGCTGATCGCGCGAAAGGTGGCGCTTGAACACCCCCCTCTGGCCTGCCGGCCATCTCCCCCGCAAGGGGGGAGATCGGATGTCGCGTGGGCTTTCGCCGATCTCCAGCGTTGAAGAAGAGGCGCTGAGCTTCAGGCTGCCGATCTCCCTCCTTGCGGGGGAGATGGCCGGCAGGCCAGAGGGGGGTGCCTCGCGCCCATCCGATCGATGACCTCCCGCTACCCCGCCATCTCCACCGACATCACCAACCTCTTCGCCTCCCGCAACACGCACGCGGTCGAAGTCGCCATATTGCAGCCGGCCGACCCGTTCCTCGACATGGCCGGCGAGGATTTGCGCCGTCGGATTTTCCTCACCGAAAGCGAGACCGGCCAGACATTGTGCCTGCGGCCGGAATTCACCATTCCGGTCTGCCTTGACCACATCCACTCGCAGGCCGGCACGCCGCGCCGTTATTCTTATCTTGGCGAGGTGTTTCGCCAGCGCCGCGAAGGCGGCAACGAGTTCTTCCAGGCTGGCATCGAGGATCTCGGCGACCGCGACACTGCTGGAGCCGATGCCCGCTCGGTGGCCGACGCTCATGCGCTGCTGTCTCTGGTGCTGCCTGACCACGCGCTGGCGACAACGCTCGGCGACCAGACCATTTTCGAGGCGGTGCTGGCTGCCCTTGGGCTGCCGCGCGGCTGGCGCATGCGCCTTGCCCGTGCCTTCGGCTCGGCGCCGATGCTGGAGGCGGCACTCGCCGATCTCGCCAATCCGCCGCGCAACAGCCAGCTCTCCAGTCCGGTCGCCGCCCTCGTCCTCGACGGCGATCTGGATGGTCTTTCCGCCCACATCGCAACCGGCATGGAAGAGGCGGGCCTGTCGGCGTCCGCCGGACGCGCGCCATCCGACATTGCCCGGCGGCTGGTCGAGAAAGCCGAATTGCGCAGCGTGCGGCTGTCGAACGAGGCTTTTTCCGCGCTGAAGAGTTTTTTGGCAATCGACGTTCCGTTCGATGGCGCGGCCCAGGCACTGGAGACCTTCGCCAGAGGTGCCGGACTGTCGCTTGACACCGCGCTGGAAAAATTCGCCGCCCGTGCCAAGGCGATCGAGGCGCATGGCTTGCCAGCCGAAAAAATCCGCTACGATGCCGCCTTTGGCCGCCCGCTCGATTATTACACGGGCCTGGTCTTCGAAATCGCGGCTGAGAATGGCGACCGGCCGCTGGTCGGTGGCGGCCGCTATGACCGGCTGCTGACCCTGCTTGGCGCGAAGACGCCGATCCCCGGCGTCGGCTTCTCCGTCTGGCTCGACCGCATCGAGGCGTTGCGGGAGACGGTGCGATGATCACGCTGGCGATCCCATCCAAAGGCCGCCTGAAAGAGCAGGCGCTGGACGTGCTGGCCAAAGCCGGGTTAGCCGTCAGCCTGCCCGGCGACGAGCGCAAGTATCACGCCCGCGTCGAGGGCCTGGACAATGTCGAAGTGGCGTTCCTGTCGGCTTCCGAGATTGCCGGCGAGATCGGCCAGGGAGCGGTCGATCTCGGCATCACCGGCGAGGATTTGGTGCGTGAAAACCTCGCCGACTGGGAGACCCGCGCCGAAATCGTCGCCCGTCTCGGCTTTGGTAATGCCGATGTCGTGGTGGCCGTGCCGGATATCTGGCTCGACGTCGACAGCATGGCCGATCTCGACGATGTCGCCGCCGATTTTCGCCAGCGCCATGGCCGACGGCTGCGTATCGCCACCAAATACTGGCGGCTGACCCAGCAATTCTTCTCACAAAAGCACGGCATCCAGGTCTACCGCATCGTCGAGAGCCTCGGTGCCACCGAAGGCGCGCCGGCGGCCGGACTGGCCGATGTCATCGTCGACATCACAACCACCGGCTCGACGCTGCGCGCCAATCATCTCAAGGTGCTGGGCGATGGCCTCGTCCTGCGCTCGCAGGCCTGTCTGGTGGCGTCGAAGAAGACACGCGCGGCGGCCGATGAAGCGCTCTTGCGCGACATTGCCGCGAAGATGGCAGCTGCGGCCGGATAGCGCTTCTCCCTTCGAGGGCGGAATTATCACGAGCTGAATTATCGCGTATTAGAGGCCCCCTCATCCGGCCGCTTCGCGTCCACCTTCTCCCCGAGGGGAGAAGAGGTTTGCGTCAACGCTGGCGACCTCCTCTCCCCTCGGGGAGAGGTCGGATTGCCCCGAATTGCCTTGCAATTCGGTTGGCAATCCGGGCGAGGGGGCCTTCCTGCCTCCAGTACCATCGGCGGGATTTTCACCACCCCCTCGGGCTGATAGGCTCGGCCAGTCCCGGGAGGAGAGAGCGATGCCAGTCAATCTCGACGAGCTGAAGAACGCCACCAGTTTGCGCGGACGCGGAGCGCGCGCGGGCGGTGTCTTCGTCGCACCCGTCGATGGCAGGGCGTATGTCTCGGGCGAACGCAGCGTGCCGCTGCTCGACAAGACCATCCCCGCGCTGTTTTCCGACACCGTCGGCAAATACGGCACGCTTGACGCCGCTGTTTTCGTCGACCAGGACAAGCGCTTCACCTGGAGCGAACTGTCGGACACGGTGGACGCGCTGGCCGCCGGCTTCCTGGCGCTGGGCTTGGCAAAGGGCGATCGCGTCGGCATCTGGTCGCCAAATCGCTGGGAATGGCTGGTGACGCAATTCGCCACTGCCCGCATCGGCCTGATCCTGGTCAACATCAACCCGGCCTACCGGTTGACCGAGCTCGAATACGCGCTGAACAAGGTCGGTTGCAAGGCGCTGGTCACCGCTGCCAAGTTCAAGACCTCAGACTATCTCGGCATGATCGAGGCGCTGGCGCCGGAGATCGCCAAGGCCGCGCCCGGCAAGCTCAAGGCGCAAAAACTGCCTGCTCTGAAGATCGTCATCCGCATGGGCGAGGAGAATTCGCCCGGCATGTTCAATTTCGGCGATGTGCTGGCCATGGCCGGGCGCGACGAGCATGACAGCCTCGACCGCATCTCGGAGGGGCTGAAGCCCGGCGATGCTATCAACATCCAGTTCACGTCAGGCACCACGGGAGCCCCCAAGGGTGCGACGCTGACCCACAACAACATCGTCAACAACGGCAATTTCGTCACCTCGGCGATCAAACTGACCGTCGATGACCGGCTCTGCATCCCGGTGCCGCTCTATCACTGCTTCGGCATGTCGATGGGCACGATGGGCTGCGTCACGAAGGGCGCGACCATGGTTTTCCCGGGCGAGGGGTTCGACGCTGGCGCGACGCTGAAGGCGGTGGCTCAGGAACGCTGCACCGGGCTTTATGGCGTGCCGACCATGTTTGTAGCACTCCTCGATCATCCGGATTTTTCCGCATTCGATCTCTCCAGCCTGCGCACCGGCATCATGGCCGGTTCGCCATGTCCGATCGAGGTGATGAAGAAGGTGGTGTCGCTGATGCATATGGAACAGGTGACCATCGCCTATGGCATGACCGAGACCAGCCCGGTGTCGTTCCAGAGCGGCGTCGACGATCCCTTGGAAAAACGCGTCTCGACCGTCGGGCGCATCCACCCCCATGTCGAGGTCAAGGCAGTCGATGCCGATGGCGCCACCGTCGCCATCGGCGCGCCGGGCGAGCTGTGCACGCGCGGCTATTCGGTGATGAAGGGCTATTGGGACGACGACGACAAGACCCGCGAGGCGATCGACGCCGACGGCTGGATGCACACCGGCGACCTCGCCACCATTGACGCCGAGGGCTATTGCAACATCGTCGGCCGGGTCAAGGATATGGTCATCCGCGGCGGCGAGAACGTCTATCCGCGCGAGGTCGAAGAATTCCTATATCGCCATCCCAAGGTCAAGGAGGTGCAGGTGTTCGGCATTCCCGACGCCAAATATGGCGAGGAGCTGTGCGCCTGGATCGTGCTCAAGCCTGGCCAGATCGCCACAGAGCAGGAAATCAAAAACTTCTGCGCCGGCCAGATCGCCCATTACAAGATCCCGCGCCACATCCGCTTCCGCACCGAATTGCCGATGACGGTGACCGGCAAGCCGCAAAAATTTTTGATGCGCGAGGCGATGGTGGAGGAGTTGGGGCTGGTGGCGCAGAAGACGGCGTGAGCGAAGGCGGCGCTTCGATTTGTCCGGGGCGCTGAGTTCAGCCAGGTCGCGATCCTGCGGCATCATTTGGAGCGCGTTGTTTGTGAGGGGGCGAACGCCGGCCGTCGGGGCCTGCCGGATATTCTCTAAGGTGCTCCACACTCCACATGGGTTTTCCGCAAGGTTCGCAGAAACGCATAGGGGCTTGAATGAGTGGTTTCAGACGATCGGTGGTTTCTAATGCGATGCCCTTGGCTGCCTTGGTGATGGCGGTTGCAGTCAGGGCAGACGGGCTGTCGGCAGACGAAGGTTCGCTGAGCGTCAGGATACTCGTCGGAGCGCTTTCGAGTGCGATTATGTTCACCACCATTTTCGTGGTGCTCGACCACGCCGAGGCGGTGGCTCGGCGTGTAGGAGAGCCCTACGGCACATTGGTGCTGACTTTTGCCGTGACGGCAATTGAGGTGTCGATCATCGTTTCCATGATGCTGCATGGAGAGAACAACCCTACGCTTGCACGTGAGTCCGTTTTTTCAACGGTGATGATTACATCTACCGGCGTTGTCGGCACGTGTCTCGCGCTTGGCGGCTGGCGTCATCGTAAGCAGGCAATTGTTCGACAAGGGACCAGCGCATATTTGGCGGTTCTGATCGCACTGACCGTCATGACGCTTATTCTGCCAACCTACACACAAACTACGGGGCCGGGCACATTCTCAGCAGCTCAACTTGGCTTTGTGAGCGTGCTTTCGGTGCTGCTTTATGCAAGTTTTGTGTTCGCGCAGACTGTCCGGCACCGAGACGACTTTATCGAAGGGCAGGCGCACGGCGTTTCGCCGCGGACTGCCTCTCACGAAAGCGTCTTTGCCAGCACCTTGCTGCTGTTGATCGGGCTGATTGGCATTGTCATGCTCGCCGAGCAAGTCGCCGCAAGTGTTGAAAATACCCTCGTTGCCTATCAGGTGACACAGGCTGACAGTATTGTGGGGGCACTGATCGCGGGGCTGGTTTTGATGCCAGAGGCCATTTCGGCGGTTCGCGCTTCCCTCAACAATGAGCTGCAACGCGGTTTGAATGTCGCGATGGGTTCCGCTTGCGCTACAATTGGTTTGACAATACCGGCGGTCGCAGCCGCCAGCCTGCTGACGGGAAGAGGGTTAACCCTGGGGCTTCCAGCGACTGACACAGTGCTTTTGATTTTAGCACTCTTCATATGCAATGTGAGCTTTAGTACAGAAAGAACAACATTCTTGACGGGTACGGTCCATATCGTGGTATTTTTTACTTATTTATTTCTTATATTTGTACCATGAAAACTTTGGCTAGGGCTGGCAATTAGAGGCGGCGACGAGGAACTGGGGCTGTGGTGCAGAGGACGACTTGAGGGCTGGCTTAGCTTTGTGGTTGGGTTGCTTTGGGCCAACTGTCGACGACGGCGACGAGGTAATGGACGTCTCAATCGGGGCCGACGGCGGAATGGCCGCTTTAACGAAGCTGCAGCGGTAGAGCATGCTCCCCGGTGTTCGGTCCCGAATTGGAACTTTGCAGCAGCCTTGGTTTCGGCGCTAAAACGGGAAAGGGTCTCGGCATATGGGATTTGAGTTCGCAGGCCTGAGGCCAAGAGTGCTTGGAACAGAATAGAGCCTGCCCGGACCAAACCTTGGTTTGGTCGAACGTAAGCCCGGAGCGAAAATGCGGACAAGGGACCGCTGCTCATCCTGCATCAGGATGACGGCGAATATCCCCAGGTTTCGTTCGTGGCAGAGTTTGACGCATGAGGCGTAGTCAAGTGTCGATTCATCCGCGCAGGCAGGGCCGCTATTCCCACCCTGCAAATATGGACACAGCCCAAGATCCGTCTCTTGATGCCAGCGATAAAGTTGCCACGCCCCGGGCGTAAAGCGGGTCGTTCCCTGTCGCTGCGCCTGTTGGGAGAGCAGAGCAAGGTTCGCTTCGCATTGAGCAAGCTCGCCAACCGCCCTTGTGGCAGCCGCTGACCACGATGCGCCTGCCGCAAATCCCATCGCCGGACAACGGCCGGAACTATCGCTGGAGATTGCCGCAACTATTGGCACCGCCAGATCCAACGTAAGTCGCAGAAGCCGCAATTCGCGACCTCGGCGCCCAAGCCAATCCTCGTAAGAAGATACGGTGTCGCTTGCCATCGACTTCGGATCGATTCGAGGCAGAACAAGTCGATTGTACCACCAGATAGAGGTCGCATCTCGCTCTATCAGCTCGAGAAGTGCGCTCATCGCAGCGTCCTCAGGGTTGATCCCCAGCGCAAGTCCGTTCGAGTCGGCAGCCGGCAGAGATAATTCCTCGCCACCGGGATCATATCCCAGGAAACACAGCCCCGCGGGCACCCAAGCTTGCTCCGTACCGAGCTTGTCGTCACTCAGGATCCAGTCTTCAGGCGCGGATCTATCCCAGCGGGCCGGAACCGTGTTGCGGGGTGTGGGCTGTCGGTTCCCCGCCTCTCGCCGGTCATATTGCTCTTCGCTGAAAAGCAGGATGCTGGGGGGCTCGACGACCCGCCCATCAATCGCGTTGGCACACAACCGGAGAATTCGCCTCTCGGGAATGATCTGGGCGAAGTAGGTCTCGTCTGCCTCATAAAGGCAGCCTTGCAGCGCCTGCTCGACTGTCGTGCCCCACCCAGAGACGAAGTAAGTGCTCTCATCGCCATCCCTGGCGGCGCGAACGCGGCCGGCCGCCACAGTGAGGGGACATCCGAGCAATGGGTCCGAGATCACCACCGGGCCATAAAGAAGACTAGACCCCACGCAGACCTCGAATGTGCGGATATTTCGCATTGCGAGCGCTTCTGAACGGATTTCGCTCTGTCGTACGTCCGACGCTCTTCGTGCAGCAGTTTACACGCTGTCATGCGCCATAGCATCATGCAAATGTGCTAAAGTACGTTCGGACGTCCGACCGAGGTATGGATTGACCCCAAAGTATGGATTGACCGTAAGCAACGGAACCCTGAAGCGACGCCTGACTGCGATCGTCGTCGCCGATGTGGTCGGCTATTCGCAACAAATGGCGGAAGACGAGGAAGGCACGTTCACCCGCGTCCGAACGCTGATGCACGACGAGATCCCAGGCTACGTTCATCGGCATGACGGCCGCGTTGTAAAGAATACCGGCGACGGGGTCGTTGCGGAGTTCCTCAGCGCGGTCGAAGCGGTCCGGTGTGGCGTGGCTATTCAGGCCTATCTCGCAAGCCCCGAGCGATCGCTGCCCGGTCTGTTGCTTCGAATGGGCATTAATTTCGGCGACATCATCGTCGACGGCGATGGAGACGTGTTCGGCGACGGGGTAAACGTGGCTGCACGCCTTGAACAGATTGCAGCCCCCGGAGGCATTTGCCTTTCGGCAAAAGTCCATGAGGAGGTCCGTGGAGGGCTGCAATTACCCTTCGAATATTGCGGTGAGTTTCAGCTCAAGAACATTCCACGACCCGTAGCAGTCTACTCACTTATTCACAGACCCGACGGCCTCACTCCGAGGATCGGCGTCGAGACTTCGGGCTCGAACACGCCATCGATCCTGGTTCGCCCATTTGTCAGCACCGGCGGCGTGGAACCCTATTTCAGCGAAGGGTTCACAGAAGACGTGATTACCGAGCTGACGCGGTTCACGCAGCTCTCCGTCGCGTCATATCATACCTCGATGCGGCTCAAGGATGTGGACCTGCCGCAGCTGGTCTCGGAAATCGGGCTCGATTTCGAGCTTGCGGGGCGAATCCGGAGGATGGGGAAGCGCATCCGCCTGTCGTGCGAACTGGTTGACGCCACGTCCGGCGGTGACGTTTGGGCCGAGCATTATGACAGCGACGATCAGGATATATTCGATGTGCAGGACGAACTGGTTCGCAAGATCGTGGGCACAGTTATCGGGCGGCTCAAGGCAGCGGGTGCTGAGAAGGCGCGACGCAAGCCGCCGGCCAACCTGGCGGCCTATGAGTGCGTGCTGCGCGGCAACGCCCTGCCGCTAGGCGACCTCGCGTCCGAAGCGGAAGCCAGGCAATGGTTTCAGCGCGCCATCGACCTCGATCCGACCTATGGGCGCGCCTACGCCAAGCTGGCTCACTACAAGCAGCTGGAATGGTTTCGCGACATGGGATCTTCGGATGCCCTGCTCGACGAGGCGCATGCAATCGCCAAGAAGGCGGTGGCGCTCTCCGCCAACGATCCGGTTTGCCTCAACATTCTCGGCTGGGTGCTGCTGCACTTGCGAGACTTCGATGTCGCCGCGCAACTCTACGCACGAGCCCTCTACCTCAATCCGAATGATCCCGAGCAGGTTTCTTATCTCGGCACCCTCTACACATTTGGCGGCGAGCCGGATCGCGCCATGCAATGGTTCGAGCGGGCGCAGGTGCTCGATCCACTCTACGAACCATCCTGGTATTGGCCGTTTCGCGGCATCGTCCACTTCATTGCGGGCCGGCCCGAGTCGGCACTGGTCGCTTTGAGCCGTTCGTCGACTATGCCGGCATGGGTTACCGCCTACATGGCCGCTTCGAGCTCGGTGCTTGGCCGGGACAGCGACGCAAAGTTGTATGCGGCTCGCGTGTTGGCGGGTACGCCCAGCTTTTCTTGCCGTCGATTTGTGGCCAAGGAGCCCTATCGGCTGGAGGAGGATCGGGCCACGCTGTTCAAGGGGCTGCTCGCCGCAGGGTTACCGGAGTGAAATTGAAGTTTGCTATCGGCAGCCGAAAAGGACCGCGGACGCAAGCTCTTCATGATAGTGCCGACCCTGCGCGTTGTTGTGGTACGTCCCTAGGTAATCCAGCAGGTCCTCTCGCGTGACGATGCCTTCCGGCAGGGCTGGCAGGACTACAGTCAGCTCCGTTGGGGCATCGCACACCAGTTTCACTTTCGCGTCGACGATTTGCTCCAGAACAATAGTGACTTCGCTACGAAGAGTAGCATCGTTCAAGTCTTTTACTTTCGACGCCACGCCATTCACCAAACTTTTGCCTTTGTAATCGATATCGACACCGGCAAGATCAACTACACGAAAGGTTCTTCCCGAAGTGCCCGCGGTGATCGGTCCTACCATCACACTTCGAACGCCGCCGGTCTTGTCTTTAGTGCGCAGAGCTATGACGTCATTGAGCATGAATGCGTTCGGCACGTTGACGGTTATACTCAAAGGGCCGGTCGAACCTACTGCTGATATGGTCGCCGTGAACGCGGGCGGCAAAGCCTTTAGCCAAGCCCCCACGAGCGTCGCGCCAATCTCCTGGGCCTGTCGGCCTTGCTTGAGTTTCACCTTGGGCACAAGCGTTGCTCCCCGCGCTTTGAGGCGTGCGTGACAACCTAGGCTGCTTTTTCTTTGGCGGCAAGGAGGTGGCCGTGGACAGATAGAGCTATTGGGAGCATTCTGTCAGCCAGTCGACCAGCAGACGGTAGGGATTCATGAAGCTCGCCTGGCTTGTGACTTTTATCATTACATATCAGCTCGCCGCCATTCTTTCCGCGCCCATTATTGTGTACGCGGACGAACCCCCCGACGAGCCACAAGTTATGCAACGCACATTCATCGCGCCACTTGCGGACAAGGATATATTTCGAACGAGCATCGCCAACCTGAACAAGATCAATCCGTTGGGGGAAGCACTGCAGGCTGTCGACATGCCGGACCTGGGATTTAGCCTGGTCACTGGAAGCTTTACCGACGAGGAATCTGACAAGCTTCGATCGCAGGGGTATCAGGAACCGGACTCCCTTGAAGTAAGCCTGTTCGCGGATGGCGCTTGCGAAGCACGCCGTCGGCTAGAGCCTGTGATGGGTGACAAGCTGGTGCAGCCGAGCGTTTGCAGAGTAATCGGGTCGCCCAGTCCTGTGACCAACGGGTCCGCGGTCTGGATCATCGATAGTGGTGTCGACGACGACGTCGTCACAAACGGGCTTCTTATTATTTCGGAACGGATCAACTGTATGGTCACTCCATGCAGCAAGGTCATCGGCGTGCCAGACCATCAAGGTCACGGCACGATGGTTGCAGGCATTATTGGTGGAATGCGTGTGCAAAGTGGAACAAGCGGTCAATACCTTGGCATCGTTGGGGTCAGCCCCGGTGTGCCGCTCAAGATTGTCAAGGCATTTGAGGACAAGAAGTCGAAGATCGTCGGACCGCCGCTTGTCGCCCTGCAATATGTTCGTGATAACGCGTCCGCCGGCCAAATCCTGAACATCAGCTGGGGCGCGGAGTTCATGGAGACCGCGAGGAAGGGTGGCCAGATAGACCTGCTTGGCCAGATGGACAAGCTGCTGTTTGAGATCGCAAACAAGCAGGTCCGCATTGTGATTGCGGCGGGCAATGCGCAGGAAGACGACGAGCCGTCGTGGGTACAATCCTTTTTCCCGGCGAATGCGTCGGAATACGTTTCTCCAAACCCGACGCAAGGCTTCATCCAAAGTGTCTCGGCATCCGACAGCACATATATCAAGGCCGGCACGACCGGCACTGGCGCGTGCAGCACCGTTTCAGGCGATTGGTGTGATCTGCCTTGGAATGGCGGCGCTTTTGGCGCGGCCATGTCCGAGCCCGGCGTTGGCGTCCAGGTGCTTTGGCGGAGCACAGACAATCACAAGCTAAGACAGAATATCTGTTCGGGGACATCCCTTGCCGCTCCAGTTCTGGCAGGACTGCTGGCTCGGAACCCTGCGAATTTGCCAAAGGTCCCGATCAAAAAGAGCGTGATCCCAAATGCCGATCAGCTTGGATATTCGACGGCAGGAAAGCCGGACGTCACTGATCCGGATTATCCGACATGCAATTGACGCGCCGTGCGGCCCTCCAGTGTTTGGGTCTTACCTCGCTGTTTGGGACGAGCGCAGGGCGTGCTTCGGCGGTTTTTTCTGGCGACAGCCACCCGCGACTACTGGTCGTTCACCTTCGGGGCGGACTTGATGCGCTGGCCGCGCTGCCGCCCTATGATGATCCGGATTTCCCGCGAGTGCGAGGCAGGGCGAGAGAACTTGACGCCTCCGACGACGCGTTCGGCGGGAAGCTTGATCCGCTGTTTGCGCTTCATCCGGCGCTGGAACCTCTTGCTCCGTTCTATTCGGCCGGCGAACTGCTGATCCTGCCCGCGACGGGCATCCCGGGTATCGGGAAATCGCATGGCGTCGCGCAGAGGGTCCTGTTCGACGGCGATGTCGACGGCGGCGATTTTGGCTGGCCAGGAAGAGCCGCTTCGGTGCTGTCGCAGGGAAGGCAACCAATCTGGCGTCCAGCGCCGGCCGACCTCTCGAATGATGTGCTTTTCGATCTTGTGTTGGCCAATCCCGGACTTGACATCGCCCACCTTTGCCTCGGTGAGGCGTCTGGTTCAGCCGGAGACGCGGTGCAGACGTTGCTTGCACGGCGACATGCGCTGAGTGCTGCCAGCTTTGCCGCAGCGGCGACCTCCGCGGCGCAGGCGCTGTCCAGGCCGGACGGTCCGCGCGTGGCCCTGCTGCAGTTGGACGGCATCGATACCCACGTTGCTCAGGGAGAGCGTCTTTCGGCGACCCTTGGGACATTGGCGCGTGGCGTCGTCGCTTTCTCGGAAGCAGCAGCCGCGATCTGGCGTCAAACCGTTGTGCTCGGCATTACGGAATTCGGGCGCTCTATCCACTTCAACGAGCAAGGCGGCACCGACCATGGTGGTGCCAGCGTGGCGTTCTTGATGGGTGGTGCGATAGCCGGGGGGCGGATCGCGGGTCGCTGGCCCGGATTGGCGCCAGATCAGCTCCACGAGGTGACCGACTTAGCGGTCACCACCGATGTCCGCTCGATCGTCAACGCGGTGTTGAAAGACCATCTTAGACTCTCAAGCCAGGCAATGGCGATGGTCGCTCCAAACGCGTCGGGCCTTCAAACAACTAAGGGGTTGTTTCAGATTTGATGCATCCTTCGCAAGAACGCGTAGCAGCGCCGATGTCCTCTTGTGAAGCAACGTGAAAATCCCCCACCACATCCGCTTCCGCAGCGAATTGCCGATGACGGTCACCCGGCTTGCCGCAGAAGTTTTTGATGCGCGGAGCGATGGGGGAGGAGTTGGGGCTGGTGACGCAGAAGACGGCTTGAATGCTTCGCGCTGCGGTTTGGCTGCCTTTCGCTAATCGAGCTCACGGTTCCGGCTAAGGGATATCTCTCAACATCGGAGCACGGTCGTTAAAGGTTCGGGATAGCCCGCCATATTGCGAGCTTCGTAGAAATCCCCTGTCTTCCACTGTGGACTGTCCCTTGCGATAACAAGCAAAGGTAAAACCAGCTAAGACGAAGCCTCGAGTCCTTGGCCATTGTCGCCGTTCGGCCTCGCCATCATCGCATCTGTCCCTGCCACAGGGGCAAACCACTTTCCGCAGCGAAGTCTCTATCCTCTGCGTAGATTGGCTCACCTCTTCTCACCATCCGTCGAAGCAGATCCGCATCTTCGTCGACATGATATCGAAAGGCATTTCGGGTGTCGTATCCATGCCCGGCTTGGGACAGGGAAAACCCGCTGACGACAACAGGAGCGAAACCGGCGAAACGCGCTAGCGTGATCGCGAAAACGCCGGTGGAGATCTTCCGATGCCAGCCGCGGGACACATGATATTTGCCGCTAAGCCGCCAGACGATCTTGGCAAGCTGCCATTTGGTAAGCGCCTGCAAGGTGTCATAATGATAGTTGAAGGTGCGACAACCGGCTTTCAGCTTGTCCTCGACATCAGGCCAAATCGGGACGATCAGGTGCTTTGCCTGCCGGCCTTTCAACAAATCACGCTTATAAAAATCCTGCTCGCTGTCGCCGACTAAAATGCCGCGGCGGATGAGGGCGATATCAGGAACGGGGAGGCCGAAGGTTTCCGCCAAAAGCTGGGAAGCATTGACGGTCACAAGCGCCCAATCGCCATCATGCCCCTCCGGGAGGCGAAAATTCGGCGCCGAACCCATCACCAATGCGGGACCCGTGCCCCTGGGCAAGCGAAGAATTGGTTTTGAGAGGGTTGGCAAGAGATCCGAAAGCGGCATTTTCATACGGGGATCTGAACCGCATTTTCCTCAAACGCGCGCAGAATGCTCTCTTCTCGGCGCCACAATTCGTCCCATTGCGTCGCTCCGGACCAGCCCGCGAACCAAGGACCGCCGAGCGTGTAGTGCGCCAGCGAGACATCGGCGGGGTCGAGTTCGGAAGCCGAAGCCCCTACGAGGTAGTTCCATTCCAGAGGCAATTCCCCGATCTCATCGTCCTCAAGCCATTTGAAGGCGTGGAGGTCACGTCCGGGCCACGTATTAAGCATCTCTTTGGTCAGCCTTTTGTTGGCGGGATGATCTAAATTCCACAAAACGACCGACGACCAGTTTTTGCGGCGATAGAACGTCTGCGTTTGTCCGTCCATCTTGACCGCTTCGGATTCGCGTTGCCGGTGCTTGACGGCCATAATCGCGTAGGAAGGGTCGACCAGATCGAGCAGCTTGACTGGATCCTTCAGAAACAGAACGTCACAATCGCAGAACATGGCCCAGCCGCTTTGCCCCATAAACGGAACGGCAAAGCGCGATATGGCAAATTCGGTTGCCATCGGCGCCTCGGAAATCGGGCACCAGAGCCGGCCGTCACGTATCTCCATCGGCCGCTTCATGATTCCTTGAGCTTCAAGGTCTCTGAGCACAAGTGGCTGTATCTCCAGCGGCGTGCTTGTCCGCCGGAAGGCGCTCCACCGCGCTACGTCCAGAACTCGGGCTTCGCGTGGATCATACCCGATGTAGATTGGTATCATGTGGCAACTCTGTAATTGGATTGGATGTGAATTTACTCGAATCGTGAATGGCAGCACCGTAAGCGTAGACCCGAAGCAAGCGGATCACTTCATCGCGGTGGCGACCGTACAAGGCCAGAACGTCGCAGACGGAATATTGTTATAGCCCATGTCCCAACTCAAGGGGTAGGAAAACGGAATTCCGGCCCATGCACCTGAGCCCTCACGGGTCACACTGCATTTATCTCGTTTTGCGGGAACATGGCGCGACGTGATTCAGCATCAAGCTCAGCCTTGAAGGTATGCTTTGCCTTCATGTCCAGGGCTCACTGGACCGCAGGGCGCTTGGTCAATTCGTCCATGAAGCGCATGACATTGGGATAGTCGCCAAGGCCTTTCTCGCCGAATGCATATCCGGCGGAGGCGGCCCAACCCCAAAGCGCCATGTCCGCGATCGTGTACTCGTCGCCCGCCAGATATCGTGCCTCCCCAAGCCGACGGTTCAGAACGACGTAGTGGCGCTCGAGCTCCTTCACGTAACGATTTTTCGCATAGGCGATATCTTCCGGCGCGTAGTGAAGAAAGTGGATCGCCTGGCCGGAAAACGGCGATAGGCCCGTCGCCACGAACTGAAGCCATGACAGCATCAAAGCCTTGGTCTTCAGCTCGCCGGGAATGAATTTTCCGTGCTTCTCGGCGAGGTAAAGCAGGATGGCATGGGAGTCGAATATCGTCACATCCCCGTCTACCATCGCCGGAACCTTGCCGTTTGGATTGATCTCCCTGAATTCCGGCGTGTGCTGTTCGCCCTTGAAGATATCTACCGGCGAGACGTCGAAAGGCAATTCCAGTTCTTGCAGCAGCACCGCCACCTTCATTGAATTCGGCGTGGCGTGAAAATACAGATTGAGCATTTTTCTGTCCATTGTTGAACAACCACCCAGTCCGCCCGATTGGCGTCTGCTGATGTTGAAGCGCCTGAAACATGCCGGCATGTCCGCCAACGTGCCAATCGATCTTGCGCATTGGTGGCATCGAGCCCGTCGATCGCACCGTCGAACTGGTTTCTACCGACGGGTGGGCATCGGCAACGATCGTCCGGCAGAAGCGCAGCATCATGTCGATGCCGACGGCCGCGGCGATTTTGGGCGACGATGTCTACGTGCTGAACTCGCGGCTCGATACGCTGTTCGATCCGGCTGCCGACAAGGTCGGCGACTACCTGCTTCAGAAGTTCTGATTGCACGGCGCGTGTGGTGGCCGGAACAGTTGCGTGGCGTCCGGCCACTACCCTTGGTGACTGCTGCGAGCGCTATGTATCACCAGTTTGCGCAGCCATATGTGGGCGGGCTCACTGCGCATCCGCGGGTGCCAGAACAGGTTCATGGCGAACGGCGAGAGCTCCAAGGGGGCTTCGAATAGGTCGAGGACCTGAGCGAAGCGCTTCAGGAAACGCCGGGGCAGGGTGCAGATCAGATCGCTGTTCGCCAGAACGAGCGGGGCCAGGGCGTAGCTCTGGATGGAGACCGTCACGTTGCGCTCGCGGCTAATTTCGGCAAGCGCGTCGTCGATCATTCCAGCAAAATGCCCGCCGCTCGTCGAAATAAGCAGATGGTCGAGGGCACAGAATTCGTCCAGGGTGATTGGCCCCTTGCCGCGTGGATGGCCGTGCCGCTGGGCGGTGACGAATTCCTCTTCAAACAGTTTCTGCCCGATCAGACCAATCGAACCGTCTTCCGCGGCTCCGATGAAGAGATCGACGTCGCCTTGCTCCAGATGCTCGACGATCCTCGGCTTGTTGGGCACCGTGAAGGCGACCTTTGCGTTGGGAGCTTGGGATTTGAACCGCGGAATGAGGTCCGGAGCCAGGATCGCCGCCGGATTGTCCGTCGCGGCAATGCGATAGACGCGTTTGCTTGTCGCAGGGTCGAACAGCTGAGCAGCATTCACGAAATCGCTCAACCGTTCGAGCAGCCGCGTGAGTTCGGGCTGAAGTGCCAGGGCGTGAGGCGTCGGGGTCATTCCCCGCCCGGACGCCGCCGTTGTGAAGAGTGGGTCGTTCAGCAATTGACGCAGCCGCGTCAGGCGGGCCGACAAGGCCGATTGGGTAATGCTCAATCTCGATGCTGCATGGGTGACGTTGTGGTGCTTCAACAGCGCGTCGAGGGTCAGCAGCAAGCCAATGTCGAAATCCGATAGCCGTTGTGTCAATGGAACCTCGAAACAGCAGGCGCTAGTCAATCGGCAGCAATCTCTAGCACGGTTCCCGAGATTGACGGACATGCGGTTCCAGTCAATCTCGCTATGCTTCGAAGTTCACTTCCCGGTACACGCCGCCTTCAGGCGCGGGCCATGGCCCGCGCCTTTTTCATATTCAGCCTTCCAAAACTCAGTCCTTCTCGAAGATGCGCGCCTTGGCGACGATGCCGGCAATGGCGCCGCCGATCAACGGTGCAACGATGAACAGCCAGAGCTGGCCGATCGCCGCACTTCCCGAAAACAGCGCCGGGCCGATCGAGCGGGCCGGATTGAGCGAGGTGCCGGTCACCGGGATGATGGCGAAGTGCAGTCCGGCCAGCGTCAGGCCGATGACCAGCCCGGCGAACGCCGTCGAGTGCTTTTCAGCCGTAACGCCGAGGATCACGGTGACGAAGGTGAAGGTGCCGATCACTTCCCACAGGAATGCCGAGCTGACCCCCCATTTCGCCACGTCCCAGCCATTGGCGCCGAAGCCACCGGTGTGCCCGCCGGTCTGGCCGGAGACGATGATCCACAATGCCAGCGAGGCGAGGATGGCGCCGATGATCTGCGCGATCCAGTAGGGGATGACGTCCTTGGCCGGCAGCCGGCCGGCGAGAAAGACACCGAGCGTCACCGCCGGGTTGAGATGTGCGCCCGAAATCGGGCCGATCGCATAGGCCGCCGCGATGAGGCCGATGCCGAACGCCAAACCGATGCCTTCCTGGCCGAGCGGCAGCGCACCGCCGAAGCCCCCCGTCACCACCGACGCCGTGCCGATGAACACCAATAGAAATGTGCCTAGAACTTCCGCCAGATAAGTCTTCATTGCCCTCTCCTCGTGTCGATCCGCTAGTCCGCGTTTTCCGCGCCGCGAATCACAACCGAAACAGTATTCGCAACCAGAAAAGTTGGAAAGCAGAGCGGTTGTGCCGGCCGGCCTGCTTGTGCGCGCCGGTTGCGCGCTCTAGAGCAGGGCCGGAATAATTTTCTGCGTGACGGAACAAGACCATGCGACTGGGCGGACGGCTGGCTGCGGCCATCGAAGTGCTGGAAGACATCGGCCGGCGCCACCGGCCGGTGGCGGACGCGCTGAAGGATTGGGGCCTGTCGCACCGCTTCGCCGGCGGCGGCGACCGCGGGGCCATTGGCAACATCGTCTATGACGCGTTGCGCCACAAGCGGTCTGCCGGCTGGCTGCTGGGCGAGGAGACGCCGCGCGCTATCGGTTTCGGCGCGCTGCTGCTCGAATGGGGCCAGACGGCACAATCGCTCAACGACGCACTCGATGGTGACAAGTTCGCACCGCCGCTGCTGACAGCACCCGAGCTTCAGGCAATTGCCGGGCGCCGGCTTGCCGATGCGCCGGCCGCGATTCGGGCCGACATACCGGATTGGTGCGAACCGTCTTTCGAACAGGCCTTTGGTGCCAACTGGGTCGACGAGGGCGCGGCGCTGGCGACGCGCCCGCCGCTCGACCTCCGGGTCAACACCTTGCAGGCCAACCGCGACAAGGTGCTGGCCGAACTGACGGGAACCGGCGCGAAACCCGCTGCCATCGCTCCGCACGGCATCCGAATCCCGCCGATCGACGGCGACGGCCGGCACCCGAACGTCCAAGCAGAGCCCGCCTTCCAGAAAGGCTGGTTCGAGGTCCAGGACGAGGGCTCGCAGGTGGCGGCCGCCCTTGCCGGCGCCGAAGCCGGCATGCAGGTGCTGGATTTCTGCGCCGGCGCCGGCGGCAAGACGCTGGCGCTGTCGGCTTCGATGGACAACCGAGGCCAGATCTTTGCCCACGATGCCGAAAAGGCCCGGCTGGCGCCGATCTTCGACCGCATCCGCCGCTCTGAAAACCGCAATGTCCAGGTCGTCACCAAGCCGGCCGAACTCGCTCCGCTCGGCAACCACATGGACATCGTGCTGGTCGATGCGCCTTGCACCGGCAGCGGCACCTGGCGGCGCCGTCCCGATGCCAAATGGCGGCTGACGCAAAGGCAGCTCGATGCCCGCAAGGGTGAGCAGGCCGCGATCCTCGATGCGGTCAAAACCTACGTCAAACCCGGCGGCCTGCTGGTCTACATCACCTGCTCGGTCTTCGATGAGGAGAATGGCGAGCAGATCGCGGCGTTCCGGCAGCGTAACAGTGGGTTCGTGCCGGTCGACCACCGCCAGCTCTGGGACAGCCGTTTTCCCGGCCATGCAGCAGCCGCACGCATCGGTGCCAAAGGGGACATCTCGCTGTCGCCGGCACTGAGCGGCACGGATGGTTTTTATTTCTGTGCGTTGCGCAGGTCGGCCTGAATCCGATTGGACATCGCCAATTCCTGACGGATGTGTGCCGCCAGCCAGCAGGGGAGGTCGATTGCTGCAGTGCAGCAAAAGCATTTGCCTGCCGCCTATGCCTCTGCAATAAGCTTATCCGCATAAAGGAAGGCAGCGGCCATGGCAGCAAAGATCGTACCCGCCCCGGACTATGAAGATCGCGTCAGGACCTCCTTCGCGCGCCAGAAGGCGATGGCGACCATCGGCGCCGAACTGACGCTGGTGACGCCCGGCATCATCGAGATCGAGATGCCCTATTCGGCAGCACTCACCCAGCAGCACGGCTTCCTGCATGCCGGCGTCATTTCGACCGCACTGGACTCGGCCTGCGGCTATGCCGCTTTCTCGCTGATGCCGGAAAACTCCGGCGTGCTGACCATCGAGTTCAAGGTCAATCTGCTGGCGCCGGGCAGGGGCGAGCGCTTCCTGTTCCGCGGCTCGGTGACCAAGCCCGGCCGCACCATCATCGTCGCCGACGGCCAGGCCTACGCCTTCGCCGCTGACGGCGAGGCCAAGCTGATCGCCACCATGACCGGAACCATGATGACGGTGGTCGGCCGTGATGGGATAGAGGGGTGAGAGCCCGGTTCACCGTAGGCGAATTGAAAGGTCCGGTGGACCTTTCAAAGGGCTCGAACCGGGGAGCTGCCGCAGGCAGCGGGTCCCCGGATGGGCCGGTAGCAACAGCGTAGCGCAAGCGGGAGCAGATCGTCATGGCCGATAAAGTTTGCCGCCTGTCCGGCAAGGACGTCCTCTTCGTCATGGCGGCGCAGGCAGAATATGGCCCGCACCTCAAGCAACTGTTCACGCCATTGATGACAGGCGTCGGTCCGGTCGAGGCCGGCGTCCGGCTGGGCGCCGAACTCTCGTGGCTGAAGTCGCAGACGGCTCTGCCCGACCTCATCGTCTCGCTCGGCTCTGCCGGCAGCCGGACACTGGAGCAGACGGAAATCTACCAGGCCATTTCGGTCAGCTACCGCGACATCGACGCTTCGCCGCTCGGCTTCGAGAAAGGAGCGACACCCTTCCTCGATCTGCCGGTGACTGTGCCGTTGCCCTTCAAGATACCGGACATCAAGCAGGCGACCCTATCGACCGGTGGCGCGATCATCACCGGTGCGGCCTATGACGGGATCGCCGCCGACATGGTCGACATGGAGACCTTCGCCTGCCTGCGCGCCTGTCAGCTGTTCGACATCCCCCTGGTCGGGCTGCGCGGCATTTCCGACGGTGCTGCCGATCTCAGGCACGTCGGCGACTGGACCGAATATCTGCACGTCATCGACGAGAAGCTGGCGGATGCCGTCATGCGCCTCGAGCAGGCGATCGGCTCGGGTGCACTTCTGAAAGATTCGCCGCATGAAGACGCCAGACCGCTCTGAAAGTCGCAACCCATTGCGTCGACTCATTTCTTTCTCTAAACGCTCGCCATGAAAACAGCCAATCATCCCGACACCGTCCTGATTGTCGATTTCGGCAGCCAGTTCACTCAGCTCATCGCCCGCCGCATCCGCGAGGCCGGCGTGTTTTCCGAGATCGTGCCGTTCCAGTCGGCCGAAGCGGCGTTCAAGCGCATCAATCCGAAAGCCGTGATCCTCTCCGGCGGTCCCGCATCGACCGGCGATATCGGCAGCCCGCGCGCGCCGCAGATCGTCTTTGACGCCGGCGTGCCGGTGCTTGGCATCTGCTATGGCCAGATGGCCATGTGCGTGCAGATGGGCGGCGTTGCCGAAAGCTCCGACCATCGCGAGTTCGGCCGCGCCTTCGTGGAGATCGAAAAGGACAGCCCGCTGTTCGAGGGCCTGTGGGCGCCCGGCCAACGCCACCAGGTGTGGATGAGCCATGGCGACCGCGTCATCTCCTTGCCCAAAGGCTTCGAGGTGTTCGGCAAGTCGGAAGGCTCGCCCTTCGCCATCTTCGGCAACATCGAGCGCAAGATGTACGGCATCATGTTCCATCCCGAAGTGGTGCATACGCCCGATGGCGCCCGGCTGCTCAGGAATTTCGTCCACAACATCGCCGGCATCGAGGGCGACTGGACCATGCGCGCCTACCGTGAGCACGCGGTCGAGACGATCCGCAAGCAGGTCGGCAAGGGTAAGGTCATCTGCGCGCTGTCGGGCGGCGTCGACTCCTCCGTCGCAGCACTTCTGATCCACGAAGCGGTCGGCGACCAGCTCACCTGCATCCTCGTCGACCACGGGCTGATGCGCAAGGACGAGGCGGCCGGCGTGGTGGCGATGTTCCGCGAGCATTACAATTTGCCGCTCATTCTGGTCAACGCGTCGGATCGATTCATTGGTGCGCTTGAAGGCGAGTCGGACCCGGAGAAAAAGCGAAAGACCATAGGCCGCCTGTTCATCGAGGTGTTCGAGGAAGAAGCCAAGAAGCTCGGTGGTGCCGATTTCCTGGCGCAAGGCACGCTCTATCCAGACGTGATCGAAAGTGTCTCCTTCACCGGCGGCCCGTCGGTGACGATCAAGTCGCACCACAATGTCGGCGGCCTGCCCGCGCGCATGAACATGCAGCTGGTCGAGCCGCTGCGCGAATTGTTCAAGGACGAGGTGAGGGCGCTCGGCAAGGAGCTCGGCCTGCCCGAAAGCTTCATCGGCCGGCACCCCTTCCCAGGTCCGGGTCTCGCCATCCGCTGTCCCGGCGGCATCACCCGCGAAAAACTGGAGATCCTGCGCGAGGCCGACGCCATCTATCTCGACGAAATCCGCAAGGCCGGCCTCTACGACGCCATCTGGCAGGCCTTCGCGGTGCTGTTGCCGGTGCAGACGGTCGGCGTGATGGGCGACGGCCGCACCTACGAGTTCGTCTGCGCACTGCGCGCCGTCACCTCGGTCGACGGCATGACGGCCGATTTCTACCACTACGACATGGCCTTCCTCGGCGCAGCCGCCACCCGCATCATCAACGAAGTCCGCGGCATCAACCGCGTCGTCTACGACGTGACGTCGAAGCCGCCTGGAACGATTGAGTGGGAATAAAGCTCGGTCGTTCGCCAGCATTTGGTGGCTATCGGCGCCAGCCACTTAACATGTTGAAATGTAATCTTTTTCATCTCTTTTCCTATCGCTGACTATCGCCCGCAAGCGGAATCATTTGGCGGTAGACCTGACGGTATCGCTTTCCTCATCATTCTCGCTCGAGACCGATACCGTCACCGCCTGATTTCCTAGAAGGCTAGCTAAAATTTAGGTAAGCTATTGAACTACAAGAGAAATTTTCAAACCTTGACGGTACAATCGATGACGGTAAAATCGGGCGCTGAATATGCGGCCACGCGCTCGGATTGCCCTCGCCATGCTCACCGACATTGCACTTAAGAAGCTGAAACCTAAAAACAAAATATACAAAGTTGCTGATCGTGACGGTATGTACGCCACCGTGTCCACGGCCGGGCAGATCTCGTTCCGCTACGACTACCGAATGAATGGAAGGCGAGAGACAGTCACGCTGGGCCGCTATGGTGAGGGTGGCATCTCGCTAGCAGAGGCGCGTGACCGCTGCATTGCGGCCCGAAAAATGGTGGCAACCGGACAATCGCCGGCGCATGAAAAGCAGCGTAAAAAGCGGCGCCTATCTGCAATGGCCACCTTCGGCGATGCCGGCCGGGCCTGGTTTAAGGAGGCCAAGATGGCGGATAGCACGCGCTCAATGCGCAAGGCCATCTTCGATCGAGACATCTTGCCAATCTGGGACAAAAGGCTCCTCACAGAAGTAACAGCTGGCGACTTGCGGGCGCTCTGCGCAAAGGTGCGGGACCGTGGCGCGCCGGCAACAGCCATTCACGTCCGGGATATTGTTAAGCAAATCTATGGCCATGCCATTCTGCACGGCGAGAAGATTGCCAATCCAGCGGACGAGGTAGGACCGGCTTCGATCGCCACGTTCGAGGCAAAAGACCGAGCATTGTCCCCAGCAGAAATCCGCATCGTGCTGACTGAGTTGGAACATGTGCCAACATTGCCGACGATACGGCTGGGCCTAAAGCTGATCCTGCTCACGATGGTTCGGAAGGGTGAGCTGCTGGACGCGACTTGGGACGAGGTCGATTTTGAGAACGCTGTGTGGAGCATTCCCAAAGAGCGAATGAAACGGAAAAAGCCGCATAACGTCTACCTGTCCCGCCAATCCCTCGATATCCTGATTGCGCTCAAGACTTGCGCAGCGAACTCCCGATATGTGCTGCCATCTCGCTATGACGCCGACGAACCCATGTCGCGCGCCACCTTCAATCGTGTCACAATGGCCATTGTCGACCGCGCAAAAAGACAAGAAATGCCGCTTGCGCCCTTTACAGTGCACGACCTACGGCGGACTGGCTCGACAATCCTAAACGAGATCGGATTCAATCGCGACTGGATCGAGAAATGCCTTGCTCACGAAGACAGCCGCACTTCGCGCGGTGTCTATAACAAGGCTGAATATGAGCCGCAGCGCCGTCATATGCTCCAGGAATGGGCCGACATGGTTGAGGCCTGGGCAGCGGGCAAGAAGCACACCCCCGTACTCCAGCCGGCTGCCGGGGCGGCAATCATTCTCGATCCGATTTGACAGGCCTCGTCTTGCGCGACCGGACGTCTGGACCTGGGGCGGTTTCGAGAGTCCCGGCAGACGAGGCGTTTCGCCTTGCCTGAACCCAGGCCTCGACCTCTGCTAGATCCCAAACAACACAGCGGGGAGTCAGATTGAAGCGTCGTGGGAACTCGCCGCGTTGCTCCATTTCGTAGATGGTCGTGTCCGATAAAGGGACGATTTCTCGCAATTGTGACCGGCGCACAGTTCGCACAACGTGTCGCGCCTGAATGTGCGGCAAAACCGGAAGAGATTGCTCTTCCATTATGCGTTGGCAGCTTTCAGGTTGAGTAGGGTTGCGCAATTTGACCATGCTTATGACCGGAAAGGCTCCGTGGGAGCGCATGGTCGCGTGTCTGCCCCATTTCCGATATAGCCCCCAATTGCGACCACATCGCCGTCCTTGACCAGCAGGCGGTCCTCGGGAGCAGCACTAGGGCCGTTTAGACATCGAGGCTATGCAATGTTCGAGGCGCTCCAACCGAGCCTTCTGCGAACGAAGCTCATGCCCTGCGTTCAGCAAATTGGATTTGCCTCTGGAGGAGGCAGCAATGATCAGTTCGCATTCTAACAGAGCGATACGATCTCGCATCTGCTGAGCTTCATCCTGCCGTATCCTTCTAATCCAACCCAGGCCGCGCATATTCTACCACCACCGTCCATGCAGCACGGGTAGCATTTGAAAACTAACGCCCGTCAATTCGAAAAACTCGTATTTTAACCGTCGCTAAATTCACCGGCTAATGACAACCTTGCTGGTGAAGTCAGGCCAAACCCGGTGACTTGCTCGCTCGCTTGCACGGACAATTTTAATCGATGCGGTGACGACGCAATTGCCGTAAACGACAGGCCGAAGGTCGCGGACGACTGCAATGATCGTCACGACTAGAGATTTACCCACAAGACGCTTGGAGCGCGGCGTCATGCAGTTTCTTTAGAGACGGGCGCTGAACAGGCCGAGGCAGTGCCTTTCAAGGCCGCGTGAACGCGCCCTATCTTGTCAAGCGCGTTCGGCCCGCGGCAGTGATCGGCGGCCCCTCGAACCGGCGGGAAGGCTCGCGCATGCGTCGGCAGAAAAATAGCGTCGGAGACCAAGGAGGCGAGCATATTGGCTGCGTACGGCTGCTACCATGTCGAGCCGCACGTGGCGCCCAACCTTCATTCTGCTCTCAGCCGAAATCGCTCGAAAGCGACTGTGAGGGGCAATTGGGTAACGCGCCATGCTCTTCGGCTTCGATCCTGCCCAACGGCTTCGCAAGACCATTGAGCGCATCAGCCGCGATCATGCCGACGCCGAGCTTTGCGTCGTGACTGGCGATCTCACCGACGAGGGCGATTTCGCCTCCTACGTCCTGTTGCGCGAGGCGCTGCAGGAACTGCGGGTGCCCGCCCGCCTTCTGCTCGGCAATCACGACAGGCGCGAGAATTTTATTCGCGCATTTCCTGAAGAGCCACGCGATGCGAATGGCTTCATTCAGTCGGTCCAAGACGGGACTGCCGGGCGCCTCATTTTTCTCGATACATTGGTGGAAGGCTTCGGTCATGGTGCTTTGGATCAGGGCCGGCTCGAATGGCTGCTGGCGCGCTTGGCCGAGGAACAGAAAACGCCTGCCTATCTCTTCGCCCATCATCCGCTGCAGCCGATCGGCCTGCCGCATTTCGAGCCTTGGAACATGCAGAACTGGCAAGAGCTCATGCGGGCGATCGCCGCCGCCGGCAATGTCCGGCACATTTTTCACGGCCATGTGCACGTTGATGTTGGCGGCACCTGGAGCGGCATTCCCTTCAGCGCCATCCGCGGCGTTGCGCATCAAATCATTCCGCACTTCGCGCGCAGGGACGCAGACTTTGTCGAGGATGCGCCGGCTTTTGACGTCGCGCTGATCGACGACGATGGCGTGCTCGTGCACCGTTTCGAGGTCAGCGACAGGAATGTGGTTGAAATCTCGCCCGCAGGTCCTTTCCCGGGGGTGACCAATGAAGCAGCAGAAATCTCATGAACTGGTCATTTTCGATTGTGACGGCGTCGTCGCATCGACGCCGAGGAACTGACCCGTATTGGCTCGTTGACCTTGGCTCCCGAACTGCCTGGAGTTGGCAGAGATAGCTGCGGAAACAGCTAAACCGATTTGATTGGTTCTGACGATGAATGTCGGCGCGTCATCTTCTCGCAATCGCGAATTTACTCTTCGCACCTGCACAAAAATGTGCCAAACGCGGCACCCATAGTTGGTAACGTTGGGGAAGGAGCCCTTGTTGAGTGCGGTTGCTAACACCAAGGCGATCACACCGCCGGATATTCGTTCCCGGAAGGGTGGCACTCCGCTCGTCTGCCTGACGGCCTATACCACGCGATCGCAAAGCTCGTTGATCAGCATTGTGACATTGTTCTCGTCGGCGACAGCGTCGGCATGGTGCTGCACGGCTTCCCGTCGACGCTGGGCGTGACGCTTGAGATGATGATCATGCACGGCCAGGCCGTGCGCCGCGGCCTCGAGCAGGCGCTGATGCTCGTCGACATGCCGTTCGGCTCCTACGAGGAAGGCCCCGAGCAAGCCTTCCGCAATGCTGCACGTGTCATGACGGAAACCGGCTGCGCGGCGGTCAAGCTCGAAGGTGGCGAGGCAATGGCCGAGACGATCCGCTTCCTGGCTGCACGCGGCGTGCCAGTCATGGGCCATGTCGGCTTGACGCCTCAGGCGGTCAATACCTTCGGCGGCTACCGCGTGCAGGGCAGAGGCGGTGATGCCGAGCGCGTCGCGGCCGACGCGCTTGCCGTGAGCGAAGCGGGGGCATTCGCGCTGGTGCTGGAGAAGGTCCCGGAGGTGCTCGCCGGCCGGATCACCGCAGAGGTAGCGATCCCGACGATCGGTATCGGCGCCTCGGCGGCCTGTGACGGGCAGATTCTCGTCGTCGACGACATGTTGGGCATCTTCGGCGACTTCCGGCCCAAATTCGTCAAGCGCTATGCCGAACTCAGTGAGATCGCCGGGGAGGCGATTGCGGTCTATGCGCAGGAAGTGCGCGACCGCCGCTTTCCAGCCGCCGAGCATCTGTTCGGCGATGCGCCAAGGACGGTCAATGGTGGAGAAGGCGCATGAGCATTCCGATCGCACGAACCGTCGCCGAGTTGCGCATGGCTGTGGCCGCATGGCGGCAGAATGGCCTCAAGGTCGCTGTCGTGCCGACCATGGGTGCCTTGCATGAAGGCCATCTGAGCCTGGTGCGTGCCGCGCTCGCCAAGGCGGACCGGGTTATCGTGACGCTCTTCGTCAACCCGAAACAGTTTAACAGCGCGGCCGATCTCGTGGCCTACCCGCGCACTGAGCATGACGATGCCGCCAAGCTTGCGCCGCTCGGCGCTCATCTGCTCTACGCGCCAAATGCAGCGGACATGTATCCGGAAGATTTCGCCACCACGATCTCAGTCAGTGGGGTGAGCGATGGCCTGTGCGGCGCGTTCCGTCCGGGCCATTTCGACGGCGTGGCAACCGTCGTCGCCAAGCTCTTTCTACAGACGCGTGCTGATCTCGCCTTCTTCGGCGAGAAGGATTTCCAGCAACTGCACGTCGTTCGCCGGCTCGTCCGCGATCTCGACATTCCAATCGAGATTGTAGCATGTCCAACGGTCCGTGAAGCCGACGGCCTGGCAATGTCGTCGCGCAATGTCAGGCTTTCGGCCGAACAGCGCTTAGCAGCGCCAAGGCTCGCCGAAGTCCTGTCGGCTTCGGCCGGGCGATTGTCGGCAGGATTGCCAGCCGAGCTTGTGCTTGCCGAGGCCAGGCAAGCGATCCTCGCTGCCGGTTACGACGAGGTCGAGTATCTCGAGCTACGGGCAGACCATGACCTGTCACCGCTTTCCGCCGCGGATCGACCGGCCCACCTAATCGTCGCCGCCTGGCTTGGCGGGACGCGGCTTATCGATAACGTTGGAGTTCTGCCCGGGCAGCGCCAAGGCGAGCTGCTCGCGGCAGCCAATGCCGCATGATTGAGAATGCCGCAAGGCTTGTACAAAGGTGCGTCGTCAAAATGACCCAGACAAATGGCCGGAGCAGGGAGTGGATATGGTGTTTCGATTGAAGGAGCGCCTCGGCAGGAAGTTCGAAGAAGAAGTGCAATTCTTCAAGGGCTGGCAGAAGGACAAGAAACGAGTGGGCGCGCTGATGCCAACGTCCGTTCATGCCGCGCGTCGTATGGCAAGCGTCATCGATCCGGCATCCGGATTGCCGGTTCTTGAACTTGGCGCCGGAACCGGCGTCATTACCAAGGCAATCCTGGAAAGAGGCATCAAGCCGCAACAACTGGTTTCGGTCGAGTATTCCAAGGATTTCTATGAGCGCCTGACGCGAGCCTTTCCGGGCGTGGATTTTCGATTGGGCGATGCGTTCGCGTTGGAGGAAGTGCTTGCCGAGCGGCGCGGGGAGCAATTCGACTGTGTGATAAGTGCGGTGCCGCTGTTGAGCTTTCCAATGGAACAGCGTGTCGGCCTGCTTGAGGATTTGCTGGCCCGCATTCCTGCTGGAAGACCTGTGATTCAGATCACTTACGGACCGTTGTCGCCGGTGATCAAAATGCCCGACCGCTATGTCGTGTCCCACTATGATTTCGTCGTCCGCAACATCCCGCCCGCACAGCTGTGGACTTACCGACGAGCAGTCTGACGGAGCGGGACGCGCGAGGACGGCGGGCCGTTCGCAAAATCGTCAGGACAGGCGGTGGTCGTGACGAAATTCGCATCGAGTGCGCTTTTTATAGCCGCCGCCGTTTTGCGGAGGCCGCTATGCCCTTTCGCTGGCAGGCGCACACTCATCTGCTACACCCATCGCCCTGCGGTCGACAGACGGCGAAGCCACCACGGCCGCGAAAATCTCGAGACGGCGTCTCGGTACCGGGACCGGCCTGCCATTTTTGGGAGGCGATCCGTGCAGGTGCCTGGCCCGGATCGTGCCATCTATCTCCTGAGCGAGTCATAGCCGTCGTCCATTCACCCGGCCGAACCTCCCGATTGCCGGACCCCTGATGAAGATTCCCCTGGAAAGTGACGTCTTCTTTAGAGCGTGACGGTCTGCGCCGTCTTGTGGTGCCTCAGCTTGTACGATGGCCGGCTGCCCTTCCCGTGCCACGAATGCGATGAAGTCCAGTCACTCTACCGTGCAATGGCATTCAGAAATACGACAGGAAGACCATAATAGTCGGGTTTGGCTGAAAGACTTTTCCGCAGATGCCGAAAAAAGGGGACAGCTCTTCCGGTCCTTGCAAAGCTCCTGAACTCGTTTTCGTTGGACAAGCGTGGTCGCCAGTCCAGCTCTTGCGAGTGATCGGCGCAAAAGCGATCACTCACATGGCTGCATTCTTCTGCAGTTTCCCGAAAACAAACAGCTTGCCTTCGCGCACGCCGTCTTCGAGTGGGCTCGCATTCGCCATATGCGCCGCAATCGCACTGGCCAGCATGCATCCCGTCCCGCGCATCGACGTAGCCAGACGCGGTGTGTCGAAGCGGATTGGTTCTTGATCGTGGCGCAACAGAATATCGGTTGATCGAGGTCCCGATGCATGGCCGCCCTTGATCAGCAGGGCCTGCGCTCCGGCCGCCAGCAATTCGTGGCCTTGCAACAGTGCGCCGTCGTCATCCACTGCCAGTTCCGAGCCAACCAGGAGCGCCAGCTCGATGAGGTTGGGTGTGACCAGGCGGCAAAGCGGCATCAGATTCCGCTTCATGACGGCGGTGGCGCCGGCTTCCAGAAGCGTCCGGCCTGATGTCGAGGCCAGCACCGGGTCCAGTATCGCCGGCACCTGCGGATTCTCGCGCAGCACTGCGGCAACGGCAACGATGATCTCGGCCGTCGCCAGCATGCCGATCTTGACGGCAGCCACCTCGTTGGCTTGCAGCGCGGCGCGCATCTGATCGGCCACCAGGCGGGGTTGCGAAGGATGGATTTCCATGACGGCTTCGTGCGTCTGCACCGTCAGCGCGGTGACCGCAAGGCATGTCCGCACGCCAATCGAAGAGATCGTTTCGATGTCGCGCGCAATTCCGGCTCCGCCGCTGGAGTCGGATCCGCCGACGACAAGCACATGCGGTTCTCGCCTCAGCGCCATCGATCTGTCTTTTCGATCCATTCTCGCGTGCGCGCTTGGGGATCGGCATTCAATGTGATGTCGGTGACCACCGCCGCGCTGTCCGCACCGGCCGCAAAGACACCGTCGAGTCGGTCAGGGTTGAGGCCACCAATGGCGACCAAAGGAACCGGTGCGACCCGGCGCTTCCATCCGCTGATCCGTTCGACCCCTTGCGGCGCCCATTTCATCTTCTTCAGAATGGTTGGATAGATGGGGCCGAGCGCGATATAGTCGGGCCTGGCGGCCATAGCCGTTTCCAGTTCGATATCATCATGGGTGCTCAGTCCGAGCCTTACACCGGCCGCCCTTATCCGCGAGAGGTCGGCGGTCTGCAAATCCTCTTGGCCGAGATGAACGAAGTCGCAGCCTTCCTCGATCGCCAGCCGCCAATGATCATTGATGATGAGCTGGCTTTTGTGTTGGACACACAAGGCCTTCGACCTGCGGATCTCCGCGCGCAGCCCGGTTTCATCCATCGTTTTGATGCGAAGCTGAACCAGCTTGACGCCGAGCGGCGCCAACCTTTCGATCCAGGTGGCGCTGTCGACGATTAGGTAGAAGGGATCGAGATTCATGAAAGAACGGCCCTGCCGATCGTCGGCGTCGATGGCACGGCGACGTCGCGCGGCTCGAGAAGACCCGATGCGTGGGCTTCACGACCGGCTTCGACCGCCTTACCGAAAGCACGCGCCATGCCGACCGGATATGCCGCCTTGGCGACTGCTGTGTTCAGGAGCACGGCGTCAAAGCCGAGTTCCATGACGGTGGCCGCGTGCGACGGCCGTCCGAGCCCCGCATCCACAATCAGCGGGACGCCAGGGAAATATCCGCGCATCGAGCGCAGCGCCATGATGTTGATCGGCCCGAGGGCGGAACCGATCGGTGCGCACCAGGGCATCAAGACCTTGCAGCCCGCCGCAAGCAGCCGCTCTGCGACAATAAGGTCGTCGGTGGTGTAAGGGAATACCGCAAAACCGTCTTCGCACAGGATGCGGGCGGCTTCAACCAGACCGAACACATCCGGCTGTAGCGTGTCGTGATTGCCGATCACTTCGAGCTTGATCCAGTTGGTGCCGAAGACCTCGCGCGCCATTTTCGCGGTGGTGACGGCTTCCTTGACGGAGAGGCAGCCGGCGGTATTGGGCAGGATTCTGGCGCCCAGCGAGCGGATCAACGACCAGAATTGTTCGCCGGCTCTACCGCCCGCCATCTCACGCCGCAACGAGACGGTCACCACCGACGTGCCCGACGCCTTGACTGCATCGGCAAGGATGGCCGGCGAAGGATATTGAGCGGTGCCGAGAAGCAGGCGCGACGAAAGCTCGGTTCCATAAAGCTCCAACATGCTAGCCGCCCTGCATGGGCGAGAGGATTTCGATCCGGTCGCCGTCGCTCAACTGGAACTCCGTGCGGTTGGCTTTGTGCACGAGGTCGCCGTTGACGGCGGTGGCGAGCCAATCGCCCTCATAGTCGAGCGCGGCAAGCAACTCGGCCAGCGTGGTGGCGGCAATCTCACGCGCCTCGCCGTTGACCATCAGTTTCATGAGCATGCTCCTTGGTTCTGTCTTGACTGAAAACCAGGTCGGCAGCCTGGCGCGCCATGGCGGGGGCGAGGAGAAAACCGTGACGATAAAGACCGTTGATCGCGATGATCTCACCGTCTGTTTCGACGCGTGGCAAATTGTCGGGAAATGCCGGACGGACACCCACACCGGTTTCAACGATCTCGGCCTCACCAAAGGCCGGATGGAGGGCATGGGCGGCGCCCAGCAGCTCCATCATGGAACGCGCCGTCACCGGTCCGGCGCTCTGGCTTTCAATCATCGTCGCTCCGATCATGAAACGGTGATCGGTGCGCGGCACGGCATAAAGCGGAAAGCGTGGATGAAGCAAACGGACCGGCCGCGAAAGCGAGACATCAGGCGTGCGAAGGATCAGCATTTCGCCGCGAACACCGCGCAGCCTGTCATCGGCCGCTGCCATTCCCATGCAGTCTATCTGACGGGCGAAACCCGAAACAGGCCGGGCGTCGCAGCCGAAGTGGAATTTGACACCCATGGTCGCAAGCTTGTCATGAAGTGCCGCCATCGCCGGGCGTGGGTCGAGGTGAGCCTCGTCGGGGAAGAGCAATCCACGCCGGAAGCGGCCGGCGAGGTCGGGTTCCAGGAGCGCAATTTCGTTTTCATCGACGCGCCGATGCCCTGACGTGCGACTGGCGAACCGGTCAAGCTCACCGGCATCACGCGGCGCG
>SAKE01000059.1 GCA_004017275.1 Mesorhizobium sp. | reverse complement strand
CTCTCCCCGTCACTATACGGGGAGAGGATGCCGGCAGGCAGGTGAGGGGCGGCGCGACGCTGAAGTCGCCAACCAGGCGCTTTCGCTCAGTTCACGCGCAAAGCGAGACCGCGGCTGGGCACGGTGTCGGCCTCGCCCGGCATCGAGACGTAAGGGCGCGTTTCCTCGACACGGGTGATAAGACCTTGCGCCTCAAGCTCGGCGATGCGCGCGGCAAAACCGGCATCCCACAGCGTGTTCTTGACCGTCAGTACGATCACTCCGCCCGGCCGGCAGATGCGGATCAGCTCGTCCAGCCCCTCGACGCCGACATGGCCCGATGTGAAAACGCCGGCCGAGATCACTCCGGCATAGACATCATCGGCAAAGGGCAGATGACCGCCGAGGGCCAGGCAATGCAGCGCGGAATAGACGCCCTTGCGTGCAGCTTGGTCCAGCATGCCTTGTGAAATGTCGAGTGCCTCGACTTGTGGGTAACCTACAATATCAAGCCATTCGCCGATCAGCCCGGTGCCCGCCCCCGCATCGAGCAGTGGTGCGGCACCGCGCGGCAGATGGCGGGCCAGCAGCGCAAGGCAGATCGTCGGATGGCGATAGCCGGCGGCCGACATGTCGGCGTCATAGGTCTGCGACCAGCTGTCGTAGAGTGCTGCAACCTCTTCCGGCCGCTTCGCCGCGTAGGCAGCGCCAAGCGCGCCTTGATGTTTGCTGTCCGCCACTTTTATCCTGTCCGCCAATCCTTTGGGCCTTTCAAGGATGATAGCCAAAGCGCGAAAATTGTGGAACCGTTGCCGTGACAAATAACAGCGTAGGGGCGCAGGCATGGTGACAGACGAGGCGCGTGCTGCACTGGACGCCATTCCCATGCTGGCCGGCTACACCGGGCCGCTGGAACGGCTGGGCGGCCTCACCAACCTCGTCTTCAAGGCTGGCGATCTTTGCCTGCGCATGCCCGGCAAGGGCACCGAAGAATACATCAACCGGGCCAATGAAGCGGTGGCGGCGCGCGAAGCGGCAAAAGCAGGGGTCAGCCCCGAGGTGCTGCATGTCGATCCCGGCACCGGAGTGATGGTGACACGCTTCATCGCCGGCGCCGAGACGATGTCGCCGGAAAAATTCAAGATTCGGCCCGGCAGCCCGGCCCGCGCCGGCGAAGCCTTCCGGAAGCTGCACAATTCAGGCGCGGTGTTTCCTTTCCGCTTCGAATTGTTCGCGATGATCGACGACTATCTCAAAGTGCTGTCAACCAAGGATGTCTCCTTGCCCGCCGGCTATCACGACGTGGTGCGCGAGGCGGAAACCGTGCGCTCGGCGCTGGCCGCCCATCCGCTGCCGCTCGTCGCCTGCCACTGCGATCCGCTGTGCGAGAATTTTCTCGATACGGGCGACAGGATGTGGATCGTCGACTGGGAATATTCGGGCATGAACGATCCGCTCTGGGACCTTGGCGACCTCTCCGTGGAAGGCAAATTCGACACGGCGCAGGATGAAGAGATGATGCGCGCCTATTTCGGCGGCGAGGCGAGGTCGGCGGAGCGCGGCCGCATCGTCATCTACAAGGCAATGTGCGATCTGTTGTGGACGCTGTGGGGGCTGATCCAGCTCGCCAACAACAACCCGGTCGATGATTTTCGCGCCTATGCCGACGGGCGGTTTGCGCGCTGCAGGGCATTGATGGAGACGCCGGAGTTTTCACGGCATCTGGCGGCTATACGTCAGGGCTGAACTTGGACTAATTCACGCCCTTCGGCACGTTTTCCGGCGGCACCGTGGTCTCGACCACTTTCTGGCGATGGAAGATGAACAGGCCGGCGAGAACGACGATGCCCGAGCCGATCAGGATGCGCGGGCCGGGAACGTCGCCGAAGAACACCAGTCCGAACACCACGGCCCATAGCAGCAGCGTGTAGTGCAGCGGCGCCAGCGTCGAGGCCGGCGCCAGCTTGAGCGCTCTGGTGATCATCAGATGCGCACCGCAGGAGACGATGCCGAGCAGCAGCATCGCGCCAAAGTCGAGCGCCGATGGCGCCTGCCAGGCGCCGATGGTCAGCACCCCGCCGACCAGCAACGTGCCGATGGTTTGCCATGTCACCAGATTGGTGTCGCTGGTGCCACGCAGCCGGCGGTTCAGGATGATGGCGAAGGCGAAGGCGATGCTGCCGGCGAGCGCGAAGCCCGATGACAGCGAGAACGCCGCCGAGGACGGCTTGAGCATGATCAGAACGCCGCAGAAGCCGAGCAGGATGGCCATCCAGCGGCGCCAGCCGACCTTTTCGCCGAGCAACAGGTGCGAGAGTGCCGCGACATAGATCGGCCCGGCCATGTAGAAGCTCATCACATCGGCAAGCGGCAGATAGACGACGGCGGCATAGAACAACGCCGTGTCTAGCGTGGTCATCACCACGCGCAGCAACTGCAGCTCCAGGCGTTCCATGCGAAACAGCTTGGCCGTGCCCTGATTGGCGATCATCGGGCCGAGCACGAAGAAGGCGCCGATAGAGCGGATCAGCACCACCTGGCCGACGGAGAAGCTAGCGACCAGCCACTTGCCCATGGCGTCGTTCAGCGCAAACAGGAAGTCGCCGGCCAGCATCAGCAGAATGCCGGCCAAAAGCACGTTCCTGATCGTCGAATTCTGCGCCACGGGCTGCGTCATGCCGATCCCGATTCCTCCCTGCGTAAGCCCGCGTCGTAGACGGAAGCGGCTGCTTTGACGAGGAGAAATCAAGCAATGCGTAAGACCAGCGTCGGAAATCGGCTGTATCTAGCCAGATATGTGCCGCCGGTTCACCATTCCCGGCCTTCCACCGATGGACAGCCTGGTCTCCTGCTTCGTCCGCTCCGCCACCACCTTGCCTCTGGCGATGACACACAGGCGTTCGGCGCGCAGGCGCAGGGCCTCGACCGGATTGCCGGCGTCGAGGACGACGAGGCTGGCGCGCTTGCCGACCGCCAGGCCGAGATGATCGAGCCCCATGATTGCCGCATTGACGTTGGTGACCATGTCGAAGCAGCGTGCCATCTCGGCCGGGCTCGACATTTGCGCTACATGCAGGCCCATGAAGGCGACGTCGAGCATGTCGGCGGTGCCCAGCGAATACCAGGGATCGAGCACGCAATCCTGGCCCCAGCCGACGCGGATGCCGAGCGCCAGCATCTCCTTGACCCGGGTCAGGCCGCGACGCTTCGGGAAGGTGTCGTGGCGGCCCTGCAGCATGATGTTGATCAGCGGATTGGGAATGACCGAGACGCCGGCCTCGGCGATCAGCGGCAGCAGCTTCGAGACATAGTAATTGTCCATCGAATGCATCGAGGTGAGATGCGAGCCGGCGACCTTGCCGTGCAGCCCGAGGCGCTGCGTCTCATAGGCAAGCTGTTCGATGTGCCGCGACAGCGGGTCGTCCGTCTCGTCGCAATGCAGGTCGACCATCAGGCCGCGCCCGGCCGCAATCTCGCACAGCTCCGTTACCGAGCGCGTGCCGTCGGCCATGGTGCGCTCGAAATGCGGGATGCCGCCGACGATGTCGACACCCAAATCGAGCGCGCGGATGGTGTTTTCCCGTGCGGTCGGCGAGCGATAGAACCCATCCTGCGGGAAGGCGACAAGTTGCAGATCGATGTAGGGGGCGACTGTCTTCTTGACCTCGAGCAGCGCCTCGACCGCCAGCAGACGGTCATCGCAGATATCGACATGGGTTCGGATAGCGAGCAGACCCATCGACACCGCCCAGTCGCAATAGGCAAGCGCGCGATCACGCACCGCCTCATGCGTCAAAAGCGGCTTCAATTCGCCCCACAGCGAAATGCCTTCGAGCAGCGTGCCCGACGCGTTGATGCGCGGAATGCCCAGGGAGAGCGTCGCGTCCATGTGGAAATGCGGATCGACGAAGGGCGGCGAGACTAGGTTGCCACTGACATCTATCGTCGTGCCGGCGGTGACCTCGAGCTTCGGCTCGATCGCCGCGATCGTCTCGCCGACGATGCCGATGTCGGCGATCCTGCCATCAGGCAGCGTGCCGCCGCGAATGATAAGGTCGAAATCCATCCGTCACCATCCCGCTTGAAAGAACCATCCGCGCTGTCCAGCGCGGTTGTCCCTTCTCCCCTTGTGGGAGAAGGTGGATTGGTGCGCAGCGCCAAGACGGATGAGGGGTGCTGGACGGAGAGCCGTCGGTGCCGGGCTGGAACACCCCTCATCCGACCGAGCTGCGCTCGGCCACCTTCTCCCACAAGGGGAGAAGGGAAGGCGAACCTATTCCGGCACGAACCTGACCGCACCCTTGGCCGCGCTGGTGGCCATGGCGGCATAGGCGCGCAAGGCGGTCGTCACCTTGCGCTTGCGCTTTTCCTCGGGCTTCCAGGCCAGGGTGCCCCTGGCCTCCATCGCCGCCCGGCGGGCAGCGAGTTCCGCATCATCGACAGCAAGGCGGATGCTGCGGTTCGGGATGTCGATCTCGACCGTATCGCCCTCCTGCACCAGGCCGATCAAACCGCCCTCGGCGGCTTCCGGCGACGCATGGCCGATCGACAGGCCCGACGTGCCGCCGGAGAAGCGGCCGTCGGTGACGAGCGCGCAGGCCTTGCCGAGGCCCTTCGACTTCAGATAGCTGGTCGGGTAGAGCATCTCCTGCATGCCGGGGCCACCGCGCGGTCCTTCGTAGCGAATGACGACGACGTCGCCGGCCTTGATCTCGTTCGACAGGATCGCCTTGACGCTCGAATCCTGGCTTTCGAACACACGTGCCGGGCCGGTGAACTTCAGGATCGACTCGTCGACGCCGGCGGTCTTCACGATGCAGCCGTCGAGCGCCAGATTGCCTTTCAGCACGGCAAGGCCGCCATCCCTGGAAAAGGGATGTTCAGCCGAGCGGATAACGCCTTTCTCGCGGTCGAGATCGAGTTCGTCCCAGCGGCGATCCTGGCTGAAGGCGACCTGCGTCGGCACGCCGCCGGGGGCGGCGAGGAAGAAATCACGCACGCTCTGGCTGGTCGAACGCGAAACATCCCAATGGTCGAGCGCCTCTCCCAGCGTTCGCGTGTGCACGGTCGGCAAATCGCGGTTGATCAGGCCGGCATTGTCGAGCTGGCCGAGGATCGCCATGATGCCGCCGGCGCGATGGACGTCTTCCATGTGCACGTCCGCCTTGGCGGGTGCCACCTTGCACAGCACCGGCACCTTGCGCGACAGCGCGTCGATGTCATCCTGATCGAAGGCGATTTCGCCCTCATGCGCGGCGGCCAGGATGTGCAGCACGGTGTTGGTCGACCCGCCCATGGCGATATCGAGCGTCATGGCGTTCTCGAAGGCGCCCTTCGAGGCGATGTTGCGCGGCAGCGCCGTCTCGTCATCCTGCTCGTAGTAACGCTGGGCGAGATCGACGATCAGGTGGCCGGCCTCGACGAAAAGCCGCTTGCGGTCGGCATGCGTGGCCAGCGTCGAGCCGTTGCCGGGCAGCGACAGGCCAAGCGCCTCGGTCAGGCAATTCATCGAATTGGCGGTGAACATGCCCGAGCAGGAGCCGCAGGTCGGGCAGGCCGAGCGCTCGATGACCTTGACATCCTCGTCGGAAATCTTGTCGTCGGCGGCCGCCACCATGGCGTCGACCAGATCGAGCGCCTGTGTCTTGCCGGCGAGCACCACCTTGCCGGCCTCCATCGGACCGCCGGAGACGAAGACGGTCGGGATGTTGAGGCGCAACGAGGCCATCAGCATGCCGGGCGTGATCTTGTCGCAGTTGGAGATGCAGACCATGGCGTCGGCGCAGTGAGCGTTGACCATGTATTCGACGGAATCGGCGATCAGCTCGCGTGACGGCAGCGAATAGAGCATGCCGTCATGACCCATCGCGATGCCGTCATCGACGGCGATGGTGTTGAATTCCTTGGCAACGCCGCCGGCCTTCTCGATCTCGCGCGCGACCAGCTGGCCGAGGTCCTTCAGATGGACATGGCCCGGCACGAACTGGGTGAAGGAGTTGACGACCGCAATGATCGGCTTGCCGAAATCGCTGTCCTTCATGCCGGTGGCGCGCCAGAGGCCGCGGGCGCCGGCCATGTTGCGGCCGTGAGTGGTGGTGCGGGAGCGATAGGCAGGCATGTTTTTTCCTTGGTGGCTGGCCGCAGCCCAGGACTGGCGCGGCGAAGCTGAATTCGGACCGCAGGCGTTATAGACGCGCAAGTATGCTCTGGCCACAATTTTGCAATGCGCCAGATTGTGCGCAAAAGCGAGATTCCGCGAAAAAACTGCGGGCCACTGTCGGGTTGTGGGCCGAATGGCCGTCCTTGGGCGAACGGCAAGGGAATCGCACCACTCCCGGAGGCAGCCGTTTCACCGCGACAGCAACCGCAACAGCCCGAGGAGCACGACATGCAAAAGATCACCACCTGCCTTTGGTTCGATGGCCAGGCCGAAGAGGCCATGAATTTCTACATCTCCATCTTCAAGAATTCGAAGGTTCTGAGCGTTCTGCGTTGGCCCAAGGGTCACGCCGATGAGGGCAAAGTGCTGATGACCACATTCGAGCTCGACGGCGCACCGTTCCAGGCGCTCAACGGCGGACCGCAATTCAAGTTCAACGAGGCGATGTCGCAGTCGATCGACTGCAAGACGCAGGAAGAGGTCGATTATTTCTGGGAGAGGCTCACGGAAGGCGGCGGCCAACCGTCGCAATGCAGCTGGCTGAAGGATAAATTCGGCGTCTCCTGGCAGGTTGTGCCGGAGCAACTGCCGCGCCTGCTTCTGGATCCGGACCGGGCCAAAGCCGGCCGCGTGATGTCGGCGATGATGCAGATGGACAAGATTAACATCGCCAAGATCGAAGAGGCGGCCAGGGGGTGAGAACTGCACGATCTTCCCTTCTCCCCCCTGTGGGAGAAGGTGGATCGGCGCGCAGCGCCGAGACGGATGAGGGGTGTT
>SAKE01000058.1 GCA_004017275.1 Mesorhizobium sp. | reverse complement strand
CGTCAACAGCCTGAGCCACTGCCAAGGCGGCGGGAATAACGCCGGCACCCGCGTGGCCTGCTGCGCCACGATGACCGTCGTCGATATCCAGCGCGCTTGCCGCAGCGCTGTTCGCCATCGCGGCGCCGACCACACTAGAACGATCCTCGGTCACCCAAATGCTGATCAGGCCCTCGCCATAGGCTTCCAGTGCTGATTTTCTGGCCGCATCAGCTAACGGCGATCGCAGGCCCGCAGCCGTGGCACCGATAAGATCTAAAATGAGCAACGAAATTGTACGCCGTGTCGCCGCAGGCAGTGCACTTGCTGGATAGCTGCTAACGAATTCGGCGAGTTCAGATATGGCTCGCACTGAGGTATACTCCAATATATCCGCTTCTTTTCGAATAAAGTCTACGGCTGCTTTTCTACCTCGGGGCGAGCCTTGTTACCCACAATAGTCTCAAGCGAAGCCAGGGCCATGTGCTGGCAGATGGAATTAGGAGACGTCAAACTCCTGCTGCAGCTCGATCAACAACGCGCCTGCTTAACAGTTAAGAAGCCACTCCATTTTGCTGGTGCACTGTTCTACCGGTTTCGATACCGCGTAGCTCCAACAAGCCAAGTTTCATAAAGAATTTACACGTTGAGAACGCCTATTTGCACTTGAGGCGGAGCAATTAACAGAACGGCGAGGTTGTGATGCGCTGACCTTCGCTTCACCATCCCCCTTGCAATCCGCATGCCACCGAAGAAGTTGTCCGAGCAAGTGGCGGACACTGTGTTTCGCGCCGCGCTACCGGAACACTTGACCATTCGTGTGTCTTCTTCCGAACATAGGTGTCTCCGCATGAGAGGCGACCGTCGTATTCAACGTTCCAAGTTCTCGTGGGTCCATATCTAGTGCCAATTCAAACGCCCACCACAATAATGTCTATTGGGCTCTCAGTGGTGGTGGACTCGGCATCCGAGCATCACCAAAGACTCTTGCTAGCTGTGAGCTTTCGGGAGGTTGTCCATTCGGACCGGACCGAGGAGACTGGAGTTACCACGCTTCAGCATCTATCGGAGGGTCCGAATGAACATCCACAAGAATGCCCGTCTCACACCGCTGCGTCGAGAGGAGATGGCGCTGTCGGTGATAGAGGGCGCTTTTTCCAAAGCCCATGCGGCGCGGGTCTATGGCGTCGGCCAAGATCGTGGCGCGCTGGGTCGAGCGCTATAAGGCTGAAGGGCGGGCCGGCATGATCGACCGTTCCTCGCGGCCCGCCCATATGTCACAGGCCACCGCTGCGTTGATCGCCGAGCGCATCATGGCGCTGCGGCGGCAACGTTGGACCGGCAAGCACATCGCCCATGAGGTCGGCGTCTCGCCCGCCACCGTCAGCCGGGTTCTCAAGCGTGCCGGGCTGTCGCGGCTAAGCGATAGCGAGCCGGCCGAACCGGTCCGGCGCTACGAGCGGGAGAACCCAGGCGAGATGATCCATATCGACATCAAAGAAGCTCGGCCGCTTCAGCCAAGTCGGCCATCGCATCACCGGCGAGCCGCAAAAAGGCAAGTCGCGCGGCGCCGGCTGGGAGTTCGTCCACGTCTGCATCGACGACGCGTCCCGCATCGCCTTCTCGCAAATCCTGCCCGACGAGAAAGAAGAACGCGCCATCGCCTTCCTCAAGGCGGCGGTGGCCTGCTACGCCAGCCTCGGCGTCACAATAGCCCGCGTCATGACCGACAACGTCCTAAGCGCGGAACGAAATGGAGCCTGCAGTCAAGGTCTCTCTGTTCGTCAGCATGCCCTTGCTGCGTGACGTTGGTCAAGTCGTCGAACCAGGCGGCTTCCACCGGCAAGGGAAAAGGTCTCGTCCATAGCAAACACAGGGTCCGCACGAAGGCGGGCCCTCACCGTCCTCAACACGAGCTTCTGATCCAGGCGGAAGACCCGAACATTATCTACAGGGTCATCGAATCGATGCCCTCACGGCCCTAGCTGACAGAGGTTCTTCCACCTGGCACCCGCCCTTCAACGAAGGGCCGGTAGTCGGAACCACCTTTGACGACAGCGTGCACGACGCGGGCCATCTTGGCGGTAATAGCGGTCATTGCCTTGCGGCGTAGATCGGGATTGTCGCGATCCCGCGCAATGTAGCGTTCGAACTTATGACGGAAGCCATTCTCCCGCTGGCGGATGGCGACTTGTCCGGCGATCCACAGGGTGCGGCGCAGCCGAGCATTGCCGAATTTGGAAAGGCGGGTCTGGCCCCGATATTGGCCTGACTGCTGTGTCGAGAGGTTCAGCCCGCAGAACTTTAGAAACTGGCGATGATGGGTGAAACGGCGAAGATCGCCGGCTTCGGCAATGATGGTCAATGCGTTGATCGGTCCAATGCCCGGGATTTGTCGCAGGAGCTGATAATCCTGGCTGTGCCGCAACAGCTCGTCGGCCTGCGCTTCGATCTCATTGCGCTGCCGGATCAGGCTGCGTGCTTCGTCAATGACCATCCGGAACATGCGAATGGCAGGGACATCAAGCGGCAGCGGCAGTCCGATCGATGAGCGCGCCGTCTCGTAAATATCCATTAGAATCTGTGTCTTGCTGACCTTGCGGCCGACGACATCCCACGCTGCTGTCACAAACTCCTCCTTTGTCCGTGATGCTTGCTGGCGTCGGAAAGGCATGAAGGAAGGCGAAGAACCAATCGCTGCGGCTGTTCCCCCGGAATCGATCGATCTCGGGAAAATACAGTGGCAGGTAGTGCGTCAGGATACGGTGCTGGATCTCGGTCTTGGCCCTTGGCGATCGCTTCATGGGTCTTCGACAGTTCCTGCACGTCGTGATGCCGGCGCGCGGCGGATCATGGTAGACCTGCGTCGCCTGGATCCTGAGCATGTGCAGCATCACCTGGGCATCCTTTGGATCGTTCTTGTCCCAGCTGTTGTGCAACGCTTCTCGTGTTCGGGCCAGCGCCAGCGACGCCACCAGCCGCACCTCGAAACCCGCTTCAGCCAGGCGCCATGCTATCGGCCGGTGATAGTTCCCGGTCGCTTCAAAGGCGCAGACCACAGGGCGGCCGTACGCCTGCAGCACTTCGATCATATGGTCGTGCTCAACACCGGGTGTTGAGGACCAAAAGGCGACGCCGGCGCTTGTGGCCCGGTGCTTCGATCAGAACTTCATTGCGCACCTTGGCAATGTCGATCGCTACCAGCACCGCGGCGGCGGGTGTAGAATCTGAAGTGGTCATGGTCGGTCTCTCCGGAATGGGCTGTGAACATTCCACATTCTAGAGAAACTTTGACTGGCCATGGCCGCCTCGACAGCGGTGCGCGCCTGCAGCGAGCTGCGCGCACCGCTCTCTCGGTCGCCGCGGCTCCTTCATTCCGTAGGTGCTACGGCTCCTGCTACAAATCAAAGGCCTTCGCCAAGGCCTGCCGCGATCTCGGCCTCAAGCACGTCAGGACAAGACCCTATACGCCCAAGACCAATGGCAAGGCCGAGCGCTTCATCCAGACAGCATTGCGCGAATGGGCTTATGCCATCGCATCCGACATCCGATCACCGTGCCGCCGAACTGCCTGTCTGGCTACACAGATACAATTGGCATCGTCCACATGGCAGCCTAAAGTCCAAAACACGTATCAGTCGCCTGGCTCTAACCGAGGACAACCTGTGGAGGCAATGGCGGCGTGCATGGGGCGTCCATCGCGCGAAGCTTGGAGATCGGCCGCATATATGTTCCTGCAGCAGCGGGCGTTTTCAGTGCCGTGGGTCTGCTTCTGGCCGAAAAGTCAGTAGCTGTCGCATCAGCCTTCGTCGCACGACTGGACGAGCTCGACGATACGGCAGCTGAACAGGCTTACGTTCAGCTCCAGCGTGAGGCGGAGCGCCTTCTGGGTGTTTCCGGGAAGGCCAGGTGCATGCGCCAGGTAGAGATGCGCTACCTTGGGCAGGCATTCGAGCTGATTATTGATCTCGATGTTGGGCACCTATCCACCGAGGCGCGCAGCGAGCTGCGGTGAGCGCCCGATCAGGCGGAGCTGGTTGGGGTTGCACAGCCTGATCGGGCGCGGCTGATTGGCTTTCGGCTTCAGTTTGAGAGCGGCTCTTGAAGCGCCAGGACTCATTTCCGGTTTCGACGATCTCGCAATGGTGAGTGAGGCGATCGAGCAACGCGCTGGTCATCTTGGCGTCGACGAAGACGCTCGGCCATTCACCGAAGGCGAGATTGGTAGTGATGAGGATCGAGGTGCGCTCGTAGAGTTTCGAGATGAGATGGAAGAGCAACTGCCCGGCGGCCTGGGCGAAGGGCAGATAGCCGAGCTCATCGAGCACGACGAAGTCTAGCCGGGTCAGGTGATCGGCAATGCGGCCCTGGCGGCCGGAGCGGGTCTCGGCCTCCAGCCTGTTGAACAGGTCGACGACGTTGAAGAAGCGGCCTCGCGCGGCGTTGCGGATGAGTGAGCGGGCGATGGCGATCGCCAGATGCGACTTTCCTGTGCCTGTTCCGCCGACCAGGAACGACGTTGCGATGATCGGCGACGAAGACGCCGCCGGCGAGATCGCGCATCCGGGGTTCGTTGACCGGCGTGCCGGCGAAGTCGAAGTCCTTGGCCAGCGGCAACTTGGCGACGGCGAGCTGGTATTTGATGGAGCGGGCCTACTTCTCCGATATCTCGGCCTGCAAGAGATCACCGACAATCCTGGGCGGCTCGTGCTGTCGCTTGATGGCGACGCGCCCATGATCTCGTCATAGGCGCTGCGCATTCCGTAGAGCTTCAGCGCTCCCATCAGTTCCATTACCTCGGTGCGTTCCACGGCTGTTTGTCCTCCTGAGACTGTCATAGCGGGCGCAGTCGGCGACCGGCTCGTGAGCTAGCTTCAGCGCCGGGGAATGGAAAGGATCGTGCCCGGCGCCGGATCATGCGCGTCGAACACCATCTCCTGCGTCTCGCACGGATACGCCCTCACGAATACATGCGGCTGGTGGCAGAGCCGCATGTGCGCGACCTTCACTGTCACTGTCACGCCGTCGAGCAGGACGATCTCGTGACTCCAGTCGAACCGGTAGGCCTCGCCAGGTGCAAAACTCAGCGGAATGTGGGCCTCGGCGCTGCCGCGATCCGCCGCCCAACTCTGAGCATGCCGCCACACCGAACTGTAGCTGCCGTCAAAGTTCTGCGGGCTGAACCTCTCGACACAGCAGTCAGGCCAATATCGGGGCCAGACCCGCCTTTCCAAATTCGGCAATGCTCGGCTGCGCCGCACCCTGTGGATCGCCGGACAAGTCGCCATCCGCCAGCGGGAGAATGGCTTCCGTCATAAGTTCGAACGCTACATTGCGCGGGATCGCGACAATCCCGATCTACGCCGCAAGGCAATGACCGCTATTACCGCCAAGATGGCCCGCGTCGTGCACGCTGTCGTCAAAGGTGGTTCCGACTACCGGCCCTTCGTTGAAGGGCGGGTGCCAGGTGGAAGAACCTCTGTCAGCTAGGGCCGTGAGGGCATCGATTCGATGACCCTGTAGATAATGTTCGGGTCTTCCGCCTGGATCAGAAGCTCGTGTTGAGGACGGTGAGGACCCGCCTTCGTGCGGACCCTGTGTTTGCTATGGACGAGACCTTTTCCCTTGCCGGTGGAAGCCGCCTGGTTCGACGACTTGACCAACGTCACGCAGCAAGGGCATGCTGACGAACAGAGAGACCTTGACTGCAGGCTCCATTTCGTTCCGCGCTTAGGACGTTGTCGGTGAGGACGGCGTGGATCTTGTAGGGAACGGCCGCGATCAGGCGCAGCAGGAAGTCTCTCGATATGGCGGTGGTGGCCGTTTCCACGAAGGGGAACTTCGAGGTGCGATCAATGGCGACGAACATGTGCAGCTTGCCCTGTTCGGTGCGCACCTCGGCGACGTCGATGTGGAAGTAGCCGATCGGATGGCTCTTGAACTTCTTCTTCGCCGGCTTGTCACCTTCTACGTCCGCAGGCGGCTGATGCCGTGGCGCTGCAGGCAGCGATGCAGTGACGAGCGCGTCGTGTGGGATCGTCGCTTGTAAGGCGTAGAGGCAGTCATCGAGTGGCAACAGAGTGTAGCGCCGGAAGGGGACGATGACGGCCTCCTCCTCGGGCAAGAGCACCGTCGATCCAGGCTCTCTCGGACCGGTCGGCACATCGTCCACGGGACTGTCAGGAATTCTGTGCGCGAGGCCATGATGATGGAAAGGAGAGAATCATCACATGGCTATCGAGAAGGAACTTCTGGACCAACTGCTTGCCGGCCGCGATCCGAATGAGGTGTTTGCCAAGGACGGATTGCTCGACGACCTGAGGCGCTTTCGGAACGGATTCTGAACGCTGAACTCGACGAGCACCTCGAGGACGACCGCACCGACGGCAGCGCCAATCGCCGCAACGGCCATTCGAGGAAGTCGGTTCTGACGGGCACGTCGAAGATGACGCTGTCGATCCCGCGCGACCGGGCCGGGATCTTCGATCCGAAGCTGATCGCCAAATACCAGCGCCGCTTTCCCGATTTCGACGACAAGATCATCTCCATGTAGGCGCGCGGCATGACGGTGCGCGAGATCCGCGGCCATCTGGAGGAGCTCTACGGCATCGACGTGTCGCCGGAACTGATCTCGGCCGTCACCGACGCCGTCCTGGAGGAAGTGGCCGAGTGGCAGAACCGCCCGCTGGATGCGATCTATCCGCTCGTCTTCTTCGATGCGATCCGGGTCAAGATCAGGGACGAGGGCTTCGTGCGCAACAAGGCCGTCTACATCGCGCTCGGCATCCTGCCGGACGGCACGAAGGAGATCCTCGGCATTTGGATCGAGCAGACCGAGGGCGCCAAGTTCTGGCTGCGCGTCATGAACGAGCTGAAGAGCCGTGGCGTCGCCGACGTCTTGATCGCCGTCGTCGACGGCCTGAAGGGCTTCCCCGAGGCGATCAACGCCGTCTTCCCCCAGACCGTGGTCCAAACCTGCATCGTGCATCTGATCCGCCATTCGCTGGAGTTCGTGTCGTGGAAGGATCGCAAGCCGGTCGTGCCGGCGCTGCGCGCGATCTACCGGGCAAAGGATGCCGAAGCCGGCATGAAGGCCCTGGAGGAATTCGAAGCCGGCTACTGGGGCCAGCGGTATCCGGCGATCACCCAGAGCTGGCGGCGCAACTGGCAACACGTGGTGCCGTTCTTCGCCTTCCCCGAAAGCGTGCGCCGGATCATCTACACCACGGATGACATCGACAAGCGTGATTTCGGCTTTCTCGACTCCTGTGCGTTTATTTGTTCGGCTCAGGTGAGCGTGTTTCTTCGTCCCGGCCCACAGGATTTCCCATGCGAGCGTGTCGAGACGCAGTCAAGGCTGGCCGGTGCGATGGCGCCATGGCCGGCTGCGAGGTTTCCAGGCCACGCCTTGACTGCGTCGAGCACGGCGCCTTTCTGGAGTGGACCGGGGCGATGACTGTCGCACCGGGATATTTGCTTATGTTATGTTCGCCTGGCACGGACGACCACGTGGCAAAGAGCGGCGTGAGAGGATGAGAGCGCCGCCGCGCAGCCGTTATAGTCGTTCCTCGTTTGTGGCGTCCGTGCGCCGCTTCGGCCCTAGTGACCGCCAATGCCGAACCATCAGCTCGTAGGCACGTTCGGCATTCTCGGCCGCGGCTTTCTCGCTGTTTCGCAACTCCTTCACGTTGTAGGCGTAAGCCGAACCGCGGCGACCGACACCGCGCTCGCCCGGCGCGCCAGCCTTGAGAGCGAGCTGCCTCTGCTTTGCCGCCACCAGCGCCGGCGAGCCCAGAAGTAGTCCTGCTCCTTTGTCAGCAGATGCCAGATCAACACGGCGAGCTTGCGGGCGAGCGCCACGGCTGCGACCTGATGGCCGCGCTTGTTGCGGATGCGCAGGAAGAAAGCCCTGAGCGGTCCGGGCGCCTTCGCCGCCGCCCAGGCGGCCTCGACCAGCATGGCGCGGGCATGGGAACGCCCATGTTTGCTGATCCGGCCATATTGCGCCAAGCCAAGACCGGATTGACGCACACGAGGATTGAGGCCGAAGTAGCTCACCAGCTTCTGCGGTTCGCGGAACCGCCGGATGTCGCCGACGGCGGCGATGATACCGCTCGCGACGATGGCATTGACGCCGGTGATCGTCTGAAGACGCCGGACTTGCACATCATCAACCGCTTCCCGGGCGATCTCCCGATCGAGGTCAGCCAGATCCTCGGCCAGGCGGTCGATCTCGCGGATGTGGCGAGCGATAGCGGCCCGCTCGTCGTCGGGAAGCACCTGCCGCTCGAGCCAGGCGCGACCCCGACGGTTGAACAGATCGGCATGCGGGCACTTCGGCACGAGGTGCGCCTGCAGGAATCCATGCACCTCGTTCTTCACGCGCGTGCGATGCCGCACGACCTGGTTGCGCCGCGTGACGAAGCGGCGAAGCCGCTCCGTCCGCTCATCGGGAACCCAGACCGCCGGCAGAAAACCGCTGGCAATAGGGCGACAGAACCCGCACCACTGCCATGGCGTTGCCCGTAGCTTCGACGACAACCTCATCCATTCGTCGCAACTGCGGCCGAAGCCTTCCAGTCCCGAGCGGGTCATGTCGACCCGTCCGTGATGGCGCAGTTGGCCATCTTCCCAAACCACCACCTCCGCAAAGGTGCGGTGGATGTCCATCCCAATCACGCGTCTCATCGGCTCCTCCTCAAACAGTCGGGAGCCGGCGGGCGACGCGACACCTACGGATCCGCGCTCTCGGCGCAACCGGGCAGGTCGCAGGGGCGGCCAGCTACTAACGCGAGCTCGCAGCTCATCGAATACATCGGCCTGCCCGTACTTGGCGTGCTCCCGGTGCCCCTGTCCCGGATGGTCGCACCATACGCCGAAAGCCTTTCATCTCAGCGGGGATCAGGTGGCACCGTCATGACCATACCGGTTACGAACGCGATCGAGGCGCTGAACTCGAAACTGCGCCGCGCCGTCCGCACCCGAGGCCATTTCCCCAATGACGACGCGGCAATGAAACTGTTATATCTGGTCCTGAACCACGCGCCAAGGATTGGAAACGACCTCCGCGCGAGTGGTTCGAGGCCAAAACCCAGTTCGCCGTCGTCTTCGGCGAAAAGTTCGTCAGCCAATGACGAAACCGGCCTCGCGCACAGAATTCCTGACAGTCCCATCGGCCACCGAGGTCCGTTCCCGCCATTTGGCAACAGTCTTCTGGTTGATCCCGTACCGCTTCGCCAGCGCTCTCAGGCTCTCTTGACTATGCTGTATCGCTCGACGAACCGCCTCTGTCGTCGTGGCGCTCCCATGAAGAACCTGGCCCATAGCGCATCCTTTGATTCGGACGATGATGAACCATCAAAATCTGGGATCAAACATCTAGTTGGCCAGCCAATGGGCAAGATCGCACCGCACTTCGGAGAGGCAGTGCGGTCATACGTCCACTGCAGTAGTTTCGCAGTTTGCAGGAAATGCACTAGCATTATCATACCGCCTACACTCGCTTCTCGCCGAGGTGGCGGTGCCGCCACATCGTGGCCAGCGGCAAGCCACCAGATCTGGCAGTTACTAAAAAACGTTGAGAGACTATCTTCGACTCCTGTCAACGAACAACGGAGCACAAAACCCCGGCCACGCACGCGATATGAAGATGATTTGCCGTGCCGGCGGCCTGCGAACCGGCTGAACCGATTGACCCCAGAGCATGCAGCCTTTCCCGAAGGATCCGAATTGATTTTCCGGGAGTGGTGTCTGCCCACCGGGCAGAGACCGGCGGCCAAGGTAGAACGCCGCCCTAATCCACTTTTGCGGCTGTGATACAAACGAAATAGATTGATTGTGAGCGGTCGAAGAGAGGCAGCCCTTAAGCAGGTTCAAGATGTTAACCCAATGAAACTAATATTTCATAGGCTTGGACTTCACTCACACGGCCATCTCACTGCGAGATGTTAACAATACACAAACTGTGTTTGACGCAAACCACCCGGCAGTTGACCATCTAAGCACAACGACGGGAGCGGAGG
>SAKE01000057.1 GCA_004017275.1 Mesorhizobium sp. | reverse complement strand
CAGAAACTACTTCGCAAACGCAGGATATGCTTCCGTCAAAACCTGAAGCGCTCTAACTGGACGATTCTAGGCCTTGAAGAAGGCCAAGAGGTCGGCATTGATGACATCGGCATGGGTCGTCGCCATGCCATGCGGAAAACCCTTGTAGACCTTGAGCTCGCCCTTCTTGATCAGCTTGACCGACAGCAGCGCCGAGTCGGCGATCGGAACGATCTGGTCGTCGTCGCCATGCATGACCAGCACCGGCACGTCGATTGCCTTCAAATCGTCGGTGAAGTCGGTTTCCGAGAAGGCTTTGATGCAATCGTAGTGCGCCTTGGTGCCGCCCATCATGCCCTGGCGCCACCAATTGTCGATGACGCCTTCCGACACTGCCGCGCCGGGACGATTGAAGCCATAGAACGGGCCGGCCGGGACATCCCTGTAAAGCTGGGCGCGATTGGCCGCCACACCGGAGCGGAAGCCGTCGAACACTTCGATCGGCAGGCCGCCAGGATTGGCTGGCGTCTTCAGCATGATCGGTGGCACCGCGCCGATCAGCACCGCCTTGGCGACACGGCCGCCGGAGCCATACTTCGCGACATAGCGCGCCACTTCGCCGCCACCCGTTGAATGGCCGACATGGATGGCACCCTTGAGGTCGAGATGCGCCACGAGTTCCGCCAGATCGGCTGCGTAAGTGTCCATCTCGTTCCCGGTATCCGTCTGGGTCGAGCGGCCATGGCCGCGCCGGTCATGGGCAATGACGCGGTAGCCTTGTGCCAGGAAGAACAGCATCTGGGCATCCCAGTCGTCGCTGCTCAACGGCCAGCCATGATGGAAGACGATCGGCTGGCCGGTTCCCCAATCCTTGTAGAAAATCTCGGTGCCGTCCTTGGTGGTAATCGTGCTGCTGCCGGGCTTGGTCATCTCAATCTCCATTTATTTTTTCGCGACAATCAATATCGCGATAACAATATGACTAGCGCGGTTCAAAACCCCTGTCTACAAAAATATATATCGCGATATCATTTTTCGTGGTACATAATCCGGGATTTAATCGGCAAAGGAATGCGTCGTGCCTCTCCCGTTGGACAACCAGCTCTGTTTCACGCTCTACGCCACCAGCATGGCGATCAATCGCACTTACAAGCCGATGCTGGACGAGATGGGCATCACCTATCCGCAGTATCTTGTGCTCAACGCGCTGTCAGAGGCTGACGGCATGTCGGTCGGCACGATCGCGCATAGGCTCGCTTTGGAATCGAGCACCGTCACGCCGCTGGTGAAGCGAATGGAGCAGGCTGGGCTGGTGACCCGCCAGCGCAGCCAGACCGACGAACGCCAGGTACAGGTCGATCTGACCGCAGCGGGTCGCGCACTGCTTGTCCAGTGCAATTGTCTGAACGAGACCTTGGTCGAGCGCTCGGGCATGACGCTATCTGAACTCGATGCCTTGAACCGGCAGATCCAGGCGCTACGCGACGCGTTAAGCGGCGACCGGCAAGTCCACGGCCCGTGCGTACCACCCGGCCCTGTCATGGGTTGATGGCAATCAGCTCGGCTTTGCCCCATAGCGGCCAAAAGACAGCCAGGCCAAACCTCGGAAGGGCGCCGGCATCATGCGGACTTGAGGACGGTAAATGGGCGTTTGCGGATGGCTCTCTTTGCCTGGAAACTGGCGGCGGGAGCGGGGCGGCCGACATGAAAGCCCTGGATCTTGTCTATGCCGAATTCGCGCATAAGGGCCATCTGCTCGTCGGTTTCCACCCCTTCGACCAGGATTTTGTGGCCGCGATTTCGCACCAGGGTGATGATGTCCTGCAGCATTGCCTTGCCGCTCGGGGAGCTGCAGTCGTGCAGAAACGAGCGGTCGATCTTCACCGTATCGAAATCGATCAGACGAAGCCATGAAAGGCCTGCGAAGCCTGTCCCAAAATCATCAAGCCATATCTTGATTCCAAGCAGCTTCAGGTCGCTGATGCAGCGCAGGATGTCCGAGTGCATTTCCATCTCCAGCCCTTCGGTGATCTCGAAGGCCAGCCTGCTGCCGGCGACGCCGGTCTCGCCCAGAATGGTCGCGACGGACGTTGCGAAGCCAGGTGTCTTGAGCTGGATCGGGGAGACGTTGACACTGACGACACGGACGTGGTCGTCCGCCAAGAGCTCGGCGCATACTGTCCTTATTGCCCAGCGCCCGAGTTCCAGGATCGCGCCGGTTCGTTCCGCCACGGGAATGAACAGGCTCGGCGGAACCGATGTGCCGTCCAGCATTTTGAGGCGCATCAGAGCCTCTACCGCTTCAACCCGGTCCGTTTTGACATCCTGGATAGGCTGATAAACGAGTGAAACCAGATTCTGGCCGATCGCGATCTTCAGCAAGGCCGCGATGTTCTCGCTCTCGTCGCTGCTCTGGGGATCGGTTGGGTCGAACAGCCGAGCACAGTTTCGGCCACCGGCTTTCGCCAGATAAAGTGCGCGATCGGCTTCGTGGATGATCTTCTCCAGCTTCGCACCGGTCTGCGTCCTGGTGAATGCGGCGCCAACGCTCACCGTCACGATCGAGACCCCGTCGCGCCGCAGTTCGTGGGTCAGCGCCAGGTTCTCAACCGTGCTGCAGATGGCTTCCGCTATGTCCAGGATCTGCTCTTTTTTCTCCATGCGTGCCAGGACGATGAACTCTTCACCGCCATAGCGGCCGATGGAGCCGTTATACTGTTTGATCATATCGCTAAGGGCATTGGCGACATGGATCAGGCAGCGGTCGCCTTCTTGATGGCCGTAGCAGTCATTGAATTTCTTGAAGAAGTCCACGTCGATGAGGATCGCCCCGAAACTGGTGCCGACCTTTTGCCAGTCGCTCCAGTAATCGCGCAGCTTCTCGTCGATCGCCCGCCGGTTCTCCAGACCCGTAAGCGGATCGGTCCGCGACAATCTCAGCAACGCCTTACCGCGTTCGGTCGCCTCATTGTGCTGGATCTTGGCTTCCAGGGCGTTCAGGAAAACGTTGTAGCGTTCCTCATTCAGTTTCCAGTTCACATATGAGGTGAAGGTGAAACAGGAAACGTAGAACGTTCCAAATACCATTTTGTAAATCAACGTAGAAGGTACAAAATAATTTACGATATAAAGTATACATAGTATGATTGCAGAGGTTACTATAGAAAGTTTGAAATTGAACGTAAAAAAGAGATTGGCGCTCATCATGAATATGGTCCCAAAGACCATATAATAGGAGACGCTTTCCTTGTCCGCACCCAGAACCGCCGGGCACAACCAACCGACATAGCCAAAGATGATGGCCCCGGCGCAAGTCACGTCGAGCCATTCCGTTCCAACCCCACGGCGAAGCTGTGCTTCCAGGATTAAAAGCGCGCTCAATCCGACCGCGAAGCGCGCCATGATCGTATAGGCGGCCACATCAGGGATCAGCAGCAGATCGGTTGCCGAAAACAAGAGATAGATGACGACGGCGATCCAAAGCCCTGGCCTGGCTTCGCCCCTTCGCGTCGCCTGCGCTTCCCTGCGGTAAAGGGTGCGGAGCTCGTCGGCCCCCAGTTCGTAGCGGGGCTCGTACGATTCCACATCAACCGTATCGGCCAATACGGATGACAGGTGTTCGTTCATCACAATAGACCCCGTTTGAAGGGGATTTTGTTTTCCGAACTCATTTCCTGCTTCTGCCCCCACGCGGGCCGGCTCCTTGGAACGCGACGGCGATTGCGACGCCGGGCAAACAAATGCAATCGCGCAAGACAAGTTTCCGTTAACTCGAACCCGGAATCCGGCTCGGAAGCTGACTAACCAACGAACATGGTTTGCGGGAAATTAATCATACCGATAAAATGCCGCCGGCCCGACATTGGCAAATGGAGCATTCTACGCGATAAGTTAACTGACTGTTAACTATGGAGTGATGGCGTGCAGACCGTTCTTGATGGCAAAAGCTTGATTACTGCCGAGATGCTGGCCGGCAGCCTCCCTCGAGGAAAGCTCGAGCATCATGGTGAAGCGTTCGAAACCGCTCGCGCGGAACTGGCGCTCATTCTCCAGGCGACACACCAGCAGGTCGAACAGAGCAAGGACCCCGCCGAGATCGTTGGTCGCCTGCTGTCGTACCTCAACGCGCTGCGTTCCAAGGTTCATCCCGACGTTTGGCATGCATTGATACCGGTGGCGCAGAACCACCCGATCCTGAAGTATTTTCTCGAGGATCCGCTGACGCACTGGTCCTTCACCAAGCCCAGGGGCTATTCCGGCGACGCGCAGTTGCTCGACTACATCTATTGTGATCCCCACGTGGCAGAGAGCGTGGCGAACGCCTCGGAGATCGGCAAGGCCCTTTACAGCCATACCCAGAACGTTCCGTCATGCGTCGCGGCGCGGGAACGGCGCGATCTCCTGACCCGATATGTCGATGAGATCGCGGCCAAGAACGGACCGGAAACCGAGGTCCTGGCGATCGCGGCCGGCCATTTGCGGGAGGCTAATCGCTCGGTCGCCCTGGCGGAAGGCCGCCTCAAGCGTTGGACTGCGCTCGACCAGGATCCCCAGAGCGTCGGATTGATCGCGCGCGACTTCCAGGGCACCGCGATCGAGGCCGTCGACGGCTCGGTGCGAACCGTGCTGACGCGGGGCCATAGACTGGGCAAGTTCGACTTCATCTACGCCTCCGGCCTTTACGACTACCTCGCCCACAACGTCGCCGTGAAACTCACGAAAACGTGCCTGCAGATGTTGAAGCCAAACGGGACCTTCCTGTTCGCGAACTACGCCGAGGGAACTCCTGACGCCGGCTACCGGGAGACATTCATGGACTGGGTGTTGCTGCTGCGATCAGAGGTCGATATGTGGAACATCGTCAATGCCAGCGTCGACCGCAACACCGTCGAGGCGCAGGTGTTCTTCGGCGAGAACCGCAACGTGCTTTATGCCGTCATCGAAAAGCGCGGATAGCGCCCGCCTGGGCTGCACCACGCCGGACGTGCCTTTGGCTTGCACCTCCGGCCACCTTCCGCTATAGAGCCGCCACCCGCGTAGACACCCTTGGAGGCAACGCGGCGGAAGGCCGCCTCACCCGGCGGCTTTCGACGTTTACGGTCCAGGCAGTCTGCAACCGTGAGCGCTCCAGAACAAACCGAAAGGAAATGCCATGAGCCACGACACTTACGAGCTCAAGGCCGAAGCACGCGAACAGGTCGGTAAGGGGTCCGCCCGTGCAGTTCGTCGCAACGGTAAAGTGCCTGCAGTAATTTATGGTGACAAGCAGCCTCCCCTGGCTATCGCGCTCACCTACAAGGACATCTACTACAAGATCCATGGCGGCGGGTTTCTGACCACGATCGCCACGATCGATGTCGACGGCAAGAAGATCCAGGTCCTGCCGAAGGACTTCCAACTCGACCCGGTCAAGGATTTCCCTGTCCATGTCGACTTCCTGCGCATCGGCAAGGACACCGAAGTCAATGTGGATGTGCCTGTCCACTTCATCAATGAAGACAAGTCGCCCGGCATCAAGCGCGGCGGCGTGCTCAACATCGTGCGTCACGAAGTCGAGTTCCACTGCCCGGCCAATGCGATCCCGGAATTCATCACCGTCGATCTCACCGGCGCCAACATTGGCGATTCGATCCACATCTCGGCGATCAAGCTGCCGGCCGGGGTGAAGCCCGTGATCTCCGACCGCGACTTCACCGTCGCGACCATTGCCGGTTCGTCGGCGATGAAGCCGGAGACTGAAGAAACGGCTGAAGTGGCTGCACCTGAAGCGGCTCCCGCCGCCGAAGAGAAGTAACTCTTTCCCGCCCGGAGTTGACGATGCTGCTGTTTGCAGGTCTCGGCAATCCGGGCGCGAAATATGCCAGCAATCGGCACAATGTCGGTTTCATGGCGGCGGACGCAATCGCCCGCCGCCATTCCTTTTCGCCCTGGTCGAAGAAGTTCCAGGGCCTGATTTCCGAGGGCACGCTCGGCGGCGAAAAAATCGTGCTGATCAAGCCGCAGACCTTCATGAATCTGTCCGGCCAGTCGGTCGGCGAAGCATTGCGCTTCTACAAGCTCGAGCTTTCCGCACTCACCGTCTTTTATGACGAGATCGACCTTGCCGAAGGCAAGCTGCGCGTCAAGACCGGCGGCGGCGCCGGCGGCCATAATGGCATCCGCTCGATCGACGGCCATCTCGGCAACGCCTATCGCCGCGTGCGCATCGGCGTCGGCCATCCCGGCGTCAAGGAAATGGTCCAGCATCATGTACTTGGCGATTTTGCCAAGGCCGACCGCGAATGGCTCGAACCCCTGCTCGACGCAATCGCCGACAATGCCGCCATGATCGTCAAGGGCGACGAGTCCGGCTTCATGAACAAGGCCAGCCTCGCCATCCAGGGCAAAGCCGGCGCGGAACCGGAAAAGCCTGCGCCGAAACAGCAAGGCCCGAAACAGCAAAGCCACATCCGCCAGGCCCGCCCGCAGCAGGCGCCCGCCAAGCTGCCGGAATCCGGCCCGATGGCCGCCATGTTGAAGAAGCTTTTCGGCGGCAAGGACTGAGCTTCAAGGGGATCGTAGGGCTTGACGTTGATCACCCCTATCGCCCATAGCCCTGATCAAATTTCTATTTTCCCGATAGGACCGGACAAAAATGGGTTTCAAATGCGGCATCGTTGGCTTGCCCAACGTCGGCAAGTCGACGCTTTTCAACGCGTTGACCAGAACGGCTGCGGCGCAGGCCGCCAACTATCCGTTCTGCACCATCGAACCGAACACCGGCGAAGTGGCGGTGCCCGATCCGCGCCTGCAGAAAATCGCGACGATCGGCAAGTCGAAGGAGATCATTCCGACCCGCATCTCCTTCGTCGACATTGCCGGCCTGGTGCGCGGCGCCTCGAAGGGCGAAGGGTTGGGCAACCAGTTCCTTGCCAACATCCGCGAGGTCGACGCCATCGTGCATGTGCTGCGCTGCTTCGAGGATGACGACATCACCCATGTCGAGGGCCGCATCGACCCGGTGGCCGATGCCGAGACGGTCGAAACCGAGCTGATGCTCGCCGACCTCGACAGCCTCGAGCGCCGCATCGTGCAATTCCGCAAGCGCGCCGGCAGCAAGGACAAGGAAGCGACGTCAGTGCTGCCGATGATGGAGGCAGCGCTCGAACTGCTGCAAGCCGGCAAGCCGACCCGCATCCTGCTCAAGGGCATTTCGGCGGACGATTTGCGCATCCTGCAGGGGCTCAACCTTTTGACCTCGCACCCGGTCCTCTACGTCTGCAACGTCGCCGAAGCCGACGCCGCCACCGGCAACGAGCACACCAGGGCCGTGGAAAAGATGGCCACCGCCCAGGGCGCCGGCACCGTCGTCATCTCGGCCGCGATCGAGGCCGAGGTCGCGCAGCTCTCAGACGAGGAAGAGATGGAATTCCTGTCCTCGCTCGGCCTCGACGAGCCCGGCCTGAACAAGGTGATCCGCGCCGGCTACGATCTGTTGCACCTCATCACCTATTTCACCGTCGGGCCGAAGGAGACGCGCGCCTGGACCATCCACAAGGGCGACAAGGCCCCGCAGGCGGCCGGCGTCATCCACACAGATTTCGAACGCGGCTTCATCCGCGCCCAGACCATCGCCTACAACGACTTCATCACGCTGGGTGGTGAGGTGGCGGCCAAGGAAGCCGGCAAGGCCCGCGACGAAGGTAAGGAATATGTCGTCCAGGACGGCGACATCCTGCTGTTTAAGTTCAATACTTGAGGCCCGAAGCGTCCGCGTATCCAAAACATTCCGGCGAGCTACCCGCGAAGTTTTCTCGACGAGTTCTTCCAAGCCGCCGGCACCCATTCCGCCGGCCAGCCACTTGTCTTGATTTTGTCATGCCACGGGTCTAAGCGGCAGGCGCACGGTCGGCGCTGGCGCCAGGAACCGTGCAATCCGACACGACGCGTCAATCTGAACGCACCCTTTGGCCCCAGCAAGGGAGACCGGCGATGATCAAGGCCTTCGTCGTGGACAATGATCGCCTCCGCGCTGTCGACGATCTCCTGGCAAACAGCGACAATGTCGTATGGGCCGACCTGCTCAATCCGACAAAGGAGGAGGAAGCGGGGATCGAAAGCTGGCTCGGCGTTGCCATCCCGACGCGCGAGGAGATGGAGGAGATCGAGATTTCGAGCCGCCTCTACGTCGAGGACGGCGCCTATTTCATGACTGCCACGCTGCCAGCCCAGACCGAGGTCGACGATCCCCTGATGTCGCCGGTCACCTTCGTGCTCGCCGGCACCAGGCTGATCACCGTGCGCTACCATGAACCGAAGGCCTTCAAGACCTTTCCGCAGCGCGCCGAGAAGGTGGCGACCGGCTGCACCAGCGGCGACACCGTCCTGATCGGGCTGCTGGAGGCGATCGTCGACCGTCTCGCCGATATTCTGGAACGCGCCGGCCGCGACATCGAGGCGATCTCGCGCGACATCTTCGAGGCGCGTTCGACCAAGGTTTCCAAGCGCAACCGCGACTTCCAGGAGCTGCTGAAGGCCATCGGCCGCAAGGAGGACATCGCCTCTTCGATCCGCGACAGCCTGATCTCGCTGCAGCGGCTGGCAGGCTTCTTCGCCCATGCCTCGACCCGCACCAAGATGAGCAAGGACACCAAGGCGCGCATCAAGACGCTGTCGCGCGACGTGCTGTCGCTCGCCGACCACGCCACCTTCCTGTCGCAGAAGATTTCCTTCCTGCTCGATGCGACGCTTGGCATGATCTCGATCGAGCAAAACGCCATCATCAAGATCTTCTCGGTCGCCGCCGTCATCTTCTTGCCGCCGACGTTGGTCGCCTCGATCTACGGCATGAATTTCGACGTCATTCCCGAGCTGAAATGGGAGCTGGGCTATCCCTTCGCCATTGTCATGATGGTGCTGTCGGCGATCTTGCCCTTCTGGTATTTCCGCCGCCGCGGCTGGCTCTGATTGGCCTGCCAGAGACCATGCAGCCACAATGTGGCGCTATAGAAATCTCTTGACCAAATGCGCTGCGGCCTGCATCCGGAAACCCCGATCCCTGGGGATCGCAGGATCGTGAGCCGGATTTCAGACCATGACCGCAGAGATAAAAACATGGGCCTATGAGGATTTCGTCGAGGGCACGTCGCTCGACCTTGGCTCGAAGCTGGTAAGCGCCGCCGAGATCGTCGAATTCGCGGGAGAATTCGACCCGCAGCCGATGCATCTCGACGAGGAAGCCGGCAAGGCCAGCATCCTCGGCGGGCTGGCAGCCTCGGGCTGGCACACCTGCGCCATGTTCATGCGCATGCTGTGCGATGCGTTCCTGCTGGATTCGACCTGCCAGGGCGCGCCGGGCGTCGATCAGGTCAAATGGAAGAAGCCGGTCCTGGCCGGCGACCAGCTCACCGGCACCCTGGTGGTCGTTGCCAAGCGCCTGTCGAAATCGAAGCCGCAGCTCGGCTTCGTGACCATGCGCAGCGAGCTGTTCAACCAGCGCGGCGAAAGCGTCTTCGAGCTTGAGAATTCCGTCATGTTCCTCACGCGCGCCGCCGCGGGGTATCAGGCATGACACTGGACGAATTCTTCCGCATCGGCACCACCGTCACGCTCGGCTCGCACACATTCGAGCCGGAGGCGATCAAGGCCTTCGCCCGCAAATATGACCCGCAAATCTTCCATGTCGACGACGAGGCCGCGAAGAAAAGCGTACTCGGCAGCCTTTGCGCGTCCGGCTGGCACACGACGGCGACCTGGATGAAACTCAATCTGGAAAACCGCATGGACGCCGAGATCGCTGCATGGAGCGGCCCCGGCCCGGTGCCGGAATTCGGCCCCTCGCCCGGCTTCAAGAACCTCAAATGGCTGAAGCCGGTCTATGCCGGGCAAACCATCACTTTCACACGCACCGCACTGTCGCACCGCCCGATCGCCTCACGCCCAGGCTGGCGGCTGCTGGCGCTGCGCTGCGAAGCTTCCGATTCGACCGGCGCCAAGGTGCTGGAGTTCGAGAGCGCCGTGCTGGTGAAGGCGGAATGGTGAATGGTGAATGGTGAATGGTGAATGGTGAATGGTGAATGGTGAATGG
>SAKE01000056.1 GCA_004017275.1 Mesorhizobium sp. | reverse complement strand
GCCGGAAGAAATGATTGTACGACACCCACTTGGGGATGTCCTGCGCCCTTTATCGACCGATCAGATTTGGGAGAAATTCAAGGGCCTCAGCAGAGAGAACGTTCACCCGCGGTGGCAGGACGAGATCCTCTCGGCAATAGGCAACCTCGAAGCAGCAGGGCTTGGGCCTCTTCTGGCTGCTCTCTCTCGACGTGGCAGGCGATATGCCGAAGAAGACGCCGCGCGTGAACTGGCCCGATCTTCCGAAGCGTTGCAGTGATTCGTCGAGACGGACGGGCAGGCACATCTCGGGTAACGCTATGCTATTGGTATCCAAACGGCCAAGGCCGCTATGGTCTCGGAAGATTTTCCTGGGGCGGGTTGGGGGAGTGTCATGTAGCCCTGCTCTCGTCGACGATATGTCGAAGATTGTCGATGCCGTCTGGATGAAGACGAGGACAGCTTCGCTTTATTCGGCTGCCAGATTGCCGCGTAGGCGCTCAGACCATCCTCTTGCGAGAACATCTCGGCTCGAGGAATTGCGTAAAAAGTTTTCGTCTCGCCCACGAGAAGCTCGATGTTGTGGAGACCTTTCCTAGTCTACACTTGACCGCCCCCCAAAAGCGTCCTGCCGTGATAATTTTCGCTTTGGCCGCGCTGTTTGCGGTGGGTTGCGGGACCCACGCCAAAGTGGGCCTGAAAGGCCCGTGAGAAATGACTGCGGTTGGAAAAGCCGGTGGCCAGCGCGACTTCGACGAGCGGCAGGTTTGACTGTTGGAGAATCTCGTCGGCCTTCTCCAACCGTAAAGACCGATAGAACTGCATCACGCTCTGTCCTAACTGTTCCGTTGCCAACCGCTCTAATTGCCGCATCCCAATACCACTCAAGTGTACCAGATCGCCCAGCTTCAGCGGGTCCGCAATGTGGCTTGTCATCAATTCCACCATGGCGACCAGAGCGGGATGGCGCAGATCGTACCTGCGTATTGGGTCCAATTGCTGAGGGGCCTCGGCCTGCCGGACGCCGGTATGGATGAACCAATCGCTGACCGCACGGGCCAATTCCACACCGTGATCTGAAGCGATCAGCGCATGGGTCATGTCTAGGGGGGCCATGCCGCCCGCGCAGGTGAAGCGGTCACGATCGATGACGAACAGCCGCCGTTCGATGAGTGCGTCGGGATACGTCTCCCGCATTGCATCAATGTGCTGCCAGTGAATTGTAAACCGGCGTGACGACATCACACCCGCTGCCGCCAGGATTGCCGCTCCGCCTGAGATTCCGCCCAAAGGCACTCCCGACCGGGCGAGACGGCGCAGCCAAGCGAGGATCCTGTCGTCTCGATAGGTGAGGGGGTTGCCGCCGGCGACGACGAAGAGAATATCGAAATCAGTGCCTGCTTGTGAAACAGGTTCGGTCTCGAACGCACCCGAGACGGAACTGCGCATCCACCCGCCCTTGGCCGACATGAAGTTCAGATCGTAAAGAACCCGCCCGCTAAGCAGGTTGGCGGCGCGCAGCGGCTCGACCGCGGAGGCTGCGGACATCAGGGCATAGCCTTCGATCAGCAGGAAACCGTATCGCCGCGGGCTGCCGTGATTCCCGTCAATCATCCCGTTGAAAATCCTATCATCCACATCGTTCGCACATGTCCGGCAAAAGCACACATGAGTCAATTTTGAAAACACCTCGCTGCCCTTGCCGTGACATAGTCTCGGCAGTCCAAGGAGTCCTTGATATGAAGTTTTCCGGCTTCCGCGTCTTTGCTGAAGCGCTCAAGGGTCACACCGGGTGGCGGCCGCTCTGGCGCAATCCCGATCCAAAGCCTTCCTACGACTATTTGATTGTCGGCGGAGGCGGCCACGGCTTGGCCACAGCGTATTATCTGGCCAAGACCTTCGGACGATCGCGTATCGCCGTGCTGGAGAAAGGTTGGCTCGGATCCGGGAATGTCGGGCGGAACACGACGATCATCCGCTCGAACTACCTGCTTGCCGGCAATGAGCCCTTCTATGAGTTCTCGATGAAGCTCTGGGAAGGACTGGAGCAGGAGCTCAACTTCAACGCAATGGTTTCCCAGCGCGGCATCATCAACCTTTTTCATACGGATGCGCAGCGCGATGCCTTTCGCCGCCGCGGCAATGCCATGATGCTGGCGGGGGCGGGCGCACGGCTGCTGGGTCGGGAGGAACTGCGCGCCATGGTTCCGTTCCTGAATTACGACAACGCGCGCTTCCCGATCAAAGGCGGCCTGATGCAGGCGCGTGCCGGCACCGCGCGGCACGACGGCGTGGCCTGGGGCTATGCCCGCGGCGGCGACAGCCATGGCGTGGACCTGATCCAGAATTGCGAGGTGACCGGTTTCCGGCTCGATCGCGGCAAGGTGCGTGGCGTGGAGACATCGCGTGGCTATATCGCCGCCGACAAGGTCGGGGTGGCGGTGGCGGGCTCATCGAGCCGGGTCATGGCAATGGCTGGAATGCGGCTTCCGATCGAAAGCCATGTCTTGCAGGCTTTCGTCACGGAGGGGCTCAAACCCACCATTCCCGGTGTGATCACGTTCGGGGCAGGCCATTTCTACATCAGCCAGTCCGACAAGGGCGGGCTTGTCTTCGGCGGCGATATCGACGGCTACAATTCCTATGCCCAACGCGGCAACCTGCCGGTGGTGGAGGACGTCGCAGAAGGCGGCATGGCGCTGATGCCCATGATCGGGCGGGCGCGGCTCCTGCGCATGTGGGGGGGCGTGGTGGACATGTCGATGGACGGTTCGCCGATCATCGACCGCACGCATATTGATGGCCTCTATCTGAACGGCGGCTGGTGCTATGGCGGCTTCAAGGCGACGCCAGCCAGCGGCTATGCCTTCGCCCATCTTCTTGCCACCGGCGCACCCCACGAGACAGCGCGTGCGTACCGCATCGACCGTTTCGCACGCGGCCATGTGGTCGACGAGCGCGGCGCCGGTGCCCAGCCCAATCTCCACTAAGGCGGTCCAATGCTGATCCCACATCCACTTCTGGGCCTGCGGGATGCGCAGGAATTCACCTATCTGGGCGACGCGCGGCTCATCGACCGTCCAGATCCCTCCGCGCCCGATGCCGAGGCCGCCTTTTGCGATTACGTCTTCCTGCGCGACAACCCGGCCGGCGTGCATCGCGAATTTTGGTTCCACGAGCAGGGCGACCGGTCATGGCTGGTGGTGACGCGCGACACGGTCACGCATGAAGTCCTCGGTGCGGAACTGGCCCGCGATGCCGCCCTTTCGCGGACGAGGTGCAGCAAATGACACGACTGTCCGGAGGGCTGATCGACCGCTCGCAGACCTTGAACTTCAGTTTCGACGGCAAGCGCTACCAGGGCAATCCCGGCGACACGCTCGCCTCGGCGCTGCTGGCCAATGGCGTTCGTCTGATGGGACGCAGCTTCAAGTACCACCGCCCGCGCGGGCTGCTGTCTGTCGGCTCGGAGGAACCGAACGCCTTGGTAGAACTGCGCTCGGGCGCGCGGCGGGAGCCCAACACGCGCGCGACGACGGTGGAACTGTTCGACGGACTGGAGGCTCGAAGCCAGAACCGCTGGCCCTCACTCGGCTTCGACGCGTTGGCGGTGAACGACCTGCTGTCGCCTTTCTTCACAGCCGGCTTCTACTACAAGACCTTCATGTGGCCGAAAGCCTTCTGGGAAAAGCTCTACGAACCGGCGATCCGCAGGGCGGCGGGCCTCGGGCGCCTTTCAATGCAGGCCGATCCCGATGTCTATGACAAGGGCTTCCTGCATTGCGATCTCTTGGTCATCGGCGGGGGGGTGGCCGGGCTTGCCGCGGCGCTGACGGCGGCGCGCTCCGGCGCACGTGTGATTTTGGCCGACGAGGATTTCCGCCTGGGCGGGCGGCTTCTGTCCGAGACGAGAACGTTGGACGGAGCGCAAGCCAGCGACTGGATCTCAGCGTTGGAGGCTGAATTCGAGAGCCTGCCGAACATTCGCGTGATGCGTCGCACCACGGTTTTCGGGGTCTATGACCACGGCATCTATGGCGCGGTGGAAGGCGTGTCCGATCATCTCCCAGAGGCGAACGGGCGTGTGCGCCAGACACTCTGGCGTATCACGGCGAAACGCGCGGTCCTGGCGGCGGGCGCGACAGAGCGCCCGATCGCTTTTGCCGACAATGACCGTCCGGGAATCATGCTGGCCGGCGCGATGCGGGCTTACGCCAATCGCTGGGCGGCATGTCCGTCCGAGACCATCGCTGTCTTCACCAATAACGATGACGGTCATCGCACCGCGCGCGATCTGGCCGCCAAGGATGTCAAGATCGCCGCCGTCATCGACGTGCGCCCCGACGCGAAGGCTCGCGGTGACTACCGGCTGATCACGGGGGGCATGGTGGCTGGCTCACGCGGCCGGCTTGGCCTGAAATCGATCGAGGTTCAGGCAAACGGCAGGTCCGAATGGATCGAGTGCGGCGCGCTCGGGGTCTCTGGCGGCTGGAACCCGAATGTGCATCTCTTTTCGCATCATCGCGGTCGGCCTGTTTGGAATGAACCGCTGCAGGCATTCCTGCCCGGGGAGAATGGGCCTCTTGGATTAATTCCGGCAGGTGCGGCGGCGGGCCATTTTTCCACCGGCGACGCCTTGCGTTCCGGCGCGCGAGCCGCACAGCGTGCGATGGGCGAACTTGGAATCGCGGCATCGTTGCCCGATTTGCCGCGCGCTGAGGAGGCAGACTACACGGTTGCGCCCGTCTTCCACGTACCTGGCAAGAAGCGCGCCTGGGTCGATTTCCAGAATGACGTGACGGTGAAGGATATCAAGCTTGCCCATGCCGAGAACATGCGGCCGGTAGAGCATTTGAAACGCTACACGACCCTCGGCATGGCGACGGACCAGGGCAAAACCTCAAATGTGACCGGTCTTGCCGTGATGGCGGAGCTGACCGGGAGGTCGATCCCGGAAACTGGAACAACGATTTTCCGCCCACCTTACACTCCAGTGACGCTCTCGGTCCTGGGCGGCGGCGATACAGGGCGGCATTTCCGACCGCGCCGCCTCACACCCACCCATCACTGGGCCGAGGCGCAGGGTGCGGTGTTCGTCGAGGTCGGCCAGTGGATGCGCGCGCAATATTTCCCGCGTGCGGGCGAAACGCACTGGCGCCAGAGCGTGGACCGCGAGGCCAGGGCCGTGCGCGGCGCAGTGGGCCTGTGCGATGTGACGACGCTCGGCAAGATCGATGTCCAGGGCGCGGACGCGGGCGAGTTTCTCAACCGTCTCTACTGCAACATGATGGCCACGCTGAAAGTCGGCCGGGTCCGCTACGGGCTTATGCTGCGCGAAGACGGATTTGCCTATGACGACGGCACCTGCGCGCGGCTGGCCGAGGATCATTGTGTGGTCACCACGACGACCGCAAACGCCGGTCTGGTCTATCGCAACATGGAATTCGCGCGGCAATGCCTGTGGCCGGAACTCGACGTCCAGCTCATCTCCACGACCAATGCCTGGGCGCAGATTGCCGTCGCCGGGCCGAAGTCGCGCGCTCTGCTCGCCCGCATCGTTGACGGGTTCGACCTGTCGAACGAGGCTTTCCCCTTTATGGCCTGCGCGGAGCTCACCGTCTGCGATGGCCTGCGCGCGCGGCTCTTCCGCATCTCCTTCTCGGGCGAACTTGCCTACGAAATTGCGGTTCCCGCACGCTACGGCCACGCATTGATCGAGCGGCTGATGGAACTGGGAGCCGATCTCGGAGCGACGCCCTACGGCACCGAGGCATTGGGGGTCCTGCGGATCGAGAAGGGACACGCCGCCGGCCCTGAGTTGAACGGACAGGCGACGGCCCTCATGGTCGGGCTTGGCAGTATGGTATCGCAGAAGAAGGATTCCGTCGGCGCCGTGATGTCGCGGCGTGAGGGCCTTGCCGGCGACAGGCGACGCCTGGTCGGGCTGCGGCCCGTCGATCCTGCCGGGAAGGTGGTCAGCGGCTCACATCTTTTTGCGGAAGGTGCACCGTGGAAATTCGATACCGATCAGGGTTGGATCACCTCGGCTTGCTACAGTCCACATGTCGGCTCAATGATCGGGCTCGGTTTCCTCGAGAATGGCGATGAACGGCTGGGCGAGGTGATCGTGGCCGCGAACCCGCTCGAAGGCGAAAGCGCGCGCCTGCGCGTCGTGCCGGCGCATTTTGTCGATCCTGAAGGAGCACGTCTTCGTGAGTGACCTGAGACCCATCACCGCGCTCGGTGCCGCACTACCACGCCTCGCATCGTTCGGGGCGTTGGAGATCCGTGAGAACGGGGGTCTGGCGCTTGCCTCCATGGCGCTGCGCCGCGGAACCGTTGAGCCCACGCCGTTCGGCCTCGCTCTTCCCGGACCAGGCCGCTGGATTGCAGGGCAGGGGGTTGCCGCGCTGTGGACCGGGCTGGATCAGTGGATGATCGAGGCGGAAGGCCGCGCCGAGCTGGATTTTGCCGCCGAGCTCAAGCAACTCGCCCCTGGCTGCTCGGTGACCGAGCAGACCGATGGCTGGGTCGCGTTCGAGATCGTTTCGCGAGCCGGCACAGGGCCTATCGATGCACTGCTGTCGAAGCTCGTTAACGTCGATCTCGCGGATTTTGGCCCGGGCCGCGCGACGCGCACCGGGCTTGAGCATATGAGCTGTTTCGTCATCCGCCGCAGCGAGGCTCATATCGCCGTGCTGGGCGCGCGCTCGTCGGCCGGATCGCTCTGGCACGCACTGGAAACGGCGGCGAAGCGGCTAGAGGAAAGGTAACATGACCGCTCAGATCATCGACGGCAAAGAGTCCGCCGCGCAGCTACGGTCGAGCGTTGCTGGGCATGTGGCCTGGCTCAAGGAGGAACACGGCATTACGCCGGGCCTGGCAGTGGTTCTGGTAGGCGGCGATCCGGCGTCGGAAGTCTATGTGCGCAACAAAGGACGGCAGACTATCGAAGCTGGCATGAGCAGCCTTGAACACAAGCTGCCCACTGAAACATCTCAGGCCGATCTGCTTGCTCTAATCGAGCAGCTGAATTCCGATCCGGATATTCATGGTGTCCTTGTCCAGCTCCCTCTACCCAGTCATCTGAACGCCGATCTGGTGATCAATGCGATCGATCCAGCAAAAGATGTCGACGGGTTTCACATTTCGAATGTCGGGCTTCTGGGCACGGGACAAAATGCGATGGTGCCATGTACCCCATTGGGTTGCCTGATGTTGCTGCGAAGCCATCTCGGCGATCTCTCTGGGCTTGAAGCCGTGGTCGTGGGGCGCTCGAACATCGTCGGAAAACCGATGGCGCAACTCCTGCTCAATGACAGCTGCACCGTAACCATTGCTCATTCGCGTACACGCGATCTGGCATCATTCTGCCGTCGAGCCGACATTCTTGTCGCTGCCGTCGGCCGCCCCGAGATGATCCCCGGCGACTGGATCAAGCCGGGCGCTACAGTGATCGATGTGAGCATCAATCGGATCGCGCGGGATGGCAAGCAACAACTGGTGGGCGACGTGGATTTTGGAAGCGCGGCGGAGGTAGCGGGAGCGATAACGCCGGTGCCGGGGGGTGTCGGTCCCATGACCATCGCCTGTCTTCTCGCCAACACGGTTACCGCCTGCTGCCGTGCTCATAGGCTGTCCGAGCCTGAGGGGCTCACCTTATGAGCCCCTTGCAATCCGGCACTCTACCTGACACGCCCGAATGGATCTCTTCCGCACACACGAGCAAGCTCGCCATGGACAAATACTACCTGACCGTCACCTGCAAGTCCAAGCGCGGGATCGTCGCGGCCATCGCAGGATACCTCGCCGATAGCGGCTGCAACATCACCGACAGCTCGCAGTTCGACGATACGCAGACCGGCAACTTCTTCATGCGCGTGAGCTTTATCTCTGAAGATGGCGCTGGCCTCGACGCGCTGCGCAACGGCTTTGCTGACACCGCCGAGACGTTCGGAATGGACTTCGCCTTCCATGACGAGAGCCAGAAGATGAGGGTGATCATCATGGTCTCGCGCTTCGGCCATTGTCTCAATGACCTTCTGTATCGCTGGCGCATCGGAGCGCTGCCAGTCGACATAGTGGCGGTGATCTCGAACCATCTGGACTACCAAAAGCTGGTCGTGAACCATGACATTCCGTTCCACTACGTCAAAGTTACGAAGCAGAATAAGAGGGAAGCCGAAGCGCAGCAGATGCGCATCGTCGAGGAGACCGGCGCGGAGCTGGTGGTGCTCGCCCGGTACATGCAGGTGCTGTCGAATGAGATGTCCGAGAAGATGTCCGGCCGCATCATCAACATCCATCACTCCTTCCTGCCGTCATTCAAAGGAGCGAACCCCTACAAGCAGGCTTTTGAGCGTGGGGTAAAACTGATCGGCGCGACCTCGCATTATGTCACCGCCGATCTCGACGAAGGGCCGATCATCGAGCAGGACACGGTGCGCGTCACCCACGCCCAGAGCCCATCCGACTATATATCGCTCGGGCGCGACGTCGAAAGCCAGGTTCTCGCACGCGCGATCCATGCTCATCTCCACCGCCGCGTCTTCCTCAACGGGAACAAGACCGTGGTCTTCCCCGCTTCGCCAGGCTCCCATGCTTCGGAACGTCTGGGATGAGTGTACGAATGCAACGAGGTGACCCGCATTGCTTTTTCTCGACCCGCGACGGTGTCACGAGATCGGATCGCAAATCGCCCACCTGCAACTTCGGTGACGTTGGCGCCCTATTCTCGACCCTAGGAAGAAAACGCCATGACTTCTCACTCCACCAGTATGCGGCAATTCCTCGTCTGGAAACCCGAGGAACAGACGCCTCTGACCGCGCTGTCGCCTCAGGCCCCGCTCGACCGGCCAGTCGAGCGCTTGACCTGTCGTCGGTTCTCGAAGTATCGCTAACAGCCTTCGGACCACAGGAAGGCGGCGAACTCCGGCCCGATGCATTTTAGATTGATCAGCATCGCCGGTGCCGGGGAGACGACATGCGCGGCAGCGAGCACAGCATCGCGAGCAGCCTCAACCGCCTTGATCTGTTCCAGCAGCAATTCGAGCGGATCAAGTTCCCGGCTGATCTGCATCTTCAGATATGCAGGCATCGCTCAGCCGTCGCCGGTCTTAAGCGCCTCCAGTCGCTTGCGCCGGTCGCGATGCATTGGTTCTTGGGCGGATACGCCGTGGGCGAACAGCCGGCCATTGATGCGGTTGACGTGGCGCACGCGCTCGTCCGTCAACGCCTTGCGCTCACGCGTGATGCGGCAACGGTCCTCCTTTTGGGGCGTCGCTACCCGAAGCATCGCACACACCCGTGGCTCGACTAGCTTGTAGGCCAGCAACGCCCGGATCAGCGCCTCACCGTCGATCTTGTCGGTCTTTGCGCGACGGCGCCGGCGCGAAATCGCAATCGACGCCGCATCGACGACGTGACTTTCGATGGATCCAGAAACCATCGAGCCCGGCCTCATGGATCACGATCGGAGAACACTGCCCGGTCGCGCCTCTGCCTTCTTTTTAAGCTCGACAAAGCGCGCCAGCAGTCCGGCGATGTTGCCGGCCGCCACCGAATGCTTCGACATCTTCTCGCCGCCAACTGGCGACAGCGAGGTGATCACCATGTCGAGCGGCTGGCGCTTGAAACCCGGAACAAGCGCGGCAATCACCCACTTCGCCTTGCTCATCTCGATGACGGCGACGATCGTGTTATCCTGTTCGAGAGCGGTAAGGGACCGGCTTGAGTCAAAAGACTACGACATGGGGCGGCTCCTTCTGATGGTGGATTCAACAGCGCCGAAGGATGCCACACCTCGCCGCTCGCCCTATAGCATCTAAGCAGGACCACCCATTGTTGGCGGGATGAACAGTCGTGGCCATGCCGCTTGCATTTGACATAAGAGTTCGAAATGGGACGAAGATTGCGCCAAGATCGATACGGATAGCCGTCGGCCCTTCGGATTGGTGAGCTGCAACGGGCATGCTTGCCTCCAGGGTAAGGTGTTGGTTCCGCGACCTCACTTTGCCACAGCGCAGGTCGCTGTCCACCCTCCTCATAGGATCTGATGCTCACCCTGCGCGATGCGGTGCCCAGCTAGCCACACTGCGGCTCACGCTCCTCAAGCTCGACGGCCGCGTGGTCGAGATGAAAACCCAAATTCGCCTGCATTGCCGACATCCTGCCCGGACCAGCGTATCCTGCGCACCGTCCTCAGTCGCATCCCGCAACTCGCGACATAAACAATGGGGCGCAGACGTCCCGAAACAAACCCGCTGACCCAAACCACTCGCCTTCCATCACGACGGATCACCGCCGGCGCCTATTACGCTTGGGAAGACGCACGGTAAAGGCAACCAGATCGCCGCTTCAGGCCGCCGAAAGCTCATCTCCGTGCATCAAGCAGGTTAGGACTTCACCCCATAGGGGCATCTCGCCGCTAGATGGCAAAAATATAAAAATTGCATTTGACGCAAACCACCCGGCAGTTGACCATCTAAGCACAACGACGGGAGCGGAGG
>SAKE01000055.1 GCA_004017275.1 Mesorhizobium sp. | reverse complement strand
GTTCCGTCCACGAATAGCTGTGTCTGGCGACCGGGAGGCAATCTCCCGGTCGGCCCTTTCCCTGTTCAAAGCTTTTGTCACGAAACGATTGCTCGCCGACTGGCCGCGTTTTGCGGACAGCCGAACGCTTCGCGCAGGCGTTGCAATCAGGCTGGGGTAGTCAGCCGCCTTGCGCGGCTAACAAGGGAACGCGCCTGCGGGCGTAGGAGGAGTTAAGAAAATGGCCGATACCGTGATCGATCTGACCGGTGGAACCACCTCGGACACACTGACAGATGGCACTATTTTTGCGGCCGCGCCCCAAGGTGACGCCGGTACGGGCAACTACGACACGTTCCTTGTGCTTGGCGCGCAGGGTACGGAGAGTGGCTTCAACACGGATGGAACTCCACTGCCGCTGAATGATGGCCAGCAGGAGCACACCAACGCGCTTCTGTTGAGCAGTATGCAGGTGGTGACCGTAGATGGCCACGATTATTACGTGTTCAAACTCGACGCCAATGAGCCGAACAGCGCGAACGGAGCGTTGCTGTCCCTTAACACGTTGCAGATCTATTCGGCCTCAGATCCGAATATCACAAGCCTTCCGACGCTTCAGGGCCAGCAACTGCTCTATGACATGGATGGGAACGCCACCGACGGCGACGTTACCGTTGACTTGAATGCCGGCAAGGACGCGCCGGCAGGCAGTGGCCAAGGCGATCTGTTCGTCTATATCCCCACCAGCTTCTTCGCGAACGCAACCGGGGACTATGTCTATCTGTATTCGACCTTCGGCACTCCCAACCAATCGGACGGTGGGTTTGAGGAGTGGGGGGTTATCACCAAGGCCAGTGTCGACCACGCTCCAACGGTCGCGATCGAGAAGACGGTCGATCCGCTCTCGATCGACGAAGGCGAGGCGACGACCGTCACCTACACCTACAAGGTGACAAACACGAGCGCGGACGGAGCCGCCGATCCGCTGACGCTGACCTCACTGATCGACGACAATGCGACGCCGAATGACACCAGCGACGACATCAACCTGTTGAACACGAGCCATACCGGCGACAGCAACAACAATGGGCTGCTCGATTTCGGCGAGACGTGGGTCTTCACGGCCGACGTCAACATTGCAGCCCAAAATGCCGGCGGCAGCATCGTCAACACTGTGGTCGTGCATGCCCATGACGACGACAGCACCAATGACGTGTCCGCCAGCGACACCGCGACCGTAACAGTGAAGGACGTCGCGCCGTCGATCGCCATCGATAAGACCGTCGACCCGATCGAGATCAACGAAGGCGAGGCGAAGACCGTCACCTACACCTACAAGGTTATGAACACGAGCGCCGCCGGTGCGTTCGACCCGCTGACGCTGACCTCGCTGATCGACGACAATGCAACGCCGAATGACACCAGCGACGACATCAACCTGCTGAACACGAGTCATACCGGCGACAGCAACAACGATGGGCTGCTCGACTTCGGCGAGACCTGGGTTTTCACGGCCGCCGTCAACATTGCAGCCCATAATGCCGGCTCCATCACCAACACGGTGGTGGTCAATGCCAATGACGATGAAGGCACCGGCGCGCCGCCCGCCAGCGACGACGCAACCGTGACGGTGAAGGATGTCGCGCCATCGATTGCCATCGATAAGACCGTCGATGCCAATCATGATGGCATCTTCAATTCTTCCGAGACCGTTCAGTCAGGGGCGCAGAACGCCACCTATCACTACGCGATAACCAACACGAGCCCGGCCGGCGCGCTCGACCCGTTGACGCTGACTTCGCTCGTCGACGACAACGGTACGCCGGCGAATACCGGCGACGACATCGACCTGCTTAACGGCTTCGTGGCCAACAGTTCGCATGGCACCCACTATGTGTCCGGCGATACCAATGGCGACTACCTGGTCGACAGCAACGAGACCTGGGTCTTCGAGGCGACCAGCGCCTTTAACCTGCTTCCAAAAGCGGATTCCAGGACCAACACCGTCGAAGTCGCCGCTCATGACGATGACAGTCTGAATGAGGTCACAGCCCAGGATACCGCAACCGTATCGTCGTTCGCCGGCCCCGGAGTGCGCACGCCAGGATTCTGGAGCAATCTCGGCAAGTCGTTCTGGGACGGGGTTGCGGGCGCCGACAAATCCGGCCCGAACTTCGCATCGGGCGAACTGCGTTATGCGGTCGATAGTAACAACGACACACACAAGGATGGTCTCGACAAGGCGGGCCTTTTGATCGGTGATTACGACAAGGATGGACTGACTACCGGGAATGAAGACACGTTCTTCATCTCCTATGCCGATGCACTCAAGGTGATCGATGCGTCCTCCAAGGACTTGCAGGACACGCGCTTTGTGCTTGCCCGCGACGCGGTGGCCACCTGGCTCAACTTCCTTGCCGGAAATCCCATCGGCGACGCTTCTACCGATCCCAACAGCCCTCAAAAATATCTCGACCAGGCGATCGACTGGCTGCAGGTGACGAATGGCGGGACCTCTTCCACTCACTTCGAGGATTGGGGCGGCGGAAGCGCGGTGAAGGCGAGCAGTGCGGCCTGGAACGTCGGACTGGATGCCGAGTCTGCCACCGGTGGAAACGAACTTGCCGGAAACCTCATCCACCAGGAACTCGATTTCTACAACAACACCGGCATGACGTTCGAAGGGGCGATATTGCACATCTACGCCAATGATGGCGGCTGATGCCAGAAAGCGTTCTGCATGACACTGCTGGCAAGATCTCTCAGGCTCATCCTCGGCACCGGCGTGTTTATGCTCGTTCTTGGTGGGGCGCAGTTGGCAGCGCTGGAAACAAGCGCGCGCTGGGCAGTTCTTGGGGGAACGCTCGGCGCGCTGGTTTTGCTTTACATCTGGAGTTCTTCTCGCCGTGAGTCTGCCGGGAATCCGCGCTCTGCTCGCCTGGCAGACGGCAAGCCGGGGAAGATAAAGCGGCCGGGCGAACGCTCCGAGCTCGCGGCCGCGCTGGCCGCGTGCCGTTCTGCCCTCGCTTCGGTCGCGCTGTTCAGCGGCGTGCTCAACGTGCTGATGCTCGCGGGCTCGCTCTACATGCTCGAAGTCTACGATCGCGTGCTTCCGAGCCGCAGCGTGCCGACGCTCATCGGCCTCAGCGTGCTCGTCGCAATCCTTTATGCCGGGCAGGGCGTACTCGATTTCATCCGCGGCCGCATCCTGGTGCGCATCGGCGGCGCCCTCGACGAGACGCTCGGTGCTCGTGTCTATTCCAGCGTCCTCAAGCTGCCGCTCAAGGTCGGGCGCAACGGCGACAGCATGCAGCCGGTGCGCGATCTCGACAGCGTGCGGACCTTCCTTTCGGGCACTGGCCCGACCGCGTTGTTCGATCTGCCATGGTTGCCGCTCTATCTGGCCATCATCTTCATGTTCCACGTGCTTCTCGGCCTGACAGCCCTGGTCGGGGCGATCGTGCTGGTGCTTTTGACCGTCTTTGCCGAGCGGCTGACGCGCAAGCCGGTCACCTCCGGCACCCAGACTGGCATCGTCCGCAACGGCCTGACCACGACCGGAAACCGTAACGCGGAAGTCATCGCGGCACTCGGCATGGGTGGCCGGATGGCGAAGCGATGGGAAGACGCCAACCGTGACTATCTGGCCGAGCAGCGCAGCGTCAGTGACATCGCCGGCGGCTTCGGCGCCGTGTCCAAGGTGCTGCGTATGCTGCTGCAATCGGCGATGCTCGGCGTCGGCGCCTGGCTGGTGATCGAGCAGCAGGCGACTGCCGGCATCATAATCACCGCGTCGATCCTGAGCGGCCGCGCGCTGGCGCCTGTCGATCTGGTCATCGCCAACTGGAAAGGTTTCCTGACAGCGCGGCAAGGCTGGCAGCGACTGACCAGGATTCTCGCCGCCGTGCCGGCCGACGCCGAGCCGATGGCGATGCCGATGCCGAACCGCCACGTCTTCATGCAGGGCGTCAGCGTCGCGGCACCCGGCACGCAGCGCCTGCTGGTGCAGGACGCCAGTTTTGCGCTGGAGGCGGGACACGCCGTAGGCATTATCGGCCAGAGCGGTTCGGGCAAGTCTACGCTGGTCAGAGCGCTTGTCGGCGCCTGGCCGCTTGCCGCCGGCAGGGTCAGGCTCGATGGCGCCGACCTCGATCAGTGGTCGCCGGAAGACCGCGGCCGCTTCGTCGGTTACCTGCCGCAGGACGTCGAGCTGTTTGCCGGCTCGATCGCCGAAAACATCGCGCGTTTCGAGCCCGACGCCGATCCGGCATTGGTGATTGCCGCCGCCAAGGCAGCCGGCGCGCATGATCTCATCGTCAGCTTTCGCGACGGTTACGAGACGCAGATCGGCGAACTCGGCGAGGCCGTCTCGGCCGGTCAGCGCCAGCGCATCGCGCTGGCCCGCGCGCTTTATCGCGATCCATTCCTGGTGGTGCTCGACGAACCGAACTCCAACCTCGACGCCGAAGGCGAACAGGCGCTGTTCCAGGCGATCGTTTCGGTGCGGCAGCGTGGCGGCATCGTCGTGCTCGTGGCGCACCGGCCAAGCGCGCTCGGCACGGTCGATTTCATCCTCGCCATGAATCAGGGCCGCGTCCAGGCGTTCGGCCTCAAGGAAGACGTCCTCAACAAGCTGTTTCCACGGCCGCAGCCGGCAGTGGCCGCCGTGCCGCACCTCAGGCTCGCCACCGAAGGGCCGGCGACGCCGCCTGTCGCGGCGGCGGGTGAGTGAGGATCAACGATGCTCGGTCCCTCCCACCAATCCATTCGACGTTATATGCGTTTCGGCCTCATTGCGGTCGCTCTGCTGGTCGGCGGCGTCGGCGGCTGGGCCTCGCTGACCCGGATTTCGGGAGCGGTCATCGCGTCCGGGGTTCTCGTGGTCGATTCCCACGTCAAGGACGTGCAGCATTCGACCGGCGGCATCGTCGGCGAGATCGCGGCGCGTGACGGCGACCGGGTCAAGCGCGGTGCGCTGCTTGTGCGGCTCGATCCGACCATGCCGGCGGCCAATCTCGCCGTCGTCACCAAGGCCCTCGACCAATTGTCGGCACGCGAGGCACGGCTCGAAGCCGAACGCCAGGGCGCCAACGCCATCGCCTTTTCGCAGGACCTTCTCGCTCGCGGTGGCGATCCCGCGATCGCCGAGATCATCGCCGGCGAGGAACAGGTTTTCGATACGCGACGGGCGGCTCGTTCCGGTCAGAAGAGCCAGCTGCAGGAGCGCATCCTCCAGCTGCAGAAGGAGATTGGCGGCGACACGGCCCAGGCGGAAGCCAAGTCGCAGGAAATCGCGCTTGTCGAGGAAGAACTTGGCAGCATACGCGCGCTGTGGAAAAAGCGGCTGATTTCGATCGACCGCCTGACCGCGATGGAGCGCGAGTCGGCGCGGCTCGACGGCGAGCGCGGCCAATTGACGGCGGCCCTGGCGCAGGCTCAGGGCAAGATCGCCGAGATCAATCTGCAGATCATCCAGATCGACCTCGAGCTCAGCACCGACGTCAACAAGGATCTGCGCGAGATCGACAGCAAGGTCGGCGAACTGACGGAACGCAAGATCGCCGCAGAGGACCAACTCGGGCGTATCGACATCCGCGCACCGCAGGACGGCGTCGTGCAGCAGTCCATCGCCCACACGATCGGCGGCGTCATTACCCCTGGCCAGACGATCATGCAGATCGTGCCCGACAGCGACAGCCTGACGGTCGAGGCCAAGATCGCGCCGAGCGACATCGACCAGCTCTGGGTCGGCCAGGCGGCGGCGCTGCGCTTCTCGGCCTTCAACCAGCGCACCACGCCGCAAATCAACGGCACCGTCGAACGCACCTCGCCGGACACGACGACCGACCAGCGCACCGGCATCAGCTACTACACCGTTCGCATCGCCACGACGAGCGCGGAGGTGGCGCGCCTCGGGGAGGTCAAGCTGGTTCCGGGCATGCCGGTGGAATCTTTCATCAAGACCGCCGACCGGACCGTGATCTCCTACCTCGTCAAGCCGCTGCAGGACCAGATCAGCCGCGCCTTCAGGGAATGAGGCGTCGATTGTCGGCGTCGTAATTAAAGATCCGCCTCGGCGAAGATGCGCGACGCCCAGTCGAGGAAGACGCGCAGGCGCGGCGAGAGCTGTCTGTTCTGTGGGTAAAGCGCTGAGAGCGGCGTCGGCGAGGGCGGGTAGTCGGCCAGCACCTCGACGAGCGTCCCATCGGCGAGATCCTTCTCGAAGCGATAGCGCGGCGCCTGGATCAGGCCCAGCCCGAGCCGCGCCAGGTCGGCGGCGGTATCCGAATTGTTGGCGGCGACCCGGCCCGGCAGCCGAACCTCGCGGGTCTTGCCGTCGACCGTGAATTCAAACGGAAGCGTCTCGCCGGTGCGCGACGAGATAAAGCCCACCGCCTGGTGACCATCGAACGCATCGGGGGAGACGGGCGTGCCGTGGCGTTCGAGATAGGCGGGACTGGCGCAGGTGATCTCGCGGATGACAGCCAGCCGGCGCATGATCATGCCGCTGTCGGGCGGCTCGCCGACGCGGATGACGCAGTCGACGCCTTCGCGCACGAGATCGACTAGCCGGTCGCTCTGGCCGATCTGCAGGTCGATCCTGACATAGCGGGCGAGAAACTCCGGCAGGCGCGGCAACAGGAAGGTGCGGGTGAGCAGTGTGCTCGCGTCGATGCGCAGCAGGCCGAAGGGCTCGGCATTGCGGAAGGCGGCCTCGGCATCCTCGATGTCGGCCAGGATCGACAGGCAGCGCCGGTAGTAGGCCTCGCCGTCCTGCGTGGCGTTGACCTGCCGCGTCGTCCGTTCCAGCAGGCGTGCGCCAAGATGTTCTTCGAGCCGCCGGATCGCTTCCGTAGCGGTTGAACGCGGCAGGCCGAGATCGGCCGCGGCAGCGGTGAAGCTGCGCCGCTCCAGGACGCGAACAAAGAGCCGCATTGTGTCCAGATGATCCATGCCTTTTGTTCGCAGTTCCCGAATAGTGATGTCAATAGGCGGCTGATTATCCGGAAGGCGGGCCGATTTATATCCGTGTCACCGACCAAGCGGAGACACTTCCATGACATCCAATCAAACCAGAACCGCGATCGTGACCGGCGCCTCCAAGGGCATCGGTGCCGCGATCGCACGGCGGCTCGCCCGCGACGGCGTCGCCGTTATCGTGAACTATGCACGGGGCCGCGCGGAGGCCGAGGCTCTTGTTCGCACCATCGAAGCCGATGGCGGCAAGGCTATCGCCGTGCAGGCCGATATCGCCGATCCGGCCGGCATGGCCTTATTGTTCGAGGTCGGCGAGAAGACGTTCGGCGGCATCGACATCCTCGTCAACAATGCCGGCATCATGAAACTGTCGCCGCTCGCGCAGACCGACGATGCGTCGTTCCACACGCAGATCGCGATCAATCTCGGCGGCGTGTTCCGCGGCATGCGCGAAGGTGCTCGCAGGCTTCGCGACGGCGGCCACATCATCAATTTTTCCAGCAGTGTCGTCGGCCTCTACCAGCCGGGTTACGGCGTCTACGCCGCCACCAAGGCAGGCGTCGAGGCGATGACCCACATCCTGGCCAAGGAGCTCGGCGCGCGCCGCATCACCGTCAACGCGGTGGCGCCCGGACCGATCGAGACCGCGCTGTTCACGGACGGCAAGAGCGAGGCGCAGATCGAGGCCATCGGCAAGATGATCCCGCTCGGCCGGCTCGGCCAACCCGACGACATTGCCGGCGTGGTCTCGTTCCTGGCCGGGCCGGATAGCGGCTGGGTCAACGGACAAATCATCCGCGCCAATGGCGGCGTGGTCTGAGGCGGCTGACATGCCGGCTTGGCTCTCTACCTGACAGCCTGAATCCCACCCTCGAAAAACCAAGGAAACCACCATGCCATTCGCCAACATCAAGATGCCGCAGGCCGCTCTCTCCAAGGCGCAGAAGGAAGACCTCATCCATCGAACCACAGCCATGTTCGTCGACTTTTTCGGCGAGGGCGTGCGTCCTTACACGATGGTGCTGGTCGAGGAAGTCGCCGATGGCGGCTATGGCCGGGCCGACGAAGTGTTCGTGGTTCCGGACGCCTATCGCGCCAAGGAATAGCGCCGGGCCGGTTCGGGGAGAGCCACGGGTCTCGCCCCTCGTTCGGACCACCTGCTACGGGGACTAAGAACCCAAGCCTTGCAACGCCGCGCGGACCCTCACCCCGCTGCTTCGCAGCGACCCTCCCCACAAGGGGAGGGTGAGGAAGGGCCTTGTCCACCCATGCGACAGTGCACTTGTGGAGACGCAGAAAAGCCGGGATCCCGACCTCCCCCTTGTGGGAGGTCGGACCGAAGGTCCGGGTGGGAGTGCTGGCGCAAACCTGCAGGACCTGGATTCAATCTGCCTTGGGCATTCCAACCCAGTCGGCCGCCACTTCGGCAAACAGCCAGTCGCGGAACGCCCTGATCTTCTTCTGGCGCAGCGCACCGTTGGGATAGACGACGTAGTAGCGGGCCGCCGATTTCAGCTCGAGGTTGAAAGGCCGGACCAGCCGCCCCGCCGCCAGATCGGCCGAAACAAGCGCGCTTCGACCGAGCAGCACGCCTTCGCCGTGCACCGCGGCCTCGACGGCGAAGGTGGCGGAATCGAAGCGCACGCCGCGCTTGTGGTCGACATCCGCTACGCCGGCATGTTGCAGCCATGTCGCCCAGTCGATGCGAAAGGCGTCGTGGATCAGCTTGTGATGCCTGAGATCTTCGGGCAGCCGCAGGGGATGTTCGCCTTGCAGCAGTTCCGGGCTGCAGACGGGGAAGACCTCTTCATCGGCGAGGAATTCCGCGGTCACTCCGGTATAGCCGCCTTTGCCGTAGCGGATGGCGATGTCGATGCCGTCGCTGACGAAATCGGCAAACACACCTGACGTAGAAAGCCGCACGTCGATGTCGGCGTTGGCACGGTGGAAGCGATGCAGCCTCGGCACAAGCCAGCGGCCGGCAAAACCGTCCGATGTGCTGACATTCAGGACGCCTGTCGTGCGGTCGGGAGAGGCGGCAATGGTGGCGGCGGCGATCTGGTCCAGCGCCTTCTTGACTTCCGATGCGTAGGCGGCGCCCACCGGGGTCAGGCGCACGGACCGCGTCCCGCGATCGAAAAGCTGGATGCCCAGCCTGTCCTCGATGTTACGGATGGCGCGGCTGACCGCGCCATGGGTGACGTTGAGTTCAGCTGCCGCCTTCGAGAAACTCAGATGCCTGGCGGCGGCTTCGAAGGCGGGCAAAGCGGTGAGGGGCGGCAGTCTGCGCGACATGGTCAACCTGTGAGTGTTGCTCACAAATCCTGCACAAAGAGTCGTTTGTCGTCCAGCCCGGAAATCTCCAATCTATAGGTGTAGCAGCGCATGCAGATCGGGTTTTCCATCTCGCCGCTGCGCTGAACGACCAGAAACAGTGTGAGCAATCGTCATGCTCGTCCCCCGCGGACGGCACCGGCACGCTTGCGCCCAGGCAAACACAGGAGACGAATAATGAACCCGACCCTCGAATCCATCAGTGCCGTGTTAAGCGGCCTTGCACTCAGAACCTCGGCGGCCGTCGAGCGCCGGCGCACGCTGCGCCGGGTTGCGCGCTTCTCGAACCATCGCTTGCACGATATCGGCTTGGAGCGCGATTGGGACGGTTCCGTCCTGCGCAACGGGAGGGCGATATGACCAGCACCCTGATCATCGGCGCGACGGGGCTTCTCGGCAGCGAGTTGGCGAAGGCCAGCGCACGCAATGGCGATCACCTGCACGTCCTGGTTCGTCCAGCAACAGCCGGCAATGAAGAGCGGCTGCGTCCGCTGAAGGAGCTCGGCGCTGAAATCCATGTCGGCGATCTCGACGACTATGACAGCCTTGTCCACGCCGCCGGTGCGGTGGATCGCGTCATCAGCTCGGTGCATGTGGATTCGGCCAGCGAGATGACGCTGGTGCGCGCGCTCAGGGATGCCGGCGTCTCCCGCTATGTGCCCTCTGCTGGCTTCGGCCTCGACTTTGCCGCCGCCGCTCCGGGTTCGATCCCGCCGCTTGACCTCAAGCGAGATGTCTTTTCGGCAATCAAGGAGGCGGACCTGCCCTATACGGTGATCTACACCAACGGCTTCTTTTCGACCTGGGTGGCGACGCTCGGCGATCTGATGCGCTTCGGCTCGGCGCCTCTGCCGCCCGAGGAGGTGACGCTTTATGGCGAAGGCAATGTGCCGGCGACGTTCGTCAGCGAGAAGGACATCGCCGCGGTCACCTTGCGCGCGCTGGACGACCCCACGGCCATCCGCAGCGAAATCCGGATCGCCCAGAACAAGATCACCCAGAACGAAATGATCGATCTGTGGCGCCGGGTGAGCGGCCGCTCACTGCGCATCGTGCCCCAGAGCGCGGCGGAACTGGAGGCAATGATCGTGTCGGCTCCCTGGCTCGGATTGCTGCGGGCATTCTGGATTCGCGGCGAGACCGCGCTCGAGACGGCGACACCGGAAGCCGGGGTGCTGTATCCGGAGCTGAGGTTCGAGACAATTGAGAGCGCTTTTGTGGCGATGGCGGTTGCCGAGGGTCGGGGTCGAGCGAAGCGCTGAAGCTGCCAATCTCCCCCCTCGTGGGGGAGATGCCCGGCAGGGCAGAGGGGGG